>NZ_NFHG01000016.1 GCF_002159265.1 Flavonifractor sp. An82
GCCCACCCCCACGCCCCTGCCCATTCCGTCCAATCCCTATGACAGCAGCGCCTTTGTGGTCAATGAGAACGGTTTTCTGACCTATGAGGGGGACGCCCCCAGCTATATCGGCATCGACGTGTCCTCCCATCAGGGTGAGATCGACTGGGAGCAGGTGGCCGCCTCCGGCGTGGACTTTGCCATTATCCGGGCGGGCTACCGGGGCTATACCGTGGGCGGAATTGTCAAGGACCCCTACTTTGACTACAACATGGAGCAGGCCACTGCTGCCGGCATCGACGTGGGCGTCTACTTCTTCTCCCAGGCCATCAACGAGCAGGAGGCGATGGAGGAGGCCCTCCAGACCCTGGAGTGGATCCGGGATTATGACGTTACATATCCCGTGGTATTCGACTGGGAGTACGTCAGCGACAGCAGCAGCCGTACCTATAACATGACCTACCAGGAGATCATCGACTGCACCAAGGCCTTCAACCAGCTGGTGGAGGGGTCGGGCTACCAGGGCATGGTCTACAGCAACCCCAACATGGTCAACAAGGGGTTCGACCTGTCCCAGCTCCAGGACTACCCCTTCTGGCTGGCCCACTACACCAGCGGCATGACCCCCACCACCTTCCCCTACTACTACGATATGTGGCAGTACTCCAGCAGCGGGACGGTGAACGGCATCTCCGGCCGGGTGGACCTGAACATCTGTCTGAGCAAGCTGAAGACCCACAGATAATAGCACTTCACCATGGGAACAGCCTGGGGCGCCGCGTTCATGCGGCGCCCCTTTTTTGTGGGAAGAAACATTGACATACGGCGGGAAGAGGGGTATGATAGCATCATAATAAATGGCATATGCCGAAAACGGCAGATGCAGAAAAGGAGAGACCGAATATGAAGATCGCGGTAGCCAGCGTGGGGACGGAAGTGGGAGGCCACTTCGGTCACTGTGAGCATTTCCGGATTTATACCGTGGAGAACGGCCAGGTGATGGGGGAGGAGCTGGTGCCCAACCCGGAGCACAAGCCCGGCTTCCTGCCCAACTTCCTGGGTGACATGGGGGTTGAGGTGGTCATCGCCGGCGGCATGGGTGCCCACGCCGTGTCCCTGTTCCAGCAGCGGAACATCCAGATCATGATGGGGGTGCAGGGGGATGCCCGCACCGCTGTGGACCAGTACATGAAGGGGGAGCTGAAGTCCACCGACGCTGTCTGTCACCACCACGACCACGAGCATGAGCATGGCCACGACCACCACTGCGGCGGCCATCACGAATAAGAACGTCCTGTAAAAGAAAGGGAGCCCCGCCGGCACAGCGCCGGCGGGGCTCCTTTTTTGCGTTTGGAAGAAAAAACTGTAAAGTAAAAACACATCACAGACTAGATAGATAAAACGCAAAGAATTACAATAGGTGTAAAGCCAAATATCCTGTCAAATTCTGAGGGGAGTATCACAGCCCGTCGTGGTTGACCGCCCGGTTGATGGCGGACAGGATGCCCTTCAGGGGAGCCAGGTTGATGTTGTGGCTCATGCCCACGCCGAACCAGTCCTTGCCCTCCTCGTCCTGGAGGTGGATGTAGGCCACAGCCTGGGAGTCGGAGCCCTGCTTGATGGCGTGCTCCTTGTAGTCCACGAAGGTGAAGCGGTCCATCTTCTGGCCGTGAATGGCGTTGAAGAAGGCGTCGATGGGGCCGTTGCCCGAGCCCTGGACCTGGAACACGGTGTCGGTGTGCCGGAGGGTACCGGCGAAGGTGACGTGGGAGTGGCCCTCCTCGTCGGTGAACTCGGCGAAGGAGTGGCGCACCATCTCATAGGGCTTGACGGCGTCGATGTAGTGGGTCTTGAACAGATCGTAGATGGCGTCCGCCTTGAGCTCCTTGCCCACCCGGTCGGTCTCCACCTGGACGATGTGGCCGAACTCGGGATGCATGGCCTTGGGCAGATCGAAACCGAAGGAGTGCTGCATGACGAAGGCGGCGCCGCCCTTGCCGGACTGGGAGTTGATGCGGATGATGGGCTCGTACTGGCGGCCCACGTCGGCGGGGTCGATGGGCAGGTAGGGTACCTCCCAGTACTCGGTGCCGCTCTCCTCCATGTAGCGGGTGCCCTTGTTGATGGCGTCCTGGTGGGAGCCGGAGAAGGCGGTAAATACCAGCTCGCCCACGTAGGGCTGCCGCTCGCCGATCTTCATTTTGGTGACCTTCTCATACACGTCCCGGATCTTGTTGATGTCGGAGAAGTCCAGCTTGGGGTCCACGCCCTGGGTGTACAGGTTGAGGGCCAGGGTGACCATGTCCACGTTGCCGGTGCGCTCGCCGTTGCCGAAGAGGGTGGCCTCCACACGCTCGGCGCCCGCCAGCAGACCCATCTCGGCGGTGGCAACGCCCTCGCCCCGGTCGTTGTGGGGGTGGAGGGAGATGATGGCGCACTCACGGCTGGGCAGCTTGTCGATGAAGTACTCGATCTCATCGGCGAAGTAGTTGGGCATGCAGTTCTCCACGGTGGTGGGCAGATTGAGGATGATCTTCTTGTCCGGGGTGGCGCCGATGGCCTCGATAACCGCCTGGCAGATCTCCACGGCGGCATCCATCTCAGTGCCCATGAAGGACTCGGGGGAGTACTGGTAGCGCAGGTCCATGCCCTTGTCGATGGCGGGCTGGCTCAGCTCCCGGATGAGCTGAGCGGCGTCCACGGCGATCTGGGTGACGCCCGCCACGTCGGTGTGGAAGACCACCTTGCGCTGGAGGGTGGAGGTGGAGTTGTAGAAGTGGAAAATGACGTGCTTGGCCCCGTCAATGGCCTCAAAGGTCTTGCGGATCAAATGCTCTCTGGCCTGGACCAGCACCTGGATGGTTACGTCGTCGGGGATGTGGCCGCCCTCAATGAGGGTGCGGATGAACTCATACTCGGTCTCGGAGGCGGAGGGGAAGCCCACCTCGATCTCCTTCACGCCGATGTCCACCAGGGTATGGAAGAGCTCCAGCTTTTCCTCCACGTTCATGGGGTCAATGAGGGCCTGGTTGCCGTCCCGCAGATCCACGGAGCACCAGATGGGGGGCGCCTTCAGCTCCTTGTCGGGCCAGGCGCGCTTTTCCATTTTGAGGGGGACGAAGGGGATGTACTTTTCCTGTGCGGGTTTCATGACTAAAATTCCTCCTTGGGGTCAGGGAATAAGAAAAGCCCCTGACCAGATTATGGTCAGGGGCGTAAGATACGCGGTACCACCCTGCTTCCGCCCGCCGTCACCGGCGGACGCTCATGGCCTCCAACAAGGCCCCGGCCGGTAACGTGGCCGTGACGGCCTGCCCTACAACAGCGCTTCAGGCAGGCGGCTCCGGGATCAGTATCCGCACGCTTTCCTTCACCGGTTCGCACCAACCACCGGTTCTCTGAGAAGGACGGGACGTGCCTTCTTCCCATCATTGCCTGTTCTGGGATTCGATTGTTAATCATTCTAGCCGAACCGCCCGGTTTTGTCAAGAGGCAGTTTCCAGCCAGGCCACCAGGGGGAGGGTGGCAACTCTGGGCAGGTAGGCATCCATCGGCCAGCATTCCATGTAGTCCGTCAGCTTTGCGGTGCAGTGGCGCTGGCTGTCCGGCCGCATGCCCGTAGCCAGCTCTTCCAGCATGGCGATCCAGCGCGGGTCATTCCCCCCTCCCAGCGGGTCCCGATCGTCGACTATGCTATGGTCCATTAGGAGACTTACAGAGGGGTTCCCCTTGGTGTAGACCGGCGGCTCTCCCTCAGGGTCGTAGCGAAACTGAGTGACGGCCTGTTCCGGGTGGCCGGCGGGGAAGGAGATGTCCCAGAACAGGCAGTCCTCCAGCACCAGGGGGAGATTGACCGTCAGCCCCTCCGCCGCCGAGGGGTCCCCCGCCAGGGTGCGGGTGGTGACAGTCACCGCCTCGCCTTTCCCATACAGGGCCAGGGTGCTTCCCGCCAGCACCCCGGCGGACAGCAGGGCCAGGAGAAGGATCAGACTGACGCTTCGTCTCATAGGGCTCCTCCTTCCTCAGAGTGGCTCAGCCAGCGGATGGCGGGGGAGAGGGTGTCAAAGACGGGCGACCCGAACTCCATGCCCAGGCTGCCGCTGAATATTTCCGCGCCGGCGGGGGAGAGGGAGGAGGTATAGCGCCCCAGATAGGCCAGTCCGTCCCGGTCGTACACTGACAGGTAGAAGCTGGGTTCCAGATCATAGTTGGTGGCGCACACCGCCAGCTTGCCCTGGACGTAATCCACCCCCAGCACATTCGCTTCAGAACTGGACATGGAGTAGAAGGAATAGCCCGACTGCTCCTGTGCCAGGGTATGGGCGGAGAAGGCGGGGGTCCACGCGCCGTCCTCCCGGGCCACCACGGCAAAGCGGAAGCGGTCCTCATCGGCGACGATGGCCACAAAGTAGTCCTCCCCCTGCACCAGACTGTAGAACGCCGCTTCCGGCCCCAGGGGCAGCAGATCCACAGTGTCCAGCAGGCTCATATCCTCATCAAAGACCCGCAGGCGGAGGACATCTTTCTCTTCGGTCAGCAGGAAGAGGTTGGAGCCGTCGGCGCTGGCCCAGAACCGCCGGGCCATGCTCCCCTCGGGCAGGGAGAAGAGGGTCTCCAGGCTGCCCTCGGTTTTGTCCTCGCTGGTGGTCAGCCGGTATATTCCCCAGCCGCCGGGGATGACGCTGCCGTCGGCCTGCCGGTATGCGCCGGTATTCTCATCCACATACTGCACGTTGAGGATGAAGAGAATGGCGTCCCCGGACTGCACAAAGTCGCAGGTACAGTCCGGAGCGTACCGGGGGTCGGCCTCCATGTCGACGCTGGTCGCCCTGCCTCTTTCATTTTTTTGAATGGTGATCTCCACCTGATAGTCCTGGGGAATGAGGATGGGGAAGTAGTCGGCAAAGGCCTGGCCCACCGGGTCGAACCACATGCCGTTGCCGTCCAGGTAGACCTCCATGGGCCAGCAGTCGTAGACCTCCGCCAGCTTGACCTGCCGGGTGAGGGTCTCCCCGACAGGGGTCTCGTCGGCCACCAGCTGGACGGCCTCCATCCAATGGTAGCTGCTGTTCACGGAGGGGACGGAGAAGGAGGAACTGGGGATCTCGATCTTCAGCGGGTCCGGCTCCACGGAGACGGAACGGAGCATGGGATAGGGGATGAACAGATTGAAGATGTTGAAATCGGCGTTGCGCAGCCCGAAGGAGGAGCAGGCAAAGCGGGCGGCGGTGTCCTCCGGCCGGGCGGCGGGCACGGTCATGTCCCACAGCATGGCGTTCTGGCAGTAGACGGGCAGGGAGAGCTCCAGCCCCTCCGCCGCCGAGGGGTCCCCAGCCAGGGTCTCGGCTTCCACGGTGACGTGGCTGCCCTGCCGCTGCACGGCCACGGAGGCCCCCGTCAGCACCCCGGCGGACAGCAGGGCCAGCACCAGGACCAGCACAGACATGCGTTTCATATCCTCACTCCTTCTGGTCGGTCAGCTGGTCCAGTGCCCGGCTGACCCGGTCGGACTGGTAGTGGTAGATCTCCTTCACATAATCCATCAGACTGCGGCCCTCGTCCTCCAGCTGGGAGGTGGTCATATCCCCGGCGACCACTCCCTGGTGGAGGAGCACCGCCCGGCCGATGAAGTGCTGGACCTCCTCCAACAGGTGGGTGGACAGCAGAATGGTCTCGTTGGGCTCCAGAATGCCCAGCAGCACCTTGTAAAAATCCTCCCGGTTGAAGATATCGTTGCCTGCGAAGGGCTCATCCATCAGAATGTAGTCCGCCCCCTGGCTCAGGGCCAGAATCACCTCAAACTGGTTCTTCTGACCGGCGGAAAAGCTCCGGATGGTCTTGTTTAGGGGCAGCTGGAAAAAGTCCATCAGGGCGGCAAACCGCTTGTTCCGGAAGGTGGGGAAGTGTTCCCGGTAGAAGTCCCGGTGACCGGCGGCGGTGAGGGCGGGGAAGAAGGAGTGCTCACAGGTGGCGAAGGACAGCCGGGCGATGTTTTTGGGGGTAATGGGGGCCCCGTCCAGGGTGATCTCCCCTTCGTACCGCAGCAAGCCCAGAATGCACTTCATCAGGGTGGTTTTGCCCGCGCCGTTCTCCCCGAACAGGCCTACGATCTCCCCGGGGCCCAGGGACAGGTTCACCCCGGCCAAAGCCTGGGTCCCCTGGCGGTAGGTCTTTTTCACGTCGCTCAGAACCAGCATAGAATACCTCCAATTCCGGCCCACGGGTCCTCCGGCAGGCAGTCTGCCGGGAGGAGGGCCTGATACAGCATCATACAAAAGAGCACACTCAGGGCGGCGGCCAGCAAGGTGAGTACCAGCAGCATTGCCGGACCTGCCAGACAGCGCCGCCACAGCTCGCTCCGCCGGGGGAGCCGGCGCATCAGGTAGATGCTTTTGCTCCCCTGCCAGTGCCAGAGATAGAGAAAGAGGGGAAGGAGCACCACACAAAGGGCCGTGATCCAGAAGCAGAACAGGCCGCGGCCGAAGAGCTGGGCAAAGGGAGGGACGTAGCCGCCGGAGAAGTAACGCAGGTTCTCCCTGACCTGATTGCAAAAGAACAGGAAGTGGAATACGGCAACGCACCAGGATACCAGCAGCGCGCCGCCCCCGCAGGTCAGAGTTCGCTGCCAGGGCCAGCCGGCGGGGAAGAGCCGGGCCAGCTTAGTCCTCATCCTCATGCACCCCCGTCAGGCTCTTCCAGAAATAGAGGCAGATCAGCAGGAAAATGATTGTGGAGCTCAGGGAGAGGAAGGGATTGCCCGCATAGACAGGAAAGCCCACAGCGGCCACCACCGCCAGAGGCAGGAGAAGGCCGGACTTGCGGCCATGCCGCCGATGGTGGCAGAAGGCGGAGCAGGCCAGACCCAGTACCAGACACCCGCTCAGATTGCGCAGCAGTACCGCCCAGTCGGCCAGGGGCAGCAGGCCGTGGAGGTAGGGGCTGCGGTAGCAGGCCAGGAAGAGGGACTGGTGGCTCACCGTGGCCGGGTCGGCGGTGGACAGGAAGTACTCGCTGAGGAGCAGCAGGGCGATTAGCTGGATGGCCCAGTAAACCAGCAGCAGCAGGGCGTTCTGCACCCCCAGCAGCAGGGAGAATTTTCCCTCGTTGACCGACAGGCGGCGGAGGGTATAGCCGGTTTTGGACCCCCGGTCCCAGCCGGGCAGGACCAGCGCCCCGCACACCAGCAGCAGACCGGCGGCAAAGACCAGGGACAGGCGGCCGTTGCGGATCAGGGTCTCCAGGATGGGGGGAGACGCCTCGCTCCAGCGGGACAGGACCAGGAAAAAGAGCGCGGCCTGGACGACGGCGGCCCCCAGGGATATGAGCAGGGTCTTCCAGACCGTCAGCCGGGCGGCCGGGGACAGAGCGGACAGATATGCCTTCATGGTGTTTCCTCCTTTGTTTCCTCCCAAAGTCGTTCCAGCAGGGTGAATACAGCTCCCTTGTCCAGTCCCGCCTGCCGAAGGGAGCGGAGCAGCAGGCCCGCCTCCTGTTCCAGCAGCTGGCTGCGTACCTGCTCCACGGTGCTGGGCGTCAGGGCCACCTCGCTCTTGGCCCCCGAGCGGGAGGTGATGAGCCCCTCCTCCTCCAGCTGGCGGTAGGCCTTCTGTACTGTGTTGGGATTCACCCCCAGCCGGGCGGACAGTACCCGGCGGGAGGGCAGCTCGTCCCCCGCCTGTACCGTTCCGGCGGCGATCCCACGTTTTACATGCCGGACGATCTGCAAATAGATGGGCAGACCCTCCTCCGGCAGAAAAGCGTCAAAGGAGAGCATAGCCGCTCACCTCCTTCAAAGTGTATTAGTCAACTAATACGGTTTTCAACTGTATTATAGGACTAATACGGTTGCTCTGTCAAGAGGCGGAGGGGCCTTTTCTTTTTGGCCGCTTTCCGCTATACTATACGGGACACCAACAAAGCGAGGGAACCATATGCTGTTATCGGCGGAACAACTGACCAAAACCTACGGGACCCGCGTCCTGCTGGACGGGGTGTCCTTTTATGTGGAGCCGGGGGACAAGGTGGGTATCATCGGGGTCAACGGCTGCGGCAAGTCCACTCTGCTGCGGGTGCTGGCCGGGGCGGAGGAGCCAGACGGGGGCACCGTCCGGCCCGACCCCAACGTGCGCCTGGCCTACCTGCCCCAGAACCCGGTATTTCCCGGGGAACACACCGTGCTGGAGCAGGTGCTGCTGGGTCTGGACGGGGAGGAGCGCACCCTGGCGGAGTACGAGGCCAAGACCATTCTGAATCAGCTGGGGGTGCCCCGGTTTGACCAGCCGGTGGGCCAGCTGTCCGGCGGAGAGCGCCGCCGGGTGGCCCTGGCGGCGGTGCTGGCCCGGCCCTGCGACGTGCTGCTGCTGGACGAGCCCACCAACCACCTGGACGACCGGATGGTGAACTGGCTGGAGGACTTTCTGAAGGGGTGGAAGGGCGCCCTGGTGATGGTCACCCACGACCGGTACTTTCTGGAGCGCATCGTCACCAAAATGGTGGAGGTGGAGGGGGGCAAGCTCTACACCTACCAGGGCAATTATGACAAATATCTGGAGCGGAAGGCGGCCCGGCTGGAGAGCGAGAAAGCCAGTGAGCGCAAGCGCCAGGCTATCCTCCGCCGGGAGTATCAGTGGGTGATGCAGGGACCCACCGCCCGGGGCACCAAGAGCCGGGAGCGGCTGGAGCGGTATGAGGCCCTGAAGGCCCAGACCGGCGCGGCGGAAAAAAGTACCTTGGAACTGTCCGCCCGTGCCAGCCGTCTAGGGAAGAAGACGGTGGAGCTTGCGGGGGTTACCAAGACCTTCGGGGACCGGACGGTGGTGAGGGACTTTGACTGCATGCTGCTGCGGGACGACCGCATCGGCATTGTGGGCTCCAACGGCAGCGGCAAATCCACCCTGCTCAACCTGATGGCGGGGGATCTCACCCCCGACTCCGGCACCGTGGAGGTGGGGGAGACCGTCCGTTTCGGCTACTTCCGCCAGGAGGTGCCCCACATGGACGGGGACCGGCGGGTCATCGACTATGTGAAGGACATCGGCAACAACATTGAGACCGCCGAGGGCATGCTCACGGCCTCCCAGCTGCTGGAGCAGTTCCTTTTCCCGGCGGAGGCCCAGTGGTCCCCCATCTGCAAGCTGTCCGGCGGGGAGAAGCGGCGGCTCTATCTGCTCTCGGTGCTGGCCGCCGCTCCCAACGTGCTGCTGCTGGATGAGCCCACCAACGACCTGGACATCCAGACCCTGTCCATTCTGGAGGACTACCTGGACACCTTCCCCGGGGCGGTGATCGCCGTGTCCCACGACCGGTACTTCCTGGACCGGGTGGTGCGGCGGGTGTTTGCCGTGGAGGGGGACGGTACCGTGCGGGCCTATCCCGGGGGCTACACCGAGTATCTGGCCGCCCAGAGGGCGGAGGAGAAGGCCAAACCCCCCAAAACCCCCGCTCCCGACAAGGGGAAGGAGCGCCCCGCCGCCCCCAAAAAGCTGAAGTTCAGCTACAAGGAGCAGCGGGAATTTGAGACCATCGACGACGACATCGCCGCCCTGGAGGAGCAGATCGCCCAGGTCCAGGCGGAGCAGGCGGCCAAGGCCACCGACTATGTGGCCCTTCAGGAGCTGCAGGAAAAGCAGACGGAGCTGGAGGCCGCCCTGGAGGAGAAGATGGACCGCTGGGTCTACCTTAACGACCTGGCCGAGCAGATCGCCGCGCAGGAGAAGTGATCCGCCGTCCGGCAAGACCAAAGCAAGGAGAATCCAATGACAAAAGTATGGAAAATCGTGGTGGCCATGGTGCTGGTGTGCGGCCTGGCCCTGGCGGGCATGACCATCCGCACCCAGACCAGCGCCGGGAAGGATGAGGTGAAGGACCCCAACCAGTTCCGGGCGGTGTGGGTGAGCACGGTATACCGGCTGGACTACCCCAGCAAAGCCACCACCGACCCGGCGGTGCTCAAGGCCGACGCGGACAGGACCCTGCAGACCTGCGCCGACATGGGCATGACCGCCGTGATCGTACAGGTGCGGCCCTCTGCCGACGCCCTCTATCCCTCCAGCTACTATCCCTGGAGCGCCGACCTCACCGGCCGGCAGGGGCAGGCCCCGGCGGACGGCTTTGACCCCCTGGCCTACTGGGTGGAGGGGGCCCACAAGCTGGGGCTGGAGCTCCACGCCTGGATCAACCCCTTCCGGGTGACCAAGGGTGGGCAGAGCGAGTACGACAGCCTCACCGCCGACCACCCGGCCAAGGTCCATCCGGACTGGGTGGTGGAGTACGACGGCAAGTTCTACTTCGACCCCGGCCTGCCCGAGGTGCGGGAGTACATCATCCAGAGCGCCGAGGAACTGGCCCGCAACTACGATATCGACGGGATCCATCTGGACGACTACTTCTATCCCGGCACGAACTTTGACGACGCTGACACCTATGCCCAATACGGCGGCAGTTTTTCCGACATCGGGGACTGGCGGCGGGACAATGTGAACCAGCTGGTGAAGGAGCTGGGAGAGCGGGTCCACGCCATTGACCCCGACCTGTCCTACGGCATCAGCCCCTCCGGCGTGTGGGCCGACAGGAGCAGCCAGTCCCAGGGCTCCAACACCACCGGCGGGTATGAGAGCTATTACGCCTCCTACGCCGACAGCCGCAAGTGGGTGAAGGAGGAGTGGATCGACTACATCTGTCCCCAGGTCTACTGGTACATCGGCCACCCCTCCATGGACTATGAGACCATTGTCAAGTGGTGGGCCGACGTAGTAAAGGGTACAGGAGTTTCCCTTTACATTGGTATGGCCGACTATCAGGCGGGAAACAGCGATCCCTCCAGCCCCTGGTATGGGGTGGAGGCCGTCCGGCAGCAGCTGGAGCTCAACGAGACTATCCCCCAGGTGGATGGCGAGGTCCACTTCCGGTATCAGTTTTTGGCACAAAACCAGGAGTTGCAGGCCCTTTATCGAGAATTTTATGCAAAGGAGCCGGAAGTAGCCCTGAACACGGCGGACCACACCGCCTACATCCAGGGCAGCGGCGGACGGTTCCATCCGGACAGCTCCCTGACCCGGGGAGAGGCGGTGACTATGCTCACCCGGCTGACGGTAGATCGTAATGGAAAACCACTTTACAGCTATGAGGAGGGCAACGGGGGCTTTTCCGACGTGAGTCCCGGAGACTGGTACAGCTCCTACGTCCACTTTGCCCAGAAGCACGGCATTGTCCAGGGCTACGCCGACGGTACCTTCCGTCCCACTCAGCCGGTGCGCCGGGCGGAGCTGGTGAAGATGGTGTGCGCCTTCTTCTCCGTCACCGGCGGCAGCCACGGCTTTCCCGATGTGCCCGCCAGCTACTGGGCGGCCCGGGAGATCGCCTTCGCGGCCAGCCAGGGGTGGATCTCCGGCGGCTCTGACGGCACCTTCCAGCCGGGGCGCAATGTGACCCGGGCCGAGGCGGTGAAGATCCTCAACCGGGCCATGGACCGACGGGCAGGGGAGCGGGAGACCCAGCTTCCATTTATTGATGTACCTCGTACCCACTGGGCCTACCATGAGATCATGGAGGCCTCGGTGACCCACGACTATGAGAAGAACAGCCAGGGCGAGGTCTGGCTGTAAGACAAAAAACTCCCGGCCATGCCGGGAGCTTTTTTGCTGTCCGGAGAAACTTTACAGTCCTTTACCAAAAGCTGATGGAAAGCGCGCGGACGGTTCGGTACAATAGGGACAGTGGTCCGGGCCAGACAAGCCGGGCCGCCACAGGATACATCCAGGCAGGGAGAAAGGGGTTTCCGCCATGCTTCCATGTCAGCAGAGCTGTTCCAGTTATTGTGAGGGCTGCCACAAAAGCTGCCTGCGCTGGGCGGAGTTCCAGCGGCAGAAGAGCCGGGAACGGCAGGCCAAGAAAGATTATCTGAAGTACTATAACGAGCTGTGCGGAGCGGTGGTCCGCCAGTTGGGCGCCATGGGCGCGGTCCGGTGACGGTTCGGCGGCGGGAAGGAGATCCCGCCGCCTTGCTTTTTTCCGGCGGCAGGTTATAATATTGCGAGAGAATCTACCGAAGAGAAAGGGATCCTTATGCTGCGTTATGTTTCGGACTATCATACCCATACCTATATCTCGGGGGACAGCAAATCCACGCTGATGGAGAATGCCCGGGCGGCTCGGGCGGCCGGCGTGGCGGAGCTGTGTATGACCGAGCACTGGAACCTGCTGGACCAGCAGGGCAACCGCCTGCCCACCAGCTATGACTTTGAACCGGTGCTCATGCAGTGGCGGCGGCTGCGCAACCGGCTGGCCGGTCAGGTGGAGCTGCGGGTGGGCATCGAGGTGGGCAACAGCACGGTGGACACCCAGGCGGTGGACAAATGCCTGGACCTGCCCCAGCTGGATTTTGTCATCGGCTCCCTCCACTCCACCAGCCTGTCCTATGGGGGCATCGGCATCTATACGGCGGCCAAGGCCTGCACCAGCCGCCAGGGGGCGGAGGCCATTCTGGAGGACTATATCCGCCAGCTGGAGGAGCTGGCCGTCACAAACAGCTACGACGTGCTGGGCCATATCATCTACCCCCTGCGCTATCTGCCGGCGGAGTACCAGCTGACCCTGGAGCCCTGGGAGGACCGGCTGGCCGCTCTGCTGCGGCAGGTCATTGACTCGGGCCGGGGCATGGAGCTCAACACCACCCAGGGTACCACGGTGGAGGGCTGGCAGTGGCTGCTCAAGCTCTACCGGGACCTGGGGGGCCAGATCATCACCCTGGGCTCCGACGCCCACCAGGCCCGCTACGTCGGGGCGGGCTTCCCCCGGGCCCTGGAACTGCTGGAGGCCTGCGGCTTCCGGTGGGTGTGTACCTACCGCCGCCGCACCCCCTGCTACCACGCGCTCTGACGGATGGGCAAAAAATGACAGGGTGGGGGCAAGGATGTCGCTTTCCATTTGAGGCGGGGCGGGGTATACTTTTGGTATCCTGCGAATGCTGTCCCTGTGGGGAAGGGGAGGACTGCCGCCATGCTGATCCTGACCAGAGAAAATCTGCCGGACTATCTGCGCGCCCATGATCCGTCCTTTGCGGAGGAGGGCCCCCTGGAGATCCGGGTCATCGGTGAACAGGGGGAGGATTCGGCGGGACTGATCAACGATATCTTCCAGGTCAGCAGCCCCAAACGGTCCATCATCGTCAAGCAGGGACAGGAGAACATCCGCTCCGCCCGGGAGTCCAGCTACCGTCTCCCGCCCTCCCGCAATCAGCTGGAGGCAGCCAGCCTGCGGCTGCGCCGGGCCATCGTGCCCCAGTATGTACCGGAGGTCTACTGGGTGGACCGGGAAAACAACGTGTTCGCAATGGAGGACGTGTCCTACCTCCACCCCTGCCGCAGTGGACTGGCCCGGGGGGAGATCTTTCCGGAGCTGGGACCCAACTGCGGCGCGTTCATGGCCTCCATTGCCTTTTTCACCTCGGAATTTTACCTGCCCCGGGAGAAGTTCCGTCAGCTGGCTCAAGCCTTTACCAACAGCGGCATGCGCCGGGTCATGGAGGAGTGGAGCATGCTCCACCGCTCACCCTTTGCGCCCGCCCCTGAGACCATGCACCTGCGGGCTGGGCTGGAGGAGCCGGTGGTGCAGACGGAGACCTACCTGCTGCGCCACCGGTATATGAGCCACGGGGAGGCCCTCATTCACTCCGATCTCCACCCGGGCAATATCTTCATCGACGGCGACCGGATGAAGGTCATCGACATGGAGTACACCTTTGCCGGTCCCTGCGCCTACGATCTGGGCTACTTTTTGGGCAACACCCTCAGCGTCTATGCCGCCTCCTTCTTCCACCCCCTCTCCGGTGCCGATGAGGAGGAGCGGTTCCGCCGCTACCTGCTGGACACCATAGAGCAGCTCTTCCGGTCCTATCGCCAGACCTTTGGGGCCCTGTGGGAGGGCTATGCCAAGGCGGAATACCGCCCGCAGCAGGGCTTCCGGGAACGCTTCCTGGACGGCCTGCTGGCCGATGCGGTGGGCTATGCCGCCCTGATTTCCCTGACTCTGGCCATTCACGGCTCCGATGTGGCCGAGTTCAAGATTATCAGCGACCCGGTGGCCCGGCACCACGCCGTGCAGCTTTACTATGCCACCGCCAAGAGCCTGCTGCTCACCCGGAACAGCCTCACCAGCGTGGCGGAGCTGCTCAGCCGTATCCAGACCTGTGCCCGGCTCTACCTGACCCGCCAGCTGGGCGTACGGCTCCCTGTCCTGCGCTGAAAACAGAACGTCCCCCGGATCGGAGATCCGGGGGACATTTTTATATGGATGGGGTTAAGCATCCAGGCCCACCAGGGCGGACTGGGCCAGCAGAGCGGCGGCCAGAGGGAGGGCGGAGTCGTCGGTGCGGAAGTGCTCGTTGTGCCAGCAGGGATTGAACTGACCGGGGAAGCCGGAGCCCAGCCAGTAGAAGAAGGAGGGCACCTCCTGGCCAAAGACGGCGAAGTCCTCGGAGCCCATGTCGGGGGCGGGGGAGACCACCTGTTCCGGGTCCACCAGGGCCAGAGCGGCCTTCCGGGCCAGGGCGGTCATTTCGGGGGAGTTGACGGTGGCGGGCACGCCGGGGTGGAACTCCACCTCCGCCGTGCAGCCATAGGCGGCGGATACCCCCAGGGTCAGTTCGCGCAGCCGCTCCTCCGCCTTTCGGTGGGCGGCAGCGGAATGGGCCCGGATGCTCCCTGTCATGGTGAGCACGTCGGGGACGAAGTTATCGGGAGTACCGGCGTGGATGGACAGCACGGAGCACACCAGGCTGTCCAGGGGATCGGTGTTGCGGCTCACCACGGTCTGGAGGGCGTTCACCACCGCCGCCCCGGTCACAATGACGTCGGTACACTTGTGGGGGGAGCCGCCGTGGCCGGAGATGCCGTGGAGGGTAATGACAAAGTGGCTCTTGCCCGACATCACCGGCCCCTCCATGACGGCGATCTGCCCGGCGGGCAGCTCGGGCCGGTTGTGCAGGCCGAAGAGGCAGTCCGGCTTGGCGGGCAGCTTGTCCCACAGGCCATGGTTGATCATGGCCTGGGCTCCCTGGGTGACCTCCTCGGCGGGCTGGAAGAGGAAGACCACGTTGCCCGCCAGCGCCTCCCGCCGGCCGGCCAGCAGGCAGGCGGCGCCGTACAGCCCCACGGTGTGGAAGTCGTGGCCGCAGCCGTGCATCAGCCCGTCACACTGGGACACCGCCCCGTCATGGGCGGCCTCCTGCTGGGCGATGGCGTCAATGTCCGCCCGGAGGGCCACGGTTTTGCCGGGGCGGGCCCCCCGCAGCAGGGCTACCACGCCGGTGTCCATGCCCAGGTCAATAAGCTCCAGACCCAGGGCGGTCAGCTTTTCCTTTAAAATCCCGGTGGTGCGCACCTCCTGAAAGCTCAGCTCGGGGTGGCGGTGCAGATCGTCCTTCATGGCCCGCAGCTGGGGCTCCAGGGCCTTGGCCTGCTCCAACAGTGTCAAAGAAATCATACCCTTTCCATTGCCTGTGTTTTCAGACTGTAGTATAATTATTTATTATGCATCCGCCCCTTGGGTGGGGCGGAGCTGTGGGTTCCCTATAGGTATACCCCAAAAACATCCAAATTGCAAGAGAAGAGGTGAGGGGCCACGCAGGACAAGAACCAGAACGATTTTTCCAAGGGCAGTGTGGCACGCAACATCGTCAACATGGCGGTGCCCATGACGGTGGCCCAGCTCATCAATATCCTGTACAACGTGGTGGACCGGATGTACCTGGGCCGCCTGCCCGGCCACCTGGCCCTGACGGGGCTGGGTCTGTGCCTGCCCATCATCTCCATTGTCATGGGCTTTGCCAATCTGTGCGGCATGGGCGGCGCTCCGCTGTGTTCCATCTGCCGGGGAAGGGGGGAGGATGAGGAGGCCGAGCAGATCATGGGCAACTCCTTCGCCCTGCTCCTTCTCCTGGGCGCGTCCCTCACGGTGCTGTGCCTCATCTTCCGCCGGCCCATCCTCTATCTGTTTGGGGCCAGCGATGTTACCTTTCCCTACGCCAACGACTATCTGACCATCTACATCCTGGGCACCCTCTTCGTCATGATCAGCCTGGGCATGAATCCCTTTATCAACGCCCAGGGTTTCAGCCGCATGGGCATGATCACGGTGGCGGTGGGCGCCGCCGTCAATATTGTGCTGGACCCCATCTTTATCTTCCTGCTGGGCATGGGGGTGCGGGGGGCCGCTCTGGCCACCGTCATCTCCCAGGCCTGCTCGGCGGTGTGGGTGCTGAAATTCCTCACCGGCAGGCGGGCCTTGCTGAAGCTGCGGCTGTCCGCCCTCCGGCTGCGGGCGGGCCGGGTAAAGCGGATCTTGAGTCTTGGTACCTCCGGCTTTGTCATGTCCATGACCAACAGCCTGGCTCAGGTGCTGTGCAATGCCTCTTTGGAGACCTACGGCGGAGATTTGTATGTGGGCGTCATGACGGTGATCAACTCCATCCGGGAGATCATCACCATGCCGGTCCAGGGCATCACCAACGGCTGCCAGCCGGTGCTGGGCTACAACTACGGCGCCGGTCAGTATGAGCGGGTGCGTCAGGGCATCCGGTTTACCACCGTGCTGACGGTGGGCTATTCCATGGCCGCCTGGGCGGTTGTGATGCTCCTGCCCGGGCCCCTCATCCGGATCTTCAACGATGAGGCCGATCTCATCGCCGCCGGCATTCCCGCCTTCCGCATCTACTTTGCCACCTTCTTCTTCATGGCCTTCCAGTTCATCGGTCAGTCCACCTTCGTAGGTCTGGGCCGGTCCAGGAGCGCGGTATTCTTCTCTCTGCTCCGCAAGGCTTTTATTGTGGCTCCCCTGACTCTCATTCTGCCGCTGGTGGGCTTTGGGGCGGACGGCGTGTTCCTGGCCGAGCCCATCTCCAACGTGCTGGGCGGTCTGGCCTGTATCCTCACCATGTATTTCACGGTCTACCGGCGCCTGGGTCGGGAGTAACATTTGGGGTGTCCATGGGACGCCCCAAATTTTTTAGCCCGCGGTGAGATTTTATGGGGCGCTGAGGGGTATTCCTGGTGAAAGGCCTTTCAAACCAACCCACAGAAAGGGAGTAGTCATGACCGACGAGACATTTGAACAGGCGGCCCGGACCTATGGGGATATGCTCTACCGGGTGGCCTACCACGCCCTGCGCACCCGGGCGGACGCGGAGGATGTGGTGCAGACCGTGCTCCTCAAGCTCTACCAGCAGGAGGGCTTTGAGAGTGAGGACCATCTGAAGCACTGGCTGCTGCGGGTGGCGGTCAACGAGAGCCGGAAGGTACTGCGTTCCTTCTGGCGCCGCCGGGCGGTGCCGCTGGAGGAGCGGGACGAGGCCCCGTTTCCTGCGGAGGACCGCAGGGAGGAGGTGTTTCAGGCGGTGATGGCGCTGGATGGGAAGTACCGCCTGACCATCTATCTCTATTATTTCGAGGGCTGCTCCGTCAAGGAAACGGCGGCGGCTATGGGGGTCAAGCCCTCCACAGTACAGACCTGGCTCCAGCGGGCCCGGGCCCGGCTGCGCCGGACGCTTTCGGAAGAAGAGGAGGAGAACGATGATGTTCGACCACAACGCGTACCGTGAACGATGCTCGGAGCTTCACGTCTCCGAAGAAGCCCTACAGGAGGTCATTGAAATGGCAGAACAGAAGCAGAAAAAGCCGGTCCGCCGCCCGCTGCGGGTGGGCCTGATCGCCGCCGCGGTGACCGCGGCCCTGATGGTGACCGTAAGCGCCGCAAACCCCGAGGCGCTGGAAGGCCTGCTGGCCACCATTCGCACATCTACATCGCTGGGCGATTATCGGGAAGAGATCGTGATGGATGACACTGGTGAGACGGTCACCGCCCTGTGCCTGCCCGAGACGGAGGTGGAGGAGAAGGACGGCCGCATCATCCTCACCGTGGACGGGGAGGAGACTGACATCACCGACGCCATGGAGCAGGAGGGCAGCTACCTCTGGACCCGGGAGGACGAGGGAGCCAAGGTCTCCGTTCAGGTCACCCTGGATGAGGAGGGAAAGCCCGTGGCTGTGACCAACGTGGCTCTGCCTGACGGTACCGGAGCAGATGCCGGTATGGTCATGGTCACCGAGACAGGTGAAGAGGAGTGAGATATAAAAAGGACCCGGGCGGCAGCTGCCGCCCGGGTCCTGCTTTATTGTCCGGCCAGAAAGGCTCTGACTTCATCCAGCCGTTCCGTACCCTCGTCGTAGCCGTCCTGCCACAGGGCCCGGATTTTGGCCACGTCCCGCTCGGTGCGGCTGAAGCCCTGGGTGTTGTGGGGAGCGAAGAGGAGCACCCTGCCCTCCTTCTCCAGCTGAAAGAGCTTTTCCCGGGCCTCGTTGTAGGTGTCGGCCCGGCGGCGCATGGTGTCACAGAACTTAGGATACTTCCGGTAAAACCGGTCGATGATGGGCTGGAGCTTTTCGGGCTGCCTCCGGAAGGACCGCTCCCGGGTGAGCACCACGATGACCCGGTCACAGCCCTTGTCAAAGGCCCGGTCAAAGGGAATGGCGTCGGCGGCTCCGCCGTCCAGAAAGGGCTTTCCATCGATGTGAAAGATGGGGAAGAGGAGGGGCATGGCGCAGGTGGCCTGGAGGATGGTAAAGGTTTTGTCGCTCCGGTCCACCGGCAGATATTCCGCTTTGCCGGTGTCCAGGTTGGTCACCGCCGCCTCCACCTCGCCGGGGAAGGCGTTGAAGGTGTCGTAATCAAAGGGAATGAGCTGGTTTGGAATGGTGTCAAACACAAATTCCAGTCCAAAATAAGCCCGGTTGTTCCGGCGGAGCAGGTTGCCCATGCCCATGTACCGCTTGTCGTTGGCGTAGTTTACCATAATATCCAGGTTGCGGCCGATCTGTCTGGACACATAGCTGACGCCGTAGGCGATACCGGCGGAGACGCCGATGACATAATCCGGCATGACATTGCCGGTGAGCAGGGCGTCGCACACACCGGAGGAGAAGATGGTGCGGATAGCGCCTCCCTCCAGCACGATCCCGGTCTTCATGGACAACACATCCTTTCTTACATGGACAGCAGGTTTTTGCGGCACCAGGTCCCGCTGCGCCACCGCAGCAGGAAGAGCACCGCCCGCAGGCATTCGTCGCAGGCCATGGCGATCCACAGCCCCGCCAGACCCAGGCCCATGGGCACCGCCAGCACAAAGCCGCCCACCACGGCGGTGAGCCAGGCGCTGAAGATGCAGATGGTGATGGGAAAGCGGATGTCGCCGCAGGCCTGGAGGACCCGGCACATGACCATGTTCACCGCCCGGCCCAGTTCCAGGGGGATCTCGATGATCATGATGATACGGAAGAGCTCCAGCACCTGGGGGTCCTTGGTGAACAGGCCCAGCAGAGGCTGGCAGAATACCAGCAGCACCACCGCCATCAGCCCCGAGATGGCAAGAGAGGCCAGCAGAGTGCGCTTGACCAGCCGGTCCACATCCCCGGTCCGTCCGGCCCCCATGAGATGGGCGGCCATGACCTGAGCGGCCTGGGAGATGGCGGAGCCGAACATGTAGGTCAGCATGGCGAACATGTTGGCGTACACCCGGGTGTTGATGACGAAGATGGCAAACAGGTTGCAGATGGACTGGATGGCCACCTGGGACAGGTTGTAGGAGATGGACTCGCCGCCGGCGGGGATGCCGATGCGCAGCAGCCGCCGCAGCTGGTCGGCGGGGAAGGGGCGCAGCAGCTTCAGGGAGAGCACGGGGCCGAACTTCCGGCGGAAGAGCACGGCGATGAGGATGACTCCCACCACACGGGAGATGTCGCTGGACAGGGCGGCACCTGCCACACCCAGGGCGGGCAGGCCGAAGGCTCCGCCGATGAGCACTGCGTTACCTCCGATGTTGAGCAGGTTCATGGTCACCGCCACGATCATGCTCTCCTTCATCATCTGGTTGGAGCGGAAAAAAGCGGTAAAGGTGAGGTAGACCGCCTGGAACACCATGCCGCCGCCGATGATGCGCAGGTACAGGCAGCTGCGGTCCATGATTTCCGCCGGCATTTGCATCAGGGTGAAGATGGGGCCGCACAGGCCAATGAGAATGGCCCCCACCGCCAGACCGAAGAGGGCGTTGACCACCAGGGAGAGGGTGTAGGTCTCGTTGACCCGCCGTTTGTCCTCCGCCCCCAGGTAGCGGGAGAGCAGGATGGTGGAGGCGGTGGAGATCACCGAGAAGACCAGCAGCACCAGGTTGGTGATCTGGTTGGCGTTGCCGATGGCGCCCACGCCGTTGGGGTCGAAGTGGCCCACCATGACCTGGTCGGCGTTGCCCACCAGCATCTGGAGCAGCAGCTCGATAAAGATAGGCCAGGTGAGGGAGAGAATGCCCGGCTCGCGCCGGCGGAGTGGGGCTTGTTGTTCCATGGGACGGCAACCTTTCCAAATTGAAATCAGAGCACCGTACTAGTATAGTAACTTTGGCCCAAATTACAAGAGGGAAAAGCGCTGTCTTTTCCGGCCCTGCGGCCGGCATGTCTGTTGATTTTGGCGGAAGGGGTCAGATCAGGGCCAGGGACCGGAGCAGGTAGAGCCACAGGGTGAGGGTAAAGGCGCTGAAAGCGGTGGTGAGCATGACGGTGCTGGAGGTGAGGGTTCCCTCGTGGCCCATATTGCGGGCCATGACAAAGCAGCTGACGGTGGTGGGGCTGCCCAGCATGGTGAGGGCGGCCACCAGCTTGTCGTCCCGGAAGCCCATGGCCACGGCGATGGGCAGGAAAATGGCCACAAAGACCACCAGCTTGAGAGCGGTGGCGGAGAGGGCGGGCTTGATGCGGCCGATGGCCTTCTTCCAGTCGAAGGAGGCGCCCAGAGCCATCAGCCCCAGAGGGGTGCCGGTGGCCGCCACGCTGTTCACCGTCTTGGTGAGGATGGCGGGCTGGGGGATGCGCAGCAGGGTCCACACCAGACCCACCACGATGCCCAGAATGATGGGGTTGGTGATGATCCCCTTGACCACCTTCTTCATGGCTCCTTTGGACAGCCCCTTCTGGCTGGGACTGGTGAGGGAGAGCACGGCCACCGCCGCCGCGTTGTACAGGGGCACCGCGCCGATGATGATGAGGCTGGCGGCCCCGGCGCTGCCGTAGAGGTTTTCCAAAAAAGCGGCCCCAAGCAGGGCCACGCTGCTGCGGTAGCCCACCTGGATGAACTCTCCCCGCAGAGGGGGCTCCTTCAGCAGGCGGCTGAGCAGGGCGGTGAGCAGGATGGAGGCCAGGGTGGCCAGCAGGCAGAACACCACAAAGGCGGTGTCCCACACCTCGAAGAAGTCAGAGCCCGTCAGATCCTTGAAGAGCATGACGGGCAGACCCACCTTAAAGACGTAGCTGTTGAGCTTGTCGGCAAACGCCTGGCTGAAAAAGCCCATTTTCCGGAAGGCCACGCCCAGCAGCATGAGCAGAAAAATAGGAATGGTACCGTTGAGACAGTAGATCAGATTGTCCAGCATGACGCTCTCCTCCACACACATAACATCCTATTTATTATAGGCGCTGGAGTTCCCTGGCGCAAGATTACCGGCAGGTAAGTATACTGGGTCAACCTGTGGCGGGCATAGAGATGGGAAGAAGGGGGGATGCCCGATGGAATGCCGGGGATACGAGCTGCGGTGCAAGGAGATCATCAACATGACCGACGGCAGCCGGGTGGGCTATGTGGGGGACGTGGTGGTGGATCTGGAGGAGGGAAAGGTGACCGCCCTGGTGGTGCCGGGACGGCTGCGGCTCTTCGGTCTGCTGGGCCGGGAGCCCGACGTGATCTTTCCCTGGTCGGCGGTGCGCCGCTTCGGGGCGGACACCATTCTGGTGGAGGGGGCGCAGGTCAGACAGAGGGACCGGCGGGAGCGGACCTAAATTCGGCCGTTCTGCCATTGTTTTACCAACGTTTTCGTGCTATAATCCTAATTTAAGTACCATAGATCAACCACGTCAAACCCATCAGGAGGAGCGCTATGTGCGGGATCGTTGGATTTGTAGGAAGGGATGAGGCCGCGCCCATTTTGCTGGATGGTCTTTCCAGACTGGAGTACCGGGGGTATGACTCCGCCGGAGTCGCGGTATACGGAGCGGAGGAAGGCATGCAGGTGGCCAAGGCCAAGGGCCGGCTCCAGGTGCTCCACGACCTGGTCAAGGGGGGTTCCACCCTCCACGGCACCATCGGCGTGGGTCACACCCGCTGGGCCACCCACGGGGCCCCGTCGGATGTGAATTCCCACCCCCAGGTCAGCGAGAACGGCCGGTTTGCGGTGGTCCACAACGGCATCATTGAAAATTACGCCGAGCTACGGGAATTTCTCCAGTCGGAGGGCGTGCAGTTCGTCTCGGACACCGATACCGAGGTGGCCGCCCAGCTGCTGGAATATTATTATCAGGGAAACCTGCTGGAGGCAGTGGTGCGCACCCTCCATACCATCCGGGGCGCCTACGCCCTGGGCATCCTGTGCGCCGACTGCCCCGACCGGCTCATCGCCGCCCGGAAGGACAGTCCTTTGATCCTGGGCTTCGGAGACGGGGCCCACTATCTGGCCAGCGACGTCACCGCCCTCATCAAGTACACCCGGGAGGTGTGCTGGCTGGAGGACGGGGAGATCGCCGAGCTTACCGCCGACCACCTGTGGGTGTACGACTCCTACCTGCGCCCGGTGGAGAAGGAGCGCCGCCATGTGGACTGGGAGATCTCGGCGGCGGAGAAGGGCGGCTATGAGCACTTCATGATCAAGGAGATCATGGAGCAGCCCGAGGCCGTCCGCAAGACCATCTCTCCCCGGATCAAAGACGGCCGGGTGG
Source organism: Flavonifractor sp. An82 (assembly GCF_002159265.1). Lineage (GTDB taxonomy): Bacteria > Bacillota > Clostridia > Oscillospirales > Oscillospiraceae > Flavonifractor. The sequence continues at coordinate 22,785 of NZ_NFHG01000016.1, forward strand.
TGCTGGACGACTGGGGGCTCACCGCCCGGGAGCTGGAGGAGATGGACCGGCTGTATGTCATCGCCTGCGGCTCCTCCTACCATGTGGGCGTGGCGGCCAAGTATATCCTGGAAAAGCTGCTGCGCAAGCCGGTGGAGGTGACCCTGGCCTCTGAGTTCCGCTACTGCGACCCCATTGTGACCGAGCACACCCTGGCCCTGGTCATCAGCCAGTCCGGCGAGACCATCGACACCCTGGCCGCCATGCGGGAGGCCAGACGGCTGGGGGCCAAGGTGGTGTCCATCGTCAACGTGGTGGGCTCCACCATCGCCCGGGAGAGCGACACCGTGCTCTACACCTGGGCGGGACCGGAGATCGCCGTGGCCACCACCAAGGCCTATTCCACCCAGCTGGCGGTGATCTACCTCATCGGCCTGTACTGCGCCGATCTGCTGGGCACCATCAGCCGGGCGGAGTACGACACCATTTTGACCGAGCTTCAGCGTATTCCGGACAAGCTGGAGGAGATCCTGCAGGACCGGGAGGACATCCAGTACTTTGCCACCCTGTACTTCAACCGCCACTCCATGTTCTTCATTGGCCGCAACCTGGACTACGCCGTGGGCCTGGAGGGCTCCCTGAAGTTGAAGGAGATCTCCTATATCCACTCGGAGGCCTACGCCGCCGGCGAGCTCAAGCACGGCACCATCTCCCTCATCGAGCCGGGTACCCTGGTGGTGGCCCTGGCGGGGTGCGGGCCGCTGTTTGAAAAGACGGTGAGCAACGCGGTGGAGGTCAAGAGCCGGGGGGCCGACCTGCTTGGCCTCACCACCCGGGACAAGGCGGCCCAGCTGGGCCGGACGGCGGACCACGTGATCGCCATCCCCGAGACCCATCCTGTGCTGCTGCCCTCCCTGGAGGTGGTCCCCATGCAGCTGTTCGCCTACTACACGGCGCTGCAGCGGGGGTGTGACATTGATAAGCCGAGGAACCTTGCAAAATCGGTGACTGTGGAATAAAAAGGAAGAGAAGGACGGAGGAACGACATGAAACGACTGATCGCATTGCTGCTGGCCGCGGCCCTGGCCCTTGGCCTGACCGCCTGCGGCGGGGAAGAGCCTACCGCAGAGCAGGTGACGGTGCGCTACGGCCTGTCCAATGCCTGGGATTCCCTGATGCCCTACAACAGCCCTTCGGGCAGCAACTACACCCGCATCATCTGCGACAAGATCTATGACCGGCTGGCCTATGTCCATGCCGACGGCACGCTGGACCCCAGAGGGGCTGTCAGCTGGGAGAGCGCCGACGACGGCATGGCGGTGCTCTTCCACCTGGATGAGAAGGCCGCCTTCCATGACGGCACCCCGGTGACCGCTCAGCACTGGGCGGACACCATCGCCCTGATGACCGATCCCAACTGCCCCGCCCTGGGCCGGTCGGTATTCTCCGTGCTGGCCGGCACCGATGACAACGGCGCGGCCCTGGATGGGGAGACACTGGGGGCGGAGGCGGTGGACGACCACACCCTGAAGCTCACCTTCAAGAGTCCCACCACCCCCGAGGATTTCCTGCTGGACAAGAACCGGGAGTTCTATGTGCTGCCCACCCACCTGATGGAGGGGGTGGACCCCGTCCAGATCATGGAGCTGGACCTGTGGGACGCCCCTGTGGGCTCCGGTCCCTGCAAGTTTGTGGAGGAGATCCCCGGCAGTCAGCTGGTGCTGGAGATCAACCAGGACTATCAGCTGGGCTGTCCCGACTTTGACCGGCTTGTCATTACGGTGATGGATAAGTCCAACCTGCTGCCCTCTGTCATCTCGGGGGACCTGGACTACTATGCCTTCGGCGGCAACGTGTCGGTGGAGGACGCCGAGACTGCCCGCTCCTCCGGCCTGGAGGTGGTGGAGGGTGAGGTGCCCAACACCTTCTATGAGCTGATGCTCAACTGCGAGACCATCCCCAGTGCAGAGGTCCGCCGGGCCATCGACCTGGCCCTGGACAAGGAGGCTCTGTGCCTCCAGTCCACCCAGGGCCTGGGTGAGCCTACCGCCACCGATGTGACCCCCGGTACCGAGTACACCTGCTCTCTCACCTGGGAGCGGGACGTGGATCAGGCCCGCACCCTGCTGGAGCAGGGGGGCTATGACGGGCGGACCTACACCCTGGCCTGTACCTCCAACCGGGCCGGTCTGGCCTCCCTCATGCAGCAGGAGCTGGCTGAGGTGGACATGAATGTGACCATCGAGACGGTGGACTCCGCCGCCCTCTTTTCCGGCATGGCCGACGGAAAGTACGACATGGCCATCGCCAGCCACACCCCCGGCGCCCTGCCCCTGTGGTTCACTGAGAGCCGCCTGAGCCAGGGCAACAACATCTTCCACATCGCCGACCTGGAGCCCTATACCTATTATATCGAGCAGATCGGCGCCGCCTCCGGCTGGGAGACCCGCCAGGTGCTGCTGGATAAGCTCCAGGAGCTGCTGGCCGATCAGCGGCCCTTCATCCCCCTGTGGTTCGGACGCACCCTCCATGTGCAGTCCCCCACGGTGGACAACATCGACTACCCCTCTTCCAGCTTCTCCAACGAGAACATCTGGGCGTGGCGGATGAAGGAAGCCTGACCGGCCCCTGACCAAACCAACAGAAAAAACCTCCGTAGGGCCGCCGCCCATAGCGGCCCGTGCCCCATCCGGGGCCGGAAGTGCAGGAGGAAGCGAACAGTATGGGACGATATCTCCGCCGCCGTCTGCTGACGGCCATTCCGGTGTTCTTCGGGATCACCATTCTGGTATTTTGTATGCTCAACCTGGCCCAGGGCTCCATCCTGGACCTGATGGGGGAGGGGAGCGGCGCCACCGACGCCGACCGGGCGGCCCTGGCGGCCTCCCTGGGACTGGACCTGCCCCTGCCCCAGCGCTATCTGACCTGGCTGGGAGACCTGCTCCGGGGGGACCTGGGGGTCTCCTACGCCAACGGCAAGCCGGTGGCCGGCCTCATCGCCCAGCGGGTGGGACCCTCCCTGCTGCTCACCGGCACCGGCGTGGTGCTGGCGGTGGCCATCGCTCTGCCCCTGGGGGTGCTGGCGGCCTGGAAGCCCCGGTCGGGCTGGGACCGGGTTGCCTCCGCCCTCAGCCTCATCAGCTTCGGCGTGCCCGGCTTTTTTCTCTGTCTGGCGGGCATCTTTCTCTTTTCCATTACTCTGGGCTGGCTGCCTGCCAACGGTATGTATGCCGCCGGGCGGTTTTCCGGTCTGGCCGATCTGCTCCGCCACCTGATCCTCCCCGCCGGGGTGGTGTGCCTGAGCAGCGTGGGGGAGCTGGTGAAGCAGACCCGGGCCGCCTGTCTGGAGGCCCTGGGGGAGGACTATATCCGCACCGCCCGGGCCAAGGGACTCACCGACGGGGCCGTCATGGTGCGCCACGCTTTCCGGGGTGCCCTCATCCCGGTGCTCACCACCATCCTCAGCCACATCCCCCACATCCTGGGCGGCTCCGTGGTGGTGGAGCAGATCTTTGGCTGGCCCGGCATGGGCAGCCTGCTCTTTTCCGGCATCTCGGGCCGGGACTACACCGTGGTGATGGGAGTCACTGTGGTGATCGCCCTGGCGGTACTCCTGACCAACCTGCTCCTGGACCTGGTCTACGGACTGGCGGACCCCAGGGTGCGTTACGGAAAGGAGTAGGCCATGGAAGAAACGCGACTGAACCGGAGCCCCTGGACACGGTTCCGGGCGGACCGGCGGGCCATGGCCTGCCTGATCGTCCTCTGTCTGGAGGTGCTGGCGGTGCTGCTGCTGCCCCCTCTGCTGGGCCTGGAGCCCAACGTCAGCGATTTGGAGGCCGGCTTCTGGGCCCCTCCGTCAGCGGAGCACCCCCTGGGCACCGACGACGTGGGCCGGGATCTGCTGGCCCGGCTGCTCAGCGGGGGAAGGGTGTCTTTGTTTATCGGCCTGACCTCCGCCGCCATCAGCGGTCTGGTGGGGGTGCCTCTGGGCCTGCTGGCGGGCTACCGCCGGGGGGCCTGGGAGTTCTGGATCATGCGGCTGGCCGATATTTTCCAGACCTTCCCCTCCATCGTGCTGGTGCTCTGCCTGGTGACGGTGGCGGGTCCGTCGGCTACCAACATCGTGCTGGTGCTGGGCCTGCTGGGCTGGACCGGCATCGCCCGACTGGTGTACGGCAACACCTTGGCGGCCCGGGAGCGGGAGTATGTGCTGGCAGCCCGTGCCCTGGGGGCCCGGACGGGCACCATCCTGCGGCGGAACGTGCTGCCTAACGTGGTATCCCCGGTATGGTGCTCCATCCCCTTGCGGGCGGGGCGGGCCATTTTGTCCGAGTCCAGTCTCAGCTTTCTGGGCTTCGGCATCCGCACTCCCCAGGCCTCCTGGGGCAATATGATCCAGTATGCCAGCAATCTGACGGTGCTCACCGCCCGGCCCTGGGTGTGGGTGCCGCCGGGACTGTGTATCATCCTGACGGTGCTCTGTCTGGCGGGCATCGGGGACGGCCTGCGGGACGCCCTGGACCCCCGGTTCGACCACAGGAAAGGATAAAGCTCCGGCCCGGACAGGACCGGAACCTTTTTCTCAACCAGAGGAGGTAATAGATGGTAAATATGCTGCTGTTATGCGGAGCGGTGCTGGTGGCCTGCATCCTGGCCAGCCGCTTTTCCCGGCGGGCAGGGGTGCCCGCCCTGCTGCTTTTCATGGCCCTGGGCATGCTCTTCGGCTCCGACGGGCTGCTGCGCATCCCCTTTGACGACTTCAGGGCGGCGGAGCAGATCTGCTCGGTGGCCCTTATCTTCATCATGTTCTACGGCGGCTTCGGTACCCGGTGGGAGGCGGCCAGACCGGCGGCGGCCCGGGCGGTAGTGCTCTCCACTCTGGGCGTGGTGGTAACCGCGCTGCTCACCGCCCTGTTCTGCCGCTTTGTGCTGGGCTTCACGCCCCTGGCCAGCTTTCTCACCGGTGCGGTCATCAGCTCCACCGACGCGGCGTCGGTGTTCTCCATCCTGCGCTCCAAGAAGCTGAGCCTGCGGGACCATACCGCCTCGCTGCTGGAATTGGAGAGCGGAAGCAACGACCCGGTGTCCTACATGCTGACCATGATCGCCCTCTCTCTGATGGGGGTAGGGGGCAGCAGCAATCTGGCCTGGATGATCTTTGCCCAGGCGGTCTTCGGCGCGGCTCTTGGGCTGGCGGTGGCCTGGCTGTCCATTCTGGTGCTGCGGCGGCTCACTCTGTCCGACGGCCTGGACTCCATTTTTGTGTTCTCCGCCGCCCTGCTGGCCTATGCCCTGCCTGCGGCGGTGGGGGGCAACGGCTACCTGGGGGCTTATCTGGCGGGCATCCTGCTGGGCAACGCAAAAATCCCCCACAAGGCCGCCCTGGTCCACTTCTTTGATGGGCTCACCGGACTGGCCCAGATCCTGATCTTCTTCCTGCTGGGCCTGCTGGCCTTCCCGCGGCAGCTGCCCGGGGTGCTGCTGCCGGCGGTGGCCATCGCCCTTTTCCTGACCTTCGTGGCCCGGCCGGCGGCGGTCTTCCTGCTGCTCAGGCCCTTCCGGTGCTCCATGCGGCAGTGCCTGCTGGTATCCTGGGCCGGGCTGCGGGGCGCGGCCTCCATCGTGTTCGCCATCATGGCCCTGGCAGGCGGGGCGGAGATCGGACATGATCTGTTCCATATCGTGTTCTGTATCTCCCTGCTGTCGGTGGCGGTACAGGGCTCCCTGCTGCCCGTGGTGGCCCGACGGCTGGACATGGTGGACACGGAGGACAGCGTCAGCCGCACCTTCAACGATTACCAGGACCAGCGCCAGCTCCACCTGACCCGGTTCCGTATTGGCCCCGGCCACCCCTGGGAGGGAAAGCCGGTAGGGGAGTGCCACCTGCCCGCCGACGCCCTGGTAGTCACCATCCGCCGGGGGGAGGAGAGCCTCATCCCCAACGGCGGCACGGTGATCCGGGCGGGGGACCTGCTGGTGGTGAGCACCCCGGTCTACCAGGACGACGGCGGCGTCAGCCTGCGGGAGCTGCCGGTGGAGGACCACCGGGACTGGATCGGCCGCACCATCCGTGAGCTGGACCTGCCGGCGGAGGTGCTCATCGTGCTGGTACGCCGGGCGGACGGTACCACCGCCGTGCCAAAGGGGGGCACGGTGCTCCGCCAGGGGGACACCCTGGTGGTCAGTGAGGCCGACAATGGGAAACCGGCATAAACCGGGAAAAATGTACCTGATGAGGGAAAACCTCTTGCCATTACCAGATGGTAAGTGTTATCATAATTGTTGGAATGATAACAAAGGCCGGGCCATATAGGGAGCAAATATGGGCGGCTTGACGGTAAAGGGGGACCACGTTGGTGGATTATACGATCGACCTCACAGAAAAGAAGCAGTTCCGGGTCATGCTCAATCCGGTACGGCAGGAGATGATCCATCTGCTGCGGCTGGTGGCCAGGCCGCTGTCGGCCAACCGGGTGGCGGAGCTGATGCAGCTGTCTCCCAGCGCGGCCCATTCCCATTTAAACAAGCTGGTAAAGATGGGACTGGTATCCGCCCAGGAGGGGACCCGGCCCGACGGCATCAAGACCACCTATTACCAGATGCGGGATGTAAAGCTGCGGCTCTGCCTGGGACGGAAGGACGCCTTCCAGGGGGAGCGGGAGGCCCTGGCCGCCAACCTGGTGGACAGCACCTTCCGGACCATGCTGGAAAATGTGTACCGCTATGACGAGCAGGAGCTGCCCGACTACGGCATCCTCCGGTTCGGCGCACTCCACCTGGACACCGCCCAGCGAAAGGAGCTGATGGAGCTGGTGGAGCGCTATCTGGAGGAGCATGGCGCTCCCCGGCCTGAGGCGGAGGAGCACTGGGAGTACGTAGTCCTGGCCTACCGGGCGGGGGAAGAACTGTAAAACATAAGCGGACGGAGAGGGGAGACCCCTTTCCGTCCGATTTTTCGTTACAGGTAGATGATGTCCAGCTTCAGCCCCTGCTTCATGGCGTAGCTGATGGTGTACATGGTGCCCCCCAGCATACCGTCATAGATGGCGATGAGCCGGTCGGCGTGGTCCACCAGGTAGCGGTTGCGCCGGAGCATGCAGCCCTTGTCATAATGGCGCTGCACCATAGTCTCTCCGTCGCAGGCGGCCACCAGGCCATAGTACCGGTCCCGGTCCTTCTCGCTCCATCGGGCGGCCTGTTCCTCACAGGGGATGACCGCCTCCAGGGTGACTCCGGGCCGGCGCTCCCGCAGCTCCAGCACCGCCTCGCAGAAGTAGAAGTCCGCCCCCCGTGCCATGCCGCATAAAAAATGGCGGCACCCGGCCTCATAGGCCGCCTCCACCGCTGCTGCCAGCTTGTCCTTGATCTCCAGGCAGCGGGGGTCCTGCTCGTCCTCCCCCCAGGGCAGCTTCTCCGGCCGGTGCCCGGTGAAGCAGCAGCTGACGTCCCGTCCCATGGTGCGCCTCCTTGTTTGCTCTTTTACATATTGTATGCGATTCGCAGGAACAAGTCAATAAAAGATAGAACATTTGTTTCTTAAAAAAGCGGTTGCAAATCGCAACAGAAGGTGTATAATAGGGTCAGACAACTGAATGACTGTCTTCAGGGCAGGGTGAAAATCCCGATCGGCGGTAAAGTCCGCGAGCCAGCTATGGCCGACCCGGTGGAACTCCGGGACCGACAGTGACGCGCACGGCGCGAAGTCTGGATGGAAGAAGATGTGTTGAAATTGCGCACGCTCCTTTGATTTTAACACCTGGAAGACAAGCTCTTTCAGATGTTATCTTAATCAAGAGGAGTGTTTTTTATGACCAGTTCTGTTTCCGCCCGGCGGAGAGTGGGGGCCCGGCCCATTACGGTGACCGCCATGTTTTCTGCGGTGGCCTTTGTGCTCATGTTCCTGGAGTTCTCCCTGCCCATCATCCCCAGCTTTGTGAAGATGGACGTGTCGGAGCTGCCCGCCCTGTTGGCCGCCTTCGGCCTGGGCCCGGTGTACGGCGTGGTGGTCTGCCTGGTGAAGAACCTGCTCCACCTGCTCATTACCACCACCGGCGGCGCCGGTGAGCTGGGCAACTTCCTGCTGGGCGCCTGCTTCGTGTTCCCGGCGGGCCTGATCTACCAGCTCCATAAGTCCCGCAAGACCGCCATCCTGGGCGCTCTGGTGGGCGCGGTGATCATGGCTCTGCTGTCCATCCCCCTGAACTACTACATCACTTACCCTGTGTATGCCAACTTTATGCCCATCGACACCATCATCAGCATGTATCAGGCCATCCGTCCCTCCGTGGACGGCCTGCTGGAGTGCCTTATGGTCTTCAACGCCCCCTTCACTCTGTTGAAGGGCTTGCTGGATGCGGTACTCTGCTTCCTGATCTACAAACCTCTGTCCCCCCTGATCCACGGAAAAAAGTAAGAGATGAAAAAATGACCGCCGGAAGGCGGTCATTTTTTTGTGGCCGCCAGCCATTCAACCTTCCGCAGGATATCATTGTGTGTTTGGAAATGCCGTGCTAAAATAGAAACAGTATAAATTTGTCAGGAGGGAGCCCCATGAAAAAGTTTCTGTCCTTCGCACTGGCGTTGATGCTTTGCATGGCATTGACTCCGCCGGCGGCAGCCAATGATACCCTGACTGCCGGAGAATATTCCACCGTTTCCTGCAGCTGGCGATTTACAGCTGCCATTGATACCGAAGGCGTCTTGTGGACCTGGGGGAGCAATGAATACGGTATGCTGGGCACAGGCAGTGAGATCGCCAATACGGCCACCCCGGTGCGCGTCATGGACAATGTGGTATCTGTGGTCTGCGGGTATGAACACGTAGCGGCCATCCGGAGCGACGGCTCCCTCTGGGTCTGGGGGAACAACCGGTTCGGTCAGCTGGGCAACGACGGAGCCGGCAATGCCGGCAAGGCGCCCGCCAATTATCAGACCGTCCCTGTCAAAATCATGGAGGATGTGGCCATGGTGGACTGCGGGCTCAGCTATACCGCCGCATTGAAGACCGATGGCTCTCTGTGGACCTGGGGAAATATCTCCGGAGGTGTGCTGGGAAACGGATTTACCTGGAATGACAACCGGGGGTCGGCAGCATGCCAGACCGTTCCTGTCAAGATCATGGAGGACGTGGCCCTCATCCGATGCGGCAGCACCCATATGGCAGCCATCAAAACCGACGGCTCTCTGTGGACCTGGGGTAAAAATGATTCCGGGCAATTAGGAAACGGCGGGATCTACAATCAGGAGATAAAACAGCCTTACCCCCTGCCCCCCTCCAAGCAGCAGACCCTGCCTGTCAAGATCATGGATCGTGTGGCCGATGTGTGGTGCATGGATGATTTTATGGTCATCCAAAGGCTGGACGGGACCATCTGGTGCTGCGGGCAGGAGTATGACAGCCCGTTCAATGACATTCTGCGTGAGGGGACCAATGTTCCGGTAAAGACCACCATGCGGAACATTGCTTCCTTTGGAAACCTGTCCTACCTGACAGAGGACGGCACCCTGTGGATGTGGGGATTCCCTGTGGGCCAGACGACACCGGTCAAGGTCTTGGACCATGTGGCGGGGGTGAGCTACAGCACCAACGGGCACGGCCATTATATGGCGGTGCGGGACGACAACACCCTGTGGGGGTGGGGCTACAATGAGGAGGGCCAGCTGGCCCTGACGCAGGTGCAGGCTTGGCAGGAGCAAAGGACTCCCGTCAAAGTGAGGGACGGCATCGCCGTTTCCGGGGCGGCCCCCACCCCCTCGGTACCCACGGTGGCCGGGTTCTCCGATGTGTACGAAACCGATTACTACGCCGATGCCGTGTCCTGGGCCAAGGAGAAGGGAGTCACCGGCGGGACCTCCGCCACCACCTTTTCCCCCGATCATACCGTGACCCGCGCCGAAGCGGTGACCTTCCTGTGGCGGGCCGCGGGATCGCCTCAGCCTGCCTCGGCGGTGTCGCCCTTTGCCGATGTGACAGACTCCGGCGCCTACTACTATTCTGCCGTTCTGTGGGCAGCGGAGCAGGGGATCACCGGCGGCGTGGGCAATGGTCAGTTCGGACTGAGTGCTGCGCTGTCCTACGATCAGATCCTGACCATGCTGCAGCGTGCCGCGGGCGAAGCCACCTCCGGCGGCGACTGGTCGGCGGCGGCAGTGAGCTGGGCGGCGGAAAATGGCCTCACCAACGGTCTGGACTTTACAGCCAAGGACAGCTGTCCCAGGTCCGATGTAGTGTACTGCCTGTGGAAACAGCTGGCCTGAACAATCAAATGAAAGGCAACCCGCCCCGGTGATCCGGGGCGGGTTTTTTAAGCAGTTGGGCTAGGGCAGGGGAATGACCCAATCCAGGTCCACACACCGGTGCACCAAACCTTCGTCCATGTCATCGTATGCGTAGCAAACAGACGCAATGCGCACGGCGGTGATGGGGCCGGTGTCCTGGGTGAGCAGGATCTCCTGAGGGTATCCCGCCCCATTTGTGCCGCCGGGACGGCGGGGAACCCCCTGGTAACAGGTCCCGTCTTCCTCCATAAACTGGACCCCATAGATGGGTTCCGCCTGCAGCTCCACCAGGGACTTCCACCACTCCTCTTGGTTGCTCATGGCGCCGTAGAGGGACAGGCGGCGGCCGTCCGCCGAGACCAGAGCGGTGACCTGGACCTCGCCCATGGTGCGCTGCTCACAGACTGCCGCGATCTCCTCCGGCGGAGCCAGGGTCAGCGTCACTTCCGTGGCCTGATCGGTCAGATAGTCCTCCACCCGAAGGGTATAGCTTTCAGCCGGATTTGCCGCCTCGTAGGTAAAGACGGCCTGGGCATAGGTCTGATAGCCTTCCGGCAGGTAGCGCCGGCCCAGATATTGCTCCTCCCCCAGGGGAGAGAAGGAGATGCGCTTGCGCTCCAGCGCGGTGTACTGCCCCGTAGAGTAGGAGCCGTTGTCCTGCAGATCCAGGAAGGGATTGCTGCCCGCCAGGTTTTGCCCGTCCTGGCTGGCCTCGATCTTGACGTACAGGGTTTGATAAGCGCCGCCGCTGCGCCGCTCCTCCGACCTGGAGACCACCTCCAGGGGGACGAAGAGAAAGCCGTCCCGGGCATAGGCCCCGGAGATGAGATAGGTGCGGCCGCTGAGCTCAAATTCCAGCTCGCCTTCCTGGATGCGGAGATCATCCCCCGATTCCGCCGCTCCCACCCCGGAGAAATAGCGGATGAGGGTCTGCACCCCTGTAGCCAGAACCCGGTAGTTGGTCAGGCACAGAATGAGGGCCAGACAGGCCGCCAGGGCCCCCAGCCGCCGCCAGGAGAGGGGGCGGGCCGGTTTGCGGGCGAGGGCCTCCTCCGTCAGGGCCAGCATGTCCTCCGTATCCAGCAGTTGGTCCCAGTTATAGCATTTCATGGTCCGTCCTCCTTTCCGCTCCAGCCCAGCCCCTGCCGGGCCAGCAAATTTTTCAGCTTCCTGCGCAGGCGGACCACCCGGGCGTCCACTCCGTTGGCCGACAGGCCCAGGGTGTGCCCGATCTCCGCCGAGGGCCACTGATAGAGAAAGCGCAGGGTGAACAGCTGCCGTTCCGCTTGACTCAGCTCCGCCAGAGCCCGGCGCAGGCCGTCCCGCAGGGCGGCCTCCTCGGTGTGGTCCTCCGCCCGGAGGGCTCCTGCATGGTCCTCCAGGGGCTCCTCCCGCCGGGCCGCCAGCCTCCGCCGGCGGTCCAGGGCCCGGCTGCGCACCAGCACGCACAGGTAGGTCCTTTCGCTGCCCTTGGCCGGGTCCCACTTCTCCGGGGCGTCCACATAGGCCCACACCGCATCCTGTACGCACTCCTCCGCGTCCTCCGGATGGCCGGGCAGCAGGGAAGCGGCCACGGTGTGGAGCAGTTTGCCGTACAGCTCCCAGATCCGCTGGGCGGCGCTGTCCCGGTCCAGTGTCATGTCCATGCGTTTCCCCCCTTTCACTCTACAGTACGACGGGACGGACTCAATCCTGACGCCAGTGTACCAATTTTCTGCTTCAAATGCAAAAAAGTCCCGCCTCCGGCTTGACCGGAGGCGGGTATTTGTTATTCCTGGGGCAGCTGGATGACCCAGTTCAGATTTTCGTAGCAACGCTCCTGATCACTGGATCTTGTCGAGAAGAAAATTTTACTGATCTCCACCGCGGTGATGGGCTCATTTACCTCCACCCGGGGATAGTACTCCACATGCTCAAACCCCACCAGGTAGGTGTTGTGGAAGTAGGCCGGATAGCGCTTGCCGGAGGCGCCGATGAACTGAAGTTCCAGAGAGTGGCCAAGCGGGTCATACTCTGATAACTCCGACCACTCCACGAAATTGGTGACGCCGGAGCCGTCCTCGCTGACCAGTACAGTCACCGTACCCTCCGGGAAGGTACGGCTGTCTGTTACTGCCGCCTTGGCCTCTGCCTGGATCAGGTTCAGCTCCTTTTCGTAGGTAAAAGTCTGGTACCCTTCGATTACCGAGTCGTCGATAAAGGTGATCCGGAGCCGGTAGTTCTCTCCCGCAAAGTCCCCCACCTGAAACAGGGAGGAGTGGGAGCCGTAGGTGCGGTACCCTGCCTCCCGCAGGGCCGCCCCTTCCGGACTGCCCCAGTCGTTGAGATCCTCGTAGCTGGCCGCAGACTTGTCCACCGCCTCTTCCTGGGACAGCCAGGGACCATCCCCGTCTGCGGGGGGCAGCAGCTCCATCTCAAAGCTGTAGTCGGGTACGCCGGTGTTCACATCCGCCCCCGGCTCCAGGCGGGTGGACAGGTATTCCATCTCCACAAAGAGATGCCCGCCGGACTGATAGGCGTCCAGATGGTAGGTCCAGGTGCCGTCGGTCCAGGTGAGGGGCTCCTCCAGCACCAGCACCGGGGTGCCCTGATCCACCGCGCCCACCCCGGAGAAGTAATCCACGATCCGTTTGACCCCCGCCGCCAGAGCCTGGTAGTTGGCCAGGCACAGGATGAGAGCCAGACAGGCCGCCAGGGCTCCCAGCCGCCTGGGGTTGAAGGTGTGCCTTTTTTCGGCAGGGGAGGCCATGGCCTCGTCGGTGAGGCGGGCCAGATCCTCCGCCTCCAGCAGTTGGTCCAATTCATACCGCATTTGGGTCACTCCTTTCCGTCCATCACGATGCCCTGAATGGCCAGCAGCTTTTTCAGCTTCTTCCGCAGCCGATTCACCCGGGTGGTGACGGCACTCTGGCGCAGTCCCAGGGCCCGGCCGATTTCTCCGCCGTCCCACTCATACACGAACCGCAGGGTGAAGAGCTTCCGCTCCTCCGCCGTCAGCCCCTCCAGGGCCCTGCGCAGCCCGTCCCGCACCGCCGTACGCTCGGTGCCGTCGGGCACGGTGAAGGCCAGGGTATGTTCCTCCAGCGGTTCCGCCGCCCCGGCCAGCAGCTGCTTCCGGCGGTTCTTGGCCCGGCTGCGGGCCAGCATGCACAGATAGGTCTTTTCACTGCCCCTGGCCGGGTCCCACTTGTCCGGGCCCTGGAGGAACTCCCACAGCACATCCTGGGTACACTCCTCCACGTCCTCCGGGGTGCCCGCCCGGTCCAGGATGCGGCTCACCACCGTCCGCACCAGGACATGATAAGTGTTGTAGATCCGATTTGCCTCCCGGTCCTCCGCCGGTATGGTCCGCTCCATGCCTCCAACCCCCTTTCACCCTACAGTACCACGCCGGAGGTGGTTTTGTCACACCATGCCGCAAAAATAAATTAGAACAGATGTTTGACTTCTGCAAAAAGAAAGCATATAATAGAATCAAAGATCATATGATTGCCGAGAGGGGAGGGGCCGGAGTGGACCGGGTGATTTTCCACTGTGATCTGAACAGCTTTTACGCCTCGGTGGAGCTGCTGGACCATCCGGAGCTGAAGGACAAGCCGGTGGCGGTGTGCGGCGACCCGGAGAGCCGCCACGGCATCATCCTGGCCAAAAACGAGCCCGCCAAGCAGTATAAGGTCCAGACCGCCGAGACCATCTGGCAGGCCAGGCGGAAGTGCCCCGATCTGGTGCTGCTGCCCGCCCACCACTGGAAGTACCGGGAGTACTCCAAAAAGGTCAACGCCATCTACGAGCGGTACACCGACCTGGTGGAGCCCTTCTCCATTGACGAGAGCTGGCTGGACGTGACGGGGACCCTTCACCTCTTTGGGGGAGATGGGAAAGCCCTGGCCGATGAGATCCGCCGGGTGATCCGGCAGGAGCTGGGCCTCACCGTGTCGGTGGGGGTGTCCTTTAATAAGGTATTTGCCAAGATGGGCAGCGACTACAAAAAGCCGGACGCCACCACCGTTATCACCCGGGAGAATTTTCAGCAGCTGCTGTGGCCCCTGCCGGTGACCGACCTGCTCTTTGTGGGCCGGGCGGCGGCCCGGATTCTGGGGGGCTACGGGGTGCGTACCATCGGGGACCTGGCCGCCTTTGACCGGGACAGCCTGGGGGAGATCCTGGGGAAGGGGGGCTATACCCTCCACGACTACGCCACCGGCCGGGAGCATGCCCCGGTGATCGCCGCCCGGGATATGCCGGGGCCCAAGTCGGTGGGCAACGGCCTCACCTTTCCCCGGAATCTGATGGGGTGGGAGGAGCTGCGTACCGCCCTGTCCGAGCTGGCCGACGAGGTGGCGGCCCGGCTGCGCAAGCACGGACTGAAATGTACTACCGTGCAGATCACTGTCCGGGACCCGGCCTTCAAGGATATCTGCCGCCAGAAGCGGCTGGCCGCCCCCACCTATGTGTCCAGGGATCTGACCGACAGCGCCATGGAGCTGCTGCGGTCCTGCTGGAACGAGCGGCAGCCGGTGCGGGCCCTCACCATCACCGCCCAGAACCTGGTGGAGGAGGGGGACGCGGGGGAGCAGGTGGACCTGTTCGCCGCCGACGCCATCCCCCGCCGCGACAAGCTGGAAAAGCTGGAGAAGGCTATGGACTCCATCCGGGACAAATACGGCCGGGGGGCCATCTCCCTGGCCTCCGCCGTCCATCCGGAGGGGGAGAGGGAGGACCAGCGGCTGCCGCCCACCGACTGATATAATGTGTTATATCATATCACGACATGAGAAAAACTATATAAAACGTGAGGAAGATTTTGACACAAATTTAAGCAAACTGCCGTTTTTGTATAGAGTTTGGACAGGATGGGCCTTTTGTCTATTTTCATTTTTCGGCAAAAACGGTATCATAACCACAATGTTAGGTATAGTTATGCCGTGAAAGGGGAACAGAAAGATGAAAATTCCTGACAGTCTGACACGTTACGGCCTGGGTAAGGTCTTTGATTATCTGGACAAGGATCCCATGAACAACATGAGCAAGGTCATGGATCTGGTCAATAAATTTGCCGGCGACACCCTGTCCAAGCAGCGGGAAGCCTTTGACAACGTCATCAACGACAAGGATTCCTGCTGGCATCAGCTCATTGAGAAGGTGTGGACTCAGACCGATCCCGACGTGCTGAAGACCGTGTTCAACAACTTCTTCGTCAACGCCAACCTGGTGGGCTGGCCCAAGCAGGAGAAGATGCGGGAGAAGTACGGCTGCAACATCCCCTGGGCCATTCTGCTGGACCCCACCTCTGCCTGCAACCTGCACTGCACCGGCTGCTGGGCGGCGGAGTACGGCAACAAGCTGAATCTGACCTTTGACGATATCGACTCCATCATCACCCAGGGCAAGGAACTGGGCATCTATATGTACATCTACACCGGCGGCGAGCCCCTGGTGCGCAAGAAGGACCTGATCGCCCTGTGTGAGAAGCACAACGACGTGGCCTTCCTGTCCTTCACCAACGCCACCCTTATTGACGAGGAGTTCTGCCAGGATCTGCTGCGGGTGAAGAACTTCATCCCCGCCATCAGCCTGGAGGGCTTTGAGGAGGCCAACGACAGCCGCCGGGGCCAGGGTGTGTATGAGAAGGTCACCAATGCCATGGCCCTGCTGAAGAGCCACCACCTGCCCTTCGGTATCTCCACCTGCTACACCAGCGTCAACTACAAGGACATCACCAGCGAGGAGTTCTACGACAAGATCATCGATCTGGGCGCCTACTTTGTGTGGTTCTTCCACTATATGCCCGTGGGCAACGACGCCGCCCCCGAGCTGATGCCCACCCCCGAGCAGCGGGAGGAGATCTACCACCGCATCCGTGCCATGCGCCAGACCAAGGGCATCTTCGCCATGGACTTCCAGAACGACGGCGAGTATGTGGGCGGCTGCATTGCCGGCGGCCGCCGCTATCTGCACATCAACGCCAACGGCGACGTGGACCCCTGCGTGTTTATCCACTACTCCGACTCCAACATCCATGAGAAGACTCTGCTGGAGTGTCTGCAGTCCCCGCTGTTCATGGCCTACCATGACAACCAGCCCTTCAACGATAACATGCTGCGGCCCTGCCCCATGCTGGAGAACCCCGAGCGCATTGAGGAGATCGTCAACAAGACCGGCGCTCACTCCACCGATCCCCAGTCTCCTGAGACGGTGGAGCACCTGACCGCAAAGACCCATCCCTACGCCGACAACTGGAAGCCCACCGCCGACAAGCTGTGGGCAGAGTCCCATCCCGGCTGTGCCGGTTGCACCGCATGTAGCGGGAAGTAACTTACATCCATAAAAATGAGGCCCTGTCGCGATGTTGCGGCAGGGCCTCATTTTTATGGAATATCTGGTTGTGACAGAGCTACAGAATCTTGCGGCCTGCCAGTTCATATTTTTGAATGGAGGCGTTGACGATTTCAAAATGGGTAAAAGTAGCCCGGATGGCGCCCATTTCATCGTGATTTGTCAAAGCGGTGGCCAGCTGGATGTGGGCGTCGTGGAGCAGAACAGCCTGTTCTTTGTCGTCCATGATACGGACATAGACCGTGCCGATGAAATCGTTGACAGTGGCCCGGATCGCGCCAAACACCGAGCGGATCAGCTTATTGCCGGAGGCCTCGCACAGCAGGTTGTGAAATTCCTGGTCATAAAGGGAGGCTTTGGCTGCGTCAGGCTCCTCCCGCATCTTGACGGCCAGTTCCATCAGGCGGGCGGCCTGGCCGGGGAGGACCCGGTTGGCAGCCAGACGGGCGGTCTCGCTTTCCAGGCCGCGGCGCAGCTGGCTGACCTGCAGATAGTTGGTCTCGCCCAGCAGCAGCATCATGCGGAAGCTGGCGCTCAGGTTCTGCTCCAGGTCGCAGGTGAGGAAGTTGCCCGCCCCGTGGACGCTGGAGATAAAGCCCATCAGACTCATGGTGCGCAGGGCCTCCCGGACGGAATTGCGGCTGACACCCAGCAGTTCGGCCAGGTCCCGCTCCGGCGGCAGACGTTCGCCCCGTTTGAGATTGCCTTTCCAGATTTCGCTCTGGATATAATTTACCACTTTTTTATAGGTGCGTTCCGATCTTTCGTTCATGGAGCCTCCAAATGGTCGTTTTCTATAACTAACTTATTATATCACAAAAATGGAAAGGATACAACCAAAACCCGTGGGAGCAGGGGAGGGGGAAAGACAGAGACACCGGCAAGGTGGATCAGCCTTGTCGGTGTCTCTGCGTTCATATGGAGGAAGACGATACGCGGAGCAGGTCCGCGAGAATAAACCGGGCAAGCGGTTTATTCACAAAAGGAAATTATTTGACGCCCATCCAGCCGGAGATGACCATACGCTGGACCTCGCTGGTGCCCTCGTAGATCTCGGTGATCTTGGCGTCGCGCATCATGCGCTCAAAGGGATACTCACGGGTATAGCCGTAGCCGCCTACCAGCTGTACGCAGCGGCGGGTTACATCGCTGGCAGTCTCAGAGGCAAAGAGCTTACCCATGGCAGCCAGATGGCTGTAAGGCTCGCCGTCCTGCTTGGCCTGGGCGGCGCGGTAGATGAGCAGCCGGGCGGCGTCCACCTTGGTCTGCATATCGGCCAGCTGGAACTGGGTATTCTGGAACTGGCTGATCCGCTTACCGAACTGGATGCGCTCCTGGGTGTACTTGACGGTCTGGTCGATACAACCCTGAGCGATGCCTAGCGCCTGGGCGCCGATGCCGATGCGGCCGCCGTCCAGGGTCATCATGGCGATCTTGAAGCCCTTGCCAATCTCACCCAGCAGGTTCTCCTTGGGCACCTTGCAGTTGTCAAAGATCAGCTCGCAGGTGGAAGAGCCCCGGATGCCCATCTTCTTCTCGTGGGCGCCTACGCTGAAGCCCGGGGTGTCCCGGTCCACGATAAAGGCGGAGATGCCCTTGGTGCCCAGGGACTTGTCGGTCATAGCGAAAATCACAAACACGGAGGCATAGCCGGCGTTGGTGATGAAGATTTTGGAGCCGTTGATGAGCCAGTGATCGCCCTTGTCCTCGGCAGTGGTCTTCTGCATGGCGGCGTCGGTACCGGCGCCGGGCTCAGTCAGACCGAAAGCGCCCAGCTTCTCGCCGGAGCACAGAGCGGGCAGATACTTCTGCTTCTGCTCCTCAGTGCCGAAGTGCTCAATGGGCCAGCAGCACAGGGAGGAGTGGGCAGACACCATGACGGAGGTGGTGGCGCAGTGCTTGGCCAGCTCCTCACAGCAGGCGATATAGGTCAGATAGCTCAGGCCAGCGCCGCCGTACTCCTCAGGATAGGCGATGCCCATCATGCCCATGTCGGCCAGCTTGTGCCAGGTCTCCTCGGGGAAACGCTCCTGCTCGTCGATCTCGGCGGCCAGGGGAGCCACCTCCTTGACGGCAAAGTCATGGAGCATATCAATGATTTCCTGCTCTTCTTCGTTAAACTTAAAATCCATAACGCAGCACTCCTTATGAATGGCGCGGGCCCGGCCCGGATGATTCCGGCGGGAAGGGGATGGGGGAGAAGGGAAGAGAAGGTGCCGCCCGAACGCTGGGCCCCAGGTCCGCATAGGTGATTTGGAAAATCTGGATCAGCCCTTGCGCTTCTTGATCTCGGCGGTGAGGGCGGGCAGGACCTCAAAGAGGTTGCCTACGATGCCATAGTCGGCCACGCCGAAGATGGGGGCGTCGGCGTCCTTGTTGATGGCCACGATCACATCGGAGGCGCTCATACCGGCCAGGTGCTGGATGGCGCCGGAGATGCCGCAGGCAATGTACAGCTTGGGGCCTACGGTCTTGCCGGTCTGGCCCACCTGATGGGAGTGAGAGATCCAGCCCGCGTCCACGGCGGCACGGGAAGCGCCCACGGTGGCGCCCAGGGCCTCGGCCAGCTCACGGACGGGGGCAAAGCCCTCGGCGCTGCCTACGCCACGGCCGCCGGCCACGATGATGTCGGCGCCCTCCAGATCCACCAGCTCGCCGGCGGTCTCCTTGATGACCTCCAGGATCTCGGTGCGGATGCCCTCAGCGGGGAAGGAGAAGTCCACCTTGGTGATCTCGGCCTTGGCCTCACCGGCGGCGGGCTTTTTGAACACGCCGGGACGGACGGTGCCCAGCTGGGGCCGGTGATCGGTGCACAGGATGGTGGCCATCAGGTTGCCGCCGAAGGCGGGACGGGTCCAGGCCACACAGCCGGTCTCCTCGTCAATGGCAAGGCCGGTGCAGTCGGCGGTCAGGCCGGTTTGCAGGCGGCTGGACAGCCGGGGACCCATGTCCCGACCGTTGGGGGTGGCGCCGATGAGCATGGTGGTGGGGCCATAGGTCTCCACCAGATGATCCAGGGCGGCCACATAGGCGTCGGTGGAGTACTGACGGAACTCCTCGCCATCCACATAGAGGACCTGGTCCGCACCGTGGCAGGCGGCCTCTTCCACCGCGGCCTTCACACCGCAGCCGATGACCACAGCCACCAGCTTGCCGCCCTGCTTGTCGGCCAGCTCCCGGCCGGGATTCAGCAGCTCAATGCCCACGTTCTTGGCGGAGCCGTCCTCTTTGGTCTCAACAAATACCCAAAGGTCCTTGGTTTTCGCTTCCATATTGTAACGCCTCCCTTAAATCACATGGGCCTCGCTCAGCAGCGTGAACAGCTTCTGAGCGGACTCTTCGCCGGTCTCTTCCTTGATGACCACACCGGCCTCCTTGCGGGGAGGCACAAAGGTCTTCTTGACCTTGGTGGGGGAGCCCTTCAGACCGGCCCGGGCGGGGTCGATGTTGGGCAGCTCGGCGGAGGTCAGGTTCTCAATGACAGCCTTGCGGGCGGCCATTTTCCGCTTGATGGTGGGGAAGCGGGGGTCAAAGGAGGGCTTGGTGAAGGTGATGAGGCAGGGAGTCTTGACACCAATGAGGTAGTTGCCATCCTCGCCCTCCTTCAGGATGTGCAGGGTACCGTCGGCATTGGTGGCCTCCAGGGCATAGGTAACCTGGGGATAGTTGAGCAGCTCGGCCAGCTCGGGGCCAACCTGAGCGGTATCGCCGTCAATGGCCTGCTTGCCGCAGAAGATAGCGTCAAACTTGAGCCCTTCCAGCTCTTCCACCTTGGAGATGGCGTTGTACAGGATGTAGCTGGTGGCCAGGGTATCCGACCCGCCAAACATCCGGTCGGTGACCAGATAGGCCTTGTCGGCGGCGATGGCCAGAGCCTCCCGCAGAGCGGCCTCCGCCTGCTTGGGACCCATGGACAGCACCACGATACGGGTGTCGGGGTCCTGGTCCTTGATGCGGGCGGCGGCCTCCAGGGCGTAGCCGTCAAAGGGATTGATGATGCTGGGGACGCCGTCCCGGACCAGGGTGTTGGTGACGGGGTCGATCTTGATCTCCGTCGTGTCCGGGACCTGCTTGATGCATACCAGAATATTCATAGCAAAGCTCCTTTCTCAGCGCTTACAGGGTGCAGCAGACCTTGCCGGGGTTGAGGATCATCTTGGGGTCAAAGACCTTCTTGATGCCCTGCATCAGGGCCATATTCACCGGTCCCACCGCCTCAGCCAGGTACTTGACCTTGCCGTAGCCGATGCCGTGCTCACCGGAGATCTGGCCGCCCAGCTCCATGGCCTTCTGATAAATGGCGCTGAGGAATTCATCCACCTGCTTGCGGAACTCGCCCTCATCCATGGTGTTGGAACACTCATAGATGTGCAGGTTACCGTCGCCGGCGTGACCGAAATACTTGACCTCAAAGTCATACTTGCCCTTGATCTCATTGACAAAGGCCACATAGGGGGCAATCTTGTTAACGGGCACCACCACGTCACATTCGTCCAGCAGCTTGGTCTGCTCCTCAATGCCCTCCAGGAAGGAGGAACGGGCAGCCCAGGCATCCTTCAGCTTGGGCGGGGTGTCGGCAATGAGCACGTCCAGCGCGCCCTCTTCCACCAGCATCTCGGCGGCGCTCTCCACGATGGGGTCCAGCTCGTCCATGGACTCGCCGTCGAAGGTGAGCAGCAGATAAGCACCGGCCTCCACGCCCTCGATCTGGCGGGGGAAGACCTGCTTGCCCAGATATTCCTCGGAGGAGACCAGAATCTCCTTCTCAAAGAACTCCACAGCCTGGGGCTTGAAGTGGTGCATGAACACCTTGGGTACGGTGGAGATACAGGCGTCCAGGTCCTCAAAGGGCACGATAAGGCTGACGGTGGCCTTGGGGGCGGGGATGAGCTTCAGGGTCATCTCGGTGATGATACCCAGGGTACCCTCGGAGCCAACCATCAGGTTGGTCAGGCTGTAGCCGGAGCTGGTCTTGGAGACGGTGCTGCCGAAGTGGGTGATCTCGCCGGTGGGGAGGACCACGGTCATGGCCCGGACATAGTCACGGGTGGCGCCGTACTTTACGGCCCGCATACCACCGGCGTTGGTGGCCACGTTGCCGCCCAAGGTAGCCATCTTCTCGCCGGGATCGGGGGGATAGAGGCAGCCGTGGGTAAGGGCGTCGTCGGCCAGCTGCTGGAGGAGGACACCGGGCTGAACGGTGACGGCGAAGTTCTCCAGGTCATAATTGAGGATCTTATTCATCCGCATGGTACACAGCACCACGCCGCCGCACACGGGGGTGCAGCCGCCCACCAGACCGGTACCGGCGCCCCGGGTGGTAACGGGGATGTTGTTATCATAGCAGATCTTGACAATACCGGCCACCTCTTCGGTGGTGAGCACATCGATGGCTACCTCGGGCATTTTGACGCCGTAGATGGGCATCTCGTCCCGGGCATAGTCGGGGTTCACATCCTGACCGACCACCACACGGCCGGGGACGACTTGCTCCAGCTGGGCAATGATTTCAGGCGTGACGGAATTGTACGTTGCCATAAGTAAAACCTCCTCCATATTGCTGTTACTTCAAAATGAAAGACTAATATGCGAGAAAAAACTTACTCCCGCACCATCACCGAAATACCGTTGGGAATGACCACCAGATGGGCATCCGGTCCCTTGGCCTGACGGGCCCGCTCCAGAGCGGTGTCCACATCGGGGGCCCACTCCATCTTCATGTCCTCAATGGTCTGGCGCTGCTCGGGCACGGTGACGTAGATCACGCGGTGCTTACACAGCACCCGGGCCAGGATCTGGAACTCCCACTGGTCGGGCTTGGTGTGGTCCTGAGGCGTGGCCAGAATCTCCTTGGTCAGGGCCTGGGGGGAGGAGGCGTCCCGCAGGGCATGATAGAAACTGTCCCCGCCGGCCCCGTCCATGCAGGAGCTGACCATGATGAGCACCCCGCCCTCGGCTGCGGCGGCCTCCGCCGCAGTGAGGCCCTTGACGCTCTGGTAGATATTCTGATCCAGGGGGTAGCCGCCGTTGCTGGAGATGACGATATCGCCCCGGCGCTCCGGCTTGACCTGACAGTAGCCCAGCAGGAAGTCGCAGCCTTTGCGGTGGGCGGTCTCCGGGTCGCCGGCAAAGGCGGCCACTACCTTTTTGTCCTCATCGATAATGACATTTACGATATAAGCCAGCTTGGCCATCTTGGCGGCGGCCAGCATATCGGTGTGAAGGGGATTGCCATCCAGTACGCCGGTGCGGGCGTAGGGGGAGGCGATGAACTTGGAGCAGTGATTGCCCAGTACGGTGACCTGATCGCACACGCCGGGGAGCACACTCTTGCGGCCGCCGGAGAAGCCGGCGAAGAAGTGGGGCTCAATGAAGCCCTCGGCCACCAGCAGGTCGGTTTCCACCGCCAGCCGGTCAATCACACAGTCGGCGCCGGAAGGGAGCACGCCGATTTTCACATTGGAGGCGGGGTCCCGGCTGTCATGGATCACAATCTTCTCATGCTCCACAATGTCCTCGCCCAGCTTGCCCACCAGCTCTTCCTTTGTGGTGGGTCGGTGGAAACCGGTGGCCACCAGCAGGGTGATCTGGATGTTGGGATTGCCCCGGCGCAGCTCCGCCAGCATGTGGGGCAGGATATGCTTGCTGGGAACGGGACGAGTATGGTCGCTGATGATAATGGTACAGGTCTGCTTTCCGGCGGCCAACACATACAGGGGTTTGGATTGAATGGGGGAGGCCATGGCGGTCAGAACCAGACCGTCTTCGGTGTCAGAGGCGGTCAGCTCCCCAATGTGGGAGGTGAGGACCTCTGCCCCGGACAGATCGGCGTGAAGGGTCATGCCGGCTGTTCCGAAGGGGATCGTAAGTGCCATTGCAGTTACCTCCTTAGCGTATCAGATCATGGTGGTTAAATTGGTTCGACCACTTTGTTGCTGACAACACTTTACCACATTTTTAGAAAAATGCAATCCCTGGTTTTCATTTTCTCACATATCCCCAAAAATGACATCTGAATTTATGCAAAGTGATAATTTTAGCATAAATGAACGAAAAGGAGTGGACATTTTATACAGTTGAGCCTATACTAAAACCACACAGTTTATCGCGGGGTCCATTTTGTTCCAGCGGGCCAGATGGAAAAAGGAGGGATTGGAGCGCCAAAGGCTTCTTTTTTTACCCCATAGTGGTAGAACCAATAGAAAGAAAAGTAACTGCCGCCCTCATTGGAGGACGGGAAGAGATGAAGGAGGTCCCGTTTTCTATGCCGTTACTGATGTCTGTCCTCACATTGCTGCCCATTGTCTGGCTGGTGATCGCCCTGGCGGTGCTCAAAATGCCGGGCCACCGGGCCTGCCTGATCGCCCTGGTGATTGCCGCTGTACTGGCCCTTACCCTGTGGAAGATGCCGCCGGTGGACTGTGTGACCTCGGCGCTGGAGGGCTTTGCGGCGGCATTGTGGCCCATCATCCTGGTCATTATCGCCGCGATCTTCACCTATAATCTTTCTCTTCGTACCGGCGCTATGGACGTCATCAAGCGAATGCTGTCCAATGTGTCGGGGGATAAGCGGGTCATCATCCTGCTCATCGGCTGGTGCTTCGGCGGCTTTCTGGAGGGTATGGCCGGCTTTGGTACCGCAGTGGCGATTCCTGCCGGTATGCTGGCCGGTATGGGTATGGACCCGGTTCTGTCCTGTCTGGTGTGTATGTTGGCAAACGCCTTCCCCACAGCCTTCGGCTCTGTTGGTATCCCTACCACTACGCTGGTCAGCGTCACCGGCCTGGATGCCATTCCGCTGGCCTTCACCACCGTGGTGGAGATGGCGCCCTTTATGATCCTTATGCCCTTCCTAATGGTCATCGCCGGAGGCGGCGGAATCAAGGCTCTGAAGGGCGTGGTGGGCATTACGCTGGTGGCTGGGCTGTCCTTCCTTCTGCCTGAGCTGCTGGTGTCCTACTTCCTGGGGCCTGAGCTGACTGTGGTAGTGGGTAGCGTGGTTTCCCTGGTCTGTACTTTGTTGATGGCCCAGACCCGCAAGGGCAAGGCCATTCCCCAGGAGTATCAGATGACAGGAGGCCAGACTGCCCAGGAGGCAAAGGGGAGCGCCATGTCTCCGTTGGTTGCCTTCCTGCCTTTCCTGCTGATTTTCATCCTGCTGCTGGTGACCTCCAAGCTGGTGCCGCCGGTCAACAGCTTTTTGGCCCAGTTCTCCTCTTCCTTCCAGATCAGTACCTCGGCGGCGGCGGGTTTGACCTCCTTCAGCTGGGTGAATACCCCCGGTGTAATGATCTTTGTGGCGGCCATCATCGGAGGGATTGTCCAGAAGGCCAGTGCCAAGCTCATGTGGCAGACCTTCCTGGATACCCTGAAGCAGATGAGCCGCACCATCATCACCATCATGGCGGTGCTGGCGGTGGCCAAGATCATGACCTACTCCGGCATGATCTCTGATATGGCCGGCCTGTTTGTCTCCATCACCGGTGTGTTCTATCCCTTTGTCTCTCCCATCATTGCTGCCATCGGCGCCTTTGTCACCGGCAGCGGTACCAATACCGAAGTACTGCTGGGCCGGCTTCAGTCGGAGGCGGCGGTGGCCATTGGGGCCTCGCCCTACTGGCTGGCGGCGGCCAATTCGGTGGGCGCGGGTATCGGTAAGATCCTTTCGCCCCAGTGCATCGCCACCGCCGTGGCGGCAGTGGGCCTGGTGGGTCAGGACAGCAAGGTGCTGGCCGCCGTGCTGAAGTGGGCGCTGCTGATGCTGGTGCTGGCCTGTATCCTGGTGGGCTGCTTCCAGTGGGTTGCCCCCTATCTGGTGGGGTAAGCGTATCAGTATAAAAATCCCCTGTGGAAACCTGTTTTTCAGGGTATCCACAGGGGATTTTGCTGTCTGGTATGTTATTGCAGGGTACCGTCGGGGGAAATCACCACCACATGGAGAGGAATGTCCTTTCCGCTGGCAGCTACAGCGGTCTGAACCGCCCGCTGGATGCCTCCGCAGCAGGGTACCGTCATGCGGACCACGGTGACGCTCTTCACGTCGTTGCCCGCCAGAATGGCGGTGAGCTTCTCGGTATAGTCTCCCTCGTCCAGCTTGGGGCAGCCGATGAGGGTCACACGGCCCCGGATGAAGTCCTGATGGAAGTTGCCGTAGGCGTAGGCGGTGCAGTCGGCGGCAATGAGCAGGTGGCAGCCGTCAAAGTAGGGGGCATTTACCGGGGCCAGCTTGATCTGCACCGGCCACTGGCGCAGCTGGCTGGGCACGGCACCGGCAGCAGGGGAGGGAGCCTCCTCCCGGCAGATGGTCCGGCTCATGCTGCCGGGACAGCCGCAGGCCAGGGGCGTTGCCTTAGCAGCCTTGGCGGCCATAACGGCGGCGTGGTCGTAGGCGGGCGCCTCCCGCTCCTCAAAGGTAATGGCGCCGGTGGGGCAGGCGGGGAGACAGTCTCCCAGACCGTCGCAGTAGTCCTCCCGGGTCAGCCTGGCCTTGCCGTCCACCATCTCAATGGCCCCCTCGTGGCAGGCAGCGGCGCACAGGCCGCAGCCGTTGCACAGGGCCTCGTCGATCTTTATGATTCTGCGCTTCATTGTAAACGCCTCCTTGTGTTGTGTGTGACAAGCATATCAGAGAAGAGCTGCCCTTTCTGTTGCAGGAGCAACAAGAACTGAAAAAATACACCCGCGCCGTCATGGCGCGGGCGTATCCAGTCCATCTGTGAACATCAGTCCCTGAGGTACTGCTTGACCAACTCCTGCAGCAGCTCGTCCCGATCCAGCTTGCGGATCAGGGCGCGGGCGTTGTTGTAGTTGGTGATATAGGTCGGGTCCTCCGAGAGGATGTACCCCACGATCTGATTGATGGGGTTGTATCCTTTCTCCTGAAGGGAGCTGTATACGGAGGTCAGCACCTCTTTGATCTCAGGGTCCTTTTCATAGCGGATGCTGAATTTACGGGTATAATCCGGCTCCATACCTGTCACACCTCCCGGTTAAAATCTAATATTCATTGTAGCGGAAAAAGCGGCCGCTGTAAAGGGGCCCCATGAAAATTTATCAATCTTTAAGATGTTGGTAAGAAAAACGGCCGGGCGGCGCAACCATTTGCGCCATGCTGTGGTATTATAGTGTCAGTGAGAAATCGACGTGATCCGGATGCCTGAAAAAGAGAGGTGAAGCCCCATGACAGACGAGAGGAACGCCCGGGCCCAGGTGGAGCGCTGGGGGGATATGGTGTGGCGGCTTGCTCTGGCCCGCACCCGCCACATCCAGGACAGTGAGGACGTGTTTCAGGAGGTGTTCGCCCGTTTCTTCCGCCATGAGGGGGAGCTGGACAGCGACGAGCACCGGAAGGCCTGGCTCATCCGCTGCACCCTCAACTGCACCAATACCCTGCTGTCCGCCCGCTGGCGGACCCATCTGCCCCTGGAAGAGGCAGTGACCCGGGCCATGGAGCCTGAGGACCGGACGGTCTACCAGGCGGTGCTGGCCCTGCCGAAAAAATACCGCACCGCCCTCCACCTGCACTACTATGAGGGTTACTCGGTGGAGGAGATCGCCGCCCTCACCGGGGCCAGAGCGGGTACGGTGAAGAGCTGGCTGTCCCGGGGGCGGGAGAAGCTGGCGGCGGAACTGAAAGGAGTGGACGGACCATGATGGATCGCTACCGAAAGGCCAATGACACCCTCCATCCCACCCCGTCGGCGGCGGAGCGGGCGGTACAGGGGAAGCCTCCCAGGCGGAAGAGAAAGCCCCTGAAAGCCCTGGTGCCTGCCGGGGTGGCGGCAGTGGTGGCGGCGGTTCTGCTGGTGACCGGTATCCCGGGTCTGACCGGCGGCACGCTGGCCGCCTATGCCATTGCTCTGCCGGAGTACCCCGACCTGCCCCAGTGTCCCACCGAGCCCACAGGGAACAGCGAGGCGGCATGGGAGCAGTTCAGCCAGGACTACAGCGCCTATCGGGATGCTTGGTGGAACTACCAGAACGAGACGGACAGACTGTACGATACCCCGGAACTGACTGCCGCCCTGGCGGATTACACCGGCAGGAGTACCATCCTGGCTCTGGCGGGGGAGGGCAACCGGATCTATTCCCCCGTGTCCCTGTGGTTTGCCCTGGCTATGCTGGCGGAGACTACCGAGGGCCAGACCAGGCAGCAGGTACTGGACGCTCTGGGGGCCTCCGACGTGGAGCAGCTGCGGAGTTGGGCGGATACCCTGTGGCGCACCATCTACCGGGATGACGGCACCGCCGCGTCTTTGCTGGGTACCTCCATCTGGCTGGATGAGGATGTAAGCTTTCATCAGGATACCCTGGATGCGCTGGCGGGGCACTACTACACCGGATCCTTCCAGGTGCCGATGGGCACCGACGAGGCGGACAAGGCTATCAGCGATTGGGTGTCGGAGCAGACAAAGGGGCTCATCGGCTCCGAGGGTAAGGTGCTGGAGACCGATGAGCTGACCCTGGCGGTGCTGGCCTCCACCCTCTATTATAAGGCGGGCTGGATCGATGAATTTAACCCCGGCAGCACCGGGGAGGACCTGTTTACCGCCGCCGACGGCACAGAGACCAGGGTGGAGTTCATGCATAAGAACCAGAACGGTACCTTCCTGCGGCAGGACGGCTATCAGGCGGCCGCTCTGGGTACCAATTTTGGAGAGATGATCTTCGTGCTCCCCGACGAGGGGATCACCCCCGCCGACCTGCTGGCAAACCCGGATTTTCTGACCGAGGTCACCGATTTTGAAAACGGCATCTTTGGGGAGGTCCAATGGTCGGTACCCAAGTTCGACGTCAGCTCCGACCTGGACCTGAAACCCACCCTGACAGGCCTGGGCATTACCGACGTATTCGACCCGACGGTCTCCGATTTCTCCCCCCTCACCGACCTGGAGCCGGTGTGGCTGGATCAGGCCAAGCAGATCGCCCGGGTGAAGGTGGATGAGAACGGGGTGGAGGCCGCCGCCGTCACATTGCTGGAGGCAAATGGGGGATCTGCGCCTCCCGAGGGCCTGGAATACTGTATCATGGACCTGGACCGGCCCTTCCTCTTTCTCATCCGGGCCGGAGGCGTCACCCTCTTTGTAGGCGTGGTGGAGCAGGTATAAACACAGCCCCTGCGGCGAGGTGCCGCAGGGGCTCTTTTTGTTTACACCAGAGGGGCCAGCACCCGGAGGATGGACCGGAACAGCCGCCGGAGCCAGGAGCGCTCCAGGCACTGCTCCAGAGTGATCCGCTGACATTGCAGCTGGGTGGACCAGAAGTCGGCCTTGATGTCCAGAATGGTAAGGTCCTGATAGAGGAGCACCGCATCCTCAAAGTGGAGGAACATGCTGCGGTAATCCATGTTGATGGTGCCAACCACCCCCACCACGTCGTCGGACACCACGTTTTTGGCGTGGACGAAGCCGGGGGTGTACTCGAAGATCTGCACGCCCGCCTCCAGCAGGGACTGGTAGTGGGAGCGGGTCAGCTCAAACACCAGCTTCTTGTCGGGGATGTGGGGGGTGATGATGCGCACGTCCACCCCCGATTTGGCGGCGTTGCGCAGAGCGGTGTTGACGCTGTCGCTGACGATGAGATAGGGGGTCATGATATAGACGTACCGCTTGGCCTTGGAGATCAGGTTGAGGTACACCGTCTCGCCCACCGGCTCATTGTCCAGGGGATTGTCGGCGTAGGGCTGCACGAAGCAGTCATTCCCCAGGGCGGCCTCCGGGGGCAGGGAGGTGGGCCGCAGGGCGGCATAGTCCACGGCCACCTCCCGGATATACTCCCACATGGTGAGGAACATCACCGTCATGCTCCAGGCCGCCTCTCCCTTCACCAGAATGGCGCTGTCCTTCCAGTGGCCGAACCGGGATTTTTGGTTGATATACTCGTCGGCCAGATTGATGCCGCCGGTGAAGGCGGTGTGGCCGTCGATGATGCACAGCTTCCGGTGGTCCCGGTTGTTCATGCGGATGGAGATCACCGGCTTGAACCGGTTGAACACGCAGCAGGGGATGCCGGTCTCCCGCTCGAATTTGGCGGCGTAGTCAGCGGGCAGGGTGCCCAGGGAGCCTACGTCGTCGTAGATCACCCGCACGTCCACCCCAGCGGCGTGCTTTTCCTTCAAAATTTCAACGACGCTGTCCCAGAACACACCGGGGGCCAGAATGAAGTACTCCAGGAAAATATACCGCTGAGCCTTTTTCAGCTCCTCCAGCATGACGGGAAAGACGTCGTCCCCCAGGGGGAAATACCGGGTCCAGGTATTGGTATATACCGGGCAGCGGGCGTACCGCTCCAGGTAGCGGGCCTGGTTCACCGCATCCGCCCCCATGGCGGCCAGCTTGTGGGATTTGTAGTCCCCCTCCAGCTGCTCCAGCATGGTGCGGTCCATGCCCTGCATCTTGCGGCGCATCCGGGCGGACAGCTTGTTGCCGCCGCACAGCAGGTAGACCAGCCAGCCGAACATGGGGAAGAGGAGGATGGGGATGATCCAGCCAATTTTGTATCCCGGGTCGGTCTGCCGCCGGATGATGACCAGTACTGCCAGCAGGGACAGCACCACGCAGGCCCAGTACACATAGACGTAGTAGCTGGAGGCCCACACCATGGGCACCAGCAGCACGATGGCCTGCAAAAGGATCAGCAGGGCCACGATCACCGAGCGCTGAAAGAGAAAGGAAGATAGCTTTTTGATGTTCACAGGGTTACTCCTTGCCGCGAAACCGTATCAATTACTTTACCACCACATTGTCTGTTCCCAGCAGCTCCTTCAATTCCTCCACCAGGGCGGGATGGATGAGGCAGGGGGTGGACAGCAGCTTGCCGGTGTCGGCGCACCGCACCACCAGCTGCTCGGTGCCGGGGAACATGGTGAGCACCAGACGGATCTTCTTCCATCGGGAGTCCTCCAGACCGGGAATACGGATGTAGAGCTTTTTGGCTTTCGCCGCCGGCTGGGGCTGGTCCTCGCCGCCCTCCCGCAGGTGGTCCAGAGGCACCACCCGGTCGCACATAAGCTGGGGGGCCTTCTCATCCCGGACGGAGATGCGGCCTTCGGCCAGCAGGGGCACGTTCTCTTTCAGATAGGGGCCGCATTCCCCCAGGGCCCGGGCAAATACCAGCATCTCCATGGAGCCGGTGTCGTCCTCCAGGGTGACGTAGGCCATCAGGGTATTGTTGCGGGTGGTGCGGGTGCGGGAGGCGGACACCACACCGGCGATGGTCACCCGCTGCTCGTCCCGGAAGGTGGTGGGGCCGCCCTCCTGGGCAAAGTCGGAGAGGATGGCGCCGATGGAGGCCGCCTTCCGCTTCTTGACCAGGTCCCGGTACTCGTCCATGGGGTGGCCGGACAGGTAGAGGCCGGTGGTCTCCTTCTCCATGGTCATCAGCTCCCGGCGGGAGAACTCGGGGATGTTTTTCAGATTGAGTGGGGGGGCGTACTGGGGCTCGTCCCCACCGCCGCCGAAGAGGTCGAACTGCCCCTCCAGATTCTTGCGTTTGTTCTGGGCGATGGAGTCCACCAGGGACTCGTAGGCGTCCAGCAGCCGGGATCGGAAGAGACCCATGCTGTCAAAGGCGCCGCATTTGATGAGGCTCTCCAGCACCCGCTTGTTGAGATCGTGGTCAAACATCCGCTGGCAGAAGTCGGGGAAGGAGGTGAAGGCGCCCTTCTTCCGTTCTGTCAGTACGTCATTGATAAAGCCCCGGCCCACCCCCTTGACGGCCACCAGGCCGAAGCGGATGTGGTCGCCGGACACGGTGAAGTCGGCCCCCGACTCGTTGATGTCGGGAGGGAGGAGGGGGATGCCGCAGTCCTTGCACTCGGCAATGTACTCCGCCACCTTCTCGCTGGAGTCCAGCACCGAGGTGAGGAGGGCGGCCATGTACTCCTTGGTGTAGTGGCACTTGAACCAGGCGGTGTGGTAGGCCACGATGGCGTAGCTTACCGCGTGGGCCTTGTTGAATGCGTACTGGGCGAAGGCCTCGATCTCGTCGTAAATGTCCTCGGCGGTCTGCTGGGGGATGCCGTTGGCCATACACCCGGCGATGTTCCGCTCGGGATCGCCGTGGACGAAGGTGTGGCGCTCCTTTTCGATCTGGGCCTTCTTCTTCTTGGAGATGGCCCGGCGCACCATGTCGGCCTGGCCCATGGTGTACCCCGCCAGCCGGCGGAAGATCTCAATGACCTGCTCCTGATACACGATGCAGCCGTAGGTCACCGACAGAATGGGCTCCAGGGCGGGGTGCTTGTACTTCACCTTGTCCGGGTTGTGCTTGCAGGCGATGAAGCGGGGGATGGAATCCATGGGGCCGGGGCGGTAGAGGGCGATGATAGCGGTGATGTCCTCGATGTCGTGGGGCTTGAGACCCACGCACACCCCGGTCATGCCCGCCGACTCCATCTGGAACACGCCGGAGGTCTTGCCGTCGGACAGCATTTGGAACACCGCCGGGTCGTTGTCCGGAATGTCAGCCAGGGAGAAGCCGGGATTCTTCTGGGCCACCAGCTTCACCGTGTCGTCCAGAATGGTCAGGTTGCGCAGGCCCAAAAAGTCCATTTTTAAGAGGCCCAGCTCCTCCAGCGTGGTCATGACGTACTGGGTGACCACCGACTCGTCGTTCTTGGCCAGGGGCACATAGTCCATCACCGGGCGGCGGGTGATGACCACGCCGGCGGCGTGGGTGGAGGCGTGGCGGGGCATGCCCTCGATGGCCTTGGCGGTGTCGATGAGCTCCTTCACCCGGTCGTCTCCCTCGTAGAGGTCTTTGAGGGGCTTGGACAGCTTGAGAGCCTCATCCAGGGTGATGTGGAGGGCGCCGGGGCCGCTGGGCACCTGCTTGGCCACCGCGTCCACATCGGCGTAGGGGATATTGAGGGCCCGGCCCACGTCCCGGATGGCCCCCCGGGCGGCCATGGTGCCGAAGGTGACGATCTGGGCCACGTGGTCCTCGCCGTACTTGCGCTGGACGTACTCAATGACCTCCTGCCGCCGGCGGATGCAGAAGTCGATGTCGATATCGGGCATGGTGACACGCTCCGGGTTGAGGAAGCGCTCGAAGTAGAGGGAGTACTTCATGGGGTCCACGTCGGTAATGTTCATGCAGTAGGCCACCATGGAGCCTGCCGCCGAACCACGGCCGGGCCCCACCGGGATGCCCTGGCTCTTAGCATACCCGATAAAGTCGGAAACGATGAGGAAGTAGTCCACAAACCCCATCTGCCGGATGACCCCCATCTCGTAGGCCAGCCGGTCCCGGTAGCCCTCCGGGTCGTCGGGGTAGCGGCGCTGGTATCCCTCCCGGCACAGCTTCTCAAAGTAGGCGTCCCCGTTGGTATACCCCTCCGGCAGCTTGAATTCCGGCAGGTGATAGGTGCCGAACTGGAAGTCCATGTTGCACAGCTCGGCAATTTTCAGGGTGTTCTCCACCGCCTCCGGATACTCGGGGAAGAGGGCGGCCATCTCCTCGGTGGACTTGACGTACAGCTCGCTGGTCTCCATCTTCAGGCGGTTGGGGTCGTCCACCGTCTTGCCCATCTGGATGCACATGAGGGTGTCCTGCATCTGGGCGTCCTCCCGGCGGAGGTAGTGGGCGTCGTTGGTCACCACCAGGGGAATGCCGGTCTCCTGGTGGATGCGGATGAGTCCCTGGTTGATGGCGGGGTCGCCGGGCAGGTTGTGGTCCTGGAGCTCCAGGTAGTAGCCGTCCTCCCCGAACAGCTCCCGCATCTCCAGGGCGATGGCCTTGGCCCCCTCGTAGTCCCCGGCCAGGATGCGCCGGGGCACCTCGCCGGACTGGCAGGCCGACAGGGCGATGAGCCCGCCGCAGTGCTGGCGCAGCAGCTCCTTGTCGATCCGGGGGCGGATGTAGAAGCCCTCGGTGAAGGCGCAGGAGTCCAGATAGCACAGGTTGCGGTAGCCCTCCTCGTTGCGGCACAGCAGGATCAGGTGGTACATGGCGGCGTCCAGCTCGTGGACCCGGTCGGTGCGGCTCCGGGGGGCCACGTAGACCTCGCAGCCGATGATGGGCTTGATGCCCTCCGCCTTGCAGGCCTTGTAGAAGTCCACCACGCCGTACATGACGCCGTGGTCGGTGATGGCCACGGCGGGCTGGCCCAGCTCTTTCACCCGCTTGACCAGCAGGGGAATACGGCAGGCGCCGTCCAGCAGGGAAAACTCAGTATGGACGTGCAGGTGGACAAAGGACATAAGGTTACCTCCTAAGATCGGGGATGAAAGGGGCGGTTCAGCAAATGGTGACGGTGCGCTCGCACTTGGGGCAGGTCACTTCGCCCTCCAGCCGCACCTTCAGGGCCTCCTGAAGGAGCAGCTTTTTGCAGTGGGGGCAGCGGAGCTTGGCCAGGGACAGCACGCCCAGCACCATGCCCACCACCAGGGCCAGCACGAACAGCAGTATGATGCGCAGCACAAAGCTGAGCAGAATCAGTACCGGAATGGCCATGGTCAGGCCCCAGAAGATCTTTTTCCAGGTTTCATTCAGCTGGATCATCCGATCCATCCTCCTTTTTCTTGTTACGAGCGGGACAGCTCCATCAATTTACGCAGCCGGTGGTTGAAGGCAGATTTGGATACCGGAGGATCGCACAGCTCGGCCAGCTGGGACAGGGTGAGCTCCGGATGGGCCATCCGCAGGTCCACCGCCTCCTTCAGCTTGTCCGGCAGGTCAGCCAGCATGCCCCGCTCTTCCAGCTTGTAGATGGCCTCGATCTGGCCCTGGGCGGCGTCCACCGCCTTGTCCAGGTTGGCGGCGTCGCAGTTGACCCGGCGGTTGATGCTCCCCCGCAGGTCCTTTTCTGCCTTGGCGTTCATCAGCTCCATGGCGGCCAGGGGGGCACCCATGGCGGTGAGGAAATCTTCAATGGCGTTGCTCTGCTTGAAGTAGGTGATGGCGTTGGACTTGCGGCTGCTCTCCTTGGGGGAGAAGCCCATCTCCAGCAGCAGGGCGTGGAGCTCCCGGCTCACCGACCGGTGGGAGGTGGCCAGCTCCAGGTGGTAGCGTTTGGTCGGGTCGGTCACCGAGCCTCCCGCCAGAAAGGCCCCCCGCAGGAAGGCGGAGCGGCAGTGGTCCTCCTCCAGCACGGCAAAGTTGATGTGGTGGGCCAGATCCTCCGCCGGGTCGTGGCCGTAGACGGCCCACAGGGCGGACAGCTTGTCCCGGTCTGTGATGGAAAAGATGCGCTTGCCCGCCCCCTCAGCGGGCAGACGGTCAAAGCGCACCTGGAAGGCCTTCTGAAACAGCTGGGGGAGCCGCTGGGCAAATTCCGGCGACTCGGTGGTGATGCGCACCTCGGCGGCGGTGGACAGGGAGCAGTAGAGCAGTACCCCGTAGGCCTCCGCCTGGGCGCAGCATTTCTTGGTGAGGGGCGCGCGGCACAGCTCGGCCTTCACCTGGGTGGAAAATGACATGTTTCCGCCCTCCCTACAGCACACGGGTGGAGGCCCGCTCCTCGTACAGCTCCATCACCGCGGCGGACAGCCGGGCGAAGGAGTGGCGGGCGTAATCCAGGGTCTCGGAGGCCAGGGGCCGGGTGACCACCTCCACCCCCAGGGCCTCAATGGCCTCTTTGTCCACCACGATGGGGGCGGCATCCTCCTCCTTGTACCGCTCCAGCAGGCCGGGGCGCACCGGGGCAGAGTTGCACAGGCAGATGTCCACCAGGCCGGGACCGGAGTGGCGCAGCAGGGCCTTCACATGGTCGGAGGCCGTCATACCCTCGGTCTCGCCGTCCTGGGTCATAATATTGCAGATGTAGATTTTCATGGCCCTGGAGGCGCACACCGCCTCCGAGATGCCGTCCACCAGCAGGTTGGGGATGACACTGGTGTACAGGGAGCCGGGGCCCAGCAGGATCAGGTCAGCCTCCTCAATGGCCCGAATGGCCTCGGGCAGGGCATGGGGGTGCTCGGGCAGCAGACGGACGCTCTGGATGCGGCAGTCCTGGGCCTTTTTGAAGTCGCTGATCTTGGACTCGCCCTGGACCCGGGTGCCGTTTTCAAAGGTGGCCTCCAGTACCACGTCGGCGTTGGTCACCGGCAGTACCCGACCGGTGATGGCCAGGACCTGGCTCATTTTGGACACCGCCTCGTCGAAGGAACCGGAGATGCCGTTGAGGGCGGCCAGGATCAGGTTGCCGAAGGACTGGCCGGTGAGATTACCGGAGCCCTGGGGGAAGCGGTAGGTGAGCAGCTCCTGCATCAACGGCTCGGCGTTGGCCAGGGCCTCCATGCAGTGGCGGATATCCCCCGGCGGGGGCATGCCCAGATCCTGGCGCAGCATGCCGGAGCTGCCGCCGTCGTCGGCCACGGTGACGATGGCGGTGAGATTCTTGGTGTGGTTCTTGAGACCACGGAGCATGGTGGACAGGCCGGTGCCGCCGCCGATGGCGACGACCTTGGGCCCCTGGGCCCAGCGGCGTTCATAAAAGGACTGATACACGGCGGCTCCTCCTTTATGCCCGGGTCATATCCCGGTGATTTTCCGTGGCCTGATAGCCCTTCTGCTTGATGAACTCGGCCAGAGCGTGGGTGATGGCCACCGAGCGGTGCTGACCGCCGGTGCAGCCCACGGCGATGACCAGGGCGGCCTTGCCCTCCGCCACATAGAGGGGGAGGAGAAAGCCGATGAGATTCTCCAGGTAGTTCATGAATTCGGTGGTCTGGCGGTAGCCGAACACGAAATCGTATACCCCGTCGTCCAGACCGGTCTGGTGGCGCAGCTCGGCGATGTAGTAGGGGTTGGGGAGAAAGCGCACGTCGAACACCAGGTCGGCCTCGATGGGAATGCCGTACTTGAAGCCGAAGGAGGTGACGCTGACGCTCATCTCCGGGGTGTCGCCCCCGTGGCCGAAGAGCCGCAGTACCTCTCCCCGCAGCTTGGCGGTGGAAAGGGCGGAGGTGTCGATGATGTACTCCGCCCGCTGGCGGACGGGGGAGAGGACGGTGCGCTCCAGCCGGACGGCCTCGTCCAGGGAGTGGGCCGAGCCTGCCAGAGGGTGTCCCCGGCGGGTCTCCTTGTACCGCTTGATGATGGCCTCCACGCTGGCCTCCACAAAGAGGATCTTGTAGTCGCACCCCATCTCTTGCAGGGCGTCCAGGGCGGAGAAAAGCCCGTCGAAGGTCTGGCCGCCCCGAATGTCGGTGACCAGGGCCACCCGGTCGTACCGGGAGGGGTTGGCCATGCACAGCTCGGCAAACTTGGGGATCAGGGGGGCGGGCATATTGTCCACCACATAGAAGCCGATGTCCTCCAGGAAGGAGGCCGTCTTACTCTTTCCCGCGCCGGACAGGCCGGAAATAATGATAAAATCCATGGGAACTCACCTCAAAAGCCCAAAAACTTCACTTCTGGTTCCAGTGTCACGCCGGTCTCCCGGTACACAGTATTCTGAATCAGCTCCATGAGCCGGCGCACGTCGTCGGCGGTGGCGCCCCCCCGGTTGACCACGAAGCCGGCGTGCTTCTCGGACACCTGGGCCCCGCCGATGCCAACGCCCTTCAGGCCGCACTGCTCGATGAGGGCGGCGGCGAAATAGCCCTCGGGACGCTTGAAGGTGCTGCCGGCGGAGGGCAGGTCCAGGGGCTGCTTGGAGCGGCGCTTCTGGGCCAGCTCATCCATTTTGATCTTGATGAGGGAGGGGACGCCCTGGGCCAGTTCAAACTCGGCCTCCAGAATGAGCCACTCCGGGTGGTCGGTAAACAGACTGTGCCGGTAGGTGAGGGCGCACTCCTCCACAGGCAGGGTGACTACCTCACCGGCGTCGTTGAGGAAGGTGACGGAGGTGAGTACCTGGACCAGCTCGCCGCCGTAGGCCCCTGCGTTCATGGTGACGCCGCCGCCCAGGGTGCCGGGGATGCCGTGGGCAAACTCCAGACCGGTGAGGCCCTGTCCCCAGGCCGCCATGGCCAGCCGGGCCAGAGGAATGCCGCTCTCCGCCCGCAGACGGCGGTTGACCACCCTGGTCTGATCCAGCCCGGTGGTCTTGACGATAAAGCCGTCGAACCCCTGGTCGGACACCAGCAGATCGCTGCCGTTGCCCAGAAAGAAGGGAGAGATACCCAGCTCCCTGGCCGCCCGGACCGCGGCCACGGCCTCCTTCTGGGTGGCAGGCAGGGCCATGAGCCGGGCGGGGCCGCCGATGCGGAAGGTGGTGTGGCGGCTCATAGGCTCATACTCCCGCAGCTCCAGCTGGGGGGCGCGGCGGTTCAGTTCCTCGATCAGTGCAGTCATTTGGTCCATAGGGGCCTCCTTGCTGTAATACATCGTATCAAACAATATTATACCAAAAAGCGGGGCGGAATAGAAGCATGGGTTAGCTCAGCCCGAAGTCCTCAAACTCCGCTCTGCTGCCCCGGAACACGTTCAGGTCAATCAGGGGCTGGGCGCCGGAATAGCCCTCCAGCCGGGCGGAGTGGGAGTACTGCCAGAAATGCCACCGGGGCACCAGAGGGAACACGGTGGGGCTGGAGCACCACACAGGATAGTCAGCGTACTTGCTGCCGGACAGGTAGTTGTAGTAGGAGCGGTAGGTCACATAGAGAATGGGCTTGACGCCGTAGTGGGCCTCCAGCTTCTCCAGCAGGGGGTCCAGGATGGACTGGACCCGGACCTTGTCCGGGGGGTGCTCCAGGTATTCCCCATAGAACTCGATATCCACCACCGGGGGGAGGGCGCTCTGGGTGACCGGGACAGCCGAAATGAAGTTGTCGGCCTGAGTCTCGCCGGGGCTGTCGTAGCTGAGGAAGTGGTAGGCCCCGGCCCGGATGCCCGCCTCCGCCGCGCCGGTCCAGTTGGCGGAAAAGCGGGTGTCCTGAAGCAGGGAACCTTCAGTGGCCTTGATGAAGGCGAAGTCAACCCCCTGGTTTGCCAGGGCGGTCCAGTCCACCGTTCCCTGGTAGGAGGACAGGTCTACGCCGAAAACCTCCCACTGCTCCGGATCGGACTCATGGGAGTAGAGGATCAGACCCCGCCAGCGCAGCAGGAAAAAGCCCAGCAGGGCCAGGGCCGCCAGAACGAGCAGCACAAGGATGATCCGCCCCAGAATGCGGAAGAATCGTTTCAAACAGCATCACCAAATAGATAGGGTATCGATACGCACGACAGCGTGCTCAATAAATATTATCATACCCGGATACGGGGCAAAAGGCAAGCAAAACCAGCCGCCCGCAAAAAAAGCGCGCCGCAGCTTGCGGCGCGCCTTGAGATCAAGCGGTTTGTTTTCGACCGGACAGGAGCAGGCCCAGCAGGATGCCTGCCACAGCGGGCAGCACCCAGCCCAGGTCAATGGATGCCAGAGGCACCGCGTCCAGGAAGTCCAGAGGCAGCCCGGCGCTCTGCAGGGCGTAGAGCAGGCTGGCCACGCCGGTAAAGAGGATGGACACCGGATAAACCAGCCGCCGTCCCTCCAGCCAGCGCTGGAAGAAGGACAGGGCGATGAGCACGATGGCCATGGGGTAGAGCACCCCAAGCACCGGGGCGGACACCGAGATGATCTGGGCCAGACCGGCGTTGGAGATCACCATGCTGACTACGGCGAAGAGTACTGCCCAGCCCCGGTAGCTCAGCTTGGGGAAGAGCTTGTGGAAGAACTCGCCGCAGGAGCTGATGAGGCCCACGCACACGTTGAAGCAGGCGATGATGAAGATGGCGGCCAGCAGGGCGTTGCCCACAGGCCCGAAGAGCAGGCCCACCACATTGGTGAGGGCGGCGGCTCCGTCGGTGGGATTGGGGATGGCGCCGCCGGACAGGGCGCCGATGTGAGCCAGCATGGCATACACGATAAGCAGCATCACCCCGGCGATGATACCGGAGCGGATGGTGCCCTTCACCACGGCGCTCTCCTCTTTCACCCCTCTGGCCCGGATATTGACGGCGATGACGATGCCGAAGGCCAGGGCGGCGATGGTGTCCATGGTCTGGTAGCCCTCCAGAAAGCCCTTGACCACCGGGTGGGTCACATAATCCCCGGAGGCGGCGCCGTAGCCCGACAGGGGATTGACGAGACAGCCGGCGAAGGTGACCACGATCAGGACCACCAGGATGGGACACATGATCTTGCCCAGCCGGTCGGTGAGCTTCTCCGGCCGCAGGGCGATGAACAGGGCGGCGGAAAAGAATACCAAAGAATAGATCAGCCGGAAGAGGGACAGCGGGGCGTCCGGTCCGGCAAAGGGTGGGATAGCCATTTCAAAGGAGGTGGTGGCGGTGCGGGGAATGGCCAGACAGGGACCGATGGCCAGATAGGCGGCGATGGTGAAGGCCATGGAAAACAGGGGGTGGACCCGGCTGCACAGGGTATCCAGACCGCCGGACCGGGCCACAGCCACCACGCCCAGCACCGGCAGACCTACGGCGCTGATGGCCAGACCTACAAAGGCGGGCCAGGTGGCGGTGCCCGCCTGGGCGGCAATGCCCGGGGGGAAGATCAGGTTGCCCGCACCAAAAAACATGGAAAACAGTGTGAAGCCCACCAGAAGCAGGTTTTTGCCCTTGAGCTGCATAGTATCCTCTCTTTCTGCGTGAAAGGGCCTAGGCCTTGTTTGAATATTGTCAACAAGCCCAATCGCCGGGCCTTTTGCCCCCTGGGCGGCACAATTTTTCCTTGAAATCCGTCAGGATTCCTGCAAAAAAATTGCTTGCCAGCGGCCAAAATTCCTCGCCGCTGGGCATATCGCCAATATTCAAACAAGGCCTTGACGACCCCATGAAATTTTGCATGGAAGTAAAAACAGCGGCATACCAGTGGTATGCCGCTGTTTTCTTTACGCAGTGCGCCAATTAGCCCTGGGAAATAGCACCCGTGGGGCAGGTGTCGGCACAAGTACCGCAATCGATGCAGGAACCGGCGTCGATCACGTAGTGGTCATCGCCCTGAGCGATAGCACCAACGGGGCAAGCGCCCTCGCAAGCGCCACAGCTCACGCAAGCGTCGCTGATGACATAGGCCATCGGATCCACCTCCAAACTTCAAAGCTAACGCTATTGTATCATAACTTTTCAAAATTGCAATGCTAAAATGTGTGTACTGTGGGTATATTTTTTTCTGGCGGGAAAAATGATAACTGCGATGCACAGCCGGAAGGGAGCGATCCGATGGACAGAGCGTCGAGATTCCGCATGGATGCGGCGGGGGATTTGACCCCCCAGCTGAACGGAGCCCCCAGCAGCGGGGCCCATCCGCACAGAACAAAGGAGAAGGGGCGTGGCACAGGATATGAAGCCCGTCAAGAAAAAGCGCAGGTTCCTTCCGTGGAGGAAGGACCGGCGAGGCGAGAGCATGAATGAGACCCGATTCACCCAGCGGGCCCAGGCCGCCCTGCGTCTGGCCCAGGAGAGCGCCGCCGAACTGGGCCACGGCTATGTAGGCAGCGAGCACCTGCTGCTGGGCTTGGCCAAAGAGGGCAGGGGGGTGGCCTCCAAGGTACTCCAGGCCGCCGGTCTGGAGACGGAGGGCCTGAAACAGACGGTGTCCCAGCTGGTGGGGGTGGGCACGCCGGGGACCGTCCCCTCCCAGGGGCTGACCCCCCGGTGCAAGAAGATCATTGAACTCTCCCTCACCGAGGCGGTGCGGCTGGGCCACCAGTATGTGGGCACTGAGCATCTGCTGCTGGGCATCCTCCGGGAGGGGGACGGGGTGGCGGTACGGGTGCTGGACGCCGCCGGGGTGGAGCCCCGCCGCCTGCGGGCCGACGTGTCCGCCGCCATGGGAGGGGAGACCCAGCCGCCTCCCTTCCGGGGGAGCGGCAAGCCCCGCACCGAGCGGGACTATCCCGGCGAGTCCAAGCTGCTGGAGCAGTTCGCCCGGGACCTGACCCGCATGG
This sequence comes from Flavonifractor sp. An82, assembly GCF_002159265.1. Taxonomy (GTDB): domain Bacteria; phylum Bacillota; class Clostridia; order Oscillospirales; family Oscillospiraceae; genus Flavonifractor. The sequence goes on from NZ_NFHG01000016.1 coordinate 64,211, forward strand.
CGGCCGGGGGCCAGCTGGACCCGGTGGTGGGCCGGGACCGGGAGATCCGTCGGGTAATTCAGATCCTGTCCCGGCGGCAGAAGAACAACCCTGCCCTCATCGGGGAGCCCGGCGTGGGCAAGACGGCGGTGGCCGAGGGCCTGGCCCGGATGATGGTGGCCGGAGACGTGCCCGAGGAGCTGCGGCGCAAGCGGCTGGTCTCCCTGGATCTGTCCGCCATGGTGGCGGGCACCAAATACCGGGGAGAATTTGAGGAGCGGGTAAAAAACGTGCTCTCCGAGGTGCGCCGGGTGGGGGATGTGATCCTATTCATCGACGAGCTCCATACCATCGTGGGGGCGGGCTCCGCCGAGGGAGCCATTGATGCCGCCAACATCATCAAGCCTGCCTTGGGTCGGGGAGAGATCCAGGTCATCGGGGCCACCACCACCGAGGAGTACCGGAAGTATATCGAGAAGGACGCCGCCCTGGAGCGGCGGTTCCAGCCGGTGCTGGTGGCCGAACCAGACCAGGAGACAGCTCGGGCCATCCTCATGGGCCTGCGGGACCGGTATGAGGCCCACCACCGCATCAGCATCAGCGACCAGGCCATCACCGCCGCCGTGGCCCTGTCCAGCCGGTATATCGGGGACCGCCGCCTGCCCGACAAGGCCATCGACCTGATGGACGAGGCGGCGGCCCGGGTGCGGCTGGACCGGCTGGCGGCGCCCCCCGATCTCCGGGCCCTGGAGGACAAGGTGGTCCGGGCCAGAGGGGAGAAGGAGGAGGCCATCCGCAGCCAGGACTTTGAGAAGGCCGCCATGCTGCGGGACGCGGAGGAGGATTTCCGCCGGGAGCTGGACCAGCAGAAGGCCCTGTGGCGGGCGGGACAGAACACCGGAGCGGTGACTGCCGAGGACGTGGCGGCGGTGGTGTCCGGCTGGACGGGCATCCCTGTCACCACCCTGACCCAGGCGGAGAGCGACCGGCTGCTCCAGTTGGAGGAGGAGCTTCACCGCCGGGTGGTGGGCCAGGAGGAGGCCGTCAAGGCGGTGGCCCGGGCTGTGCGCCGGGGCCGGGTGGGGCTGAAGGAGCCTGAACGGCCCACCGGCTGCTTCCTCTTCCTGGGCCCCACCGGCGTGGGCAAGACCGAACTGAGCCGGGCCCTGGCCCTCTCCCTCTTCGGCAGTGAGGAGGCCCTGTTCCGCTTCGACATGTCGGAGTATATGGAGAAGCACGCGGTCTCCCGGCTCATTGGCTCCCCGCCGGGCTATGTGGGCCACGAGGAGGGGGGCCAGCTCACCGAAAAGGTGCGGCGGCGGCCCTACTGTGTGGTGCTTTTTGACGAGATCGAGAAGGCCCACCCTGACGTATGGGGCATCCTGCTCCAGATCATGGAGGACGGTGTGGTCACCGATTCCCAGGGCCGGAAGGCCGACTTCCGCAATGCGGTGGTGGTGCTCACCTCCAACGTGGGCGCGGCCAGGATCACCGCCCGGGGCAGCAAGCTGGGCTTCTCTGCTGCCGAGCACCGGGATGGGGAGACCCGCTCCCTGGAGGAGCTGCGCTCGGCGGTGCTGGAGGATTTGAAGAAGGTGTTCCGGCCGGAATTTCTCAATCGTCTGGACGAGACCATCGTCTTCACCCAGCTGGGCCGGGGCGAGATCAAGTCCATCGCCCGGCGGATGCTCTCCCGGGTGGGGGAGCGGCTGCGGGCTCTGGGGGTGCGCCTTACCTGGACCGATGGGGCCCTGGACGCCCTGGCCAGGCTGGGTTTTGATCCCGACTACGGGGCTCGGCCCCTCCGCCGCACCATTCGTACCCGGGTGGAGGACCCGGCAGCCGAACTGCTGCTCAGCGGCGCGGTGCGGGCAGGGGACACCCTGCTGGCCGATCGGGCGGGGGATACCCTGACCCTGTGTAAACAAGAAGTGGAAAAGGAGAATGAACCATGCGAAAACAACGGATGATCCCTCTGATGCTGCTGGCGCTGCTGCTGGTACTGCCCGGCTGCAGCAAGGTGGAGGACGAGATGGACAAAATGGAGAGCCAGATGGCACAAAAGGAGGAGCTGACCGCCGAAGAGCGGACCCAACTCTACCAGACCGCCATTGAGAACGCCAGAGACCAGGAGGAAAACGACGCCCTGCCCATCATCACCAGCGTGGATGACGACATGGGCCAGGCCACCTTTGACCTGTTGGGCCTGAAAAAGGAGGATGTGGCAGCCTGCGCCCTGTCGGCTTCTCTGATGAATGTGAAGGCTTACGGTGTTGCCGCCGTCTGTCCGGTGGCAGGCCGGGAGGAAGCGGTGCGCAACGGCCTCAACGATTTTATCGCAAACCGGAAGGAGAGCTTTCACCAGTATTTGCAGGATCAGTATGATATTGCCGACAAGGCCAAACTGGGCACCCTGAAGGACGGCACCATCCTGCTGGTGATGTGTGAGAATCAGGACCAGGTCTATGAGTCCATTCAAACCGCCATCGAGTCCGGGACTTAAAGGAACATTCAGCCGCAGCCCTTGCATGCCATAACATGCAAGGGTTGCGGCTTTTTGGCAAATGTACTATAATAAGCAGGTCCGTAATCAATGAAGTGGAGGCCTGTTTATGCAAGCAAGAGCCAGCGGAATCCTGCTTCCCGTATTCTCCCTGCCGGGGCCCTACGGCATCGGCACGCTGGGCAAGCCGGCCCGGCAGTTTATCGACTTTTTGGCGGCGGGCGGCCAGAAATTCTGGCAGATCCTGCCCCTGGTGCCGCCGGGAGGGGGCAACTCCCCCTACATGTCCCCCTCGTCTTTCGCGGGCAATCCCCTGTTCCTGGACCTGGATGAACTGGCGGAGGAGGGGTTGCTGACCCACGACGAGCTCAACGCCGCCCAGCGGGACAATCCGGACCGGGTGGATTACGCCTGGCTCCGCGAGACCCGGCTGCCCCTGCTGCGGAAGGCCTTTGAACGGGGACGGGAGAAATACGCCCCCCAGCTCAAGCAGTTTGAGGGGGAGGAGGCCGACTGGCTGCCCGACTACGCCCTCTTCATGGCCCTGCATGACCATTTTGACAAGGAACTGGCCCAGTGGCCCGACGAGGTCCGCCTGCGCAAGCCGGCGGCCATGGCCCGGTGCCGGGAGGAGCTGGGGGAGGAGTGCGCTTTCCAGACCTTCCTGCAATACCTCTTCTTCCGCCAGTGGAAGGCGGTCAAGACCTATGCCAACTCCAAGGGGGTCTCCATCATCGGGGACCTGCCCATCTATGTCTCTCCCGACAGCGCCGAGGTGTGGGCCAATCCGGAGCTCTTCCAGCTCAAGGAGGATATGCGTCCCTCCTGCGTGGCCGGTGTGCCCCCAGATGCCTTTACTGACAAGGGCCAGCACTGGGGCAACCCTCTGTACGACTGGAAGTACCACAAAAAGACCGGCTTTGCCTGGTGGAAGCGCCGGGGCGCCCATATGGCCCGTCTGTATGACGTGGTGCGCATCGACCACTTCCGGGCCTTCCACACCTACTGGTCCATCCCCGAGGATGCCGAGGACGCCCGGGGCGGCCACTGGGAGAAGGGCCCCGGCAACGACCTGCTGGACGTGCTGAAAAAGGTGCCTGGCCTGGCCCTCATCGCGGAGGATCTGGGGGATCTGGATGCCGACGCCCTGGCCTATATCGCCCAGAGCGGCCTGCCCGGCATGAAGGTGCTGGTCTATGCCTTCGACCCGGTGGGGGAGAGCGCCTATCTGCCCCATAACTGCCCCCGGGACGCGGTGATGTACACCGGTACCCACGACACCCCCACCTTTGTCCAGTGGCTCTTTACCGAGGCCAACCCGGACGAGCGGCAGTACGCCTTCGACTACCTGCGCCTGCGGGAGGACGAGGGCTTCGGCTGGGGTGCGGTGTGCGGGGCGTGGATGTCCCCCTGCCGGCTGGCCATCGCTCCCTTCCAGGACCTGCTGGGTCTGGGTGGGGACGCCCGGGTCAACGCCCCCGGCACCATGGGGGACCAGAACTGGTCCTGGCGGGTGCGGGCTGACGCCCTTAACCCCACGGTGTCCGGCAAGCTGGCCAGAATCACCCGTACTTATCGGAGATAACGTAAAACTGCCTGCCGCAGGACTGCGGCAGGCAGTTTTTATGTTGATTTGATAGATGAAAATTGTCTTAAAGTTTTAATACGGCAATCTGTTCTTCTCCGTCTTTTTCTCTGGTCTCTATAAATCCAAAAGAGGCATACAGCGATTTAGCAACCACATTTTCTGGCTCATATGACAGCCAACAGAAATCAGCTTTACCACAGGGAAATGTTCGGATAAAGCTTAACGCAAGTTCTACCGCCTGTTTCCCATACCCCATGTTTTGATAGTTCTTATCTATCATCAATCTCCACAGGTTATAATTCCCGTCTGCTATGGCAGGTGCATCTTTCCAGTAATCATCTTTGTCATAACCGATCATCACAAAGCCGACTGGATTATTACCTTCAAAAATTCCAAACGGAAAAGCATACCCGTTGGATGTAATAGCAATATACGCTTCGATAATGCTGATATCATTACTGGCGACAAAACTTTTCTGACTATCTGAGACATTTAACCTTAGAATATCCCAGATATTTTCACCGTTTATTTTTTTCAGATGAATCATTCTATTTACCTCTGTGAATCCAAATTTGTCTGCTTAGATTGTAGCACTCATATACAAATTTCTCTATCATTTTCTATTTGCCTATATCATTTTTTATACTATGGAAAATTTGAACACCAAAAAGTCAAATGCTATTTTATGGAAAGGATTATTGAAACACCAGGCTGACGTCACCGGTGCCGCTGACCAGAGACAGGGTTCGCTGGCCACTGCCGCCCTCCGACCAGAAGGGCTGCATGGTCTCTCCGTTCAGACGGATATCGCCGGTGCCTGAGCTCAGCAGCCAGGAGTAGCCGGACTGGCTGTCTGCGATCTCAAAGGTCAGGTCGCCTGTCCCGGTAAGAATGTCGGCTTCTTTCACCGGAGCGGCCAGTTTCAGGGTCGCATCGCCCACACCGTTCTCCACATTCATTCTGCCGCTGACGGTACAGTCCTCCCAGACCAGATCGCCCACACCAATGGTTAGCTCCGCACGGTCCAGAGTGGTCCCCTCCGGGACGGTCACCTCGACTTGAACGTCCGCCGATCTTTGAGCGGAGGGAACATCAGAGGGATAGGGGGTACTCCAGACCGAGAGAACCCCGTCTCTGTTGCGGTAGTTCAGCTGGTAGGAGTCCTCCGAGGTGTCCTGGCTCCGGTTGACCAGACGGATCGTCCACTCGCTGCCCGTTTTGATCTGAACCGAGGCCACGTCCACATCCAACTCCAGGGCGTCAAAGGGGGTCAGTGCCACCGATACGTCAGAGTTGTCTGTAACGAGAACGGGGGTGGTGGTCTCGACGGTGGGGGTGCGGAAACTGTCGGTTCTGAGCGCCAGCAACAGAGTGGAAGGCAGCACAAAGATAGCCAGAACGATGACAAGCACGATTGCGATGATCAGCGGGACCACCCACCGCCGCCGTCCGGCGGGAGCAGGGGGCGGGGTGGTGACCCGCCGGGCGCTTTCTCCTGCGTCCTTCAGCACCTGCTCCGCCACTGAGGCGGGGGAGCCCAGACGCTCCGCCACAGCTTCCTCGTCCTCCTCCGAGTCGTCAAAATAGGCCTCGTAGTAGGAGAGCACGTCGGCCAACTCCTCCTCCGGCAGATGGTCTTCCAGCCTGTACCGCAGCTGCTTTAAAAATTGTGACTTATTCATGCCCATCCTCCTTTTCCCCCAGCAGAAGCCCCTCGATCTGGCTGCGGTAACGCACCCATTCCTCCCGATAGCCGGTGAGCAGCGCCCGCCCCGCCGGTGTGATGGCGTAGTAGCGCCGGTTGCGGCCCTGAAAGGGCTTGTCGTAGACAGTGAGACAGCCGCTCTGCTGAAGCCGCCTCAACACGGGATAGAGGGTGGATTCCGACAGCTCCACCTGCTCCTTCATGCGCTGGGTCAGGCGGTAGCCGTAGGTGTCTCCCTCCGCCAGCACCGCCAGCACGCAGGCGTCCAGCAGGGGAGCGCCCAGTGGAAAGGTCATAGCCAGGCCCCCTTTCTGTTTGATAATATTATATGACGTATAATATTGCTTGTCAACAATGATATGGACCGGGCAGCCTTGTGAAAATTGCGCCGGTGACCGGGGCATTGGAAATGATTTTTGGGCACAATTCTTTCCGTTTGCGGAACTTCCTGTATTTTGTAGGTTTTCTCTTGTCAAAAAAATGCTTTTGTTATATTATGATGGATGCGAAATTCTTCATTATAAAGGATATCAGGTGAATCTATGAGTCTGCGGATTGGAATTGACATTGGCTCCACCACGGTCAAAGTGGTGGTACTGGACGAGGCCAACCAGCTGCTGTTCCGCTCCTATGAGCGGCACTACTCCAAGGCCAGAGAGCGTGCGGCTGAGACCCTGCGTTCCATCGAGGAGAAGCTGCGGGGCCAGCAGGTGCGCATCGCCATCACCGGCTCTGCCGGTCTGGGCGTGGCCAAGGCGGCGGAGATCGACTTTGTGCAGGAGGTGTACGCCACCGCCGCCGCCGTCAATACCTACATACCGGCCACCGACGCGGTGATCGAGCTGGGCGGCGAGGACGCCAAGATCATTTTCTTCGGCGGCGCGCTGGAGGAGCGTATGAACGGCTCCTGCGCCGGCGGTACCGGCGCCTTTATCGACCAGATGGCCACCCTGATGAACGTGTCGGTGAACGAGCTGGATGAGCTCTCCCTGAAGCACGAGAAGATCTATCCCATCGCCTCCCGCTGCGGCGTGTTCGCCAAGAGCGATATCCAGCCTATCCTGAACCAGGGCGGCCGGAAGGAGGACGTGGCGGCCTCCATCTTCCAGGCGGTGGTGGACCAGACTGTGGCCGGTCTGACTCAGGGCCGCGAGCTCAAGGGCAAGATCGTCTTTCTGGGCGGCCCTCTCCACTTCCTCAAGGGCCTGCGCCAGCGGTTCGTGGAGACCCTGAAGCTGGACGAGGAGCATGCCATCTTCCCGGAGGACGGCGACTGCTTTGCCGGGATCGGTGCCGCCCTGTGTGCCACCGAGCTGGCCGAGCGCTCCTTTGATGAGATCCTGGAGCGGCTGGAAAAGAGCGTGGACAACGTGGGCCTGGTGGACACCATGCCCCCCCTGTTTAACGATCAGGGGGAGTACGACGCCTTCCTGGCCCGCCACAACGCCATGCATCCCCCGGAGGTGGACGTGAACACCTATTCCGGCGATGCCTGGCTGGGCATCGACGCCGGTTCCACCACCACCAAGATGGTGCTCATCACCGCCGACGGCGGCCTGCTCTACACCTACTACCACTCCAACCTGGGCAACCCGGTGGCCATCGTGCTGGAGCAGCTGAAGGAGATCTACGCCCTGTGCGGCGACCGCATCACCATTAAGGGCGCGGCGGTCACCGGCTACGGTGAGGAGCTCATCAAGAACGCCTTCTCCTGCGACGCCGGTCTGGTGGAGACGGTGGCCCACTACAACGCCGCCCGCCATTTCAACCCCGACGTGGATTTCATCATCGACATCGGCGGCCAGGATATGAAGTGCTTCAAGATCCGCAACGGCGCGGTGGACTCCATCATGCTCAACGAGGCCTGCTCCTCCGGCTGCGGCTCCTTCATTGAGACCTTTGCCAAGGCCCTGGGCTATAACATCGCCGACTTCTCCAAGCTGGGCCTGCTGGCCAAGCACCCGGTGAACCTGGGCTCCCGCTGCACCGTGTTTATGAACTCCAGCGTGAAGCAGGCCCAGAAGGACGGCGCCAGCGTGGAGGACATCTCCGCCGGTCTGTCCATCTCCATCGTGAAAAACGCGGTATACAAGGTCATCCGTGCCGCCAACGCCGACGACCTGGGCAAGCACATCGTGGTCCAGGGCGGCACCTTCCATAACGACGCGGTGCTGCGGGCCTTTGAGCTGGAGCTGGGCCGCAACGTGACCCGGCCCACCATCGCCGGTATCATGGGCGCCTTCGGCGCGGCTCTGGCCGCCCGGGATCTCCACCTGGACAAGAGTTCCATCCTGACGGCGGAGGACCTGAAGTCCTTCTCCCACACCGCCAGGCCCGTGACCTGCAACCTGTGCACCAACCACTGCTCCCTTACCGTCAACACCTTTGACGGCGGGCGGCGGTTTATCTCGGGCAACCGGTGCTCCCGCCCCCTGGGCAAGGCCAAGGTGGAGAACCCCGACCTGATGAACTACAAGTACAAGAAGCTCCGTGCCCTCCACGGCAAGGGGAGCGGCAATGGGGTCCGGGGCAAGATGGGCATCCCCTTCGGCCTGAACATGTACGAGAACCTGCCCTTCTGGTTTGAGTTCTTTACCCGCCTCAACTTTGAGGTGGTGCTCTCTCCCGAGTCCTCCCGCAAGCTCTACCTGAAGGGCCAGCACACCATTCCCTCCGATACGGTTTGCTATCCCGCCAAGCTGCTCCACGGCCATGTGGAGGCCCTGGTGGAGGAGGGGGTGGACGCCATTTGGTACCCCTGCATGTCCTACAACAACGACGAGGGCATCGGCGACAACCACTACAACTGCCCGGTGGTGGCTTACTACCCCGAGCTGCTGGCCGCCAACGTGCCCCTGCTGAAGCAGACCAGGTTCCTCAATCCCTATGTGGGCCTGTGGCGGCACAAGGACTTCACCAAGCGGATCGCCAAGATCATGGACGAGGAGTTCTCCATCCCCAAGCGGGAGACCGAGGCGGCGGCCAAGGCGGCCTATGCGGCTTATGACGCCTACGTCCACGACGTGCGGGAGACCGGCAAGCGGTACATCGAGTACGCCCGGGCCCACGACATGCCCATCATCGTGGCCTGCGGCCGGCCCTACCACATCGACCCGGAGATCAACCACGGCATCAATGACCTGATTACCTCCTTCGGCTTTGTGCTGGTCACCGAGGACGCCCTCAGCTATCTAGAGGGCTACGCCCCCCGGAAGGTGCTCAACCAGTGGACCTTCCAGTCCCGGATGTACAACGCCGCCCGCTATGTATGTACCCAGCCCGACATGCAGGTGGTGCAGCTGGTCAGCTTTGGCTGCGGCACCGACGCCATCACCACCGACGAGCTGCGTGACATTCTGGAGAGCGGCGGCAAGCTGTACACCCAGCTGAAGATCGACGACATCAGCAACCTGGGCGCCGTCACCATCCGGGTCCGCTCCCTGATGGCGGCTATGGACGCCCGGAAGCATCAGTGACCCCACGCACCGTGCAAGGAAAGGAACCATCGTTACTATGGCAGAACTGATTTACGATAAAACCGGACGGCTCCTGTTTACGCAGGAAATGAAGAAGGAGTATACCATCCTCTTTCCCACCATGCTGCCCGTCCATTTCGGACTGATGGCCCGCATCATTGAGACAGAGGGCTACAAGGTGGAGATGCTTACCACCAACCACCGCAACATCGTGGATGAGGGCCTGAAGTACGTCCACAACGACACCTGCTATCCCGCCCTGCTGGTCATCGGCCAGCTCATTGATGCGGTGAAGAGCGGTAAATACGACCCCCACAAGGTGGCTCTGCTCATTACCCAGACCGGCGGCGGCTGCCGGGCCTCCAACTACATCCACCTGCTGCGCAAGGCGCTGATGAAGGCCGGGCTGGATTATGTGCCAGTCATCTCCCTGAACCTGTCCGGCCTGGAGCACAATCCCGGCTTCAAACTGGGCCTGGGTACCTTGCGCAAAGCCATATTCGCCATGATGTACGGCGATATCATCGTACAGACCGCCAACCAGGTACGGCCTTACGAGGTCAACGCCGGACAGACGGATGAGACCATCCGGCAGATCGAAGATCACCTGCTCTCTGAAATGAGCAAGGGCGATGGTCTGTCCTTCAAGAGCATGGTGGAGAACTTTGACCACATCGTGGCCGCCTTCAAGGCCATCCCCGTGGCCGGGGAGCCCAAGGTCCGCGTGGGCGTGGTGGGCGAGATCTACATCAAATACTCCCCCCTGGGCAACAACAACCTGGAGCAGTTCCTCCTGTCCGAGGGAGCGGAGCCGGTAGTGCCCGGTCTCACCGACTTCATCATCTTCAAGATCTACAACCGGGAAGTGGACGTGGACATCTACGGCGGCAAATTGGCCAAGAAGGCTGCCTGCGCCAGCTTGCGCCACTACGTGGAGAAGTGCCAGCGGGCCATGATCGATGCCATGAAGCGGGGCGGCTTCCGGGCTCCCGGCACCTTCCAGGACCTGCGCCAGCTCATCAAGGGCTATCTTGGCGAGGGCAACAAGATGGGGGAGGGGTGGCTCCTCACCGCCGAGATGCTGGAGCTCATCCACACCGGCACCCCCAACATTGTGTGCACCCAGCCCTTCGGCTGCCTGCCCAATCACATCGTGGGCAAGGGTATGATCCGCAAGCTGAAGGACGACTACCCCAACTCCAACATCGTGGCCATCGACTATGACCCCGGTGCCACCAAGATCAACCAGGAGAACCGCATCAAGCTGATGCTGGCCAATGCCCGGGCCCTGGCCCGGCAGCAGGCCCAGCAGGAAGCGGAAAAGAAGGTTGAGGAGACTGTCCGTGCCTGAGCCCCTGCGCTTTGTGGATGCCTCCACCGAGGAGCACTTTGCGGCCATGAGTGCCATCCACTGCCGGGGTTGGCGGTCCGCTTATCCCGGCTATGTACCAGACGACTACCTGCAAGAGGTCACCACCGAGGAGCACTGGATTCCCTTCTTCCGGGATGACTACGCTACCAAGCGATGCAAAGGCATTTTACTTTACGAAAATGACGTGCCTGTGGCCTGCTGTAACTATGGGCCCATCCGCAGCGGTCCCAGTCCCCGCCAGAGCGCGGAACTGGTGATTGACAGCAGCCAATACCATGGGTGGTGTGAAGTGATATCCCTTTACGTTGAGCCTGCCGCAACGAGTAGAGGCTATGGAGGCTTGCTGCTGGAGGAGGCGGTGCGCCGCCTGAAGGCGGAGGGCTATCCGGGCTGCACCCTCTTTGTGCTGCGGGAGAATTCCGGCGCCCGCCGGTTCTATGAGCGGCACGGTTTTGCCTGGGACGGCACCATACAGAAGGTGCCCTTTCCCCACCATATGGTCTGTAATGACCTGCGTTATGTGAGAAGTTTATAAGCGTCCAGCGGGCTGCCACGCCGCTGGAGAGAACGGGATCGGGGCGTGCGTCAGCACGCCCCGATTTCTTTTGGAAACCCGAACAGGAGGAGGAAATGAAACTTGGAAGAGAACAAGATGGGAGTGATGCCGGTACGCCGGCTGCTGCTCAACATGTCCTGGCCCATGATGCTGTCTATCCAGGTGTATTGCCAGTCGTACCAGGAATTCTGAATAACCAGATTTGTGTGTGGCTATTGACAAGATAACACACTTATGCTATTCTGATAACAGCGTTACCGATATCAATGTTATCTAAAGGGGTGATAGAATGTCGTTGCCGGATCGGAGAATTGATCCCAAGATACTTAAAAGTGCAGAAGAAGAATTTATGGAAAAGGGGTTTGCAGATGCCTCCTTGCGGGAAATATGCAAAAAAGCCGGCGTAACAACAGGAGCCATGTATAAGCGATACCCTGGCAAAGAAGCTTTGTTTGAAGCAGTAGTTGGTCCAACACTTCAGGATATTGAGGAGATGGCGCTTAATATCGAACGGTACGATTACGAGCAGTTGGCACATGGCAAGATGCAATCCGTATGGGATATGTCAAGCACAACACTTAAAACGATTGTGCGTTTTTCCTATGAGCGATACGATGGATTCAAGTTGCTCCTGTGTCGTTCGGAAGGTTCGACACACGCAAATTTCTTACATGATTTCGTATCTCACCATGCAAAGCAAACGGTCAAATTTTTAGAGGCAGTTACCCAGCAAGATGGTAGAGACAACCAGATTGATGAAGAGGAAATCCACATGCTGCTGACAGCCTTTTGGTCTACGCTGTTTGAGCCAATCGTTCATGATTTGCCTTTGGAACAAGCATTACGCCACTGTGAATATGTGGCAAAACTATTTAACTGGCAAGCTATTTTTGGCTTTTAGCTTAATAGGCTAAAAGCCAAAAAAATCCACATTGGTTAGCGACCGCTAACGAGGAAGGAGAAAACAATGAAAAGTAACACTGCAAAATTTAAAAAATCAGACAAAATGAATGTTCGCGATTACATAACCGCCGCCATCTTATATGTGCTTATGTTTCTGGTCTATGCGGGAGTTGGCGCACCCATTGGTATGACCGTCGCTGGCAGCTTGTTTGTCTTTGCGGCCTGTGCAGTGGTTTGGGGAACCATTTTCATGCTTCTGTTTACGAAAGTGAATAAGAAAGGAATCGTCTTGTTATTTGGGTTAATTTGGGCGGCAATGCAGCTTATGAGTTTTTGGGGTGTTGCGCTGGTAATTGCCGTTGGCGCGGTGATTGCTGAACTTTTCTGGCGCACATTGGATCGGCACAAGTTTTCTACCATGTTGCTGTGCTTTACCGTTCAGGTGGTATTTCTCTATCTGGGCATGACGATTCCACTTATTTTTATGAAAGATATGTATTTGGCCGCAGTATCCGCCTATGCGGATCTCTACTCCACAGTGTTTGATATGCTTATCGGGCCAATGTTCTTTGTGGGTCTTGCCGCCACTGTGGTGGGATGTGTGGTTGGAGCATTTCTTGGAAAACTGTTGCTGAAAAAACACTTTCAAAAAGCGGGGATCGTATGAGCAGGGATATCAGACACATTCGTTTTTTAGAGCTGGACCCACGAATGAAGCTCTTGCTGGTGGTTGTCTTTGCGTCAGCTACTTTTAGTGCGCCAAATCTGTTGGCCCTGATTTGGATGTATCTGCTGGTTGTAGTTCTGTATCTGGCTCGTGGTCTTTGGTTGGGCGCAAAAAAGACTGCAATGCTGTTTGCTGTGTTCCTGCTAATAAACCTAATTCTTTCTTTCGTACCGCAAAGCAAATTCGCTGCGGGCGTGGGTATGATTCTATTCATGCTGGAACGAGTTGTAGTGTTTTTTGTCATGGGAGCGTGGATGGGCAGCAAGCTACGAGTCAGTGATTTTGTGACTGCGATGCAGAATATGCACGTGCCTAAAGGTGGTACTATCGCACTGGCGGTAGCTTTCCGTTACATCCCAACAGTACAGGATGAATTCCGTTTTATCAAAAATACTATGATGCTACGCGGCATTGGACTGACAGTGCGAAATGTGCTGCTTCACCCAGTTAAAACCTGTGAATATGCCATTGTTCCGTTGATTATTAGGAGTATGACGATATCGGATGAACTGGCCGCTTCTGCCATGACACGAGGGTTGGATTTGGAATCAAAGCGCACCTCTTATCGGGAGGTACGTTTACGAGCAACCGACTTTTTATATGCAGGCGCCGTTATTTCCGCTGTAATTGCTGGAATTGTTGGCAGTGCTTTGCTTGGGAGGTAAAGATATGATTCAAATTGAACACGTTTCCTTCCAGTATGCCAATGCAAAGGAACCGGCTTTGCGGGATGTGAGCCTTACTATCCAAAAAGGGGAATTTGTAGTTCTGTTGGGTTCCTCGGGCTGTGGAAAAACGACCATCACCCGGTTGATTAACCGCTTAGTTCCGGAGTTTTTTGAAGGGGAACTGGAAGGAAGGGTCTTTGTAGATGGGCAGAATACAGATGAACTGTCAATCCAGGATTTGGCTGGTGTGGTAGGCTCCGTTTTTCAGGATCCACGGTCTCAGTTTTTTGCCACGGATACAACAGCAGAAATTGCCTTTTCCTGTGAGAATGTGGGCATTCCAAGAGAAGAAATCTGTCGGCGTATTGAACAGGCGGCTAACGACCTGCAAATTCAGCGCTTATTGGAGCGCAGCATTTTTGAACTGTCCAGCGGTGAAAAGCAGTCTATTGCTATCGCCTCAGTCTACGCACTTGCCCCCAAAATTCTGGTGCTGGACGAACCCTCTGCTAATCTGGATGCTGCAGCCACCGAGCATTTGATGGAGATTCTCCATACACTCAAACAACAGGGGTATACCATTATTATATCTGAGCACCGCATCCATTATCTGAAAGACATTGCAGATCGTGCCGTTTTGATTGAATATGGACAGATCACAAGAGAATTGGATGCCTCTGCCTTCCGTTCCCTTTCCAACGAGGAGGCTAACCGAATGGGGTTAAGGAGTACGGATCTTCTAAGTATACGCCCACCTGTGACGCAGAAAAAAACCGGAGCGGAGGAACAAATTTGTCTGGAAAATCTATCCTACCGCTATACCAGAGAAAGTGAGACGCTGGCAAATGTGAACCTCTCTGCCGGGAAAGGAGACATCGTTGGTATCGTCGGAACCAACGGCGTAGGGAAAAGTACGCTGTTGGAAATTGTGTGTGGTTTAAAAAAAGAAACCAATGGGGAGGTTCGATTTGGTGGCCAAGCGGTGAATAGTAAAACCAGGGTGCGCGATACTTTTCTTGTCATGCAGAGCAGCGACTACCAGCTTTTTACAGAAAGTGTGGAAAAAGAACTGTTTCTGGGTAATGACGGCAATGAGGAACTGCAAAAAAAAGGCCGTATGCTGTTGGAGCGGATGGGATTATTGGATTATCGACAGCAACATCCTGCATCAATGTCAGGCGGCCAGAAGCAGCGCCTTTGCATTGCAGTAGCTTGTATGAAAGACACAGATGTGATTTGTTTCGACGAGCCTACCAGCGGCCTGGACTATTCCAGTATGGTCAATGTTTCTTCCCTTCTACATGAACTGGCAGAACAGGGCAAGACCCTCCTGGTGACCACCCATGATTACGAATTTTTAATGCATACCTGCACCCATATTTGCTATCTGCTCAACGGCAGGGTGGAAAGTTTCTTTCCTGTAGAACCCAGATATACACCGCAGATCTATTCTATTCTCTTTCAGAAGGAGGTTGTTTTATGAAGAAGCAAGGTCTTGCAGGCAGTATCCTGTCTTATGCTACGCCATGCAAGGGAAAACTGATTATATCTGTAATTTGTGCATTACTGTCGGTTGCAGGGGGCATCATCCCTTATGTTGCCGCTTACCGTATTATTTGCCTGTTTTTTGACCAAACCGCCACGGCGGAGACGATCCTTTACTGGACCATTGTTGGCACGATCGGTTTTCTCGGCAAGGTTCTGTTTCATGCCATCTCCACTACGCTTTCCCACATTTCTGCATATACCATTTTGGAGTTGATGCGAAAGCGGGTCGCCGAGAAACTGATGAAGGCTCCGCTTGGAGTGGCCCAAGGAATCAACGCTGGTCGCGTAAAGAATATTGTGGTAGATCAGATTGAGAATATTGAAATCCCCCTGGCTCATGTGATTCCAGAGGGCGCCGGGGCGCTGATATTGCCGATAGCGGTATTCACTTATCTCTGTATGATTGATTTCCGTTTGGCGCTGGCATCGCTGATTACCATCCCTTTGGCGCTTATTCCATATGGAATGATGTTGGGCGGCTACAATAAAACCTACCAAGTCTATATGGAAGCCAATGAGCACATGAACAATGTAGTGGTTGAGTACATGGAAGGCATTGAAGTTGTGAAAGCTTTCAACCAGTCGACCTCGTCCTATGAGAAATATCGGAAAGCGGTAGAGAACTTCAAGCAAACCACCTTGAATTGGTACAAATCAACATGGAAATTTACTACCCTTGGTGCCAGTATTCTGCCGACAACTCTACTGGGTGTATTGCCGATTGGCACGCTGCTTTATCTCTATGGCAGCACAACCCTGCCAAAAATCACTATGGCAATGCTGCTCTCTATGGGCATGGTCAGCAGTTTGGGCCGCATGATTCTGTTTTTTAATCAGCTAAAATCAATTCAGTATTCTGTCAATATTGTAAATAAGACCTTTGATATTGGAGAATTGCCATTGGCAATGGAGGAAAAACCGATCTCGGCTCATGACATCCTAATGGAGCATGTGACCTTCTCCTATACCGGAAAAGAAAATGTAATCCATGACATAAATCTTGCTATCCCGGAGGGGGCATTTTATGCTCTTGTCGGCCCGTCTGGTGGAGGTAAATCGACACTGGCCCGCCTGGTGGCACGTTTCTGGGATCCGACAGAGGGAGCCATCCGGATTGGTGGCGTAAATATCAAAGACATTCCTCTGACAGAGTTGGCCGATCAGGTGAGCTTTGTTACGCAGGATAATTTTCTGTTTAACTGCTCCATTTTGGAAAATATCCGGCTAGGCAATCCGCAAGCCACAGATGAGCAGGTTTTGGAGGCGGCCCGAAAGGCACAATGCGACGAATTTATCAACAAGCTGGAACAGGGGTATCAGTCCAGCGCAGGCGAGGCTGGAGACCGGCTGTCTGGTGGTGAGAGACAGCGTATTGCAATCGCCAGGGCTATTTTGAAGAATGCTCCCATCGTGATTTTGGACGAGGCCACATCTTTTACTGATCCAGAGAATGAGGCCAAAATTCAGGAAGCTATCGCAGAGTTGACCCGTGGTAAAACGCTTCTGGTCATCGCCCACCGCCTCTCCACAATCAAGAATGCAGATAGGATCCTTTTGATTGAAAAAGGACGAATCGCGCAAAGCGGTACTCATGAGGAACTATTGGAAAGCAGCTCTCTTTATAGAGATATGTGGCAGGCTCACATTGGCGCAAAGAAATGGTCAGTTGGGTTAAGAGGGGAGGTTTTCGCATGATTAGAATTCTCAAACGGCTGTTCCGTCTGATGAGTCAGTACAAGGGGCGGCTCTATCTTGGCATTGCCCTCTCAATGATCTCCAATATTCTTGGCATTGTTCCTATTATCTGCGGAGTCTGGACAATTAAGCTGATTCTTGATGACAGCAACGGGGCAGCAGTGTTGGAACCGGTATATGTTCTCCAACTCACCACAATCATCCTTGGTTCAGTTTTGCTCCGATGGCTGTTCGCCTATATCCGGGCAACCCGGCAGGATAGCATTGCTCATGAGGTAACCTGTGCAGAACGACTGAAGATAGGTGATATTCTTAAGCGGGTTTCGCTGGGATTTCTCCAGCGGAAAAACATGGGGGAATTTACCACTGCTATCACCACAGATCTGGCTTTTTTTGAAATGCAGACGATGAATGTTGTCAATAACATTATTGACAGCTACATATTTCTTGCAATCACGATAATATGGCTGCTATGCTTTTCTCCTTTTTTGGGGGGCGCCGCGCTATTGGCTGTGGCAATTTCTACAGCCGGGTTGCAACTTATCGAGCGCCAAAGCCGTAAAAATTCCCCGATTCGGCAGGAAAGTATCAATGAGATGGCAGATGAGATTGTTCAGTATGTCCGCGGGATGGCTGTTGTCAAATCTTTCAAGCAGGAAGGTGTAGCCTCTGACGGCCTCTACCGGGCCTATCATAAGTCGAAAGAAATTAACATTAAGATGGAACGGAACTTTGCTCCTTGTGACGCATTGCACCGGCTCGGCCTATACATGGGCACCATGGCAATCACCTGCATCACAGCCCTTCTTGCACTCCAAGGGGAAATGGAACTGTATATGGCGATTATGTTGATCGTTTACAGTTATATCATGTTTAACACGATTGAGTCGGCAAATAATTCCCTTCACATTCTGGAAATGCTGGATACAGTAGCGGAGAAACTTCAGAGTATTGAAGATGCTGAATTCATTGATAAAGACGGAAAAGATGTTTCTATTAACCAGTACGATATTGAGTTTAAGGATGTGTCCTTTGGCTATGATAGTCGGGAAGTTTTAAGCCATATCTCCTTCCGTATCCCGCAGAACACCACAACAGCGATCGTAGGACCATCCGGCAGCGGGAAAACCACAATCTGCAGTTTATTG
This sequence comes from Flavonifractor sp. An82, assembly GCF_002159265.1. Lineage (GTDB taxonomy): Bacteria > Bacillota > Clostridia > Oscillospirales > Oscillospiraceae > Flavonifractor. The sequence continues at coordinate 82,079 of NZ_NFHG01000016.1, forward strand.
GCTCGGTTTTATGATGCACAGAATGGAGAAATACAAGTGGGAGGCCACAATGTTCGGGAATTTACCTGCGATTCTCTACTGAAAAATATCAGTATGGTATTCCAAAATGTGTATTTGTTCCACGATTCAATTCGCAACAATATTTTGTTCGGAAAACCCGATGCCTCCGAGGAAGAAATAATTGCCGCCGCCAAAGCCGCCCGATGCCATGATTTTATTATGGCGCTCCCAGATGGCTATAACACAGTCGTTGGTGAGGGTGGCTCTACCCTATCTGGTGGAGAAAAGCAACGCATTTCGATTGCTCGGGCTATGCTAAAAAACGCCCCCATTGTCATCCTTGATGAAGCAACTGCCAGCATTGATCCAGAAAATGAACATCTTATTCAACAAGCCATCGGCAATCTTACTCACGGTAAAACCATTATTGTGATTGCCCATCGCCTTGCGACTATTGAAAGCGCAGATCAGATCTTGGTGATTGATGAGGGAAAGGTTGTCCAAAGGGGAACTCATCAGCAGCTTGTCTCACAAAATGGGTTGTATAAACGATTTATCTCCATCCGCGAACAAGCTGAGGGTTGGGCCATTGGATAAACAGAGGATGGACGAAAGGGAGAATTATATATGAATAGTAAATGGACTGGTAAAGATTTCGGGATTACAGCCGGGATTTCCTTGGTTTACTTTATGATAACCATGGTGGTCATGATGTCCGGGGCACTTACGCCCATTCTGTGGATTTTTATGCCAGCTCTAATTGGTTTTTTTACGGGAATCCCATATCTGTATATTGTGGCAAAGGAAGCGAAACCCGGTGTTGTGTTTTTAATGAACCTGATCGTAGGTGTAATCTATTTTATTGCCGGGGAACTCTCCAATCTGGTCATTGTTACCTTAATTATCACCACCGTTCTTGCAGAGGGCGTACGGAAAGTTGGCGGTTACCACAATCTTAAGACGACACTCCTTAGTCATGTCATATTTTCCTTTGGTATGTTCGGTAATCCTCTCTATATCTGGGCGTTCCCCGAATACACGGTTGCACGCGCCACAGAGGAAATGTCGGCCGAATATGCGACAGTCATGCAGAATGTTGCGCAGATATGGATGCTGCCGGTTATGATTGCTGCAACTGTTGTACTGGCTCTGGTGGGCAGTATGCTTGGGAAAACAGTTCTAAAAAAACAACTTTCCAACGCTGCGCTGATCTGAATGAAGGGAATCCCGTTCCTAAAGGAAGGAGACCAACCATGCTGACATCTATGGATAAACGCACCGTAAAACTTCGGGCATCCGGAGAAGATTACCTGGAGGCCATCCTTGTTCTCCATAAGAAGATGGGCATGGTGCGCTCCGTGGATGTCGCCCGGCACCTGGAGGTCACAAAGCCCAGTGTGTGCCATGCGGTGGCGACCCTGCGGGATGGGGGCTTCCTGACGATGGATGAGGATTACTCTCTCCATCTGACCGATGTAGGGCGTGAGGTTGCCGAAAAAATCTATGAGCGACATTGTTTTTTTACCGAGCAGCTTATCGCCGCAGGCGTTGACCCCAGGATCGCGGAGGCTGACGCCTGCCGAATAGAGCATCTCATTAGCGATGAAAGCTTTCAGCGCTTAAAAGAAGCCGCGGAAAAGCGGTCTTGAAGGTAAACTTGAAAGGGGTGAGCGGCATGGAGCAGATCATCGTCATCCGTACTTCCGACCCAGACGGAAGCATTTTTCAATCCATCATGGGGGCCTTGCAAGGAAAAGATGTTCAGATTCTCCATGCTGCTGACCTTGATCCTTCTGCCCTGACTCTGGGCGATATTGAGATATTCCCAGAGCAGCGGCGGGTCACAAAGGCCGGTAAGGAGATCTGCCTGAACTACGGAGAGTTCTCTATCCTTTACTGCTTGGCCCGCTGCCCTGGGCGTGTATTTAGCCGGGAGCAGCTCTACAATGCGGCCTGGGGTGAGGACTATGAATTAGGCACCAATACCGTGGACAACACGATCTGGCGCCTACGGAACAAGCTGGAGCCTGACCCAAAGCACCCCACCTACATCAAGACCGTTTTTCGGGTGGGATACAAAATTGATAGATAGCATACCAAAATGCCGGACACAGAATCTACCTCTGTGTCCGGCACTGTTTTCTGCCATTATAAAAGACTATAATACGAAGAAAAGAAAGGGAATTTTACATTTCTCGATGAAGTCCTGATGATTTCTTCAAGATAAACTCTTGCTGTGACAGTCTACCCATCCCCTGGGGAAAAGTGAGGTGAGGCCGATGAGGGGCTGCAAAAACAGTATCATACATAATCAGCGCATACGGCGGTCTTTATCCTATGGATAAGGGCCGCCTTTCTTTATGCTATCGACAAATTCCGAGGGAATCCGTCAAGGTTCCCCCAATTTAGAACTTACAATTAAAAATTATCAGCAAAGGCGGCAGCGTAGAACTGCCACATTGATGGAAGAAAGGGGATGATGCCAGCCGCCTGTGTGCCGTCCGCATAGCAGCGGACAAGGAGTAACAGTGCTATGGATCAGAAAATCCGCAGCATTGAGAAGTTACTTTTTGTCCCATATCAACGACACACGGCTTTCAATGGACAAATTTCAATAGGCGTTGGTCTGCGTTTTTGTGCGCGGGAGTTTTCCCCAAGTGGGGACAAACCCCCGCCTGCCGGTGCTGCCTACTCTATTGGACTTCTCAATGCACATATTCAGAAAGCGGCTGATTTTGTATTCCGATACAAAGTCGGCCGCTTTCATTTAAGGCTCCCTGAACAAAGAGTTAGGGGGCCGCCACCTCCGATTTGTTTTCCGCAAAAAAACAAATCGGAGGTAACAGAAGTGCATAATTATCGCAAAAGCGACTATGCGATAAACAAAAACAGCCCAAATATCGTTTATCGCCTTCATAACGAAATCATAGAAATCACACTGGAGGATTATCTGAAGGAGAATCCTGACAAAACGGAACATGACTTTGCAGAGCTGAAAGCCCTGTCCGATCAAATCTACTATGAGCAGGATCGGGCAGAGAGCGCCCAGACCCGCAAGGATGTTTCAATACACGGTTTGGAGGAAACGGAGCATTGTGCCACTCGCGCTCTGGATGAAGAATGGGAAGAACGAGTTGTTGACATACAGAACCGCAAGTATGCCTGGAAAGCCTTGGAGCAGCTTTTTACAGTGGGCGCTTTGACCGAGGTTCAGAAACGGCGATTCCGGCTTCATGTTTTTCAGGGACTCTCTACCCGGCAAATTGGTCGCATGGAAGGGACAAGCCATCAAGCTGTTGCCAAGTCCATAAACCTGGCGATTGCCAAACTTAAAAAATATTTTGCGGCACAGGGTTGACACCCCTGCGGTTTCAGGACGATAGGTGAAAGGCATTCTTTCGAGTGTTCTTCTTTCACCTGTACCTTGACAACCGCATACTCATTCATCAGTAACATCCCCCCTTTCCAGCTCGAAGAGCTAAAGCCGATTCAGGGGCCGCGCCATGATATACGGACATGATGAATACGCCGCCTGAAACGGTGCCCTTAGACCGCACGAATGGTGCACTCAGACCGCTGAAATGGTGCATGGTCACCGCAGTCATGGTGCATTGACAGGATGGCCACT
>NZ_NFHG01000017.1 GCF_002159265.1 Flavonifractor sp. An82
CAACTGCATCATGCGGTATTAGCAACCCTTTCGGGCTGTTATTCCCCACTCCAAGGCAGGTTCCTCACGCGTTACTCACCCGTCCGCCACTAAGTAACTCAATCCGTTGGACGAATCCTCCGTCATGAGCACTCCGTTCGACTTGCATGTGTTAAGCACGCCGCCAGCGTTCATCCTGAGCCAGGATCAAACTCTCAATAAAATGGTATCTAAAGAACCGAAGTTCTTCAAATCATCTTATCGAAGCTTAATTCATAGCTTCAAAGAAATTAAATCAAGAGCCTTCTTTCAAGCTTTGCTTGTCAGAAGGACTTCTCGTCCTTTCTGGTGCTTCGTGTTTCTTTCACGTTGTTTAATTTACAAGGTACACGCTCCGGTCAGCCGATCGGCTGACGTGCTATTTATTTTAGCACTTCCGGATTCATTTGTCAAGAACTTTTTTCAAGTTTTTTCGGAGCTTTTTAGCTCCAATCCCTTGATTTCAGCCCTTTTCAAACTCGTTCTTGTCTCTCGACTCGAACTCGCTCATTTTATCACGCACACTCGCGTTTGTCAAGCACTTTTTTCTGATCTTTTTCAGAAGGCCGTCCGGGTTCCCCTCGGTTTCTTCCGGTTTTGGTCAGATTTTCATGCCCTCTCGCAAGGCGCTCAGATAGAATACCACCCACAGCCCTATTTGTCAACACCTTTTTTCATTTTTCTGCATTTTCTTTCCCAACCCCCGTTTGTCATTCTCTGGTTGCGACCGCTGGGGAATTATGCTACTCTATATAATAGTTGATCCTTATATAAGAAGGGAGCCCTCCTATGCCCATCAAAATCCCCGACTCGCTTCCCGCTACCGCAGTTCTGGAAAGCGAGAACATCTTTGTGATGACAGAGCATCGCGCCATTCATCAGGATATCCGCCCCCTGAATGTTCTGATTCTCAATCTGATGCCCACTAAGATCGTCACCGAGACCCAGATTCTGCGTAAGCTCTCCAACACGCCGGTACAGATCGAAGTGGAACTGCTGCGAACTGCTAGCTATCAATCCCAGCACACCGACGAGGATCACCTATCCTCTTTTTATACCACCTTTGATCAAATCCGGGAGCGCAAGTTCGACGGCATGATCATCACCGGCGCTCCGGTGGAGAACCTGGAGTTCGACCAGGTGGATTACTGGCCAGAGCTGTGTGAGATCATGGAGTGGAGCAAAACCCACGTTCATTCCACCCTGCACATCTGCTGGGGCGCTCAGGCCGGTCTGTACTATCACCACGGTATCGAAAAGCGTTCCCTCCCCAAAAAGCTGTTTGGTGTTTATGAGCACCGGGTGCTGAAGCCCAGTTCTCCCCTCTTCCGAGGCTTCGACGATGTCTTCTATGCGCCTCACTCCCGTTACACCGAAGTATGGGAGCAGGACATCCGCAACGCTCCTGATCTGGAGCTTATCGCCACCTCATCCGAGGCCGGTGTTTATGCGGTCAAGACAGAGAACAGCCGTCAGTTTTTCGTGCTTGGTCATCCGGAGTATGATCCGGATACCCTGGCCAGGGAATATTGGCGGGATGTCAACAAGGGGCTGGATATCGCCGTGCCCGCCCACTACTTTCCCGATGATGATCCCAACCGGGTCCCCGTAGTCCGCTGGCGCAGCGCCGGACAGCTTCTGTATACCAACTGGCTCAATTATTATGTGTATCAGACCACACCTTACGATCTCGGCCAGCTCGAATAAGCTCTATCCACTTTATAAAAATAGGAAGGAGCCCTCCGGTGGAGGGCTCCTTCCTATTTATAATTTTATACATCGACGTTCTCATTTACCTTACTCTGCAAAGCAGCAATGGTCCTGGCAAGCCACGCCGGGATGGGCGCGCCCAGGGCACCGGCGTTCTCAATGATGCTGCCCGCCTCTGTGAGAATGTACCAGATGACCACCAGAGGGCAGAGAAGCACCGTGTAAGTGAAGGGCAGCTCCACCCCCGGCACGTTGCCCAGCAGATGGCCGATGACCGTATCCAGGATAGCCGCCACGATGACGGCCACCACGCTGCCCAGCTTGTGCCAGATCCCGTCCCGGGCAGACTTGCTGGACCACTCCCCCGCCCGCAGAGCCGCGGCGGAGCCGGTGGCGTAGTCGATGATCATGCAGCCGATCCAGGCCACCACAACCCAGCCGAACCAGCCCCATAGGGCGGTGAGAGCCGCGCATACAGCAGCTACCGCCGCCTTGAAAGTATTGATGTGCTCCATGTCAACTTTCTCCTTCCGGCAGCAGGCCCAGCCGGTCCAGCACCAGGGAGGCCTGTTCCCGGGATAGAGGGGCCTGTGGCGCGGTGCCGTCAAACACTCCGCTGCTCGCAGCCTTCTCCCAGGCCTCCTTGGACCAGCTGCTGGTCTCCTTCTCCCTCTGCTGTGTCAGGTAGACCTCCATCATGGCGTTGAACTGCTCCTGTGTCACTTCTTCCCCCTCCTCCAGTCGCTTGTTGACCGCTGCCGCGATGTCCCCCTCCATGGCATACAAGTAATCCCCTGGACATGCCTTGGCGGCAAAGTCCCGGTGGCAGGTCATGTTGCACCCGCCCCGGTGGTTCACCCGGTCAGCCTTGCTGTTGGACCACACCAGGCTCTTGATACCGTTCCGACCGCAGATATCCGTCAGCAGGTCAATGAGGGCCGCCAGCGCCTTTTCCGTGACCTTGTAGGGACTCACCGCCTCGCTGGACACCTCGATGGTAATGGCCCGGTGATCGTTGGCTCCGTTGGAGCTGCACCAGGACCGGTCCCCCTCGTCCACGCACAAGCCGATGCTGCCGTCCTTGCCCACGGCGTAGTTACAGGACGCGCCGTTGTCCGGGTCATAGGATGTGAAATGTGACATGTTTAAGATCTGCCGGGCAGTTCCCTGCCCGGCAGTACAGTGGATGGTAACGGTATCAATGGCATGGTTCCGGGGGCTGGTCCGGTTGGGGGACAGCCTGGTGTAAGTCACCAGCGAGCTGTTAGGCATCGGCCTCGCCGCCATCCTCTTCGCCCTCGCTGTCTTCGCCGCCGTTCTGCTCCTTCTCCCACTCCTCCCGAGCAGTCTGAGAGATGGGGCCGGGATCGGCGGTGGCCTCCATCAGATCGATCATGCCCTGATAGTCGCCCTCGTTCCACAGGGGCTTGAGCTGGACCATCAGCGCCATGCGCTTGCGGATGTAGGCGTTGAACTTGCCGTTCACGGCAGCCAGGTCGGGATTCTCCTCGTGGAGTTTGGCCCAGTCGGGGCGGAAAGCTCGAGGCAGCACCATGGCGCCCTTGTGCTCATCCCTGCCCAGCCGGATGTTGTTCTGCATCATGGAGTCGCCCACGCCCAGGTCCACACCGTTGGCGTTGGCAATAGCATAGCAGACAGGGACCAGCTTGTTGTAGTTGATAGACATAATTTTTCTCCTTTCATTTCACAGCTGATGCGCCGATCATTTTTGGTTTAAGAAATAAAGGTAATGGATCCGTCATAGGGTGCGTCGCTGGTGAGCACCACGTCCCCTGACGAGGCTTCATAGGACACGCCGGTACCCATCGCCGCCCAGGTACCGCTCTTCAAAACACCGGACACCAGATGCCGCAGCACAAATCCAAACGTGTCGCTTTGCATCCCGTGGTTGGCCGCCTGGATCCGGAGCGCGCCGCCGGACCACTGACTGCTGGTAAAGCTCACCGTCCTGGCTCCGCTGCCCAGAGCCTTTCCGATGGCCTCGTCGATCTGGGGACCGGTAAAAGCGCCGTTATAACCCTCTCCCGTCTCGTTCACCCCCTCATGCAGAGATAGGGCGTTCCATCCGCTGTCAGATAGAACTCGCTCCCTACCGGAAGATAGCGGTGATTGTCATTCCAGCTTCCGTCCTCTCCCTGTGCATAGAGTGAGATCCGGTATGCTCCGTCTCCCCGCACCAGAAAGTCGTCGTAGATCTCAAAGGTACGCTGGATGCCCGCCGGGGTGGCAGAGAAGGAGGCCACCAGGACTCCCTTGCCCACGCCGTAGTCCTCCCCCTCCCTGGTGGCCCGGCACTCAAAGGCCGCGCAGGTCTGATCCGCCGTAAAGGCCACCGTGATGGTATCAAAGCCAGGCTGGGCAGACAGCTTGTCCCGGCTGACGGAAAAGGTCAGACCAGGCGCTCCCATCAGGCCACACTCCAGGTGCCGGCGGCGTTGCACACGAAGACCTTGACGATCTTCACACCGTCGCCGGCAGAGGCAGCCGCCAGATCGGTACCGGTGATGGTGACCTCGATGGGCGTAGTCTTGGGATAACTGCCCTGGCTGCCGGAGGTGTTGAGGGAGCCGCCCTCTGTGGGGATCTGGGTACCGGCGTCCTGGGTGCTGGAGTTCTGGGGCACCACACACACCTTGTACTGCTCGAAATCCACATCGCAGGTGAAAGAGATCTTGGCCTTATCAAAGCCGCTGATCTTGGAAATCTTGGCCTTGTCGGGGCCGGTGATGGTGACCACAGGCACCGCGGTATTGAGGGTGATGTCGTCGGACACCTCCGCGGACTCGTTGCCCACGTCGTCCCGCACCTTGATGTGGACTGTCTTCAGGCCGTCCCCCGCGGTCAATTCCACCGTCTTTTCCGTGGTGAACGTCTCCCAACTGGCAGACCCCTCGTCTGTCACACCGTTGATGCCCCAGATCTTCATCTGATAGCCGCCGGTCTGCTCGTCCGACAGTCCGATGGTCAGCTTGACCGCAGTTTTGGTGGCGTACAGTGCGCCGTCGTTGATGCTGAGGGTAAGACCGCTGGGCGCCAGAGTGTCCAGGGTCAGGTTAAAGTAGCTTGCCATTCATCCATCTCCTTCTCGCTTTCCAGTTCCAGATATACATATCCTCCCGGCCGCTCATAGAGGATCTTTTCACCTGCACAGGCTGTTTTGATCCCCATCTCCCCCACAAAGAGCCCCTCCAGGCTCTGCTGACCCACATTCAGCATGTCCTCCCCCCACAATCAGGTAGAGGGTGCTGTCCGGTTTCTCGGGCAGCGCGTCATACGCTTCCCGGCTCAGCACCTTGATGGTATGGATCTCCCGGGAGGATATGTCGCCCGCCCCACCGGAGGGCAGCGGCAGCTCCGACGGCTGATACCCCTTTGCCTCCAGATCCCAGAGCAGCCAGAAGCCGTCCTCGCCGGGGACGGGAGGATGGGCGTTGAGGGAGCGGATATTCGCCTCCGCCTGAGAGAACTCGGTGGGCAGTTCCGGCCACTGGGCGTCGCCGGACAGGCTCTCCGGTACAAAGACCCGGATGGCATTGGTGTGTCGCACCTTCTCCCCCTGGGTGCCCCGCAGCTGGAGCAGGTAGAAGCCGGACAGGGCCAGCATCTCCGCCGTCAGGGTGACCGACAGGCTGTTCCCGCCCGGTGTCAGGCGGATCACGTCCAGCAGCTCTCCCGCCTGCACCAGCAGGTCCCAGTCCCAGCCCTGGGGCATATCCCCCTCGATCCGCAGCTCCCGGGTCAGGTTGTCATATTGCCGGGCCAGCACCTGTCCCTGCGCCTGGATGGTCCAGTCCTGAAACTGTATCATCTCACCCCTCCTGACCGTCCTCCGCACTCAGGATGGCGGCAGCCTCCTCCTCGGTCAGCTTTCCGGCGGCCGCCAGGGCCTGAATCCGCTCTCTGTCCCACAGCTTGGGATAGTATTTCTTAGCTAGCTCATATACGTTCACAGTTCCACCCCCGTCATAATGGCAAGATAGTCTACATCCGCCCGCAGCTGCTCCACCTCGGTAGGCGCCTGCTCCGGCGGCGTGGGAACCTCTCCCGGCGTCAGGCCCACCAGCACTCCGTCCTGAATGTCCAGCGTGCAGTAGCCGCAGCAGTCCCAGGCCGCCTTCTCCAGCTGGGGCGGCACCGCGATCCACCCCTCCAGCCAGCACTCTGTCCGGTGGCTCTGGCTCTGCAGGCCATGGCCGCCGTCCTCTCTGGCCGCGATCTCAATGATGGTCAACATCCAAATCCCTCCTGATCCATGTAAATAAGCGATACAGCAGCCGGCGCAGCAGAGATTTCCTGTCCTGCCGCCCGGACACCCGCTCCTCCAGCCAGACCAGCAGCTTCCCGGAGCTCCAGCCGCCCGGCTGTACCTCCAGCTCAGGCCCAATCGCCCCCGCTGTCCGTATCCGGCCGTCCCGCACAAAGCGCAGCAGCAAGTCCTTCAGGTAGACAGGTGCAGGCTTCGGGGTAGTTTTGCCCCGTTTCTGATAGGTCCGTTTCTCCCGTGGCTCCTCCTCCAAAGGCAGATCGTTGAAGTGAGCCATGAGCCGCTCCTCCAGGCTGTCCAGCCCCCGCACCTCCACCTGCTCCCCCAGGGCCAGACTCTCCATCCGCCGCAGACCGCACCGGATAGACCGGAGCACTGAGGCGTGATCCACCCCCAGCAGGGTGCCGATCTCCCTCAGACTGAGCCATTCGCCATAGTAGAGGTACAGATAGGTCTGCTGGCGCTGGGTCAGCCGGTCCAGCACCGCTTTCAGCACCTCAGGCTCTCCCAGATCTATCACCAGGGGCCCGCCCTCCCGGCGGCCCAGCAGATCATAGAGCACTTTGGCGTCCTCCGCGATCCTGTCCTTTCCCCGCCGAAGGGTGCGGCAGACGGTGGAGCGGTGCTTCCCTGCCTCCCGGGCCACCTGGGCAGGGCGCTTACCCACGTCGGTCTGGGCCAGATAGGCCTCCTGGGCGGGGGTAAGTCCTGTCCGGGCCGCCCGCACTGCCAGGCGCATTTTGTCCTGTTCCGTGGGGCCCTCCGGGGACTCGGCCCCCTCCAGTTCCGCCCAGGTCTGATACTGGAGCTTGTCCCACTGCCAGCCCTCCAGGCCGGACCAGGTTCTGCCCCGGCTGATCTTGTGTCGGGGCATCAGCTCCCGCAAAAGCCGGGCACAGTCCACCAGGTCCTCCTCCACGGCAGCCAGCTTCAACCGGATGTCCGCAACCTCCCGGCCCCGGGCCTCCGCCAGCTTGGCCTGAAGGTCCGCCTTTTCCGCCCGCAGGGCTTTGGCCCTGGCTTTTACCTGCTTGGCCTCATTCATTGCTTTTCTCCATCCCTGCGGGACGCTATCAGTCCGGCGGTGGTATAAAGGCCGTTCCTGGGTCTGGAATAATAACTCTCCGTCAGCCGCCGCAGATCCCGCATCTCCGCCAACATCTGGCGCAGGAGCGCCACCTCCCAGACGGCGTCGGGATCTCCTCGCGCCGCCAAGCCCTGCCGGTCCTCAATAGCTAACCTCAGCCGCACTGCGGCCTCCCGATACTGCGGCGACAATTCTGACAATCGAGCCATATGGCTCACCTCCTTCCATTCGGGCGTCCCACGGCTTCTCCTTCCACCTGCTGCTGTAAAGAGACCGCATGTCTCTTCACTTATGGGATTCCCACCGGTCAGAGTTGTACGTTTTTGTACACCCAAGTCCGGAAAAAATTTTTTGCCGGTTATTTTGTAAAAATGGGCATAAAAAAAGCAGGCCTTCGCCTGCATGTCATCCCGCTCTACTTTTCCTATGTCCTCCAAAAGATTCCCCGGGAACAGCACAACCCCCCGGCCATCCAACGTGACCGGGGGGCTACTTTTCGACCTGGGGTTCAATCACTAGGCTTACCTCGACTTTCTACAGATTTGCCACGCATCCAGAAAAATCAGATCTTGAGGTTTTATCTGCTCACTGTCTCCTGCAACGCACTACCCTGATTTCCGTCTTCAGCGAACTTCGCATCTGAGGTTTCCGGGTTTTCTCTCTTCAATGAGTCTGTTGGGAACACGTGTTGCCAGAATTTGCTCTTCCAAATTCTCCTGACCTTACAGTGCTCAGAGTATTCCAGTCCTCCCAAATCTTTCGATCCATGCAATCTTTTGATTCCCGAAACCGTCAGATCTGCTTTGATCAATGATCCCCTTGGAAAAACACATCCTTATGAATCCTTTGATCCTTCCAATCCTTGGATTCCTGTAGTACCTTTCCTTCTTCCAAATCTCCTGATCCACAAGAATTTTTCTTTCCTCAGGTCTCTGTGTCGCTTCCATCCTTCGATTTCACGATTCACTTGACTCCCCGGAATTTCTAAACTCACTGGAATCGTTCCATTTTTCCGAATTCTTTGTCCTTTTGGAATCTGCTGATTGTTCCGAACTTTGGCTCTGTGCGCTGCCTGATCGCTTGAATTTTTCCGAAACCTCTGATCTTTTTTATTCTGTCTGCGGAAAGGCTTTGATCAGCTGAGCTTTTATCAGCCCATTGGGTTCACCTCTTTCTTTTTCTGGCTTTAGTATACTCCTCGGTCCACTGTTTGTCAAGCAGTTTTTGTCTGTTTTATACTATTTTTCAAAATATGCCGCCGATCCCTTGTGGCATATTAGCCATACCCCAGGAAGACCAGAATCACACCGTACACCACCGAGGCACTGATGCCATAGACCAGCACCGGCCCGGCGATGGCAAACATCCGGGCGCCCACACCCAGTACCAGGCCCTCGCTTTTGAACTCCAGAGCGGGAGAGGCCACCGCGTTGGCAAACCCGGTGATGGGCACCAGGGTACCGGCGCCTGCGTGCTGGGCCAGCTTGTCGAACCAGCCCAGGGCGGTAAAGAACGCGGAAAGGAAGATCAGGGTCACGGAGGTGGCCGTGCCCGCGTCGGTCTGGTCCAGCCCCCAGCTCTTGTAGAGGTCTCCCAGTCCCTGGCCCAGTGTACAGATCAGTCCGCCCACCAGAAAGGCCCAAATCAGATCCTTCCACAGGGGGGATGGCTTGGCCATTCCCGCCACATATCGGCCGTATTCTTCGTTGGTCATGTCCATGGTGCACGCCTCCTTTTCCTCCAGTATGTCCGTCCCGTAAGGGAATATGTGCAAGTCTTGATTTTTCTCTTGACTTTCCACCTTGTAGAAGGTATACCCTGTTAGCACGGAGGTGAGTTCTGTGAAGATCAACGAGGTGGAGCAGCTGGTGGGCATCACCAAGCGCAACATCCGCTTCTATGAAAAAGAGGGGCTGCTGAATCCCAGCCGCAACGCGGACAACGGCTACCGGGATTACGCCGACGCTGACGTGGAATGTCTGCGCAGGATCAAGCTGCTGCGGAAGCTGGACGTACCCATGGAGGAGATCCGAAAGATGCAGCAGGGCGTACTGACCCTGGACGACGGTCTGCGCCGGCATATCATTCAGCTGGAGCGGGAGCAGGCCAACCTGGCCACCATCCGCTCCCTGTGTCAGACGCTGGCCGACGCCGGTGAACAGCTGGCCAATCTGGACGCCGGACGCTGGCTGGAGGAAATGGACCGGATGGAGGAGGAGGGGACCCGATTTGTGAATATCCGCAAGCACGACACCATCACCCGCTATGCCGGACCGGTCATTGCGGCCCTGGTATTCATTGCCCTGATGGCCGGGCTGATGGTGCTGATGATCTGGGGACTGACGGTAGATCCGGAAGAGGCGCCGCCCATCGGCCTTTCCATCTTTCTCATCGCCATCCCTGTGGTGGTCATTCTGGGTGTGCTGCTGGCCCTGTGGCAGCGCATCAAACAAATTCAAGGAGGAGAAGAAGATGCTGCTTCTAAATATTGAATACATTCCTGACAAGAAGATCCGGGCCCTAGGGATCGCCAAGGGCAGTGTGGTCCAGTCCAAAAACTTCGGCAAGGATTTTATGGCCGGTATGAAGACCCTGGTAGGCGGCGAGATCGAGAGCTACACCCAAATGCTGACCGAGGCCCGCCAGATCGCCACCAAACGCATGGTGGACGACGCGGAGGCCATGGGTGCCGACGCCGTCATCGGCGTGCGCTACGCCTCCGCCTCCGTCATGCAGGGAGCTGCGGAGATCACCGCCTACGGCACGGCTGTCCAGATCCTGGAGGAGTAAAACATGCTGAAGATCGAGCACTTTTCCAAAACCTATCCCGGCGGAAACCGTGCGGTGGACGACCTGTCCCTTCACGTTGCACCAGGTGAAATCTTTGGATTCATCGGCCATAACGGCGCGGGCAAGACCACCACGCTGCGGGCGGTCTCCGGTGTGATGGACTTCACGGAGGGCACCATCACCATCGACGGCCACAACGTGCGCACCGACGCCCTGGCCGCCAAAAAGGTCACCGCCTTCCTGCCGGACAACCCGGACCTGTATGACTTCCTCACCGGCATCCAGTTTCTCAATTTCATCGCTGACCTCTATGAGATCTCCGGCGACGCCCGACACACGCTGATCGGCAAATATGCCGACGCCTTCCAGCTCACCGGCAGCCTGGGCAGCCCCATCGGCAGCTACTCTCACGGTATGAAGCAGAAGCTGGCCCTCATCTCCGCTCTGATCCGGCAGCCCAAGCTGCTCATCCTGGACGAGCCCTTCGTAGGCCTGGACCCGTCGGCGGCCCACCTGCTCAAGCAGTTCTGGGCGGAGCTGTGCGCCGCCGGCAGTTCTGTGTTTTTCTCCACCCATGTGCTGGAGGTGGCGGAGAAGCTGTGTCATCGGGTGGCCATCATCAAGGGCGGCAAACTGATCCGCATGGGGGTCACCTCCGAGCTGGTGGGGGACTCCACCCTGGAGGACGTATTCCTGGAGCTGGAGGGGGATGTCCATGGCTAACTTCCCCGCCCTGCTGTGGCTCAATTTCCGGGCACTGCTGTCCACCATGCGGGTGGGCCGCAAAAAGCGTTCCTTCTCCGGCATCGGGGCGCTGGCCCTGCTGGCCGGTCTGTCTGTCTACATCTCAGGGGTGTACAGCTCGATGCTGGCCGGACAGCTTGCCGCAGTGGGAGCCCTCCCTCTTCTGCTGATACTTATGTCACTGGTGGCGGTGATCCTGGGCTTTTTCTTTTCCCTCTTTGCGGCTCAGGGAGTGGTGTTCGGGGCCAAGGACAACGACCTGATGCTCTCTTTGCCCATCTCCCCCTTTGTTCTCATGCTCTCCCGCACGCTGGCCCTCTACCTGGAGAATCTGGTGTCCACCGTCTTTGTGCTTCTGCCCGCCGGGGTGATCTATCTGTGGCACGGCGGTCCCGGCGGCTGGACGGTGCTGCCGCTGCTGCTGGTCTCCGCTCTGTTTCTCAATCTGCTGCCCACCCTGCTCACCCTGATCGTGGGCTTTGTGCTGGCCTGGCTGTCGGGGCGCTTCCCCCGAAAGGCGCTGGCCTCCACCCTCTTCCAGCTGCTCCTGCTGGGGCTGCTTCTGGCGGGCTCCTTCTGGCTGAGCAGCTCCATGGGCAATGTAGGGACCGCCGCGCCCGCCATCCTGACCTTTTTCCAGGGCTGGGGCCGCCCCTTCCTCATGCTGGCCAACGGTGTCAGCGGCGGGGACCTGCTCCAGCTGCTGGCCCTGTGGGCCCTGTGCCTGATCCCCTTCCTGGCGGTGGTGTGGCTGTTTGCCTGGCAGTATAAGTCCATCATTACCCGGCTGTCTACCCACCGCACCCGCTCGGACTACAAGCTGGGCAGACTGTCTACCGGCAGCCAGCGGGGCGCTCTGCTGCGTAAGGAGGCCCGCCGGTGGTTTGGCACGCCCAGCTATGTGTTCAACACCGGCATCGGGCTTCTGCTTCTTCCAGGCGCCGGGGTGGCCGCCCTGATCTACCGGGACTCCATCGCCCAGTTCCAGATGCTTACGGGCGGCATGTCTCTGGCTCCCCTGGTCCTGGTGGGCATCGCCTTCTGCCTGTCCACCGTGGCCATCACCGGCTCCTCCATCAGCCTGGAGGGGAAGCAGCTCTGGCTGCTCCAATGCGCCCCCGTCCCGGTCACCACCATTCTGAGGATAAAGGTAGTTTTCCAGTTGCTGGTGATCTTGCCCTTTTTGGTAGCCAGCTGGTTCATGCTCTCCCTGGCCTTTGCCTTCTCCCCATTGGAGTGGGTGCTGCTGCTGGCGGACAGTCTGCTCTTTGCCCTGACGTGCGCCCCCTTCGGCCTGTGGATCAACCTCCATTTTCCCAAGCTGGACGCCGTCAATGACGTCATTGTGGTCAAGCAGTCGGCCGCCGCCATGCTGTCCACCTTCCTGCCCATGGTGCTGGTGCTTATATTTTTCCTGCTGTGGGTTTTCGCCCAGGACCTTCTGGGCAGTCTGGGCCTGCTGCTGATCTACACCATTGTGCTGGCAGCCTTCGCCCTGCTTTTCCACCTGCTGCTCCTGCGCCAGGGGGAGCGGCTGTTCCATCAGCTTTCCGATTGATGACAAATTGCTACAAAACGGGGACGGGCCTTGCGCCCGCCTCCGTTTTGCTTTACAATGGGGGTTACATAATATGGAATGGAGGTTCCCCATGAAACTTCGCTTCCGTCTGCCCGCCGCCGGGCTGGCTCTCACCCTTTTACTCACCCCCATGGCCCAAGCCCTGACCCCCGATCAGGCCATCGGGCTGTTGGATACCTTTTATATTGATCCCCTGCCCCAGTCGGTAAGGGAACAGACCACCATATCCGGTATACTGGAGGCCCTGGGCGACCCCTACACCGAATATTTCACCGCCGAAGAACTGGCCGCCTTCAATGCCTCCCTCTCCGACGTCCAGCAGGTGGGGGCAGGCCTGTCCCTCTCTCTGACCGACGGGGGGCTGCTGGTGAACCGGGTCATTCCCGACTCCGCCGCCGAGGCGGGAGGGCTCCTGGCCGGTGACATCGTCACCGCTGTGGACGGCACCTCTCTGGCCGGTATGGATCTGAACGAAGCCAGCGCCCTGCTCACCGGTCAGGAGGGTACCACCTTTCGGCTGACCTACCTGCGGGAGGGACAGTCCCATACCGTTACCCTCACCCGCAAGGCTTTCGTGGTACCCACCGCCTATGGCGAATTGATGGACGGCCACATCGGCTATCTCACCTGCGATGTCTTCGGGGACGAGACCGCCGACCATGTGGCAGAGTCGCTGGGTACTTACGCCAGCCAGGCCAACCGCTGGATCATGGACCTGCGGGGCAACGGCGGCGGCAACCTGACTGCCGCCCTGGATACCATCAGCTGCTTTACCGGTCCCGCCAGCCGTCTGGTTTACTTAATGCAGCGGGACAACTCTCTTTCCGCCCAGGGGAGCAAGATGACCCAGCTGACCGACGCCCCCCTCATCGTGCTGACCAACGGCCAGTCCGCCAGCGCCTCCGAGCTCGTTTCCGCCGCCCTCCGGGACACCGGCTCCGGACTGCTGGTGGGAGAGCGCACCTATGGCAAGGGAGTGGCTCAGGTCCTGCTGGATGAGCACAATCTGCCCCAGTTTTTCCCCGACGGCGACGCCCTGAAGGTCACCACCTACCGCTTCTTCAGCCCTGCCGGTACCAGCAACGACACCGTTGGGGTGATGCCCCACCTGCTGCTGGACCAGTCCCTGGCAGATGAGGCGGCTGTCCTGCTGTCGGCATCTGAGCCCCAGGGCAGTACCAGCGGAATGGTCCGCATGGACTGGAACGGCGCCTGGTACATCGATCTGGAGCAGGCCTGCTCCCCCGATTATCAGGCCGCTTTTACCGCCCTGCTGGAAGCCCTGCCCGACGGCGTTCTCCTCCGGCAAGGGACCGGCAGCGGCTGGGAGGCCACCTCTGCCGACGCCCTGGCCGCCGCCTGCTCACTGACTGACTACGCCCCCCGGGGCTTTACCGACACCGCCCAGTCCCCCTATTCCGAGGAGATCGACCTGCTGGCCACCTACGGCGTGCTGCTGGGCGCCGGGGACGGCACCTTCTATCCCACCCAGACGCTCACCCGTGCCCAGCTGTGCGCCCTGCTGGCTCAGGCCATCAACTGCAGGGTCCCCACCGGGGAGAGCCAGTTCTCCGACGTATCCATGGACGACTGGTACGGCCTTGCGGTCAATGCCCTGGCCTCCATGGGTCTGGTGACCGGCGTGGGCGGCGGACGCTTCGACCCCGACGCGCCGGTGAGCCACGAGCAGTTCATCACCATTCTGGCCCGGCTGGGCCGGCGGCTGGACCTGGGTCTGATCCAGACCTGGCAGGACCGCCCCGACACGGCCAGCGCCGAATATTCCGGTTACTCCTCTTGGGCCTGGGATTCGGTCTGGCTGCTGGCTCAGGATGAGGAGGGCCTGCTGTGGGCTTCTCCGGCGGACATCGATCCCACCGCCGCTACCACCCGGGAGGAGGCCGCCGCCCTCACCTGTACCCTTCTGTGCCGTCTGAATCTGCTGCCCTCTCTGCTCTGAAAAAAACGCGTCCTTCGCTCCGCGGAGGGCGCGTTTCCGGCTTTCTTCACAGAAACTTTATCTTTTCCGCCCCCCTTTCTCCCTGTTTCCGCATGGACTTTTCCACGCGGCTATGGTAGAATGATGTGAAATTATGGACTTGATCCAATCGGAGGCAATTTGTTTTGAGGACAGATGTTTTGGGCGTCGGTTTCGACGACCTGACGTTAGCGGAGGCCGCGGAGACAGGTGCCGGTCTGGTGGAGGCCGATGGCTTCCACTACGCAGTGACCCCTAACCCGGAGTTTCTCCTGGCCGCCCGGAAAAATCCGGAATTCAGGCAGGCGTTGCTGGGGGCTGACCTGGTGCTGCCAGACGGTATCGGCGTAGTCTATTCCGCCAAGATCCTGGGCCGCCCCCTGAAGGGCAGGGTACCCGGTATCGAATTTGCCCAGCGGCTGCTGGCCTGGATGGCCCATCACGGCAAGCGGCTCTTCCTGCTGGGCGCCAAGCCCGGCGTGGCCGAGCTGGCCGCCGCCAATCTGAAGAGCACCTACCCCGGTCTCATCATCTGCGGCACCCACGATGGCTATTTTAAGGAAGACGGCCCCGTGGTGGAGGAGATCCGCGCCGCTTCCGCCGATGTGGTCTTCGTCTGCCTGGGCGCACCCAAGCAGGAGTTCTGGATGGTGCAGAACGGGCCAGCCACCGGCGCCCACCTGATGATCGGTCTGGGCGGCTCCCTGGATGTATTCGCCGGCGTGGTGGATCGGGCGCCAAAGGCCTTTCAGAAGCTGGGGCTGGAGTGGCTCCACCGGCTCATGAAGGAGCCCAAGCGTATCGGCCGCATGGCCAAGCTGCCCCTGGTGCTTTGGTACTCCATGGGCCAGCGGATCAGGGGGCGCTGATATGGCAGGAAGACTGATCGTATTTGAGGGCACCGACGGCTCCGGCAAATCCACCCAGTTCCAGCTGCTGTGCCGGCGGCTGGAGCAGGAGGGGATTGGCTTCCGCCGTCTGGTGTTTCCCCAGTATCAGGAACCCTCTTCCGCCCTGCTGCGGATGTATCTGGGCGGCGAGTTCGGCTCCCATCCCTCCGACGTGAATCCCTATGCCGCCTCCACCTTCTACGCGGTGGACCGGTATGCATCCTGGAAGAAGGTGTGGGGAGACTACTATCAGTCCGGCGGCCTGGTGCTGGCCGACCGGTACACCACCTCCAACGCGGTCCATCAGGCCTGCAAGCTGCCGGAGGACCAGTGGGAGGGATTTTTCCAGTGGCTCTTTGACTTTGAGTGCTCCAAGCTGGGGCTTCCCTTCCCCGACCAGGTCATTTACCTGGACATGCCCACCCAGCGGGCGGTGGAGCTGCTGCGCAGCCGGGAAGCCGCCACCCACACCAAGGGTGATATTCACGAGGTAGACACTGATTATCTGGCCCTGTGCCGCCGCACCGCCCTGCGGGCAGCCCAATGCCTGGGCTGGAACAAGGTCCCCTGTGTGGACCAGGCAGGCAGCCTGCGCTCCACTGAGGCCATCCATCAGGATATCTGGGCCATGCTGACTCAAATAATAAAATGAGGTGCTGTTTGAATGGTAGCGATTTTACTGGGTAACGGTTTTGAAGAGAGCGAAGCCCTGGTCCCCGCCGATCTGCTCCGCCGGGCCGGCGTAAAGGTGGTCCTGGTGGGTGTGGACGGTCTCCAGGTCACCGGCGGACACGGCATCACCGTCACGGCGGACACTACCCTGGATCAGCTGGAGGCCGACTCTCTGCGGATGCTCATGCTCCCCGGCGGACTGGGCGGTGTGGAGGTCATCAGCGGCGATATGCGGGCCCAGGCCCTCATCCAGCGCTGCTATGACCACGGCTGCTGGCTGGCCGCCATCTGCGCCGCTCCCACCATTCTGGCCAACCTGGGGATGCTGGACCGCCGCAACGCGGTATGCTATCCCGGCATGGAGGAGCTGATGGGCTCCGCCGTGGTCCAGAAGGGCACCCCTGTGGTGGTGGACGGCCACATCGTCACCGGCGAGGCCGCCGGCTCCGCCTTTGCCTTCGGTCTCAAGCTGGTGGAGATCCTCAAGGGCTCCGCTGCGGCCGCCCAGGTGAAAGAGAGCGTCCACTATCACGGCTGAAAAAGAAGCTCTGCGCCGTCAGGCGCTGACCTGGCTGGCCGGCCTGTCTCCTCAGGACAGGGAAAGGGGCGATGACGCACTGTTCCGCCGCTTTCTCTCCCTGCCCCAGGTGCAGTCGGTCCATACCATCCTGCTCTACTGCGGCATGGGTACCGAGCCGGACACCCTCCGGCTGCTGCCGCCTCTGTTTGCCGCCGGTAAGGCAGTTTGCCTGCCCCGGTGCCTGCCCGGGAACCAAATGGAGGTTCGGCTCGTCCAACAGGACAGCAGCCTGATCCGCCATCCCTACGGCATGCTGGAGCCTGATCTCCGCTGCCCCCTTGTCCCGCCGGAGGACGTCGACCTGGCCCTGGTGCCCGGTCTGGCCTTTGACCGCTCCGGAGGCCGATTGGGCCGGGGCGGCGGCTACTATGACCGGTGGCTGACCCGGTTTTCCGGCTACACCGTCGCGCTGTGCCGGGACGGACTGCTTCTGGATTCTGTTCCCCGCCTGCCCCATGATGTGGGGGTGGAGCTGGTGGTCACCGAAACCGGCCTGTACGGCCCGTCCGCTTCCGGGCCGGGGAAAAGCGGGGCCTGAGCCCCGCCTCCCCGCGGTACGTACGGCTTAGCAGCAGCCGTCGTTGCAACCGCAGTTGTTGTTGCAGCCGCAGCTGTTGCCGCAGCTGTTCCCACCGCCGCAGCAGCAGCACAGCAGGATGATGATCAGGATGATCCACAGGCAGCTGTTGCCGCCAAAACCGTTATTGCCGAAACACATATCGTCTCACCTCACTTGCTTTAGCTGACCTATTCTATGCGGTCCGGTGGGCACTGGTTCCGGCGATCCACTGTTTTTTTGATTCGGTTAGGAGTTGAACCTATGTCTCAGGAAGATTATCGCAGCGAGGGCCGTCGGGAGACCCACTCCCGGGCAAGCCACAGCGAGAAGCGTCTGGCTCCTTCCAGCCGCTCCTCCAGCCGCGCGGCCCATCGCACCACGCCGGAGGGGGACCCCCGTCCCTCACGTCCCCGCAAAAAGCGCAAACGTCTGGGCTCCTGGGGGATCCTCATCTATGTGATCTGTGTGCTGGGCGTCTCCCTCCTGCTGGCCGGCGTGGGCTGGCTGTGGGCCAATGACGTTCTGGCGCTGAACAAGGACTACCATACCGCCGTTGTGGAGATCCATGAGGGCGACACGGTATCCCAGGTGGCTGACAAGCTGAAGGAGCAGGGGCTGATCGAATACAAGTCTGTCTTTAAGCTTTTCTGCACCTTTACCCATGTCTCCGGCAAGGCCGGCGAGGAGGACGCCAAGATCACCCCGGGCAGCTATGAGCTGAATACCGATATGGATTACCGGGCCCTGATCAGCAGCATGGGCTCCAGCTCCGCCAACCGGCTCACCACCACAGTGACCATCCCCGAAGGCACCACCGAGGCCCAGATCTTTGAGATGCTGGAGAAGGCGGGCGTGGCCACAGTGGAGGATCTGACCGAGACAGCGGCCAACTATGCCTTCAAGTTCTCCTTCCTCCAGGGCGTGCTGCCCCTGGGCGACGCCAAGCGGCTGGAGGGCTACCTCTTCCCCGACACCTATGAGTTCTATATGGGTGAGGACCCGGTGAGCGTGCTCAACAAGATGATCCTCCGCTTTGACGAGATCTTCACCGACGACATGCGCAAGGCCATGACGGACAAGGGCATGACGGTGAATGACGCTGTCATTATCGCCTCCATGATCGAGAAGGAGACCGACGGCACCGACCAGGGCAAGATCTCCTCGGTCATCTACAACCGTCTCAATAACCCCACCAGCGAGACAGCGGGCTATCTGAACATCGACGCCACCATTCTGTACGCCACCGGCGGCACCACGGTGGACATCAACGCCGATACGCCCTATAACACCTATACCCACAAGGGGCTTCCTCCCACCGCCATCTCTTGTCCCGGTGTGGACGCCCTGAAGGCGGCAGTGAATCCAGACTCCACCAATTACTATTTCTATGCGCTGGGCGATGATGGAGTCCATCACTTCTTCCGAACCAGCAGCGAGCATCAATCCTTCCTCAGGAGCCAGGAGCTGTACAAGAATGACTAAACAAATCGAACTGCTCTCCCCCGCCGGGGACATGGAACGGCTGAAAATGTCCCTGGCCTATGGGGCGGACGCGGTCTATCTGGCGGGCAACGATTTCGGTATGCGGGCCTTTGCAGGCAACTTCACCCCCGACGAGATGCGCCAGGCGGTGGAGCTGTGCCACAGCAAGGGAGTGTCCATCCACGTCACCTGCAACACCATGCCCCGCAATGACGAGGTGGCCCGGCTGCCCCAGTGGCTGGAATACCTCCAGGACCTGGGTGTGGACGCCGCCATCGTGGCCGATGTGGGGGTGCTCTCCCTGCTGAAAAAGCACGCCCCCGGGGTGAAGGCCCACATCTCCACCCAGGCCAGCATCTCCAACTATCAGGCCGCCCAGGCCTGGTATGACCTGGGCGCAAGCCGGGTGATCCTGGCCCGTGAGCTCTCCCTGGACGAGATCCGGGAGATCCGGGCCAAGGCCCCCAAAGAGCTGGAGATCGAGGCCTTTGTTCACGGCGCCATGTGTGTCAGCTACTCCGGCCGCTGCCTGCTGAGCGACTATATGACCGGCCGGGACGCCAACCGGGGTGCCTGCGCCCAGCCCTGCCGCTACAAGTATGCTCTCATGGAGGAGAAGCGCCCCGGGGAGTATTTCCCCATCGGCGAGGATGAGGGGGGTGCCTTCATCATGAACTCCCGGGATATGTGCATGATTGACCACATCCCGGAGCTGATGGACGCCGGTCTCAATTCCCTCAAGGTGGAGGGCCGGGCCAAGAGCGCCTACTACGCCGCTGTGGTCACCGCCGCCTACCGTCACGCCATTGACGCGGCTGCCGCGGGCCAGCCCATGGACCCGGTGTGGCGGGAAGAGGTGGACAAAGTGAGCCACCGGCCCTACTCCACCGGCTTCTACTTCGGCCAGCCCGGTCAATACACCGGCGACGCCCGGTATATCCGGGAGTGGCAGGTGGTGGCGGTGGTCACCGCCTGCGACGCCGACGGCAACGCCACCCTCTCCCTGCGCAACAAGTTTGCCGCGGGGGATACGCTGGAGCTGGTGGGCCCCGATGTGGCGGCCACTCCCTTCGTGGCCCCTGCTATGGAGGATGAAAACGGCTGGCCTATCACCGAGCCCCGCACCCCTCAGATGGTCTTCCGTATGAAGCTGCCCCGCCCGGTGCCCCCCCTATCCCTGATCAGGGCCTGCCGGGAAAATTCCTGATATGCAAAAGTCCAGGCGAAATTCGCCTGGACTTTTTTGTGACCTGGAAGTCTGCCCAGTCGTTATATGGGTGAAAGGAGGCGGTACGATGAAGGAACAAGACTCGTTGACCAGGCGGTTTGAATCAGCCTATGCTGCCTATGGCACATCGGTCTACCGGCTGGCCATGGTCTATCTGGGCTGCCCGGCGGACGCCGAGGATATCACTCAGGAGGTCTTTCTCAAGCTGCTGTACAAGGCCCCCGCTTTTGCCGACAGGGAGCACGAGAAGCGCTGGCTGCTGCGGGTGACCGCCAATCTGTGTCGGGATCAACTGAAAAACTTCTGGAGGCGGCAGACGGTGGCCCTGGATGAGAGCTGCCCTGTGCCGGAAGGCCCGGACCGGGCGGTGCTGGAGACCATTCTGGCTCTGCCCGAGACCTACAAAGGCCCCATCCACCTTCACTACTACGAGGGCTACTCGGTGGCGGAGGTGGCAGAGATCCTGAAGCTGAGCCAGTCAGCGGTAAAAATGCGGCTGAAACGGGGCCGGGAGCTGCTGAAACTGGAACTGGACACCGGATGGGAGGGAAGCGTATGAACACCCGGGATTATCGCAACGCAATGGACCAGCTGAACCCCGCCCCCGATCTGGAGGGGCGTATCAAAGAGCAGCTGAATCTGCCCTCCATGCGGCAGGCGCACCCCCGCAGGCTGGCAGGCAAGGTTCTTGCGGCGGCCATCGCCATTGCCTGCACCTTTATGGTGGCTATGGCAGTGAGCCCCCAGCTGCGGGCGGCGGTGCTCACCTTCTTCCACCTGGAGGAAACCGAGCAGGTGCCCGGCCCTGTGGGCGAGGCGCCGGAGGAACCGGAAATGACCCAGACCACCATTGACGGTCTGGTGGAGGCCCAGTATATCCGTCTCCCCAACGCCGGGGCAGGCTATGACTACGGTGTCGGCACCCTGTTTCAGGCAGAGCGGGCTGACGACGGCACCCTCCTAGCCCGCCACTACTGGGCGGCGGAGGGGGATCAGCTGGTCCCCCTGGAGACCCACACCACCCGGTTTTCCACCACCTGGGAGGGCGTGACCTATACCGACACCGTCTACTGGTGCGAGTATGAGGGGGCAATCTCCTGCCATTGTGACGGCACCGCCGGCTATGCCCTGGACTACGACTGTAATGCCATCGCCATCCCCGGCTCCACCGACAGCGTCATCCTCCGTCTCAGCCAGGGCAGCCAAACGGACTACCGGCAGTACCCGGTGCTGCTGGACCTGGAAACCGGAGCAGTCACCGACCTGCTGGATGGCACCGGCTGGGAAAAGGCCGCGCCTCTGACTGACATACGGTGGTCAGACGATTTGTCCGCCGCCATTCTGTCCAGCGACCGCACGGGCTGGTTCTACTGTGACCGCACGGCCCAAACCACCACCGCCCTGGACGAGCTCACCGGCCTGGAGGTATTCAGCGCCTGGTTTGATCAGGACGGCGCCCTGATCCTGCTGACCCTCTCCGGGTCGGAAGGGGACTGCTACGATGTCTGGACCTGGCAGCCGGAGAACGGCCAGCTGAAGCGCACCTTCTCCCAGCTGCCGGTCTACCAGTCCCGGGAGGAGAACCCCCACGGCTTCCAGTTCTTCTTTGGCGGCAGACGGGGCATCTATGTGGCGGAGGACGGCACGGTATCGGTGCTGGACCTGGTTACCGGTGGGACCACCATTGTGGAGGATTTCTTATTGTCCCAACAGGAGAACGCCACCTTGATCGCCAATACTTCCGGCACCAAGGTTCTGTTTGCCAGCTACGACGACCAGGCCGACGGGCTTGGGATATCCAGCCTTGGAGTCATGGACCTGGAGCGCGGCGTGTTCACCCTGCTGGATCGGGAAAATTACGACGCCCTGCACGAGGGCTCCCTGAGCTGGTTCGATGAGGACCGGGTAGCCATCACCGCCCATGAAACGCACAATTTCCACCAGACCTATCTCTACCTCTACCGCTTCTGACCGGCAGGACGGCCCGGGCCATGACTGGCCCGGGCCGTCTTTTTTTACATTCTTTCGCCTTGGAAACAGATTGTTGTTATGTTCACGACAAGCCAAAACCAGTTCCAGAATCTCCCTTGCCCGGCTGGTACATCCGCCTGTTTCTGCCCAAAATGTTATAGTTATATTTTTAACTTATTTGTCTCAAAAATAACAAAATTATGTTAAAAAATAAACTTTTTAAAACTTATTGACTTCTTTATTGCGTTAAATTATACTTGCGTCAATCACTGGGGCGCAACAGCCCGTCATAAGGAGGAAACCGGCAATGTCCACCTATTACTTTCTGCCCACCCGCAATGTGTTCGGCGAGGGAGCCGTCAACGAGGTCGGCGCGCTCATGGGCAGCCTGAACGTCAGCCACGCCATGATCGTCACCGATAAATTTCTGGCCCAGTCCGGTATGGCGGCCTTAGTCAGCCAGATCCTGGCGGACTCCGGCATCCGCTCCGTAGTGTTTGACGGCGCGGAGCCCAACCCCACCGACAAGAACGTGGAGGCGGGCGTGGCCTTTTTCCAGGAAAACGGCTGCGATTCCATCATCTCTCTGGGCGGCGGCTCCTCCCACGACTGTGCCAAGGGCATCGGCCTGGTAGCCAGCAACGGCGGCACCATCCATGACTACGAGGGCGTGGACAAGGCCTCCAAGGACGTGGTACCCCTCATGGCTATCAACACCACTGCCGGTACCGCCTCTGAGATCACCCGTTTCTGCATCATCACCGACACTACCCGCAAGGTCAAGATGGCCATTGTGGACTGGCGGGTCACCCCCAAGATCGCCGTCAATGACCCGGTGCTGATGAAGGGTATGCCCGCCTCCCTCACCGCCGCCACCGGCATGGACGCTATGACCCACGCCATCGAGGCCTATGTCTCCACCGCTGCCAACGTGCTCACCGACTCCGCCGCTCTGATGGCAGTGAAGATGATCTACCAGTACCTGCCCAAGGCAGTGGCCAACGGCGATTACATGAAGGCCCGGGACAAGATGGCTTACGCCCAGTATCTGGCGGGCATCGCCTTCAACAACGCCTCCCTGGGCTATGTCCATGCCATGGCACACCAGCTGGGCGGCTACTACAACCTGCCCCATGGCGTGTGCAATGCCATCCTGCTGCCTTATGTGGAGGAGTTCAACCTCATCGGCAACCTGAACCGCTTCCGAGATCTGGCCCAGGCCATGGGGGAGCAGATCGACGGCCTGTCCACCGGAGACGCCGCCGCCAAGGCCATTCAGGCCATCCGCACCATCAGCCGCCAGGTGGGTATTCCCGCCAACCTAAAGATGCTGGGCGTCAAACCGGAAGACTTTGGCGTCATGGCGGAAAACGCTATGAAGGATGTCTGCTGTCTCACCAATCCCCGCAAGGCCACCAAGGAGCAGATCATTGAGATCTACCGCCGGGCCTATGAGGGTGAATAAAATATCTCCGCCGGGCGTGTCTCCAGGGCACGCCCGGCTTTATTACCCCTTTATTTTATTGTTTTTCAATAAATTTATATTGACTTTCAAACTTACCCATGGTAGGATAGCCCCGAAAGGAGCGATTGCTATGACTCCCTCTCCCGCCTCCCGGTTCGGCGGCTTTGCATCGGGGCACTTTGTGGTCACTACCCTTTGTGCTTGTCTGCTGTTCTTTCAGGCGCCAGGGATATTATCTCTTCCAGATCCCTGGCCCGCCGTCTTTATGATGTTTCTCTATGTCCCGGCCGGCTGGACAGTATCTTGTCTCCGCCGTTGGGCACGACCCACGCCCCGGGAGGGAATGAAGGCCGTCCTCTATCCCGCTCTGGTGGCCTGGGCCTGGGCTTTGGGGGGCTGGCTGCTGTTTGTGGCCGGCCTGTCCTGGTCCCTCGCAGGGTCCGTCGGCAGCCTGATGCTTCTGTCCACCTACTTTCTGGCCGCTCCCTCCTTCCTGCTGATGCTGACCGGTCTCCAAAGCGATCTGGCCTTTACCACTCTGACCTTTTCTCTGCAGTGGTACGGTCTTATTTTTCTAGCGGGCCTGCTGCCGCCGCTGCTCTTCTGTCTGGGGTCTCTGCTGCCCCACCCCGTAAGGAGGATACGTCATGAAAAGAAAACGGATCTGGCTCCCAGCGATTCTGCTGATCCTCTGCCCGATGGCCCTGTCTGTATGGAGCCGGTCCAGCCAGACCGGGATAAGCCTGTTTGTGACCCTCCATCAGAGGGATCTGGAACAGATCGCGGCGGACTGCCTGACACAGAGCGGGGCACCTGACCGGTACAGAGGGGTCCGGGTGGAAGGGGTATTTCCCGGGGAAGCTCCCATCGTCCAGTTCTCCTCCGGTGGCTGGGGACTGGTCCCCTCCGGCACCTACCAGGGCTTCTATTATTCCGAGAGCGGCCGGCCTGCCGCCTATCAGAATGTGGATCTGGAACTGGTTCCCGTCTCCGACACGGAGTGGGCCTGGACCGACGGCACAGACAATGGTGGCTCCACCCGGCGGATCTCGGAGCACTGGTTTTCCTACAAAGCGTGGTTTTAAGCACGGCTGTTTCCCAAATAGGAGGTTCTCCATGAAAAGAAAACACATTCTTTTGACCGTTCTTGCCTGTCTTCTCCTTCTGGCTGGGTTCATGGGCTGGCGGCTGCTGTCCAGCTACATGCTGCCACTGCGCTTGAATTGGGGGATCTCCATTCCTTTTTGGGCCCGTCCCGCCCAATGCTATGAAAAGGATTCCGGCCCCAGTTTTCTGGGGGACGGCATCCGCTACCATGTGTTTTCCTATCAGTACGAGGACTTCATCGACCAGATGTTTGCCTGGGGCAGCGTGGACCGGGAGACCATCTATTATGATAGCTTTACCCAGGCCGCCGAGACCTGGCTGGATGAGATCGAAGTCCCGGCCGAATACCGCCCCGACTATGAGAACTGTTCCAACTGGTACCGCGCCAAGGATGACAACAGCGAAATCCTCATCTTCTGGAATGCGGATCTGAACCGGCTCTACATTCTGGAATCCATTCTCTGACCGCTCAATGCCGCCCCTCCCCAAAAGGCGGTTGACAAAGACGGAAAATGTGATAGAATAAGGCAGTTGAAGCGCGATGACGAAGCCAAGCAGGCCACGCCGCGACAAGCGAGAGGGGACGGTGAGAGCCCTCCGCGACACGGGTCCGCAAGCCACTTCCGAGCCGCCCGGGAGGACCGGGACGATTCATCCCCGTTACCGGATGCAATGAGATGCGCCCTTTGGGCGTAGATCAGGGTGGTACCGTGGAGTAAACTTGCTCCGCCCCTGACAGTGTCGGGGGCGGAGCTTTATTTTTTGACAGAGGAGATTGAATCACATGCCTAAGAAGTACGGCCTGAACGAGCTGCGCGAGATGTTCCTGTCTTTCTTTGAGACCAAGGGCCATCTGCGCCTGCCCAGCTTTTCCCTCATTCCCCAGAACGATGCCTCCCTGCTGCTCATCAACAGCGGCATGGCACCCATGAAGCCCTTCTTCACCGGTGAGCAGGAGCCCCCCCGCCACCGTGTGACCACCTGTCAGAAGTGCATCCGCACCGGCGACATTGAGAACATCGGCCACACCGCCCGCCACGGCACCTACTTCGAGATGCTGGGCAACTTCTCCTTCGGCGATTACTTCAAGAAGGAGGCCATTCACTGGGCCTGGGAATTCCTGACCTCCCCCGAGTGGGTGGGCCTGGACCCCAACCGCCTCTATCCCTCCGTGTTCGCCGGCAATGAGACCACTCCCGCTGATGACGAGGCCTTCCGCATCTGGAACGAGGAGATCGGCATCCCTGCCGAGCGCATCTTCAAGTTCGGCAAGGAGGACAACTTCTGGGAGCACGGCTCCGGTCCCTGCGGCCCCTGCTCCGAGATCTACTATGACCGCGGCGAGAAGTGGGGCTGCGGCAAGCCCGGCTGCACCGTGGGCTGCGACTGCGACCGCTATATCGAGGTGTGGAACGTGGTGTTCTCCCAGTTCGACAACGACGGCGAGAACCACTACACCGAGCTCAAGCAGAAGAACATCGACACCGGCATGGGTCTGGAGCGCCTGGCCTGCGTGTGCCAGGACGTGGCTTCTCTGTTCGACGTGGATACCGTCATGAACATCACCAACAAGGTCAGCGAGATCACCCACGCCCACTACGGCGAGACCGCCGCCAAAGATGTGTCCCTGCGGGTCATCACCGACCACATCCGTTCCGCCACCTTTATGATCTGCGACGGCGTGCTCCCCTCCAACGAGGGCCGCGGCTACGTGCTCCGCCGCCTGCTCCGCCGGGCTGCCCGCCACGGCAAGCTGCTGGGGGTCAACGATCCCTTCCTGTATGAGGTGTGCGATACCGTCATCCATGAGAACGAAGGCCACTACCCCGAGCTGCGGGAGCGCCAGGACTATATCACCAAGGTCATCCGCACCGAGGAGGAGAACTTCGCCCGCACCATCGACGGCGGCATGAAGATCTTCAATGAGCTGCTGGAGGAGCACAAGTCCAAGGGTGAGACCGTCTTCTCCGGTGCCGACGCTTTCAAGCTGTACGACACCTACGGCTTCCCCATCGACCTGACCATTGAGATGGTGCAGGAGCAGGGCATGACCGTGGACGAGAAGAGCTTCAAGGATCTGATGCAGGAGCAGAAGGAGCGGGCCCGCAAGGCCCGTGAGGCTCTGGGCGATCTGGGCTGGGCCGGCGTAGAGTTCGGCAAGGACGTACCCGAGACCCAGTTCGTGGGCTATGAGCACCACGCCATCGAGGACGCCAAGGTGGTGGCCCTGGTAGTGGAGAACGAGCAGGCCGAGGAGCTGATGCCCGGCGTGGAGGCCATCGTGGTGCTGGACAAGACCCCCTTCTACGCTGAGATGGGCGGCCAGGTGGCCGACCACGGCGTGATCACCACTGCCGGCGGCACCAAGTTCCAGGTCACCGATGTGCAGAAGAACAAGGGCGGCAAGTATATGCACTACGGCAAGCTGGTGGAGGGCTCCCTCAAGCTGGGCGACACCGTCACCGCCTCCATCGACGTGTCCCGCCGCAAGGCCATCATGCGCGCCCACTCCGCCACCCACCTGCTGGACAAGGCCCTGCGCACCGTGCTGGGCGACCACGTGCACCAGTCCGGCTCCCTGGTGGAGCCCGACCGCCTGCGCTTCGACTTCACCCACTTCTCCGCCATGACCGCCGAGGAGCTGGCCCAGGTGTCCGCCATGGTCAACGAGGCCGTATTGGAGGGCTACGACGTCCACACCGACGTTCTGCCCATCGAGGAGGCCAAGAAGCGGGGCGCCATTGCCCTCTTCGGCGAGAAGTACGGTGATACCGTCCGCGTGGTGGATATGGGCCAGGGCTACTCCGTGGAGTTCTGCGGCGGCACTCACCTGGACAACACCGCCAAGGTAGGCGTGTTCCACATCGAGAACGAGTTCTCCGTGGCCTCCGGCGTCCGCCGCATCGAGGCCACCACCGGCGCTCAGTCCCTGAAGATCATGAACCAGAACCAGCAGAAGCTGTTTGAGGCCGCGGCCGTCCTCAAGACCAAGCCCGGTGAGCTGCGGGAAAAGGCCGAGCAGACCATCTGCGAGCTGCGTGAGCTGCGCCATCTGGTGGAGGGCTTCAAGGCCAGAGAGGCTGTCAACCAGGCGGGCAACTTCCTGATGGGCGCCAAGGACGTGGGCGGCCTGAAGGTACTCACCGCCACCCTCAACGACGCCGATGCCGACCGTCTGCGCAAGATGGGCGACTTCCTGCGGGACAAGGACTCCAGCGTGGTGGCCGTCCTGTCCAGCGTGAAGGACGACAAGATCACCTTCCTGGCCGTGTGCGGCAAGGATGCCGTCACCAAGGGCATCAAGGCCGGCGATCTGGTGAAGCAGGTTTGCTGCTGCTGCGGCGGCAAGGGCGGCGGCAAACCCGACAGCGCCATGGGCGGCGGCTCCGATGTCCTCAAGCTGGATGACGCCCTCGCTAAGGTGGATAACTTCGTTGCCGATAAGCTGGGTCTCTAAGCCGCCCGGCGCTTAGGGCGCAGATGACGCCCTTTCAAGCGTTTTGGCCCGGCATGGCCGGGCCAAAACCTTGATGCCGGGGCGATTCATTCGCCCCGAGCAGATTAAATCGGAGGGGTCCCCATGGAATGACTCATTCCATGGGGATCGGCGGCAAGCCCGACAGCGCCATGGGCGGCGGCTCCGATGTCCTCAAGCTGGACGACGCCCTCGCCAAGGTGGACAATTTTGTGGCCGATAAGCTGGGGCTGTAACCGCTCCTCTTCACAAATACCCTAGACACAGAAAGTAGGCATTTTCTTCATGCTTCCCCAAGATCCTATTATCCTGCTCAGCTATCTGAACACCAAACTGCGTGATTTCTATTCCACTCTGGACGCACTGTGTGATGATCTTCAGGTTGACAAGGACGATATCATCCGCTCCCTGTCCGCCATCCACTGCCAGTACGATCCGGAACTGAACCAGTTTGTCAGAAGCTGAACACCGCTTTCTTTTCCCGGAATGGGACGCACTTATGGCGTCCCATTCCGGGATTTTTTGACCAATAGAAAAAGCCTGCCGCATTTGCGGCAGGCTTTTCCTGTTCTCTTATCGAACGCCGTAGGTCTCCCACAGCGTCAGGGTATTCTGATTCATCAGTTTTTCCCCAAAAAGTTCCCGGAACTGGGCGGTCTTCTGCTTCCCCTGGGACTTCAAGGCCTCCATTCGGGTCACGATCTCCTGCTGGCGGGCCATCAGGCGCTCATAGGCGTCCTCAAAGGCTGCCAGCCGGGCCGCTGCGGCTTCCATCTCCTCAGCCGGAATGACCCAGCTGCCGGCGGAATCCTTTTTTGTGATCCGCTCCATGTCTTACTGAGGATTGACGGTGTAGTTGGGAGCTTCCTTGGTGATATAGATGTCGTGGGGATGGGACTCCTTCAGACCGGCGGCGGTGATCTGCATGAACTGGGCCTTGGTGTGCAGCTCGTCAATGTTGTGGCAGCCGGTGTAGCCCATGCCGGCCCGCAGGCCGCCGGTGAGCTGATAGATGGTGTCGCCGGTCAGTCCCTTGTAGGGCACGCGGCCCTCCACGCCTTCGGGAACCAGCTTCTTGTTGTTCTGCTGGAAGTAGCGGTCCTTGGAGCCGCAGGCCATGGCGCCCAGAGAGCCCATGCCACGGTAGACCTTGAACTGACGGCCCTGGTAGACCTCGGTGTCCCCGGGGGACTCCTCACAGCCGGCCAGCAGGGAGCCCAGCATGACCACGTTGGCGCCGGCAGCCAGAGCCTTGGCAATGTCGCCGGAATACTTCACGCCGCCGTCGGCAATGATGGGAATGTCATACTCGGCAGCCACACGGGCGGCGTCATAGACAGCGGTGATCTGGGGCACGCCGATACCGGCCACCACGCGGGTAGTACAGATGGAGCCGGGACCGATACCGATCTTCACGCAGTCGGCGCCCGCCTCGATGAGGGCGCGGGTACCCTCGGCGGTGGCCACGTTGCCGGCGATCAGCTGTACGTCGGGATAGACGGCCTTGATGCGGCGGACGCAGTCCAGGATGTTATGGGAGTGGCCGTGGGCGGAGTCCAGGCAGAGCACGTCGGCGCCCGCCTCCACCAGTGCACGCACCCGGTCCAGCACGTCGGAGGTAACGCCGATGGCGGCGCCCACCAGCAGGCGGCCCTTCTCGTCGCGGGCGGAGTTGGGATACACAGTGGCCTTCTCGATGTCCTTGATAGTGATGAGGCCCTTCAGGCGGTACTCGTCGTCCACAATGGGCAGCTTCTCGATCTTGTGCTTGCGGAGCAGCTCCTTGGCCTCCTCCAGAGTGACGCCCTCCTTGGCGGTGACCAGGTTGTCCTTGGTCATCACGTTGTCCACCAGCTGGCTCATGTCGGTCTCGAACTTCATGTCGCGGTTGGTGATGATGCCGATGAGCTTGCCGTCCTTGCAGATGGGCACACCGGAGATCCGGTACTTGGCCATCAGGGCGTCGGCCTCAGCCAGGGTGTGGCCGGGGGCCAGCCAAAAGGGGTTGGTGATAACGCCGTTCTCGCTGCGCTTGACCATGTCCACCTGCTCGGCCTGAGCGCCGATGGACATATTCTTGTGGATGATGCCGATGCCGCCCTCACGGGCAATGGCGATGGCCATGCGGTACTCGGTAACCGTATCCATGGCTGCGCTCATCAGGGGCACGTTCAGACGGATCTTGCGGGTGAGTCTGGTGTGCAGGTCGATGTCCGCGGGCAGGACGTCGCTCTCCGCCGGGATGAGCAGCACGTCATCAAAGGTAAGACCCTGCTTGAGGAACTTCTGGTGCTCGTCAGTGTTGACCATAGTGCATCTCCTTTTTCTCTATTTTAAAATAATTTTATCCATTCTACTTGATTGCCGCTTTGCTGTCAAGTGTCGTCAAAGTAACCGCGCCTTCAAACCGGCTTTTTCCCGTCTGATCGGCACCGCGGACATAGTGCTTGCCATCCAGCTCACCGGTAAAAAGGGTGATGGTCTCCCCCGCCATGCACTCGGCCAGATAGTCCACCTGGAGTGCGGATACATAGCAGCTGTTTCCCAGCTGGTCCATCCGAATGGCGTCGCAAATGAAATCGGCATAGCGGACGTTGTTCACATGGCCGTTGATATCGGTGTCACTGTAGTGCATGGCCCGGTGATCCACCGGCACCATTTCCTCCGGCAGCTTGAAGCGGGAGAGCATTTTATCCTTACACAGGGAACCGCCGTCGCTGTTCTGGAACTCCTCGATCTTGCTCATCCGGCCCAGCCGGTGGGTGTCGGCATCAGCCAGCACCCATACGGATACCGCCTCTCCCACCGTTTTCCCGTCCACGAACAGGTCAAAATCCCGGTAACTGGAGGCTCCCTTTCCGCCCCGGTGCCAGGTGCGGATATCCAGCCGCTCATTCCAGCACAGCGGCCGGTCCAGCCGGTACCACATCCGGGCCAGCATCCAGAAGAGGTTGTACTTGCTCATCATTTCCTCCCGGGAGGCATGGAGCTCACAGGCGGCAGCCACCGCCGCCTCCTGCAGGATCCCCATCAGTCCGGAGGAGCGGCAGTGATTCCAGGGGTCCACATCCCGGGAGTCGATGGAATAGCTGCCCTCAAAATACATCCCTCATTCCTCCTTTCTGCCGTGAATCAGCAGCTTGGTTTTGCAGCAGATGTCGTCGATGTCGCTGGAGGTTGCCGCCGGGATCCGCATGGCGGCGCCGCAGTCGGCACAGAAGAGGTCGATGGAGCTGTAGTTGACCTGGAGCTTCCAGCGGTGGGACCCACAGGTACAGGAGATGCCGTCCCGCTGGGCAATCTCCTTGAGCTCGGAGAGCACCTCGTGCATCACCAGCTCATCCAGGAATGCGCCCTTCTCCTGGCCCTCAGGCCGCTCCATCTTGTCCGCCGCCTCTTCCAGGCGCCGGAGGGCGGCAAATACCGGCCCCTCCTCTCCCACGTAGCAGCAGTCCAGACCGGACTGGGCACAGGAAAAGGCCAGTACCTTCTGATGAAGAAATGCGTTGGTGGAGCAGGTGACGGTGTGGTCCCGCCCACAGGAGAGGCAGGGCACGGTCAGCCGCACCCGGTCCCCCATCATCTCCACATGGAGGGAGGACTTGCCGCAGGGGCAGGGCAGATCATTGGCCGAGGCCGCCAGCTGGAACACAGTGCGCTCCACCACCACACTCTGATGGCAGGCCGGGCACAGGTACGCCAGGGTACGCTTGGGTTGTTCTTCCATGGAGGACCTCCCATTTGCCCGCGGGACCGGACAGTCCCGGGGCGTCTTTTGTGTATATGATACATTATAACGCAAATAAAGCAGGTTGACCAGCCGGACCGCATACAAAATACGTCCTCATATTTTGCCTGCTTTTCGTTCAAAATAGTATCTGACAGGCGGACGGTATCCATTCCGCCCCGCTGAGGAAGAGGTGAGCTTATGACAAACAAAAAGCTGGGCCGCCATACCGCGGTCCTGGAACATCCGCCCTCGGTGATCGGCAGCGCCAGCGTGGTTGGTAAGAAGGAGGGGCAGGGTCCCCTGGCCGCTACCTTTGACCACATCAGCCAGGACGACTCCTTTGGAGAGCGGAGCTGGGAGAAGGCGGAGAGCGCCATGCAGAAGCTGGCTCTGGCCGCTGCCCTGGACAAGGCCGGCATCAGCGTGTCCGCCCTGGACTATCTGCTGGCAGGGGACCTGCTCAATCAGTGTATCGGCTCCGGCTTTGCCGTACGGGGGCAGGACGTGCCCTTTTGGGGGCTGTACGGAGCCTGCTCCACCATGGCGGAGAGTCTGTCCCTGGCGGCCATGCTGCTGGACGGCGGCTTCGGTGTGCGGGCGGCGGCCATGACCTCCTCCCACTTCTGCTCCGCCGAGCGGCAATACCGCTCCCCCCTGGAATACGGCGGGCAGCGGACCCCCACCGCCCAATGGACGGTGACCGGCTCAGGGTGTGTCATTCTGGCCAGCCAGGGTCCTGGCCCCTATATTACCCACATCACCACCGGCAAGATCGTGGACAAGGGCATCAAGGACGCTGCCAACATGGGGGCGGCCATGGCCCCCGCCGCCTATTCCACCATCTCTGCCCATTTTCAGGACACCGGCCGCAGGCCCTCCGACTACGACCTGATCATCACCGGCGACCTGGGCAAGCTGGGCAGGGACATCGTGGCCGACTGGTTCCACCGGGACGGCATGGACCTGAAAAACCTGAGCGACTGCGGCACCCTGATCTATGACCTGGAGGGCCAGGACGTCCACTGCGGCGGCTCGGGCTGCGGCTGCTCGGCGGTGGTGCTGGCCGGGCTGCTCCTCAACGGCATGGCCGGTGGCCGCTGGCGGCGCATCCTGTTCTGCGGTACCGGCGCTCTCCTCTCCCCCACCTCCTCCCAGCAGGGGGAGAGCATTCCCAGCATCTGCCACGCGGTGGCGCTGGACATTGGAAAGTGAGGACTGACCTATGGATGTGATTTTGCCCTATCTGCGGGCCTTTGTATGCGGAGGCGTCCTCTGTCTCATCGGGCAGATCCTCATTGACAAGACCTCCCTCACCCCCGCCCGTATCCTGGTCTCCTATGTGGTGGCCGGAGTGATCCTGGGCGGCCTGGGGATCTACCCCTGGCTGGTGGAGTGGGGAGGCGCGGGTGCCACCGTACCCCTCACCGGCTTCGGGTATCTGCTGGCCAAGGGCGTGGCCCAGGCGGTGGCGGAAAAGGGGGCGCTGGGCATCCTGACCGGCGGGATCACCGCGGCGGCAGGCGGTATCACTGCGGCGGTCCTCTTCGGCCTGCTGGGCGCGTTGCTCTTCAAATCCCGCCCCAAATCCTGAAAAATTCACCCTTTTCCATTGACAATCGGCCCGGCTGGTGGTAAAGTATCCGCCGTGAACGAGGGTGTTCCACGAAGGGAGGCGGCAGCGTCTCCCCTTCCTGGAACACCCTCTTTTTTTGATTGAATCAGGAGGGGTAAGGATGACAAAGTATATTTTTGTAACCGGCGGCGTGGTCTCCGGTCTGGGCAAAGGCATTACCGCCGCCTCCCTGGGCCGGCTGCTGAAAGCCCGGGGCCTGAAGGTGGCCGCTCAGAAGCTGGACCCCTATATCAATGTGGACCCGGGCACCATGAGCCCCTATCAGCACGGCGAGGTCTTCGTCACGGAGGACGGAGCGGAGACCGACCTGGACCTGGGCCACTATGAGCGCTTCATCGACGAGGATCTGAACCAGTTCTCCAACCTGACCACCGGACGGGTCTACTCCAATGTCATCGCCAAGGAACGCCGGGGGGAGTATCTGGGCAAGACGGTACAGGTCATTCCCCATATCACCGATGAGATCAAGCGCTTCATCTACGCCGTGGGTAAAAAGACGGGGGCAGATGTAGTCATCACCGAGATCGGCGGCACCACCGGCGACATAGAGAGCCAGCCTTTCCTGGAGGCCATCCGCCAGGTGGGCCGGGAGGTGGGGCAGGGCAACGCCCTCTATATCCATGTGACTCTGGTCCCCTACCTGAAGGCCTCCGGAGAGCACAAGTCCAAACCCACCCAGCACTCAGTCAAGGAATTACAGGGCATGGGTATCTCCCCGGATATCATCGTGCTGCGGTGTGACGAGCCCATCACCGACCGGGGTATCTTTGAAAAGATCGCCGGCTTCTGCAACGTGAAGCCCGACTGTGTCATTCAGAACGTCACCCTCCCCACTCTTTATGAGGCTCCGCTGATGCTGGAAGCCGCCGGTCTCTCCGCCGTGGTGTGCCGGGAGCTGGGGCTGGACGCCCCCGCCCCCGACCTAGCTGAATGGGAGGCTCTGGTGTCCCAGATCAAGGCCCCCCGCTCCACAGTGACCATCGGCCTGGTGGGTAAATATGTCCAGCTTCACGACGCCTATCTGTCGGTGGCGGAGGCTCTTCGCCACGCCGGTTATCCTCTGAATGCCAGCATCGACATCCGCTGGATCGACTCAGAAACCGTGACCGCCGAGAATTACACCCAGCTGCTGGCCGGTCTGGACGGCATCCTGGTACCCGGCGGCTTCGGCGCCCGGGGCATCGAGGGCATGATCCTGGCCGCCCGATACGCCCGGGAGCACCAGGTCCCCTACCTGGGTATCTGCCTGGGCATGCAGGTGGCGGTCATTGAGTTTGCCCGCCACGTGGCGGGACTGAACGATGCCCATTCCGGCGAGTTTGAGCCGGAGTGCCCCCACAAGGTCATCGACTTCATGCCTGGCCAGAGCGATGAGATCGACAAAGGCGGCACCCTGCGGCTGGGGGCCTACCCCTGCGCCATCCAGCCCGGCACCACGCTGGAGCGCTGCTACGGCGCTCCGCTGATCCACGAGCGGCACCGCCACCGCTATGAATTCAACAATCAATTCCGGGATACCCTGACCGGGGCCGGTCTGGTCCTTGGCGGTCTGTCCCCGGACGGGCGTCTCGTGGAGGCGGTGGAGCTGCCCGACTCTCCCTTCTACGTTGGGGTACAGTACCATCCGGAGTTCAAGAGCCGTCCCAACCGGCCCCATCCTCTCTTCCGCGGCTTCGTTGAGACCGCCGCCCGGTATCATACCTGCTGACCTGTCATTTATGCAAGTTTATATTTCACTAGTTGCATAAATTTCTGACTGTCCAGGATTCCGATTTCCGGTCATCCTTCCAAAATCCTGCTGATTTCTAATTTCCTATTGACAAATAGTTCTGATATGTCTATACTTGCACCATCAGTTGA
The DNA here is from genome assembly GCF_002159265.1 of Flavonifractor sp. An82. GTDB lineage: Bacteria > Bacillota > Clostridia > Oscillospirales > Oscillospiraceae > Flavonifractor. The sequence continues at coordinate 34,844 of NZ_NFHG01000017.1, forward strand.
GAACGAAGGCGTTCCAACCCGGCCAGGGTGGGAGCGCCTTCTTCTTTTTCTTTCAATATGAAAGAAGGAAAGGAGATACCTGCAATGTCGTACACCAAGGAAGATATCATTCGCATCGTCCATGAGGAGGATATTGAGTTTATCCGCCTCCAATTTACCGACATCTTTGGTCAGCTGAAAAACGTCGCCATCACCGCCTCCCAGATCGAGAAGGCGGTCAATAACCAGATCATGTTCGACGGCTCCTCCATCGAGGGCTTCGTGCGGATCGACGAGTCCGACCAGTATCTCTATCCCGACCTCAACTCCTTTGTGGTCTTCCCCTGGCGGCCCAGCCACGGCAAGGTAGCCCGGCTGATCTGCGACGTCTACAACCCCGACGGCACTCCCTTTGTGGGCGATCCCAGAGGTACCCTGAAGCGGGTGCTGCAGAAGGCCAAGGACATGGGGTATGACGCCTTCAACGTGGGCCCCGAGGCCGAGTTCTTCCTGTTCCAGACCGACGACGAGGGCCGTCCCACCACCAAGACCAACGATGAGGCCGGTTACTTCGACCTGGGCCCCCTGGACCACGGCGAGGGCACCCGCCGGGAGATCTGCCTGGCCCTGGAGCAGATGGGCTTTGAGATTGAGGCCAGCCACCATGAGGTAGCCGAGGGCCAGCACGAGATCGACTTCAAGTATGAAGAGGCCCTCCACGCCGCCGACAACATCATGACCTTCAAGCTGGCGGTCAAAACCCTGGCCCAGAAGAACGGTCTCCATGCCACCTTCATGCCCAAGCCCATCTTCGGCATCAACGGCTCCGGCATGCACACCAACATGTCCCTGTTCCGGGACGGCAAGAACGTCTTCTACGATCCCAACGGCGAGAAAGGCCTGTCCAAGGAGGCCTACAGCTTTATCGCCGGCATCCTGGCTCATGTAAAGGGCATGGCCGCCGTCACCAACCCCCTGGTCAACTCCTACAAGCGTCTGGTGCCCGGCTATGAGGCCCCCTGCTATCTGGCCTGGTCGGCCTCCAACCGCTCCGCGCTGATCCGCATTCCCGCCTCCCGTGGCCAGTCCACCCGTGTGGAGCTCCGCTCCCCCGACCCGGCCTGCAACCCCTACCTGGAGCTGGCCGTCTGCCTGGCCGCCGGTCTGGACGGCATTGAGAAGGGTATGGTCCCCCCCGCTGAGGTCACCGAAAACATTTTCGTGATGGATCAGGCCACCCGGGAGGCCAACGGCATCGACTCCCTGCCCGGCTCCCTGGAGGAGGCCATTGAGGCCATGAAGGCCGACCAGCTGATCCTGGATACCCTGGGCGAGCACATTGCCGGCAACTACATCGCCGGCAAGGAGAAGGAGTGGGACGAGTACCGCACCCGCGTATCCTCCTGGGAGCGGGAGAAGTATATTATCAACTATTGATCCCCAAGCAACAGCCTCCTCACAGTTGGGAGTGAACATCCATGGAACAGGTGATCGTTGCCTTTGAAAACACCAAAAACGCCGGCCGTATTAAGGATATCCTGGAAACCTCAGGTACTGCCTCCTGCATCCTCTGCAAGACCGCCGATCAGGTCCGGCGCACTGTCAATAAGCTCCACATCACCGCACTTATCTGCAGCTTCAAACTGGCCGATCAGAGCGCCGAGGCCCTGGCAGGCGATCTTCCCCCCTCCTGCGCCGTACTGGTCCTGGCCTCCCAGAATCTGCTGGATCTGCTGCAGGACGACGACCTCTTCCGGCTGCCCGCCCCGGTCTCCAAGGGCGATCTGACCGCCTCCGTGCGGATGCTCCTCCAGATGGGGCGGCGGCTGGAGCGGGCCCTGCGGCCCCGCCGCTCGCCCGAGGAGCAGGCCCTCATCCAGCAGGCCAAGGCCCTGCTGATGGACCGCAACGGTATGACAGAGGAGCAGGCCCACCGCTTCCTGCAGAAGACCAGTATGGACAACGGCACAAAATTGCTCCAGACCGCTCAAATGGTACTGGACAGCGCAGAATAGGGCAAACTAAACAGCATCGAGACAACGCAGTCTCACGGCGGCAGTCGGGGACGTACTGCCGCCGTTTTTTACTAACGCCCCACTGCCCAAACTCACCCGGAAAGGGGAATGAACCATGAAAACAGAAGGCTACCCGCCCCGCGGGCTCTATCATCCCGCCTTTGAGCACGACAGCTGCGGCATCGGCGCTGTGGTGGATATTCAGGGCAAGCCCAGCCACCGGACGGTGGACGACGCATTGAAGATCGTGGAAAAGCTGGAGCACCGGGCCGGCAAGGACGCAGAGGGTAAGACCGGCGACGGCGTGGGCATCCTGGTCCAGATCTCTCACCGCTTCTTTGCCAAGGCCGCCCAGGCGGCCGGCATCGACCTGCCCGGCCCCCGTGACTACGGCGTGGGCATGTTCTTCTTCCCTCAGGACACCCTGAAGCGCAGCCAGGCCAAGAAGATGTTTGAAGTCATCGCGGAGAAGGAGGGCCTGGCCTTCCTGGGCTGGCGTACCGTACCGGTGTGCCCTGACATCCTGGGCCAGAAGGCCCGGGACAAAATGCCCGTCATCGAGCAAGCCTTTGTGGCCCGTCCGGAGGATACCGACCGGGGTCTCCCCTTCGACCGCAGACTCTATATCGTCCGCCGGGTGTTCGAGCAGTCCAACGACAACACCTATGTGCCCTCCCTGTCCAGCCGTACCATCGTCTACAAGGGCATGTTCCTGGTGGGCCAGCTGCGCAAGTTCTATCCCGACCTGCAAAGCAAAGATTATCAGTCCGCCATCGCCCTGGTCCACTCCCGGTTCTCCACCAACACCAATCCCTCCTGGGAGCGGGCCCATCCCAACCGTCTTATGGCCCACAACGGTGAGATCAACACCATCCGGGGCAACGTGGACCGTATGCTGGCCCGTGAGGAGACCATGTCCTCCCCCCTGCTGGATGACCAGATGGACAAGGTTCTGCCGGTGGTCAGTGTCTCCGGCTCCGACTCCGCCATGCTGGACAACACCCTGGAGTTTCTCATGATGGCAGGTATGGACCTGCCCCTGGCCGTCATGGCCTGCATCCCCGAGCCCTGGATGGAGGACAAGGCCATCTCCCGGTCCAAGCGTGACCTGTACCAGTACTATGCCACCCTGATGGAGCCCTGGGACGGCCCGGCCTCCATCCTCTTCTCCGACGGCGACGTGGTGGGTGCCGTGCTGGACCGCAACGGTCTGCGTCCCTCTCGGTATTATGTCACCCGGGACAGCCGGCTCATCCTGTCCTCTGAGGTAGGTGTTCTGGACATCCCCGCCGGGGATATTGTGGAGAAATCCCGCCTCCAGCCCGGCCGGATGCTGCTGGTGGACACCACCCAGGGCCGCATCATCGGGGATGACGAGCTGAAGGAGTCCTACGCCGCCCGCCAGCCCTACGGCGAGTGGCTGGACCGCAATCTGCTCCACCTGAAGGACCTGCCCATCCCCAACCACCGGGTGGAGCGCAACACCAGAGACCGTCTCCACCGGCTGCAGAAGGCCTTCGGCTACACCTATGAGGACGTGCGCAACACCATTCTCCCCATGGCCCGGACCGGTGCAGAACCCACCGCCGCCATGGGCACCGATATTCCTCTGGCGGTACTGGACGACCGGGATCAGCCCCTGTTCAGCTACTTCAAGCAGCTCTTTGCTCAGGTCACCAATCCGCCCATCGACGCCATCCGGGAGGAGATTGTCACCGATACCACCGTCTATGTGGGCGACGACGGCAATCTGCTGGAGGAGGGGCCGGACAACTGCCGGGTGCTCCAGATCCACAACCCCATCCTCACCTCCACCGATATGATGAAAATCAAGGCCATGAAGCAGCCCGGCTTCCAGGTGGAGACCGTGTCCATTCTCTATTACAAGAACACCCCCCTGGAGCGTGCTCTGGATCACCTGGCCCTGGCGGTAGACCGGGCCTGGCGGAAGGGCGCCAACATCATCATCCTCTCCGACCGGGGCGTGGACGAAAACCACGTGGCCATCCCCTCTCTGCTGGCGGTGTCCGCCATGGAGCAGCACCTGATCCGCACCAAAAAGCGCACCGCCGTCTCCATTCTGCTGGAGTCCGCCGAGCCACGGGAGGTGCACCATTTCGCCGCCCTGCTGGGCTACGGCGCCCGGGCCATCAACCCCTATCTGGCCGAGGATACCATTGTGGAACTTATCGAGGAGGGCCTGCTGGACAAGGACTACCACACCGCCGTGGCCGACTACAATTCCGCCATCCTCCACGGCATCGTGAAGATTGCCTCCAAAATGGGCATCTCCACCCTCCAGTCCTATCAGTCCGCCCAGATTTTCGAGGCCATCGGCATCCAGCGGGAAGTCATCGACAAATACTTCACCAACACCGTCTCCCGGGTGGGCGGCATCGGCCTGCAGGAGATCGCCGACATGGTGGACCACAACCACTCCAGGGCCTACGATCCTCTGGGCCTGGGGTGCGATCCCACCCTGGACTCCCTGGGCTCCCACAAGGCTCGGTCGGGCGGCGAGGACCATATGTACAACCCCCAGACCCTCCATCTGCTCCAGCAATCTACCCGCCGGGGCGACTACGAGCTCTTCAAGCAGTATACCGCCCTGGTAGACGACGAAACCCGTCCCCATACCCTCCGGGGCCTGCTGGATATGAAGTACGCCGACACTCCCCTGCCTCTGGACGAGGTGGAGAGCGTGGACTCCATCGTGCACCGCTTCAAGACCGGCGCCATGAGCTACGGCTCCATCTCCCGGGAGGCTCACGAGTGTCTGGCCCAGGCCATGAACCTGCTGGGAGGCAAGTCCAACTCCGGTGAGGGCGGCGAGGAGCCCGACCGTCTCAAGGACCCCGCCCGCAACTCCGCCATCAAGCAGGTGGCCTCCGGCCGCTTCGGCGTCACCAGCGAATACCTGGTATCCGCCAAGGAGATCCAGATCAAAATGGCCCAGGGCGCCAAGCCCGGCGAGGGCGGCCATCTGCCCGCCGGGAAGGTCTACCCCTGGATCGCCCGGTGCCGCCACTCCACCCCCGGCGTCACCCTCATCTCTCCCCCGCCTCATCACGACATCTACTCCATCGAGGACCTGGCCCAGCTGATCTACGACCTGAAGTGCGCCAACCGTCAGGCCCGCATCTCGGTGAAGTTGGTCAGCGAGGCGGGCGTGGGCACCATCGCCGCCGGCGTAGCCAAGGCGGGCGCTCAGGTGGTGCTGGTGTCCGGCTATGACGGCGGCACCGGCGCCGCCCCCCGCACCTCCATCCACAATGCCGGCCTGCCCTGGGAGCTGGGCCTGGCCGAGACCCATCAGACCCTGATCCAGAACGGCCTGCGCTCCCGTGTGGTGGTGGAGACCGACGGCAAGCTGATGAGCGGCCGGGACGTGACCATCGCCTGTATGCTGGGCGCCGAGGAGTTCGGCTTTGCCACCGCTCCTCTGGTGACCATGGGCTGCGTCATGATGCGGGTGTGCAACCTGGACACCTGCCCCGTGGGCGTGGCCACCCAGAATCCGGAGCTGCGCAAGCGGTTTACCGGCAAGCCGGAATACGTGGTTAACTTCATGCGCTTTATCGCCCAGGAACTGCGGGAGCACATGGCCAAGCTGGGCGTGCGCACCGTGGAGGAGCTGGTGGGCCGCACTGACCTGCTGGCCGTCCGCACCCCGGCGGTCAACCATCGGGCCGCCACCGTGGACCTGTCCGCCATCCTGGACAACCCCTATGTGGGTACCGATGCCAAGACCCACTTTGACCCGGCGGACGTGTACGACTTCCATCTGGAGAGCACCGTGGACCTGAAGGTGCTGGAGCGCAAGCTGGGCAGCGCCCTGACCCAGGGCGTGCCCAAACGGCTGGAGGTGGCAGTTTCCTCCACCGACCGTGCCGTGGGCACCATTCTGGGCTCCGATATTACCCGGCTCCACGGTGACAGCCTGCCCGGCGGCACCTTTACCGTCAAGTGTACCGGCGGCGGCGGCCAGTCCTTCGGCGCTTTCCTGCCCAAGGGCCTGACCCTGGAGCTGGAGGGCGACGCCAACGACTACCTGGGCAAGGGCCTCTCCGGCGGCCGTCTGGTGGTCTATCCCCCCAAGGACAGTACCTTCGACCCGGCGGAAAACATTCTGGTGGGTAACGTGGCTCTGTACGGCGCCACCAGCGGCCAGGCCTTCCTGAGCGGCGTGGCCGGCGAGCGGTTCTGCGTCCGCAACTCGGGCGCCACCGCCGTGGTAGAGGGCGTGGGCGACCACGGCTGCGAATATATGACCGGCGGCCGGGTGGTGGTCCTGGGCCCCACCGGCAAGAACTTTGCCGCCGGCATGAGCGGCGGCGTGGCCTATGTGCTGGATGAGGACCGGGATCTGTACCTGCGGCTGAACAAGGCCCTGGTGTCCATGGAGCCGATCACCGAGAAGCACGACGCCGCCGAGCTGAAGGACATGATCCAGGCCCACGCCGACGCCACCGGCTCGGCCAGAGCCAAGCACATCCTGGAGCACTTTGAGGACTATCTGCCTCTGTTCAAGAAGATCCTGCCCCACGACTATGACCGGATGCTGCGCACCATCGCCCAGTACGAGGAAAAGGGCATGAGCCGGGAGGAGGCCCAGGTGGAGGCCTTCTACGTCAACACCCACCAGAAGGGGGAATAACCATGGGAAAGCCCACTGGATTTTTGGAATATCAGCGCAAGGGGAATCCCTGTGAATCCCCTCTGGAGCGCATCAAGCATTATAACGAGTTTCACCCCCGACTCAGCCGGGATGACCGCCGCCGGCAGGGGGCTCGCTGCATGGAGTGCGGTGTCCCCTTCTGCCAGTCGGGCGCGGTATTGAACGGCATGGTGTCCGGCTGTCCTCTCCACAATCTGATCCCCGAGTGGAACGACCTGGTGTACACCGGCAACTTCACCCATGCCCTGGAGCGGCTGCTTAAGACCAACAACTTCCCCGAGTTCACCGGTCGGGTATGTCCCGCCCTGTGCGAGGCGGCCTGTACCTGCGGCCTCCACGGGGACCCAGTCACTGTCAAGGATAATGAACTGGGCATCATTGAGGACGCCTGGGAGCGGGGGCTCATGGGCCCCTGTCCCCCCAAGGCCCGCACCGGCAAGAAGGTGGCGGTGGTGGGCTCCGGCCCCTCCGGCCTGGCCTGCGCCGACCAGCTCAACCACCGGGGCCACTCCGTTACCGTCTTCGAGCGGGAGGATCGCCCCGGCGGCCTGCTGATGTACGGCATTCCCAACATGAAGCTGGAGAAGTCCGTGGTCCAGCGCCGGGTGGACAAGATGACCGCCGAGGGCGTGGAGTTCCGCACCGGCGCCGATGTAGGCAAGGAGCTCACCCCGGAGCAGCTACGGCGGGACTTTGACGCAGTGGTGCTGTGCTGCGGCGCCGCCCAGCCCCGGGACCTGGCGGTCCCCGGGCGGGAGCTGGACGGGGTGTGGTTCGCCGTGGACTTTCTGAAGGAGACTACCCGTTCCCTGCTGGACTCCGGTCTGGCCGAGGGCACCTATCCCTCCGCCAAGGGCAAGCACGTGGTCATCGTGGGCGGCGGCGACACCGGCAACGACTGCGTGGGCACCTGCATCCGCCACGGCTGCGCCAGCGTGACCCAGCTGGAGATGATGCCCAAGGCCCCTGACCAGCGGACCGAAAACAACCCCTGGCCGGAGTGGCCAAGGGTCTGTAAGACCGATTACGGCCAGGAGGAGGCCATTGCCTGCTTCGGCCACGATCCCCGGGTCTATGAGACCACCGTGGCCGAGCTATTGGGAGATGAGCAGGGCAAGCTGAAGGCGGTCAAGACCGTCCGGCTGGGCCCGGACCACCAGCCCATCCCCGGCACGGAAGAGGTGCTGGACTGTGAACTGCTCCTCATTGCCGCCGGCTTTCTGGGCCCCCAGGACTACGTGCCCCAGGTGTTCGGTCTGGAACGCACCCCCCGCTCCTGCGTCAAGACAGCGGAAGGCGGTTACGCCACCGGCGTGCCCGGCGTCTTTGCCGCCGGCGATATGCGCCGTGGCCAGTCCCTGGTGGTGTGGGCCATCCGGGAGGGCCGTGAGGCCGCCCGCGAGGTGGACCAGTACCTGATGGGATACACCAATCTATAAGAAAAGCCCCCCGGCTTCCTTGCCGGGGGGCTTTTCTTTCTTCTTTTACAGTGTGGCGATCACCTGATACATCAGCATGAAATGGAACAGGGAGCCTGCCAGGATGAACACATGGAAAATCTCATGGCAGCCGAACTTGGCGTTGTTGCGGCCGGGCCACTTGACGGCGTAGAGTACGCCGCCGATGGTGTAGAGGATGCCGCCGCCCAGCACCCAGAACATACCCGCGGCGGGGAGCACCTGCATCAGGGGCACCAGAGCGGTAACGGCCAGCCAGCCCATGGCGATATAAATACCGGCGGTGAGCCAGCGGGGAGCGGAGAGCCACACCAGGGTGAGTACCAGGCCGGCCACTGCCAGACCCCAGATCACCCCGAAGAGGCCCCAGCCCCAGGCGCCCACTTCCCGCAGCGCCACCAGGCACACAGGGGTGTAGCTGCCGGCGATGAGGAAGTAGATGGAAGCGTGGTCATACTTGCGCAGCGCAATGCGCCCGGCCACGCTGGTGTTGATGCAGTGGTACAGGGTGCTGGCAGTATACAGGCACACCATGCTGACCCCGTAGATCAGGAAGGAGGCCAGATGCCACACGCTCAGCCCCTCCAGCAGGCAGCGGGCCACCAGAAGCACCGTGCCCACCGCAGCCAGCGCTGCACCCACACCGTGGGTAATGGCTGACCAGGGCCGCAGACCGTCATAGGGGTCCCGCTTCTGTTTGACCTTTTTGGCCGGGCGGGCCTTGGGATGATAGTAAAGGGCGGAAGGATTGCCTCTTAAAATGTTTTCCTGATTCATGATATCACCTGACGATTCAAAACAGTGGTTTCTCGTTTCTCATCTTCTTCTATAGTATAGTCTCAACCGTATTATGTTGTCAATATAAAAAGATAATATAATTTTAAATATTATATTACATTTTCTGTGAAAGATGCGGCCACCCTCTCAGTATGCCCGGCTATTTCATTTTCATGTAAACGCGGAGACCGGCGCACCGTATTTATGCGGTACGCCGGTCTCTGGAGAAAGGAAAGATGGAAGAAAGCGTTTTTACTCCTCTGTAAAGAGGCTGTCCAGCGCGTCCGTCAGGGTGGTGACCGCGCTGCGGTCCACCAGTCTGGGCGTACCGCCGTTAAAGACGGCCAGACAGGAACTGGTATCGTAGGCGTACAGTTCCAGGGTCAGCTCGGTAAAGTAGGTGCTGTCCCGGTAAATGGTAAAGCTGGCCAGCAGCTCCCCCTGATTTTCGCCGCCGGCATCGCCGGTGGCAGTCAGAGCGTCAATAGCATTCAGCAGACTTTCCACACTGGTGTTATCCATTTCCGTACCGTTCCAGGTGTAGAGGGGCACCGTCTCCGTCACCGTATCCCCGCCGTCGGCGGTGGTCTCCTCTTCCTGTTCGTCAAAGGAGATGGTGTTTGTGGTGCCGTCAACGGTCACTTCCAGCCGATCCACGGTATTCCAGTCCACGCTGCAGATCTCCGCCGGGCGCAGAGAGGAATAAGAGGTATAGCGCAGGCTGTCCGCCGTGTCGCTGTTGATCAGATAGACCATACGGGAGTCCGCCAGCCGTGCATAGGTTCCCTCATCGGTATCATTGCCCAGGTAGAGGACAAAGGTCTGAGGCTCGGCTTCGGTGTCGCTCTCCTCCTCGTCGTCCTCACTGCTGGAGGGCTCATAGGTGAGCACAACCTTGACGGCGGAGCTTTCCTCCAGGCCCCAGGCCGCCAGCTCCTGGTCGTCGGCGTCATAATTCACGCAGGAGATCCAGGTCAGACCGGTCACACTGGCCGTCAGCGAGGTCACCTTGCCGGTGTCCAGAGCCAGCTGTGTGCCGTCCTCCTGCTCCAGGAACCAGTGTGCGCTGCTGTCGTAGTAGAGGCTCTCACTGTCCTCCACATAGGACACACTGATGCTGCCGCCGGGCTGGGTCACGGACAGGCCGGTCACCGTACCGAACATGGGCAGGCTCTCCATCTGGACCATGTCGTACAGACCCAGGGAGAAGGCGTCCCCCAGGGAGGAATCCACCATATAGACCTTGGACTCGTCCCCATTGTACAGCAGATAGTACTCCTGAGACACCTCGTTCTGGTCCCCCACAGCAAAGGTATAGGCGGTGCCGTCGGCATCGGTGGCGGTAACAGTCAGGGCCGGTTCATCCAGCCCGTAGTCGGCCAGCTCTCCCGGCTCATCCAGCACCCGGCTGGCAGTCAGGCCGGACAGGACGCTGGTCATATTCTCGGGCACGCTCTGATCCAAAGGAAAGACATCGTCGTCAGCATAGCTCCAGCTGTCGTCCTCCTTCACCAGCGCCAGTGTGGCGCCTTCATAGGTCCATTCCAGCCGGGAGGCCTCCTCCGGCGCCGCCAGGGCCACGCCTTCCTCCTCTTCGGTGGGTTCGGCGTAAACGGTGCGGGCCACAACATATCCCGCGCCCAGCACCACCAGGGCACAGCACAGGATGATCAGTTTTTTCCCTCGGTTCATCAGCGTCTCCTCCTTCGGATGGTCACCACAGCGCCGCACGCCAGGAAGGCCAGAGGCACCACAGCCACCAGGATCAGGCTCCAGGTGGAGGCGGTGGAGGAAGGCACCGTCAGATACTCCGTGGACAGGTCCTTGGCACGGATGGAGATGGCGCTCTCCCGCTGGCACATCCAGTCCAGCGCGTTGAGGAACAGGTCGTTGTTGGCCCCCGCCACCCGCATGTTGTTGTCGCTGTCAAACATGTAGCTGGTGGTGAGCCATACGATGCCGGTCTGGCCCCCTTCCACCTCCTCAGTGATGGCCACACCCAGGGCAAAGGGACCGTCGGTGTCTCCCTCCTCCTTGTCGAAGGTGGTGATGTTGTAGCCATCCGCCTTGGCATAGGCCGAATCGGAGGTGGTGAGCAGCTGGGTCACCGTCAGGCCGTCCCGCAGCTCGTCGGAGACCGTGATCCCCTGCGCCACAGGCATGAGGATATAATAGCCATCCATCAGAGGCTGGGTAATATCGTGGCTGTTGATGTCGGGCAGCAGGTAATAGTTATACCCCCGCATATGATGGTCGCTGTCACCCTCCAGTACAATGCCGTCCATCAGGGCGGTTCCATAGTACTCCATCAGCTCCGCCAGATTGGGCATGTCCGTATCGGTGTAGTCGGTGACCAGCAGCAGCTTGCCGCCCCCCTGGAGATAGGTCAGCAGCGCGTCCTTCTCGTCAGAGGAGATATCCCGCTGGGGCGGGTAGAGGATAATAGCGTCTGCATCTTCGGGAACGTCCTCCCCGTTGACCAGGGACAGCTCCTCCAACAGCAAGTTTTCGTCCTCGGCTCCCTCGCTCAGCTCGCTGGGCAGGTCGCTCTCGCCGTGTCCGGTGAGGGTGTACACCGTGGGCAGATCCTCATTGGTCACATAGTCGATGGCGGAGGTCAGCTCGCTCTCACCGGCAAACTGGGTAGAGGTGGTGCCGTTGGTATAGTAAGAGGAGTAGTCGGTCACATAGATATCATAATAGCTGATATACCGGCTCCGGTCCCCGCACACCACGATGAGGGAGTTGTTGTATAGAGTGGCATCGGTATACTGCTGGGCAAAGCTGGGGTAGACCACCGGGTCCTTCTCCACCACGTCCAGGTGCTTGGACAGACTCTTGTACCGCTCCAGCAGCTGCTCCATGGTGGAGTCCTGGCTGCCGTCCTGGACGATCCAGTATACCGTCACATCCTCCTCCAGCCCGGCTACCAGCTGCTCGGTCTGGCTGGACAGGGAGTACAGACCGGTATCGGTCAGGTCCACCTTGGTCCAGGAGGCGGGCAGAGCGCCCACCATCAGATTGAGGGCCACCGCAATGGCAATGACAATGGCGGCGGCGGCCAGACTGTAGCCGCCCGCCCGAAAGGCCCGGCTGCGGAAGGAATTCCGGGCCCCGCTCCAGTCGATCTTCCGCTTCATCAGCTCCACCTCCGTTTCTCCATGGACTGTACCGCCAGAAACAGCGCCACAGCAATGACAGACAGGAAGTAAAGCGATGCGGTCAGATCAAACACTCCGTCTGCAAAGGCATAAAACCGCTCAAAGACCGACAGCCCGTCCACCAGGTTGCTGAACAGGTTGGAAAAAGAATCGGGTACCAGCAGGTAGGCCACAAACAGGGCAACCTCCCCCGCAATGGCCACCACCAGCGCCGCGGGAGTGGACCGGGTAAAGATCCGCACCAGTCCGGCGACCACCAGCACCGTTACCAGCAGGGCGGCCAGGGAAGCTCCGGTGGAGTCGGGTACCATAGAGGACAAGTCAGACATGAAGTAGAGCAGCAGCATTACGCCGAAGCACAAACCGGCGGCCACCGCCTGATTCTCCGTCAGGGAGGAGATAAACAGCCCGATGGCGGCCAGGGCGGCAGACAGCAGGAAGAAGCCTGCCAGAGTCCCGTAGGCGGTAGGGAGAAATACGCTGCCGAAGTTGGACAGCAGCAGGGGATAGAGCCCCATGATCACGCAGGGGATGGCCACCACGGTGAGCATGGCCAGGTACTTGCCCAGCACTACCCGGGTCATACCCAGGGGCAGGGCGTAGAGCAGCTGGTCGGTCTTCTGCCGCCGTTCCTCCGCAATCACCCGCATGGTCAAAATGGGGATGGCAATAAGGAAAATGATGGTCATGGCCTGCAATACATATTCAAAGTTGGGATAGCCGGCGTCCAGGTTGTACACCATGGTATAGATGCCGGCAAAGACCAGCAGAAAGGCAATAAACACATAGGCAGTCATGCCCTGAAAGTAGGAGCGCAGCTCCCGCCGATAGATGGCTGTCACGGCTCCTCACCCCCCTCTTCTTCCGGCTCACTCTCCGGCAGGTCCTGGGCGTCGTCCGCTTGCTCCTGGGACACCTGCTCCGCCCCGTCGGCGGCGGTGAGCTCCAGGAATACGTCCTCCAGACTGGCCTTCTTCCGGTCCATTCGGAGGATAGGCAGCCCCGCCCCCGCGCAGGCGTAGAATACCCGCTCGCTCACCTCGTCGGTGGCCTCGGTCTCCAGGGAGACCTGAATCCTTCCCTCCTCGTCGGGGCGGCAGGTCAGAGAGGCTACACCCTCCAGCGCAGCCAGCGCATCTCGGGCCGCCTCTTCTCCGCCCTTGAGGGTCAGCTCCAGGGTGGTAGCCCCGGCGAAGAGCTTTTCCAGGTTGTCCGGGGTATCGCTGGCCACCAGCTTACCCTTGGACAGGATCATGATCTGGCCGCACACCGCCCGCACCTCGGACAGGATGTGGCTGCTGAGGATGACGGTGTGCTCCTTGCCCAGCTCCTGGATCAGATCCCGGATCTCAATGATCTGAATGGGGTCCAGACCCACCGTGGGTTCGTCCAGGATAATGACATGGGGGTCCCCCAGCAGGGCCTGGGCAATGCCCACCCGCTGCTTGTAGCCCTTGGACAGGTTTTTGATCAGCCGGTCCCGGACGCCGCCGATCTGGGTCACCTCCATGGCCCGGTCCAGCTGGGCGCCCCGGGCCTTCCGGTCCACATCCTTGGCCTGAGCCACAAACTCCAGGTATTCCCGGGGCGTCATATCCGGGTAGACCGGCGGCTGCTCCGGCAGATAGCCGATGAGGGCCTTGGCCTTGGCCGGCTCCTCAAAGATATCATAGCCGTCAATGCGGACAGTCCCCTCCGTGGCCGCCAGGCAGCCCGTCATGATGTTCATGGTGGTGGACTTGCCCGCACCGTTGGGCCCCAGGAAGCCGTAGATCTGTCCCGGTTCCACCGTCAGATTCAGGTCGGACAATGCCGTATGGCTGCCGTACCGCTTGGTGAGATGGTCGATCTCAATCAAATGCGTTCCCTCCTTACGCGTACCGCGGTAACACGGACGCTGCCCCCAATTATAGGGTGCTTACTTAAAAGCAATCTGAAAAAGACTGGGGCAAGGGGAAAAATTTGCAGTTTGTTCAAAAACAAGCCATATTTCTGGCACAGCTGCCCATTACACTGGAGTCACTTTGCAGACAGAGGTGGACACAGCAATGAAGATCCTGGTAGCAGACGACGAGCGGGACATGGCTGACGCACTGGAGGCCATGCTCCGGCGGGAGCACTATTCCGTGGAGGCGGTATACAACGGGCGGGACGCCCTGGACTACGGGCTGTCCGGCCTGTATGACTGTCTGGTGCTGGACCTGATGATGCCCGGCATAGATGGGTTGGAGGTCCTCACCACCCTGCGGGAGCACGGCATAGACACCCCCATCCTTCTGCTCACCGCCCGGGGGGAGATCCCAGACCGTATCCGCGGTCTGGATGCCGGTGCCGACGATTATCTCACCAAGCCCTTCGCCATGGGGGAGCTCACCGCCCGGGTGCGGGCCCTGACTCGTCGGAGGAACAATATTGCCCCCGACCGGCTGACGGTGGGGGACCTGACCCTGGACCGGACTACCTTTGAGCTCTCCGCCCACGGCTCCTCCCTTCGGCTGGCCGGTAAGGAGTACCAGCTGCTGGAGCTGCTCATGCGTAAGCCCGGTCTTCGGCTGTCCACCGAACAGCTGATGGAGCGGATCTGGGGCTGTGACAGCGACGCCGACGTCAGCGTGGTTTGGGCCAATATCTCCTTCCTCCGCCGCAAGCTGGAGCGCCTTCATGCCCAAGTAAAGATCACTGCCAGCCGCGGCCTGGGTTATGCTGTGGAGGCAATCCGTTGATCCGCTCTCTGCGGCGCCGTTTTCTGGTGATCGCCATGCTCTCCCTGGCCGGGACCCTCTTCCTGCTCTGTCTGGCCATCAATCTGGGCTACCGCCTTGTCAGCACCCACCGGGCGGACACCGTGATTGGCACCCTCCATCAAAACGCCGGCTCCTTCCCCAGCCCGGAGGAGGTACCTCCGGACCCCGGCGCCCACAGCGGTTTTCTGCTTACCCAGGAGACTCCCTTTGAGACCCGCTATTTCACCGTTCATCTCTCATCGGACGGAACACAGATGGACGTAAACGCCGACCACATCGCTGCCCTGGACCCCGACATGGTGGCGGACCGGGTGGAGGAGATACTGGACAGCGGCAAGGCCTCCGGCTATCTGGGATATTATCGTTATGGTGTGTTTGAGGAGGAGGATGGCATTACCATTATCGGCCTGGACTGCTTCTTGCAGCTACAGGCGGTAGGCAGTGTGCTGCGCATCACCGTGCTGGCCTCCCTGGCCTGTATCGCCATCGTTTTTGTACTGCTGGTGCTCCTCTCCCGGCGGGCGGTCCGCCCCTTCGCGGAGAACCTGGAAAAGCAGCGGCAGTTTGTCACCGACGCCTCCCATGAGCTGAAGACCCCCCTGGCCATTATCTCTGCCAATACCGGACTGCTGGAGGCTACTCTGGGCGACAACCGCTGGCTGGCGAGCACACAGGCTCAGATCACCCGTCTGGACCGGCTGATCCATCACCTGATCGAACTGGCCCGCACCGAAGAAGCCCTACCTGACGAAGAGCTGGAGCCGGTGGATCTCAGTCAGCTGGCGGAGGATGCCGTTCAGGATTTCCAGCCTCTGGCGGAGGCCGCCGGCAAAACCCTGGATGCCGCCATACAGCCCGGTCTGGTGATCCGGGGTTCCGGAGGAAATCTGGCCCGGCTGTGCGGCCTGCTGCTGGACAATAGCGTCAAGTATTGTGACCCCGGCGGCCATATCCGCCTGGCCCTGTCCCGGCGGGGACGGGGCGTGCAGCTCACCCTGTCCAATCCCTGCGCCAGTCTGGACCCGTCAGTCATTCCCAAGCTGTTTGATCGTTTTTACCGGGCGGACAACTCCCGGGCCCGAGACAGCGGCGGCTGCGGTATCGGTCTGTCCACCGCCCGGGCCATTGTCCAGCGGCACAGGGGCAAGCTCACCGCCCGGGGCATGGACGGCGGCATCCAGTTTACCGCCTTTTTCCCCCTCTGATCCGCCCCTGCCGGGTTGCCAGCAGGAAAGATTGTGGTATAATATCAGAGGAATTTTCATCCGGAGGTAACGCCATGCGCATCCTCATCTCTCCCGCCAAGAAAATGCGGGTAGACACCGACAGCTTTGCCGCCCCCACCCTTCCCGCCTTTCTTCCAGAGACGGAGAAGTTGCTGGCCGCCCTGCGGACCATGAGCCCCACCCAGCTGCAAAAGCTGTGGAAGTGCAACGACTCCATTGCAGCCCTCAATCAGGCCCGACTGGAGACCATGGACCTCCACCGGCAGCTTACCCCTGCCATTCTGTCCTACGAGGGCATTCAGTACCAGTACATGGCCCCCGGCGTCTTTGACCGGCCTGCTTTGGACTATATCGCCGCACATCTGCGCATCCTCTCCGGCTTTTACGGCCTCCTGCGGCCCTTTGACGGGGTCACCCCCTACCGTCTGGAGATGGCCGCTCCCCTGTCTGCGGACGGAGCAAAGGACCTGTACGCCTTCTGGGGGGACAAGCTGGCCCGTGCTCTGGCGGAGGAAACCGATCTGGTGGTCAATCTGGCCTCCAAGGAGTACAGCAAGGCGGTACTCCCTCACCTGCCCGCCCATATCCATGTGCTGACCTGCACCTTTGGTGAGCAAAAGGGGGACAAGGTGGTGGAAAAGGGCACTATGTGCAAAATGGCCCGGGGCGAGATGGTGCGCTGGATGGCGGAGCATCACGCCCAGCAGGCGGAAACCCTTCAGCATTTTGACCGGCTGGGCTACCGTTTCTCTCCCGCCCACTCCCGGGCGGAACACTATGTCTTTTTGAAGGAGGATATTTGATATGCTGGAAGTCGGAGCCCGTGCGCCGGACTTTACCCTGCCGGACAAGGACGGCAACCCCGTCACCCTGTCCAGTTTTCTGGGCAAGCGAGTGGTGGTCTATTTCTATCCCCGGGACAACACCCCCGGCTGCACCCGCCAGGCCTGCGGCTACGCCGCTGCCTATGATGAGTTCAAGGCCCTGGACACGGTAGTCATCGGCATCAGCAAGGACTCCGTGGCCTCCCACCAGAAGTTTGCCCAGAAGCATGAGCTGCCCTTCATTCTTCTCTCCGACCCGGAGCTCACCGCCATCCAGGCCTACGGGGTCTGGCAGGAGAAGAAGAACTACGGCAAGGTCAGCATGGGTGTGGTCCGCTCTACCTTTGTTATCGACGCCGACGGCGTTATTGAAAAGGTGATGCCCAAGGTCAAGCCGGACACCAACGCCGCCGACATTCTGGCCTATCTGAAAGGATAAAAGAAAGGTGCTTTGCGGACCTGTTGGTCCGCAAAGCACCTTTTTATAAAAGCAAACGATATTCTGTCGTTCGGGCCGCCCGGCGCCGGCGCAATGCGCAAAAACACTTGAACTTCCTTTGATTCCCTGCTATAATCGTCTCGAAAAACAAAAATGCGGCAGCTTGCGGGTGCGCCAACACCCGCAAGCCTGCGCAGGTGCTAGCCCACCTACACAACGGCCATCCGGCCGCACCGCATGGAACATTATACGACAATCCGGCCCTTCTTTGCAAGGGGTGGTTTTGTTGTTATTCTTTCATGCATCTGTGTTGCATTGAGAAGGATGCTCCTTCTTACGCTGTGTAGGCTTTGCCCTGCACAGCGTTTTTGTTTTTCGCCCAACCCCCGGGGGCGTAAGCCCCCGGGATGGTTGAGGTGAAATTCAAGAAAGAAGGGAAGATTTGAGTATGAGACGCACGCCAGGGATAATATGGGGTTCTCCCCACCGACCAACCGGCCGCCGCCCCGGGAAGCACAACTGTAGGAGGTGATGGCATGGATGTTTACACAAAGAGAAAAGCTGTCCTGCTTCTCCTCGTGTTGGCCGGTTTTGTTTGTTATGCGTTGCCATTTGGCAGGGTCTCTTTCATCATCACGCTTGAATTTAGCGGCTGGGAATACCTCTCCCTTCTGTTCCGGTATTCTATGTATGAGGACATCCTGAATTTCTCTATCCTTCTAGCAGTGATTCTATTGGCCGTGGAGGCTATCCTGCTTGTCAGAGTAGACCTGCGCTTCTTGGAATCAAAACATAAATATAATGACTCCAGCAGTAAATATATTGCACTTCTTCCTGGAGTCGGCGCAGCCTTGCTGACTGCTTGGTGTATAGGCTTCATGAGCGGTGAAGACAGCATGTTTGGCAAAATTGGCTTTGGTCTTTACCTTACTATAGCGGTGTATATTATCAACGCCGCCGCTGTCTATTTGGTTTTGCGGCGTCCAAAGCAAGTGGGCTTTTCTGTGCATACAAAGCAGAAATAAGAACTTTGGTCTGTTGCAAAATGCAGTTTTCAGACCTGGGAAGAAATTTGTGCATTTAAAAAGTGAGCGGGAACCGCTGTTTAGACGGTTCCCGCTCACTTTTTCTTTGACCTAATTTTCCAAAATTTTGTTTTGCGGCAGTCCCGTTTTGATCATCAGTTGTGACTTTTCCGTCCATCCGGGCTAAATCCCGCTCGGGCTTCCGCATGGCTGAGCACCGGCAGCAGCACCGCGCACACCACAACGCCGGTCAGACCCTGTACCACGTTGAAGGGCACGCCTGCCAGCACTGCCGCCGCTGCTGCCGCCAGGCTGCTGCCTGCCAGAACCATCATCCCTACCTCATAGAGGAAATAGCCGCCAACCATGACCGCCTCGGCGGGGAGTCCGCACAGAAGCACACCCAGCGGGACAGAGATATGGGCTTTCTTCCGGCAGAGCCCATACAGACACCCGCCCACCAGTGCCGTCAGCGCCTTGATGACAAAGGTCCCCGGCACCCACGCCGTGTAGCCGCCGAACAAGTCGGCCAGCATGGACCCGATTCCTGCCGCCGCCGCGCCCAGCCCGGGTCCCAGCAAAATGCCGCAGATCAGCACCATCCCATCCCCCAAATGGATATACCCCAAGGTGGGGGTGGGGATCCGGATCACCATGGTGGCAGCCGTGGTCAGCGCCGCCAGCAGGGCCGCCATGACCATACGCCTGGTTTTGAGGTTCGCCATACAGAAACGCCTTCCTTCCGTTTTTTATCTGTGCCCCCAGTATAGGTCGAATCTGATCTTTTTAAAATAGCCAATTTTAATCTATTTTATAAGGTCAGATTTGATAAGATATTTTAGCTGCCACCATAAAACAGAGCCCGCCGGCATACCGGCGGGCTCTGCGTATTTCGGATTATACCCGGGTCCAGGTGGTCCCTTCCTTGCTGTCCTTGATCTCTACGCCCATCTCTTTGAGCTGATCACGAATGGCGTCTGCAGTGGCCCAGTCCTTGGCCTTCTTGGCCTCCAGGCGCTTGGCAATGAGAGCCTCGATCTCCTCGGCCCCCTCCACCGGAGCGGCCTCCTTCTCCTTGAGGGCAGCTGCCTTGTCCAGCAGACTCAGGCCCAGCACCTGGTCAAAGCTGGCGATGAGGGCCCGCTTGGTGGCATCGTTGGTATCCGCCTTGAGCACGTCATACAGGGCGGTAACACCCAGAGAGGTGTTCAGATCGTTGCCCACCGCTTCAATGAAGGCCGCCTTGTACTGATCGAACACGGCCTGATCCACGTCGCCGTCCTCGGCCAGCGCGGCCACACGGGCCACCAGCTTGTCGTAGGCCACCTTGGCGTTGTCCAGGTTCTCCCAGGAGAACACCAGGCCCTTGCGGTAGTGGGACTGGAGGCAGAAGAAGCGGTAGACCAGAGGATCGTACCCCTTCTCCTCCAGCAGGGAGACGGTGAGGAACTCGCCGCTGGACTTGCTCATCTTGCCGGAGTTGGTGTTCAGGTGATGGACGTGCATCCAGTATTTGCACCAGGGGTGGCCCAGATAGGCCTCCGACTGGGCAATCTCGTTGGTATGGTGGGGGAAGGCGTTGTCGATGCCGCCGCAGTGGATATCCAG
The DNA here is from genome assembly GCF_002159265.1 of Flavonifractor sp. An82. Taxonomy (GTDB): domain Bacteria; phylum Bacillota; class Clostridia; order Oscillospirales; family Oscillospiraceae; genus Flavonifractor. Next base: position 54,777 of record NZ_NFHG01000017.1, read on the forward strand.
ATACTCGCCTGCATACTTCATGGAGATGCAGGAGCACTCAATGTGCCAGCCGGGATAGCCCACGCCCCAGGGGGAATCCCACTTCAGGGCCTGATCCTCAAACTTGGACTTGGTGAACCACAGCACAAAGTCGTTCTTATTGCGCTTGTTCAGGTCCTCCTCCACGCCCTCACGGACGCCTACCGCCAGGTCCTCCTCGTCGTGGTCGTTGAACACATAGTATTTCTCCAGTTTGGAGGTGTCAAAGTACACGTTGCCGCCGGCCACATAGGCATAGCCGGTGTCCAGCAGCTTGGTGATGACCTTGATATAGTCGTCGATCATACCGGTGGCGGGCTGCACCACCTCGGGGTACTTGATGTTCAGCTTCTTGCAGTCGGCAAAGAAAGCGTCAGTGTAGAACTGAGCGATCTCCATCACGCTCTTGTGCTCCCGCTTGGCGCCCTTTAACATCTTGTCCTCACCGGTGTCGGCGTCGGAGGCCAGGTGGCCCACGTCGGTGATGTTCATGATGCGCTTTACGTCATAGCCCTCATAGCGGAGGAATTTTTCCAGCACGTCCTCCATCAGATAGCTGCGCAGGTTGCCGATATGGGCAAAGTGATACACGGTGGGGCCGCAGGTGTACATGGACACCTTGCCGGGCTCATGGGGAACAAACTCTTCTTTTTTGCGGCTTGCGGAGTTATACAGTTTCATGGTAATTCGCTCCTTATTGATTTTGGCTTCTTGCCTGTTCATCCATCAGCTTTTCCAGCCACTCCAGCCGGGAACTGATGGCCTGCAATTCTTTCTGTACCGGGTCGGTGACGTGGATCTGATCCACAGAGGAGGCGTAATCCACCTTCTCCCCGGCAATGCGCACCACCCGGGCGGGCACGCCCACGGCGGTGGCGTCGGGGGGGATCTCACTGAGCACCACCGCGTTGGCGGCGATGCGGGAATTGTCCCCCACCTTGAAAGGGCCCAGTACCTTGGCGCCGGTGGACACCATCACGTTGTTGCCCAGGGTGGGGTGGCGTTTCCCCTGGTCCTTGCCGGTGCCGCCCAGGGTGACCCCGTGGTAGATGAGGCAGTCGTCGCCGATCTCGGCGGTCTCGCCGATGACGATACCCATGCCGTGGTCGATGACGAACCGGCGGCCGATCTTGGCCCCGGGGTGGATCTCAATGCCCGTCCAGAACCGGCTCCACTGGCTGACGAACCGGGCCAGGAATTTCAGTTTGTGGCAGTAGAGGAAGTGGGCAAACCGGTGATAGATGATGGCGTGCACACCGGGGTAGAGCAAAAAGATTTCCAGACGGCTCCGTGCCGCCGGGTCGCGGGCCTGATAGGCCCGCAGGGTCTCGCCGAGTCGGGTCAGGAAAACCACCTCCAAAGAAAAACGCCTCTTATGCATCTGCACAAGAGGCGATCAAATCGCGGTTCCACTCTCATTTCTCACTCAATGGCTTATGACGGGGCCAGCCGGGGGGCATCCACATCCCCCGCGCTCCCGGACGCACATTCTCCAGTTACTCCCTGGGACCGCTCTCAGCCGGTGACGTTCCCTCTCTGGCGGGTACTCGCTGGGTACTATTTCCGTTCCTCGCGCTATTTGATTACCATAGTATACTACCACGTTTCCCTTTTGGTGTCAAGCAACGGGACCCTTGCTTTTTCCCGCCGCCGATGATATCCTGTACCCAGAAAGGTGCGAAAGGAGGCACATAATGGCGCTGATTCATTGTCCCGAGTGCGGCAAGGAGATCTCCGACAAGGCCCCCGCCTGCATTCACTGCGGCTATCCCCTCTCCTTCGTTTCTCCGGAGCAGGCGGAGCCCGACCGCTTCACCCTGTTTCTCAGCTACTGCCCCAGCTACCCAGACATCCGGAGCAAAACCATCCGTGCCCTGACCGAAACGCTGAACTATTCCCCAGAGGACGCTAGATCCATGGTCCGTGCCGCCCTCCGCACCCCAGTTCCCCTCCGGCAGCGGCTTACACAGGAGGAAGCCCAGGATCTGGCGGACCGGCTGAAGAAAACCGGCGCCAGCTTCCAGATCTCCGATGGCCCTACCCTGGAGCGCACCGGCGTGGCCGTAGCCATACCCGGCGACCAGCTTACCTTTGGCCGGGCGGTGGGGGCGGTGGTTCTGGGCCTTCTTGCCTGGAACTGCATCGCATTTTTCCTCAACCTTCTTCTGGCTTACATTTTATAACCATATCAGTCCAAAAGGGCGCGCTGCTGTGCAGCGCGCCCTTTTTCAGTCCTTGGGATCATATTTGCGGCAGAAGTCAGACACGTCGTCAAAGTCCCGCAGCCGCTCCTTCAGCAGCTGGTGGCTCCAGTCCCACCACTGGATGCGCATAAGCGCGGCGATGGTATTCTCATCGTACCGCCAGCCAATGTGGCGGGCAGGCACGCCCCCCACGATCTCATAGGGGGCCACATCATGGGTGACCACAGCGCCTGCTCCCACTACCGCGCCGTCCCCCAGGGTGACGCCGGCCATGATCACGGCGTTGTGGCCGATCCACACGTCGTTGCCGGTGACCACATGGTGGTTGTCCCGCCGCCACTGGAGCAGGCCCTCGTCGTCCGGCCCCAGGCCATAGTGAGCGCAGCGGTAGGTGAAGTGGTGGGCGGCCGCCCGGGTCTTGGCCGGGTGCTGCACCGGGTTGATGCGCACACCGGTGGCGATGGAGTTGAACTTGCCGATCTCCGTATAGATCACATCGTTGGAACCGAACAGGTAGGTGTAATCCCCCACATAGGTCTCCTCCACCACACAGTGGTCCCCCAGCTCCACATAGCGGCCGAAGGTGCAGTTTTTCACCACACAGGTGGGATGGATCAGAGGACGTTCCTCCTCCAAAGTCTGTGTAAAGTCCAGCATTACAGCTTGCTCCAGTCAATAACGTCCTTGTTCTTCACAAAGTACTCAATGCCGGAGTAGATGGTGGTAGCCAGAATGAGTGCCACGCACACCACATCCAGCGTCAGGTTGTGGAACACCAGCATGAAGCAGATACACACCATGGTGGAAGCGGTCTTGATCTTGCCCGACCAGGCGGCAGCAATGACCCGCCCACGCTCCACGGCAATGAGCCGCAGGCCGGTGACGGCAAACTCTCTCACCACCACAATGAGCAGGGCCCAGGCGGGGAAGCGATTCATCTCCACGAACCACAGCAGGGCGGCCATGACCAGCATCTTGTCAGCCAGGGGGTCCATAAACTTTCCAAAATCCGTGATCTGATTGTAGTGCCGGGCAATGTAGCCGTCCACAAAGTCGGTGACGCTGGCCAGAATGAAGATGGCCAGCGCGTAGTACATGTGGAAGGGAAACTGGAGGTAGAGCACCACCAGAAAGACGGGAATGAGCAGCACCCGAAGCAAAGTCAGCTTATTGGCGGTATTCAAAATACGTCACTCCTCTATTTCCCCGGTCAGGTCACCATCGCTGGTGCCGGTAATACGCACATTCACAAAAGTCCCCGCAGGCACCATGCCGGCGGCGGTGAAGAAAACCTTTCCGTCCACGTCGGGAGAATCGGCGTAGGAACGTCCGGCGTAGCAGCCCATATCCGGGTCAAAGCCCTCGCACAGCACCTCCAGGGTTTCCCCCAGACGGCTCTCGTTCCAGGCGTCCATCACCCGGCTCTGGAGCTCCACCAGCAGCTCCACCCGCCGCTTGGCGGTATCCGGGTCCACCTGGTCAGGCATAACAGCGGCGGGAGTGCCCTCCTCGGGGGAGAACTGGAAGATGCCCGCCCGCTCGATGCCGCTCTCCCGCAGGAAGTCGCACAGCTCCTCAAATTCCTCCTCGGTCTCACCGGGCAGGCCGCAGATCAGGGAGGTGCGCAGCACCAGGCCAGGCAGCCGGTCCCGCAGCTTCTGCAGCAGAGCGATGATCTCCGCCTTGGTGGAGCGGCGGTTCATGGCCTTCAGGATCCGGTCATTGATATGCTGAAGGGGTATGTCGATATACTTGAGGATCTTGTGCTCCCGGGCGATGACGTCGATGAGGGCGTCATCCAGTTCGTCGGGGTACAGATAGTGGAGCCGCACCCAGTGGAAGGGCAGCTTGCACAGCTCGGTGAGCAACTCGGGCAGCATCCGCTTGTGGTACAGGTCAGTGCCGTACCGGGTGATGTCCTGGGCGATGACGATGAGCTCCCGCACCCCGTCGTCGGCCAGCTTTTTGGCCTCAGCCAGCAGGGACTCCATGGTGCGGCTGCGATACCGGCCCCGCAGGGAGGGGATCACGCAGTAGGCGCACCGGTTGTCGCACCCCTCAGCGATCTTCAGGAAGGCGGTGTAGGAAGGCGTGGACACCATCCGTTCGCCGTCCTCGATAGTGTGATCGATGTCTCCGAAATAAGTGGGGGTGTCACCCTCCATCATGGCGTTAATGGCGGGCACCACATCGGTATAGCTGCCGGTACCCAGAATGCCGTCAATCTCAGGCAGCTCCTCCAGGATCTCATCCCGGTAGCGCTGGGTCAGGCACCCTGCCACCAGCAGCTTGCCCAGCTTGCCCTGCTCCTTCAGGGCAGCCAGTTCCAGAATGTTCTGAATGGCCTCGCTCTTGGCGGAGTCAATAAAACCGCAGGTGTTGAGCACCGCCACGTCCGCCCCCTCCGGGTCGCCGGTGACGGTATGGCCGGCGGCTTTCACCAGGGCCATCATCTGCTCGGTATTCACCAGATTCTTGGCACAGCCAAGAGAAACAAATGCAATCTTCAAGAGACTGCCTCCTTACACGATGGTATATCTGCCATCCCGGCGGGGCGGCATCTTGGGCTGCTGGTCAGGATAGCCCAGGGTAATCGCAGCCACAAACTCTCCCTTGTCGGGGGCGAAGCGCTGCTGGAAGGCGGGCCCGAAGCCCATCCGCTGGGGCGCGGACAGCCAGCATGAGCCGATGCCCTTGTCCCAGGCGGCCAGCAGCACGTTTTCAATGGCGGCGGACACACTCTGCATGGCGCCGTCCCGATCAGGATAGTCCGACTTCAGCAGGAACACCAGCACGCACACCGGCGCGCCACCCAGGGTAGACAGGAACTTATTGGTGATCCCCACCTGCTCCGGATTACGGGCAAAGCGCTGTTCCAGTACCGGGGTGAACTTCTCCACCACCCCGCCCATGATCTGCCGCACCTCTTCCAGAGCTTCAGGGCTCTGGACGGCCACAAAGTACCAGTGCTGCAGGTTGATGGCGGAGGGTGCGGCCAGCCCGGCCTCCAGGATCTCCTTCAGATCGTTCTCTGGAATGGGGTCAGCCTTGTAGCGGCGGATGCTGCGGCGGGTCATCAGGGCCTCGCGGGTGTCCATCAGAATTCCTCCTCCATGGCCCCGCCGTACCGGCGCAGGCCGTCCTTAATGTCCTCCCACCGGAAGCCCCGGCGGGCCAGCGCGTTGGCCGCGCGCTGGTAGGTCTTGGGGTCGGTGAGATCCGCCCCACGGAGTTTCTTCTGCAAAAAGGCATCGATGGCGTCGTCCGGGGCATCCAGTTCCTCCAGCGCCCCGTCCCAGTATTCCCGGGGCACCCCCCGGCGGTAGAGCTCCTCCCGGATGCGGGAGGGGCCCCAGCCCTTGGCGGCATAGTGGTCGGCCACCGTACGGGCATAGGATTCGTCGTTGAGATAGCCCAGCTCCTCCAGCCGGTCGGCGGCCGCCTCAGCGGTCTCCCGGTCGGTCAGGGGCTCCTTGTCCTTGCTGCGGGGCCGGGCGGTCAGCTTGTCCACCAGCTCCTTCCGGGACAGGGGACGGGCGGAGAGCAGGTCCATGGCCTTATCCCGCACGGCGGCAACCTTGGCCGCCCGCTCCACCGCCGCCCGCTGCTCCTGCGTCAGCTCCAGACCGGAACACAGGCCGAAGGAGACAATCTCGTTTTCTGTAATGCGCAGGATGGTCCCGTCCTCCAGGTGGCACAGCCAGCGGCCTGCCACCCGCTGGGAGGGGGCCAGCTTACTGATCCGCATCCTCAAAATCCTCGGCGGACACATCCACCGCACGGCCGGCGGCACGGGCGGCAGCACGGGCCTGGCTGCTCATCAGCTTGTAGGAGTTTTTCCGGATGTCGGCTTCCAGTCGGTCGCACACCTCCGGATTGTCCTTCAGGTACTGCTTGGCGGCGTCACGGCCCTGACCCAGACGGGTCTCCCCCATGGCGAACCAGGAGCCCGACTTCTGCACCAGGTCCAGCTTGGTGGCCAGATCCAGGATCTCGCCCACCTTGGAGATGCCCTCGCCGTACATGATATCGAACTCCGCCTCCTTGAAGGGGGGGGACACCTTGTTCTTGACCACCTTCACCCGGGTGCGGTTGCCGATGATCTCGGAGCCGTTCTTCAGGGACTCCACCCGGCGCACGTCCATGCGGACGGAGGCGTAGAACTTCAGGGCACGGCCGCCGGTGGTGACCTCCGGGTTGCCGTACATGACGCCCACCTTTTCACGCAACTGGTTGATGAAGATGACCACGCAGTTGGTTTTTGCGATGGAGCCGGCCAGCTTCCGCAGGGCCTGGCTCATGAGGCGGGCCAGCAGGCCCACGTGGGAATCGCCCATGTCGCCCTCGATCTCGGCCCGGGGGGTCAGGGCAGCTACAGAGTCCACTACCACCACGTCGATGGCGCCGGAGCGGACCAGGGCCTCACAGATCTCCAGGCCCTGCTCGCCGGTATCCGGCTGGGAGATGAGCATGGAGTCGATGTCCACACCCAGAGCCCGGGCATAGTAGGGGTCCAGAGCGTGCTCGGCGTCGATGAAGGCCACCTCGCCGCCCCGCTTCTGGGCCTCGGCCACAATGTGGAGGGCCAGGGTGGTCTTACCGGAGGACTCGGGACCATAGATCTCAATGATACGGCCCTTGGGAACGCCGCCGATGCCCAGGGCCAGATCCAGGGACAGGGAGCCGGTGGGGATGGCCTCCACCACAATGTCGGCGTTGTCGCCCAGACGCATGATGGAGCCCTTGCCATAGGTCTTCTCAATCTGGGCCATAGCGGTCTCCAGGGCTTTTTTCTTATCAGAGGCGGGAGCGGCGCTCTCCACCACAGCTTTCTTCTTGTCTGCCATGTGTATCTCTCATCCTTTCACGGCGGGCCCAGCGGTCCCGCCCTTACCCATTCATAACGCCTTCCACCACACGCCAGATGCCCTGGGTGTCCTGGCTGGAATGGACGTCGGAAAAACCGTGCTCCGTCAGCAGCCGCTCCACATCGGCGGCCTGGCCCATGCCCACCTCAAAGAGGAGGGAGCCGCCCAGCCGCAGGGCCGGAGCCCACTGGCTGGCAATGGCCCGGTAGAAGTCCAGTCCGTCTGCGCCTCCGTCCAGGGCGGAGCGGGGCTCATAGTCCCGAACGGACTTGTCCAGCCCGGCAATGTCCCCGGTGGGAATGTAGGGTGGATTGCAGGCGATCACGTCAAAGTCCCACAGGGCCCCGTCAGGGGGCTGAAGGGCGTCGGCCTGGAAGCAAGTCACCCGGGCATTCAGGTCACACCGGCGGATGTTTTGCTTGCAGGTCTTGAGGGCCGCCTCGCTGAGGTCGGCCAGCACCACCCGGCAGTCGGGTACGTTGGAGGCCACCGCCAGACCCACACAGCCGCTGCCGGCACACAGGTCCAGCACCCGGGCGCCCTCTCCGGCGGCCCGGGCCAGCAGGATGGCCCGCTCGGCCAACAGCTCGGTGTCCATCCGGGGGATAAGCACATCCCGATTCACTGCCAGGGTGAGGCCGTAGAATTCCCATTCCCCGATGATATAGGCCACCGGTTCTCCGGCCAGGCGCCGTTCCACCAGGCTTTTCAGCTTCTCCTCCACTGCGTCGGAGGCATAGAGCGCCATGTCTCGGTAGTACTGCTCCCGGCTTTTGCCGGCGGCGGCGCACACCAGCTCCCGCGCCTCCAGCTGGGCGCCTTCAATGCCTGCTTCCCGCAGGCAATGACGCACGTCCAGGTAGAGGTTGTTGTAGGTGGTCGCCATACTGAAACCACTCCTCGTCTCTCTTGTTTCTCTCTCAAAACGCCTCTTTGCGTGTTACCACTGATCTTTGCCCTGCTCCTGAGGCAGCACCAGGGTAAAGGCCCGGATGCCCACCTCGATCATGGAGTCGTCCGGCTCAAAGGTGGTCCAGTTCTGGAGCCACATGCCAGGAGCGGAGACCAGTCGGGTGAACCAGTTATCGTAGCGGCCCACCAGGCGGTTAAATTCATAGGTCAGACTGACGATCACCGGCAGCATCAGCAGGTGCAGGCCCATGCGCAGGAAGGTGTTGGTCACCTCCACAAAGGAAAAGACCACGCTGGACAGAAGGATGCTCACCACGATGACCACAAAGAGGAAACTGGTGCCGCAGCGGGGATGGTGCCGGGGCTGTTTGCGCACGTTCTCCACCGTCAGGGGCAGGCCGTGCTCATAGCAGAAAATGGTCTTGTGCTCCGCGCCGTGGTACTGGAACACCCGGTGGATATCCTTCATGTGGGAGCACAGGATCAGATAGCCTACAAAAATGACCACCTTCACCACGCCCTCCAGCAGGTTGCGCAGCCACATGGCCAGGGGGACAAACTGTCCCAGCACCCCCACCAGCGCGGTGGGCAACAGGATAAAGAGCCCTACCGAAAAGAGGATGCCCAGGGCTACCGCCACCGTTACCAGTGCAGAGGCCGCCTTCTCGCTGCCCAGGTGCTTGTCCAGCCACTGCTCGAACTTGGAGGGCTCCTCCGGCTCTCCTTCCTCCTCAGGCATAAAGGAGGCGGAATACATCAGGGCCTTGACGCCGTTTGCCATAGAGGAGCAGAAGTTGAACACACCCCGAATGAAGGGCACCCCAAGCAGCGGGTGCTTGTCCTTGATGAGCACCCGCTCTTCCACCTGCTCGGCCAGCTCCCCGTCGGGCTTACGGACCACCACCGCCTTCTTCTCGGGGCCCAGCATCATGATGCCCTCGATGAGGGCCTGGCCGCCGATCATGGTCTTATACGGCGTGGCGCAGGCACGTTTTGTCTCATTTGACATTGAGTCACTGTTCTCCTTGCTGTTAAAATGGGATTTAGCCTATATATTGTATCAGACCCGCACCCCGATTGCAAGGGGCGCGGGTCTCTTTTTTAGAACAAATGTTTGGTCTTCCAAACTCCCATCACTGGGGCTGGATGGGCAGGCGGACGGTGACGATACAACCGCCCCCCTCGGCGTTGCCGATCTCCAGCACACCCTCATGGCGGCTGACGATCTCATCGCAGACGGCAAGACCGATGCCGGAACCTCGGGCCTTGGAAGAGCCTTTGTAGAACTTGTATTTCACGTGGGGCAGCTCCTCCTCAGGGATACCGGGGCCATAGTCCCGGATGGTGATGACCGCCTGATCCTCCTCCCGGCGGATGGCGGTGTCGATCCGCTTGCCGGAGCCGCCGTGCTTGGCGGCGTTGTCCAACAGGTTGCAGAATACCTGCCGCAGCCGCTCCGGGTCGCCGGCAATGGGCGGGAATTCCTCCTCACAGTCAAAGTGGTTGAGCTCGATACCCTCCCGGCGGAAGAACTCCCGGTAGGTATATACCGCGTCCTCCAGCTCAGCCTTGATGTCCATGGGCTCCACCGACAGGGTAAACCGGCCATCCTGGATCCGGGAGAACTCCAGCAGCTCCTCCACCATGTTGGTGAGCCGCCGGGCCTCGGACACGATGATGCCCATACCCTTTTTCACGTCGGAGCTGTCCCGCACCTCGCCGTTCATAATGGTCTCAGCCCAGCCGTTGATGGCGGTCAGGGGAGTACGCAGCTCATGGGACACCGAGGAAATAAATTCGTTCTTCATTTTCTCGCTCTGGTTGATTTTTAGGGACATGTCGTTGATGGCGTCGGTGAGGTCACCAATCTCATCGTCAAACTGCTTTTCGATCTGCACGCCGTAGGAACCGGCGGCAATGCGCTTGGCGGTGTCGGTGATACCGGACACCGGCTCCACGATGGAGCGGACAAAATACAGGTTGGAGAAGTAAACGAAAGCCAGGATGACCAGCCCCACACCCAGGGAGATAGCCACCACAATGACGATCTGCCAGTCCACATTGCGCAGGGAGGTCACATAGCGCATGGCGCCCACCACCTCACCGTTGATGATGAGAGGACTGGAGGCCGCCATGATGTGCTCTCCGGTGCTGGGATCGGAGCCCGACCACACCTCGGTCCGTCCCAGACTCAGGGCCCGCTCAATGTCCGGCGTACCGGGGGAGCGGAAGGCGGTCAGGTCGGAGCTGGAGTAGCGGATTTTTCCGCCGGCATCCAGAAACTCCACCTCCAGCTGGTCACTGGACTGATCGCCGCCCACCAGGGTACGGGCATACTCATAGTAGGAGTCGCCGGTGGTCCGGTAGTAGTTGAAGCTGCGCACCGCGCTCTCCGCCTTCTGTGAGAGGGACTCGCTCAGGGTGGAATAATAGTAGCTGCCCATGGCGGCGGAAAAGGCGGTCACCGCCAGCAGCACAATAAACAGCACCACACTGATGGAGTTTACCATCCACCGTTTTCGAATACCGCGGATGCCTTTGATTTTTTTCATAAGTCGATTATTCACCACCTGGTGGAAGAATAAAAGTTAGAACCCCCACTTATAGCCATAGCCCCACACCGTGGTAATAAACGTGGGGTTCGTCGGATCGTCCTCGATTTTGATCCGCAGGCGGCGGATATTCACGTCCACGATCTTCAGCTCGCCAAAGTAATCCCGGCCCCACACGGAATCCAGGATCTCCTCCCGGGACAGGGCCTTGCCCGGGTTGTCCATAAACAGCTTCATGATGGAATACTCCACCTGTGTCAGCTTGACCCGCTGTCCATTCTTTTCCAAAGTCCGGTTGCGGGTGTTGAGCAGGAAGGGAGGCTGGCTGATCTCGCCGGTGTCCACCGCCTCCGCTCCGCCGGTACGCCGGTAGAGGGCGTCGATACGGGCCGTCAGCTCCGCCGGTGAGAAGGGCTTGGTCACATAGTCGTCCGCGCCGGTCATCAGGCCGGTGACCTTGTCCATCTCCTGGGTGCGGGCGGTGAGCATGATGATGCCGATCTTGTTGTCTCCGGCCCGAATCCGTCGGCAGACCTCAAAGCCGTCCATATCGGGCAGCATGATGTCCAGCAGGGCCACCTTGATATCCGGGTTGCGCTTGAGCTGGGCCAGGGCCTCCTCGCCGGTCTCCGCTTCAATGGCCTCATAGCCGGCCCGTTTCAGGTTAATCACCACAAAACTGCGGATGTTGGCCTCGTCCTCCAGCACGAGTACCTTTTTCATCCCGTTCCCTCCTTCTCTCAGGTCCGTCAGGACCAATCATTGGTAATCAAAGCAAAATGTGACTTGACGCCGCTCTCGTCCAAGCCGCAGTCCCAGTCCATCTGGATAAAGCGGGCCGCATAGATGGTATCGCTGTCATCGTATCCCTCCAGCAGGCGGAAGCGGCCCGACATGTTGGCCCGCATATACCGGTTGTCTCCGCTGAGGGTGTAAATGACCAGGAAGGGCGCCGGGTCCTCACTGGCGTCTCCCTCCCAATAGGAGAAGATGACCGCCCGCTCGCCGCCGCCGGCTACGTCGTTGCGGGAAACGGTGATCTTCCCGTCCCAGGCATCGGGCAGAATGAAATACCAGCCGTCCCGGTCGTTATAGTAGGTGGTAAACACCAGATGGGACTGACCGTTGATGTCATACTGCCGCCAGCGGATAGCCCAGAAGTTGACCGCAATGCTGGTGCTGCTGGGGTCTGGCAGCGCGTAGGGATCCGGCAGTTCCAGGATCCCGTCGTTGTTGATGTCCTTGGCCGCTACGGCGGTGTACCAGCGAATGGTGCTGTCACTCTCCCCCGTCTCCGGGTTCAGGGTGATGTTCTGCAGTCTTCCGTCCTTCCAGGTAAAGATATCGGTGATGTGGCCCGATTCACTGTAGGCTGTATCCGTATAGTTCTGGGATGTGCCGCTGTGGCCGTAAGTGGAGCTGACAAAGACCGCCGGGATATTCTCCTGCAGGTAGCCCGTTTTCACACCGCCGTCGGGCAGACCGGTCACATTGCGGGACAACGGTGCGCTGGAATCCAGTCCCATCATCCCATCTCGGTAGTTATAAAACTCCACCCGGTTGCTCTCCTCGGTAGCGCCGGTCTGGACCACCACGATCTCATCCTGGCTGTCCTGATCCAGGTCGCAAACCTGGAAACTGGTATAGCTGGTGCGCATCAGCTCCAGAACCTGGTCGTTGTGGATGGAGTAGGCCGCCAGGGAGTGGTTCTGATCGCTCATCATCTGCCAGCTGACAATGATCTCTTTGCTGGGGCTGTTGTCCAGGTTCTCGTAGGCCACATAATTGATGGCCGAGCCTTCGCCTTCAATGATGGCGGCCACCTTGTAGTCATCGCCGGTCTGGCGGTAAATATAGATCTTCAGAGGCCGCTCCGACGATGCCACCCGGAAAAAGGCGATTGCTTCCTGTTTGCCGTCGCCGTCCAGATCCTGGAGCTGCACCTTCTGAGTATACTCTCCGGTAAGGGGAGCGGCGTACTCGCCCCCGGCGCTAAGCACTTCGTTGATCTTGTTGTCCAGCTTCAGGTAGTCGTCCGGCGCTCTGGGCGGAGCGTACAGCTCCTCCACCGATTGTGAAAAACAGCCCGTCAGCAGCAGGAGCATCCCCACTGCCAGGAGCAGTCTGAATTTTTTCATGTTGCTTCGCCCTCCATGGGAGTTTTCAATATTGTTATCATAACACATCTCTCAGGGAAATGGTATGCCGTTTTCCGAATTTATTGGAGCAAGAGGGCTTGTCAACCGCCCGCAAGTCGTGTATAATACCTTTCAGCCCGACTTCAGGCATCTGCCGGTGTGATGGAATTGGTAGACGTAGTGGACTCAAAATCCACCGCTGGCGACAGCGTACCGGTTCGAGTCCGGTCACCGGCACCATAATGAATGAGCCCCGCTTTTCGAACTGTTTTATTGAAAAGCGGGGCTCATCGTATGTGGAAAGCCTTGTAGTAAGGGACTTTCCACTTTTTGTAGCCCCTGATTTGTTTTTCAAAATTCTTCAAATGCAAAAACAATATTTTTATGTTGGGCAGAGATTTAGACGATACTTTCCGAAAAGCAACAAGCATTACAGTTTACTTGTTTCTTGTAATTTGTATAAACTTATATTACAATAAAAAATAATCTTAAGTGAGCGCCACACGAAAGTCAATCAAAATGTTGCAACACTATAGTGCAAAGAAAGGCATATTATGGAATTTAAACTAAACGAATACCACCATAATATCTCTGATAAAGATTTATTAAATGATGTTGCTCGTGTAGCAAAGGCCTTAAACAAGGCGAATTTAACTAAAAAGGAATATACACAAAACGGTCAATATGGCGTAGAAACAATTTGTAGACGTTTTGGCAGTTGGCTCAAAGTTCTCAAATTATGTAAACTGGAATCAAATCAGTTCCAATTGGCTGCCGCAAGTAGTTCTCATTTGTATACTTCGATTTCAAATAGAGATTTATTAGATGATATTATTCGTGTTTCAAAGATTTTGGGCAAAGAGTCTTTTAGCAGCAGGGAGTATAATGACCTTGCAAAATATAGTAGTTCAACTGTTTTTAAACGCTTTAAATCATGGAACGATGCATTAGATAAAGCGGGACTTCAACCTTATAAGCAAATTTCGGAAAAACGCATTGAAACTGTTTCCCTTCTTGAAGAAATAGAACGCATGTGGATTACTTTAGGACGGCAGCCAACAGTAAGTGATATAAAAAACGGATACTCAAAATATGCACTTAATACTTTTAGTCGCCGGTTCGGCGGTTGGCGAAATGCACTTGAAGCCTTTGTCGTATGGATTAATGATGAACAAAATGATATTCAGGCAATGGAGAGTAAAACAGACCAGAGTGTAGAGGACGATCCGCTTATCCCCAAAAAAGATTTAGTCCCTCAGGACACTCCTCTGTCTATTATAAAGCACAAAACTAAACGAGACATTAACCTTCGAATTCGGTTCCTGGTGATGAAACGTGATAATTTTAAATGCTGTGTCTGTGGAGCATCTCCAGCAAAAGATTCAGAAGTCGAACTTCACGTTGACCACATTATTCCCTGGTCTAAAGGTGGAGAAACGGTCATAGGAAATTTGCAAACACTTTGTAGTAAATGCAATTTGGGAAAAAGTGACTTGATCGAATAAATATATGACCATACATTATTACATTATTTTTAGCAGGCATCTATAGTGTTGCGATGTTCCAGCAAAGCCCGGCATCCAGAAGGATGCCGGGCTTTGCTTATTGCTATGATCTCCGCTTCTCAATTTGAAGCATTCCTTTGAAACTTGCAGAGGGAAACGATTATGATAAAGAATATCGCCATCGTCAGTCTATCTGCCGGAACAATCGGAGAAGACTTTGTAAGGCACGAAGTTGAGATTGGTATACAAAGGCTAAAAAACTTTGGGCTGACCGTTCGATTTATGCCGCACGCCCTGAAGGGAATCGAATATGTCAAAAACCACCCTGATGAGCGAGCGGCCGATTTGATACAAGCTTTTCAGGACAAGGAGATCGATATGATCCTCTGCGCCATCGGCGGGGATGATACCTACCGACTGCTGCCATACCTGTTTGAACATAGTGAACTGGCAAATGGGGTCTCCGACAAAGTCTTTCTTGGTTTTTCCGATACGACGATCAACCACTTCATGCTTCACAAAGTTGGTATCCGCACATTTTATGGCCAGTCATTTCTTGCGGATCTCTGTGAGCTGGGTAAGGATATGCTTCCCTATACAAAAAAGCACTTTGAAGAATTGATTGCCACCGGCACCATCAAAGAAATCCGGCCCAGCCCCGTCTGGTATGAAGAGAGAAACTCCTTCGGTATCGATCAAATTGGTACACCGCTGAAATCCCACCCCGATCATGGCTTTGAATTACTGCAAGGCAACCCTGTCTTTACCGGTGAGATCCTTGGCGGTTGTATTGATTCCATGTATGATATGTTTAACCCAGGCCGTTATGCGGATATGCCGCTGCTGTGTCAAAAGTATGAACTGTTCCCCAAACCTGAGGAATGGGCTGGCAAGATACTTCTATTGGAATCCAGCGAAGAAAAAATGTCTCCGTCAAAATACAGAAAAGCCATAGAAGCGCTCAAAGAAGCCGGCATTTTTCATGTGATCTCAGGGATTCTGATGGGCAAGCCGATGGATGAAACATACACTCAGGAATATAAACAAATACTGACAGATGTGATCAATAATCCAAGACTGCCTATCTTGTGCAATGTCAACATTGGACACGCACAGCCCAGGTGCATCATTCCTTTCGGGGTTCCGGCAACCGTTGATGCAAATAGCCAAGTGATCCGTTTCGGCACCTGAGCAGCAACGCCCCCTCCCAGAGCATCTTTTGACAAACTAATAGCCCGCCTCCGGCTCAATGCCGGAGGCGGGCTATTTATGTATCAGTTGAATTTTTCCATCCAGTAGTGGTCGTGGTCCTCGCACACCTTGACGTTGTTCTCATACCGGTAGCCCAGCTTGAGGTAAAATTCATGGGAGGTGAGGGACGCGGAAACGATGACCCGGCGGGCAGCGCAGAACATGGGATCGGCCTCCAGGGTCTGCACCAGCTGTCTGCCCACACCCTTGCCCTCCCAGTCGGGACGGACAAAAAGGGCCTGGATCATGGCCTCGTCCGGGTGGTCCTCCACCGGCACCACCGAGCCGCAGGCCAGAAGCTCTTCACCCAGCATAGCCACATAGCTGTGGCCCCCGTTCTCCGGAATAGACGCCACCCGCTCCGGGCTGTAATAGTCCGCAAATTCCTCCAGAGCCTCTCTGGGGTAGTCCCGGATGTTGACCTCCATCAGCACCTGTCCGATGAGGGCGGAGACCTCCTCCGCCTGGTTGGGCTCCATAGGCCGTATGCAAATTGCTTCCACGTGCTCCTACTTCCCTTCTGTCACAATCTCTGTCTGTTTCAGTTCAGCTGTACCGCCGTGCCGGAAACGCTGACCATCAGCATACCGTTATTGGTACCCAGCACCTCATAGTCCACATCCACGCCGATGACAGCATCGGCGCCCAGCTTGGCTGCCCGCTGGCACATCTCCTGGATCGCCTCTTCCCGGGCCTTTTGGAGCTCTTCCTCATAGCCGGCGCTCCGTCCGCCAAAGAAATTGCGCAGGCCCGCACCGAAGTCCCGGAAAAAATCCACACCGGAGACCACTTCGCCGAACACGATCCCCTGATAGGTACGGATGGTACGCCCCTCCACCGAGTTTGTGGTAGTCACGATCATAGACTCATGCCCCTTTCCTATCTTTCGGTTTCTATTTGGTCCTTTACAGGCCGATTGTATCACAGCCCCGCACCTTTGAAAAGGCGCTCTCTGCTTTTTATGTAGGCTGGCCCTCCATCATCTCCACGATCCCGTTGGCAATGGCATGGGCCAGGTTTTCCTGGTATGGCTGAGAAGCCAGATTGGCCAGCTCCTGGGGATTGGTCATATAACCCACTTCAATCAGCACAGAGGGCATATCGGCCTCCCGCAGCACCTGGAAGTTGCCCTCTTTGATTTCCCGGGTATCAATGTCACCGGCAGCTGTGGCTTGGGAGATGAGCTCCGCCAGTTTTTCTCCCTCCTCCGACCGGAAATAGTAGCACTCCAGGCCGGAGATGGAGTCGTCCTCATAGGAGTTGCAGTGGATGCTAACAAAGCAGTCCCCTTCCGCCTCATTGGCGATCCTGGCCCGCTCCGACAGGCCCACATCCGCGTCGGTGCTGCGGGTCAGTACCACGTCAAAGCCCAGCTGTTCCAGTTCTTCCTTCAGCTGCTTGGTGATGGACATGGCGATGTCCTTCTCCTCCAGTTCTCCGATCACGCACCCCGGCTGTCCGCCGCCGTGGCCCGGGTCCAGCACCACCGTAAGACCCCGGGGCTGGACGGATTGCTCCACCAGTGCCGGCTCCCCGCCGGTCTGCGTTTCTGCTCCGCCGATATCCATTGTATCCGCTCCACTCCCTTCCGTGGAAGAGGACGAAGCAGTCAGAATGTGTATGCCCCAAACCGCCAGAGCAACGCACAGCGCCACTCCCAGCAACAGCAGGCCGCGGATAGCGTACGCCAGCAGCAGCTGCCGGCCCTGCTTCCGCCGTCTGCGCGTTCTCTTAGGGGGTACAGACGGGTCCCGTCGGTTTCTGTTCTGTATCTCCATGTGGTTATCTCCTGGTTCCGCCGCGCCGGTAAGTGGGATGGGGCAGTCGGTCTGTGCGGCTGGTGGTAATACCCCTGTCCCATCAAACAGGATAAAGCATGACCGGATTGCCCGTCAATCCCCAAAATATTTTTCTGCCGCCTTCGGATCACAAAATCCGAAGGAGGTCACTTTTCTACCTGTTACAGCACACCTTTGCGGACGTTGACCACAAAATCCTGCACATTGGTGACAATAGTGCGCACCGACAGGCTGCCCCGGTCACGCAGCTTGTTCACCGCAAACTCGGAGATATCCACCGAGTAGAAATACACCGGGCGCACCACTCCGTCCACCACCCGGTAGGAGGGGGTCATGTTGCCGGTGGCCACCGTATGGAGGGTGGAGGCCATGCAGATCACGGTGGTGGCGTCCTTCACCAGGGCCCGCATGGCATCCTGGCCCTCATATACATTGCCGTATACCTCGGGCAGGGGGCCGTCGTCCCGGACGGAGCCCACCAGCACAAAGGGCACATCATGGTTGACGCACTCGTAGATAATGCCGTCCTTCACCTTGCCGGAGTGGACAAAGGCAGCGGTGGAGCCCGCCAGCCGAACGGCGTTGATGGTATCGATATGATTGTAGTGGCCGTTGGGCATGCTCTTCTGGGTGTAGATATCCTGACCCAGGGCGGTGCGGAGATACCCCGCCTCCAGATCGTGAGTAGCCAGGGCATTGCCCGCCAGCAGGCCGTGGACATAGCCTCCCCGTACCAGGGCGGCAAAGGCGTCCCGGGCGTCGTGGTCAAAGGCGCAGGCAGGTCCCATGACCCACAAGATACGGCCGTGATCCTTCTCGTGGCGGAGCAGCTCATAAATGGAGTCGTAATCCATGGAGTAGGCGGTCTCCCGGGAGCGCCCCTGGCGGAAGGAGAAGGTCTCCTGCTCCCCCTTGTCACTCTCAAAGCCGTCGGCGTGGATGTAGATGCCCTGGGAGGCGTCCTCGGTACGGCCCACCACCACCGGCTCCCCTTCCTTCAGGTTGCGGAATTCCACCACGGCGATTTTGCCCTCCCGCAGGACAGCCACACAGTCCATGCGGCTCTCCTCGGCCAGTAGCCAGACGCCGTCCACCTTGAAGTATTCCGGGAAGATACTGGTGGCATGGTAGCCCTCCGGGGCCACACCGGCCCGGGGCGCGGGGGAAAAGGTCACGTTAGGAGCATTCCGGAACAGGGGCTGGTCAAAATCAGGGGCATGATACTGCGGAAGCGTAAAGCTCATGGGGATCAGAACTCCTTTCCGTCGTTTTGTCCCCTTCATTGTATCATGGCCGTTTCAGATGCGCAATCCGTTCTTTAGAGATCCTTTTTAATCCGATTTATTGCACTTTTTTCCAGTCTAGAGACCTGTGCCTGGGAGATCCCCACCTCGGCGGACACCTCCATCTGGGTCTTGCCCTCAAAAAAGCGCATCCGCAAAATCCGCTTTTCCCGGTCGGTGAGCCGTTCCATAGCCTCCTTCAGGGCGATATGCTCCAGCCAGCTCTCGTCGGTATTTTTGGAGTCCTTCACCTGATCCATAACGCAGATGGTGTCCCCGCCGTGCTCATACACCGGCTCATAGAGGGATACCGGGTCCACGATGGCGTCCAAGGCAAAGACTACCTCCTCCCGCTTCAGCTCCAGGATCTTGGCGATCTCCTCGATGCTGGGCTCCCGCTGGTGCTCGTTCATGAATTTCTCCTTGGCCTGGAGCACCCGGTAAGCGGTGTCCCGCATGGACCGGGACACCCGGAGCGAGGAATTGTCCCGGAGATAGCGGCGTATTTCCCCAACGATCATCGGCATGATGATATAATTGGGGAAAACCGGCCGTCAATCCGCCCCCTGCTGCAAAAAGGTGTAGTAGATCTCCACCTTTGGGCCGTCCACCACGATACGTTCCACGCAGTCCCGAATCACTGCCTGCCGCTCCTCCTGGGTCAGACAGGGCCAGGCCTCCCGGATGGAGGCGGCCTGCTCCCGCAGATCCTCCAGCCGGGCGGCCCGGCGGCGGGTGGCCTCCTCCGCGGCGTGCTCCTTCCGCAGCAGCTCCAGCTGCTGCCGCACCCCCCGCACCTCCTCCACCAGCACCGGGTCCTCTCCCTCGGCAAAGAGCTGGTAGAGCCGCCGCAGCTTGCTCTCCAGCCTGTCCATCTCACCTTCCAGTTGGACCAGAGGATCAGGGGGCAGATCCTCCCCCTCCTCCAACCGGGCGGACACCCGGAACAGATCCTTCAGCACCTGTGCCTCCAGATCCTCCGCCCACACCGCCTCGGCCTGGCAGTTGTCCCCCTTCTTCATGTGGGGCTTGGAGGGGTCTCGGCCGTAGCAGCGCAGCTTGTAGCCGTTTTTTCCCCAGCGGATATACCGCATGCGCGCCCCGCAGGCGCCGCAGTATACCAGCCCGGTGAGCAGGTGCCGCCCTCCGGCGGCGGTGCGGTTCTTCGTTGCCCGTTCCTTCATCCGATCCTGAACCAGCCAGAACAGCTCCTCCGGTACAATGGGCTGGTGGAGGCCCTTGTACTCCTCCCCCTTGTAGGTGATGATGCCGATGTTGCTCTTGCGGGTAAGGATCTGGGTCACCAGCTTGTCGTACTTCAGCCCCATCCGGTCGGCGATCCGCTGGGCGGACCACCCCTTCAGATAGAGGTCATACATCTGCCGCACTCTGGGCGCGTCGGCGTTGGGCACCAGAATACCGGCGGTCTGGTCGTAGTCATAGCCGAAGGGCACCCCGCCGCCCCCCATCCAGTAGCCCTGCCGCACCCGCTCCACCATGCCCATGCGGGTACGCAGGTAGATGTTTTCCCGCTCCAGCTGGGCAAAGGCGGACAAAATGCCGATCATAGCCCGGCCATAGGGGGTGGAGGTGTCGATGCTCTCGTTGAGAGATATAAAGTCCACTCCGTTGGGCAGAAATACATCCTCGATGAGGTAGAGGGTATCCTTCTGACTTCTGGACAGACGGTCCAGCTTGAAGACCACCACCGTGGACACCTGCCCGCCTTTGGCGTCGGCAATGAGCCTTGTCATCTCCGGCCGGTCCAAATTGCTGCCGCTGTAGCCGCCGTCGGTGTAAAAGCGGTAGTTGTCCCATCCCATGGCCTTGCAGTAGGCCTCCAGCCGCTCGGTCTGGGCCTGGATGGAGTAGCCCTCCTCCGCCTGGGCCTCGGTGGATACCCGGATATAGAGGGCCCGCAGGGGCTGCTTTTCCGCAAGTTGGGTCATGTTCTTTTCTCCTGATGCTCTGTCATAGGCTCCATTCTACCGGAACACCTCCACCCGCCGCAATTCCTTTTCCTGGAATCACCGTCTCTGTCCCCTGGATCGGGCCTGCCGCAGCAGCCGGACCAGCACCGGATTGTCCACCTGCTGCCGGGGCAGGTCCTTGCCGGATACCGGCTTTCCGTTGACGTAGCGCCGCACTTCCATGATATCGCCTCCCGGTTCAGTGTGCCCACTTTCCAGGAAAAACAGACAAAAAGGACCGGGAACCGGCTCATCCGATTCCCAGTCCTTTTTCACCTTTTCCACAGACAGGGCAGCCCGGACTGCGCTCCACCGGCACCTTGTCCAGGGTCATCCCCTTGCCGTCATAAAACAGCAGCTCCCCCGGGATAGGGTTGTGCCCCAGCAGCATTTGGATCGTAACGGAAGCCATCAGGGAGGCCACCGCTCCGGTGACCGCTCCCAGAGCCTGTCCCCCCTCTTCGGGGGCCGTCCCGGCATAGCAGCAGGCCAGGCAGGGGGTTTTCCCAAACTCCACTGCCTGCACCGAGCCATACCAGCCCTCCACCCCGCCGTTGACCAGGGGGATCTTCCCTTTGGCGCAGGCGGTATTGAGGGCCAGCCGGGCAGGCAGATTGTCCACCGCCGCCACCGCCAGCTGACAGCCCGCCAGCAGCTCCGATGCATTTTGTTCCTCCAGTTGGAGTTGTTTCCCCTCCACTGTAATTTCCGGGTTGAAGGCAGACAGCCGCCGGGCGGCCGCTTCCGCCTTGGGGCGGCCCAGATCGTCCTGTGCAAAGAGGAACTGCCGGTTCAGGTTACTGAGGGAAATAATGTCGCCGTCGGCCACCACCAGCCGCCCTACCCCGGCCCCTGCCAGGGCGTAGAGCAGGGGGCCGCCCAGGCCGCCCGCTCCCACCACCAGCACGGAGGACGCGGCCAGCTTTCGCTGGCCCCCTTCTCCGATCTCCGGGATGTTCATCTGCCGTCTGTATCGCTCCAGCTCCACAGTGCCCTCCTATCCGCCGCCGCACACGGGAATGAATTCCACCATGCTGTCCGTCCCCACCGGGGTACGGAAGCCCTTCTCCGCCCCGGCGGACCGTTTATCCACAATGATGTGGCTCCGCTTGGCCAGCCGGGCCGCCTCGCTCCCGTGGCGCTTTTTGATCTGATCCAGCACCCTGGTCACGTTGGTGCCCTCCAGGCTCTCCTCCCGGCAGCCGGTCAGCTCCGCCAGCCTGCCGTGATAGCGCACCATGGCCATGTTAACCCTCCTTGGGCAGGGGGATACCCAGGTGTTTCAGCCGCTTGGCGGTGGGCACGCCGTTGGCGTCCCAGCCCCGGACTTTGTAGTATACCGGCAGCATCTGGTCCAGGGGTACCACCGTGTCCGGCCGGTCCGGGTCCTGCGGGGTCTTGGTGAGCCGCCCGGGCAGGGCGTCGTCCGCCGCCGTCAGGCCCTCCCGCAGGTTGTAGAGCCGCTCCACATTGTAGCTGCGCTCGCCTACGGTGAAGAATTTGCCGATGGTCATGGGCAGGCCTGTGGCCAGAGCGATGGACTTGCTGTGGGGCACCAGCATGCAGTTGATGGGCATGGCCCAAGGCATGACCTTCCAGATCTGGCCCAGCAGGGGCCGGGCAGCCAGCATGCCCTTGCCCGCCGCCCGGCAGGCAAAGCTGGCCGGGCCGAAGTGGAAGAGGATGCCGGGGATCATGGCCTGCATGGTGAACAGGCAGAATCCGGCGGCGGAGGCCGCCTCCATACCATTCTGGAAAAACACCGTCAGCTCCGGCTTGCCCTTGGGGGTCTGGGCATCCATGCTGATAACACCCACCGACTCCAGAAGGGCCAGATAGCCCCCGTTCAGGTGGCAGCCACCCCGGTTAGCGGTGGCATAGCCCAGGCCCATGCCCACACTCTTTCGGGGCTCGTAGGAGGCCAGCTCCAGGCCCTTGGCGTGGATGGCAAAGTCGGCGCCGCCGTACTTCTGGCTCAGGATCTTGCTGCCCGCCCCCAGCTCTCCGGCGGGACCGCGGCCATAGGCCACGTCCTCCACTACCCGCAGCAGATCTTCCGGCTGGTCCGGCTTCAGACCAAAGTCTCCCATGCCCTTCTTCTGGAGCTCCATGGCGAAGGCGATAGTGCCCGCCAGGGAGATGGTGTCCATACCCAGCAAGTCACATTTGTAATTCAGCTCGTTGATGAGGTCCAGGTCGTTGTTTTCCACATTGGGTCCAAAGAGGCCCAGGGTCTCGTACTCCGGGCCCTTGACCTCCTTGCCCCCCACCTTCACCCGCCGCTCACAGCGGATAGGGCAGCTGACGCAGCCGCTGTTGCGGGTCAGCCTGGTGTCCGCCAGGGTCTCGCCGCTGACGTCCTCGTAGTGCTCGTACCGGCCCCGAGTGAAGTTGCGGGTGGGCAGCACACCGGAGGCGTTGGCCTTGCTCACCAAGCCCGCTGAGCCGTACCGGGGCAAGCTGTCCCCGGTCATGGGGTGCTTTTTCAGCAGCTTCACCCACTTGCGGGTGTGGGCCTCGAAGCCCTCGGGGTCGGCCTTCACCACCTCCCGGGTGCCGAAAGCAATGACGGCTTTCAGGTTCTTGCTGCCCATGACGGCCCCGGCGCCGCAGCGCCCAGCCACCCGCTCGCCGCTGGCGGCACAGGCAAAGCGCACCCCGTTCTCTCCGGCGGGACCGATGACCAGCTTGCCATACCGCTCGGGCAGTTCCTCCTGGGTGCGTTCGGTGTCCAGGCCCTGGAGCTGGGGGCAGGCTTCGATGCGGATCTTACCGTCCTCCACCACCACCATGCTCAGCTCAGGCGCCTTTCCGCACAGGATGATTCCGTCAAAGCCCGCCTTCTTCAGCAGCATGCCGAAGGGCCCGCCGCAGTTGGAGGAAGCAATGCCTCCGGTGAGGACGTTTTTGAAGGTCATATTGAACCGGCTGGAGCTGGGAGCGCCGGTGTCGTTCATGGGACCGGTGTTGACGATGAGCACCGCTTCCGGGCTGAGGGGGTCCAGTCCCGCCGGGGTCAGGTCGGTGAGCAGCCTGGCTCCCAGCGCCTTGCCCCCCAGATATTGCTCAAACAGTCTGGCGGAGATGGTACACTTCCGCCATCGGCCGTTGGTCAGGTCCACCTGGGCATAGACCGGCAGGATCATACCGCATCTCCTCCTTCCATGGTAATGGCCCCGATACCGCAAGCCTTGGCGCACAGGCCGCAGCCTACGCACTTGTCCGGCTCACTCAGTTGGGCAAACACCTCCAGGTCCCCCTTCTCCTTTGGAAGGCTGATAGACAGGCAGTGAAAGCCGCAGGCGAGCACACACATGGAGCAGGCAGTGCACAGGCCGGTGTCGATATGAGGCTTGAGCCACTGCTCCTTCGGGACCTTCTGACTGCGCAGGCCGGGCAGGGGACCCTCAATGGCCCCCCGAGGGCACACCCGGCCGCACACCCCGCACTGAGTGCAGCGGACGGGGTCGATGGTATGTACCTGCTTCACCGCTCCGGAGATGGCCCCCACTGGGCAGTTTTTGGCGCACAGGGTACAGCCGATACAGTCCTGTGTGATCTGGTATGGCATCCGGATTCCTCCTTCATGCATCATAGAAAAGCCCGCCCCGCAGCCGGGGCGGGCTTGATTGCCTGAATTCAGGCCTCTTCCTTGGCACACACCGCTTCCATCAGCTTGCGGGCATGCTCCCGGGTGAAATACCGGGGTACCGGATAGGTACCGTGGCACTCCTGGAAGGCCATGTCGATGACCTCCTCGATGGCGGAGGCGGGGAACTTCTCAAACCGGGTGGGAATGTCCAGTTGGCGGTTGAGCTGGTAGAGTACCTTCACGAACCGGGTGGCCCGGACCTGGTCGGTGTCCCCCGGCATGCCGATGTTGAGCATCTTGGCCAGCTCGGCAAACCGCTTGTAGCTCACCGGCAGGTAGTAGCGCATGATGTGGGGCAGCAGCACCGCGTTGGCCAGTCCGTGAGGCACGCCGAACTTGCCGCCGATGGTGTGGGCAAAGGCGTGGACATAGCCCACATAGGTGCGGGTAAAGGCCATGCCGGCAAAGAAGGAGGCCATGAGCAGCGCTTCCCGCCCCTCCAGGTCCGCCGGATTTTCCTGTACCTTGGGCAGGTACTGGAAGATCAGCCGGACCGCCATACGGGCCTGCCGGTCGGTCTCCTCATCGGCGTAACCCGCCACATAGGCCTCCAGGGCGTGGGTCAGAGCATCCAGGGCGGTGTGGGCGGTGGTGTGCTTGGGCAGGCCCACCGTCAGCTCCGGGTCCAGAATGGCGAACATGGGTACCAGCTTGGGGTCCAGCAGCTGCTTCTTGCTGTGGGTGGCAGTGTCCGAGATGATGGCAGCCACGGTGGTCTCGCTGCCGGTACCGGCGGTGGTGGGCACCGCGATGAAGGGCAGGGGACGGCGGCGCACCTTCAGCATGCCGGCCAGGGACTCAGCACTGGTGTGGTTGGCCACGGCGGCAGCCACCGCCTTGGCGGTATCCATCACGGAGCCGCCGCCTACTGCCACCACCGCGTCACAGCCAGCGCAGGCCTGCTTGGCGCTGGCCACAATGGCAAAGGTGGGATCGGGCTGCACTCCGTCGAATACGTCATATTCCACGTCGGCCGCCCGGATGCTCTCCAGCAGGCCATCCAGCTGACCGGACTGGTGGAGGAAGGAGTCGGTGATCACCAGCGCCTTCCGGCTGCCCATCATCCGCAGCAGCCGCCCCGCCTCTTTGGCCCGGCCCGGACCAATGTAGGTCACCGGCGTGGGCTTGGTCACGATCTTGATCACCGGCTTGCGCACGGCGATGCTCAGCTTGGACATGGTGGTATTCATACTTCCCGCTCCTCCTTACGGTCCGCACCCTGCGGTTTTTTCCTATTTTACCACCAATGCACATTGTAATCAAGATTCCGGTATCTGAAATTGCCGGTATGCTCTTTTTTCCCCAGGTGTTATATGGTCGGCACGCCGTATGTGGAAAAACGCACGTCCAGATCGGTGTTGAAGTTGTCAATGGCCTTGATGAGGCCGATACATCCCACCTGGAACAGATCATCGGCATTTTCTCCCCGCCCCGAAAATTTTTGGATCACCGACAGCACCAGCCGCAGGTTGCCCGCGATGAGCTGCTCCCGGGCCTCCATATCCCCCTGCTTGACCCGCCGGAGCAGCTCCATGGTCTCCTCATTTTTCAGTACCTTCAGCTTCGCCGTGTTGACGCCGCAGATCTCGACCTTTCCCTGCATGGACTGTGCCTCCTTCTCTTTGTCTGTGTTCAGTATGTCCCCGGCGGGCCCTTTCATACGGAAGCCCCGGCCGCTATATTTTTTATCGTGGGACCCCTTTCGATGGACTTCGGTGCCTCTTGTGCTCTGACCTTATTTCCGCTATACTGGATCAAAAGAAAGATCAGGTCAGAGGGAGGTCTTTTATGCTTACACCCATTCTGGACAGCAATTCCCCCATGCCCCTGTATGAGCAGCTCTACCGCCACATTCGGGGCGAGATCGAAGCCGGACGGCTGGCCGCCGGGGAGCGGCTGCCCTCCAAGCGCACCCTGGCCGCCCATCTGAAGATCAGCGTGGTGACGGTGGAGGGGGCTTACAACCAGCTGCTGGCGGAGGGCTACCTCCAGTCCCAGCCCAAGCGGGGCTTTTTCGTGCAGGCAGCGGAGGCCGCCCCGCCCAAGAATCCCCCCCAGCT
>NZ_NFHG01000018.1 GCF_002159265.1 Flavonifractor sp. An82
GGCTTGGGCGTAGGGGTAGGCGTAGGGTCGGGGGTAGGCTCCGGCGTGGGTTCCACCGTGGCCGTAGGCGTGGGCGTGGGCGTCGGGGTAGGAGTTGGAGTGGGAGTCGGGGTGGGGGTAGGCGTGGGCTCCGGCTCGGGCTGGCTGTTCTGGTCGTAGCGGGTGAGCATCACCGCCGCCTCCGCCCGGGTGGCCAGACCGGAGGGGTCAAAGCAGTTGCCCGGCTTGCCGCTGATGATCTCATCCTCCTTGGCCCAGTCGGCAGCCTGGGTGGCCCAATCTGAAATCTGGTCGGCATCGGCATAGCCCGCCGAAGTACCGGCGGCGGGGCTGCCCGCGTAGCGCCACAGAATGGTGGCTACCTGCTCCCGGGTCACCGGGTCGTTGGTGCCGAAGGTCTGGCTGTTGTAGCCCGTCACATAGCCCTTCTGCTGGGCCCACAGCACGGCGCTGGAGTACCAGGTGTTGTTTTCCGTATCGGTAAAGTTATCCTGGCCGCTGACCGCCGGGCTGCCCGCCATGCGGTAGAGGACGGTGGCCAGCATGGCCCGGCTCATGGACAGTTCAGGGGCGAAGCTGCTGCTGGAGACGCCGCTCATGAGGCCGTTGTCGGACACATAGCTGACAGCGCCGGCGTACCACGCTCCGGGGACCACGTCGCTGAAGCCCGACCCGGCGGCACGGGCGGCGCCGATGGGCAGTGGAAGAACGGCTGCCAGCAGGACGCCGGAGAGCAGCCTGGTTGCTGTTTTTCTGTGTTTCACCATGGGATTTCCTTTCTGTGCGCAGGTTTTCCGGCGCTCCTTTCGGCGCCATTATGTATAGCATAACAGAAAACGTCCCATTCGACAAGTTTCTATCTCATTTTTTCAAAAACTATATAGTTTCTTTCCTTTTCGTACAAAAAATCACAAAACCGCCCCAGGCGTCATGCCCGGGGCGGTTTTCGCTTATGTCAACTTTTACTCTGCCGTGACCACAGCCTTCTCCCCGTCGGAGGTGGCGTGGATGGCGGAAACGGGATGCTGGTAGCTGTCGATGAGCTTGGTGGCGATGTCGTCCTCCAGGTCCTTCTGGATCTGGCGGCGCAGGTTGCGGGCGCCGTAGGTCTGGGAGTAGGACTTGCGCACCAGGTGGTCCAGCAGGGCGTCGTCCCAGGTGAAGGTGATGCCCTTCTCCTTCAGGGTATCCCGCAGCTCACCCAGCATGATGGCGGCGATGGCCTTGAAGTTGTCCTCGGACAGCTTGTTGAAGTAGACGATCTCGTCCACCCGGTTGATGAACTCGGGCCGCAGGAAGGACTCCAGGGCCTTCATAGTCCGCTCTCTCCCCTGCTCGTCTGCGGTGCGGCCGAAGCCTACGCTGCCGGCGGAGGTGCGGGCGTCGCTGCCCGCGTTGGAGGTCATGACAATGACGGTGTTCTCAAAGTTCACGTTGCGGCCCTGGGCGTCGGTGATGTGGCCGTCGTCCAGGATCTGCAGCAGGATATTGAGCACGTCGGGGTGGGCCTTCTCGATCTCGTCGAAGAGGATGACGCAGTAGGGCTTGCGGCGCACCTTCTCGGTGAGCTGGCCGGCCTCGTCATAGCCCACATAGCCCGGGGGCGAACCGATGATGCGGCTGACGGCGAACTTCTCCATGAACTCGCTCATGTCCAGCCGAATGAGGGACTCGGGAGAGTGGAACATATCCATAGCCAGCCGCTTGACCAGCTCGGTCTTGCCCACGCCGGTGGAGCCCACGAAGATGAAGGACACGGGCTTGCGCTTGGAGGCGATGCCCACCCGGCCCCGGCGGACCGCGGCGGCCACGGCGTGGACCGCCTCGTCCTGACCGATGAGATGCTCCTTCAGGCGATCCTCCAGCTTGGCCAGGCGCTCATACTCGGCCTCCTGGATCTGGCTGGCGGGGATTTTGGTCCACAGCTCAATGACCTGGGCCAGGTGCTCCACCGTCAGGGGCGGGGCGCTCTGGGCGTCCAGCTTGTTCAGCTCGTCCTGGAGCTGCATCTCCCGGCTCTTGATGACGGCCAGCCGCTCATAGTCCTTGCTGCTGCCCTGGTCGGCCATCAGCTGTTCCCGCTCGGCAGCCAGGTTGTCCAGCTCCCGACGGAAATTGGCCTGCCGCCGCTCGTTGGCCCCCAGGGCCTCGGTGGTGGCGGGATTGCCCATGAGGGAGTCGTGCTCGGCGGTGAGCTTGTTCAGCTCCCGGCGGATCTCACTCTGGCGGCTCTCGTTGTTCTTCAGGGCGGTCTGGCGCTTGTAGTCCCGGTCATTGGCCTCCACCATCAGGTTCTCCCGCTCCTGGCCCAGCTGCTCCAGTTCCTTCTTCACCTCCACCTCACGGGCCAGGGCCTTGTTGTGGAGGTTTACATCGGAGCAGGCCTCGTCAATGAGGTCGATGGCCTTGTCGGGCAGGTAGCGGTCGGTGATGTACCGCTCGCTCATGGTGACGGCCAGACGGCACATCTCGGGGGAGATGGACACAAAGTGGTACTTCTCATAGTAGGGGGCGATGCCCTGGAGGATCTTCACGCTGTCCTCGATGGAGGGCTCCTCCACAATCACCGGCTGGAACCGCCGCTCCAGGGCGGAGTCCTTCTCGATGTACTTGCGGTACTCGGTGAGGGTGGTGGCGCCGATGACCTGGATCTCCCCCCGGCTGAGGGCGGGCTTGAGGATGTTGGCAGCGTTCATGGACCCCTCGGCGTCGCCGGCGCCCACGATGTTGTGGACCTCGTCGATGACCAGGATGATGTTGCCCAGCTTCTTGATCTCCTCAATGAGGCCCTTCATGCGGCTCTCAAACTGGCCCCGGAACTGGGTGCCCGCCACCAGGGCGGTCAGGTCCAGCAGGTAGACCTCCTTGTCCAGCAGCTTGTAGGGCACATCCCGCTGGTAGATCTTCTGGGCCAGGCCCTCGGCAATGGCGGTCTTGCCCACGCCGGGCTCGCCGATGAGGCAGGGGTTGTTCTTCTGCCGGCGGTTGAGGATCTGGATGGTACGCTGGATCTCCTCGTCCCGGCCGATGATCTTGTCCAGCTTGCCGTCGGCGGCCTTCTGGGTCAGGGAGATGCAGTAGTTCTCCAAAAACTTCCGCTTGGGGGGCTTATCCCCCTTCTTGTCCTTGTCGGAGCGCTCAGACCGGCCGCTCTCCCGCTCGGGAGGCTGGTTCTGGGGGTTCTGAGCGCCGCCGCCGAACAGCTTGTTCAGGAAGGGGAAGGTAGCAGTCTTGCCCTCGTCCTCCTCGTCCTGCTCGCCGTCCTCGCTGGGAACCAGCCCCTCCATGCCCTCGGCTCCGCCGAAGGCGGACATCATTTCGTTGGTCAGACCCTCCAGGTCCTCGTCGGTGATGCCCATCTTCTGCATCATATCTTCCACGGGCTTGATGCCCATTTCCTTGGCGCACTTGAGGCACAGCCCCTCGCTCTTGGTGGTGCCGCCCTCGATCTTCTGAATAAAAATGACGGCCACATTCTTGTGGCATCTGGAACACAGTGTAGGTTGCATATCTGTTTCAGCTCCTTTGGCGGGGACGGCCCCGGATGGGCCTCCTCCCCGGAGAGATGATTCTAATCCGAAATTATGAACTGGATATGAATCAGGCCGGCTTTCTTTCCCGCAATGTCCTGCAAAACTGGTAGATGTATCCGCACAGGGCGGCCAGAGTCAGGGCCAGGGCAAAGCCGATGAGGCCCAACCGGCAGGGTCTGGGCAGACCGGGGAAGAGCACCAGGCCGACGCACACCAGGAAAAACACCCCGGTGGACAGCTTGCCCAGCCAGTTGGAGGGGATCACGTCCCCCAGCTTGTGATACATGATGTAGCCGCCGATGGCCATGGTCAGCTCCTTGCAGAAAAACACGATGACCGCCCACAGGGGGATCACCTCATCCACCGTGATACAGATGATGACGGTAAAGGTCATCAGCTTGTCCGCCATGGGGTCCAGAATACGGCCCAGCCGGGTAATCTGATTGAAATGCCGGGCGATCCAGCCGTCGGCAATATCGGTGAGGAAGGCAACCAGATAGACCAGGGCTGCCCAGGGGTGGGCGTTGGGCCACGGCTGGAAAAAGGCCACCGCGAACACCGGCACCAGGATCAGCCGGAAGATGGATAGGATGTTGGGGACTGTCATATCGATTCACCTGATTTTCTCTCTTTGGTAGTGGTTGCTTACAGCCCGAAGATCAGGCTCATGGGGTTGGTAGTCATGAAGAATTTCAGCAGCACCGTCTGCTCCACCGTCTCCGCCGGAATGAGGCCCCCCATGAACTGGATGGCCCAGGCGGCAATGAAGAGGATGATGCAGCCCTGGAGCAGGCCGAACACGGCTCCCAGGCTCTTGTTCAAAAAGTGGAGCACCGGCAGTCGGGCCACCAGGTTGAGGGCCCGGCTCACCACCTTCCACAGGATCAGAATGACCACAAATCCCACCAGGAAAAGGATGAGGTAGGCCGCCGACTGGGCGATGGCGGCCGCCACCCTGGCCGCCGCGCTGGCGGCCACCTGGGTCATGCCGTTCTCCACCGCCTGGTTGACCTGCTCCACCAGGGACTCATAAAAGCCCATATCCCGCAGGGCGTTGAGCACGTCCTGAAGGGGCAGGCTGTCGGGGGTGAGCTGTTCCTCCGCCCCGGCGGTCCCCTCCGCCACGCTCTGGGCGATCTGCTCGTTGAGCTGCTCCTCAATGGCGGAGGCAAACCTGGGCTCCAGGGCGTCGGCCACCATGGGGGACAGCGTGCGTGCCAGCACGCTGGCACCGGTGAAGGCCACCAGCACGCCCAGCAGGCCGCACAGGGACAGGACCAGACCGCGCTTGGCGCCCAGTACCACAAAGGCGATGAGCACCGCCGCCACGATCACTTCAAAGATGATTGCCATAGATAGGGTTCCTCCAGATTATTGGGGCACATAGATCCGCGCCGTGCTGTTGTCGATGAGCATGGCGCTGCCGTCGGACCGCTGGAGCACCTTGCGGGCGCTCTGGGTACCGTCCAGGGTGTTGTAGAGGGTCAGATCCTGGTCATAGATGTCCAGCCGGTCGGCGGTGAGTACCCCCACATAGCGCCCGGCGGCGGAGATGGAGAGCACCTGCTCCTCCATGGCCAGCACCGCCTGCTCCTCCCCCTGGTCGTTTACCACCACCAGCTGGGCGGAGCTGCCCGCCCGGTACTTGCCCAGCAGCAGGGCCACGGTGCCGTCCCCGTCCATGGAATAGCCCTTCAGATAGCGGCCGGCGTAGGAATAGCTCCCCGTCAGCTCACCGCCGCCGTCCAGGTGATAGACGCTGTTCTCACCCAGGGCCCAGATGCCGTAGGTGTCCCAGGTCATCTCCAGGATGACCTCGCTCCCCACAATGGTACTGGTCTCGGGCGCGGCCTCCGCGGAGGTGCTCCCCCCCACGGGGTAGAACTCCGCCGTGCTGGAGAAGGTGCCGTCGGTGAGGCCCATGGTGAGCAGCGCCACCGTCCGGTTGTCGGGAGACAGGGCGGCATCCATGACGAAGCGGCTGGACAGGCTCACCTGCATCTTGGCCTGGAACTGGCTGTCGTATACGGTGACCACGCCCTTATAGCCGCTGATCTGGGTGACCACCACCATCCAGCCGCTCTCATTCACATCGGCGGACAGGATCTGCTCGTCACTTCCCAGCTCCAGGGAGAAGGCCTCCTCCCTGTCCCGGCAGACCAGCAGGGTCCTCCCTCCCGCGTCGTAGGCCAGGGCGGTGTTCCCGGCGGACACCGCCACCGGGTGCTCCATGACCACTGTGCGGTCCACATATACCTGACCGCTGGCGGAGTAGAGCCGCACCCCCGTGGAGGAGCACACCAGCAGGTCTCCGTCCAGGGTGGCGAAGGTGCTGGTACCGTCCCCGTCGAAGGGGAAGGACTCGGCCTGCCCGCTGTCGGTGCGGCTCAGGCTGCGGTAGGAAAACCACCGCTTGACGAAATCGAAATTCAGTTTGTCGTAGTTGACGATCAGGACCACCGCACCCAGCATCAGGGCCACAGTAAGCAGAAAGGCCAGCAGCCGAAGCAGGCGGTTGGGCCGCTTCTCCGTCCTGCCGGCCTGACGGCCCTCCTTGTCCTGCTCCAGTCTATGCTGCTGATCGGAAAATATGTGGCGGGGCATTACAACACATCCTCATTGTACCAAAGCTTGGTCATGTACAGGCCGCCGGCGGGCACTGTGGGCCCGGCGGCGGTTCGATTGCGGCCCTCCAGAATGGCGGGCACATCGTCGGGGGAAAATTTCCCCTCGGCAGCATAGACGCAGGTGCCCACCATGGCCCGTACCATGTTGTACAAAAAGCCGTCAGCGCACACCCTGCACTGGATCATCAGCCCGTCCCGGCTGATGTCGAAGTAGTGGACCGTCCGCACGGTGGTGCGGGTCTCGGTACCCACGCTGCGGACGGCGGCAAAATCATGAGTGCCCACAAAGTGGGAGGCCGCCCGCTGCATCACCGTTTCGTCCAGGTGCTTGGGGTAGAACCAGGCCCGGTCCACATGGAAGGCGTTGCGGATGTGGGAGTTATAGATGCGGTAGGTGTACTCCTTTTTCAGGCAGGAGCCGATGGCGTTGAACTGGTCGGGCACCTCAGTGGCCTTCACCACCACAATGTCGTCGGGCAGCCGGGTATTCACCGCCAGGGGCAGCCGGTCGCAGGGGATGCGGGAGGTGGTACGGAAGTTGGCCACATAGGTCTCGGCGTGGACCCCCGCGTCCGTGCGGCCCGCCCCGGTACATTTCACCGGATGGCCCACCACGGTGGCCAGGGCCTTCTCCAGGGTCTCAGCCACGGTGACGGCGTTCTTTTGGACCTGCCAGCCGTGGTAGGCCGTTCCCACATACATCAATCTTAACGCAATATTTCGCATAACGGCCTCCCACGCCTCAAGTCTTCGCTTCTATTTCGGTTCCCCTCCGCCGGCATAGCCGGCGGAGCCTACGCTACAAACGTGCCACCGGCACGTTTGCTATACGCTGCGGTGCCAGCCGTGGTAGGCCGTTCCCACATACATTAACCTTAAAGCAATATTTCTCATAAATCTTTAAGCACACCTTAAATTTTGGTAAAAGTTCGCTCACCAGCCGAAGTGACCCAGCACCCCGATGCCCACACACAGGGCCAGGGAGAGCAGCAGGGCGGCCACGTCCATGCCGCTCATCTTCAGCTGGCGCAGACGGGTGCGGCCGCTTCCGCCGTGGTAGCAGCGGCACTCCATGGCCACCGCCAGCTCGTCGGCCCGGCGGAAGGCGGAGATGAACAGGGGTACCAGCAAAGGCACCAGGGCACGGGCCTTCTGGATCAGGTTGCCGGTCTCAAAGTCGGCCCCTCTGGCCTTCTGGGCGGACATGATCTTGTCGGTCTCCTCAATGAGGGTGGGGATGAACCGCAGGGCGATGGACATCATCATGGCCAGCTCATGGATGGGCACCTTGATGGCCTTCAGGGGGCTGAGCAGCTTCTCCAGTCCGTCGGTGAGCATGATGGGGGACGTGGTGTAGGTCAGCAGGAAGGTGCAGGTGATGAGCATCATGATGCGCAGGATCATGAACACCGCCGCCCGGATACCCTCAGCATAAATGGTGAGGATACCGAAGGCCACCAGGGGCTCCCCCTGTCCGGGGGTGAAGAACAGGTTAAGCACCGCCGTGATGGCGATGATGATAAAGATGGGGCGCATACCCCGCAGAATGCTCTTGAGCCCCACCTTGGAAACGGCGATGAGGGCGGCCAGCACCACGATGAGGATGGCATAGCTCACCACATTGGCCGCCAGGAAGAGGGAGACGATATAGGCGATGGTGCCCAGCAGCTTGGTGCGGGGGTCCAGCCGGTGGATAATGGTCTTGCCGGGGAAATACTGCCCCAGGGTGATATCTTTCAGGGCCATTTACATCACCCCTTTCTTTCGGTTCAGAGCCGCCAGCACGGCGTCTCTGGCCTGCTCAATGGTATACACCGAGGGGTCGATGTCCACGCCCATGGCTTTCAGGCGATGGAAGACCCGGGTCATGGCGGGCACGCCCAGGCCCATTTTTTCCAGCTCGTCCCCGTGGGTGAAGACCTCCCGGGGGGTGCCGGAGAAGGGGATCCTGCCGTCGTTGACCACCACGATGCGGTCCACCGTCCGGGCCATCTCCTCCATGGAGTGGGAGACGATGATGATGGTGGCGTTTTTGGCCACATGGTAGTCGTGGATGTTGCCCAGGATGGACTCCACGCCCACCGGGTCCAGGCCGGCGGTGGGCTCGTCCAGGATGAGCACCGAGGGCTCCATGGCAATGACGCCGGCGATGGCCACCCGGCGCTTCTGGCCGCCGGACAGCTCAAAAGGGGATTTTTCCAAAGTCTCCTCCTTCAGGCCCACAAACTGGGCGGCCTGACGCACCCGGCGGTCGATCTCGTCCGGGTCCAGCCCCATGTTGCCGGGGCCGAAGGCGATGTCCTTGTACACCGTCTCCTCAAAGAGCTGGTACTCAGGATACTGGAACACCAGCCCCACCTGGAAGCGGGTCCGGCGGGTGCGCTCCTTGCTCTCCCAGATGTCCTTGCCCTCAAAGAGCACCCTGCCCGAGGTGGGCTTCAACAGGCCGTTGAGGTGCTGGATCAGGGTGGATTTCCCCGAGCCGGTGTGGCCGATGATGCCCAGGTACTCCCCGCGGTAGGCGGTAAAGTCCACGTCCACCAGAGCCCCGTGCTCAAAGGGGGTACCGGCGGAGTAAATATGGCTCAGGCGCTCGGTCTGAATGATCGGTTCCAATTTGCTCAGTCCTTTATCACAATGGTGCATGCCCGAAGGTCACGCCCGTGTCTGCAAAAGCTCGTACAGCTCCCGGGCACACTCCTCATCACTGAGGGCGTCCAGGGATACGTCCAGTCCCGCCCGGCGCAGCTCCCACAAAAGCTCGGTGGTCTCGGGGACGGTGAGGCCCACCGCCTTGAGCTCCTCCACCTGCTGAAACACCTGCCGGGGGGCGCCGTCGGCAATGACCTTGCCCTTGGCCATGACCACCAGCCGGTCAGCCTGGGCGGCCTCGTCCATGTGGTGGGTGATGAGCACCACCGTCACGCCGGAGGTGCGGTTGAGCTCCTTGATGGTCTTGAGGACCTCGGCACGGCCGATGGGGTCCAGCATGGCGGTGGGCTCGTCCAGCACGATACACCGGGGCTGCATGGCGATGACGCCGGCAATGGCTACCCGCTGCTTCTGGCCGCCGGAGAGCAGATGGGGGGCGTGCTCCCGGTACTGGTACATCCCCACCGCCTTCAAAGCGTCGTCCACCCGACGGCGGATCTCGGCGGGCTCCACCCCCAGGTTCTCGGGGGCGAAGGCCACGTCCTCCTCCACCACGTTGGCCACGATCTGGTTGTCCGGATTCTGGAACACCATGCCCACGGTGCGCCGGATGTCCAGCAGCTTGGCCTCGTCGGCGGTGTCCATGCCGTCTACGTACACCTTGCCGCCGGAGGGCAGCAGGATGGCGTTCATATGCTTGGCCAGGGTGGATTTCCCCGAGCCGTTGTGGCCCAGCACCGCCACGAAGGTGCCCTCCTCAATCTGGAGGTCCACCCCGTCCAGCACCACGGGAGAGGGTCCCTCCTCGTCGTCGTAGCGAAAGTGCAGGTCCTTTGTCTCAAGAATGGCTTGTCCCATAGTTACTCCTTCTCAGTCACAGACCCAGCGGCCGGTGGCCCCGCAGGGCAGCGCCAGGCCGGTGGAGCTCACCCGCAGGCCCAGCTCCTGGCTGTCGGTATGTCCGCCGTGGTGCCGGGACACCAGGGTCTCCAGCAGATAGGTGAGCACCGAGGCGGACAGGCCGGTGGTGTAGGAATTGATGAGGAAGAACAGGGGTTTCTCCGACAGCACCCCGGTCACCAGCTCCACAAAGGGGAACAGGTTTTCCTCCAGCTTCCAGATCTCGCCGGAGGGGCCCCGCCCGTAGGAGGGGGGGTCCATAATGACCGCGTCGTACTTCCGCCCGCGGCGGATCTCCCGCTCCACGAATTTGCCGCAGTCATCCACGATCCAGCGGATGGGGGCGTCGGTGAGGCCGGAGGAGGCGGCGTTCTCCCGGGCCCAGCTCACCATGCCCTTGGCGGCGTCCACGTGGCACACACTGGCCCCCGCCGCGGCGCAGGCCACGGTGGCCCCGCCGGTGTAGGCAAACAGGTTGAGCACCCGGATGGGCCGGCCGGCGGCGCGGATGCGCTCCATGGCAAAGTCCCAGTTGGCCGCCTGCTCAGGGAACAGGCCGGTGTGCTTGAAGTTCATGGGCTTGATGTTGAAGGTAAGCTCCTTGTAGCCCAGGGTCCAGCGGGGGGGCAGGTCCTTCTTCACCCACTGACCGCCGCCGGTGGAAGAGCGCTGATACCGGGCGTCATACTTCCGCCAGCCCGGGTGCTTCCCCTCCGGGCGCCAGATGGCCTGGGGATCGGGCCGCACCAGGGTGTGCTTGCCCCAGCGCTCCAGCCGCTCTCCCCCGCCGCAGTCCAGCAGTTCATAGTCTTTCCATCCGTCCGAGATCCACATAGTCATCCTCCCGGTTATTCTTGTCATAATCATCCTATTATATCATTCCACCCAGGTCGAGTCAACGAAAAGAGCGGATTGTCATATGGGGAAAACTGTGATAGAATATCCATGAATTTGTGGAAACGAGGTGTCCGTCATGAGCGCCACAGAGCTTCAGTTTCGTACCGCCACCTTCGGCGGCTTTCAGAAGCAGGATGTGCTGAGTTATATTGAGTCCTCCAACCAGGCCCACGTGGAGAAGCTGGAACAGCTTCAGCGGGAGCGGGATGAGCTGGCCCGGGAGAAGGAGGAGCTGGCGGCTCAGGCCGAGCAGGCCCGGCAGCAGGTCCAGGCCCTGACCCGGGAGAAGGAGGAGCTGACCGCCCGGCTGGCCCAGGTCCGCAAGGAGGCGGAGGCCCTGCGCACCGGCGCCGACGACCAAAAGTCCAAGCTGGAGCAGGCTGCCGCCCAGCTGGCCCAGGCCAACGCCCGGCTGGCCCAGGCTGAGCCCGCCGCCGCGGCCTATGCCCAGATCAAGGACCGCACCGCCGGCATCGAGCTGGAGGCCCACTGCCGGGCCCAGGAGGTGCAGCAGGCCGCCGAGGAGAAGGTCCAGCGGGCCCACACCGAGGTGTCCCAGTGGCTCCACAAGGTGCAGGCGGGCTACGACCTGCTGCGCTCTGACATGGAGGGGGCGGTCTCCCGCGCCACCCAGGAGCTGGACAAGCTGCATCAGATGGTGGAGCAGCTGTCCTCCCACTTCGACAGCCAGGACGAACATCTGCATAAGCTCACCCAGGACTGCATGTCTGAGTTCGCGCCCCCCGCGCCCGAGCCGCTGCCCCTGAACGAGAAATAAAAGCCTGCCGCGGCGGGTATGGGAAAGGGAACCGACGGGGTTCCCTTTCTCCTTCTTCTCCCCCGCCGGCGGCAGGAAGTTTTCTGAAAAGGAGTGCATCCCCTTGGCAAAATCCTCCGGAGCACGCACCAAGGTCACTGTGAAAACCTCGGCCCGCATGTCCAAGAAGGGGCCCCTCAGCCCCGACGCCCTGCGGAAGCTGGACGCCTGGTGGCGGGCCTCCAACTATCTGGCCGCCGGCCAGCTCTATCTGAAGGACAATCCCCTCCTCCGCACCCCTCTGAAGCCGGAGCACCTGAAGCATGCCCCGGTGGGTCACTGGGGCACGGTGCCCGGTCAGAACTTCATCTACACCCACCTCAACCGGGTGATCACCAAGTACGATCTGAACATGATCTACGTCTGCGGCCCAGGCCACGGGGGCTCCGCCGTACTGGCCCAGAACTATCTGGACGGTACCTACAGCGAGGTCTACCCCAACGTGAGCCAGGATGAAGAGGGCATGCGCAAGCTGTTCCGCCAGTTCTCCTTCCCCGGCGGCGTGGGCAGCCACTGCGCCCCCGACACCCCCGGCTCCATCAACGAGGGGGGCGAGCTGGGCTACTCCCTGGCCCACGCCTTCGGGGCCGTTATGGACAACCCCTCCCTCATCGCCGCCTGCGTGGTGGGAGACGGGGAGGCGGAGACCGCCCCCCTGGCCGCCGCCTGGCACGGCAACAAGTTCCTGGACCCGGTGGGAGACGGGGCGGTACTCCCCATCCTCCACCTGAACGGCTACAAGAACGCCACCCCCGCCCTCTTTGCCCGCATCTCCGCCGAGGAGGTGGAGGACTACTTCAAGGGCTGCGGCTGGACTCCCCGGTTTGTGGAGGGAGACGACCCGGCCCAGATGCACCAGAAGATGGCGGCCGCCCTGGACTGGGCGGTGCGGGAGATCCAGCGCATCCAGGAGAGCGCCCGTTCCTTCGGGGAGACCGAGCGGCCCCGGTGGCCCATGGTGGTCTTCCGCTCTCCCAAGGGGTGGACCTGCCCCAAGGAGGCGGACGGCACCGCCCTGGAGGGCACCAGTCGGGTCCACCAGCTGCCCCTGGCGGTGGACGAGGCCCATCCCGAGCAGCTTCCCCTGCTGGAGGAGTGGCTGCGCAGCTACCACCCCGAGGAGCTCTTTGATGAGACCGGGGCCCCGTCTGCGGTACTGCGGGCCATGGCCCCCCAGGGCCAGCGGCGGATGGGCCCCAACCCCCACGCCAACGGCGGTCTGCTGCTGCGGGATCTGCGCACCCCCGACTTTTCCAAGTATGCCGTGGACGTCCCCGCCCCCGGCGCGGTGGAGGCGGAGGATATGGCCGAGCTGGGCAAGTACGTCAGGGACGTGCTCAAGCTCAACCAGAAGGCCAAAAACTTCCGCATCTTCTCCCCTGACGAGACTATGAGCAACAAGCTGTGGGCCGCGCTGGAGGCCAGCGACCGCCGGTGGAACGCCGACCTGCTGCCCGGGGAGAAGGGCCTCTCCCCCAGCGGCCGCATCCTGGACGGCATGCTCAGCGAGCACATGTGCCAGGGCTGGCTGGAGGGCTACCTGCTCACCGGCCGCCACGGCTTCCTCAACAGCTACGAGGCCTTCATCCGCATCGTGGACTCCATGGTGAGCCAGTACGCCAAGTGGCTCAAGGTGGCGGGGTCCCTGCCCTGGCGGCAGGACATCGCCTCCCTCAACTACGTCCTCTCCTCCAACGTGTGGCAGCAGGACCAGAACGGCTTCACCCACCAGGACCCGGGCTTCCTGGACCACGTGGCCAACAAGAAGGCCGACGTGGTGCGGCTCTACCTGCCCCCCGACGCCAACTGCCTGCTGTCCTGCTTCGACCACTGCATCAAAAGCCGCAACTACATCAACGTGCTGGTGACCTCCAAGTATCCCCGGCCCCAGTGGCTCACTATGGACGAGGCCATCAAGCACTGCACCCACGGCATCGGCATCTGGCAGTGGGCCTCCAACGACCAGGGGGCCGAGCCTGACGCGGTGCTGGCCTGCTGCGGCGAGACGCCCACCCTGGAGACCCTGGCCGCCGTCACCATCCTGCGGCGCTACCTGCCCGAGCTGAAGGTGCGGGTGGTCAACGTGGTGGACCTGATGAAGCTGCAGCCCCACACCGAGCACCCCCACGGCCTCACCGACGAGGACTACGACGTGCTCTTCACCGTGGACAAGCCCATCATCTTCGCCTTCCACGGCTACGCCACCCTGGTCCACGAGCTGACCTACCGGCGGCACAACAAGAACCTCCACGTCCGGGGTTATAAAGAAGAGGGCGGTCTCACCACCCCCTTCGACATGCGGGTGCAGAACAACATCGACCGCTTCGACCTGGTCATCGACACCGTCAAGCGCCTGCCCCAGCTGGGCAACCGGGGGGCCTTCCTCATCCAGCTGATGAAGGACAAGCTGGTGGAGCACCGGCAGTACATCACCGCCCACGGCCAGGACCTGCCCGAGATCCGGGACTGGAAGTGGAACGGCGGCGCGGGCATCTGACCCGCCTTGCCAAAATCAGGCTTGTGTGCTAATCTTATAGAAAAGCCACAGACGGGAAGGATCAAAGGATGAACATTTACGAATCTGCGGAAAACTATCTGGAGGCCATCCTCAGCCTCCGGGAGCGCCACGGCATGGTCCGCTCCATCGACATCGCCAACGAGCTCCACTTCTCCAAGCCCAGCGTCAGCGTGGCCATGAAAAAGCTGCGTGAGAGCGGCTATGTGGAGATGGACAAGGACGGGCTCATTTCCCTGCTCCCCGCCGGGGAGGAGATCGCCCGCCGCATCTATGAGCGCCACCAGCTGCTCACCCGGTTCTTCACCTATCTGGGGGTGAGCCCCGAGGTGGCCGCCGCCGACGCCTGCAAGATCGAGCACGACCTCAGCGAGGAGACCTTTCAGAAGATCAAGGAGCACGCCATGGGCAAGGGGGAGCTTTCCCAGCCCTGAACCCCACTGTCATCACCCGAAAATGGCCGCCGATGGCGGCCATTTTTTATGGAACCCCTTAGGAGAACGTACTATGACCTTCCATCAATTCAAACAGACCTACGGTCTCTGTCTGGACCGACAGCAGGAGGCCGCCGTCCAGGCTGTGGAGGGGCCGGTGCTGCTGCTGGCGGTACCGGGCAGCGGCAAGACCACCGTGCTGGTCACCCGCATCGGCTACCTGGTGCTGGCCCTGGGGGTCCCCCCCGAGTCCATCCTCACCATGACCTACACCGTCTCCGCCGCCCGGGACATGAAGGCCCGCTTCGCCGCCCTCTTTGGCCCGGAACTGGCGGAAAAACTTGCCTTCCGCACCATCAACGGGGTGTGCTCCTCCATCATCCGCCGGTGTGAACAGCTGGTGGGCCAGAAGGCCTTCGACCTGCTGGAGGACACCGGGCGGCAGGCCGCTCTCATCGGGGAGATCTGCCGCAATCTCACCGGGGAGTTCGCCCCGGAGGCCACCATCAAGGCCATCCAGACCGCTATCACCTATGTGAAAAACCGTCTCCCCTGCCAGACCGACCTGAATGAGGTGGAGGTGGAGGGGGTGGACTTCCCCGCCGTCTACAAGGCCTACAACCAGGCCCTGCGGCAGCGGCGGCTCATGGACTACGACGACCAGCTGGGCTACGCATATCAGATCCTGCGGCGCTACCCCCAGATCCTCCGGGAGTGGCGGCGGCGGTGCGCCTACCTGTGCGTGGACGAGGCTCAGGATACCTCCCAGATCCAGCACGCAATCATCCGCCTGCTGGCGGGAGAGCAGGTCCAGCTCTTCATGGTGGGGGACGAGGACCAGAGCATCTACGGCTTCCGGGCCGCCTGTCCCCAGGCCCTTCACTCCTTTGAGAACACTTACCCCGGCGCCCGGGTGCTGCTGCTGGAGCAGAACTACCGCTCCACCCGCCAGATCGTGGCGGCGGCGGACAGGTTCATCCGACTCAACACCCAGCGCCGCCCCAAGACCATGCATGCCGCCGTGGGCGACGGCCCCGCCCTCCGACAGATCGAGGTGTACGACCGGCAGCGCCAGTATCAATATCTGGCCAAGGTGGCGGAACACTGCGACAAGGAGACGGCGGTGCTCTACCGGGACAACGACAGCGCCCTCCCCCTCATGGACCTGCTGGAGCGCTCCGGTACCCCCTACCGCTGCCGCCAGGTGGACAGCGGCTTTTTCACCCACCGGGTGGTGCGGGATGTGACCAACATCGTCCGCCTGGCTCAGGACCCCTGGAACGGGGAGCTGTTCCTGGACCTCTACTACAAGCTGGGAGCTGGCATCAGCCGGGCCGCCGCCCAGGAGGCGGTCAATCGCTGCTCCC
This sequence comes from Flavonifractor sp. An82, assembly GCF_002159265.1. Classification (GTDB taxonomy): domain Bacteria; phylum Bacillota; class Clostridia; order Oscillospirales; family Oscillospiraceae; genus Flavonifractor. Next base: position 15,743 of record NZ_NFHG01000018.1, read on the forward strand.
CCGCTGGGGAAACCCTGCTGGAATATCTGGCGGGCTGCTCTTCCCTCTCCCCCTGGAGCCGCAAGCAGTGTAAAGCCCTCCAGACCCACCTGAACAACCTGCTGGAGGAGCAGGCGGACAAGGCGGTGTACCGCATCGTCCACTTCATGGGCTACGGGGCCTATCTGGAGGAGCGGGGGGCGGACAACCGCAAGCTGCCCATTTTGGAGGCCCTGGGGGCCAACGAGTCCACCCCCGCCGGGCTGCTCCGGCGGTTGGAGGAGCTGGAGGAGGTGGTGCGCCGGGGCTCGGCCCACCCGGACTGCCCCTTTGTCCTGTCCACCATCCACTCCAGCAAGGGTCTGGAGTACGACCGGGTGATTTTGATGGACGTGGCCGACGGCCTGCTGCCCAAGCTGTCCCCCACCCCCAAGGAGGACGAGAGCGAGGAGGAAATCAACCAGCGTGAGGAGGAGCGGCGGCTCTTCTACGTTGGCATGACCCGTGCCAGGCACGAGCTGTGGGTCATGACCTTCCGGCGGCCTGAACTGGCCTCCACCTTCTCCTCCTTCCTCTTCCCGCAGAAGGAAGCCACGGAGAAGAAAAAGGCTCCCGCCCGGAAAAGCCCTGACCCGGCGGCCCTGTCCGCCAAACTCACCGCTGCCGCCAAGGACTACATCCCCGGCACCCGGGTGCGCCACGCCCGCTACGGTCCCGGCCTGCTCCTCACCCGAGAGGGGGACCGGATCACCGTCCGCTTTGACGACGGCACAGTGAAGCCCTTCTCCCTCCCCACCGCCCTGGGCATGGGTCAATTTGTGCTGGAGGGCCACCGGCTCGACAAATGAACAAAACGGGACATCTGTTTCGGCAGATGTCCCGTTTTCATTCTTTCTCGCAGAATAGATTGACAGCCCTGGGGCGGTATGTTAAAATGCCGGGTCTTTTGCTCCAGGGCGGACCACCCGGAGGAGCGCACATCAAAATCAGGAGGAAGATAGCCATGCTGATCCCCAAAGGTATACTCATCGACTGCTGCTGTGTCCTGTTTGGCACCAATCTGGGCAGTCTGCTGAAAGACCGGGTCCCCCAGACCATCAAGGAGCCCATGAATGTGATCTTCGGTCTGGCGGCCATCGCCATCGGCATCACATCCATCATCAAGCTTCAGACGCTGCCCGCCGTCATTCTGGCCCTTATCCTGGGCGGACTCATCGGCGAACTGCTGGGCCTGGACGGTAAAGTCCGCCGCCTCTTTCAGTCCGCCATCGAGAGGCTGCACTTTCGCATACCCGGGGATCGGGACGCGTACATGCAGTTTTACCTGCTGGTGGCGGTGACTCTCTGTGCCAGCGGCACCAACATCTTTGGGGCCATTAACGAGGGCATCTCCGGCGACTTCACCATTCTGCTCTCCAAGGGTGTGATGGACATTTTCGCCGCTACCATCTTTGCCGCCACCCTGGGCCGGGCCATGAACCTCATTGTCCTGCCCCAGTTTCTCATCCTCTGCGCCTGCTTCTACGGCGCGCAGTTCATCCTGCCCCTTACCACTCCGGCCATGCTCAATGATTTTGTCGCCATGGGCGGACTGCTCACCTTCGTGCTTGGCCTGAGCATCGCCAGAATCAAGCACATCAGCGCAGTCAACCTGCTGCCCTGCTTGTTTTTAATCTGGCCCTGCTCCTGGCTGTTTGGTCTGATCGCCTGAGGCCTGCTCACCGGGCCCGCAGCTCCCAGAAGGCCACGGCGCTGGCCGCCGCCACGTTGAGGGAGTCCACCCCGTGGGACATGGGGATGCACACGGTGTAGTCACAGGCGGCGATGGTGTGGTCGGACAGGCCGTCCCCCTCGGTACCCAGCACGATGGCCAGCTTGTCCTCCTGCCGCAGCCGGGGGTCCTCGATGCTGATGGCGGTGTCGCTGAGGGCCATGGCCACCGTCTTAAAGCCCAGGGCGTTGAGGCGGCTCAGCCCCGGCTGGGGCCACTGGGAGGGGTCGTCGCCGATGCGGGTCCAGGGGATCTGGAATACGGTGCCCATGCTCACCCGGGCCGCCCGGCGGTACAGGGGGTCGCAGCAGGTGGGGGTGACCAACACCGCGTCCATATGAAGGGCGGCGGCGGAGCGGAAGATGGCCCCCACGTTGGTGGAGTCCACAATGCCCTCCAGCACCGCCACCCGGCGGGCGTTGGCGCACAGCTCCTCCACCGTGGGCAGCACCGGACGCCGCATGGCGCACAGCACCCCCCGGGTCACCTCATAGCCGGTGAGGCCGGCCAGCACCTCCCGGTCGGCGGTGTAGAGGGGAATCTGGCCGCAGCGGGCCACCACCTCCCCGGCGGGGCCGTCGATCTTTTTCCGCTCCATCAGCAGGGACAGGGGCTCATACCCGGCGTCCAGGGCCCGCAGGATCACCTTGGGGCTCTCGGCAATGAAGATGCCCTTCTCCGGCTCCAGCCGGTTGCGCAGCTGGGCCTCGGTGAGCCGGGCATAGCAGTCCAGCTGGGGATCGGAATAGTCGGTGATCTCAATGATGTTGGCCATGTCTTTTCTTCTCCTGCCTTCTCGTCGTCCTTCGTTCAGAAGGTCGTTCTCTCTTGTTGTTCCCTTAGGTTGTTAGGGGGCGCTTTTTGCACCGGGTCCAGGGTCCTTTTCAACTCTGGTGGTGGGTCCTTTTTGCACCGGGTCCCGGTCGCTTTTCAGCCCCGGTCCAGGCGCTCCAGCACCTGCTGCCCCAGGCGGAAGGTAGGCCCGTCGTAGGCCACCAGGCAGACCGTCATATCCGCCCCGGCAAACTTCCGGATGCTGGTGATGGCCACCTCCAGGGCCTCCTCCTTGGGATAGCCGTACACTCCGGCGGAGATGAGTGGAAAGGCCACCGTTTGGCAGCCATGCTCCCCGGCCAGAGCCAGGCTGTTGCGGTAGCAGCTGGTAAGCAGTTCCCGTTCACCGTGGCTGCCGCCGTGCCACACAGGGCCCACAGTGTGGATCACATACTTGCTGGGCAGATGGTAGCCGCCGGTGATTTTGGCCTCCCCGGTGGGACAGCCCCCCAGGGTGCGGCACTCGGCCAACAGCTCCGGGCCCGCCGCCCGGTGGATGCAGCCGTCCACCCCGCCGCCTCCCAGCAAGGTACTGTTGGCGGCGTTGACGATGGCGTCTACCTTTAAAGTCGTAATATCCCCCTGGATCAGTTCCAGCTTCATGGCGTTTCCTCCTTGGATATCAATATCAGCGGCGGCACAGAACCGCCTGTTCAAATTTGGCCAGGGGCTTGCTGAACCACTTGGCCAGCAAACCCACGCAGATGGCGGCGGCCACAGTGCCTTCCCGCACTCCCTCCAGCCGGCCCAGAAAGACCAGCCCGGTGACGATGGAGATACACACCAGGGTCACATCAAAAATCACCTTCATGTTGCCGAACTTCACCGGCGCCACCTGGCAGATAGCCAGCACCACGCCCTCGCCGGCGGTGGTGACCAGCCGGGCGGTAACCTCGATGCTCACCCCCAGGCCCACCAGCACGATACCGATGGCGCACAGCACCCACTGCTGGAGGTAGTTACTGTAATGTACTCCCTGGAGCACCACACCCGCCCCGTCGATAAACAAGCCGAATACGATGGCAGCCGGGAACTGGAGCAGCTGCACCCACTGGTACCGTCTGCGCAGAATGGCGATCTGGAGCAGCACAAAGATGCCGTTCATAATGATAGTGGTGGTGCCCACCGACAGGCCGGAGATATAGCCGGTCACATAGGGCACGCTGGAGATGGGCGAGGTACCCAGGGCCCCCTTGATGGAAAAGGCCACCCCGAAGGCCATGACCCCAAATCCCACCAGAAGCATCAGCAGACGGAGCGGAATGTGCTCCAGCCGCTGTTTTTCTTTCTCCATTTCATTCTGCCTCCTCACTGGATCGCCCCGGCGCCCATCAGAAAATAGAAGGCGGCGTTCTCCTCCAGGGAGAAGAGGTTGAGGCTTAGAGTCTTGCGGTACATGTGGTAGGTACGCTTGCTGGTGCTCCGGTAAAAGACCAGAGCAAAGGCCGGATCCCCCATCAATTCCTGGAAGAGATCGTCGGAAAACTCCAGGTACATACAGTCGGAGCGGGCCACAATGGTGGAGTCGAAGTTGAAGCCCCGCAGCTTGCTGATGTGCCCGGAGAACTCCCCCCGGCCCACCTGGTCCAGCAGCATCCGCCGTCCCTTATAGGAGAAGCTGAAGATCTTCACGTCTCCCCGCAGCAGGTAGATAATGTGGCAGCCGCTGTCCCCCGCGTCGGCAATGCAGTCCCCCGCCTGGGCCTTGCACAGGGGAATGCGCCCCGCCTCATAGTGGGCGGCAATGAGCGGATAGATCTCCAGCTCCCGGATGCCTGTCTCCACCTCGCCCCGCACTGTCTGTATCATGGTTCACGCCGCCCTCCCCGGGACCAAACCGTCCGTCGCAATATGTTTAGTTTAGCACAGCCGCGTTCCTTCCGCAACCGTGGGGAAAATCTGCGCTGCAGTGCAAAATGCACTTCTGTCCTCATGAGTTCAGGTATAATATTTCTTATATCATATAAGAAAGGACGGTTGGTGACTTTGGAAACCAATGAAGCCAAGCTCCAGGAGATCCTGAACGCCCGTGGGATCGGCGCCGAGCAAATGAAAGAGGTCTGCGAGAAGGAAATCCCCGCCGCGGCGGAGAGCTTTCAGCGGATTATGGATATCTACTACATCCTGAAGGTCACGGCGGACATGGAGAGCGCCTACTGGTACAACCGTGTCTGGTGGGAGAACGACGGCGACCTGATCGAGGTCCGCCGGGCCAAGGCCGTGGCTGCCTCCCTGGCCCACAGCACCCCCACCATCCTGCCCGATGAAAAGCTGGTCATGAACAAGACCAAGAACATCCGCGGCGCCTTCCCCTTCCCCTGGGTGTGCGCCAGCTTCTTCAACTCCATGGCTGAGTCCCTGATGAACGAGGTGGACGCCCCCGCCGAGAACGAGGCCGACTCCGTGTCCATCGTGGGCAACGGCGGCGGCAACGTCACCGAGAGCTACGGCGAGGTCATCTCCATCGCCAAGAAGTTCGGCATGCGCAAGGAGGACATCCCCGTTCTGGTAAAGGTGTCCAAGTACTGGGACGGCATCTCCGTGGAGGATATCTCCGACAAGTACGCCAAGAACCTGCCCGGCTATGAGCAGTTCAAGAGCATCATGGACAGCGTGCTGGTCATGTTCGACTCCTTCGCCATTCCCCAGGGCCGCGAGGTCATGAACTACTACCTGCCCCTGCAGTACGGCTTTGACCGCATCATCCAGCTGTGCGACGAGAAGATGGCCGAGACTCTGGGCGAGGCCGGCGGCGACGGCGTGCTGGGCATGAGCCGGGGCTACTACTACGCCGCCATGAAGGAGATTGTCAAGGGCCTGAGCCAGTGGTGCGAGAACTACGCCCGCAAGGCCGAGGACCTGGCCTCCCGTGAGCCCGACGAGAAGTACAAGAAGAACTACCTGGAGATCGCCCAGGTCATGCACAACATCGCCCACAAGCAGCCCTCCACCTTCCGTGAGGCCCTGCAGCTGACCCTGTGTCTCCACCTGGGCGTGGTCAACGAGGACCCCCAGTCCGGCCAGTCCATCGGTCGTCTGGGCCAGGTGCTCCAGCCCTTCTATGAGAAGGATATCCAGGACGGCGTCACCACCGACGAGGAGGTCATCGAGCTGCTGGAGCTCTACCGCATCAAGATCACCTGCATCGAGTGCTTCGCCTCCGCCGGTGTGTCGGGCGGCGTGCTGTCCGGCAACACCTTCAACAACCTGTCCCTGGGCGGCCAGAACTACGACGGTCTGTCCGCCGTCACCCCTCTGGAGTACCTGATCGTGGAGGCCGGCATGCGGGCCCAGACGCCCCAGCCCACCCTCTCCGTGCTGTACGACGAGAAGATGCCCGAGGACTTCCTGATGAAGGCCGCCGCCTGCACCAAGCTGGGCATGGGCTATCCCGCCTGGATGAACAACCAGGTGGGCATGAACTTCATGCTCCGCCAGTACGGCCCCGAGGGCATGGACCTGTACGACGCCCGTGCCTGGTGTCTGGGCGGCTGCCTGGAGTCTGCTCCCGGCTGCTTCCTGCCCCTGGAGTACAACGGCAAGGTGACCATGATCCCCGGCGGCGCCTCTCCCACCTGCGGCACCGGCATCCACTTTACCGCCCTGCCCAAGGTGCTGGAGCTGGTGCTCACCAACGGCATGGATGAGCGTACCGGCAAGCGGGTCTTCCCCGCCCACAACGAGACCATCGACAGCTTCGAGAAGCTGGTGGACCTGTGGAAGAAGTACCTGGACATCAGCAACCGGGTGGTCAACAAGGTCAACAACATCCAGATGGACGTGTGGCGCAAGTACAACATGCCTGCCGTCAACTCCCTGCTCAAGCCCGACTGCTTCAAGAAGGGCCAGCACATCGGCAACTGCGGCTCCCGCTACAACGCCTGCATCAACTTCGAGTCCTGCGGCACCATCACCTTCATCAACTCCCTGGCCTCCATCAAGAAGAATGTCTTTGACGACAAGAAATACACTCTGGAGGAAATGACCGACGCCATGCTCCACAACTTCGGCTTCCGTACCGCCTACGACACCGGCGTGTACTCCCCCGACTACCGTGAGAGCACCGACGAGGCCCAGAAGTACGCCGCCATCTTCGCCGACTGCATCAACGCCCCCAAGTACGGCAACGCCGACCCCTACGCCGACAGCCTGCTGCGGGACTACCACATGTACCTGCTCCACTACCTGCCCACCATCGAGTCCTTCTTCGGCAAGCCGGAGTACCTGTGCCAGATCTCCGTGTCCACCCACGGTCCTCAGGGCTTCATCACCCTGGCCACCGCCGACGGCCGTCTGGCGGGCACCACCTACTCCGACGGCTCCGTGTCCGCCGCCGCCGGCACCGACAAGAACGGCGTGTACGCCCTCTTTGAGTCGGCCACGGTGTATGACCACTCTCAGAACCAGAACGCCCAGATGAACCTGAAGCTGCATCCCTCCGCCGTCCAGGGCGTCCAGGGTACCCGCAAGCTGCTGGAGCTGGTGCGCACCTACATGCGCAAGGGCGGCTTCCACGTCCAGTTCAACGTGGTCAGCTCTGACACCCTGCGGGACGCTCAGAAGTCCCCCGACAAGTACCGCGACCTGATGGTGCGTGTGGCCGGCTTTACCCAGTACTGGTGCGAGATCGGCAAGCCCATCCAGGACGAGGTCATCTACCGGACCGAATACGATGAAGCGTAATTGGGAGGCACCAAAATGAAACATGTAGACTGTGTGAACTATATCAATCTGGACTGTGAGAAGGGCATGTGCGCTCTCTCCAAGCAGATCGTCCCCATCGACGGCGCGGGCAGCGAGGGCTGCCCCAACTGGAAGGCCGCCCCCAAGTGCGGCAACTGCGCCTGCTTCTCCGGCGCGGACGACCACGGCATCGGCACCTGCAAGGGCTTCGAGAAGGAAAACTGGGCTTACGCCAACTGCGGCGCCTTCTGCTGCGAGCACTATCAGGTGGCCCAGGGGTGATCCATGGGCGTCAAGGGAACCATTTTTGATATCCAGTCCTTCTCCGTCCACGACGGACCGGGCTGCCGCACCACCGTCTTTCTCACCGGCTGTCCCCTCCGCTGCGCCTGGTGCGCCAACCCGGAGAGCTGGACGTCGGGCAAGCACCTGATGTACGCCGCCAACGTGTGCAAGTGGGACAAGGGCTGCCGGGTGTGCGAAAACGTCTGCCCCTCCCACGCCATCCACTTCCCTGAGGGGCAGGCCCCCGTGGTGGATCTGACTGCCTGCGCCAGCTGCACCACCTTCGACTGCGTGGACATCTGCCCCAACCGGGCCCTGAAGCAGTGCGTGAAGGAGTACACCAGCGAGGAGCTGCTCAAAATCCTCCGCCGGGACTTCAGCAGCTGGGGCCAGAACGGCGGCGTCACCTTCAGCGGCGGCGACCCCATCCTCCAGCACGACTTTCTGGTGGAGGTGCTCAAGGGCTGCCGGGATCTCCAGATCCACACCGCCATTGAGACCAGCGCCTATTTCGACACCGCCCGCTTCCTGGACGTGATGCAGTACATCCAGTTCGCCTTCATCGACGTCAAGCATATGGACCCCGAGGCCCACAAGGCGGGCACCGGCGTGGGTAACCAGCCCATCCTGGACAACATCCGGGCCCTGGTCCGGTCCGGCTGGCCCGGACGGCTGGTGCTCCGCCAGCCCACCATCGGCGGGTACAACGACAGCGAGGAAAACGCCCGCAAGGTCATTGCCTTCATGCAGGAAAACGGTCTCTTCGAGATCAACCTGCTGAAGTTCCACCGGATGGGCCAGACCAAGTGGGAGCAGCTGGGCAAGGAATATGCCTACGCCAGCAAGGGGGACGTCACCGACGAGACCCTCCAGGCCCTCCAGACTCTCTATCTGGAAGCGGGTATCGCCTGCTATGTAGGCAACCATACCTCCTTTTGAGTTTTCCTGTCTTCCCAACCCGACAGACCTCCAAAGCAAAACGGCCGCCCAAACGGGCGGCCGTTTTGCGTTTCATTATCCTTTTTTGATATCCCGGGTGGCGTAGGCATTCAGGTCCATACTCCCCCGCTTGCCCGCCAGGTACTCGTAGTAGCCCTGGCACCCGATCATGGCCCCGTTGTCTCCGCACAGGGACAGAGGGGGCAGGTACAGCTTGTCCCCCGTCTTTTTGCAGGCGGCCTCCAGGTCGGCCCGGATGCGGGAGTTGGCCGCCACACCCCCGGCCACGGCAATCTTGCCGTAGCCGCAGCGCTTGGCCGCCTCCATGGTGCGGGGCACCAGCATCTCGCTGACGGCGGCGGCAAAGGAGGCCGCCAGCGCGGGCTGATCCAGCGCCTCCCCCTTCTGCTGGGCGTTGTGGATCAGATTGATGGCGGCCGTCTTCAGGCCGGAAAAGGACATGTCCATGGGGGCGTCATGGACGTGGACCGACGGGAAGGGATATTTCTTGTCGTCGCCCCCCTGGGCCAGCCTGTCCATGGGTGCCCCGCCAGGGTAGCCGATGCCCAGCACCCGGGCCACCTTGTCAAAGCACTCCCCCGCCGCGTCGTCCCGGGTGGCGCCCAGAATCTCCATATCGGTGTAACCCCGTACGTCCACGATCATGGTGTTGCCCCCCGACACGCACAGGCACACAAAGGGGGGCTCCAGGTCGGGATGGGCGATGTAGTTAGCGGCGATGTGGCCCCGGACGTGGTGGACGGGAATAATGGGCACGTCCAGTCCGTAGGCCACCGATTTGGCAAAGTTGACCCCCACCAGCAGTGCCCCGATGAGGCCGGGGGCGTAGGTCACCGCCACGGCGTCAATGTCGGCGCGGGTGACCCCCGCCTGTTGAAGGGCCTGATCGGCCAGGCCGGCGATGGCTTCGATGTGCTTGCGGGAGGCGATCTCAGGCACCACGCCGCCGTAGAGGGCGTGCATGTCGGCCTGGGAGGCGATGGCGTCGGACAGGACGGTGCGGCCGTCCCGTACCACCGCTACCGCCGTCTCGTCGCAGGAGGATTCAATGGCTAAAATATTCATTCCGTTCCCTTCGTTTCCTCAGTAAAAGTAATGGTCATGAGCAGGGCGTCCTCGTGCTCCTCCCGGTAGTAGTTCTTCCGGCGGCCCACGGTCTCAAAGCCCAGCTTCTCATACAGGCCGATGGCGGGGGTATTGCTCTCCCGCACCTCCAGGGTGAGGAAGGCCAGATTGGCCCGTCCGAACCGGATGTAGGCGCTCAGGATGGCCTCGGCCACCCCCTGACGGCGGTAGGCCGGGGCCACCGCGATCTTCTCCAGGGTGCCCTCGTCCAGCACGGCCCGCACCTCACCGTAGCCCAGCACGGTGCCGTCCTCTCCCTCGGCCACCACCAGGGAGATCATGTCGTTGTACAGCTCCTGCTCCAGCAGGGCCTCCGACCAGGGGTGGGAGAAGCACTCCCGCTCGATGGCCGCCACCTGACTCAGGTGGGATTTGTCCATGGGGACCAGTTTATAGTTCATGGTCGTTTCTCTCCTTATTTCATCCACTCCGGCGGACCGGGAGGCGGCTCATCCGGCCCCAGGGGCACCTTCACATCGGTGCGCGCCGGTCCGTAAATGGCCCTGTGGGCGGCCATCACCGGGGCCAGGTCCTCCGGCAGATCTGGCAGGAAGGTGGTGAACCGCATGCCGCAGGTGGCCATGTCGTAGGCGGGCACAAAGCCGCACCGCTTATAGAAGGCCTGCCGCCGCTGCCGGAGGGTATTCTCCGCCGGATCGTCCCCCTCCACGGGGCACTCAGCTTCGATAAGCAGCAGGGATCTGCCCGCCAGCCGCTCCGCCAGCATCCGTACGATCTTCTGCCCCAGGCCTCCGTTCCGTTGGGCGGCGGCCACTCCCAGGTAATCCAGCAGGATGTAGCTTTGATCCGTGGGTTCCATCCACAGCGTGGCGTAGCCCAGCAGCGTTTCTTCTTCAAAAAGCCCCCACACCTGGTATCGTCCCTGATGGATCAACGCCAGAATATCAGCCAGGGGCTTACGCTCGTTGGGGGGAAAGGCCTCGGTCAGTTCCCTTTCATACCAGGGAAGAAGCCCTTCCTCCGGCAGCTGCCGCAGTTCCATGTTCTGCACCTCTCAGCCCTTGGCCTCCGCCCAGCTCTTTCCGGCGTGGGCCTCGGCAATGAGGGGCAGGGCCAGCTCCACCACCTGCTCCATCTCTCTCTCCAGCAGGGTCTTGACCCGGTCGGTCTCCCCTTCCGGGCACTCCACAATCAGCTCGTCGTGGACCTGGAGGATGAGTTTTGCCTCCAGGCCCTCGGCACGCAGCCTGTCCGCCACCCGGATCATGGCCAGCTTGATGATGTCGGCGGCGGTGCCCTGGATGGGCATGTTCAGGGCCACCCGCTCCCCGAAGGAGCGCATGTTGAAGTTGGAGGATTTCAGCTCGGGCAGCCACCGGCGGCGGCCCATGAGGGTGGACACATAGCCGTCGGCCTTGGCCCGCTCCACCACCTGGGTCATATAGGCGTGGACGCCGGAATACTTCTCAAAGTATTTCTCCATATACTCCTTGGCCTCCGCCCGGGTGACCCCGATGTCCTGGGACAGGGAGAAGTCGGAGATGCCGTAGACGATACCGAAGTTCACCGCCTTGGCCCGGCGGCGCATCTCGTGGGTCACCTCTTCCGGGGCCACCCCAAACACCTGGGAGGCGGTGACGGTGTGGATGTCCTCCCCGCTCCGGAAGGCGGCGATCATGTGCTCATCTCCGGCGATGTGGGCCAGCAGCCGCAGCTCGATCTGGGAGTAGTCGGCGTCCACCAGCATGTGCCCCGCCGGGGCCACGAACATCTTCCGGAGCTCCGCCCCCAACTCGGTACGGACAGGGATATTCTGCAGGTTGGGCTCGGTGGAGCTGAGCCGCCCGGTGGCGGTGACGGTGTTCTGGAAGGAGGTGTGAATGCGGCCGTCGGCGGCGATCACCTTGGTGAGGCCGTCCACATAGGTTGACTTCAGCTTGGCCAGCTGCCGGTAGTCCAGCATCGCCTCCACAATGGGATGCTTGTCCCGCAGCTTCTCCAGCACCTCGGCGTTGGTGGAGTAGCCCGTCTTGGTCTTTTTCACCGGGGGCAGGCCCAGCTTTTCAAACAGAATCTTTCCGAACTGCTGGGTGGAGTTGATGTTGAAGGTCTCCCCCGCCAGCTCGTAAATGAGGGTCTCGTCGGCCTTGATGCGCTCATCCAGCATCTCGCCAAAGGCGGTGAGGGCCCCCCGGTCCACCAGCACACCGGCGTGCTCCATCTCCGCCAGCACCGGGCACAGGGGGAGCTCCACTTCATAATAGAGCTTGTCCATGCCCAGCTCGGTCAACCGGGCGGCCATGGGGTCCTTCAGCGCGTCAATGAGGGCACAGTGGGACAGCATGACGCCCAGAGCCTTGGCGGAATCACCCAGAGGACTGAAAGCATCCTTGGCCAGGTAGGTGTCCTTGGCCTTGAGAAATTCATGGTTGAGCCACCGCATGCCCAGGGTCTCCAGCTCATAGCTGCCGTCGGTAGGAGCCAGAAGATAGGCGGCGATGGCGATATCAAAGACGAAGCCGCCCCCCTGGATGCCCTCGTCCAGCAGACGGGACAGGAGGGTCTTCACATCGTGGGCATTCTTCTTGATGTCGGGGGCAAAGAGGGCCTTCAGAACGTCGTTGTACCCCTCCAGCCGGTCGGCCCGGAGAATGGCGGCGTGGCTGTCCCGCTCGGTCTCCCAGTGCTCCACCACCACTACATCCAGGGAGGGCAGGGCCAGCACATTCACGCTGTCCTTTGTCCGCCAGAGGGCCAGCAGCTCCTCCGCCCGGGCCCGGTCGGTGACCTCCTCGCTGGTGCAGGTGCCGGTAAATTCCTCCTCCTGCTGCACCTCCCCCTGGGGGGCGCTGAGGCCCAGCTTGTCGATGAGCTTGTTGAACTCCAGCTTGAGGAACAGCTCATAGAGGGCGGGGGCGTTGGGCTCCTTCCGCAGGTTGGCCTCGGGGGTGAAGTCGATGGGAGCGTCACAGTGGATGAGGGCCAGATCATAGGACATTTTGGCCTGGTCAGCCCCCCCCTTCAGCTTTTTCAGCACGGCGGGCTTGGCCTCCACCTGGTCCAGGTCCTGATAGATGGCCTCCACGCTGTGGTAGCGCTGGATCAGGTCCATGGCGGTCTTCTCCCCGATGCCCTTGACGCCGGGGATGTTGTCGCTGGTATCCCCCATGAGGGCCTTCAGGTCCACCATGTGGATGGGCTCAAAGCCGTAGGCCTCCCGGAAGGCCTCGGGGGTCATCTCCTTGGTGGTGGTCTGACCCATACGGGTGGACACCAGCTTCACCCGGGTGGTGTCGGTGACCAGCTGGAGGGAGTCCTTGTCGCCGGTGACGATGACGGTGTCCCACCCGGCGGCGGTGTCCTTCACCGAGATGGTGCCGATGAGGTCGTCAGCCTCCCAGCCGTCCATCTCATAGCGGGGGATGTTCATGGCGGCCAGCACATCCTTGAGCACCGGCAGCTGGACGGCCAGCTCCTCGGGCATGCCCTTGCGCTGGGCCTTATAGCCCTCGTAGGCCAAGTGGCGGAAGGTGGGGGCCTTCCGGTCGAAGGTGACGCACAGGGCGTCGGGCTTTTCTTCGTCCATCAGCTTGAGGAGGATGTTCACAAAGCCGTAGACCGCATTGGTGGGCTGCCCGTCCTTGGTGGTGAGCAGCCGGATGCCGTAAAAGGCCCGGTTGATGATGGAATTGCCGTCGATGACCATGAGCTTCATGAAAGGACCTCCTGCTGTCCGGTTTCGCCCGGACATAAAATCTCAGGGTATAGTATACCAGTTTTCCCCGCACCATACAAGAGAAAAGCCCGCCAGGTCCCACAGGACCTGACGGGCCAATCATACCTTACCTTTGATTATAAAAGCAGTGGAAGCATTCCCGCCGCCAGCTCCAGGTCCGCGCCTCCAGGTCCAGAACCACGTCCACATCGGCCCCCGGCGGCAGCCGCACCAGCAGGCGGCAGCACAGCCCTCCCCGCCTCAGGGTGAGCAGGTACTCCCCCTCCCCCCGCAGGCAGAAGGGACCTCCGTCGGTTACTGCTCCATCTTGGCCTTGACCAGATACTGCCCGCCGGTGACGCCGCCGAAAAGATACTTCCCCTCGGTGTTGGTCTTGGTGGTGGCGATCAGGGTCTCGGTGGCGGTGGCGCCGGTGCCGGTCACCTCATAGAGGCCCACGAAGCATCCGGCCACAGCGGTACCGTTCTTGTCCCGAATAATGCCGCTGACGGTGCCGTTGTAGGTGCGGGCGTCCACCGTCAGGGACATGGTCACGTTGGCGATGGAGCCGCCGGTGATGGTCACCACCATGGAGGCGGAGGTCAGATAGCCGTCGGCAGAGGCCAGCATGGTATACACGCCGTCGGCCACATCGTAGAACAGGAACTCGCCGTCGTCAGCGGAATAGGTGGAGGCCACCACCGCGTCGCTCTGGTCCTTGAGGGTGATCTTCGCACCCGCCAGAGGGGTCACGTCGGCGCCCACCAGGGCGGTGAGCACACCGGCAATGGCGCCCAGGGCCAGGGTGGCATCGGCCGTGCACACCAGGTTCATCAGGGTGGTGTCGCTGGACACCAGGGTCACGCCCACGGCGTCGCTGAGCCGGTAGCCGTCCTTGACGGCGCTGATGGTATAGGTGCCGGCGGGCACCCCGTTGAGGGAATACTGACCGGCAGCGTCGGTGGTGGTGTGCTGGAAGGGGGCACCGGTGCTGTCAAAGAGCTTGACGGTGGCGTCGGCCAGAGGGGCCGTGCCGTCGGTCACGGTACCGTATACAGTGGCAGTACCACCCGGAGCGGGAGGCAGTTCCAGGTTGATGTCCGCCTCCTGGATGCCCTGCAGTTCGAAGCTGGGGCTGTGCTCCAAGCCAAGAAGGTCCTGCTTGATATCCGCCATAATTGTTCCTCCTGAAGTGATGGTCTGATAGGCTCAGCCTGCGCCCGCTCCGGAGAGCAGGCGCACATCATCCTATTCCGCCCCGCTGCCGGGCGGTTCCGGCCGCCGGTGAAATTCTCAAATTGTTCACGGATTTTTAAGCACCCTTTCAAGTAAATCTGGTACTCTATGTCCAGCAGGCGGTCCTCCCGCCTGAGAATTTTCCCTTTGGAGGTTTATATGATGAAACAGAATCGATATCTTGCCCTGACCCTGGCGGGCCTGTTATCTGTGGGTCTGCTCAGCGGCTGCGGTTCCAAGAACAACGACAGTGATACCCTGACCGAGAGCCCCTCTCCCACCCCGGTTCAGGAGAGCCCCGCTGTGGAGACCGGCACGGAAAGCGAGGCCTACACCGCCGCCATGGTCCTGTCCGTGGACGGAAGTCAGCTGACCCTTCAGCTCTACACACCGGCGGAGGAGGGCGCCGCCCAGGGCATCGCGGACCCCGCTGATTTTGACCTGGCAAACTACGTCCTCTCCCAGGACACCATGCTGGTGGCCGTGGATGACGAGAGCGTGCTGCGCTCCCCGGACAGCGCCGACGGCAGCTCCCTGATGCTGGCCGATCTGAAGCCGGGCACCATCCTGCTGGTACAGCAGAACGCCGACGACGGCTCCCTCACCGACGTGGTGGTCCAGAATGCCGGCGAAGTGTCCGCCGACAAGCTGGCTCAGGTCACCGCCAACTCTGAAACCGGCCTGGAGGTGGCCTGGTACCAGTCCGACGACCCGGAGAGCGTGGTCACCAGCTACACTAACGTGAATCTGGACCTGTACGCCCTGAGCACCGAGTCCCAGGCCCTGGCCGCCGATGACTCCACCCCGGTCTACCGGCTGGAGGACGGCGTTCTGCTCCAGGCGACCCTGTCTGATCTCAGCGTGGGCGACACCCTGGTGGTCTCCCTGTCCGCTGACGACACGCCGGTACAGATCGTGGCCATCCAGGGCGGTGATACCACCGGCTCCGTATAAGTTTGTCCCAGGGCGGGACGATCTCTTTTCAGCCCAGACAGATTCTGCTATAATAGCGTGGGCTTGCGTTCCTGGAACGCCCATCCCCGGCGTTCCCCGCGTTTGATACTGTTGATAACAGGGAGTGGCCTATTGTGACACGCAGAAAGAAAGTATGTTTGATTTTGGTGCTGGCGGCCCTTTTGATCGTGGCCGCGCTGGTGATCGTCTTCGCCGTGGCCAGGGCCTTTGTGGCTCAGGAGCATGAGGTACGATCGGTCTGGCAGGTGGATGTAGGCGAGCTGCTGGGCAAAGACCAGACGCTTGAGCTGGAGATCTGTCAGGCTGCCCTGGAGTCCGACCTGTCGGTGATCCAGCTGGTCCCCTATGAGGTGGACCAGGAGGGCTTTACCTACTATGACACCGGCGTACAGGACCGGCTGGCCCAGGCGCTGGATACCGCCAAGCAGATGAGTGACGGCTGGACGGCAGAGGCCCCTCTGGCCGTTCTCAATCCCTTCGGCACCGGCAGCAACGGCCTTTACTTATACTTTGAGACCACCTTGCCCACTCAGGTATCCTACACCATCCATGTGGACGATGAGTCCATCCCCGACTACACCGCCGCTGCTGCCTCCAGCGGGCAGACCTATTCCAAGGAGCATGAGTTCCAGCTCATCGGTCTGGTGCCCGGCGAAACCAACCAGGTCACTCTGACCCTCACCGGCTCCTGGGGCAACGTGCGGCAAAAAGTCACCTTCTCCATCACCATGCCGGAAACCCACTCGGGCTATCCAACCCGGCTGGATTATACCGACGGGGAGAGTACCGCGGCACTGTCCGACGGGCTGTTTGCCATGATGCGCACCAACGGCTATCTGGGCTACGGCTTCTTCTTTGACAACAGCGGCGTCATGTGCTACGAGATGGTGCTGGAGGGCTTCGGCCTGGACCGGGTGCTCAGCTACGGGGATGAGATCGTTACCTGTGTCTCCTCCACCCGGCTGGCCCGGATGAACGGCCTGGGCCAAGTGCTGCAGGTCTGCAATCTGGACGGCTACGAGCTCCACCACGACATCACCTACGGCTCCGACAACACCGTGGTGGCCCTGGTGAACAAGCTGGACAGCGACACCACCGAGGACGTGGTCATCGAGGTGGATCTGGAGAGCGGTGAAGTCACCGAGCTGGTGGACTTCTCTGAGCTGATGGCCGCCTACTGTGAGGAGGAGACCTATCCCATTTCCATCACCTCCGATTTCTTCTGGGAGGCCGGAAACTGGGACTGGCTCCACCTGAACACGGTCCAGTATCTGGAGGAGGCGGACAGTCTGATCGTCTCCTCCCGTGAGACCTCCACCATCATCAAGGTGGAGGGGGTCCACAGCGATCCCCAGCTGACCTGGCTGCTGGGCAACCCCGACTTCTGGGCGGACACCGCCTACGCCGAGCTGTCCCTGACGCCGGTGGGAGATTTCGTCTTCCAATACGGCCAGCACAGCGTAGAGTACGCCGGGGCAGGTGACCAGGAAGGAGTCTACTACCTTTCCCTTTATAATAACAACTACTGGTCCCTCAACACCCGGGACTACGACCCGGAGCTGGAGGACAGCGTCTGCCGTGACCTCTACGGCGGCAGCGAGGACAGGAGCTGGGTCTATGTCTATGAGGTGGATGAGAACCAGGGCACCTTCACTCTGGCGGAATCCTTCTCCGTCCCCTATTCCAGCATCGTCTCCAACGCCGCCCCCGCCGGCACGGCGGGCAACTGGGTGGTCAACAGCGGTGTGGCCAATGTGTTTGGTGAGTACGACGACGACGGTGTGCTCATCCGCCAGTTTGACTACGACTGCACCATGCAGGGCTACCGTACCTTCAAGCTGGACATGAAGGGCTTCTGGTTCCAGTAAACAGCAAAACGCCCCCGGAGACCGAGGTCTCCGGGGGCGTTTTGCTGTTATTCATCTGTTCCTGCCCAGTAACACCGCATGTGGCGGCGCACCGCCTTGCTCAGGGCGGGGATGCCCAGCAACTCCAGCCCGGTGCGCCAGGTGCAGCCCGTCCGGGCAAACAGGGTCCGCAGCTGATCCGGCAGCTCGTTTTCACAGGGGGGCTGACCCTGCCGGCGCACCGCCCCGCAGTAGTCCCATACCGCCGCCCGGGCCTCCTCGTCCAAAATCAGGCCCTGGCTGTGGCACCGCCGGAAGAAGGGGCGTGGGTCCACCCGCTCCGGCCAGTCCGCCGGCCACCTTCGCTCCGCCTGCCGCTGGCGGCTGCGTCCCCGGGCACACCAGCAGGCCCGGTGGAGGGAGCCGAACCGCTTCTCCAGATACCAGCGATAGACGCACAGCAGCCGGTCCGGCCGGGGTGCCCCGTCCCCCTTCTCCATGGTGTCCACCAGGGGCTCCAGCAGCTCCTCATTGGAGAAGCTGGCATAGACCTGCCGCCCGATGGGGGATCGGGGGTCAAAATAGTCCTCCAGATCCCCGTCCAGCCCCGCGGACAGTCCGCCAAGCTCCTCCATCTCCTCCTCCAGCTCCGTCAGCCACTGGCGGTATCCCGCCAACTCCCGCTCCGACAACCGCATCTGCTTGCCTGTGTTCATATGCCTGCCAACCTCCTGCCCTATGCTGTGGGTTTTCTTTCCTGGCGGGGCATGACAAAGCAAAAAGCGCTTCCCCGACGGGAAGCGCTTTTTCTCTGGTGACGGACCGCAAACCGGTCCCGGCGCGCCATTTCCCCGCCGAAAATGCGCACCCACTGCGGCTGGCCGGTCTCCTGGCTTGGATTCCTCCTCACGCCCGTCTTCCCATCCGGCTTGCCGGACAGTGACCTTCTGAGCGTTCGTCCTCCTTACAGTAGAGAGGGCTGCTGCGGACTTGCACCGCATTCCCATTGAAAGCCTCCCCGTGGGGATGGCTACCAACCGCTGTATCATTTACTTGTAGATTTATTATATCAGCTTTTTTCCCACTTCTCAAGGGGATTTTATTTCAGCCGGGCGGTGAAGTCGGCCATGGCCTCCGAGATCTTCAGCTGCTGGGGACATACCGCCTCGCAGCTGCGGCAGCCGATGCAGGCGGAGGGCTGCTTGTCCTTGGGGATGGCGGACAGGGCCATGGGGGCGATGAAGCCGCCGCCGGTAAAGCGGTGCTCGTTGTACAGGGCCAGCAGATCCGGGATGTCCAGCCCCTTGGGGCAGTGGCTGACGCAGTAGCGGCAGGCGGTGCAGGCCAGGGCGGCGGGCCCGGTCATGGAGCGGCCCAGGGCCAGCAGGGCCTCCCACTCCCCGTCGCTGAGGGGAGCCTCGGTGGAGAAGGTCTCCAGATTTGCCCTGGTCTGCTCCAGATCGGACATGCCGGACAGGGTGACCACCACGCCGGGAATGGTCTGGAGGAAGCGGAAGGCCCAGGCGGGAATGGTCTCCCGGGGCCGCAGCTTCTTCAATGCATCCCCCTCCCCTTCGGTGAGCTTGGCCAGCCGGCCGCCCCGCAGGGGCTCCATCACCCACACCGGGATGTGATATTCCTCCAGCAGCTCCACCTTCTCCTTACAGCCCTGGAAGGTCCAGTCCACATAGTTGAGCTGGAGCTGGCAGAACTCCATGTGCTCCCCGTAGGCCTCCAGAAAGCGCTTGAGCACCGGCATGGCCCCGTGGCAGGAGAATCCCAGGTGCCTGATGCGCCCGTTTTTCTTCTGCTCCAGCAGGTAGTCCAGAATGCCGTACTTGGGGTCCAGGTAGGCGTCGATGTTCATCTCGCACACGTTATGGAAGAGGTAAAAGTCGAAGTACTCCACCTGACACTTCTTCAGCTGGGCCTCGAAAATGTCCGCCACCTTGTCCATATTGGACAGGTCATAGCCGGGGAATTTATCGGCCAGATAGAAGCTCTCCCGGGGATAGGCGGCCAGGGTCTTGCCGATGGCAAGCTCTGAGTTGCCGCTGTGGTAGCCCCAGGCGGTGTCGTAGTAGTTGACGCCGTTGGACATGGCATAGGCCACCATCTCCTCCACCGCCGCCTGGTCCACCTGGTCATCCTTCCCGTCCACCACCGGCAGGCGCATGCAGCCCATACCCAGAGCGGACAGCTTCAGATCCTGAAATGCTTTATAGATCATGGTTTGTTCCATCCTTTCCTATAAACGGATCGTATCTTCCATGTTACCCTACCACTTGGAGTGCACTCCATGTCAAGAGGTTTTTTCAGTTTACCGGGAAACAAAAAAGCGCCCCCGCCTGTTTTCAGGCGGAGGCGCTGCTGTTTCTTCTTTAGCCGGGCAGGCGGCTCACCATGCCGCCGATGTAGTCGCTGTCAATGACGTTGAAGCGGTCCTCGGGGGGATAGAGGGCGCCGCCGTAATAGATGGCCCGGTTGTTGTTGACGGAGGTGTCATACTGGGCCTTGTGGGCGGCCAGGTGGATCTGGTCGCAGCCGGTTTCGGCAATGACCCGGTCCATATTGCGGGCGGTGATGCCGGCGCCGGGCAGGATCTGGATGCGGCCGGCGGCATACTGAATCATCTCACGGACGGTCTGGGTACCCAGGGACACGTCGGGCTCCTGGCCGCTGGTAAGCACACGGGTGATACCCAGCTCGATGAGGGCGTCCAGGGTCTCCTTCCAGTCGGGCACCACATCGATGGCCCGGTGGAACACGGTCTCCTTCCCCGCCTCCTGGGCCAGCTGGGCCAGAATGCGGGTGCGCTCCAGGTCCAGGGTGCCGTCCTGATGGAGGAAGCCAAACACCAGGCCGTCGGTGCCGTTGGCCAGCAGCTGTTTGGCATCCTCGATGGCGGTGGCAAACTCCGCGTCGGTGTAGCAGAAGCCGCCCTCACGGGGACGCACCATGGTCATGATCTTCATACCGGTCTCCCGCTTGGCCACCAGCAGCTCGCCGATGGTGGGAGTCAGGCCGCCGTGGAAGAGATTGCTGTTGAGCTCCACCCGGTGGGCGCCCGCCTTGTGGGCCTGAATGACGTCGTCCGCGCTGCCGCAGCAGACCTCCAGAATCACACTGTTCATTTTTATCATCACCTTAATAATTACTTTGCCTTTATTTTCTTCATTATAATATTTTTTGTTGATATTGTCAATCACGTCTTGATTTTCGCCCATCTTTTGCGTATAATATGGAATAGCAACGGAAAGTGAACGAAATGGTATTTTTTACTTCATGTTAGTAAATCAGGAGGCGCTTATTTTGGTTGCAGGAAGAAAGGTAGATAAGGTCCTGATGCGCCAAAATAACACCCGTCTCGTGCTCAATACCATCCGTTCCGCCGGTGAAATGTCCCGTGCCCAGGCTGCCGAGGCCACCGGTATGAGCATCGTCACCGTGGGGCGGATCGCCGATGAGCTCATTGAGCGGGGGGTACTGCGGGAGCAGGAAAAGGACGGCTGCATCGGCCGCCCGCCCCGGGTCCTCTCTCTGAACGGCGACCGGCTTCTCTGCCCTGCCGCCTTTTTGTCCCGGGAGCAGCTCTATCTGGGGCTGGTCTCCCCCGCCGGGCAGCTCTGCCGGCAGGTCTCTCACCCGGTCCCCCAGGAGTCCTTTACCTCCCAGCAGGTGATCCCCTGGATGGCGGAGCGGTTGAAGGATTTCCTGCATTCTCTTTCCGGGACAGCCTTTCAGCAGACGGTGGGCGTGGTCATCCCCGGCATCGTGGACATCGACCGGGGAGAGCTGGAGTTCTCCGCCAACTTCCGCTGGCGGTCCGTGCCGGTGGTACGCCAATTAGAGCAGGCCCTGCCCGGCTACTCCTTTGTGCTGGAAAACGACTCCAAGGCCATCGCCCTGGCCGAGCACAGCTTCGGCGCCTGCTCCGGCTGCCGGAACATGGTGGTGCTCAACCTGAGCGACGGCATCGGCGCGGCGGTCATCCTCAACGGAGAGATCTACCGGGGCAAGGACAACATGGCCGGTGAGATCGGCCATATCACCTTAAATCCGGCAGGCAAGATCTGCGAGTGCGGCAAGGTAGGCTGTCTCCAGACCCAGCTGTCCCACCGGGCCATTCTGGCGGAGGCGGGCACGGTCTACCCAGGCGTCACCTTCCCCCAGCTGCTGGAGTACTACCAGCGGGGGGACCCCTTTGCCGTGGGCGTGATCCGGCAGCTCACCTCCTACACCTCCATTGCCATCAACCTGCTGGCCAATACCTACGCTCCCGACGTGATCCTGCTGTGCGGCAGTCTGCTGCGGGCCCATCCCCTGATCCCCAGCCTGCTCACCGACAGCTGCCGGGACAGTCTGAGCGAGTATATGCAAAATACCTTCCAGCTTAAGCTGGAGTCCTTCGGCGTCACCGGCAGCCTCATCGGCGGCGGCGCCGCGGCCCTCCAGCAGGTGCTGGACCGTCTGTGCCGGTGACCGGCCCGGGCATCCCTTCGGTTATGATGCGAGCATGCATTTTAACAAATCAAGAAAAGATAGGAGAATGAAACATAAAGAAGCTACTGTCCATGATTCTTGCTTCCGCCCTTCTTCTCGCTGTCCTGACTGGCTGCGGCTTTACCGGCTAGCACGCAATCCCCCAGCGGCGGCGGGAGCGAGTCCGGCGGCGCCACCCGGGATACCCTGGTGTACTACGATAGCAACGAGATCCGTACCCTGGTCCAGTGGGCTGCCTCCGACACCCAGTCCTTCACCATTCTGAACAACGCCTTTGAGGGCCTGTACCGTCTGGACGCCAATCACGAGCCCCAGCCCGCTCTGGCTGAGAGCTACACCGTGTCCGACGACGGTCTGGTGTACACCTTCACCCTCCGCGAGGGCCTGCAGTGGTCCAACGGCACTCCTCTGACCGCCAGCGACTTCGTGTTCTCCTGGCTGAAGCAGATGAGCGCCGATGCCACCAACGGCTATAACTTCATCATGACCGACTATATTCCAGGACCCCTACGCCTCCCTGAATCCCCGGATGAAGGTGATGGACATTGTGGCCGAGGGCATCGACAACCACGGCCTGGCCAAGAGCCGCAAGGAGCGGGATCAGATGGTGATCGACCTGCTGCAGACCGTGGGCCTGCAGCAGGAGCACGCCAACCGCTTCCCCCACGAGTTCTCCGGCGGTCAGCGCCAGCGTGTTGGTATCGCCCGGGCCCTGGCCCTCAACCCCGACTTCATCATCGCCGACGAGCCCATCTCCGCCCTGGACGTGTCCATCCAGGCCCAGGTCATCAACCTGTTCCAGGACCTGCAGAAGGAGCGGGGCCTGACCTATCTCTTCATCGCCCACGATCTGTCCATGATCAAGCACATCTCCGACCGGGTGGGCGTCATGTACCTGGGCAGTCTGGTGGAACTGACCACCAGCGATGAGATCTTTGCCCATCCCCTCCACCCCTACACCCAGGCCATGTTCTCCGCCATCCCCCTGGCCGACCCCGATCTGGAAAACAGCCATCAGCGCATTATGCTCCACGGCAGTATCCCCAGCCCGGTGAATCTGGGCCCCGGCTGCCGGTTCGCCGGCCGCTGCCCCTACGCCACCGACCGCTGCCGCCAGGAGAGCCCGGAGTTCAAGGAAGTGGCCCCCGGCCATTTCGTGGCCTGTCATCAGGTAGGCTGACGCCAAGCACACCATACAGCCCCGTCCGCTTAGGCGGGCGGGGCATCTTTTATAGGAGGTACTCCCATGATCCAGCGTTATCAGGGACAGCAGGCCCAGTGGCGGCTGTCCTTTGTATCCGACTCCGAAAAAGCCATGACCCTCACCCCCGGTGACGGGCCCTGCGCCTGGACCGTCCATGTAGGCGATTCTAAGGCTCTCACCCCGGAGGGGCTCCGCCGGGCCGCGGCCAAGGCGGTCAAGACCATGAAGGACCTGGGGGGCAAGACCGGCGTGCTGGACGCCGCCGCCCTGCTGCCCATCCTGGGCCCCGCCGCCGGGGCCGCTCTGGCCCAGGGGGCGGAGCTGGCCCTCCACGAGGCCCCCACCTTCGCCGCCGCCCCCAGGGAACCCATTACCCTCTGGCTGGACGGCGACTGCGCCGGGCTGGACCAGACCCTTCAGGAGACAGCGGCCGTCACCCGGTCCATCTGCCTGGCCCGGGATCTGGTGAACTGCCCCGCCAACAAGCTGACCCCCGCCGACATGGCGGCTGAGATGACCCGTGAGGCCGAAGCCCTGGGCATCGAATGCCAGGTGCTGGACGAGAACGAGGCCCGCGCTCTGGGCATGGAGGCCTTCCTCACCGTGGGGAGCAGCGCCCTCCATCCCCCCCGCCTCATCGTGCTGCGCTACCGGGGCGGCGGCGACGCCGATCCCATCTGTCTGGTAGGCAAGGGCGTCACCTGCGACACCGGCGGCTATTGCCTGAAGGCCGCCTCCTCCATGAAGGGCATCAAGGGCGACATGGCGGGGGCCGCCGCCGTCTTCGGCGCGGTGCTGGCCCTGGCGGCCAACCATGTGCCGGTGAACGTCACCGCCGTCATTCCCTCGGTGGAGAACCGCATCTCCCCCGACAGCTACATCCCCGGCGACGTCATCGGCTCCATGTCGGGCAAGACCATCGAGGTGGGCAACACCGACGCCGAGGGCCGCCTGATCCTGGCCGACGCGGTGACCTACGCCATCCGGCAGGAGCACGCCGCCAAGCTGGTGGACATCGCCACCCTCACCGGCGCTGTGGTGGGTATGTTCGGCTTCACCACCGCCGGATACCTGTCCAACGACGAGGCTTTCTCCGACGCGTTCCGGGCCGCCTACGGCCGCAGCGGGGAGCAATACTGGCCCCTGCCCACCTTCCCGGAGTACCGGAAGATGATCGAAAGCCCTCTGGCCGACCTGTCCAACACCTCCAGCGACGGCTGCGGCACCATCACCGCCGGGCTGTTCATCGGGGCCTTTGCCGAGGACAAGCCCTGGATCCACATCGACATCGCCGGCACCGCCTGGGTGGACTCCCCCCGGTTCGAGTACCAGACCAAGGGCGCCACCGGCGCCGGCGTCACCACCCTGTATGAACTGTGCAAGGGCTGCGCCCAGGAGGTTTAAGATGGAACACTGGAATACCCAACTGGAATCTCTCTCCCCGGAGCGCCGGCAGGCCATGGAGTTCCTGCTGACCCATCTGCCCGAGAGCGACCTGGACTGCTACCCCTTCTCCCTCTTCCTCCAGTTCGTTGACCACGCCCTGGCCCTGCGGCAGCAGGCCCCCTGGTGCCAGGCGCTGGACGAGGAGATCTTCCTCCACTACGTCCTCTTCCCCCGGGTCAACGACGAAGATCTGTCCTTCCACCGCCCTCTCTTCCACGACGCCCTGTGGGAGCGGATCGCCGCCCTCCCCTCCCAGGAGGAGATGGTGCTGGAGGTCAACCGCTGGTGCCATGAGGAGGCCTCCTATCAGTTCCAGGACGACCGCACCGCCTCCCCCCTCACCGTCTTCCGCAATGGCAGCGGCCGGTGCGGCGAGGAGTCGGCCTTCCTGGTGTCCGCCCTGCGCAGCGTGGGCATCGCCGCCCGGCAGGTCTACTCCCCCCGCTGGGCCCACTGCGACGACAACCACGCCTGGGTGGAGGCCCTGTGCAACGGCCAGTGGCGCTTCCTGGGGGCCTGCGAGCCCGAGCCCATCCTGGACCGGGGCTGGTTCAACACCGCCGCCTCCCGGGCCATTCTGGTCCACTCCCGGCTGTTCGGCGTGGGCACCTCCCCCCTCCACGGTACCCTGCTGGGCCGCACCGGGGCGGTGTGCTGGTACAATCAGACCAGCCGCTACGCCCACACCCAGGCCTATACCTTCCAGGTCCTGCGGGAGGGTCTCCCCGCCGCCGGGGCCACGGTCCACATCCAGGTCCTCAACGAGGCCAGCTTCCACACCATCGCCACGCTTACCGCTGATGAACAGGGCGTGGCCCGGGCGGAGCTGGGGTTAGGAGATTTTCATGTGCTGGCCCAGCTGGACGGCCTGACGGCGGAGGCAGACTGTTCCGGCCCCGCCCTCACCCTGACCCTGGAGCGGCACAGCCAGGCCGACACCGGCTGGCAGGACTTTACCATGACGGCTCCCAAGGACGCCCCTATCCACCCCGCCCTGCTCACCGCCGGGCAGAAGGCAGACCGGGCCGCCGTGCTGACCGCCGGTACCGCCCACCGGGAGGGCAAGCTGGACGCTCTGGACTGCTCCGCCCAGGTGCCCGCGTCCTGGCGGGACCTCATCAAGGCCGCCCGGGGCAACAGCGCCCTCATTGCCTCCTTCCTGGCTGAGGACGACGACCCCCGCCGGGAGGCCATCCTCCGCTCCCTCACCCAGAAGGACCTGCGTGACGTGACCGAGGACGTGCTGAACGACCATCTGTCCCATACCCCTCTCATGCCGGAGCTGCCCCAGGAGGTGTACACCGCCTGGGTGCTCTGCCCCCGCATCGAGCTGGAGCTCCTTACCCCCTGGCGGCAAACCCTGAGCCAGGCCCTTACCCCTGCAGAGCAGGAGGCCTATCGGACCAACCCCGCCGCCCTGTGGGACGCCCTGTGCCGCCGGATGGAAACCCGCCTGTCCCGGGTGTACGCCGGACAGATCACCGGCCTGGTGTGGCCCCCCGTGGAGGCATGGCAGGCCGGGCGGTGCGATGAGCGCAGCCTGCGCATCCTGTACGTAGCCCTGCTGCGTACCCTGGGTGTACCCGCCCGCCTTCGGAAGCTGGACGGCATGCCGGAGTTCTGGCAGGACGGTTCCTTCCGTCCCCTCTATCCCCAGGCGGAGGGCAAGCTGGAGCTCCAGTGTCAGGAGGGCCAGAACCCCCTGTACCGGCAGAACTGGTCTCTGTCCCTGTGGAATGGCGGCGGCTGGCAGCTGCTCCAGCTCTCCGACAAGGGCTGGCAGGAGGGCGTGCGCACCCTCTCCCTCCCCGCCGGGCAGTACCGGCTCACCACCTCGGTGCGCATGCCCAACGGCAACCAGTTTGCCTCCAGCCGGGTGGTACTGGTGAAGGCCGGGGAGACCATTGCCTCCGATTTGCGGCTGCGGTCCTACGCTCTGGAGGACCTGTTGGGCTGCCAGGATATGCCCCCCATGTCCGCCCGCACCCTGGACGGCAGAGAGGTCCCCGACTTCTGCCGTCTGGATGGCCGCCCCTCCCTGCTGTTCTGGATGGAGGAGGGCAACGAGCCCACCGAGCACGTGCTCAATGAACTGGCCGCCGGCAAGGATGCCCTCCGGGCCCTGCCGGTGAATCTGGTGTTCCTGGTGCGCAGCCGGGAGAGCCTGAACCAGCGCACCATGGCCGGGGTGCTTCAGGACTGGCCGGACATCCAGGTGCTGCTGGACGACTGGGCCTTTGATCTGGAGACCGCCGCCCGCCATCTGGCCTGCGACCCCGACCGTCCCCCGCTGGCGGTGGTGTGCAACGGACAGGGCCAGGCTGTCTACGGCGTCAGCGGCTACCATGTAGGCTCGGTGGAGCTGCTCACCCGCATTGCCGCCCATCTGACCGGGCAGTGCTGATAACAAAAGATCCCGCTGTGTTTGATACACAGCGGGATCTTTTTGGTCTCATTGTCAGAAGCCTTCCTCCACCACCTGGGCCTTGATGAGGTTGGTGGTGCCCGACTTGCCCAGGGGCACGCCTGCGGTGATGACCACCGTGTCTCCCGGTTTGACCAGGCCCTCCTTCCGGGCCACGTCCACCGCCAGGGAGAACATGCGGTCGGTGGAATCCACCTCGCCGGACAGAACGGGGTGCACGCCCCAGGAGATGGCCAGCTGCCGCCGGGTGGACTCGCTCTGGCTGAGGGAGATGATGTTGCAGCCGGGGCGGAAGCGGGAGATCACCTTGGCAGTGTAGCCCGACTTGGTGGGGGCCAGGATGGCGGCCGCCTTCAGGTCCATGGCGGTCAGACAGCAGGTGTGGGTAATGCCGTCGCTGATGCCGCCGATCTCAGGCAGCAGATTGCTTTCCCGGAAGCGTCTCCAGTAGTCGGTGGCCTCCTCGGCGGCAGTGACGGTTGCCACCATGGTCTCCAGGGCCTCCAGGGGATACTTGCCCGAGGCGGTCTCCCCGGAGAGCATGACGCAGGAGGTGCCGTCAAACACGGCGTTGGCCACGTCGGACACCTCCGCCCGGGTGGGACGGGGGTTGCGGATCATGGAGTCCAGCATCTGAGTGGCGGTAATAACGGGCAGACCCTTCCGGGTGGCCGCCTTGATCATCTGCTTCTGGAGGATGGGCACCTCATGGGCGGGGATCTCCACCCCCAGGTCGCCCCGGGCCACCATAATGCCGTCGGAGGCGTCGATGATGGCGTCGATGTTGTCCACGCCCTCCCGGTTCTCGATCTTGGCGATGATGTTGACCTTCTCCCCGCCCTCGTACTTGCGCAGCTCAGCCCGGATGTCCTCCACGTCGCTGGCCTTGCGGACAAAGGAGGCGGCAATGAAGTCAAAGTCGTTCTCCACCGCGAACCTGATGTCCTCCCGGTCTTTATCGGTAAGGGAGGGCAGATGGATATGTACGTCGGGGATGTTGATGGACTTGTTGCTGGACAGGGGGCCGCCGTTCTCCACCTGGCACACCACGCGCTTGCCCTCAATGCGCTCCACCTTCAGCTCGATGAGGCCATCGTCCACCAGGATACGGCAGCCGGGGCCCACCTCGTTATGCAGGTTCTGATAGGTCACCGAGACCTGGTTCTGGTCGCCGGGCACGTCGTCGGTACACAGCACGAAGGTCTGCCCCCACTCCAGGGTCACCGGGCTGTTCTCAAAGGTTTTGACCCGGATCTCAGGGCCCTTGGTGTCCAGGATGGTGGCAACCGGGGCGCCCAGATTGTCCCGCACACGCTTGAGCTTGGTGAGCTGGGCCAGGTGGCTCTCATGGGTACCATGGGAGAAGTTGAAGCGGGCCGCGTTCATACCGCCCAGGATCAGCTTGCGCAGGGTCTCCTCGTCGTCCACCGCCGGGCCAAGGGTACAGATGATTTTTGTCTTTCTCATATGCTACCTCCATCACAACACGGTTCCTTGTTATCTCCGGGACCACATAGATTTATTATACCCGATTTCACCTGTTTGGGAAAGATGGATTTTTTATCCTACCGCGAAAACCCCGGCGCCGTGGACTGTACCAGCGGCGCCGGGGTTCTTCCTTATTTGTCGTCCTCCTGCTCCGGAGGCAGGGGATGCCATGCCGGGGGTTCTCTGCGTCCCCGGAACACGCCCTTGATCCGCTCCAGCACCCCCTCCACAAAATGAAACCACAGGTTGCCCACCACAAATACCACAAGCAGGACCACCAGAAAGGCCCCTATGGCGCCTAAGGACATGTCATACCCCTCACTTCTTGGCAAACTGATTCATAAAGAACTGGGTAAAGGCCGCCAGCTCACCCTCCTGGGACACATAGACGTACAGACTCTCGTCCTCCAGCCAGTCGTAGGCGTTGATGCCGATGTAGCTCTTTTTGTCCGGATAGATGATAAATGCGTCGGTGGGGTATTTATTGCGGTAAGCCTTCAAAATCTCGGACCGGCGATAGTAGGTGGGGTCACCGCAGCCGGAGAGATCGGGCACCGTGGGCACCACCACGATGGTCTGGTCAGCTTCATTCCATCCCACGATCAGATTCCCGATTTTGGTTTTGCTGCCGTGGACAAAACCGTAGTTGAACCGGGCCACGTCCTCGGTATAGCCGAAGATGATCCGGTAATCCCCGCCGTTCTCCACCACCTGGTCAAAGAGCAGCCGCATTTTTCTGGCGTTGGCGTTGCTCTTCTCCATGTCCACTTCCGGACCCTTGAACAGCTTGCTGAAAATACCCATACCTGCTTCCTCCTGTATGATGATTGTATGTGGCTCGCTCCGTCCTGTTGGCGGACCGCAATGCCCTGCACAAAGAAATAAAGATAAATTTGCCATTTCATCTTTATTTATTCGAAAAAGAAATCCGTCTGAATCCAGGGAAAACCGTTGTATTCGGACGGATTTTCGGAACACTTTTACCGGCGCATACCCGCCAGGCAATCCACAATGGCATTGATGTGGACCTCAACCGTGCGGTCCACCGCCTCGGGCACCAGCATGGGCAGGTTCTCCGGAATGGCATGGCGGATGATGATCATGGCCAGGCTGAGATTGGTAAACAGCTGAATGTTGGCCCTATCTGCCGGAACATCGAAGCACTCCAGCAGCCGGCCGAAGAGCTGGGCCTGCTTCTCCCGGAAGGTCTGATAGCTCTCGGGAGACATCCGCCGGAAGAGCTGCTTCTGCTCCTCAATAGTCATAACTACGATGCCGTTGCGCTCACCGTAGCAGCAGGCGTGGAGAAACTGCCACACCCCCTCCCGCCAACTGAGGGCCGGGTCCTCCATCAGGCGGCGGGCATAGGCCACGACTTTGGATTGCTGAAGGTAAAGGGACTCCACGATCAGGTCCTCCTTGGTGGCAAAGAAGGTGTAAAAAAAGGTGCGCGAAATCCCCACCGCGGTGTAGACCTGCTCCACCGTGGTGTGCTGGATCCCCTGGCTGGCCATCAGCTCCAGCGCTGTGGTCATCAGCTTGACCCGGATCTGCTCCCGCTCCTCCTCTGAATAGGCGACCTTCGGCATCCTGTCCTCCCAAAATAAAAATAATCTTAATAATTTGTATTTATTTTACCATAATCAGCGGTTCGATACAAGCCTCACTTACCGCAGCTGAACTCCCAGATGGCAAGCAATTCTCTAAAAATTCTCTTCTTGACGTTTTTTTGCTTCCGTGCTATTTTCATTGTACAAATGTTGGCAACTTTGATAAGTGATGCACAAAATTCGTTGATATTTGCGTAAAATTTGCATTTCCCTGCGGGATGGAGGACGGCCATGCTGAGGATCGCCGTATGTGATGACGAAGAAAAACAACTCAATGAGATTGCAGAATTATTGGAAACCTACTTCCAGTCCCGCCACAGTCTGAAGGGCCAGGTGGAGACCTTCCGAAGCGGCGGTCTGTTACTGGATCAAGCGGCAGTTGCAGGGGGCTTTGACTTCTATATTCTGGATATCCTTATGCCGGAGCTTAACGGCATTGAGACCGGCCGCCGTCTGCGGGCGCTGGGGGAAGGCGGCGAGATCATCTATCTCACCAGCTCCAACGACTTCGCCGCCGACAGCTACGACGTCCGCGCTTTTTTCTATCTGCTCAAGCCGGTGGATGAGAATAAGCTGTTTCAGGTGTTGGACAGGGCGGTGAAGAAGCTGAACCAGCGGCGGAACAGCGCCATTGTGGTCGCCACGGCAG
Source organism: Flavonifractor sp. An82 (assembly GCF_002159265.1). Classification (GTDB taxonomy): domain Bacteria; phylum Bacillota; class Clostridia; order Oscillospirales; family Oscillospiraceae; genus Flavonifractor. The sequence goes on from NZ_NFHG01000018.1 coordinate 46,439, forward strand.
ACGGCCCCCGGCGCATCCTGCTGGAGCACATCCGCTATGTGGAGCGGGTAGGCCGCTGCATGCGCTATTACTGTACCGATGATGTGGTGGATTCTCAAAGCATTCGGGCCTCCTTTCGGGAGATGGCCGCGCCTCTGTTGGCCGACCGGCGCTTCTGCCTGTGCGGAGCCAGCTTTGTGCTGAATTTCCAGCATGTGACCGGGGTAAGCGGCCAAACGGCTCTGCTGGACAACGGTCAGGCTGTTTCACTGCCCCGGACGGCGGCCACGGAGTTCAAGAAGGCCTGGGGCAACTACTGGCTGACGGAATGAGGGATGATGTTGAACCTGGATTTTTATCACACCATTTATATTGGGATCTCACAGGCCTTTTTGGGCTGCTTTGTGATCCTTTTGATCAACTTCCGGGAACCGGTGGCCAAGTGGCGGACCCGCTGGATCGTCACAGCGGTGCTGATTGTGGGTTCCAATCTGTTTGCGCTGCTTTTCCTGAATTTTTGGGACGTATATTATCGCTTTGGCTTTTTTACCGTAACACTTCCTTACATTCTGGTCACACTTTGGTGCTCCCAGTATCGAGGCTTTCGCGCTGTTTTCAGTATTATTACCGGCCTGTTCGTCGGCTGCATCGGAACGGCGAACGAAATGCTGACCACACTGCTTCTTCAGCACAGCAAATACTGTGAATACTATGCCTTTGCCGTACGCACCCTTTCCTTCTTTCTGATGTTCTTTATCCTGCGGCGGTTCAGCGTTACATACAAGCAAATGCTGCACCAGCTCAATCGCAGCTGGGGAATTCTCTGTCTCATCCCATTCTCCGCATTTATTGCCATGCTGTACGCCGCCAGCGAATCGGCTAATTCTCCTGTGATTATCGTGCTGATCTACGGCCTGATGATCGTAACCAGTGTCGCCTACTACCTGATGTATCTGTTTTTTGAGCGGGTACAACAAGAAAACAACGCCCGTTATGAGGCTCAGCTGTCTGCCCTGCAGGTGTCCGCCCTGCAAAGCCGCATGGAGGCGGTAAAAGCGGCTGAGGACACCATCCGCACCGAGCGCCACGACCTGCGCCACCGGCTCCTGACCGCCGCGGAACTGGTATCACGGGGAGACAGGGACGCAGCCCTGGACTTTCTGGACACCGCTCAAAAGCGGCTGGATGAGCGGAAAGTCATCCAATGGTGCCGCCCGCCGGTGCTGGACGCGGTGTTTTCCTCCTATTTTGACCAGGCCAAAAATCAGGACATCCTTGTGGAAGCACAGATCTCCCTGCCTGACACACTCCCGGTGGATGAGGGCGAATTGGCCATTGTCCTTGCAAATGCACTGGAAAACGCCATTCACGCCAATCTGAAGCTGCCCTGGGAGCAGCGGAAGATCCGCTGCAAGACGGTGGGAACCCCCAGCGTTATGCTGGAAATTTCCAATCCATGTGCCGACAATATCTGCTTTGACAGCAACGGTCTGCCGATGGCTCAAAAGGAGAACCACGGCTTGGGAATACAGTCCATCTCCGCTTTTTGCCGGAAAACTGGAGCCGTCTGCCAGTTTGACCTGACCGACGGCTGGTTCCGGTTTCGATTGGTGCTGTAAAAATCACAGCACTGCCACAGGCAGCGGAAACGGAGTGCAAAAAGCCTGGGGCAACTACTGGCTGGAGGAGCGGAACACATGGCAGAACTGTTCATCATGGAATATTTGACGGTGTTATATATGGTTATGGCCTTTCTGTTTATGGACAGCCGGTATTCCCGGCGGCGCACCATTTTCATCGTTTCCATCGTTACGCTCCTGCTCATGGCGGCGGTGGCTGCCCTATACCGGGCGGTGGATGATGTGGATACCGCCTTTTGGACCTATGCCGTGACCATCCACATCCCGCTGATCCTGCTCCTTTTCACCCTCAGCCGGTTCCGGGGGTGGCGGCTGCTTTTCCAGCAGCTCTCCGTCGTTCTGTTCTGTACGCTGATTCACCACATATCAGGGCTGATCTATTATCTGTCTGGCAGCCGCTTCTGGGTGCTGGTGCTGTCCTGTACGGCACTCAGCACCGGAGTTATTTGGTTTCTGATCCGCTTCCTGCGCCCCCTGTTTTTCCAGATACTGCTGGAGCTGAACCGTGGCTGGTGGCTGATATGCCTGGTAATGGCAACCTACTATATTATTGCCGTCTACCTGATCCCCGGATATGTAGGCTTCAATCGGAGCAGCAGCATCCTCAAACCGGCGATTGCGCTTCTGATGTTGGGGTTTTATTCCATTTTAATGTTTCTATTTTCAAACGTCCGGAAGGAGGCGGAGGCCCGGCACAGCGCACAGCTGTCCACATTACAGCTGTCTGCGCTTCAGAGCCGCATGGAGGCGGTGAAAGCGGCTGAGGACGCCATCCGCACGGAACGCCACGACCTGCGCCACCGGCTCCATGCAGTTGCAGAACTGGTATCACGGGGAGACAGGGCGGCGGCGCTGGAGTTTCTGGACGCCGCCCAAAAGCGGCTGGATGAGCAGAAGGAGGTCCGCTGGTGCCGCCCACCGGTGCTGGACGCGGTGTTTTCCTCCTATTTTGACCAAGCCAAAAATCAGGACATCCTTGTGGAGGCACAGATTTCCCTGCCTGACACACTCCCGGCGGACGAGGGTGAATTGGCCATTGTCCTGGCCAATTCACTGGAAAATGCCATCCACGCCAATCTTGCTCTGCCCCAGGGTGGGCGGAAGATCCGCTGCAAGATGGTGGGTATCCCCAGCATTATGCTGGAGATTTCCAACCCATGTGCCGGCCAGGTATCCTTTGACAGCAGCGGCCTGCCGGTAGCTCAACGAGAGGGGCATGGCCTTGGCGTGCAGTCCATCTGTGCCTTCTGCCGGAAAAATGGAGCCGTCTGCCAGTTTGACCTGACCGACGGCTGGTTCCGGTTCCAGTTAGTGCTGTAAACAGGGCAAAAGGGCCCCCGCAGCAGTAAGCTGCGGGGGCCCTTTTCTGCTTTTACCGACTATCTATGGGATGGCGCCCAGTACGGCGTTCAGGACAAATACGGCGGCCAGAAAATAGAGGGCCGGATCAATGAGGTGGGCCCGCTTCCGGCATACCATCACCACCACATAGGAGACCACGCCCAGCATGACGCCGGTGGTGATGGAAAAGGTAAAGGGCATCCCCACGATCATCAGAAAGCTGGGCAGCGAGATTTCTACATGCTTCCAGGTGATTTGGGTGATACCGCTCATCATGGACATGCCCACCATGACCAGGGGTGCGGCCAGGGCCGCGCCGGTCACCACTCCAGCTAGGGAGGTAAAGGGCAGCATACACAGGAAAAGCAGGCCGGTCACCACCGGGGCCAGGCCGGTACGGGCGCCCTCCCGGATGCCGGTAGCCGACTCCGCCATGGCGGTCACATTGCTGACCCCCAGCAGGGCCCCGGCGCAAGTGGCAGCGCCACAGCAGAGCATGACCTCCCGCTGCCCGGCCAGATCGCCGGTGGTGTCCGTCAGCTTGGCGTCCCCCGCCACGCCCAAAAGAGTACCCAGGGCATCAAAGTACTGGGAGATCAACAGGGAAAGCAGGGCAGAAAACAGAGGAGCGGGCCCCAGGGTGAAAAGTACGGTAAAGTCCAGCTCCAGCGCGGTGGGAGACAGCTCCGGTACGGTCATCACCGTTTCCGGCAGGACGGTCACCCCCAGGGGGATCCCCAATATCACCGTCAGTGCCATACCAAGCATCAGGGCCCCCGGGACCCTCTTCATCACCAGCACCGCCGTTACAAAGATACCCAGCAGCGCCAGCAAGGGCTCCGGTGCGGCCAGGGTCCCCATATCCACCAGATTGTTGTCGGCGGTGATCAGGCCCGCGTTGATGAGCCCTGAGAGGGTGAGAAAGAGCCCCACCCCGGCGGACAGGGCAAACTTGAAGGGCATGGGCAGTGCATCGTTGAGCCGCTCCCGCAGGGGGGTAAGGCCGAGGATCAGGAACAGGATGCCCGAGAGGAGCACCAGCACCAGAGCCTGCTGCCAGGTGCAGCCGTACTTCTGACAGAAGGTGTAGGTAAACAGGGTCGTAAAGCCCAGGCCGGGAGCCAGGGCAAAGGGCAGATTGGACGCCAGGCCGGACACGATGCTGCCCACGGCAGCAATGAGGCAGGCGGCCGTCATCACCTGCTCAAAGTCCATGCCTGCCCCGGAGAGCAGGCCGGGGATGACCAGGATCAGGTAAGCCATAGAGCAGAATGTGGTGCATCCGCCCCGGATCTCTCTGCCCAGGGTGGTCCCCCGCTGAGAGAGGTGGAAAAAGCCGTCCAGTTTGTTCATCTCGCCTCACCTCCTACAGCGCCGAAAGAACGTACATGGCCACAAACAGGATGGTCAGAATGTAGGTAACAACAGGGATCTTTTTCCCCTTCCCGCTGACCAGGCTGATGGCAGTATAGGAGATAAAGCCCACGCCGATGCCGTCTGCCACTGAATAGGTAAAGGGAATCATAATCATGGTGAGGAAGCAGGGCAGGGCGATCTCCACCTGATGCCAGTAGATGTTGGTGGCGTTGTGGATCATCAGCATGCCGATAAGCACCAGGGCGGGCGAGGTGGCCGCCCCCGGGATCACACCCGCGATGGGAGCCAGCAGAATGGAGGCCAGGAACAGCACCCCGGTGGCGGCGGTATACAGCCCGGTCCTGGCTCCGTCCGCCACGCCGGTGGAGCCCTCCACCGGGATACCGATGGGAGGGGCGCCCAGCAGAGGGGCGGCGGCGGTGGACAGAGCCACCGCCGTCATGCCCCGGCTGTACCGGCCCAGTCCCCCCTTTTTATCCAGCAGGTCCCCCGCCCCGGCAATGCAGATGAGGGCCCCCAGGGTGTCAAAGCACAGGCACATGGTAAAGGTGACCACCGCGGTGACCAGGGGCAGCACCCCCAGGGACAGCACCCCGCCGAAGTCCGGGGACAGCAGCAGCGGGCGCAGAGAGGCCAGGGAAAGGTTCATGGATTCCGGCGCCTGGGTCACCCCCAGAGGGAAGCCCAGCAGCGTGGTAACCACAATGCCGATGAGTATGGCCCCCTTCACCTTCCAGGCCATCAGCACGCCGGTGATCAGCAGGCCCAGGATGGCCAGAAAGGTGGCCGGAGCGCCGATCTCCCCCAGCAGAAGGGCCCCGTCCTCCGCCCGGACGATGCCCGAGTTCAGCAGTCCGATGAGGGCAATGAACAGGCCCAGTCCGGCACTGATGGCATTCTTCATGCTGGGGGGAATACATGAGATCATCTGGTCCCGCAGGGGCGTCAGGCTGATGATCAGAAAGGCCACGCCCGACAGGCTCACCACCGCCAGCGCCTGAGCCCAGGTGTAGCCCATGGTGAGGCAGAGGGTGTAGGTAAAGAAGGCGTTGAGGCCCACCCCAGGCGCCAGCATAAAGGGCAGGTCAAAGGCGGCGGAGAGAAAACAGGCCAGCGCGGAGGACAGGCAGGTGGCCAGCAGCACCCCGGTATAGTCCATGCCGGTCTGGGACAGATAGCTGGGGGTGACAAACAGAATATAGGCCACCGAGAAAAAGGAGGTCAGCGCGCCCAGCAGCTCCCGGCGGACGGTGGTTCCCCGCTCGGTCAGGTGAAACATCCGCTCCAGTAGCTTCATACGCCGCCCTCCTTCGGTTTTTCCATGCGCAGCACCACATCGGCCTGGAGAATGACAAAGGAAGAGCGCTCCGCCGCCACCCGGCGGCACATCAGCAGCTTGTCCCGCAGCTTGTCGGTCACTTCCTCCACTCCCGCCCGGATGTCCGGGTCCTCCGCCCAGGCGTGGACCACCACCCGGTCCTCCTGCAGCTCCACCCGGTGGATGGCCATATGCTTGCGGAATTCCCGGCGGTCCCTGGGGCTGGGCATATGCTCCACGTCATACAGGAAGCTGACATTGCGCTCAGCGGCGATATCCAGCTCGTCCGCCAGGCAGAGCAGGGCCGCCAGATAGGGCAGGCTCACCGTCTTGCCCGGCTCCACCTCGAACTGGGGCGGATACTCCCTCTGATCCATAAGATCGGTCTTCCGATGGCCCCGGCAGACCTGGATGACTGCCCTGGCATAGGCCTCGTTGGGGAAATCCAGCATCTGCCAATATTTTTCCAGATACAGGCCGGACAGCTCCTGATGGTGATCCCGCACCGCCCAGGCCCGGGCGGTGTCATCCGCCGGCTCCGGAAAACCCAGCACCGCCCGGAACTGCTCAAAGTCCGCCGTGGACACCCCCATACCCACATCATGAAAGAGGGCCCCCATCAGCAGCACATAGAGATCCTCCGGGGTGAGACGCTCCATCTGGCTGCCGATGAGCTGATTACACAGATTCAGGATATCCAGGGTGTGGAGCACCGTGTGGTCGGTAAAGTCGGGAAAGTAGTTCTCATACCGGCAGAGCATCCGTTGGGAGATCACCACACAGTCCCGGTACCGGCTGTGAAGCTCCGGCGCACACTGGGCCAGTCTGCGTTCGATTCCATAATCCGTCTCCATCGCAATTCCTCCCTACTCAGGATATGACATGGGCGCTCCGCCGCCGGGGGCCGTAGGCGGCCACCAGGGCCAGCACCAGTACGCCGCCCTTGACCGCCGGGAGCACATAGTAGACCACCCCCATCTGGGTCAGTCCGTTTTCCAGCACCGCCACCAGGGCCGCCCCCACCAGGGTGCCCAGGGCGTTGGGCTTTTCGGCGCCTCCCACGGAGCGCCCCACAAACACCGCCGCCAGGGAGGGCATCAGATAGCTGTCACAGCCGGAGATCTGGGCCGCTGAGTTGCGGGAACAGACCACGATGGCTCCCACCGCAAGAATGGCGGCGGTGAGCATTCCCGCCAGAAAGCGGTATTTTTTTACGGGAATACCGGAATAGGCCGCGGCGGTACGGTTGCTGCCCATAGCGTACAGGCAGCGGCCGTGGCGGGTATACTGCAAAAAAATAAAGGCAAAAGCCACGCAGGCCAGCATGATGAGAATGCACCAGGGCGCCGCGCCGATGGCCAGCGCCCCCTCGGTCCAGCCCGTGCGGAGAGGGGCGGTCCCCCAGGCGGTGGGCATACCGGCGGATACCGCGCCGCCCCCCGTCCACCACAGGCCCAGCCCCTGATGCACGAACATCAGGGCGCAGGTGGCCAGCATATCGGGCACCCGGCAGACCAGGATGAGAAACATGGTCAGCAGATAGAGCACTATGGTCAGCACCACCGTGAGGACCACGCTCATCCACAGGGGCAGGCCAAACCACAGAAACAGGCTGGCAAACAGGAAGGAGGAGACGGTGGCAAGGGTGCAGGCCGACATATCAAAGCCGTCAGGGGCCATGGTGATGGTGGCGGCAATGGCAAAAATGGTGGTGATGGACATGGACCGCAGGATGTTGACGGCATTGGCGGCGGAGAGGAAGCTCCCGCCCCGCAGCAGTGCGAACACCACAACAGCGACCCCCAGCGCGATCACCGCCGCCCAGTCCATAAAGAATCCTGCGGCCTCTTTTGGTTTCCCTGTCTGTATCACGTCCTGACCTCCCCTTCTCTCTGCTCCGTCGGAAGGAAGGGGGACTTCCCGCCCACGGCATAGTACATGATCTCCTCCTCCGAGGTGTGGGCGGCATCCAGCTCCGCCGCAACGCACCCCCCGTACAGGACATAGATCCGGTTGGCCACCTTCAGCAGCTCGCCGGCATCGGCGGAGGCGTACAGCACGCCGCACCCCGCCTGTGCCAGTCCGGCTATGACCTGAAACAGCTCCGCCTTTGCGCCCACATCCACCCCCTTGGTGGGCTCGTCAAACAGATAGAGCCTGCAGTCGGCGGCAAGCCATTTGCCTACCACGGCTTTTTGCTGATTGCCGCCGGACAGGAGCCCTACCCGCTGCTGTGGGGAGGGCGTTTTGATCTCCAGCGCTTCCATCTGGGTGCGGGCATTTTGGTCCAGCCCCTTTTGGGAGAGGAAGGACAGATTGCTCCACCGCTTCAGACCGGCGATCCCCAAATTGAAGGACAGGCTTTCCTTCAAAAAGAGGCCTTCCTTCCACCGCTCCTCCGGCACCAGTCCCATGCCCAGGGCCACTGCCTCGGCGGGGCTCCGGAGGGGAGCCGGACTGCCCTCCAGCAGGATCTCCCCGGCGGACCTGGGCAGGATACCGAAGAGGGTCTTGCACAGCTCGCTCTTCCCTGCTCCCACCAGACCGGCCAGACCCACGATCTCCCCGCGATGCACCGTCAGGGAGACGTTCCGGACGCTGTTGTCCCGGCTGGAGAGGCCGTGTACCGACAACATCTCGCCGCCTACAGGAGGTGCGCCGGGGGTGCGGCAGACAGCGCTCATCTCACCGCCCAGCATATGGGCCACCAGCTCATCGGCGGTGGTCTGGGGCGTAATGGGGCCGCTGGCGGCAAGCCTGCCGTTGCGCAGCACCGTATAGCGCTCACAGATCTCCAGCACCTCCGGCAGCCGGTGGGAAATAAAGACGATGGTCATGCCCCGGTCCCTGACCAGGCTCCGGCAAAGGCCAAACAGCATTTCCGTTTCCACCGTGCTCAAGGGGGCGGTGGGCTCATCCAGCAGCAGGATACGGCAGTTGCTGTGCAGCGCCCGTGCGATCAATACCATCTGCTTTTGGGCCAGGGTCAGCCGGCTGACCGGCGTGCGTACATCAAAGTCCATGTGAAGCTGACCCTTCAGCTCCTCCGCCCGCCAGTACACCTTCCGCCAGTTGATCCACAGGCGGCCCTTCCTCCCCAGCTCATCCAGCAGCATGTTTTCCGCCGCCGACAGGGCGGGGGCCAGGGCCTGATCCACCTCCTGGCAGACGATATGGATCCCCATCTGCTGGGCCGCCCCGGGGCTGCGCAGCTCCACCGGCCTGCCGTCCAGAAGGACCTGGCCGCTGTAGTCTGGATTGGTTCCGGCCAGTACCTTCATCAGCGTGGACTTTCCCGCTCCGTTGGCCCCCACCAGGGCGTGGATCTCCCCCGGCAGCAGCTGAAAGTCCACGCCGTCCAGGGCCTTGACGCCGGGGAATTCCACAGAAATATCCTTTGCCTGAAGTGTCAATGCGTCCATATGTCCTCCGCCTGTCAATGGGTGACCAGGAACATCAATGTAAACAGCCCCGCAATGACCCAGGTCCCCCCATTGACCTGTTTCCCCTTCCCTGCAAACACCTGGATCAGGACGTGGGAGATCACGCCGAAGGCGATGCCGTAGGAGATATTGTAGGTCATAGGCATGATGGCCAGGGTGAGGAAGGCGGGAACGGCTTCTTCTGTGTTCTGCCAGTTGATCCTCTTTGTGCAGTCCATCATGAGAATACCCACATAGATGAGGGCCGCCGACGTGGCACAGCTGGGCACCAGGGAGGCCACAGGGCTGAAAAACATAGCCACCAGGAACAGCCCACCGGTGGCCATGGCAGCCAGCCCGGTCTTGCCCCCCTCAGCGATGCCGGCGGAGGCCTCCACATAGGAGCTGACAGTGGAGGTGCCGCACACCGCGCCGCACACCGTGGCCACCGCGTCGGCCAGCATGGCCCGCTCCATATTGGGCACCTCGCCCTCTTTGGTAAGCAGATTGCCCCGGGCGCAGGCCCCATACAGGGTGCCGATGGTATCAAACATGTCCACCAGGCAGAAGGCCAGGGCGGTGGTGGCGATCAGCAGGGCCAGCTGGGCGGGATTGTGGTCGGCCAGATAGTGGGAAAAGTCAAAGCCCTCCGTAAAGACACGGCCAAATGCCGAGGCACCGAACTCTTGGAACGCTGCAAAGGGATTCAGATTCAAAGAGGCGCCAAAGTTCCCGTAGAATTCGGGAACGGTGAAGCCCAGCAGGTAATAGAGGACCGTGCCCCCCAAAATACCCCACAGAACGGCCCCCTTTGTGCCCCGGCAGGTCATCACGGCGATGGCGGTCAGGGCAGCCAGGGTCACCAGGATGGGCATCACATCTGCCCAGGCGGCGGACCCGAAGAGCAGATTGAAGGAGGCCAGGGTGACAAAGGTCTCGGAATCCGCCACCACGATACCCGCGCTCTGCAGACCGATGAAGGCGATGAACAGACCCACTCCGGCGGGGATGGTCAACCGGACCGGGGCAGGAATGGCCTCAAAGATCTTTTTCCGCAGGCCGGTCACGGTCAGAAGGACAAAGGCGATACCGTCCAGAAGGATCAGGACCAGGGCATTGGCGTAGCTCAGCCCGAAGCCCATGCACACGGTGTAGACAAAAAAGGCGTTGGAGCCCATGGCGGAGGCCTGGGCCAGAGGCAGGTTGGCCAGAAGCCCGATGAGGATGGTGCCGATGGCCGCGGAGAGGGCCGTGGCGACGTAAATGGCATAGTAGGACACGCCGGGCAGCTCGGTAAACATCCCGGCGTTTACCATGAGGATATACGCCATGGTCATAAAGGTGGTCAGTCCCGCCAGCAGTTCAGTGCGGACGTTGGCCCCCTTTTCCGTGAGATGAAACAGTTTTTCCGTCATGGCTTTCCCACTCCCTTTTCTTCGTTGCTCAGTCTCCCAGCAGCTCCGCCATCCAGGCCACGGTGGGCATCCAGCTTCGGTCGGTATAGGACTCCCCCGCCACCGTATCCAGGTTGGTGACGTTGATGCCGCCGCCGGAGACCATGTCCTGGGTCACCACGGTGGTGGGCAGCTCCAGCCAGCTGGCACACTCCCCCGTCATGGGGTCGATGATGGCGTCGTAGTCCCCCGACAGCTCCAGGGCCAGCACCCGCATGCCGAATTCCCCGTTGTAGTTCCAGTTGGTGGTGGCGCAGGCCTTCCAGGGGGAGCCCTCACGGGCCATTTTCTCGATATCTGCGTTGCAGATATCCACGCTCACCATGGGGATGTCATAGCCTCCCTGGGTCAGAGCGGTATAGACGCCGCTGGCGTACAGATCATAGCAGCACCAGATGGCGTCGATCTCCCCCGGCTGGTACTTGGCCAGGGTAGCAGCGGTGATATCGGCCATGGAGGCCTCCGCATTGCTGAAATCGGAGGGGCCGATGGTCTCCACGGTATGGATCAGCCCCGCCTCCTCATAGGCGGCGTACCCCTCCTGCCGGCGGTCAAAGGGAGAAAGGAAGTTGGGTCCCACCCAGACCTTCAGAATGTTGACCGGCTCTCCCGCCGCGGTCTTGTCCGGATAGAGCTCCTGACACACATACTCCAGCAGCAGCTGGGCAAACTGGGCGTCCTGCTGGAAGAACTGGGTCACACCCTCCAGGGTCTGGGTCTGGCCGCTGCCGTCCTTGAACTGGGTGTCAAAGGTGACGATCTTCAGATCGGGATACTGCTCCAGCAGATCTTTCAGAAAGCTGTAGGCGTAGTTCTGCCCGCCGTGGCTCAGCAGCAGGCCGTCGTAGCCAGCGGCGGCGCATTGGGCAACGGTGTCCTGCCACTGGGCGTCGGACCCGCCGCAGAAAAAGGCATCGTACTCCATGCCCAGCCCTTCCGCCGTCTCCTGGGCGGACTGGGACCACATCTGGAAAATGTCCGACGGGGCCATCTGCATGATGTAGGCCACCTTTTTCCCGGCCACCGGGGAGTCCACGGCAGCGGGATCGGGACCGGACTGGGTGGTACCGGCGCAGCCCGTCAGGGAGAGGGCACAGCAAAGGGCGCACAATCCAGCGATTTTTCTTCTCATAAACGCAGTTCCTTCCTTTTCAGGGTGCTGTACACATAGAGCGCCGCACAGGCCGCCGCAAAGGCGATCCCCACGGGATAGGCAATGGTCTGGGACAGACGGAAGCCCTCCTCCGCCATCAGAATGTAGGTGCAGGAGACGGCGGACATGAAGGTGGCCGGAAGGGCGCACAGCAGCGAATGCCAGGGCTTGGCCCCGTGGCGCACCAGGTACATGGCCGCCGCCCACAGAGTGATCATGGCCAGGGTCTGGTTGCTCCAGGAGAAATAGCGCCACACCACATCAAAATCCACCTGGGTCAGCACCGCCCCTGCCGCCAGCAGCGGAACGGTCACCGCCAGGCGCTTGGGCAGGCTGGCCTGATCGATGTGGAACCAGTCGGCAATGGTGAGCCGGGCGCTGCGGAAGGCGGTGTCGCCGGAGGACACCGGGCAAACCACCACACCGATGATGGCCAGGGCTCCGCCGAAGGTGCCCAGCAGGGATACCGAGATGTCATAGACCACGCCGGACTGGCCCAGCTCCGCCAGGGCGGCCTGCAGACCGCCGGTGGCGCCGTAAAAGGCCACGCCCGCCGCCGCCCACACCAAAGCGATGACGCTCTCGGAGATCATTGCGCCGTAGAAGATCTTGCGCCCGTTTTTCTCCGAGGTGAGGCAGCGGGCCATCATGGGGGACTGGGTCCCGTGGAAGCCGGAGATGGCGCCGCAGGCTACGGTGATGAACATATAGGGCCAGACCGGGCGGCCGTCGGGGTGAAGATTGGTCAGGGTCAGCTCAGGCAGCTGGTAGCCGCCGGCGATGAGTCCCACAATGATGCCCACGGCCATCATCAGCAGCACCGCGCCGAAGATGGGATAGAGCTTTCCGATGAGCTTGTCAATGGGCAGCAGGGTGGCCAGCAGATAGTAGGCCAAAATCACCACCACCCAGAAGCCGGCGTTCATCCACTCCGGGGTCAGGCGGGCAATGAGCAGGGCGGGGCTGGTGGTGAACACCGCGCCCAACAGCACCAGCAGGATGAGGGAAAAGACCCGCATGACCTGCTTGGCGGCGGGGCCAAGGTAGGCGCCCACGATTTCCGAGATGGAAGCGCCGTTCATCCGAATAGAAATCATGCCGCTCATGTAGTCATGGACTGCGCCCCCCAGTATGGAGCCGAATACGATCCACAAAAACACCACAGGGCCGAACACGGCGCCCAGCAGGGCGCCGAAGATGGGGCCGGTACCGGCGATGTTCAGCAGCTGAATGAGAAACACCCGCCAGTTCTTCATGGGGATGTAGTCCACCCCATCGGGATGGGCCACCGCCGGAGTGGGCCGGTCATCGGGGCGAAACACCCGCTCCACCAGCTTTCCGTAGAACACATATCCCACAGCCAGCAGCAGCACAGCACAAATCAGGGTAATCAAAAGTCATTCCTCCATTGGGTCTATCGTTACCAGCATTTTTCGATGGTCAGGACGTTCCGGCCCTGGGCATACTCATAGGACACCCGGTCCGCCATCTTTCTGACCATAAAGATCCCCAGGCCGCCGATCTCCCGCTCCTCCGCAGACTGGGTCACATCCGGCTCCGGCTGCAAGGTGGGATCATAGGGCTTTCCGTCGTCCGTAAAGCGAATAACGGCCCGGGTCCCTGTCACCTCACAGTCCACCACGGCGGCAGAAGCGCCGCTGTACCGGGCGATGTTGGAGAAGATCTCGTCCGCCGCAATATTGACCTGGGTAATTACCTTCATAGGCGCGTCATGCGCCTGAAGCACACCGTCCAGAAATTCACACACATGGGGAATGCGCTCCAGTTCGGGGGTCTCCTGAATGCTCTGCCGGGGAGCAGGCCCCTTGCGCTGAAGGGACAGCATGGTGATGTCGTCAAACTGAGGGGCGGCGCCCACAAAGCGGTCAATGTCCGCCTTAACCTCATGGAGCAGGCCCTCCGGCCCCAGGCCGTGGTTCCGGTTCAGCGCCGCCAGCATGCGGTCGGTGCCGTAGAGGTCGTTGGACCCATTGGTGGCCTCCGCCACGCCGTCGGTGTAGACGAACAAAGTGTCTCCCACGCCGATCTCCTGCTCATATTCCTGATAGCGGGCGTTTTCCATGCCTGCCAGCACGAAGCCGTGCCGGTCCTTCAGCAGTTCAAACTGACCGTCCCTTCTCCGGATGGCGGGATACTCATGGCCCGCGTTGGCGGCAGTAAGGTGGCCGGTGGAGATCTGGTACACACCCAGCCAGACCGTGACAAACATCTCGGCCTCGTTGTTTTCACACAGCTGGTTATTGACCTTCTCCAGGGCCTGCTTGGGGGACAGGCCCATCTGAACCGCGTTTTTCAGCAGGGTCTTTGCGATCACCATAAACAGCGCCGCCGGCACCCCCTTGCCGGACACGTCGGCAATGACCATGGCCAGATGGTCATCGTCCACCAGGAAGAAATCATAGAAATCGCCTCCCACCTCCCTGGCGGGGATCATGTCGGCGTACACATCAAATTCCGGCCGCTCGGGAAAGGCGGGAAAAATACCCGGCAGCATATCCGCCTGGATCTGGGTGGCCACATTCAGCTCGGTCTCGATGCGCTGGCGGGCAGAGGCGTCCGCAGCCTGCTTTTCCAGCAGGCTGCGGGTGCGTTTGGCAATGGTGATGCATACAAAGGCCATGCCCACCAGAATGGCGGAGCGGGGCAGCAGGAAGAACAGCACCGCCTCCCGGAACACCTCAGGGGTGATGGTTGCCTCCGACATATGGAACGCATCGATCAGGTTGGGGTCCCCCTCCCCCACGAACAGACTGGCAATGCCGGAGGCATACAGGCAGACCACCGAGGCCGCCAAGGTGCTGGCGGTCAGCGCCCGGGAGTAGTAGTGGCAGCTAAGGAGCACCGGGGCGATCCAGGCCAGTACGGTATGCTTGGGGATGGCGGTGGACAGCACGGTGATGCCCAGGATACAGCAGCCCATGGTAAGATACTTGAACCAGCCGCCCAGCCGGGGCATCTTGTGGATGAGAATGGTGGGCAGCAGAAAGGTAAAAATGCACACGGGCATGCCCAGATTCATGACGGCCTGGGGCACGATAAAGACACCCAGCAGGTTCAGCAGCCAGGCCAGCGCCGCGATGAGCGCCATCACCTGCAGGCACCGGCAGGAATACCGGTTGGCCTCCCGCTCGTTTTCCAAAAAGATGGGATTTACATTTGTCTTTTCCGTAGCAATCGCCTCCAACACCCCAAAACAGGCCGGGTCAGATGTCACTGTCCCGGATCAGTCACCGATATCGGTATGGCCCTGCTCGAACTCCCACTGCAGGCCATATCGGTCAATGAAGTAGAAATACCGTACCTGCCCCAGGATTTTGGCGGTGGCTTCGTTCCGCTCATCGGTCTGGCCGGGGGCCTGGTCAAAAAAGCGCACGTCCTCCGGCTGGGTCTGGCTGATCTGGTACACCCGGTAGGCCTCCGTCTCATTGATGAGCCGGGTATCGGGCATGGCCTGGATGTGGGCGAAGGCAGCCTCGATGTTGGTGACCTTCAGGGCCACATGGCGGGCGCCGCTGACGTCATTGGCGGCAAAGACCACCGGCTCCGTTCGGCCCTTGGGATAGTGGTACTGCATCAGCTCCAGGGTGAGCCTGGTGCCGGGCACGTTCACAAAGGCAATGGAGACGTCCCCCTGGGCCGCCTCGTCCACAAAGCCGCCCGCCCTAAAAAAGCCCTCGTTTTTCCAGTGGGACAGGCAGTGGTCGGGCTCTACGCCCAGCAGGTCCCGGTAGTAGTCCACTGCCTGCTCCATATCGTCCACGAAAATGCAGATATGAGACAGACCCACAATGTTGGGAAGCTCCGGCTGGATGGTGTGACTTTCGCTGCGGTTCATTGCCGGCACCTCCTTATTCAATGGTCAGGATGTCACTGAAGCCGGTGACCTCAAATACTTCCATGATGGTCTCGTTCACGTTTCGGATGATCATCTGCCCCTGCTTGTTCATCACCTTCTGGGCGGCAAGGATGACACGCAGACCGGCGGAAGAGAGGTACTCCAGCTTGGAAAAATCCAGCGCCAGCTCGGTCACACCGTCCAGACTGCCCTTTACCTCCGCCTCCAGCTGGGGCGCGGTGGTGGTATCCAGACGGCCCTCCAGGGCCAGGGTCAGCTTGGAGCCTTCGCTTGTCTTTACGATATTCATATCAATTTCTCCCTTTCTGTGATGGTATGTCTCTTCCTGCTCAGAACAGGATGGTTACGGTGTTGACGCCCTCTTCACAGGTCCAGCGGCTGTCCTTTGTCTTGGACAGGGCCAGCTTTACACTGAGCGCCTCACCCTGGGTCAGCGGATCAAAAGCCGCCCCCTCCCAGCGGATGACCGCCTCGCACTGGCTGGCATCCTCCCGGCAGGCCGCGTCGAAGGACAGTCTCCAGCCGCTTTCCGCAGGCAGGGTGGGCAGGATGACCGACACGCACAGCTCCTCAAAGATCTGCTGGAATTTCAGGGACTGGTCGGCGCCCAGCAAGTGCTTCCGGGCAAAGGCGTCGATGTCGGACGCGGTGCCCAGGAAGTCAAACTCCCTGGAGCGGATCTCCGCGTGGAAGGTCTTCAGCCGGTGGACAAAGGCCCGGCAGCGGTCGGTCAGCGGATGCTCAAAGACCTGCTCCGGCGCACCCTCCTCGTAGATCACGCCCTGGTCCATGTAAAACACTCTGGTGGAGACGTCCCGGGCAAACTTCATCTCATGGGTGACGATGAGCATGGTCAGCCCCTGGCTGGCCAGGTTGCGGATGACCGACAGCACCTCCCCCACCATAGTGGGGTCCAGAGCCGAGGTGGGCTCATCAAACAGGACGATGTCCGGATTCATGGCCAGGGTGCGGGCGATGGCCACCCGCTGCTTCTGTCCGCCGGAGAGTTCATCGGGGTAATTGAGGGCCTTCTCCGCCAGGCCCACGCTCTGCAGAAGCTCCAGTCCCCGCCTGTAGGCGTCCTGTCTGCTGAGACCCAGCAGCTCCACCGGGGCCAGCATGATGTTTTCCATCACGGTCAGATGGGGGAACAGATGGAAGGACTGGAACACCATGCCCATCCGCCGCCGGATGGCGCTGAGCTCCCGGGGACCGGTGCCGGTCAGGGTCTGCCCCAGCACCTGGATCTCACCGGCTGTAGGCTCCTCCAGACGGTTGAGGCAGCGCAGCAGGGTACTCTTGCCGGTACCCGAGGGACCGATGATTGAGATCACGTCTCCCTGGCAAATCTCCGTATTGACATCCTGCAGGGGGGTGGCATTGGGATAGACCTTTTTCAGGTGCGCCACGGAGATCACCGTCTCCCCCTCCGCCCTGGCGGCGGATACGGGATCGGGAGTGGCGGCGGACAGCTTCTCCCCCTCCACGCCCTTGAGGACCCTGGGCCGCCGCTTGGGATCGATGCGCAGCTCCACCAGCCGCAGCAGCGAGGTGAGGGCCCAGGCCAGCAGGAAATAGATCACCGCCGTGACGATCAGCGGGAAGAAGGCCTCAAAGGTGCGGCTGCGGATCAGGTCGGTGGCCTTGGTCAGATCCTCCACCGCAATATAGCCCACCACCGAGGTCATCTTGACCATGGAGATCAACTCGCCCTTGTAGACCGGCAGGATATGCCGGGCGGCCTGGGGGGCGATGACCTTGGTGAAGGTCTTGGCACGCCCGAAGCCCAGCGCGGCGGCGGCCTCCCATTGGCCGCTGTCCACCGCGTCGATGCCGGTGCGGATCATCTCGGACACATAAACGCCGAAGTTGATGGAAAAGGCCAGAATAGCAATGACCACTCCGCTGAGGCGGGTGCTGGCAAAGACGATATAGTAGAGCACCATCAGCAGCACCAGGGTGGGGATGCCCTGGACCAGCCGGATGAAGGCGGCGGCCAGAAGGGAGGCCACCCTGTTCCGGCCCCGCCGCACCAGGCACAGGCCAAAGCCCAGGGCCGAGCCGATGAGGGCGGCGCACAGCGAAATGACCACCGTGACCCCCAGGCCGGACAGGATCATCTGCCAGCGGTTCTCCTCCACAAAGGTCTTGCGGAAGCTGTCCGCCAGCCCGGCCCAGAAGCCCTGCTCTTCCGTCTGGGTGCTGATGCCCAGGTCCTCCGCCCGCACCACCATCACCACGCCGCCGGTGTAGTGGGGCGCGGCGAAGTCGATGCTCTCCTTTCGCTCTTCGGTGATGCTGATCGAGCCGGAGATGATATCCGCCCGGCCGCTCATCAGCATGGGGATCAGGGAGGCAAAGCTGCCCTGGGTGATCTCCAGCTCCATCCCCAACTCCTTGGCGATGAGGGTCACCAGCTCCACCTCATAGCCCAGGGACTCTCCCCCCTCCCCCACATAGCTCATGGGCTCCATAGAGGGATCGTGGACATAGCGCAGGGTCCCGTTGGGGGCGTCGTACTCCCCCACATCGATGGTCTTGACGCTCTCATCCGCCCCCATCCACTTGGCGGTCAGGGCGTCCAGCGTGCCGTCAGCCCGGTACCGCTCAATGATGGCGCTGACCTGGTCGGTGAGGGGGCTGTCTTTGGGCAGTCCCAGGCCGTAGCTGTCCGGTGCGATGGTCTCGGGGAAAATGGCCAGTTCGGGCTGCCGGGCAACCGCCAGCTGGGACAGGGGCAGATCGTTGAGGGCCCCGTCTATGTATCCGTTCTGCAGGGCCAGCAGCTGAGAGGCCACGTCATCGTAATACTGGATGCTGATACCGGGGATGGTCTCCTTGGCCAACTGATCCTGGTAAGCCCCCGTCACGGCCCCCAGCGTGGTCCCTTCAAAGTCGGCCAGCGTCTCAAAGCGGGCCTCGCCCGCTCCGGTATCGGCCACCACCACCACGATACCGCCGGAATAGTCGGGCTCGGAAAAGTACACCCGCTCAGCCCGCTCCTCGGTGACGGTAAAGCCGGCGGCTCCCAGGTCATATTTTCCCGCCTCGATGCCGGCGATGAAGGAGGTGAGTTCCACGTTATGGAGGTTGAGGCCGTAACCATAGGCCTTGCAGAAGCGGACCACGATGTCCACGTCATAGCCCACGGTCTTCCCGTCCTTCACATAGGCGAAGGGGGCGCTGCTGGCCTTGGCAGCAAACTCCAGGGTGCCGTTGGTGGCGGGCAGCCCGGTCCAGTCCTCCACCACCTGGACGCTCTCGTCGGTGCCGAACCAGATGGATTCGATCTCCTCCATGGTGCCGTCGGCCTGGATCTGGGCCAGGAATTCATTCATCTGGTCCCGAAGCAGAGCGCCCTTCTCCGTCTTGGGAAAGGCGAAGGCGTAGCCGTCCTCCGTCAGGTAGTCCTTGAGATAGGTCACCCCCGGGTTCTGGGCGCACAGCACCCGGGCCATGGGCTCATCCATGAGGAAGGCGGCGATTTTCCCCTGTTCCACCGCCAGCGCCATGTCGGCGTAGGTGGTGTAATACTCTTTCTTTGCGTCGTTGATGTAGGTGTCGGTATGCTGGTCAAAGGTGGAGCCGGTCATGACTCCGATGGTCTGCCCATCCAGCTGACGGATATCCGTGATGGCAGCGCTCTCTTCAGCCGACCCGGCGCAGCCCACCAGCTGCACCAGCAGAAGAACCATCAGAGCCAGATAGGCCAAGCGTTTCTTCATCCCACTCACTCCTTTTCCAGTTGTTGCCGATCCAGCATCCCCAGCTTATTGGCCGAAAGCATCAGTTCCGACTGCAGGCAGGAAATGCCGCAGGAGGTCATAAAGAAGTCCAGGATCACATTGCCCGCCACCGCCAGGCCCACCGCTTCGGCAGGGATGCCCAGCTGGGTGAGCAGAACGGTGTAGCAGGTCAGGCTGCCGCCCGGCACAGGGGGGGCGGCAATGGCCAGCAGCCCTGCCGTCAGCACGCCCGTCACCACCCAGGGCAGGGGCATGGCTACGCCGTAAAACTCCGACAGTCCCAGCGCCAGAACGAAAAAGCCTACGGCGCCGCCGGTCTTGAACATCACCTGTCCCAAGGGGACAGCAAAGTGGACGATACGCCCGGAAATGCCCAGCTTGCGCTCACAGGTCTCCAGATTGGTGGACAGCGCGGCTGAAGAGGAGGCGGTGGACAGGGCGATCAGATAGGTGGGCAGCTGCTTGCGCAGCACCATAGGGAAGGACACCTTCAGGCGCAGGCAGGCCCACAGGGCATAGAGCAGAGGCCATGCCACACAGGCGGCAATTCCCAGCAGCAGCCCCTTCACCACCCCGCTCAGGTTGCTCATGGCGTCGGACAGCAGGAGCGAGAGCAGGCTCACAAAGACAAAGAGGGGGATATAGCGGCTTACGATCTCCATCATAAACTGCACCGCCGTATTGACCTGACCCAGCAGGACCCGCAGAGCGGAGGACTTTTCCCCCAGCACCAGCAGCACCAGGCCCGCGCAGATGGCCATGAAGATGATCTGCAGGGAGTTGCCCTCCAGGAACGGGGTAATGATATTGGAGGGGATGATCCCCAGGATCATGCTGTAGATCTGGGCGGCGGCGGTTTCACCCATGGAGGCTGTACCCCCTTCCGGCTGAAACATCCACACCAGACAGACCGCCGTCACCGCCGTCAGCAGGAAGACAGCCCCCAGAAAGCGAAGCAGTACCACCTTGCCGATCCGGCCCAGCATATGTACGTCTCCAATGTTGATGATGCCCCAGCATACACTGAGGAAGATCATGGGGCTTGCCAGTGTCTGCAAAATGCCCATCAGTGCACTGAACAGCGGGTCCACCACACCAGTTGCCACCTCTCTCACCTGGGCAGGCAGAGCAAGGAGCACCGTCCCCGCCACCGCAGCGCCCAGGATGGCCAGCAGCAGCTGGATAAGAGGACTGAGCTTCTGGGGTTTGGATGGATAGATGGCCAGGCGGTTGATCCCGTCCTGATAGGAATAAACCGGGGAGAGACCGGCCTGGGCCAGCAGATTGGAGCACAGCATCCGCCCCGCCATATCCGCGGCAGCTTCATCGGGATCAATGCGCTTGCCGGGGGCCGTGATTTCAAGGTACATCCGCCCCAGCCTGGTGCCGCACCGGAAGGTGCAAACCGTCTCCTGTTCCGCCCTGGAGCTCCACATCCCCAGGATCTCCTCCACCGCCAGCCGGAGCCGGATGATATCCTTCCGGTTGACCCCCGCCTGTTCCAACCCATTGGCCAGCAGTTGGGAGAGGGTGTCAATGCCTGCCCCGTCCAGAGGCACTTCCTTCCGCTGCCTTGACAGCGTCAATTTTTCCTTGCTCATGAGACAAAACTTCTTCCTTATTTCAGAATTCCGTGATCCCGAGCCAGAGCCTCAATGCTCCGGTCGTAGGTGGCCTCCCCTTCCTTGGAAAAAAAGCACCCCGGGACCCCTTCGTTGTGATCCCGGTGGTGAGCCACACATTCACAGCATTTTCCGTGCCGGGGGCAGTGATAGGTACAGGGACATTCCCGCTTATTGTCACAGTGTTGTGTCATCTCCGTCGTTCCTTTCTGTTGTGGATATCAGGATTGTGCATCCAGCCAGGCCACAAAATCCTCCGTGGAATAGGTAAAGGCAATCTCCGCTTTCCTTCCGTCCGCAACCAGGAATTCGGTAAGGCCGTATGCCGAATCTCCGCCGCTCCAGTCATAGGTGTATCCCAGCCTGGTCCAGGGATAGGCGCTCTCAAAATAGGAATAGAGGATGTTGCCGTCAAACCAGGTCTGATGGGTCTCATCTGTGATCTGGTCGTACCCGTTTACCATTTGAGCGGTCACATCGGTCACATAGGCAGGGCGGATCACCTCCGACGGCGCGATCCAAAAGGCGGAAAACCGTGTGCAGCTTCCGTCATCGGGCATACCCAACAGCTGGGCAAAGCGCAGATCCCAGTCGGTGACATCGCTGCCGTTTTCCTGATACCAGTCTGTCAGCTCTCCCAGCGAGGTAGCCCAGATATCCTGATAGGACAAGGAATCTCCCGGCGCACACGGGTCGGGGTAGCTGTGCCAGGTAACCAGCAGCACCCGCTCCCCCGCCTCGTCCCAGATAACCTGCGGGTCCTGCCGGGTCAGACAGACCAGTTCCATTACCTCATCATCCTCGCTGAATACCGCGTCGGCCATAGCAGACTCCCACAGTTCCTCATTGGTGGGCGGGCTCTCACCGCCACAACCGGAAAGAGGCAGCAGGCCCAGAACCAGACAGGCGCCTGCCGCAATCAATCTCCTTTTCATGAAATAATCGGGACCCTCCTCGCTGAAACGACTCTCTCCACCCAGATTTGGTCGCCTTGTATACTGCATAATTATTTATTGGGTGTTATCTCAAGTTTAATGCGAATTCTACCTTTGTGAACCGATTGCAAAAAATTTGCATCCGCCTGCACAGAATCCGTGTTTTCTGCGTATCCAGATGAGTACCCTCGCAGTTTCCCTTCCGGAATTAACTTGGAACAGATCAGTCTGTATAAAAAATAAAACGATCCCGGTCTTCACGGAACCAATCTGTCCGCTCATACCGGGATCGTTTTTCATTGATTTCATAGTGTCAAACAAATTCTAAAAAAGCAAAAAACCGTGTAACCACAATGGTTACACGGTTTTTGGTGGAGATAAGCGGGATCGAACCGCTGACCTCTTGAATGCCATTCAAGCGCTCTCCCAAACCCATCGGTTACATACCCCTGTAACCGGGTCTGTGAGGTGCGCTTCAATACGCAATACCACCATTAACAGCCACAAAACTTGGCCTTGTAACAGCTTCAATTCCGAGGTTCATATGATTTACAAGATTGGAAATCATGGTTGTCCTCGTAGGACTTCTATCCGTTTCACTTCATCATTTATACAATGGCCTTGATATGGTGACCTCCATCATCTACAATAATGGCAAAGAGGTAACTTATCCGTGCAATAATTGCTGTTACAATCGCAATGATTAAAGAACATAAGGAAGTGAAGTCGATTGTCATATACGCTCGAAATCTATGCTTATGAAGATAAATTAGTATTTACTGGAACATTAAATATGTATTTTGACAAATACAAAGGGTTAGGCCCTGGATTATATTCCAAGCCAATTGTATGTCTTGAACGCACTTGCACATCGTACGACATTGAAGATGCAATAAAGAAGAGCATTAGTGTGTTAGAGACAAACAAGGACACTATTTTCCAAGAGAATTCCGTTAAGACTATCACCCAAATGGAGAATTTGATATTTCGGAATTTTAAGTTATTCGGAATCAATGCACCTAAAAGTCAAATTATTAAAGGCTCTACCTTGATAATGATCCGGACTGGCAGCAAATTCTTCGTTTCTCGGTGTGTTCCGGAGGGAAAGGACATGATCGTTCAAGATAAAGTGCCCCTTTCTCCAGAGGCAACAATCCCAGATATTGCAAGCATAGTATTTGATTTTTTAAATATTTAGCATGATCCAGAAAGATCAATGTTGCTCTTTATATCTCTTATAAAACAGCATAGCAAGCCCATAATTCTATGGTAAGAACGCCGCCCAACGGGACTATGGGCGGCGTTTTCATATATCCCACCGAGAAAGGAGGAGTGTTTTCTCACAGGCCAGCCATCGGGCTGGCTTTTTCTATTTCACAACGAAGTCTGCAAATAAAAAGTCAACAGGGAATTGAGGAAAGTTTGCAACCTTAGTAGGAGGCGAAAGAGAGCAAAACAAAAAG
>NZ_NFHG01000019.1 GCF_002159265.1 Flavonifractor sp. An82
CCCCGCCGCCGGAGCCCCAGCCCCCCGTGGAGCCGGAGAGCCCGGCTGAGCCGGAAGCCCCCGGCGAAGCGCCGGAGGAACCCGGGGAGCCAGAGGAGCCCGGAGAGCCGGAAGAGCCCGAGCCTCCCGTGGAGCCGGAAAGCCCGGAGGAGCCTGAAGAACAGGCAGAGCCCCTTCCGGCGGAGGAAGCTGCAGAGCAGCCTCAACCGGAGGAGGCGCAGGAGGAGACGGTACCGCCGGCTGAGGCGGAGCCTGCCGAGTCTGCGCCGAAGCCCGGCCCGGAGGTACAGACCGGTTCCTCCTCCCGGCGGAGCCGGAAGAGCAGAAACAAATCCAATCAGTCAAAATAAGAACTCGTAACAACTTTAGGAGGTTATCACTATGGGTGAAGCGCTCGGTATGATCGAGACCAGAGGTCTGGTTGGCGCCATTGAGGCCGCCGATGCCATGACCAAGTCCGCTAATGTTACCCTGATCGGCTATGAGAAGATCGGCTCCGGCCTGGTGACCGTGATGGTCCGCGGCGACGTGGGCGCTGTCAAGGCCGCTGTGGACGCCGGTGCCTGCGCCGCCGAGAAGGTGGGCGAGATCGTGTCTCAGCACGTGATTCCCCGTCCCCACACCGACGTGGAGAAGATCCTGCCCAAGCTGCAGTAATTGTAAGAGGGATCTGGTATGGGCAAAATCGGAATGGAATACCAGGACCTTGTCCGTCAGATCACCCGCCTGGTGGTGGAGGCGCTCCAGGAGCAAGAGCAACTGGAGCGCTCCACCCCCATCGGGGTATCCAACCGTCACATCCATCTGGATCGGGCGGATATGGATGCCCTCTTTGGCCCCGGCAGTGAGCTGACGGTCAAAAAGATGCTGGGCCAGCCCGGCCAGTACGCCGCGGAGGAGACCGTGACCATCCGTGGTCCCAAAGGGGAGTTGAGCCGGGTGCGTGTCCTGGGCCCCCTGCGCGGGGAGACTCAGGTGGAGATCTCCGTGGCTGACGGCTTTGTACTGGGAGTCAAGCCCCCGGTGCGGGAGTCCGGCCAGCTGGAGGATACCCCTGGCATCGAGATCATCGGACCCAAAGGCAGCGTAAAGAAGGAGCGTGGCGTCATCGCCGCGCTGCGGCATATCCACATGACGCCGGACATTGCCCGGCGGCTGGGATACCGGGACGGACAGTATGTGCAGACCAGAATTGAGGGTCTGCGGGGCGCGCTGCTGTGCAACGTGCTGGTTCGGGTATCGGAGAGCTATGCGCTGGAAATGCACATCGACGTAGAGGAGGCCAACGCGTTGGGAGTAAAGACCGGCGACCGGGCCTTCTTTTTAGAAGACTGAAGCAACAAAAGCAACGGAGGATGGGCCATGGGGCAGGAGCTGACAACATGCAACGAGACCCTTCTGGAGTTTGAGCGGCTGATCGAAACCGGCAGCTGCAATCCCTGGGAGGGCCAACTGCGGACAGGGGTGGATCTGGGCACAGCCAATATCGTGCTGGCCGTGGTGGATGAACACGACCGGCCGATCGCCGGAGCCACTTATCCCTCCACTGTGGTGCGGGATGGCATCGTGGTGGACTATATCGGCGCGCTGAACGCGGTGACCCGGCTGAAAGACGAGCTGGAAGCCCGGTTGGGGACCACCCTGGAGGTCGGCGCCTGCGCCATACCGCCCGGAATTATCGAAGGCAATGTGCGGGTGATCGGAAACGTAGTGGAAGGGGCGGGTTTCCGCCTCACCAACGTCGTGGACGAACCCACGGCGGCGGCCTCGGTGCTTGGCATCACGGACGGCGCTGTGGTGGACGTGGGCGGCGGTACCACGGGCATCAGCATTCTCAAGGACGGCAAGGTGATCTTTACCGGAGACGAACCCACCGGCGGCACCCATATGACCCTGGTGCTGGCGGGCTTCCACGGCTGGAGCATCCAGGAGGCCGAGCAGGCCAAGCGGGATCCCGCCCAGGAGAGCCGGGTGTATCCGGTGGTCAAGCCGGTGGTGGAAAAGATGGCCTCCATCGTGGGGCGCTATCTGAAGGACTACCCAGTGGACCAGATCTATGTGGTGGGCGGCGCCTGCTGCTTCACCCAGTTTGAGCAGACCTTTGAGAAATACCTGGGTGTGCCGGTGATCAAGCCGGCGGCCCCGCTGCTGGTGACCCCCCTGGGCATTGCCGTGAACTGTACACAGTAACAGCAGAAGTAGGTGAGGACCGTTGACGAATGAGCAGCTGAACAGCCTGGTGCGGGAGACCCTCCTGGTGGAGGAGTTGGCCCAGCGGGTGGTGGAGAAGCTCCTGGCGCGGATGAAGCAGGCGCTGGTGGTGTACACCGGTTCCAACATCAGCGCCCCAGAGGCCCTGGAGTCCATGAGACGCCTGCGGGCCGAGGGCTACACCTTCCGTGTGCTGCTCTCCCAGAGTGCTGCCGGCCTGCTGGACGCGGAGGCCATCCGCGCCGCGCTGGAGCCGGAGGAGCTTTGGATCGGCACACCGGGCGACACACCGGAGGCGCTCACCAAACAGTACGATACCATTATTGTGCCGGCCACCACCGTCCGCACCGCCGCTCATGTGGCGGCCTGCATGGCGGATACGCCGGCGGCAGCGGTGATCCTGGACGGCCTGATGCGGGGCAAGGATGTGATCCTGGCCACCGACGGCTGTTGTCCGGACCACCGCGAGCGGGCCAGGCGGGGCTTCCGCATGGCCGAACCCCTGAAGCAGACCCTGCGGGGCAATCTGGAGACCCTGCGCGCCTATGGAGCGCGTCTGACCTCCGCCGACCGGCTGGACCAGGCGGTCAAGCGGGCCATGGCAGCGCGTTTCTCTGTGGGCGCCGCCGGGGGCAAAGCTTCCCCGCAGCACCGGGCAGCCAATCCCATCCGGCTCAAGGGCCGGGTGATCGGCGGTCAGCAGTTGGCTGGCTGCCCCTCCGGCAGCACGGTGTGGGTGGAGCCCCACGCTCTGATCACCCAACTGGCAGCGGATGACGCCCGCCGGCGGGGAATCACCATCCGAAAAGAGACGTAAAGCAGGTGACACTATGTATTTGGGTAGAGTGATCGGGACTGTGGTCTCCACCAGCAAGAACGAGCAGCTGGTGGGCATGAAGCTCCTGGTCGTGGAGAAGCTGACCGAGCGCCTGGAACGGGAAGGCAGCAGCGAGGTTGCTGTGGACTCCGTGGGGGCCGGCGTCGGCGAGATCGTGATCGTCTGTAAGGGCAGCTCCGCCCGCTACGTCTTCGGAAAGGGCGAGGCCCCGGTCGACACCTCCATTGTAGGAATTGTGGATACGGTTGAGGTGGGCTGATGGCAAACTTATATACCAAAACCGGCGACAAGGGACAGACCAGCCTGGTAGGCGGAACCCGGGTCAGCAAGGACAGTCCCCGGGTGGAATGCTACGGCACCATCGACGAGGCCAATTCCATGCTGGGTCTGGCCTACGCCCAGACGGACCGGGAGTACATCCGCACCACCCTGCGCACCATTCAGGGCAGGCTCTTTTCCCTGGGCGCCGAGCTGGCCAGCGATGAAGACGGCATGGCCAGACTGAAAGGCCTGATCTCAGAGGAGGACGTGGCCTTCCTGGAGCAGGTAGTGGACACCTGCACCCAGACCACCGGCAGACAGACCCACTTTGTCATTCCCGGCGTGGACCCCTGTTCCGCGGCCCTCCATGTGGCCCGCACCATTGTGCGCCGGGGGGAGCGGCATATTGTTACCCTGGCTCAGCGCTACCCGGTGCGGCAGGTGGTGTCCCGCTACGTGAACCGGCTGTCCGACGCCATCTATGCGCTGGCCCGGCTCCAGGAGGACCTGGTGCAGGAGGACCAGCTGCGGGAGAAGGTGACGGCCGTGGTGCGGGAGCAGCTGTCCGGGAACCAGCCGAACGTCCTGCCGCCCTTTACCCTGGCCAATCTGCAGAAGTTGGCCAAGCGGGCGGAAGAGAAGGCGGAGCAGCTGGGGGTACCGGTGGTATTCGCGGCTGTGGACCAGGGCGGCAATCTGGTGCTCCTCCAGCGGATGGAGGGCGCCCTTCTGGCCAGCGTGGATATCGCTGCCGGGAAGGCCTATACGGCCAGCGCGCTGAAAATGGCGACCCATGAGCTGGGCCAGGCGGCCGGGCAGAGCGGGCCGCTGTACGGCATCGAGACGGCGATTCCCGGCAAGATCGTCCTGTTCGGCGGCGGCTTCCCCTACAAGGTGAACGGGGAAGTGGTTGGAGGCGTAGGCGTCTCCGGCGGCACTGTGGAACAGGATATGGAGATTGCCCGCTGGGCTATGTCCTTGTAAGGAGGAATAAACAATGAACCTTGATGAAGCTGTTGTGGAGTCCATCGTAAAAAAGGTGCTCTCCCAGTTGGAAGATCAGCAGTCCCAGGAAAGCTGCAGCGGCGGCGAGTGGGGCGTGTTCAAGACCATGGACGAGGCGGTAAGCGCCGCCGCGACCGCGCAGCAGGAATATCTGGGCCGCTCCATGCATGACCGTGCCAAATATGTGCAGGCCATCCGGGACGTGGTGCTGGACCAGGAGAACCTGGAGTACATCTCCCGCAAGGCGGTGGAGGAGACCGGCATGGGCGGCTACGCCTATAAGCTGGTGAAGAACCGTCTGGCGGCGGTCAAGACCCCCGGTATTGAGGATCTGACCACCGACGCCATGACCGGTGACGACGGCCTGACCCTGGTGGAGTACTCCCCCTTTGGCGTCATCGGCGCCATTACCCCCACTACCAACCCCACGGAGACCATCATCTGCAATTCCATCGGCATGCTGGCCGCCGGAAACGCGGTGGTGTTCAGCCCCCATCCCCGGGCCAAGGAGGTCTCCCTCCATCTGATCCGCCTTATCAATAAGGCGCTGGCCGTGGCCGGTGCGCCCGCCAACCTGGTGGTGACCGTGTCCGAGCCCTCCATCGCCAACACCAACGCCATGATGAACCACCCCAAGATCCGCATGCTGGTGGCCACTGGCGGCCCCGGCATCGTGAAGACGGTGCTCTCCAGCGGCAAGAAGGCCATCGGCGCCGGCGCCGGCAATCCCCCCGTGGTGGTGGATGAGACCGCCGACATCGAGAAGGCGGCCAAGGATATCGTGGACGGCTGCTCTTTCGACAACAACCTGCCCTGCATCGCCGAGAAGGAGATCATCGCGGTGGACTCCGTGGCGGATTACCTGATCTTCAACATGAAGAAGCATGGCGCCTACGAGGTCAAGGACCCCGAGCTCATCAACAAGCTGGTGAGCCTGGTGACCAAGGAGGGCAAGAGCCCCGTGACCGACTATGTGGGCAAGAGTGCCAAGTACATCCTGGAGCAGGTGGGCGTCAACGTGGGCGACGACGTGAAGGTCATCCTCATGGAGACCACCGAGGATCACCCCTTTGTGCAGGTGGAGCTGATGATGCCCATTCTGCCTCTGGTGCGTGTGCCCGACGTGGATGCCGCCATTGACATGGCCGTCCGTGTGGAGCATGGCAACCGTCACACCGCCATGATGCACTCCCGCAACGTGGAGAAGCTGACCAAGATGGCCAAGCTGATCCAGACTACCATCTTTGTGAAGAACGGCCCCTCCTACGCCGGCATCGGCGTGGGCGGCGAGGGCTATACCACCTTTACCATCGCCGGTCCCACCGGAGAGGGACTGACATCCGCCAAGTCCTTTGCCCGCCGTCGCCGCTGCGTCCTGGTGGGCGGCATGGACGTGCGATAAAACGGAGGTTTGGGCCATATGCAGGAGAATCTCATCGGCCTGGTGGAACAGGCTGGCGTGGTGGGGGCCGGCGGCGCCGGCTTCCCCACCCATGTGAAGCTGAAGGCCCAGGCGGATACGGTCATCATCAACGGGGCGGAGTGTGAACCTTTGCTCCGGGTGGATCAGCAGTTGATGGCCGGTCAGGCCGAGCAGCTGCTGGAGGCGCTGGACCTGCTGGTGGAGCAGGTAGGGGCCCAACGGGGCGTGGTGGCCCTCAAGGAGCACTATCACGCTGCGGTGGAAGCCCTGGAGCGGGCTCTGCCCGCCCACCCCAAGCTGTCCATCCACAAGATGGGGGGCTTTTATCCTGCCGGTGACGAGCAGGTCATCGTCTATGAGGTGACCGGACGCATTGTGCCGGAGGGAGGCATCCCCCTGAACGTGGGGGTGGTGGTGAGCAATGTGGAGACCGCGCTCAATGTGCTTGCTGCGGTGCAGGACCACACTCCGGTCACGGAGAAGTATGTCACCATCACTGGTGCGGTACGCACCCCCAAGACCGTGAAGGTGCCTCTGGGCGTCACGGTGGCACAGATGCTGGAGCTTGCCGGCGGTCCCGTGGTGGACCGCTGGCAGGTGGTCAACGGCGGCCCCATGATGGGCAAGGTGGTGTCACCCGACAGCGTGGTGACCAAGACCACCAAGGGCCTGATCGTGGTGCCGGAGGGCCACTCGCTGCTGAACAGTCTGAATCGCAGCGTGCCTCAGATGCTGCGGGACGCGGGCGCGGCCTGCATGCAGTGCTCCCTGTGCTCCGAGGTGTGCCCCCGGGGCCTGCTGGGACACCGCATCCAGCCCCATAAGATGATGCGTCTGGCGGCCTACGGCTCTCTGTGCGATCCCGCCTATACTCCCATGAATGCCTATCTCTGCTGCGGCTGCCGCCTGTGCGAGTACGCCTGCGTGATGGGCCTGCAGCCCTGGAAGCTCAACGGTATGCTCAAAGGCGAGATGGGCAAGAAGGGAGTACGCAATTCCCTCCACGAGCAGCCCCAGCAGGCTGCTCCCTTCCGCGACTTCAAACGCTATCCGGTCCACAAGCTGATCCAGCAGCTGGGCCTGAGCGCCTATGACGTGCCGGCTCCCCTGGAGGAGACCCTGTTCCACAGCACATCGGTGACCCTCCCCCTGAGTCAGGGCGTTGGCGCGCCGGCTCAGCCTGTGGTGAAGGAAGGGGACCGGGTGGAACGAGGCGTCCTCATTGCCGTCATTCCTGAAGGAAAGCTGGGGGCCAACCTCCATGCCAGTATGTCGGGTACTGTGGCGGCCGTTACCGAAAAAGAGATCGTCATTCGGCAATAAAGAAGAGAGGTATTGTTTATGGATCTGTTCGCTCTGGTCGCTGCTTTTGGCGGCGGTATCATCGGCGCATACATGGGCGCCCTCCCCGCATTTATCATGACCGGTATCTTCGCTCTGGTGGGCGGCGTGCTTACCGCGGCGGGCGTAGGCGGCGACATCGCCGTTAACATGCTGGCCTTCGGCTCCTTTGTGGGTCCCCACATCGCCTTCGCCGGCGGCGTTGCTGCCGCGGGCTATGCCGGCAAGAAGGGTAAGCTCTCCTCCGGCACCGACATTCTGTCCTCCCTGAACGGCCTGGGCGAGCCCGATGTCATCCTGGTGGGCGGCATCTTCGGCGTGCTGGGTTATCTGGTCAGCTACGGCATCGGCATGCTGCCCGTCATCGGCAACGCCGGCCCCGCTACCACCGACCTGCCCGGCATCACTGTGTTCATCCTGGCTGTCATCACCCGTCTGGTGTTTGGTCAGACCGGCCTCACCGGCAAGTACACCGGCACCGGCAAGCGTGAGTGGTTCTCCACCGGCAAGGGCTTTGTGTACAACGTGGTCCTGGGCGGCGGCATCGGCATCGTGGTCAGCTGCCT
Source organism: Flavonifractor sp. An82 (assembly GCF_002159265.1). Classification (GTDB taxonomy): domain Bacteria; phylum Bacillota; class Clostridia; order Oscillospirales; family Oscillospiraceae; genus Flavonifractor. The sequence continues at coordinate 7,646 of NZ_NFHG01000019.1, forward strand.
GGCCGTGGTTCTGTATCAGAGCGGCAACACCGCCGCCTTCGGCATCTTCCCCATCATCTGCTTCGGCTTTGCCGCCATCTCCCTGATCTTCACCCAGACCGGCTTTGCCACCCCCGCTACCCACCACATCTTCCTGCCCGCTGCTCTGGCGGCTTCCGCCGGCATCCTGGCCTGGGGAGAGGCTGGTTTCCTGCTGGGCGTGGTGTTCGGTATCCTGGGCTCCCTGCTGGGCGATCTGGTGGGCAAGACCCTGAACAGCCACTGCGACACCCACATCGATCCCCCCGCTACCACCATTTTCATTCTGACCATCATCATCAACGCCATTGCCAGCGTGATCTGACCGGCATAAGTTCGGGAATTCTGAGGAAAAGAGGCCTGTTATGGGAAAGTCCATCGGATTACTGGAACTGAAGAGCATCCCCGTGGGCGTGGAAACCGCGGACGCGGTGCTGAAGGCAGCCAATGTAGAACTTCTGACTGCCAGTCCCACTTGTCCCGGAAAGTATGTTATAATCATCTGCGGAGCGGTGGGAGCCGTCAAGAGCGCCATGGAGAGCGGGATGCAGATGGCGGGGATCTATCTGGTCGGCCACCACATCATCAACAACGTCCACGACTCGGTCCCCGCGGCTATCGTGGGTACGGCGGAGGTCCCGCGGACGGCAGCCATCGGCATGATCGAGACCATGACCGCCCTGACCGCCGTGCAGGCCGGTGATCTGGCCGCCAAGGCCGCCAACGTTACCCTGATGGAGATCCGTATCGCCAGAGGTCTGGGCGGCAAGGGCTTTATCCTGCTGACAGGGGAGGTCTCCTCGGTCCGTTCGGCGGTAAAAGCTGCCATGCATCAGTTGGAGGAAACGGGGGACATTACCAGCAGCTGCGTAATTCCGTCCCCCCATCCCGGCCTGATCGAAAAACTTTCCAACTAGGAGGTTGACTGCAATGACTGCACAGGATTGCCCCAACTGCCATTATCCGGCGCCCAACCGGAAGCAGGACAGGGAGAAGAAGGAAGTCCCCCAGAGTCCCTACCATGCCCCCGAGGCTGAAACTCCTGATGACTGCGCCCAGTGCTTCTATCAGCCTGAGGAGCAGGAAAATCAGAAAAATGAGGACTGCAATCAGTGCTTCTATCAGCCTGAGAAGTAACCAAACCGTCCGTCCCGCCGGAGCGTTGAGCGCTCCGGCGGGGCGGCATGCATAGAAAAGGATGTGAGCTGTGTGGAACGATTGATCGGGAAAAAAGCCCCCTGGTTTTCCATGGAGGCGCTGGCGGCAGACGGAGAGCACTTTACGCGGGTCAGCCTGTCTGACTATGCCGGAGAGTGGCTGGTGCTCTTTTTCTACCCCATGGACTTTACCTTTGTCTGCCCCACAGAGCTGACAGCCTTTTCCGACCGCCGGGAGGAGTTCCAAAAGGCGGGGGCTCAGCTTCTGAGCGTCAGCACCGACAGCGTGTACACCCATCTGGCCTGGCAGCGCAACGGCCTGGGGAAGCTGGGCTATCCCATGGCGGCCGACCAGAATCTGCGGGTGTGCGACAGCTACGGTGTGCTGCTGGAGGAGGAAGGCGTGGCTCTGCGGGGGCTGTTCATCATTGACCCGGAGCAGAAAGTGCGCTATAGTGTGATCCATGATAACAACATCGGCCGCAATCCGGAGGAAGTGCTGCGGGTGCTGGCCGCCCTTCAGACGGGTGGACTGTGCGCTGCCGGCTGGGAGGCAGGGGAGGAGAACCTCCATCCCCAGGTTCCCCAGCAGCTGCCCGCCTCCCAGAAGGCCAGAGACGCCATGGTGCGCATCTATACCATGCCCACCTGCAGCTACTGCCGCAGTGTGAAGGAATTTCTGCGGCAGGTAGGGGTGGACTACGAGGAGTTCGATCTGTCCCACGACAAGGCGGGGCAGGCCTTCATGAAGCTGCGGGGCTATACCGGCCTGCCGGTGACAGTCATCGACGGGGAGGAGATCGTGGGCTACGATATGCCCCGTATCAAGGCGGCCCTGGGGCTGGACGGACGGGATGAGGTGAAGTAAGATGGATCTGATGGACTTTGGACGGGTGCAGGAAGGTAAAATGCGCATCGTGCAGGAGATGGTGCCCGGCAAACAGGTGACCCTGGCCCACATCATCGCCAGCCCTGATGAGATCATCTACCAGAAGCTGGGCCTGAATCCTAATGTGGACTACCAGCAGGCAGCCATCGGCATCCTGAGCATGACCCCTTCGGAGATTTCTGTCATTGCCGGAGACATCGCAATTAAGAGCTCCAAGGTGGAGATGGGCTTTATCGACCGTTTCAGCGGCACCCTCATCTTTACCGGGCGTATCTCCAATGTACAGAGCGCCATCTCCGCCATCGTCACCTACCTGAAAAACCACCTGGGCTTTACCATCTGTGAGATCACGCGGACATGAAGAAGATCATACTGATGGGCCGCAGTGAGTGCGGCAAGACCACCCTGACCCAGGCCCTCAAGGGTGACGTGATCCACTACCACAAGACCCAGTACATCAACCACTATGACGTGGTCATCGACACACCGGGGGAGTACGCCGAGAACGCCACCCTGGCCAAGGCTCTGGCTCTGTACACCTACGAGGCCGACGTGGTGGGGCTGCTGCTCAGCGCCACGGAGCCCTATTCCCTCTATCCCCCCTGCGTCACCGCCTGCTGCAACCGGCCGGTCATCGGGATCGTGACCCAGATCGACCATGAGGGCGGGAACCCGGAGCGGGCCCACAACTGGCTGGCCCTGGCGGGCTGCAACCCCATTTTCCATGTGAGCTCCTATACCGGAGAGGGGATCTGGCAGATCCTCAACTACCTGCGGGAGCCGGGGGATGTGCTGCCCTGGGAGTCGGAAGAGGATGCCGAGCGGCCCCGGACGGTGTTGTCAGACAAATACGGCGCCCTTTGAGACGAGGAGGATACCCCTTGGATACCCATACATTTCTTCTGGCCATGAACCGCGGACGGTACAGCGAGGCGGAGGGCCTGGCGGGCAGTTCCTACTGCGTATTTACCGCCCCGGTGGAGCTGCAGGTCACCCAGGACCGGCTGTACCTGGAGGGAGACAACCTGGTGCTGGAGATGCTCTACGGCCTGCACAGTGAGCCCGGCGTCCTTCGCCTGCGGCAGGTGGACACCAACGTGGTACTGGAGGAGTCGCCCGCCGGCGGATTCGTCCGCTTCCTGGCGGATAAGCAGGTCAAGTACATCGGCCAGCTGCTCATGTACGCCCTGCAATTCAAGATCCAGGACCTTTCGGCCTATGTGGCCGGCTGTGCCGGTGCCATCAAGGAACTGGAGGACGCCCTGGATAATCGGCTGGACAACAGCGGCACCTATCAGCTGCTGGATTTCCGGCGCAGCTATACCCAGTGCGGCAACATGGTCATTGCGGTAAAGGAGATCCTGGCTCACATCGACAAGGGTTACTATCCCATGCAGATGCAGAACAGCTATGTGCTCCAGGGTCAGGTTATGCTGGAGTTCAAATTCCTGGAGGAGCGGTACGAGCTGACCAAAAATACCGTGATCAAGGATTTTGACACCTATACTTCCATTGTCAACAACAATATCAACCGCAGCGCCCGGCTGCTGAGCATCATCTCCCTGGCGGGCGTGACCCTGAATTTCATGTTCGGCGGTCTGCTGGCGGTCAATCCCATTCTGGGTGTGGTGGGTGGTCTGGCCATCGGCGGCCTGTCGGTGGGAGCCAGCGTCATGTACCGCACCAACAAGCGGGTGGAGAAACCCCTGGAGCCTGGCCGGCGGCGCTACGCCCTGGGATTCCACCGTAAGAAACTGACGGGGGAGGAGCCGGTCCGGACGGTGGAAGCGCAGGAAGAAAAGTAAAGATAAGAGGGCAATATACCGCCGCAAGACTCTGCGGCGGTATATTCTCTTTGAGGATGGTGCGCAAGTTCTGAGAGGCAAGGAGAGGAGTTTATGGAGTGTTTTTTTCGATTTCCCAGCGGGGCAGCACGGTAAGGCGTGAGGTGATCGGCGGCATTACCACGTTTTTTGCCATGGCCTACATCATCTTTGTCAATCCCAATACCCTGTGCCCCAACTTGGGTACGGCGGCAGAGCCCTTTTTCCCGGCTATGCCGGAAGAACTGTGGGGACCGGTGCTGGTGGCCACCTGCGTGTCTGCGGCCATTGGCTGCTTCCTGACGGGACTGCTGGCCAACGTGCCCTTTGCCCAGGCCCCCGGCATGGGACTCAATGCGTTCTTTACCTATACCGTCTGCCTGGGGATGGGTTACACCTGGCAGGAGGGCCTGGCCATCGTGCTGCTCAGCGGCCTTCTCTTCCTGGCTATCTCGATATCGCCCCTGCGGAAGAAGCTGATTGCTTCCATTCCTGACTTCCTCAAGCACGCCATCTCGGCGGGCATCGGTCTGTTCATCGCCTTTATCGGCCTGCTCAACGTAGGGCTCATCTCTATCAGCGGCGCGGTGCCCGCTCTGCAGCTGTCCATGGTGGTGGACGGGCAGCGGGTGTGGAACACCCAGGGCCTGCTCACCCTGGTGGGCCTGCTGCTGACCGCCATCCTGATGGCTTTCCGGGTGAAGGGGGCTGTGGTCATCGGCATTTTGGTGACCACCCTGCTGGGCCTGCCTATGAGTGTGACCCAGATTCCCGAGACCGTTACTATGGAGCATGTGACCCTGGCGCCGGTGTTCTTCCAGCTGGACCTGGCCGGCGTGTTCAGTAAGGGCCTGCTGCCCCTGCTGACGGCGGTGATCAGCTTTGCCATTGTGGACTGCTTTGATACCCTGGGGGCCCTTGTGGGTCTGTCCTCCAGCGCTGGATTGGAGGATCACGACGGAAGGGCGGACCGGGCCCTCATTGCCGACGCTCTGGCCACCTGCTGCGGCGCCTGCATCGGCACCTCCACTGTCACCACCTTTGCCGAGTCCTCCACCGGCATCGCCGAGGGGGCCCGCACAGGCCTGAGCTCCATGGTGGTGGGTGTGCTCTTCCTCTTCTCCGTATTTCTGGCGCCGGTGGCCGGCATTATTCCCGCCGCCGCTACCGCACCCGCCCTCATCATCGTGGGGGTGCTCACCATGCGCAGCGCCGCCTCCATCCCCTGGGACGACGTGGAGTGCGCTGTGCCCGCCTTTCTTACTGTGGCGGTCATGCCCTTTGCCTACTCCATTTCCGACGGCATCGCCTTCGGCTTCATCAGCTACAGCATCATCAAGCTGGTCCGGGGGAAGGGCCGGGAGGTGTCTCTGCTCACCTACGGCATCTCTCTGGTGTTTATCCTCAAGTATCTGCTGGGCAATCTTGTGTGACAAAACGGCACCCACACCAGTGGGTGCCGTTTTTTCTGCCGGCCCATTCTTGACATTCCAGAGTGCTTTTGTGATAATAGACCCACCTGAATATGTCAGAGTTTGTCAGAGGAGGCGGAGAAGTATGAAATCCACACAGGAACTGGAACATCAGATCCGGCAAAGCGGGGAACCTTCTCTGCTGACAGAGGATACCTTTTCCGCCCCTGATCTGACGGACTATCTGCGGGAATTAATCAGCGGACATGGCATGTCGGTGCAGGATGTGGTGGTGGGCTGTCGGCTGGACCGCAGTTATGGGTATCAGCTCTTCAATGGCACCCGCAAGCCCACCCGGAATTTTCTGCTCCGGCTGGCGCTGCTGCTGAAGCTGAGGGAGGAGGAGGCCCAGCGGCTGCTGAAGGTGGCCCAGCGGCAGCCCCTCTACGCCCGCAACCGGCGGGACGCCGCGGTGCTGTACGGCCTGACCCACGGCCTGACGGCGGACAAGACCCAGGAACTTTTGAACGGACTGGGGGAGGAGGGGCTGGAGTGATGAATCAGAACGACTTCTTATCGGAGTTTACCCCGCTGCCGGACAGCGTGGCGTTGCCTCAGCGGATCCTTGCGGACTATGAGGCCGATTCCTGCCTGAGTCAAAAGGAAGACGGGCGGCTGACCCTGCGGCTGCGGCGAAAAGCAGACGGCCAATGGATCGTGCTGAAAGCTGCCTCAGTCGACAGGGAGGATCTGGCGGAGGAATATCGGATCCTGACCGCTCTGGCGCCCCTTCTGCCGGGGGCTGTGCCGGAGCCTGTGGACTGCTTTGAAGAGGATGGAACAGGCTATCTTCTCCGCACCTATCTGGAAGGGGAGAACCTGACCCAGTGGCGGGAGCGGGAGGAGGGCTGCCCGGAGGGACTGTGTATCTCGCTGGGGCGCAAGCTGTGTGCCCTGCTGGGGGTACTCCACAGCCAGCAGCCGCCGGTGATCTACCGGGATATCAAGCCGGAAAACATCCTGCTTCTGCCCGACGGCGGCATCGGACTGATCGACTTTGGCATTGCCCGCCAGTTCAAGGACGGCAAGGACACGGACACCCGCCATATGGGCACCCGCGCCACCGCCGCCCCGGAGCAGTACGGCTACGCCCAGACAGACCAGCGCACCGATCTCTACGGCCTGGGTATGACCCTGATCTGGCTTCTCACCGGCCGGTATGACCGGGACAGCCTGACCCAGACGGAGGAGATTTCTCCCCATCTGCGTTCCGTGCTGGAGAAAGCGGTGGCCTCATGTTTATATACACAAATCCCTGAAAGCCGCATAAACACTGAACTTTTTAACCATCATCAAAAAACAGAATATCCCTATAACCACACTGAAAACGCCTTTTGACGGCTTCCCAGCCGATCACGGGGCGTTTTCTGGTGTCCGGCGTATCGTTTCCACGGTACGCCATTTTTTATGCCCAAAACCAGAAAGGAGGCGACGCCATGTATTTCACATCCGGCGGCGACCGCGCCTTTGAAAGCCTCATGCAAGGCAAGCCCGGCTTCGACGACTACGACAGCGGCGACGCCGGAGCGCCGGAGGATTGCGGCGACTGCCGTTTCTACCGTCCCGACTGGAAGTATCAGTTTTGCGTGTATGCAGAGTGTCCCTACCAGCCGGGCAAGCTCACCGCCTATGACGCGGTGAAATTCCAAGTGAAAGGAGTTGACGACGAGATGGCAGTTTTTCGTGTGGAGAAAAACCGGGGCTACACGGTGATGTCCAACCACCACCTGCGGAACAAAGACCTGTCCCTGAAAGCCAAGGGGCTGCTTTCGCAAATGCTGTCCCTGCCCGAAAACTGGGACTATACCTTGAAAGGCTTGTCCCTTATCAACCGGGAAAGCATCGACGCCATACGGACGGCGGTGTGGGAACTGGAAAAAGCCGGGTATATCACCCGCCAGCAGAACCGGGACGGCAAGGGCAAGATGGCCGACATGGTTTATACCATCTACGAACAGCCGCAGCCCCGGCCAGAGGCAGAGGGTGAAGAACAGCCGGGATTGGAAAACCCGGTGTTGGAAAATCCAACATCGGATAATCCAACGTCGGAAAACCCGGTATCGGGAAATCCAATGCAATTAAATAAAGATATACCAAGTAAAGAAAAATCAAATACTGATCTATCAAGTACCCAATCCATTCCTATCCTTTCCCCAAACCCTTCTCCTGCGGAGGGCAAGGCGGCACAGCCGCCGGAACGGAAGCGAAAGGAAGCGAATGAGGCATACCGGGTGTATGAGGAAATCATCAAGGACAATATCAGTTATGACATTCTGAAAGCCGATCTGCCCTATGACGGCGACCGTCTGAACGAGATTGTAGACCTGATCCTTGAAACCGTCTGCACCCGGCGCAAGACCATCCGTGTTGCCGGTGACGACTATCCGGCGGAGCTGGTGAAATCCAAGTTTATGAAGCTGGACAGCGAACACATCCGCTTTGTGCTGGATTGCCTGAACAAGAACACCACGGAAATCCGAAACATCAAGCAGTATCTACGGGCGGCGCTGTTCAACGCTCCGTCCACGATTGGGAATTACTATTCTTCCCTTGTGGCCCATGATATGGCGACCGGGAAAATCTGAAAGGAGGACGGCCCTAGCCCCGTCAATCGCGCCCTCAATGATCGGCAGGTATTCTTCGGGACAGAGTTTCAGCTTGTGGCCGACCCGCTGGCGCTGCTCGCTTTCTTCCCGCATGATCTCCGGGTTAAAATACCGTTCCACGGGCAGACCGCAATTCCTGATTAGTTGTATGATAATCGGCAGGCTGGGTATTATTCCGTCATTTTCGATATTTGCAAGATACCGCCAGTCGATATTCAGCTTTTCCGCCATTGCTTTGCGCGACAAATGCTTTGCCTTTCGCGCAGCTTTTACATCTGCGCCGAAAGTTTCAAAGCCGGGACAATCTTTGATATTCGCCATATAGCACCACCCACTTACATTGTATATTTCATATTTCCCCAATGGAATGTTGCTATATGCACTCTGCTTACATTTTATATTTCATATTCAGATAACTTTGTACGGCAGCTCACAATCCGCTCCATGTTGACAGAAAACATCGGATGAAGTATAATGACTATAAGAACCAATTTGGTCAAAAAGATAAAGCGGAGGTGACAACCTTGCCAAAATGCTATACAGATCAAGAAAAAGAATACATTAAACGTCGGTTAAAAGAGGAAGCGGGCAAGTGTCTTATTCAATATGGTATCCGTCGGACGACGGTTGATGATATAGTGAAGCGGGTGCAAATTCCCAAAGGAACATTTTACCTATTTTATCAGTCCAAAGAGCTTCTTCTATATGACGTGATTTTGGAGGAACATGATAGAATTGAAGAAGAACTTGTGCAGGCTGTTTCACAAATGCAAGACAATGAGTTTGATACCGAACAACTGACCCAAGTTATTTATGATTTTTTCAAGAAGTCGTCTGTATCTCCGGTATTGAAAATCCTTAATTCAAACGAAATAGAACTGCTGGCCCGAAAGTTACCTGCCGGAGTGCTGGAAAAGCATATAGAGCATGACAATGACCTTATAGAAGATGTGCTTACCAAACTTACCCTAAATGCGGATATGGATAAGAAGGTGCTGGGAGCTGCTTTCAGAGCAATCTATTTTATAACACTTCATCGTGACAGCATTGGAGAGGACTATTTTGAAAAATCGCTGTATCTTTTAATTAAGGGATTGGTTTTGCAACTTAAATAGATTTGTCCGGCTTAAATGCCGGACTATCTTTCAAATGTTTTTTGACTATATAGAATGATATAGTCAAATAGTATGGAGGACAGAACTATGATTACAGTAGATAAATTGACGTACAGTTACACAAAAAAGCCTTTTATAAAAGAAATGAGTTTTACAGTTTCAAAGGGAGAAATCTTTGGGTTTTTAGGCCCATCGGGTGCCGGGAAAAGTACCTTGCAAAAAATCCTGATCGGGATGCTGCCAACATATCAAGGTACAGCTATGGTAAATGGGGTTGAGTGCCGTAAGCATACAAATAGTTTCTATGAGCAAATTGGCGTTGACTTTGAATTTTCTACCATGTACGAAAAATTAACCGCAAAAGAGAACTTGACTTTTTTTGCTTCGCTTTACAAAAAGCAGACCCTTTCAATCAATGAACTTTTATCGGCTGTCGGTTTGCAGAACGATGCAGATAAGCGTGTGTCGGAATACTCAAAGGGGATGAAATCAAGGCTGAACTTTGTTAAGGCACTTCTACATGATCCAGATGTGCTTTTTCTCGATGAACCTACCAGCGGGCTTGACCCCACAAACAGTAGAATTATGAAAGATATTATTTTGGCGCAGAAAGAAAAGGGAAAAACCATTCTCATACCTTAAAGCCGGATATTCCCTTCTCAGAAAATTCCTTTACAATCACCCAATCCTTTTCTGCGGCAAATTCATGACACCTCTGCTTCTGCATAGGGATGTCGTCTTTTTCTACCTGGCCCTTGGTGGATACGCGATAGAGGCAATACACACGTTTTCTCATACTACATCACCATGGCCTGTCATCTGTTGGATATAGGACGATTTGAGAAATTCCCGAACCGATTTCGGCAACTCCATATTGGCATGTTCCGCAAAAATAAGCTGGACAACCATGCCGTGAACGATTACTTCCGTCATATTGTGTATGATGGAATTATTCTGCTGTTTCATGGTCATGGACTCCTTCCTGAATAAATTCATCAAGTTGTTGGATCAACAATTCAGCCTCCTCGGGCAAAGCCCAGGCCAGTTGAGAGGCAGTTTGGAGCTGCTCCAGGAGAGAACGCAGCTCATTTTTGCTGAGGCAGGACTCTCCGCAGAGCACGATGCCTCCGTCCAGACAAATGATCTGGATATCCTGGCCTGGGGAGAGATTTGCCTGTTCCAGCAGGGAAGTAGGAATCCTGATTTTTGATTCTGCCCATATAGGCTGTGCCAGTGAATTTGGTGAGAGAAAAAACTCCTGACAGGAATCGGCCAGTTATACAAGGTAGGCTGTGGCACCAGGGGAGAGGCCCATCTCCTGAAGCAAATCTGCAGGGATCTTCAGTTCGCCATTCTCATCTACCTGCAACAAAATTTCTGCAATCTGCAAATATATCACCCTTTCCGCATAAAAGTCCCGGTCACTGCGTTAGAAACTGAGACTGAGTGTGACTAATACCACAAACATAGGGGCCGCCCGTATTGGCTGCGCGAGCTCTGCTTCACGCATCCCCTTTGGGCGGTCCCCATGGCTTCTGATATTAAGACTTTACACTTTTGTTGTTCTTCTGCTGCGCTCGTATTCGACACTACCATAGGGATGGAAGGTATTAGCGTTCGCTGAAAGCGAGTATTGCGGTACATTTTCATGCAGCGGAAAGCATTGTAAAATCACTTCGAGGTGAACTGCAGTGCGTGATTTTTCAAAAATCCTTGGCGATGCCGCCAGAGAGGCGCGCAATGGGCTTGGCTGGACACAAAGCCGTGTGGCGGAAGAGTCAAATATTGATGTCCGCACGGTGGTCAACATAGAAAACTACAGGGCAAATCCAAAGTTAGAGGTGCTCTGGCCCTTTATCCGTACACTCCGCATAGATGCGAGTGAAATTTTTTATCCCGAACTGCAATGCGAAAACCCTGTGATCATCCGGCTTCGCTGTTTGCTGGAGAACTGTTCCGAGCAAGAGGCAACCGCGCTGATCCCTGTTATAGAGGCCGTGTTGGAGGCTTTGCGCTCGGAACAGTACATACAAATCAAATAGTGATCCAAATAAAAAAAGAGCCTGCGACCCTATTTATAGGGCAGCAGGCTCTGCGCTTTAAGCGTCTGGCTCCTTGCTCAAAATCATTTTCAGTTGTACAACATCTACTCGGCATTCCTTTTTACATCTGGGACAGTACAGCGGAAACCTGACCAGTACGGTATCTGCATACACTTTTGTTTTTGAACGTTCCCCGCAAACTGGACAGCGAAGCCAATATGATTGATTCATTGTGCTAATTTCAGCCCTCCTATGATGTATGCAAATAAGCCAGAACCTTTGGGAATGCTCTCTTTCTGGAGAAAGAGCATGCCCTGGTACTCAAACCGCCGTCTGTAAGATTCTCGCATAGCAGGGAGGGACCGGACGATGCCGGTCCCTCCCGCCGTTTGTTTTGGCTTCCTGTGCTCACCGGCTCAGGCCAGTTCTCTCCACAGGAAGGTGACAGCCTGGGCCCGGGTCACGACGACCTCCGGGCTGAACTTGTTGTTGCCGGTGCCGTTGGTGATGCCTTTGGCCACCGCCCAGGTGACGGCGTCGGTGTACCAGGTGTCCGCCGCCACGTCGTCAAAGCCGCCGCCGACGGCCGCCGGGGTGCCTGCCGCCCGCCACTGGAAGGTGACCGCCTGGGCCCGGGTCACGGGGTCATCCGGGCTAAAAGAGGTGGCGCTGGTGCCGTTGGTGATGCCGTTGGCCACCGCCCACAGCACCGCGTCATAGTACCAAGTGCCGGCGCTCACGTCGGCAAAGGGGTTGCTGCCGGTGGCCTTGGGGGAGCCGTAGGCTCGCCACAGGAAGGTCACCATCTGAGCTCGGGTCACGGGAGCGTTGGGGCTGAAAGTGGTGGCGCTTGTGCCGGCAGTGACGCCGTTTGCCACCGCCCACAGCACCGCGTCATAGTAGTAGTCGCTCTCGTAGACGTCGGCGAAGGGGTTGGTCACCTGTTCCGCGATCTCTTTGAAGGAGACCTGGATCTTCACGCTGGAGCCGGGCATGGAGAAGGTGTACTTGCCGCTGCCCTTGTCCGTCACCTCCAGTTCGTTGCCCTTGGCGTCGGTGACGGTGAGGGTGTCCAGTTCATAGCCCTGATCGGGCTTGACGGTGATGGTCACTGTGGTGCCCTTGGCCGCCTGCTTGGGGGAGACGGTGACAGTGCCGCCCTGGATGCTGGAGCTGTCAGGGACAGAGATGGAGTAGCTGCTGCTGCCACCGCCGCCGGAGGAACCGCCGGGGGTGACGGGGGGCTGCGGGGTGACCGTACCGCCGCCGTTGTCGCCGGAGGTCTTCACGGTGTAGGAGAAGGTGGCGACCTCGCTGTTGGCCTTGCCCGGCAGCACCGCGATGGCCTTAAGGGTGGTGCTCGTGGTGATGAGGATGGGCCCGGTATAGAGCTTGCTGTTCAGGCTGGGCTCACTGCCGTCGGTGGTGTAGAAGATGCGGCCCCCCGCTTCGCAAGTTAGGGTCACAGGGGTATTAGTCGCCACCTGGCCGCCAGAGGGCGTGGCGGCGGGCTGGGCCGCCTGGGGCGGCGCCTCCACGGTAAGGCCCCGAGAGAACCAGCTGGTGCGCAGGGTCTTATCCGCGTAGTTCTCTGCGGTGGAATCCACATTGACAACCACCGTATCGCCCAGGTTCAGCGCCCCGGAGGTGGGTCTCAGGATGACAGAGCGGGTCAGGGCGGTGCCGTCGGGCGCATATTCCGTGGCACATTCCACGGCAAAGGAAACATCCTTTCCGTTGGCCTTCAGGGTGAACACATCATCCAGGCTGTCTACCTTCATGTACTGGGAGAAGGCGATATACACGCCGTCGGTGGCGGCGGTCAGGCTCTCCACCTCGGGGGCGGCCAGGCTGGTCAGCCCGATGTTCACGTCCAGCTGGACCGGCGGCACGGGCATGTACCAGGTGCCGTTCGCTTGCATTGCGCCGCTGCCGTCTGTCTCTCCGGTGGTATAGGCCGCATACCCCTCCTTGGACACGGTGACCGACCAGCCGCCCTCGGGCACGAACCACTCGTAGTAGCCGTCCTCGCCGGTGGACTGGGGGTTGACCTGGTCCGCCACGGAGGCGTCCCACAGGACTCTTATACCGGTGTCCCTGTTGACCTCGTAAACGGAGGCGCTTACGCCCTCCAGACGGTTGTTCTCCACCGCCTCGTAGACATAGCCGGAGGGGTCGATGGCCGGCTTGGGCCGGTCGGGGACGGGCTCGGAGATGCCGGGCCCCTGGGGGCTGTCGCCGCCAGGCTCGCCGCCGCCGCCAGGCTCGTCGCCGCCGCCAGGCTCGTCGCCGCCGCCGGGCTCGTCGCCGCCGCCAGGCTCGTCGCCGCCGCCAGGCTCGTCGCCGCCGCCGGGCTCATCGCCGCCGCCGGGCTCGTCGCCGCCGCCGGGCTCGTCGCCGCCGCCGGGCTCGTCGCCGCCGGAACCGCCGCCATCGTTGTCCTTGTCCTTGTCCTTGTCGGGGTCTTGCTTTTTCCGGGGGTCGGGGCACTCGTCGTTGAAGGGGAAGCCGGTCCAGTCGATTTCCTGTCCGTTCTTTTCGGCCTCCAGCAGGGCGTCGTAGGCCTTCTTGGTCAGCTCCCGCATCTCCTTGCTCTTGCCGAAGCCCAAAGTGTTGGTGATCTGGTTCCAGATGCCGTCCTCCAGCTGCTCCATGGCCCATTTTGCCAGTTCCTCTGTGCTCTTGCCGGCGGCCTTGGTGGCGTCCGTGGCGGTTTTGAGATAGTTCTTGACCATCTCCAGCTGCTTTTCGCCCACCTTCCACTTCAGGTTGTTGTAGAGACCGCCGCCCAGGGTCTCCCGGTTGGCGTTGGCCGTCCAGAAGAGCTCGGAGTTGATGTCGTCCACGCCGTTTTGCTCCAGCATCTGGAGCAAAATGCTCATGTAGGCCATATCCGGGTCCACCCCGATGGGCGGGCCGCTGGGGGGCGTGGGCGGCGAGCCGGAGGGCGTAAAGCCGTCGTCTCCAGTGGAAGACCGCTGCGTGATGCTGCGCGTCAACGCATTGGAGGACGCGGTGCCGTTGCCTTCCAGTTTCTGCTCTGTCTCGTCCAGAGCGGCATAGAAGGCCTGCCACACGTCCAGTACCTGCTGGGTCTTGTACCGGTTATCCGCCTCGGTCTTGAGATTGTAGTACGTTGTTCCGTCCTTTGTGTACTCGTCGCTCAGTTTGGTGTCCGGATCCGGGTCGCCGGTAGGCTCTGCAATAATGTGCGCCGCGTCGGTGGCCGTGTTCTCGTAGGTGGTGGTGGACACCGTGCCGCTGGACGCATCATAGACCACCTGCTCGTACTTGTTCATGGTCATGGTCTCGTGCTTCCAGATGGTGCTGTCCCCCGCCTGGTACTTGCTCACCGTCTCCACGGTGAATTCGTCGCTCACCGTGCCCATGCGGGTGTATTGGGTGTTGTTGCCGGTGTTCATGAAGGTGAAGCCCTGCTTCATTTGGTCAGTCAACTCGTCGTCGGTGGGCATGGTGGGCAATTTGCTGATCGCATCGGCAGCACCTGTGGCTTCTTCCTTGCGGGTGATCTTGAAGTTGTAGGTATTGCTGCCGTTGGTAAAGGTCAGCGTGCCTGCCGTGGGCTTGCCGTCTGTCCAGGTGACATAGTTCAGGCCGGCGGCGCCCAACGCGGTATTGACTTTGTTTTGCTGGTCCGTATCGCTGAGCGTATCCTCAGCCTCCGCTTGGACCGCTTCTTCGAGGGCCGCATACTCCCCCTCGGTCAGCTGGGCGGCCGGCTCCTTGGGCACGTAGTACACCCACGCGCCGGTGGGCGGGTTGTTGCCGCAATAATAAGGCTCCGTTATCCAGTGTCCTTCGCCCCACTCTCCTTCATCCCGATAGGTGGCGGGCAGCTTTTCCACCCCGTCCGCCCGGGGCAGGTAGACCGTGACCTCCTCCAGGGCATCCCCGCTGGCATCGCCGCTGAAGGTCAGGAAGTATCTCGTGGGTATATCGGGCATGTAATAATAATAGGATCCGGCATGGGTGTTTCCCCCGCTTTGGGAATCCCACATCGTAACAAGGTTCCCCACGTAATTCGTCAGCTGGATCTTGGTCAGCACCGGCAGGGAGGCGTTGTACCGCACGTCCATCACGTTGGAGGTGATGGTCAGGCCATCCTCGGTGACCGCTTTGGCGGACACCGTGTGACTGCCGGGGCCGATGGGGTTGTCCAGGCTCAGCTGCGCGTTGTAAAGGCCATATTTGTTGGCTTGGAGCTGCGCGGTCTCCACCCCGTCCACAAACAGCGTGACGGTGCTGTTCTCTGGCGTGCTGCCGTAGACGTAGAAGGACGCCTCCGCCACCGCCTCCGGGGCGTACAGGGTGATCAGCGGCTCATACAGGGTGGCCGCCCCCACAAAGTAATCTCTGCCTTTTTCGCCCAGCCTGGCATAGGCGAGGGCCTCCACCCGCTCCAGATCGCCGCGGCGGTACTGCCACTGGAGGGTGACCGGCCAGCCGCCGTACTCTGCCACGTCATAAATCCAGATTTCGTATGTGCCGTTAAAACGTGTAATATGGTCATTATCATTGGGGGTAATGTGGATATCCTTACCATCGGGCCGCTTTCCGTTGACGTAGAGGCTGCCGTTGATGACCTGAACGTAGCCGACGCTCTCCCTCCACATATTATTGGTGTATAGGGATACCATGAGGACTTTCGGGGCGCTCTCCAGGTCCTTGGGCGCCACCGTCATGCGGACGGAGACCACCTCGCCCTCGGTGGTGACGGTCAGACCGCTGGTCTCCAGATTCAGCAGGGAGCCTACGGTATCCGCGGGAATCGTAATCGTGCCGCTGATCGACTCGCTATGTTCGTATCGAATCTCTACGGACCGCTCCAGAGAATACTGGCTGAGTCCGGCCTCCGCAAGGGCCGCTTTGATCTCCGCCAGGCTGTTTTGGGCATAGCTGACCTGCTGCCAGGGGCCATCCCCCAGGAGCAGGCAGGTGTACCTGCCGGGGTCCAGGTAGATGTTGTAGTGGGCGAGCTCATCCCCCCAGTTTTGGCACTGATCCGCCTTCACCAGGGCGCCCGCCCCATCGTACAGCAGGATGTAGCAGTCGGTGCGGCCGGGATTGCCCAGCGCAACGGCTAGGGACCCAAGCTCCACAAAGCGGGGGAGCTCGGTACTGCGAATGTAGACGGTGCTATTGCTGTCCAAGGTCACGTCAGTCTCACAGTAGTAATGATTGTTGTACATCTCCATGTGGAGGGTCTGGTTTGCCGCCGTCTCCGGCTCCGTCAGGTAGATGTACTTCTTGTCGCCGCTGGTGGTGAAGGCCACGGATTCGCCGTCCGATGTCGTCAGCTCGCAGGAGGTGAACATATATCTATTCGGCAGGGAGATCACGCCCTGGCGGGCGGACAGGATGATGTCCATATCGGCCTCACCCACACCGGCCGTCAACTCTTTTGTATACAACCCCAGGTCGCCCCGGCTGGCGGTGAGGACCGCCCCCTTCAGCACCGGCGTTGAGAGGCTAAATGTACCGTCAGAATCGGTGGTCCTCGTGACGGAAACGGCGTTGCCGGAGACGGTGTTGGAGACGGTGACCGTCACGCCGCTGAGGGGCGTCCCGTCCGCCAGCTGGACTTTGCCGGAGACGGTGTATTGCGGCAGAGCAACCAGCTCTATCGTGGGCTTGGGGGTTTCAGCGGAAACTGCCCTTTTTTCGCCGGAGGCGAATCGGGTCAGCAAGGTGCCCGCCGGTTGGGCCTGCACATAGAGGGTCTCACCCGGGAGCAGGCAATAGCTGGAGCCGGTGGCGATGGGCTCGGCATCCTCCTCGTTGCTCGCATACCACTTTAAGTAGTAGCGGCGCAGATCCACTGCCTCGCCATTGGAATCCACCACGAGGGGGCTGACCTGTGTGAGGGTCACGTCTCCCAGAGTCAGGGTGGTCTCCTCCTCAGAGATGGGGCCCCTGGCGTATACCACCTCCCGGCCGTTTTGCGTGCCGGTCACCTGGAGGGCATAGCTGTCGTCAGTCGAAGGCCACGTCACATAGGTGTCCTGCGGGGTGGGGTCCCAGCCCAGGGAGATGGTCTCCAGCAGCTTGTCCCCCTGATAGACCTTCAGGTATTTGGCAACGTCGGCGTTGACGGCGCCGGTGAAGCGTACCCGCACCGTGGCGACAATGGGCAGACCGACGGAGACCTCGCTGCTCTCCTCGCCCATGGCAAAGACCACCTTCTCAATGGTCCCGGTGACGTCGCTGGCCAAGGCCTCGCCGCCGCCGGAGAGCAGATAGCTGCCGGCCGTGCCCGTCAGGTTCACCACAAAGGACTCCTTGCTCCCACTGGCGGACGTGTAGCGGACGGTGGCCGTGGCGTTCTCCGCACCCGTCACCGGCTGCGCCGTGTAGAGGAAGAGGGAATAGGGCAAACCGCCGCGGATGCTGGGGGTACCCCCGGACTGGAAGGTGGAGAAGAAGGCGTTGACGGCCGAGATCCCCTGCTCCCCGCCCACGGCGCCGGAGGGGGAGAAGACCACCCTCTGGGCCGGATGGAGGAAGTTGCCGTCGGCGGAGATGGACCAGTTGGCGAGGGCCTCCTGCACCGGGGCATAGGCTTCCTCCACCCCCGGCGGGGGGTCCTGGCCATCGGTAGAGACATAGGTCACCTGCTCGCCGGACGACGCATCTATCACCCTTTCGGCGTAGGTGAAACCGCCGGCCGGATCGCCGGTGAGCTTCCAGAGCCGGTAGGTGATGCTTAGAAGCTCATTTGTGCTGGGATTGGAGGAATAGGCTGTGGTACTGTATGATTGTCTTTCCCTCGCGCATGGCCTGCCGCTTGCCCCAGCGGACATTGGCGCTGATGCTCTCGCTTTCTGCCTGAGCGAAGGCTCCAAGCATGGTGATGAGGATCTCGCTGTCGGCTTCCAGCGTGTTGATGTTCTCCTTTTCGAAGATGACCGCAATGCCCAATTCCCGCAGGGCCCGGATGTAATTCAGGCAGTCCACCGTATTTCTGGCGAAGCGGGAGATGGATTTGGTCAGGACGATGTCGATCTTCTTCTGCTTGCACAGCCGGATCATCTTCAGGAATTCGGGCCGCTTCCGAGCCGATGTGCCTGTGATGCCCTCATCTGCGAAGATCCCGGCCATGGTCCACTCCCGGTTGGTCATGATCTTGTCGGTGTAGTAGTTCTGCTGGGCCTCATAGCTGGTGAGCTGCTCCTCGTCATCAGTGGATACCCGGCAGTAAGGGCCTGGATGTACGTCTGATGAATGTAAACACCTGGGGCGTTACATACTTCATGACCACCGATCCGAATTTCACGACCTGGAGCGATTTGGAGGGTAAGACGGTATATATCCCGCTTCAGTCCTCTCCTCCGGATGCGCTCACCCAGTATTTTATGAGTGAGGCCGGCTTGACGGTGGGTGAAAATGTCCAGGTGGTCTACGCCAGTACCGCAGAGGTAGCCGCCCTTTTGGCCTCTGGGGAGGCGGAATACGCCACTTTGATCGAGCCCCAGGTTACTTCCGCCATGGTACAGAATGAGAATGTGCGCCGGGCACTCAGCTTTGAAACCGAGTGGCAGCGATCCACCGGCACCGATACCATGATCCCCAACGCGGGCTTCGGCACCACGCAGACATTCCTGGACGAGAACCCTGAGCTGGCCGCCCAGTTCCAGGCCGCCTATGAGGAGAGCGTGCAGTGGGTGTTGGATCACCCGGCTGAGGCTGCTGCGCTGGCTGAGGAGTATCTGGGCATGAAAGCCGCAATTGTGGAGGCAGCGATTCCCAATATGGGCTTGACTTTTAAGAGTGCCCAGGACGCCAAAGAGGAGCTGGATACCTTTTATAACCTTCTTTACAACTTTGAGCCCTCTATGATCGGTGGAAAGCTGCCCGATGAGGGGCTGTTCTATGCGGGGTAAGGCGGGACTGTGGTTCCGCCGTGCCTTGGGAGTGTGCCTGCTGCTGGGAGCCTGGCAGCTGGCATCTCTCTTTTTTCCGCCGCTGGTGGTGCCCCCCATTGCCCAGGTCCTTTCTACATTGGTTCGGCTGATGACGCAGTCGGATTTCGGAGCCACCATAGGAACAACGATCCTGAGGCTGATTGCCGGGCTGGCCATCGGTGTGGGCGTTGGCGCTGTTCTGGGGCTGTTGTTTGGCCTGTGTCCCAAGATAGAGGATGTGGGAACCCCACTGATCCATGTGCTCCAGGCCATTCCGCCCGTATGCTGGGTGGTTCTGGCACTGGTGTGGTTCGGATTTAACGGAAAGCCTTGCGTCTTCATTGTGGCAACAGCCACAGTTCCAACTGTGGTGATCAACCTCAGTCACGGCGTCCGCAGCGTAGATCCACAGCTGTTGGAGATGGCGCGCCTTTACCGATTTTCCCGCTGGAAGATGCTGCGCCATGTAACCCTTCCTTCTATCCGCCCCTATTTCCGCTCAGCGCTGGAAATCGTGATCGGAGGCGGATGGAAGCTGGCAGTTATGGGAGAGGTTCTTACTACAAACAGCGGAATCGGAGGAGCCATCACCACGGCCCGGCTCAACATCGAGCCCGATGCCATCATTGCCTGGTCGCTGCTGCTGGTATTGGGATGCTATCTCACACAAAGATTGCTGAGGATGGCTTTTTGTGGGAAAGAAGGTGTGATATGCTGAAACTGAGCGGGATCACCAAGTCCTATGACGGATTACCTGTCCTGTCTGACTTGTCTTTGACCCTTTCTCCGGGGGAGATCGTGGCCCTGATCGGTCCCTCCGGCTGCGGAAAGACCACGCTTCTTAACCTGATTTCAGGCCTGGCAACACCTGACACGGGTACCATCGAGGGAACCGATACTCGGCTGAGCTATATGTTTCAAAGTCCCCGCCTTCTGCCGTGGCGAACAGTGGAAGAAAACATCCGTCTGGTTCGTGAGGATGCCGAGCCGGAGGCTGTGCGTACCCTCATTTCGGATGTGGGGCTGAAAGACTTTGAGGGGTACTATCCTACGCAGCTCTCCGGGGGCATGGCCCGTCGATGTGCGCTGGCACGGGCCTTCCATTTCGGCGGAGAGTTCTTCCTGATGGATGAGCCCTTTCAGGGGCTGGACTACGGCATTCGCATGGAGATGGTGAATATGCTTCTGGAGATCTGGAAGATCAAAAAGCCGGGCGTTCTGTTTGTCACCCACGAAATTGATGAGGCATTGACCGTGGCCACCCGGATTGCTGTCCTGACACCCAGGCCAACCACCATTCAAACATGGATCACCCTGCCTGGCCAGGAAGGCCGGGATGCCTCGGCGCCGGAACTGACGGAGATCCGGCGGGAAATTATTGGTCGCATCACAGCCTGATCGTTGTTGCTGTGGCAATGGAATGATTCCGTTTCCTGGGGTATCATATGGATAAACGACCCATGGAGGTATGAGCAATGGACTTTTTACGCAACCTGCCCACACAGCAGCCCCAGCAGCTCACCCAGCTGATTCAGATTCAACCTGGCCGCGTGGTCAGTATGGCCATGAGCCGGCAGGAACACTGCCAAATGACTCTTTTGGCCTTTGGCGACGGGGAGAGTATCAGTGAGGAATGCTATTTTGGCGATACCCTCTACTACATTCTGGAGGGGGCGCTTGATGTCTCTGCGGGGGAGGACAGCTACTGTCTTCAAACGGGCGATTGCCTGGCTGTTCCCGCCCATACGCCCCACGCAGTAGTTGCTCCGGATGGCTGCAAGCTGCTGCAGATCACGCTTTCATAATGATTTAGGAGGAATAACTCATGGAAACCCTGATTAAGAATGTCCCTCATGCGCAGCCCTTTGCCTTGAAGGGGCAAGTGGAATATGAAGCGGGTAAGGTTGTCAGCCTGACCCTGGCCCAACAGCCCGGTGCGGGGATCACCCTGTTTGCCTTTGATGCGGGTGAGGCCATCAGCACCCACGCTGCTCCCGGAGACGCTATGGCGACCATTTTGGAAGGGACGGCACAGATTACCATTGACGGTGTTCCCCACACCCTGAACGCAGGAGAAGCCATTATCATGCCCGCCGGCATCCCTCACGCGGTACAGGCGGTGACAGCGTTCAAGATGTACCTGGTGGTCGTGAAGACCCCGTCCTGCTGACAGAAAAAGAACGGGCTCCATAGAAGTCAAAACGCTTCTATGGAGCCCGTTTTTTATTCCAATCCAGTCAGCAATTCGGTCACACCCAGCGCATCCAGCTCTGTGGGATCATGGGTGACAAGGAGCACGGTTTTTCCCATGCATCGGCGTTGAGTATCCTCTATCACCAGCTGTTTGGTCTCCCGGTCCAAACCCTTGAAAGGCTCATCCAGGATCAGAAGGTCATAGTCAGCCAGCAGACCACGGAGAATCGCCACTCTGCGCCGCTGTCCTCCGGAAAGCTCCCGGGTGGGCTGACCGATGCAGTCGGCAAGTCCCACCGCCTCCAAAGCATTTCTGGCTTCTGCGCGGCTCAGGGACGGTGTTACCAAGCGGAGGTTGGAAACGCCGTCCAGTTGGTCACACAGACGATCTTCCTGGAATACTGCGCTGAGGCGGAGACCATCCAGACCGTCGATCCGGCCACTGTCCGCCTGCTCCAGTCCCATGAGGATGCGCAGCAGGGTGGTTTTTCCTGCTCCGGAAGGGGCCATCAGCCCGGTGATGCGGCCGGCTGCCAATGTGCCGGAGACATCCCGCAGCACCGATTTTTCCCCAAAAGACTTGCATAACGCATGCATCACAATATCCTGCATGGCTCACATCCTCTCCAAGTGGTGCGCAGCCTGTCTCAGCACTACCAAAAAGAACCGCTCAAATAACAGGCTTACCAGTACGATGACCAGTGTCCAGGCAAACAGGTCCGGCGTATCCAGATAGACCTTGGCCTGCTGGAGCCGCTCACCGATGGAGCCTGTGGGCATACCGATGACCTCGGCAGCGATTCCCGACTTCCAGCATAGGCCCAAAGCGGAGGCGCAGGCCGCCTGAAAATAGGGCAGCACCTGGGGCAGATACACATAACGGATCCGCCGGAGCGTGGGAATCCGGAACAACTGTGCCATCTCCAGCATCTGACTGTCCATGGCACGGATCCCGCCCAGAACCCCGGAATACAGCACCGGCAGAACCATCAGAAACGAGATCAGGATGGACAGATTGCGGGAAGAAAACAGAATCAGGGACAGAATGATAAACGAGGCCACAGGGATGGACTTGATGGCCAGCAGAAGGGGGGCCAGCAGCTCCTCCACCAGGCGCAGCCTGGCAGAGAGCGCTGCAAGAACGGTACCCACTGCGGCCCCTAAGAGAAAGCCACCGGTAATCCGCAGCATGGAAAATCCCACGGCCTTCCAGAACTCCGCCTGAAGGGCCAGCTCCCCCAACCGGGCCAGAACCTGTATGGGCGAGACCAGTAAGATTTGCTGATCCAGCGCCATGGCCCCTATCTGCCAGACCAGAAGCCATACAAACACCGCCCAGGGCCGTAGTATTCCGGCGCGTCTCATCTTCCTCAGCGGCTGTAGTAGAAGTCGTCAGCGGGCAGAGCGCCGCCCACAGATTTGGCGTTCTGGTCGAAGAGAACGGTCAGATAGCCGGACAGCTTGTCCTTCATCTCGGCACCCTCTACAAAGACGATATTGCAGGCGGGAATGGCTTTCTGGGCAACCTCCGCGGTGACGATGTCATAGGAACCGACCAGCTGTGCGGCATCCGCGACATTGGAGTTGACAAACTCCACGGAAGAGGCATAGTGACCCAGGAAGGAGGAGACAGCCTCGGGATGCTCCTGGACAAACTCTGTCCGGGCCACTACCACTCCGGTGACCAGAGTAGAGGGTGTTTCGCTGTCCGCCTGCAGCTTGTCCCATTCCTCCGTCAGATCCAGGGCCACCCGGATGCTGTCGCTTTTGCTCTGGGCGGTGGTAACAAAGGGCTGGGGCAGCATGGCGATGGCATTCTCCTGAGCGGTCAGCGCAGCCAGGCATTCTGCCTGTTCGCTTTTCCACTCGATGGTCACATCACTGGTGGGATCGATGCCGTTCTGGGCCAGCACATAGTTCAGAGCATATTCAGGCGTGCCGCCTTTCCCGCTGGCATAGATGGTTTTGCCACGCAGATCCTCCATGGACTGAACGGTATCCCCACTCTCCACAATGTACAGCACACCCAGCGTATTGATCGCCAGAACCTGTACGCCGCCCTCTGTGTTGTTATAGAGGACGGAAGCCAGATTGGCCGGAACTGCGGCAATGTCTGTGGTACCCTGGGAAAGGGCCGCAGAGACCTCATCTGTCATGGCTGTGATGGTAAAGTCGTAGTTGTTGTCGGTTATGGAGCCGTTATCCGTCTCACTCATGAACTGCACCATTCCCATGGCGGTAGGACCCTTGAGGGCCATCACCTTCACATCCACGGCTTCCGTCGTGACCGATTGACTGCTGGTGGGAGTTTCTGAATCAGAGGGTGTCTGAGAGGCGGTGGGTTCCTGGGATGTGGAGGAGCAGCCAGCAAGAAGCGCCGCAGACAGAGACAGAGAACAAATGAGAGACAAGAACTTTTTCATGATCGTATTCCTTTCTGGGTGGTCTATTTGGTGTTGGATGGATGATAGAGCAGATCTTCCAGCTGGCCCGGATCAATTACATGGAACAGATTCCCGTGGGACTCGATAGCTCCCATGGTCTGCAGCACTGCCAGCTCCCGGAACAGGGCGGCACGACTGACGCCCAAATGGCGGGCAAGATCCTCCCGTGAGCCACGAAAAATTACCTCGCCGCCTTCCTTGCTATGGGCAAGGAGAAAGGCGATGACACGCCCCCGGCAGGACTGCATGGTGAGTAGCTCGATCCGCTTCAAGAGAAATTGGATTTTCTCACTGCAAACCGCAGCAAAGCGAAGGGCAAGTGTGCCATTTGCAGCCATGGCTTCCTGCAGTACGGCTTTGGGAATATAGAGGATTTCCGTTTCCACGCTGCATCTGAGCACAGTCTCCAGTTCGCACTGGGTCAGGAGATTGCAGATACCAAAGCATTCTCCAGCCGACAGCTCGTTGAGCAGGATATCCTTTCCGTCCAATGCTACGGAATAGACCTCGATCCTGCCTCTTGTGATCAGACCGATGGATGGGATTCCCCGGGGAATGTCGCTGACAATCTGTCCGCTCCGGAAAATCTGAGTGGACACCTTTGTCCCAGGCAGTGTAACATCTGCCAAAAAAGCAGAAAGTGCCAGCTTGTGAGATAGCTCAGTTTGTTCCAACACCTCACCTCATTTCAATGGGTTAGCTTTCGCTAACCGTATAATATTGTACATGCCGAATATCGCTTTCGTCAAGAAAAAAAGCTGCGTTCTCAGTCTCACTTGATACTGACAAGTGGCACAGTCAGGTGGTAAGCTGATGCTAACTGCATGACTGGAGAGGAGCACACGCATGCCAAATCACATTTTCTTATTCTCTGGAGCTTCTGCAGTAGGGAAGACCTCTGTTTTGCGATCTCTTCTTCCGCTGCTCAAGCAGAGCGGGGCAACCCCCTGCGTTTGCAAGATCGACTGCCTGCAAAGCGGAGATGCCGCAGTCTTTGAGGAACTGGGTTTACCCTGTGTCACTGGCCTGAGCGGGGATATTTGCCCGGATCACTTCCTTGTGTCCAATTTGCCTGAGCTGTGGAATTGGGCGGACGGACAGCGCTGCGATACATTAGTGATTGAGACAGCGGGCCTGTGTCATCGCTGTTCCCCTGCCACCATCCACATGGTGGCGGGATGCGTCCTGGACTGTACTGCCAGCTGCAAGGCGCCGGGACAGCTTGGCCCCATGCTCACGCAGGCGGACTTTGTGGTGCTGACCAAAACTGATATGGTTTCCCAGGCTGAGCTGGAGATCATTTCCTGGCAAATTGGGGAACTAAACCCAAAGGCAGCGTTGTTCCCGGTAGATGGTTTAGCCGGATATGGCATCGACCGCCTGGCACAGTGGCTGCTGGAGCAGCCCGACAACTGCGGCTCCGGGGAGGATGTGCTTCGGCATACCATGCCAAGCGGGGTATGCTCCTATTGTGTGGGAGAACGCCGGGTAGGCGGAGCGTTCCAGCAGGGCGTTGTGGGTAAGATTGACTTTGGAAAGGAGGCGCCGGTATGGAGTGCCTGACCATTTTGCCGGGGCATGACAAGGGCGGAAGGGTGGAATCCTTTTTGCCCATTCATCTCAAACGTGGTCAGCTGTACACCATTGTGGGGAACACTGGGTCAGGGAAGTCCCGGCTGATCAAAGATGTGGAGCAGCTGGCCCAGGGAGACTCGGTTACCGGACGCACCATTTTGCTGGATGGAGCGCCCGTATCCCGCTGTCATCGGCAGAGGATGTCGGGTCAGCTGGTAGCCCATCTTGGACAGAACATGCGCTTTGTTCTGGACACCACGGTGGAAGACTTTTTACGCCTGCACGCCCGCTGCCGCAGCCGGGAGATCACCCCGGAAGAAATTCTGAAATTGGTGAACGAGATCACGCCGGAACCCGTAACATTGGGTCAAAGCCTCAACCAGCTCAGCGGCGGGCAGTCACGGGCCCTGATGATCGGGGATATCGCCCTCGTTTGTGACAGCCCCATCGTACTGATTGACGAGATTGAAAACGCCGGGATCGACAAGCAGCGGGCGCTGCATTTGCTTCGCCGTCAGGACAAGCTGGTTCTGGTGGTCACCCATGACCCCCATACAGCGTTGATGTCGGAGCGGCGGATCGTACTTGGCGGCGGCGCAATTACCGCGGTGGTGGGACGTTCTCCGGCTGAAGCGGCCCTCTATCAGCAATTAGAAGCCGAATACCAAACCCAGCGTCGCTATCAGACGTTGTTACGGAAGGGAGAACTCCTGGCATGACACATATTTTGCTCTACTGGAATCACATCTGCGTACTTCACCGACAGGAGAAGGCGTTCCTGGATGGGCTGGCGCAGAAACTGCTCTCCGATGGGATCCAATTGGAAGTGCGCTATTTCGGCTTGGGATATCCGGAGCACATGTCTGAATATCTGGCCCGGCCGGATGCCGTTCTTCCCGACCTCATCGTTTCTGCCGATCTGGAGGTATTCGAAGATCCAGACATTTTCTGCAAACTGAAAGATGATCTCTATCCGGTGCGAAGCTGGATGTCCCTGTGTTCCGGTCCTATGCTGGATGCTGTGGAGCGAGGGCCGTTTCTGCTGCCGTTCCTGTCCATTCCTCTGGTCTACTATACCAGGGAACCGGAGGTCTGTGGCCATACTGCCCTGGCTGACTGGAACGGTCTAGCATTTGGCGGCATCAACAACTCGGCGGTCAAGACGGTGGTGAAAGCGGTTTGGGAACGATGGGGGCATCAGGCAGCAGAAGCGTTGCTGGAGCGCAGTCTGGTGACCGATATGCCCATTGGCGCCTTTCAGGCCGTGCGTCAGGGGCAGGCGTCCACTGCCCTTGTGCCCTCTCTGTATGCCCTGCGGGCAGACGGACAGGAGACCTTCCTTCAGATTCCCCAGGAAGGTCCGGTTCTGATCCCGTCCTACTTCTGTGCCCGCACTTCTGTTCCCCAGTCGATTGCCTGCCGAATGGTGAAAGAGATTTTGTGTCAGGAGCTTTGCTCCTTTTATGCTGTCAACGGAGATCTGATCGTTTATCCCGAGCACGCCCAGGGAAAAAGTCAGCAGGAGAGTCCCAGCGCCTGCTGTCCTTCCACTGAGTGGCTTGCATCCTTGACACACGATGAATTTTATGGACTATACTGCCAAAAACTTTCCAAAGCAACCGATTGGAAGGCTGATAACAAGTTACAAGTTTAGAAGAAAAAACAGAACTACCTCAGCCGCAGAGCACGGCTGAGGTAGTTCTGTTTTTATAGCATTTACAGGTTCCAAAGGATTGTCCTGATTTCCAAGTATGATCCAAGTAGTTTTATAGAACCTGTTTCCTCTCTTTCTGATGGGGAAGTGGACTCATACTTCTCAAACTGACCCCCAAAGTGGAAAGATTGTGCAGCGTGGCGGAGGTGGCGGGAGGAATGATCCCGGCCATGCCGAGGGCGATCAGAGCGCCGTTAAAGCCGATAACAAAGCGGTAGTTGGAATGGATGCGGGCCATGAGCGCCATAGCAATCCGGCGCAGTTCCACCAGCTCCCAAAGGCTATCGGCAGCGATGGTGATGTCCGCAATCTCCCGGGCGATGGCGGCGCCATCGCTGATAGCAATGCCGGCATCTGCCTCAGACAAGGCCGGCGAGTCGTTGATGCCGTCGCCCACCATCAGAACGATATGCCCATCCCGGCGAAGCTGGGCCACATAGTCTGCCTTGTCTACCGGGAGCACCTCCGAACGGAAATCGTCCACCCCAACCTGGGCGGCAATGGCTGCAGCGGTACGGTGACTGTCTCCGGTGAGCATGACTGTGTTGGAAATTCCCAGAGCGCGGAGTGTGGCGAGCACATCTTTTGCTTCCTCCCGAAGCGGGTCGGAAATACAGATCACAGCCGCCAGCTGTCCACCTACTGCCAGATACAGGTGGGAATACTCCGGCGGGAGCATGTCAAAGCATTCTTGATCACCTTCCGGAATCTGGCAGTGCTCATCCTCAAATACAAAGTGGGCGCTGCCGATGAGCACCCGCTCCCCGTTGACGGTACTGGCAATGCCGTGGGCCACCAGATACTCGACCTTGGAGTGGAACTCATCATGGGTCAGTCCCTGCTGCCTGGCCTCCTCGACCACAGCGTTAGCCATGGAGTGGGGAAAATGCTCCTCCAGACAGGCAGCCACCCGCAGCATCTCCCGTTCGTCTCTGCCGCCGAAGGGGATGATCTTTGCCACCTTGGGGCAGGCATGGGTCAGGGTGCCGGTCTTGTCAAAAACGATGGTATCGGCTGCGGCCACTGCCTCCAGGAATTTACCGCCCTTGACGGTGATATGTGCGTCTCCAGCCTCCCGCATAGCCGAGAGCACTGCCAGTGGCATGGCCAGCTTCAGGGCGCAGGAGAAATCTACCATCAGCACGGAAAGCGCTCTGGCCACGTTGCGGGTGAGGACGAAGCTCAGTAGGCTTCCTGCAAAGGTATAGGGAACGAGCTTGTCGGCCAGATGGGCAGCCTTGCTCTCAGCGGCAGACTTCATCTGTTCCGATTGCTCAATCATGTGGACGATCTGGTCGTATCGGCTCTGTCCGGAGGCTTTCTTGACCTCCAGCACACATTCGCCTTCCTCTACCACAGTTCCGGCATAGACCGCTCCGCCGGGACGTTTGGGCACGGGGATGGATTCACCAGTCAAGGATGCCTGGTTAACGGTGATCTCGCCCTCCAGTACCACTCCGTCCACAGGGACGATTCCGCCGGCCCGCACGACTACTGCATCCCCAGGCTGAACCTGGGAAATAGGAATCAGTACCTCACCCTCGGAGGTCCGGAGCCAGACTCGATCCACATTCAGCGACATGCACCGGGCCAAGTCTTCCACAGACTTTTTCCGAGTCCACTCCTCAAGAAGCTCTCCAAGTTCCAAAAGGAACATGACCGCACCCGCAGTTCCGAAATCCCCACGGCAGGCGGAGATGGAAATGGACAGGGCATCCAGCAGCTCCACCTTGATGCGGCGGCGCAGTAGGCAATGCAGACCGCGGCGCACAAAGGGGATCATATGCCACACGATCCGGGCAATGCGAAGCGGGGAGGGCAGAAACAGTGTGCAGGCCGCCTTCATCATGACCTTGCTGACCAACTTCTCCTCAAATTCTCGGTTAAGCGCCCGGGTGCTGTGGGCGGGCAGAGAGATTTGCTGTTCTGCTTTCTCCCAGGAAAAACAGCGGACATCGTCCAGAACGGCCTGCCGGTCTCCTTCGTACTGTAAAATGATGCAGCATGTCCGCTCGTGGACCGTAACACGGCGAGCCCAGGCTTTATTCTGCAGCCAGAGCTCCAGCCGGTCGGCTTGCTCCAGCGTCATGCGATCCTGCTTCAGCCTGATTCGAATACGTCCCCGGCTTTCATGCAATATGGTTGCGTTCATAGGTTCCTCCTTCACGAAAAGAGGGAGCCGCACGGGCGGCTCCCTCTGCTGTCATCAGGCTTCCACGCTGTCCAGATTGGCAGCAGCGGCATCCTCTGCCTCTTTGGCAGCCCGCGCCTCATTCAGGTCCTTGGCAGAAGCGAGAATGTCGGCGGCATTCTCCTGCACAGTAGCGACGGTTCCCATGACGGAATCCTTCATACGCAGACCAGCAGCAGTCGCATGGACATATGCATTCTTAGCGTCCTTGCTGGACAGCAGCTTGATTCCGAAAGATCCAAACAGTGTGCCGCCCACAAAGCAGGCCAATTTCGTATAGACACTCATTCTGATACTTCCTTTCTGTTATTTTCGTTTGTAGCCGGTAACCATGACCATGATCATGCAGATTACCGCGCCCCAGGCCCAAAAACGATGCTGTTTCATCGCAATCACCCCTTATATCTCAGGATAGCGTTGAGCGTCCAATCATTATAGCCAACTAAATTCACTTTGTCATCACTGAAAAAGACAATGCATCCCGGCTTTCGACATTTTTTTGAACTGCCCTGGTGTTACTCCATAATAGCGCTTGAAGACAGAGCTGAACTGGTTCATTCCTGCATAGCCTACTTGCTGAGCGATCTGATAGATCGGCAGATCTGTGCAATGAATCAATTCAGCGGCCCTGCGCATACGCAGATCCGTGAGATAGCCGTGAATAGACGTTCCATATATACGTCGGAACTCTGCTTTTAGGTAGGTGGGTGAGACGGCAAGAAGCCGGCTCAAATCTGCGATTGTAATTTTCTCGGACAAATGCGACTCCATATATGCCCGTGCATCCAAAAGATTTTTAGGCACTTGGTTTGCTGTTGAGTATGCGGAACTATGGTCTTTTACCGTGAGGATATAGAGCAGTTCCATAGCTTTCAAGAGGCAATATCTTCCGCATGCCTCTTTCGGTAGATGCGTCAAAAAATCAAATATGGCCTGGCCCCAGCAACGATTGCAAAGCGTGGTGTAGCCATAGTGTACGGCTAATTTGGAGGTAAGTTGACACAGGTCTATAGGGAGTCCCAAAGAGGTGAAGACGGAAAAAAGTCCGTCATGGGATAGGTTTGGTTCGATCGTAATAAGAATTCCTTGCAGGTTCCCGCTGATTTTTACTGAATCGGGCGCGCAAACACTGGAAAGGACAAGTACATCATATTTTTCGATTGTATGAGATTTTTCGTTTGGTCGCTTGGCAACGACCTGCCCGCCCAAGCAAAAAAAGATTTCGTATATCTGGCCGGGGGGGTGTGCCGGAAGCATGGAAAGGTCTTCCGGCGTCGATCCTGACAATGTGAATTGGCAAACATGCGCACCAGGGATATCATGGAGCCATTGCACATATTCCGGATATTTGGTTTGCAAATACTCGATCAACATATCCAACACCTATTTTCAGAGAGAAGGCCTGCAGTCAAAAATAAGATCGATCGTATCCGGTATTCCTCGGATCTAACACAACTCGTTTGACCAGATTCTATGATGAAAAAGAGTGCATGACTCATTGAGTCAGCGATTTCAGGGCGCGGAAGCTTTCATCACTGATCGCGTGTTCCATCCTGCATGCGTCATTGGAGGCAATATCGGCATCTACACCAAGCCCTACCAAGAGGTCGCACAAGACCTGATGCCGTTCCTCCACTATTTGAGCAAGCTCAAGCCCTTTGTCAGTCAAATGAAGCGCTCTTTTGTCATCCATATAGAGAAGGCCAGCTTCACAGAGCGCTTTGACGGTAACAGAAACGGTGGGGCGGGAAACGGATAGACATGTAGCCAGTTGATGGCAACGCACATCTCCTTTTCGGGATAAAATGAAGACTGTTTTTACGTAATCTTCCGTTGTTCGTTTTAATGTCATGGACGATTACCATCCTTTTGGTCTGCGTTTCGGGAGACTGGTGTTACAGCTATGAACACTGCATTCTTTTCAGCTCGAGTTGACGTATTCTTGCAGACAGCGGAAAGCTTTTAGTGAACAAGACGATACCAAAAAAGGATTGCGGCCCTTCCGCTGGAAAAGCCGCAATCCTTTGCTCATGTGCTATTTATGATGATGGTTTCCGCAGCTGCAATGTGTATCGTCATGTTTCGAACTGCAGGAGCAGCCGTCAGGACAACCGATACACTTTTTTCCGCTTTTTTTCGCTTTATAAACATAGAACGCAGCGGCGGCAACAATAACCACAAGGATTGCGATCACAATGTAGTCGATCATCAGGATTTCGCCCCACTCAGCGCATACTCACGCTTCAGGTCCTTTTCTGTTTTCATGCACAGGTAGACCAGGACCGCAGCAAAGGCAACCACTGCAATCAGGCCGGGGAGGAAGCCAGCGCCCACCGCGCCGGTGGTGACCAGAGTGCCGATCTGATAGACCAGGAAGCCCACGGTGTAGCCGGTTCCCAGCTGGAGACCAATACCGGCCCACAGCCACTTAGCGCTCTTCATCTCAGAGTTCATGGCGCCGATAGCGGCAAAGCAGGGAGGCGTGTAGAGGTTGAACATGAGGTAGGCCAGAGCGGCAACCTTTGTGATGGCAATGATACCGGCAACCTCGGCACCAGAGCCCTCAAGCATGGCCAGCTCGTCGGTGTCGATGAAGTTCTCCAGACCCACGAAGCACACGGCCAGGGTGCCAACCACATTTTCCTTGGCGATGAAGCCGGTGACAGCAGCGGCGGCCAGCTGCCAGCTGAGGACGCCCACGATGGGCACCAGCAGGTAGGCGAAGGGGCCGGCAATGGAAGCCAGGATGGAGCTGTCGGCGGTTTCAGCCACCTGGAAGCTCCAGTTGAAGGTCTGCATGATCTGCACGGCAGTGTTGCACAGCAGAATGATGGTGGCAGCCTTTACGATGTAGGCCCAGCCCCGGGCACACATGGCCTTCAGGGCAAAGAGCAAAGAGGGGATCTTGTACTCGGGCAGCTCAATGATGAAGAAGGACTTGCGGTTCTTGTAACCAGCAATCTTGTTGACCAGCAGAGCACCCAGGAAAATCAGGACGATACCGGTAAAGTACATGGTGAAGCTCACCCAGCCTGCATCATCAAAGAAAGCACCGGCAAAGAGGGCGATGACAGGGATCTTGGCGCCGCAAGGCATGAAGGGGGTCAGCATAGCGGTGGCTCGGCGCTCACGCTCATTGCGGATGGTGCGGCTAGCCATGACGCCGGGGATAGCGCAGCCCGTACCGATGACAAAGGGAATCACGGACTTGCCGGAGAGGCCCACTTTTTTGAAGATGGGATCCAGCACCACGGAAACACGGGACATGTAGCCGCAGTCCTCCAGCAGGGCAATCAGGAAGTACATGATCATCACCAGAGGCAGGAAGCCGACAACGGCGCCCACGCCGCCGATGATACCGTCGGCCAGCAGAGCGGTCAGCAGCGGGTTGGCATCGGCCAGGCTGTCCGCCACAAAGCCCTGGAAGGTCTCGATCCAGGCCACCAGGGTGTCTGCGATCAGGGGCCCCACCCAGACCTGGGAGATCTGGAACACCAGTAACATGACCACGGCAAAGATGGGAATACCGGCAAATTTATTGGTGAGGACAGCGTCAATAGCGTCCCCAGTTCCCTTTTCGCGGGTAAGTACCTTCCGCTTTTCCACTTGCGAGACCAACTGGTTGACAAAGGTGAAACGCTTGCGGTCTGCTTCTTCCACGACCTTTTTATCGGTCAGGTCGATATTGCCCTGATGATATGGAGCCTTCTGGCCTTTGCCGTTGAGAGCTGCCGCAGCCTCTACCACTGCTTTCAGTCCCTCAGCGGCTGTAGATACGGTCTCCAGCACGGGACAGCCCAGCTTAGCAGAGAGAGCAGCAGTGTCAATGGTGGTCTGCTTTTTCGCGTTGATATCGCTCTTGTTCAGAGCGACCACCACAGGGATGCCCAGCTCCAGCAGCTGGGTGGTGAAAAACAGACTGCGGCTGAGATTGGTGGCATCCACGATGTTGATAATGGCATCCGGGTGCTCATTGCGAACATAGGAACTGGTGATGCTCTCCTCCGAGGTAAAAGGGGACATGGAGTAGGCACCGGGCAGATCCACCGCGATCAGATCTTCGGTCCCGCTGTAATAGGCTTTCTTGATGGGGTGTTCCTTCTTCTCCACCGTCACGCCGGCCCAGTTGCCCACCTTTTCGTTCCGCCCGGTAAGGGCGTTGTACATGGTGGTCTTGCCGGAGTTCGGGTTGCCTGTCAAGGCAATACGCATGGGTAGTTCCTCCTCTTTTTGCTATTCTCTATTACAACACACGACGGTTGCTGATAGCTAACCGATATGTGCAGTAGACACACATATTTTTAGAAGCAGGGGGGAGAGGCAATTCAAATCAGAATTGCCTCCGCCAGTTGATTGTCAATGTTATAGCGGCCGTCTTTGATAGAAACGACACAGCCGCCCTTTAAGTGGGAGACTACCGTGATCGGCTCTCCTTCGTAACATCCAAGCGAAAATAAAAACGCATTCAACTCTTCATCGTCCGTATCGATTCGCTGGATCTTGTACTCCGTTCCTTCCAGGGCTTCTTTCAAAGTCATATTCTTCACCTGTCAATAAAATGGTAGCTTTGGTTAGCGTATAACAACCAGAACCCATCAAAAAAGGTTAGACAACCCTAACCACTGCATCGCAAATAATATATCACCAATACGCCTTTGTCAAGACCAAATTTGAAATTATACGCAACAGTGTAACGCAGGAAAAAGATAATCAAATTGAAACTTGCTGGTTTTCTGTGGTATAATAAGAAAAACAATACTGCTGGAGGTAGCCATGTCAATCCATGAGTCTGGCCAGATGTATCTGGAAACGATTTACATTCTCTCTCAGAATAAAAGCTATGTACGGGCTATTGATGTCGGAGAGCATTTAGGATATTCCAAGCCCAGTGTCAGCAGGGCTATGTCTATTTTAAAGAAAAACGGATATGTTCTGGTGGATGCAGACGGAGCGATCACATTAACGGAAAGCGGAATGGAAATTGCACAGACTATGTATACTCGTCATATCGTCCTATCAGAAATGTTGATGCGATTGGGTGTGGATGAGAAAACGGCAACAGAGGATGCGTGTAGAATTGAGCATGTCATCAGCGAAGAGTCCTTTTTGGCAGTGAAAAAGCACTTGGAGTGGAGCGTTGCGCAGAGTGTGAAGGGGCAGCGTGACAGTGTAGAGTAAGCAGGAATACTCATTATGCAGATAAACTATCGTGCCCTAATAAAGCAACATGGCCGGCGTGGAATAAACCATGCCGGCCATGTTACTTTGAGGGGAGAAAGAGGAGGTGATTTTGCTTTCTTTGGTAATATGTTGTGTACAGAAGGAACTTGAGTATTCAATAATCTAGTGACTATTTCTGGTATCAATTCAGGCCAGAGAGGCACCCAGGTTGCGGCATGCTGCCAGACCATCGTCATCCGGAGTTTCATTGCAGATCACGCTGTCACAGGCCAGATTAGCGCCGTCATCATTGCAGCGGGCTTCCCAACTGCGCATCCACTCGCCATCACCCCATCCGTAGGAGCCGAACAGAGCGATGTTCTTTCCGCTCAGGCGGTTTTCACAGGCGGAAAACATGGGCTCGAATTCCATTTCCTCCAGCTGCTCAGCGCCCATAGAGGGACAGCCAAACGCAATGGCATCAAAGCTGCTTACCTGATCGGCCGAAAATTCAGAAGCGGGCAGAACAGAGACCTCGGCGCCCTTCTCTTTGGCTCCCTCTGCCACGGCCATGGCCATGGCTTCGGTATTGCCGGTACCGCTCCAATAGACAACTGCAACCTTGCTCATAAAATAAAACAACCTTTCCTTTTTGAATGTAAATACATCAACCAGCCACAGTGAGCCGTTCGATGGATTTCCCTTGTTGCCAATGTAGGGAATAGATCTTGCTACACGCATCATACTGTTCAAATCTATGTTTAGCTGCGGTCTCGTCTCCATAGACTTTCCAGCAACCGACGCACTTGTGATTACAGGCTCTATTTTGGATAAAACCTAACACGTCTTCCGGCGGATAGCTTAAAAATAGGCCGATCTCATGAGGAAATTCCTCTTCTGCGCAAAGGCGACGTATCAAATGAACCACGCAGCAGTACGGATTCTCCGGCGTGTATCCGTACTTCAGCAGAAGAACTCTGGCACGTTGATCGGCCAAGTCGCACTCCAGTGCATGGGGACGATAAACATAAATCAAGGCACGTCCTCTGCGGACTCTGAGCGGCAAAACTCGGATTCCTTTCGGAACCAGCTTTTTATTCAATTGGGACAATTCTTTAGTCAGGTCTGTTCGGGAGGCACAGGGGCATGAGAACAGATTCCCTGTTTTGATTCCTGCCAGTGTAGGAGAACAATGGCGAACCAATAAATCCTCTGACATGGAAGCACCCCATTTCTCGACTGAGAATAATTGTTCTAAGTGGTATGTTCTGTACAGTGGTTAGCAAATGCTAACTGCTGAATAAAAAAATAATTTCACGCTCTTGGTTAGTTATTGCTAACTGACTGGTGTGATTATAAATGACTGGGATGAATTTGTCAAGATAATTTGTTCAGGCAAGGATGATGTAACTTCCGTGCCACAGCAATCCAGAGGGGAAATCACATTTTCTTGTATGAGAAATGTAGTAGGCGCATCGATTAGTGGTGCATTTCAGTAAGCAAAATGCAGAAAGAGAAAATGCAGTCACGCTCTTTGCGTGACTGCATCAGCATAAAAAATCAAGTGTTTCGGTTGTCCAAACTATGGATGATACAGGCGATGCCGGAAATTAGTGCAAACAGGATCATCCCGCCAATGGCGTTGTTAAACAGCGCACCGAAAAACATACCCCCAATGCTGGCTGCCACCATAATGATGACGGAAACAACAGTCCTGAACATGTAAGACCCTCCTTTTGCAATCAATACATACAACAGAATAAGTATAGGGCCAACAGGGAGAGAAGTAAAGAGCAACGTTATCTCAGGAATGAAGTGGAGGAAATCTGACCTGTTTCTGTAAGAATGATTTTTATAAAAGATCTGCTCTGCTCAATAGTTAGCAAAAATTCACTTTTGTGAAACAATATGAGTGCTTCCTGGGATGAATTTCTCAAGAGGAAAAGCATCAATCCGTGGTGAGCAGTCCATAACAATGACGAGATCCTGAAAAAAATATTATGCTTTTTTGTTCTTCAAAAATGTGCGGATTGCATGAATCAAGCAGAGCGCGGAAATAAGGAGCTGTACCACTGCAAACCCCATATTACCTTCTGCATAATTGATCCATGAGATAGTAACCCAAATAACGACCGCGGCCAGCCAGCAGATGGGACCAATGTATTTTTTCATAATCTGCTCCTTTTAGTACATGAAAACTTGACTATGGGCAGCCCAAGAAAAGGCCTGTCGACACAAAAAGGAAGATGACCTAACCTTCCGCAGAAGAACTCTCGTTGAGACATACAAATTCTCCTATTTCAACTCCTTCTTCCAATACAGTGAATGTTGAGCCATCGTCATTTAATTGTAATTTATACCCGTATACCGCGTTTTTGCCGTCATAACTATATTGATAACCCGAAATATAAACAAGAGGGTCGCTGGTAATAAAGCCGCCGGTAGTCAATAAGATCTCATATTGGGAAATACCCTCTTCTGAAAGCATGGATGTAAAGAGCTCGTTTGTGTATGCCTCGGCCTTAACGCTTGTATCAAAAGCATCCTGTAAAGCGAAGGCTGTATCACCGCTTTGGTCCACAAAGGAAGCTGTGTTGCCGTCACATCCGGCAAGGATAGACAATAAGGCTGCGGTGAGAAAGAATAATATGATTTTTTTCGGCATGATAAATCACACTCCTTCATTTTCTTTTCTGGCGCAAATCTTGTGGTCCTCTCGGCAAGCGGCTCGCCGCGCAAGGTTTTTGATTTTCTGGCACCCAAATATAATTGCCGCACAAAACAGAAAAGCGGTCAACCCATAGCAAAAAGACTGCATATCGATGCCTCCAAGCATAGTCCACAATTCCTAAGTAACAGCAAAGAATTGCAGGATGTCTTCTGTGAGAAGCTGGGGTGTGAGCTCTATCACTCCCAAATTTCTCGCGGCTGACTGATGGACTACAAACGGTCCAGCGGGGGTTTTTGGGCGATCAGGCAGCAGAGCGGTGTAAATTTGCTGCCAAAAAGCTGGTGGCACACGATGGTATATCCATGCTCAGATAAGTATGCCATCAGTTCCCCTGCGTTCCAGGAGTGATAGACATGAAAGCCGGACAAACCCATGACCCAGAGCCGAAATCTGGCCCAACGGCCGTTTCCCCAGACAAATGTGGGAGTAAAAAGGAACCCGCCTGGCTTTAATACCCGCCAGGCTTCTGACAGAGCCTTTTCCGGCTGCGGCATAATATGGAGCGCATTGGAAATTACCACCGCATCAAAGCTCTCGGGTCCATAGGGCAGTTTTGTGGCATCCTGGACCGAGAAATGCAGACGCGATGTATGAAGCTGTTTTTTTGCCTGCTTCACCATTTCAGGGGAGAAATCGGTGGCTTCCCAAGTGCGAACATACGGTGATAAGGGCACTGATAACTGTCCTGTACCGCAGGCAAGTTCCAGAACATCCATATCACGCTTCAGGAAAGGACGGATCGTTTTGCGGATCTGCAGGTATGTCTTCTCTGAATGACGAATAAAAGCGGGATAATATTTAGAACATCGGTCCCAGAATCGTTTGTTATCCATAGAATGTACGCTCCGTCTTGGTTAGATATAGCTAACCGTATATTACTACAGGATAACGGTAATTGCAAGGTAATACATAAAGGAAATTTACATGAGTCCTCTGTCGTTCCTGGCAGTTAGGATGGGAGGGCAAAGGGATGGTATGAAGGGCCATCCGTTAATGGGGGATCGGCGGTGACATATTCTCCAATAGGGTCTAAAGAATAGGCTTGACATACCACCTGCATCATGCTATCTTAATTTGCAAATAATTCGCAAATTTTGGGAGGCCTGGGGATGAAGAAGTACGATACCCGTCAACGGGATTATCTAATCAGCTTTCTCAATGAGCATCCGGATCAGCTGCTGTCGGTACGGCAGATCGCTCAGGAACTGTGCGCCCAGCAGATCAGCCTCAGTGCCGTCTACCGGAATCTGTCTCAGCTGGAGGCGGAGGGGCTGATCCGTAAATCGGTAAAACCGGGAAGCAGAGAGGCCTATTACCAGTATGTGGGTGCGGAAGACTGCCACTCCCATCTGCACCTGTCCTGCACCCGCTGCGGAAAGACTTTCCACATGGATGCGGCGCATACTGCGCAATTAACCCGTGCCATGTCGGAGCTGGACGGGTTTGACCTAGATATTCTCAAGACAGTCCTGTACGGCATTTGTCAAAACTGCCACGGCACATAACGTCGTACTCATAAACTTCAAAGGGGGGAGAAGAACATGGCGAAAAAAACACGTTTTGCCGCCACCTGCGGGGCAGCGCTGCTGGTGTTTGCCCTGTTCTTCTCCGTATTTTTTGTCGCTGCTGAGGCTGACCACGATTGTGGCGGCGAGCACTGTACCATCTGCCATCAGATCCAAAGCGTCCAAAAGCTTCTGGAGCAGCTCTCGGTAGTTCACGCCGCTTCTGTTGGAGCAGCGGTGCTGGGTGTCTATATGCTGCTTTGCGTCCTGTGGACGCAGAACATCTTTGTCGCATCTTCCCCGGTTTTGTGGAAGGTAAAACTACTGAATTAAACAGAATGAAAAAGGACAAGGGGACGGGTCTGCCTATTTAAGGCAGGCTCTCCTGGCGCATGCCCGGAACCCCTTGTATTTTTGCGCCCATTTTTCAGTTTCTGTATGAATTCGGAGGTTTTATCCCATGAGAAAAGCGATTTCCATCCTTCTTTCCCTAGCGCTGACCGCCGGGATTCTGACCGGCTGCAGCACCGGATCCACCTCAGAAAGCGGCAGCGAAAAGCTGCGGATCGTCACCACTATTTTCCCGGAGTACGACTGGGTGCGGGAAATCTTGGGGGATCGAGCCGACCATGTGGAGCTGACGATGCTCCTGGACGATGGCGTGGATCTTCACAGCTTTCAGCCTACTGCTGATGATATGGTCACCATCTCCAACTGCGACCTGTTTCTCTACACAGGAGGAGAGTCGGACTCCTGGGTAGAGGATGCCCTGGCCAACGCCACCAATCCCGATCTGGTGGCCATGAACCTGATGGAGGTGCTGGGGGACGGCGTAAAAGCAGAGGAAGTGGTTGAGGGAATGCAGGAGAGCGAGCATCATCACCACCATGAGGAGGAAGAGAATCCCGAGGATACCCATGAACACCACGAAGAACACGATCATGAGCATGACCATGAAGATCATGAAGATTGCGACGACCCCTCGGAATGCACCCACAGCCATGATGATGAACATATCTGGCTGTCTCTGAAGCATGCCGTACTGCTCTGCGGCGCCATTGCGGACACCCTGGGTACCATTGACCCTGAGCATCAGGATGCCTATGCCGAAAATGCGGCCGCCTACATCGGGAAACTAACTGACCTGGATGGTCAGTATCAGGCTGCCGTGGACGCCGCTTCCACCCATACCCTACTTTTTGCCGACCGGTTCCCCTTCCGGTATCTGGCGGATGATTATGGACTTACCTACTATGCCGCCTTTTCTGGTTGCTCGGCGGAAACGGAGGCCAGCTTTGAAACGGTGGCCTTCCTGGCCGGTAAGGTGGATGAGCTGTCCTTGCCCTGTGTGCTGACCATTGAGGGGGCCACCCATCAGATCGCCCAGACGGTGGTGGGCAATACCAGCACCAAAAACCAGACGATCCTGGTGCTGGATTCCATGCAGTCGGTGACGGCCGCGGATGTGGAGAGGGGAGCCACTTATCTGGGCATTATGGAGCAGAACTTGGAGACCCTGAAAACCGCGCTGGGCTGAGAGGAGGGCCATCACATGATCCAGATGAACTGCCAGGGCCTGGCCCTGGGCTATGATTCTGCCCTGGTGCGGGATCTGAGCTTTACCGTGGGCACCGGGGACTACCTGTGCATCCTGGGGGAGAATGGCGCCGGAAAATCTACCCTGATGAAGACCATCCTGGGATTGCTGACGCCTCTGGAGGGCTCGGTGACTCTGAGCGGCGGAGTGCGTGCCAATGAGATCGGATACCTGCCCCAGCAGACCCAGGCCCAACGGGATTTCCCCGCCACTGTCTGGGAGGTGGCTCTGTCCGGCTGTCAAAGCCGGTGCGGCCTGCGTCCCTTTTACACCAAGGCGGAAAAGGAACTGGCCCGGCAGTCCCTCCGGCGCATGGATATGGAACGATTCTCAAAGCGATGCTATCGGGAGCTGTCGGGAGGCCAGCAGCAACGGGTGCTGCTGGCCCGGGCTCTTTGCGCGGCCCGGAAGATGCTGCTGCTGGACGAGCCGGTAGCCGGACTGGATCCGGCGGCCAGCCGGGAGCTGTATCAGGTCATCGCCCAGCTGAATCAAAAGGATGGCATGACCATCCTGATGATCTCCCACGATGTGGAGGCTGCCCTCCACTATGCCAGTCACATCCTCTATCTGGGGGAGCAGGCGTTTTTCGGAACCCGGGATGCCTTTGTCCGATCCAATCCCGGACGTGGATTTCTCGAGCAGAGAGGAGGTGGCGACCGTGGAATTACTGATTGAGAAGCTGGTCCAATACTGGGCCTATCCCTTCGTCCGCTATGCGCTTGTGGTGGGTGTGCTGGTGGCCCTGTGTGCTTCTCTGCTGGGGGTCACACTGGTGCTCAAACGGTTCTCCTTTATCGGGGACGGGTTGTCCCATGTGGCCTTCGGGGCCATGTCGGTGGCCTCTGTTTTGAACCTGATCAATGACATGCCGCTGGTTATGGGCATCACGGTGCTGTGTGCCATCCTTCTGCTGGGGGCGGGCCAGAATTCCAAAATCAAAGGCGACGCCGCCATGGCGATGCTTTCGGTGGGCGCGCTGGCCATAGGCTATTTGATGATGAATGTATTTTCCACCTCCACCAATCTAACGGGGGATGTCTGCACCACCCTATTCGGTTCCACCTCCATTCTCACTCTTACCCAGACCGAGGTCTGGATGTGTGCCGCACTATCGGTGGTAGTGGTGCTCCTATACCTCTTTTTCTACCACAAGATCTTTGCGGTCACCTTTGATGAGAGCTTTGCCTCGGCCACCGGAACCAGGGCCAGAGTGTACAATCTGATTCTGGCGGTGGTGACGGCGGTGGTCATTGTGATGGCCATGAATCTGGTGGGATCTTTGCTGATCTCCGCCCTGGTGATCTTCCCGGCCATGTCCGCCATGAGATTGTTCAAAAGCTTCCGGGCCGTCACTTTCTGCGCCGCTGTCCTCTCCGTATTCTGTGCCGCTGCCGGGATCCTTACCTCCATCCTGGCCGGCACACCGGTGGGGTCCACCATTGTTGCCGTGCAAATTGCACTGTTTGCCCTTTGCTCCCTTGTAGGATGGATAGGAAGGAGATGACCGATGAAACGAAAATCGATTTTGCTCCTGGCCGGGATGTTGCTCCTGACCTGCTCCGCATGTGGAAAAAAAGAAGGCTCTTGGCAAGCTGAGAGCCTGGCACCGCCCGTTGTTTCTCAACAGGCGGAAGCAGCTCCGGAGCATGTACCATCCGCCGAATCCGAAGTGTCCGGGAAAGAACCGCTGCCGGCAGAAGGCGGTGATGGGCAGGGAGACAGCCCGGTATTCCCGGCTGTCAGTCCCGCGCTGGAAGAAACGGAGAATCCGGCTGCGGATTTGCAGCCGGATTCTCAGGAAGCTCCCGCAGTGTCCGTGGATGTGGATTTAACCACCCTCAGCAGCACCATGGTCTACGCAGAAGTGTTCAACATGATGATGTCGCCGGATGACTATATCGGAAGAACCATCCGCATGACGGGAATTTTCACGGTATATCAGGACCCTGAAACGAAACAGGTCTACTGCGGTGTGATTGTAGAGGACGCCACCGCCTGCTGCGCCCAGGGATTTGACCTTGTCATGCCGGAAGAACGTTCTTATCCTCAGGATTACCCAGCTCCGGAATCGGAGATAACCGTGGTGGGAACGCTTCAGGCGGACCGCACGCTGGAGGAACATGGGATCATCTTTCTAAGGTTGGAAGATGTGACCTTTGAGTAGGAGGGTCATATGCCATAGACTATAATACCAAGCCCGGCGGATAAGGCAATGAGCCCGATGGGGGAGAGCTTTTTCCGGAACAGGAAACCACTCCCTAACATAGCAAAGGCAAGGAGCAGCGTGATTAGGAAAGAGTGCATATCGAGTTCCAGATGCTCGCCGAAGGATACGCAATGGTTACATACCATGTAAATGCCGGTAGCGAGTATAATGCCGGCCATACATGGTTTTACGCCGCGCAGGACTGCCTGCATCCAAGGCTGCTGAAGTACGGTTTTCAGCAGCACCATGATCAGCAGGATCACAAAGAACGAGGGCAGCACCACCGCTAGTGTGGAGATCATGGCGCCAAGTAGCCCGGCCTGACTGCTGCCCACATAGGTAGCCAGATTGACCATGATCGGTCCGGGCGTACTTTCACTGACGGCGATCATATAGGTCAGCTTTTCTTCTGTCAACCAACCGTTGGCCAGAACCACATCCCGGATCAAAGGGATCGCACCATAGGCGCCTCCAAAGGCAAAACAGCCTACTTGCAAAAAGCCGATAAAAAGCTGCCAATAGATCATTACCTGCTCTCCTTCTTTGTTTTCATGGTGTTATG
This sequence comes from Flavonifractor sp. An82, assembly GCF_002159265.1. Classification (GTDB taxonomy): domain Bacteria; phylum Bacillota; class Clostridia; order Oscillospirales; family Oscillospiraceae; genus Flavonifractor. Next base: position 50,571 of record NZ_NFHG01000019.1, read on the forward strand.
GACAAAATACAATGTTAAACTAAGTGCTGCGGCTGCCAACATCAAAGTGATGGAGGAAATGTTCAAGGAGAAAAAGCTGATGCACAGCATCATCAGGGCGGAGCATATCAGGATGCCCTTGGGCAATCTTTTGGCAGGCATTTTTTGGATGATGCGTATGGCTGCCTCCAATATCAGTAGTCCTACGGCGATTTTTATGCCCCGAAATGCGTTGGCTACCACAGGATACATCAAAAAACCATCCAGAAAAAGGGAGAGAAGATAGAGGATTACAAAGGAAGGAAAAACGATGGCAAAGGTAGCGGCGACTGCGCCGGGAAATCCAGCTTGCCGGTACCCCACGAAGGTCGCGCAGTTGATGGCGATCGGCCCCGGCGTAGATTCTGCGATCACAGTAACATCCATCATTTCATCTTGGGAAATCCACTTCTTTTGGTCGACACAGTAATGCTCCATCATGGAGATCATGGCATATCCTCCGCCAAAGGTAAAAAGCCCGATTTTGCAAAAGGTCAAAAAGAGATCGGTATAACGGTGTCCTTTCATAGCAGCCTCCTCATGTCTTTCATGTATCCGTTCGGCCTGTGTTGGTCCTGCCGGCAAGATGGCAGTGCTCCGCCTCTTTTATCATACAGGCACCGTGTTCGGGGCAGCAGGTATCACATGGAATGGCTGCCCAGCTCTCCAGTTCTTTTGCCGTGTCTTTCAGAAGCTGACGATTGACGCTGTAGTGCATGAAATAGCCGTTTTTTTCTCCGATGACCAGCTCTGTATCCCGTAAAATTTTCAAATGTTGAGAAATGGCTGCTTCTGAAAGATCCAACTGTCTTGCCAATGCGCGGACACAATAACTACGGCTTAACAGCAATTTCAAAATAGCTCTGCGGGTTTCATCCGACAATGCCTTCCATACTGTGACAGACTTCATTTCTTCACCTCGAGCAGGATATGATTAAGTATACACTTAATCATATCCTGCTTTTTACAAATGTCAAGCTTATATTGGAACGTAGAGCTTGCCGTTGACATACCATGAGGAGAGTGATAGAATCAGCGTAGTTAGCCACAGCTAACCGAAAACAAACAAGGAGGTTTACTTTGGACTATACTGTTTTGCTTGCTTTTTTTCTGACACTGCTGGCTGGGCTCAGCACCGGGATTGGCAGCTGCATCGCGTTTCTCTGTCGGCACACCAACCGAAAATTTTTGTCGGTTTCCCTGGGCTTTTCCGCGGGTGTCATGATCTATGTCTCCATGATCGAGATATTTTTCAAAGCACAGGATGCGTTGATCGCCGAAATGGGGACCCGCCCCGGCAGTTGGGCGACAGTTGCGGCGTTTTTCGGTGGTATGCTGGTGATCGCGGTAATCGACAAGCTGATCCCCTCTGCGGAGAATCCCCACGAAGTAAAGCTCATGGAGGACACAGCGAAGGACGCTCCGCAGCCGGGGCGTTTGATGCGCATGGGCGTTTTTACGGCGCTGGCCATCGCCATCCACAATTTCCCCGAGGGTCTGGCCACCTTTGTATCGGCACTCCAGGAGCCGAGCGTAGCCATCCCCATCGTTGTGGCCATCGCCATCCATAATATTCCGGAGGGGATCGCGGTGTCGGTGCCCATTTACCAGGCCACCGGTTCCCGGCGCAGGGCCTTTTGCTATTCTTTCCTTTCGGGCCTGGCGGAACCTCTGGGGGCTTTGCTGGGATGGCTGGTGCTGCGCCCGATTATGAGCGACACGGTATTTGGACTATTGTTTGCGGGAGTTGCTGGCATTATGGTGTTCATTTCCTTTGACGAACTGCTCCCGGCTGCCCGGGAATATGGGGAGCACCATCTGTCCATCTACGGCCTGATCTCCGGCATGGTGGTCATGGCGATCAGCCTGCTGCTCTTTTTGTAAGCCCCAAATTGTAAATATTCTCAATAAGGAGAGGACGGAGTTGCTGGTCCTCTCCTTATTTGCTTATTTCAAGAATAATTCCACCACGGAAATTGATTTCAGGCCTGAAATGGAGTATAGTGAATATGTAGTTAGCAATTGCTAATCAAAAAGAACTATGAGAAGAACGGAACTTTGATACCCGGCGGCAAGGAGGGACGTCATGCATCCGTATTATCAAAAAAATAAGAGCAAACTCAGGCGGGAAATGGATGGATATCTGAAGCTTATCAGGCCGGAGATCGAGGAGATCTTCGGGAAGCCCTATCCCCTGGTTTTCACTGAAATCTGGAATGATTACGAGCAAGAGATGTTGGAGCATTTCCCCTTTATCGGCGGAGACAGTAGCAGTGGCACCAGAAATCTGACCGGATGTATGTTCTTTGTTTCTATCGGAGTGGTTGGCAAACAGTACGGCCTTTCCACCCGCGACTGGGGACGATTGGCCACCACACTCTATGAGCGGTATTTTGAGAGAATTCCCAAGCTGCTGCGACGGTTAGTCGGCGGACTATTCAATTGCTGCCCTGATCTTATCAACAAAGCGTTGCGGCGAAAAGACAGAAGGAATGCAGAAAACGCCGCAAAAAATCCGGGCAGCTTTGTGACAAAGACCCAGACACCCACTGCCGAGTATCCCGTTATCTACCACAATCAGGTTTGCCCGATTTGCGAATTCTGCAAAGAAAGAGGATACATGGAGTATCTGCCTTATATGTGCAACCTGGACTATGTGATGTTCCGGGCTTTTGGTGTTGCCCTGTACAGGGAAAAGACCTGTGCGACCGGGGATGGACTATGCGACTTCAAGATGAAGAGGGGTGTACCCATTCCCGGTGTGTGGCCGCCTCATATTCTGGATGAATCGGATCCTCTGAAGTAATGGTGACATTTCAAATGGGACTTTTTTCCGCTTAACCCGCTTGCAGGTGAAAGGGGATGTGTATGAACTGGACGCGCACCATCTTAGACGGGCTCGCTATGGCAGCCTACTTCAACTTGTTCGCTGGGTTGGTCGCACTGTATCGCCCCCGGCTAATGTTCCACTGTTATCCGCCTGCCATCATCAAGGCAGCGAAAGATCCGCCCACTGGGGCGGAAAACCGTTTTTACTGGCTATGGATCTGTTTCGGAGAGTTGCTGCCTCTCCTTCTTTACGGTGCGGTCAGCTCTGTGGAGGGCGGGACAACAGGGTTCTGGCGTCTGGCCCTGACCGGATATATCCAGTGGATGATGGTCAATTTCTGTGACCTGTTCTTTCTGGATTTCTGGCTGATCCAGGGAAAAGCGAAAGCCCGGTTTGTCATCCCCGGTACGGAGGGGCATCCCGGCTATGGGTTCAAGGCATGGATGAAGAGCTACGCTCTGCCGGAACACCTGCTCCAGTGGCCGCTCATCCTTTGCCCTATCCTGACAGCGGCTCAGGCGGGGCTGGGCCTGCTGCTGCAAAAAATAGGATGAACAGGAGATGGTTCTAATCAAAGAAAAGCAAAAGCAGCAAAACATGATCCACCTTGGCACCCATGGTGAAGATTACGGGAACTGGATGTCAAACCCGGTCTTATACACAATCGGAGGGCTTCTCGTGGTGACGGGAGCGGTGGCTTCCCTGGCATCCACAGTGTTTCATGTCACGGTGCTGAGCGGATTGGCGTTAATTGCCGCGATTTCACTGCTGTTGTTGCTCTGCTGGTGCGGCTGGATCCGGAGGCAGTATGCGTTCGGCGGTGGAGGAATGATGGAGCGCGTCCACCACACCGTCCTTTCCTATCTGGATTTTGACGGACAGGGACAGCTTCTGGACGTGGGCTGCGGCTCCGGCGCACTGTCCATCCGGGTGGCCCTCATCTGGCCGGATGCCCAAGTCACCGGCATCGACTATTGGGGTGCAGCCTATGGCTACGGACAGATTATGTGCGAAAGGAATTCCGCCAGTGAAGGCGTAGCGGCTCGGTGCCGGTTTCAGCATGGGGACGCCAACCATCTGGATTTTACGGATGAGAGCTTTGACGCCGTGGTGAGCAACTATGTGTATCACAACATCACCAGTGCGGACAAGCGGGCGCTGCTGATGGAAACGCTGCGGGTTCTGAAAAAGGGCGGCGTGTTTGCGCTGAACGATGAGATGAAGCCCCGGATGTACGGGGATATGGAGGAATTTGCCCAGGAGCTGCGGGACATGGGCTATCAGTAGGTGCGGCTGGTGGATACAGCCGGAGAAGTCTTTGGCTCCCGCCGGCGGGCAGTTATGATGATGCTGGGCGAGTCACGGATGCTGTGGGACGGAAATAATTGGAGATGAGAGATGGGAGATGGTTCAAATGCTGCTGGCAGAAGGTGTTTTCCTGTGTACCCTGTTTTGGGGTGTTTGCTGGTTTGGCACCGGGAGCGATGAAAAAAATATCCGCAATTTTTCGTCTTACCCGGAAGTGGTGCAGAAGATTGTAATTCTCCGCCCGGAGCTGGCGGGAAGGATTCGACGACGAGTCCCTGTGGTCGTCTTCGCAAACAATCTGCTTCTGTTTACTGTACTTCTTTTTGCACTGGGACTTCTTACCCGTCAGGAGGAATTTGCAGGAAACTTTTTGAACACATTGCTTTTAGGGCAGGCGCTAAACCTGTTTGATTTATTGGTAATCGACCTACTCTGGTGGCGGCATACCCGGCGGGTACGCTTCACTGGTACAGAAAACCAACCGAAGCTGTACGCTGATCCAGGAAAGCACATCTCGGCTTTTCTGCGCGGAGTTGTGATGTTTCTGCTTATTGCGTTCATCGATGGCTATTTGCTCACTAAGATTCAAATAGGAGGATGACCATGTCCAAGTTAGGTGTTGTAGAGGATACCTTGTTTATCCCCATGCTGGGCAGGCTCTACGCCAGCCAGCATTGTCCGCAGATCCTGCACGATGAAAAGGCATTGCAGCTGAAAGGGCAACTGCCGCCCGGTCTGTTGGAGCAGAAGGGGCAGAGCCAGTACACCCTGCTGGCCTCTGCTGTCCGGTCGGCCAATATGGATCGGTTCATCCGGGCATTTCTGGAGCGCAGGCCGGATGGTATCATTGTCCAGCTTGGATGCGGTTTGGAAACGACGTATCATCGCTGCGACAACGGTCACACTCGCTGGTACGCTGTGGATCTGCCCCATGTGGTGGAATACCGGCGGGATCTGCTGCCGGAGCCGGAGCGGGAAACCTACCTTGCTGGGGATGCCTTTGCCGAGGACTGGATCAGGCGGATCCGCGCTGATGTGCCGGATGCTCCCATCCTGGTTACTGCTGGCGGACTGTTCCACTATTTTGAGGAGGCTAAGGTTGTGGGGCTGTTCCGAATGCTGCAGCAATTCGGAAAGATCCAACTTGTCTTTGATGCTGTGAGCAAAAGTGGTATGTCCATGATGCGGAAGAGGTACATGAAGCAGGTAGGTCACGCCGATGCCCGGATGTTTTTCTATGTGGATTTAGCGGCGGAACTGGCCGGGAAAATCGGCGGTGGGGCCGAAGTTCTTGTCCAGGAACCGTACTATTGCCATATCCGCAAAGACGGTCTGCAATTTTTCACAAAGGTCAGCATGGCGGTTTCGGATCGTTGGTGTATGGTGAAGATGATACAGCTCAAATTGTAAAAAGTGGGGGAAGCTACGATGAATATAGCGGAATTTCGCCAAATATACCCGACAGACACACTGTTGTTGCCCAGCGGAAAATCCTTTCCCTACCGCTACTACAAGAACCCACAGGCAAAGGTGACCATTGCTTTGCTGACAGGAGGACTGGGTTTGTCCGATCTGTTTTATTTTCATTTTGATCGCCTGGCCAAGGAGTTTTCTGTCCTTACCTTCGACTATCCCATCTGCTTTGCTGACAACAAGGCTCTTGCGCAGGCAGTGGCTGAACTTCTGCATCACCTCGGAGAGAAAGTCTGGCTTGTGGGACAATCTCTTGGAGGCGTTGTGGCGCAGATTATTGCTGCCCGTCATCCGGAGGTAGTGGCAGGTCTGGTTCTTTCCAACACCTGTTCTCTTTCCCAAGACATGAGTCCTTCTGCCCATGCCCATCTGATGAACATGATCAGAAGCCAGGAGAAATTCAAAAAACTGCTCTCAATCCTGCCCCTTTCCACGGTCAAACAATCCATCAAACGGGTCGTTATGGATCATAAAAAAGGTGAATTGACCCCGACGGAAAAAGCAGTTATGGAAGAATTATGCGATATCATGATGGAACGTCTGACAAAAGAATATGAACGCCACATGATAGACCTGCTGATCGACGCACAAAACCATTTGGGAATGACGAATGAGACCTTCGTCCCATGGGACAACAGGGTTTTACTGATGTTGTCCGAAGACGATACCACATTCACACAGGACTGCAAGGACGCCCTGATTGCGGTGATGCCAAACCCCACTGTCGTTACCAATCTGACCGGAGGACACCTTGCCCTGCTGTTTCGATTGGAGGAACATATCCAATGCATCGCTGCGTATGTTTCTGCGCGCGTATAAAAAAGAGGCTTTTCATTTCTATGTTTGCTCTCAGTCTGACGGAAGGTTTTTCTTGACGGCAAGCCGGGAGTTTTGTATAATCACCTTGCGGTTAGCGATAGCTAACCAATAAAATGTTGAATGGAGGTACTATCCTATGTCCCTGATTCAGAAAGAAATTGCCGATTTTACCGTTCAGTGCTACCAGAACAACGCCTTCCGCGCTGTCAGCAAGGCGGATGTGCTGGGTAAGTGGAGCGTGTTTTTCTTCTATCCCGCTGACTTCACCTTCGTCTGCCCCACGGAACTGGAGGATCTGGCCAACCTCTACGAGAAGTTCCAGGCGGTGGGCTGCGAGATCTACGCCGTCTCCTGCGACACTCATTTCGTCCACAAGGCCTGGCACGACGCCTCGGAGCGCATTCAGAAGATCCAGTATCCCATGCTGGCCGATCCCACCCATTGCCTGTCCAAGGATTTTGAGGTCTACATTGAAGCCGACGGACTGGCAGAGCGCGGCAGCTTTATCGTGAACCCGGAGGGGAAGATCGTGGCCTATGAGGTCAACGCCGGCAACGTGGGCCGCAATGCCGACGAGCTGCTGCGGAAGGTCCAGGCCTGCCAGTTTGTGGCGGAGCATGGGGACGAGGTTTGCCCCGCCAAGTGGCAGCCCGGCGCCGAGACCCTGAAGCCCAGCCTGGATCTGGTGGGCCAGCTGTAAGCCATGGAACAGATGGAACATCTCTATGACGTGGTGGTCATCGGCGGAGGCCCGGCGGGATTGACTGCCGCCCTCTACCTGGCCCGTGCCCGTTATCGTGTGGTGGTGGTGGAACAGGAACGCTTCGGCGGACAGATTACCATTACCTCGGAGGTGGTCAACTACCCCGGCGTGGAGCGCACCAGCGGCGCCGAACTGACCGAGACCATGCGCAGACAGGCGGAGGGCTTCGGCGCGGAATTCCTGCTGGCAGAGGTCACCGGCCTGGAGCTGGAGGGCGATGTGAAAACCGTCCGCACCAGCCGTGGGGCGTTGAGCTGCTTCGGTGTGCTGCTGGCCACCGGCGCCCATCCCCGCATGGTGGGATTCCGGGGTGAGGAGCAGTTCCGGGGCCGGGGCGTGGCCTACTGCGCTACCTGCGACGGAGAGTTTTTCACCGGAAAGGATGTCTTTGTGGTGGGCGGCGGCTTTGCCGCAGCGGAGGAGAGCGTGTTTCTCACCAAGTACGCCCGGCATGTGACCATCCTTATCCGGGGAGATGATTTTACCTGTGCCCAGGCCACGGCGGACGCTGCCCGGAACCATGAGAAGATCACCATTCTCACCAATACGGTGGTGGAGGAGGTTTCAGGAGATACTGCGCTGCGCAGCATCCGGATGCGTAATGCCAAAACCGGACAGGAGACGGAGCATCAAGCAGCGGACGGGGAAACCTTCGGCGTGTTTGTGTTCGCCGGCTATGAGCCGGCTACCGAGCTTGTCAAGGGTCTGGCTGAGCTGGACAGACAGGGCTATATCCTTACGGACCGCAGCCAGAAAACCACGGCGGATGGTCTGTATGCCGCCGGCGATGTGTGTGTCAAGCCTCTGCGCCAGGTGGTCACCGCTGTGGGCGACGGTGCTCTGGCCGCCACCGAGCTGGAGCGGCTGTGCGCTGCCATGCAGCAGAAAACCGGTCTGCGGCCCCAGGCTCCCAAGAGCCGGGCGCCGGAACCGGAGGTCCAGGTACAGGCGAAAAGCGGTCTGTTTACTGGGGAGATGCTCTCCCAGCTCCACACGGTATTCGATCGGATGGCTTCCTCCCTGATTCTGCAGCTCTGCCTGGACGAAACACCTGTCTCCGCTGAGCTGGAGCACTATATGCAGGAGTTGGCTGCCCAGAGCGACAAGCTGTCGGTGGAGCAGGGCGATCCGTCCAAGGTCGAGCATCTTCCCTGTGTCCAGATCTGCCGCTCCGACGGTAGCTGGACAGGCCTGGCCTTTCACGGCGTGCCCGGCGGCCATGAGTTTACCTCCTTTGTCCTGGGGCTCTACAATGCGGCCGGGCCGGGCCAGGCTCTGGATGAGGAGACTGAGGCGGCTATCCGGGCCATCCGGAAACCGGTGGAACTTCAGGTACTGGTGTCCCTCTCCTGTACCATGTGCCCGGAACTGGTAACGGCGGCGCAGCGTCTGGCGGCGGCCCATCCTGATATTTCCGCTCAGGTGTATGATCTGAACCATTTCCCTGATTTGCGGGAACAATATCAGGTGATGAGCGTGCCCTGCCTGGTGGTCAACGGCGGGGAGCAGATCTCCTTCGGAAAAAAGAATATCCGGCAGCTGCTGGAGTTGCTGATGCCATAGGTACTAGGCGTGCCGCACAAACCGTGCGGCACGCTTTAGTAATACGGTGGTATAGATTTGAGAGGAGTTGTCTTTATGAAAAAACATTGGGGCATTGGCGGTATAATTTTAGGTTTATTGTTTCTTTCAGCCGAATTGTACTGTCTTAAAGTAATACAATCCTTGGAGATGCTTCACGGCACATGGCTCCTCAATGCTTGGGAGTACATGAAAGAACCACAGTGTCTGATTGCTATTCTCACTACTATCGGTGTCATTATTTACTCCTGCTACCTTGCCTTTTTCTCAAAAAAGTAAGTGCCGGAGGATACTTGAAGAGGGTTTTATACAAGGGTATATTCATAGAATATAATAAAACAGAGCTAGTCAACATTAAAACGTCGCTATTTCTTCGTGAAAAGCGACGTTTTTTATGGCCGGGATTAAGAAAGGAGTGCTCCTGTGATCAAATAGATTTTCTAAAAGGGGTGCTGCATTATTTTTATGCAGTAACCCCTTTTATTGAATGCTTTATGCACTGGTCCTTGACAAACTACGCTACTTATCTTATTATAACAGTGTTATATAGCGCTGTTATATGGAGGGAGACACATGGAAGAAAAGTCTACCGCCACGCTGGAAAAAATCCAGCGGGCTGCCATAGAGGAATTCTCGGAGAAAGGCTTTCAGGGTGCCTCTCTGCGGCAGATTGTGAAGCAGGCTGGTGTCACCACCGGCGCATTTTACGGCTATTTCTCCAGCAAAGAGGCGCTCTTTGCATCCATTGTGGAGCCCCATGCCGCTGCACTGATGGGCCGTTTCATGGAGGCCCAGACCTCCTTTGCCGAGCTGCCAGAGCAGGAACAGCCGGAACACATGGGGCTGGAGTCCAGTCAATGTGTGCATTGGATGGTGGACTACATCTGTGACCACCGGGAGCAGGTAAAGCTGCTGCTGTGTAAAGCCGAGGGCACCAGCTACGAGCATTTTGTCCACAACATGGTGGAAGTTGAGGTGGAGTATACGCTCCAGTACCTGGGGGTTCTGCACCGTCTGGGGCATGGATGCCCCCAGCTAGATGCACAGCTGTGTCACATCATTGCCAGCGGAATGTTTAACGGCATTTTCGAGATCGTCGTCCACGATATGCCCAAGGAGCAGGCCGTGCGGTATGTGGACCAGCTGCGGGATTTTTACACTGCTGGGTGGATGAAGCTGATCGGCCAGTCATGAGCCGCACCATTTTCCAGTAAGATCGGGGCTGCGCCCCCTTCTTTTTACAACGGTGGTTAGCAATAACTAACCCGAAAAGGAGGAATATTTGTGAAGCAAAAGAAGCAAAACGCTCTGACCGTCCTGCTGGGATATGCAGGCAGCCACCGGCGGCTCACCTTTCTGGGGTTGGGGCTGTCGGCGGTGTCCATGGTGTGCAGCATGATCCCGTACCTCTGCATCTGGCTGGCAGCACGGGATCTGATCGCCGTGGCGCCGGACTGGACGCAGGCCCGGAGCGTGACGGACTACGGCTGGATCGCCTTCGCTTTCGCGGTGGGCGGCATCCTCATCTACTTCCTGGGTCTGATGTGCACCCATCTGGCGGCGTTCCGCACGGCGTCCAACATCCGTAAACAGGGCATGGCACATGTGATGCAGGCGCCGTTGGGCTATTTTGACGCCAACGCCTCCGGTTTGATCCGCAGCCGGCTGGATGCGGCGGCGGCCGACACCGAGACGCTGCTGGCCCACAATCTGGCGGACATCGTGGGCACAATCACCCTGTTTCTCGCCATGCTGGTGCTGATGTTCGTATTTGACTGGCGTATGGGCGCGGCCTGCCTGCTGGCGGCGGTGATCTCCATCCTTGCTATGTTCAGCATGATGGGCGGCAAGAACGCCGGGCTGATGGCGGAATACCAGGCGGCCCAGGATCGTATGACCAAATCTGGCACAGAATATGTGCGCGGTATCCCGGTGGTCAAGATCTTCCAGCAGACTGTGTACTCTTTCAAGGCATTCCAGCAGGCCATTGAGGACTACAGCACCAAGGCGGAGCACTATCAAGGTGATGTGTGCCGCGTACCGCAGTCCATCAACCTGACCTTTACTGAGGGCGCCTTTCTGTTTTTGGTGCCGGTGGTGCTGTTCCTGGCTCCCGGCGCGCTGGCTTCCGGTGATTTTGCGGGGTTTGTCACAAATTTCGCCTTCTACGCTGTATTCTCCGCCATCATTTCCACCGCGCTGGCCAAAATCATGTTTGCGGCTTCCGGAATGATGCTGGCTGACACCGCTCTGGGCCGCTTCCAGCCGGTCATGGACGCGCCGACGCTGGCGGTGCCTGAGCATCCCCAGACACCCAAGGACAATCGGGTGGTCTTCCGGGATGTGAGCTTTACCTACGATGGCGCGCAATCTCCCGCCCTGTCCCATGTTTCCTTCACCGCCGAGCCCGGACAGACAGTGGCGCTGGTAGGGCCTTCAGGCGGGGGCAAAACCACAGCTGCCAGCCTGATCCCCCGGTTCTGGGACGCAGACACCGGCACTGTCGAAGTGGGCGGCGTGGATGTACGCCAGATTGATCCCCATGTGTTGATGGATCAGGTCGCTTTTGTGTTTCAGAACAACCGTCTGTTCAAGGACAGCATTCTGGAAAATGTCCGGGCTGCCTGCCCAGACGCCAGCCGTGAGCAGGTGCTGGCTGCCCTGGAAGCCGCACAGTGCGGCGACATTCTGGAAAAGCTGCCCCAGGGACTGGATACCGTGATCGGAACCGAAGGGACCTATCTTTCCGGCGGCGAGGCCCAGCGCATCGCGCTGGCACGGGCCATTTTGAAGGATGCACCCATCGTGGTGCTGGATGAAGCCACCGCTTTCGCCGACCCGGAAAATGAAGCCCTGATCCAGAAAGCCTTCGCACGGCTTACAAAGGACCGCACCGTCATTATGATCGCACACCGGCTCTCCACGGTGGTGGGTGCGGACAAGATCCTGGTGCTGGAGGGTGGCCGGGTGACAGAGCAGGGCTCCCACGGGGAGCTGATCGCGGCAGGCGGATTGTACACCCGGATGTGGGCCGACTACAATCAGGCGATCCAATGGAAAATGGAAAGCGGCAAGGAGGGGAAATAAATGTTTGGAGCAAAATTTCAGCGGAAATATGCCCTGACGGATCAGGGTGTACAGAACACCAAAAAGGGCACCTTCTGGACGGTGGTCGTCAATCTGGTGGTCATGGGCGGAGTCAGCATCCTGTACCTTGTGATGTCCGACCTGATGGCGTCTCTGACCGACGGTGTCTCCCTGACCGACTCCCTGCCTGTACTGGCCGGACTTTTGGTGTTTGCGCTGCTTTCCTTTCTCACCCATCTCCAGCAGTACAAAGCCACCTATGGCCTTGTGTACGGTGAGGTGAAAGCCACCCGGCTGCGGCTGGCGGAGCGGCTGCGTAAGCTGCCTCTTGGATTTTTTGGCAAGCGGGATTTGGCCGACCTGACGGAGACCCTGATGGGCGATGTCAACCGCATGGAACATGTCTGGAGCCATGTGCTGGGCTACTTGTACGGCTCCTACATTTCCACCGCCGTGATCGCAGTCTGCCTGCTCTGGTATGACTGGCGGCTGACGATTGCTTGTCTTTGGGGAGTGCCGGTAGCATTTGGCCTGCTGTTTGGAAGCCGGAAGCTCACCGAACGCCAGGCCGAGCAGACCAAGCGCGCCGCCGTGCGGGTTTCGGATGGGATGCAGGAGGCGCTGGAAAATGTGCGGGAGATCCGTGCCACCAATCAGGAAGAGCGGTATCTTGCAGGATTGTACCGGAAGATCGACGACCATGAACGGATCATGATTCGCGGCGAGCTGGTCACCGGCCTGTTCGTCAACGGGGCCAGCGTTATCATGCGGCTGGGCGTGGCGACCACGATCCTTACGGGCGCGGGGCTGATTTTGTCCGGACAGATCGACTTCATGCTGCTGTTCTTGTTCCTCATGGTCATTACCCGGATCTATGCCCCCTTTGATCAGAGCCTTGCGCTGATTGCCGAGCTGTTTGTCTCCCAGGTGTCGGCAGACCGGATGAACGCACTGTTTGACACCCCGATTGCCGAAGGGGCGGAAACCTTTCATCCCAAGGGACACGACATCGTATTTGACCATGTGGAGTTTGCCTATGACAAAAAGGCCGTCCTGCACGATGTCAGCTTTACTGCAAAGGAAGGCGAGATCACCGCGCTGGTGGGCCCCTCCGGCTCCGGCAAAAGCACCTGCGCCCGGCTGGCCGCCCGCCTGTGGGATATCACCGGGGGCGCTATCAAAGTGGGCGGAGTGGATATTTCCACCGTGGACCCAGAGGTGCTGCTGACCGATTATTCCATGGTTTTTCAGGATGTGGTGCTGTTTGACGACACGGTGATGGAAAACATCCGCCTGGGCAGGCGCGGCGCCTCCGACGCAGAGGTGATGGCCGCGGCCAAAGCCGCCAACTGCGAGGAGTTTGTCAGCAAACTGCCACAGGGCTATCAGACGCCCATCGGAGAAAACGGCGCCAAGCTCTCCGGCGGCGAGCGGCAGCGCATCTCCATCGCCCGGGCGCTGCTCAAGGACGCGCCCATCGTATTGCTGGATGAGGCCACTGCCTCCCTGGATGTGGAAAACGAGACCAAGGTGCAGGCGGCGCTCTCCCGGCTGCTGACCGGCAAGACGGTGCTGGTCATTGCCCACCGGATGCGCACTGTGGCCGGGGCGGATCATATCGTAGTGCTGAAAGATGGCCGTGTGGAGCAGCAGGGTTCCCCGCAGGAGCTGATGGCGGAAGGCGGACTGTTCCGGCATATGGTAGAGCTACAGACTGAAAGCGCCCAGTGGCAGTTGAGTGGGGCAAGGCCATAATTCTTTGTACAATAGAAATGAGAGAAGTCCACAGTTCCGGATACAAAGAACTGTGGGCTTCTTTCTGGGCTGAAAGTCTGCGTTAATCGCCATCAGGTAACGAAAGCCGCGCCCTGCGATGGATACCCAGCAGTGGATAGCCGAGGTGCCGGACAAAGACCACCGCGAATTCGTTTTGATTTTCGCAGCCTACTTACGTTGTAATTTCTGCCTTTCGCAACTCACTACTTTGCAGCAATTCTGCTGCTCGGTGCAATCTGTTTCATTTCGGAGGATCCATATGATGCCTCGATGGAAACATATCGTTCCCATCTGGTGTTGGACTTTTTCATGATTAAAAGAGAGCCAAAGTAAGCCTTGCGAAAATAATACATAGCTGATACACTTCTGGTTAGCGGAAACTAATCCGATAAAGGAGGATATCATGGTACGATTTAATCAACGGGCGGAGGCAGCCCGGCAGGCAGATGAAAACTTGCTGAAAGCCATGCTGCTGCTGCAGCTGCAGCGGGGCAGCGTATATGTCAGTGACCTGGCGGAGGAGCTGGGGATGAACCTGTCCACGACCTATTCGGCAGTGGGAAAGCTGGCGGAAAACGGCTATATTCATCCTCTGGATGCCAAGCGGGGCGGGCGGCGTTCCAATAAGCAGGCCCTGTATTTTAAGCCGGACGGGGAGGCACTTGCCCAGAAGATCCTGGAGCGGCACCAGATCATTCAGGGATGGCTGATTCGGCTGGGCGTGCCAGTAGAGGAGGCTGACGAGGAAGCCTGCCACATCGAGCACGGCATCACTGATAATACCGTGTCGTTGATCCAGGGCCATGTAAAGATGGCTACTCAGGTCATGGGCGAAACGGCCTGTGCGCCGGAGGTCATGGAGGAGATGCGCCAGCGCATGGCGGAGGGGCGAGAGAATCTGGCATTGACGGCCAGCGAGAAAATGCGTCATACCATTGAGCGCCTGGGTGGCATGGAGGGCATCCAGCGAATGAGCAGCCTGGTGGCCCGGGCGGGAGGTGAGGAGCGCCTGCGGGGCCTGCTGGACACGGCGGAGCAGCTGGGAGGCGTGGAACAGCTGATCCGGAGCCGGGAAGAGATTCAGGAGCTGCAGGATACAGCCCGTTCCCGAGGGGGCGTGGAGGGCCTGAAAAAGACGCTCCAGATCTATGACCGGTCCGGCGGCATGGAGAAGATCAATCAACTGGCTGCCTGGGAGAAGAAAACGGGCGGACTGGATCAGCTGGAGCGTACCATGGAGCTGGAAAAGAAGCTTGGGGGAAAAGATACGGTAAAAAAGCTTTTGTCGCTCTCTCAACGCATGGGGGGCGTGGAAAAAATGCTGGAAATCCTGGAACAGGAGCGAAAAATATGGATTCGACTGTTCGAATCGACCGGAAATTGAAAGCCGTGAATACCTGGGAGAATAGCATTCTTGCAAGTCGAATATTTATGTCAAAAAAATACTGAAAATTCCGTTGACAACAGGAAAAACAGTGGATAAAATACAGGTGCAAAGGATAAACATTCCTTTTTGCCAAATCGCTTATTTGATTTGGCGGGGATGATAAGCAACACCGCACCCAGCCATTTGACGGCTGGGAATATTTCGAGATAAGGGTTAGCATAGACTAACCTCCTTTGCGTGAGAGATGGTCTGTGCCTCTTTTAGGAGGTGGAGATACCAGCCGCCCGGAGGCGGCAGGAGAAAAGCAAGCCGGAGCCTCCGGCGGAATACAGAAAGGAGCGTTACACGTGTGTAAGAAAAGAGGAAGGGAGCGGATGTTATGAAAAAACTGTATCAGCGCATCCTGTCCATGGGGTTGAGTCTGTGCATGCTGTTTAGCATGGCAGTCACAGCCGGGGCGGTAGAGACTGCTGGTATTACGGTATCGGTGTCCGAAGTCACGGAAGTTGGTGCATCTCTGACGATTGAAAATACCAGCGGAGAGACCGGAACTTACCCGGTGGCTTACTACATGGTGAAGCAGGCCGGAGAGGATGCTCCGGATGCAGAGACCTTGAAGTCCAGCGGAACCCAGACTACGGATAATGGTTTTACTATGGGCAGCACCACCAGCACCGCTGTTTCCGTTACCGGCCTGACTGCCGGAACAGAATACGTGGCGTATGCGGTTGTCTACCATGCGAAAAACCAGAGTTTCAGCAGTGTCGCAAGTGCGGAATTCACCACAGTGACTGCCGGACCTAAAGGAGTCGCTCTATCTGTTGGCGAGATCACAGAAGAAAGTGTTTCTTTGACGATTGAAAATACCAGCGGAGAGACCGGAACTTACCCGGTGGCTTACTACATGGTGAAGCAGGCAGGCGAGGGTGCTCCAGATGAGGAGACCTTGAAGTCCAGCGGAACCCAGACTACGGATAGTGGTTTTACTATGGGCAGCAGCACCAGCACCGCTGTTTCCATTACCGGCCTGACTGCCGGAACAGAATACGTGGCGTATGCGGTTGTCTACCATGCGAAAAACCAGAGTTTCAGCAGTGTCGCAAGTGCGGAATTCACCACAGTGACCGCCGAACCTAAAGGAATCGCCTTATCTGTTGGCGAGATCACAGAAGAAAGTGTTTCTTTGACGATTGAAAATACCAGCGGAGAGACCGGAACTTACCCGGTGGCTTACTACATGGTGAAGCAGGCAGGCGA
>NZ_NFHG01000002.1 GCF_002159265.1 Flavonifractor sp. An82
GTCCTTACGCAGTTGGCAGATCGTATTACGCGTTGTACGCGTCCGCGAGGAACAAAGGGCTATGCCCGCATAGTGACAACCACCAGCTTCGCTGGTGGATGTGTTCATTCATGGCTCAGGTGCAGCGCACAGTGCAGGTCAGGGTCTGGCCGTCCACCGAGCAGGTCAGGGTGGTCTGGCCCTTGCCCACATAGGTCACGGTGCCGTTGCTGGACACAGTGGCCACAGCGGTGTTGCCGATGCTCCACACGGGGGTGGAGGAAGTGCCGCTCACCTTCATCTGGAAGGAGGGGTAGGTCTTGCTCAGAGTGAAATCCGTCCGGTTCAGAGAAAGAGTGGTGGTCGTGGTGGTGGAACCGCCGGAGGTAGTGGTGCTGCCGTTGGAGCCCCCGGTGGTCACGGAATTGTGGACCAGGCAGGTGTGGGTCACGCCGCCGGGCATGGTGGCGGTAATGGTGGCGTTGCCGGTCTTGGAGCCGGGGCTCACCTTGCCGGTCTCATCCACCGACACGATGTCGGGGTCGCTGCTGCTCCAGGTGATGGTGCCGGTGGAACCCTCGGGACTGAAGGTCACCTTCAGGGTGACGGGATCGGGGTAACGGTTGCTCAGGGAGAACTCCGTCAGACTCAGGCTGAAATCGGTGGCCGTCTGATCGGCGGGGATAGTCTCCACCGGCTCCACGGATTCAGTGGGATCGGGATCGGCGCTGGGCTGGGCGGAGTCGGTGGGCATGACGCTTTCCACTGTGCCTGGATCGTTGGCCGAGTTGCCCTTGGTGACCAGAGGGATAATGACCGAGATCACAATGATGATAGCCGCGATGATGACGGCCAGGGAGATAATGATGCCGATGAGCCGCAGGGGCGAGGGGCCCCGGCCGTAGCCGCCCCCCCGGGTATTGGTCACCAGCCGCTTGCCCCCACGGGGGCGGCGGACGGAGTCCTCATCCCCGTCGTAGTCCTCATCCTCCAGCGGCATTTCATCGCAGAAGGGGCAGTGCTTATAAGTAGAGGCGTAGTCTTCGCCGCAGTATTCGCAGTGGATCATGGTGGGACGGTCGTCCCGGTTTCGCCTGGATGCCATGGGAAATCCCTCCAATCGACATTCTTAATCATATTTTACAACGGCAGACGGCGGCCCGTCAACGGTACTTCGGGAAATGTAAAAGTTTTTTAACAATTATGTCAACTAAAGGGGAGGCTTGCGCCGGTACCGGGAATTGGCTATAATAAAATTTACGAAAAAAGCACAGGGGAGGCCGCCCGCCTATGAAGGGAACCATCAGTGCCGCCGAGGCCCACAGACAATACAGTGAGGGAATGACCGCCTTCCGGCGGCAGATCGCCGACCAGGCCCTGCGGGACCGCTTTGCCCGGGAGGCCGATACCTTCTTCCGGGCCTGTGCCCTGGGACTGTGGCAGCGGGACGGGGCCTCCCTCAGCCCCAGGTATGTGGAGTTCTACAACGCCATCTACACCAAGGGCAATCCGGTGCCCTCGGTGCTGTTTTGGGAGCTGTCCTCGGCGGTGGCCCGGTACCCCGGTTTCCGGCCGCCGGAGTTTTTCAACCGGATGCGGGCCTGTGACAAGGTGGCGGGCACCGATCTGGCCCGCCGCTTCATTGATCTGACCACCTTGATGCTGCTGCTCTTCGCGGCGGTGGATGATCAGGTCAGCGAGGAAGAGGCCAGGTTTGTCAACCAGTGTGCCGATACTCTCTCCGCCCTGTGCGATCAGGACGGACTGAAGGGGGAGAAAGCTCCCTTGGACGTGGGGGACTTTGTGACCCGCCGTCCGGAGCCCCGGCAATCCGATCCCGCCCCGGCGGTGGAGCCCCCGGAGGAGGACAAGCCGGAGGAGCCGGAGCCTACCCTGGAAGAGCTGATGGCCCAGCTGGATGGGCTGTGCGGCCTGGAGAAGGTCAAGTCCGACGTGAAGAGCCTGGTCAATCTGGTGAAGGTACGCAAGCTGCGGCAGGAGCACCAGCTGCCCGTGCCGCCCCTGTCCCTCCACTTGGTGTTCATGGGCAATCCGGGCACCGGCAAGACCACGGTGGCCCGGCTGCTGGCCCAGCTGTACAAGGCCATCGGCGTACTGTCCAAGGGGCAGCTGGTGGAGGTGGACCGGTCCGGTCTGGTGGCCGGCTTTGTGGGACAGACCGCCCTCAAGACCGGCGAGGTCATCCAGAAGGCCCTGGGGGGCGTGCTCTTTATCGACGAGGCCTATGCCCTGGCGGGGCAGGACAACCCCAACGACTTCGGCAAGGAGGCCATTGAGACCCTACTGAAGGGGATGGAGGACCACCGGGCCGACCTGGTGGTGATCGTGGCAGGGTACACCGAGCTCATGGGCCGCTTCCTCCACGCCAACCCCGGCCTGGAGAGCCGCTTCAACAAGTATTTCTATTTTGAGGACTACAACGGGGAACAGCTGTTGGAGATCTTTTGCTCCATGTGTGAGAAAAATGGGTATACCCTCAGTGATGAGAGCAGGGCATATGCCGAGCAGTATTTAAAAGAGCTGTATGAGAACCGGGACGAGAACTTCGGCAACGCCCGGGATGTGCGCAATCTGTTCGAGCGGGCGGTGGCCCGCCAGTCCGACCGGGTGGCTACCCTGGCGTCCCCCGGCAAGGAGGAGCTGATGGCCCTCACCGTGGAGGACCTGCGGGAGGAGAGCCAGGCATGAAAAGAGCCCCTGCCGCAGGCAGGGGCTTTCTCCGCTTGATTACAGGTGGTCGCTGTCCACCAGAATGTTGTCGGTGCCGTGTTCCTCGAACTCGGCGATATAGGCGTCGATCCGGCTGGCCAGCTCATCGTAATTGCTCTCGTCAATGGGAGCGTCGTCCATATCCCGGCGGGCTAGGTCCTCCGCCAGGATATCGAAGAAGACGTTATTTTCATATTCCATGATGGCCTCGTGAATGCCGCCCTCGGCAAAGGCACGGGAGGGAACCACTTCGCCCTGCCAGTCCTCCGCCAGGGTGGGCATGCCCTCGGCCCGGGCCTTGGCAAAGAGCAGGCTCTCCACTTCGTCGTAATCCCGGAAACGGTCGTCCCCACGGGTGGAATTCAGGATCCAGTTGCCGATATAGGCCATATCCAGCAGACGGCGAAACTGCTTGGTCGTCAGTTCCAGCTTCATACCAATGAGACCTCCTTGCTGTCATGACGTTGGGGCACGGAGGACCATCCCCCACTTTCATATTATAGTCACCCCCGAAGAAATGTCAAACCGGGGAGGGAAAAATGTGAAAATAACCCCTTGTTTTCCTGCCCCGTTTCCCCTATCATTAAAAGAACCACAGTAATACAAGGAGGGAGCGTCTTGGACAGACGACCCATCGGCGTTTTTGATTCCGGCCTGGGAGGGCTGACCACGGTGCGGGAGCTGTGCCGCCTGCTGCCGGGGGAGGACATCGTCTACTTCGGCGACACCGGCCGGGTGCCCTACGGCAGCCGCTCCAAGGAGACCATCATCCGGTACGCCCGCCAGGATGTGGCCTTCCTGCGTACCTTTGATCTGAAGCTTATCGTCATTGCCTGCGGCACCGTGTCCACCACGGCCCTGGAGATCCTGGCCAATGAGAACCCCATCCCGGTGCTGGGGGTGGTGGCCCCCGCTGCCGCTGCCGCCGCCCAGGCTACCCGCAACGGCAGGATCGGCCTCATCGGTACCCAGGCCTCCATCCGCAGCGGGGCCTATGAGAATCTCATCCGCAAGGCGGACCCTGCGGCCCAGGTGACGGCCCAGGCCTGCCCCCTCTTTGTCCCTCTGGTGGAGAACGGCCGGTTCAAGCCAGGAGACATCGTCATTGAGACGGTGGCGGGGGAGTATCTGGCTCCTCTGAAGGAGGCGGGGGTGGATACCCTGGTGATGGGCTGCACCCACTATCCCCTGCTGGAGGGGGTCATCTCCGCCCAGATGGGGCCGGATGTCCGGCTCATCAACGCAGGGGCGGAGGGCGCCCGGGCCGCTGCCGCCCGGCTGGCGGCGGACGACGCCCTGTCGGACCGTCAGGAGAGAGGAAGCTGCCGGTACTTCGTCAGCGACCGTCAGGAGGATTTCTCCCGCCTGGCCTCCACCTTCCTGGGCTGGGATGTCACCGGCACGGTGGGCCAGGTGGATATCAGCTGCTATTAAAAACCGGCCCTTTACATTGGGACGGGAATTGGATATAATATGGTGCAATTTGCGGCCGGAAGGGCCGATAAAGAGGGAACACAGAACCATGGAGAACAATGTTATCATATCCATTCAGGGCAAGCAGTCCTTTGAGGACCAGGAGCCGGAGGTCATTGAGCTGGTGACCGAGGGACAACTGTCCCGGGACGGAGAGGACGGTTACACCCTCACCTATCAGGAGAGCGAGCTCACCGGACTGGAGGGTACCCTGACCACCTTCCAGATCGAGCCGGAGCGGGTGACCCTGCTGCGAATGGGGGAGGTCAACTCCCAGATGGTCTTTGAAGAGGGCCGGCGTCACCTGTCCATGTACAATACCCCTTATGGGGCCCTGGCGGTGGGGATCAGCACCAAGAAGATGCGCACCCAGCTCAGCCCTGCCGGAGGGAGCATTGAGATCAATTATGCCCTGGAAATCGATCATGCCGTGGCGGGGGAGAACCTCTTCCATATCCAGGTGCGTCAGAAGGGAAGCAATATCCGGCAGTAAGAGCCCCGGTAGCGTTTACCCGCAAGCAGAGTAATAAAAATCTGTTTTTTCCGGGGACATGTGCCTCGGAAAAAACACTTCTCAGCCCGCAAGTGTGGACTCTGGCCGCTTTGGCGGACGGAGGATGCGCGCGGCGGGCTGCATTCTCTCAAAAATGCTTGCATTTTTGAGAAATAAAGAAAAGGTGATAGATATGTCCAACATGATTCAGGCGGCCCGGGAGCAGGTCGCCCAGCTGACCCAGGCGGCCTATGAGAAGGCCGCGGCCCAGGGCCTGCTGCCCGCCGGGGCGGAGGTCAAGGCCACCATCGAGATCCCAAAGGACCCCACCCACGGTGACTACGCCTCCTCCTTTGCCATGGCGGGCGCCAAGGCCCTCCACAAGGCCCCCCGCCAGATCGCCCAGACCATTGTGGACAATCTGGAGCTGGAGGGCACCTTCTTTGATAAGGTGGAGATCGCCGGTCCCGGCTTCCTCAACTTTACCATGGGCAGCAAGTGGTACGGCGAGGTACTGGCTGATATCCAGGCCGAGGGCAACACTTACGGAACGGTGGATGAGGGGCACGGCGAGAAGGTGATGGTGGAGTTCGTCTCTGCCAACCCCACCGGCCCCATGCACATCGGCAACGCCCGGGGCGGCGTGCTGGGCGACGCCCTGGCCAGCGTCCTGACCCGGGCCGGGTATGACGTGTGGCGGGAGTTCTACGTCAACGACGCCGGCAACCAGATCCACAAGTTTGCCATGAGCATCGACGCCCGGTACCTGCAGATCGTGCTGGGGGAGGAGAACTACCCCTTCCCCGAGGACGGCTACCACGGCGACGACATCAAGGAGCTGGCTCAGGCTTTCTACGATCAGCACGGTCCCGACTGGAAGGACAAGCCGGTGGAGGAGCGGCAGGAGGCCATGGCCCAGTACGGCCTGTCCGTCAACATCCCCAAGATGAAGGAGGACCTGCGCCGCTATCAGATCGAGTACGACGAGTGGTTCCTGGAGTCCGGCCTCCACAGCTCCGGCTATGTGGCTGAGACGGTGGGCATGCTGGCCGACAAGGGCTGGACCTATGAGAAGGACGGCGCTCTGTGGCTCAACACCACCGAGCTGCTCAAGCAGAAGTTCATGGCTGAGGGCAAGACCCAGGAGCAGGTGGACAAGCTGGACCTGAAGGACGACGTGCTCCGCCGGGCCAATGGCTTCTACACCTACTTTGCCGCCGACATCGCCTATCACCGCAACAAGCTGGAGAAGCGGGGCTTCTCCAAGGCCATCAACATCTGGGGCGCCGACCACCACGGCCATGTGGCCCGGCTCCAGGCCGCTCTGGACGGACTGGGCCTGGACGGCTCCCACCGGCTCGTCGTGGTGCTGATGCAGCTGGTCAACCTGCTGCAGGACGGCCAGCCTGTCCGCATGTCCAAGCGCTCCGGCAAGGCCATCGCCCTGCGGGACCTGCTGGACGAGGTCAGCGTGGACGCCGCCCGCTTCTTCTTCAACTCCCGGTCCTCCACCTCCGCCCTGGACTTTGACCTGGATCTGGCGGTGCGGCAGGACTCCGACAACCCGGTGTACTATGTCCAGTACGCCCACGCCCGGATCTGCTCTCTGGTGAGCCGCCTCACCGAGGAGGGTGCTCAGGTGCCCGATGCCGGGACTGTGGATGCCTCCCTCTTCACCACCGCCGAGGAGAAGACTCTCATTAAGACCCTCTCCCAGCTGCCCGAGGTGATCCGCATTTCCGCCCGGGACTACGATCCCTCCCACGTCAACCGCTACCTCATCACCCTGGCTGGCGATTTCCACCGCTTCTATAACGCCTGCCGCATCAAGGGGGAGGAGGCCGCTGTCCTCTCCGCCCGGCTCAAGCTGGCCGACACCGTCCGGTCCGTCATTGCCAACTGCCTG
The DNA here is from genome assembly GCF_002159265.1 of Flavonifractor sp. An82. Taxonomy (GTDB): domain Bacteria; phylum Bacillota; class Clostridia; order Oscillospirales; family Oscillospiraceae; genus Flavonifractor. Next base: position 6,582 of record NZ_NFHG01000002.1, read on the forward strand.
GCCCTCATCGGCGTTACTGCCCCTGAGAAGATGTAAGATTTCAAAAAGATCCCGTCTTTTTCAAAAAAGACGGGATCTTTTTCTGCGTTTTTTCGTCCATACATCAGCGGCCAATTCCCAAAAATATTATGTCGACACGAAAAGTGAAGAGATTGTTGCGAAAATGGATGAGTTATGCCGATATGGAATCCTTTTACAGAGCTGAAGTCGAATTTCTTACATTTGTATAAAAGAAATAAAAACTTTCCCTTAATCTTCTGTTAATTGGTATGTAACACTCTTGTAATCTTTTCGGGGTGTGGTATGATATGCAATACACGCAGGCGAATGTCGTGCTGCGCCTTCCTTCAGTGACTGACAAACGGAGGATCATAGAATGACGATACTGCAAGTAGTAAAAGATTTGAACTTTGCCGTGGTGGTGCTCTTCACCCTGCTCTATCTCTATCAGGGCTTTTATGTGGTGGTGGGCCTGGTACGCCGCCGCTGGAAGGAGAGCCATCAGCCCAGCAAGCTCCACCGGTTCGCCGTGGTGGTTTCCGCCCGCAACGAGGAGGGCGTCATCGGAGAACTGCTGGAGAGTCTGAATCAACAGAACTACCCCAAGGAACTGCTGGACCTGTATGTGGTGGCCGACAACTGCACCGACGATACCGCCGGGTTGGCCCGCAAGGCCGGCGCCTTTGTGTACGAGCGCTTTGACCAGCAGAAAAAGGGCAAGGGCTACGCCATGGACTACCTCTTCCACCGTCTGGAGGAGGAGGGCAAGGATGTGTATGACGGCTATTTCGTTTTTGACGCCGATAACCTGGTGGACCCCAACTTTGTCTCTGAGATGAACCGTACCTTTGACAAGGGCTACGACGCCATCACCTGCTACCGCAATTCCAAAAACTTCGGGGACAACTGGATCTCCGCGGGCTACTCCATCTGGTTCCTGCGTGAGGCCCGCTTCCTCAACTTCCCCCGCACCCTGCTGGGCACCAACTGCCATGTGTCGGGCACCGGCTTCCTGGTGTCCGCCCAGGTGATCCGGGACAACGGGGGCTGGCCCTTCCACCTGCTCACCGAGGACATCCAGTTCTCCGTGGACTGCGCCATTCAGGGCCGCAAGATCGGCTACTGTGACACCGCCGTGGTGTACGACGAACAGCCCACCACCTTCCGCCAGTCCTGGGACCAGCGGCTGCGGTGGTCCAAGGGCTTCTATCAGGTGGACCGGGACTACACCGTGCCTCTGCTGAAGGGCTGCTTCCGGCCCGGTCGGCTGGGCACCTCCTGCTACGACATGTTTGTCACCGTGGCCCCCGGCATGCTGCTCACCCTGGTGATGATCCTGTTCAACGGCATTATCCTGGCCAGCTGCATGACCCAGCCCGCCTACATCGCGGTCCGCATCATCGACGAGACCGTCGGCTTCATGGGCTCCGCCCTGTGGAACTTCTATGTGGGCCTCTTTGTCTACGGCCTGCTCACCGTGCTGTCCGAGTGGAAGCACATCAGCGCGTCCCCCCTGCGCAAGCTGGGATATGTGATCACCTTCCCCATCTTCATGTTTACTTATATCCCCATCTCCATCGCCGCTCTGATGAAGAAGGTGGAGTGGAAGCCCATCTATCACTCCGCTACCAAGCGGGTGGGTGTGGGCTGATCCGGAACAGAGTACCATGCATCCAAAGGCCTGCCGCTTCCGCGGCAGGCCTTTTTTGCCGGTGTCGGCGGGGTTGCAATGGGCCGGGACACTGTGATATAATACTTTCCAAATGTGCAATGCAGGAGGAACAAAGCGATCATGGATACCATTCCCTTGTCCGCGCCCATTCTGATGGACGGCGCCACCGGTACCGAGCTGCTCAAGCGGGGTATGCCCGCCGGAGCGTGCACCGAGCAGTGGGTGCTGGAGCACCCCCAGGTCCTGCTGGAGGTGCAGCGGAGCTATGTGGCGGCAGGAAGCCGTATTCTGCTGGCCCCCACCTTCGGAGCCAACCGGGCCAGTCTGGAGCGCCGGGGCATTACCGGCCAGGTGGGGGAGTATAACCGCCGGCTGGTGGAGCTCACCCGGCAGGCGGCGGGTGAGGGCGTGCTGGTGGCGGGCGATCTGGCCCCCGCCGGACTGGCTTTGGTCCCCTTTGGAGAGAGCAGCTTTGAGGAACTGGTGGCGGTCTATACCGAGCAGGCCGCTGCCCTGGAAGCTGCCGGAGTGGATCTGTTCGTGCTGGAGACTATGACCGGCATGGCGGACGCCCGGGCGGCGGTGCTGGCCTGCAGGAGCGTGTCGGACAAGCCGGTGTGGGTCACCTTCACCTGCGACGACGAGGGACGCACCCCGGCGGGCACCGACGTGCTGGCCGGACTCATCGTTATGCAGGGCATGGGAGTGGCCGCCTTTGGCCTCAACTGCACTAATCCCCAGGACACGGCGGAGCAGCTGGAGCGGCTGACCCCCTACGCCTCGGTGCCCCTCATTGCCAAGCCCTCTGCCGGGCTGCCCGGGGCCTGCTGTACCCCGGAGGAGCTGGCGGCTCTGGCGCCCCGGTATGCCGCCGCCGGCGCCCGGATCTTCGGCGGCTGCTGCGGCACCACGGAGGCGCATATTGCCGCTCTGGGACGGGCGGCGGCCCAGGTGGATTTTACCGCCTTCCCCCCGGTGGAGCGGGACCCCGACGTGATCCCCTGCGCCAGCGAGAAGGAGGCCCGGTTTATTACCCCCGATGTGGATGTGGGGGAGACCATTGAATGCACCCCCGACCTGATGGAGGATATCCTGGCGGCGGAGGAGACATCCCCTCAGGGAGCACTGAAAATCGCCATTCTGGAGGAGGATGACCTGGATATCTTTGCCGAGAACCAGTATGTGGTGAAGGACGCCCTGTGCCTGTGGTCCGATGTGCCCGAGCTGTTGGAGAAGGCTCTGCGGCTCTATCAGGGCCGGGCCTTCTGGGACGGCACCGGCGATCTGGAGGAGGAGTTTCTCCAGCGCATGGCCCAGCGGTACGGACTGGTGCTGCTGTAAAGGGCTTTTGTCAAGGGCCCTTGGCCGCACAAAATAAAATCAGCGAAACAGACAAAAAGCACGTCCCCTTTTTGGGACGGGCTTTTTGTTTTGCGCCTTGACGGAGTATATCAAGATACTGTATCATGGATGTTGCGCGAGGAAGTAAAACACAAGATATTGTGTCAGAATATAACGGGCGGTAATCGCCTGCAACAGCGGAGCGGGAAAGGAACGGATCGCAATGACACTGACAAAAATCAGAAAGCGGGATGGCCGGCTGGCGGATTTCAACGAGGGAAAGATCGCCGGCGCCATTGACAAGGCCTTCCGGGCTACCTATAAGCCGGGCAAGGAGGCTGAGGCCAAGCGGCTGGCCGACGAGGTGCTCTCCATCTTGGAGGTGGAGGGAGAGAAGCAGCCCGACGTGGAGCACATCCAGGACCTGGTGGAGCGGGTGCTCATGGACAACGGCTACATCCAGACCGCCAAGGCCTACATCCTGTACCGGGAGGAGCGCAGCCGGGCCCGGGAGATGAACACCCGTCTGATGAAGACCTACGAGGACATTACCTTCTCCGCCGCCAAGGACTCCGACATCAAGCGGGAGAACGCCAACATCGACGGCGATACCGCCATGGGCTCCATGCTCAAGTTCGGCTCCGAGGGCGCCAAGCAGTTTTACGACATGTTCGTCCTCAACCCCGACCACGCCCGGGCCCACCGGGAGGGGGATATCCACATCCACGATCTGGATTTTCTGACCCTTACCACCACCTGCTGCCAGATCGACATCAAGCAGCTGTTTGCGGGGGGCTTTTCCACCGGCCACGGTACTCTGCGGGAGCCCAACGACATCGCCTCCTACGCCGCCCTGTGCTGCATCGCCATCCAGTCCAACCAGAACGACCAGCACGGCGGCCAGAGCGTGGTGAACTTCGACTACGGCATGGCCGACGGCGTGCGCAAGACCTTCAAGCGGGTGTACCGGCAGAATCTGGCCCGGGCCCTCATGCTGCTGGAGGATGAGAGCGACCCCGAGCAGGAGCTGAAGGCCATCATGGCCGACCTGGAGAAGCAGACTGGCCTGTGTCCTGTGCTGGCGGGCAGCGAAGAATACTTTGCCGCCGAGCGGGCGGCCCTGGTGCCCAAATTCGGGGATGAGGCCACCGTGGAGAAGGCACAGAAGTTTGCCCAGCAGCGGGCGGTGAAGGAGACCGACCGGGCCACCTATCAGGCCATGGAGGCCCTGATCCACAACCTGAACACCATGCATTCCCGGGCGGGCGCCCAGACCCCCTTCTCCTCCATCAACTACGGCATGGACACCTCCCCCGAGGGCCGCATGGTGATGAAGAACGTGATGCTGGCTACCGAGGCCGGCCTGGGCGGCGGGGAGACCCCCATTTTCCCCATCCAGATCTTCCGGGTGAAGGAGGGGGTCAACTACAACCCCGGCGAGCCCAACTACGATCTGTTCCAGCTGGCTATGCGGTGCTCCGCCAAGCGGCTGTTCCCCAACTTCTCCTTTATCGACGCCCCCTTCAACCTGCAGTACTACAAGCCCGGCCATCCCGAGACCGAGATCGCCTATATGGGCTGCCGCACCCGGGTCATCGGCAACGTGTACGACCCCAGCCGGGAGATCTGCAACGGCCGTGGCAACCTGTCCTTTACCACCATCAACCTGCCCCGGCTGGCCATCAAGGCCCGGGGGGACATCGATACCTTCTTTGAGTCCCTGGACCGGATGATGGATCTGTGCGTGGACCAGCTGCTGGAGCGGTTTGAGATCCAGTGCCGCAAGCACGTGTACAACTTCCCCTTCCTCATGGGACAGGGGGTGTGGCTGGACAGCGAGAAGCTGGACTGGAACGACGAGGTGCGGGAGGTGCTCAAGCACGGCACCCTGTCCGTGGGCTTCATCGGCCTGGCCGAGACCCTGAAGGCCCTCATCGGGGTCCACCACGGCGAGAGCGAGAAGGCCCGGGTGCTGGGCCTGGAGATCATCTCCCACATGCGGGCCCGAATGGACGCCGAGAGTGACAAGCGGGGGCTCAACTTCTCCCTGCTGGCTACTCCTGCCGAGGGACTGTCCGGCCGCTTTGTCCGGATGGACAAGGCCCGCTTCGGCGTCATGGAGGGGATCACCGACCGGGAGTACTACACCAACTCCTTCCATGTGCCGGTGTACTATCCTATTTCCGCCTACGACAAGATCAAGATTGAAGCCCCCTACCACGCCCTCACCAACGCCGGACACATCAGCTACATCGAGATGGACGGCGATCCCACCGACAATCTGGAGGCCTTTGAGAAGGTCATCCGCTGCATGAAGGAGAGCGGCATTGGCTACGGCTCGGTGAACCATCCGGTGGATCGGGACCCGGTGTGCGGCTTCTCCGGCATCATCGGAGACCGCTGCCCCGGCTGCGGCCGTACAGAGGCCGACGGGGTGCCCTTCGAGCGCATCCGCCGCATCACCGGCTACCTGGTGGGTACCCTGGACCGCTTCAACAACGCCAAGCGGGCCGAGGAGCACGACCGGGTGAAGCACGGGGTATAAGGAGAGAGCAGAAATGACAGACGCAGCCATCCGCCTGAAGCGGGGAGAGGGCCGTGCCTTCAAGGCCGGCGGCCCCTGGATTTATGACAATGAGATCGGTGAGATCGTGGGCCAGCCCGCCGACGGCGATGTGATCCGCATCGAGGACTACAACGGCTACCCGCTGGGGGTGGGCTTTCTCAACCGGGCCTCCACCATTACGGTGCGGGTGCTCTCCCGGAAGGCGGACACCGTTATTGACGAGGCGTTTCTGGAGATGCGGGTGCGGGCCGCCTGGCAGTACCGCAAGGACACGGTGGACACCTCCTCCTGCCGCATCATCTTCGGCGAGGCCGATTTCCTGCCCGGTTTGGTGGTGGACAAGTTCTCCGATGTGCTGGTGGTGGAGTCCCTGGCCCTGGGCATCGACCGGATGAAGAAGACCATTCTGGACATCCTGGTGAAGGTGCTGGCCGAGGACGGCATCGCCATCCGGGGCATCTACGAGCGCAGTGACGCCAAGGTGCGCCTGAAGGAGGGTATGGAGCGGGTGAAGGGCTTTCTGTCTGAGCCCTTTGACCCGGTGGTGGAAATTGTGGAAAACGGGGTCCGCTATCTGGTGGATGTGGCCGAGGGCCAGAAGACTGGCTTCTTCCTGGACCAGAAGTACAACCGGCTGGCCATTCAGCCCCTGGCCAAGGGCGGCCGGGTGCTGGACTGCTTCACACACACCGGCGCCTTCGCCCTCAACGCCGCCAAGGGCGGCGCCCGGGAGGTGCTGGGTGTGGATGCCTCCCAGCTGGGGGTGGATCAGGCCACCCGCAACGCGGAGCTGAATGGCATGAGCGACCGGGTGCGCTTTGAGTGCCACGATGTCTTTGAACTGCTGCCCGCCCTGGAGAAGCAGGGGGAGAAGTTTGACCTGGTGATTCTGGACCCGCCCGCCTTTACCAAATCCCGGGCCTCCGTGAAGAAGGCGGTGACCGGCTACCGGGAGATCAACCTGCGGGGCATTAAACTGGTGAAAAACGGCGGCTATCTGGCCACCTGCTCCTGTTCCCACTTCATGACCCCCGAGCTGCTGGCCAAGACCATCGGGGAGGCTGCCCGAGACGCCCGCCGCCGCCTGCGGCAGGTGGAGTACCGCACCCAGGCCGCCGATCATCCGGTGCTGTGGGGGGCGGACCAGTCCCTCTATCTGAAGTTCTATATCTTCCAGGTACTGGACGAACAATAAAAAATCACAGGGGCCGCTGCCATTGGCAGCGGCCCCTGTATGTTTTAAAGGAGACAGCGCTCGTTCCGGTCCATATAGTGGGCGTCGGCTCGCAGGGTGAGGGTACGGCAGGTCCCCTCGGGCAGGTAGAAGCGCAGACCAGTAAGGCGCAGGTCGGTTGCGGTCGGTTTATGGTGGGGCGGGATGGCAAACAGCCGGGCCCCCAGACAGGTATCCCCGTCCAGCAGTTCTGCTGACAGTGCCACACGCCGCTCAGGCAGCACTCCGGCAAGCACCAGGGAGCAGTCAATGGTCTGTCCGGCCTCTGGGCACAGCCTGCCCAGGTCGCAGTATACCACGCCGCCCTCCGGCTTGATCTGGCGTTCCAGCATGGAAAAGCACCCCCTACAAATTCATACGGCGGGCAAGCTGCCCGCCGTATGTAAGCAGAATGTTGTATGGGGCCGCTCCATCCTATGCTCAGCGGATCTGGCCGGTGCCGTAGATCACAAATTTGCTGGAGGTCAGCTCCTCCAGGCCCATGGGGCCCCGGGCGTGCATCTTCTGGGTAGAGATGCCGATTTCCGCACCCAGGCCGAACTCGTTGCCGTCGGTGAAGCGGGTGGAGGCGTTGACGTATACTGCCGCCGCATCCACCTGGTCCAGGAACTGTTGGGCGGCAAAGTAGTTGTTGGTGACGATGGCCTCAGAGTGGCCGGTGCCGTGGGCGTGGATGAACTCCACCGCCTCATCAAAGCCCCCTACCACCTTGACCGCCAGGATATAATCGCCGAACTCGGTGTCCCAGTCCTCCTCAGTGGCGGGAACCACGAAATCTCCCAGGATGGCCCGGGTCTCGGGGCAGCCCCGCAGCTCCACATTCTTGGTCTGGAGCAGCTGCCAGGCCATGGGCAGGAAGTCCCGGGCCACCGCCCGATCCACCAGCAGACACTCGGCGGCGTTGCACACGGACGGACGAGAGGTCTTGGCGTTGTGGATGATGCGGGCAGCCATATCCAGGTCGGCTTCCCCATGGGCGTACACATGGCATACGCCCACGCCGGTCTGGACCACCGGAACCTTGGCGTTTTCCACCACGTTTTTGATGAGACCGGCGCCGCCCCGGGGGATAAGCACGTCCAGGTAGGCGGTCAGGTTCATCAGCTCTGTGGCACTCTGGCGGGTGGTGTCGGTGACCAGGGCCACGCAGTCCCGGGGCAGACCGGCGGACTCCAGGGCGTCCCGCATAATGGAGACAAAGGCCTGGTTGGAGTGGAAGGCCTCTTTGCCGCCCCGGAGGATGACGGTGTTGCCCGATTTCAGGCAGAGAGCGGCGGCATCCACGGTGACGTTGGGCCGGGCCTCATAGATGATGCCGATGACGCCCAGGGGCACCCGGCGCTTGCCGATGACCAGGCCGTTGGGCCGGGTGGACATCTTGGTGATCTCACCGATGGGATCGGGGAGGGCGGCCACCTGACGTACGCCGTCCACAATACCGGCGATGCGGCCGGCATCCAATGCCAGCCGGTCCTGAAGGGAGGGGCGCATGCCGGCGGCTTTGGCGGCGGTCATATCCTCCTGGTTGGCGGCCAGAATTTCACTTTGACGGGCTTCCAGGGCGGAAGCGATGGCCTCCAGAGCGGCGTTTTTCTTGGCAGTGCCCGCGATAGAGAGCACCCGGCTGGCATTCTTGGCGGCCAGACCCTGCATTTCCAGCTGTGTCATAGATTGTCACTCCTTTATATGTATGGTAGAAACCGATGCCCCGTCAGGGAGCTGCAAAGCGGGTGCCGATATCCCCACCGCTGACAATGTCATAGAGTGCCTCAATGTTGCTGCCGTTGGCAATGACCATTTCAACACCGGCGTCCAGGGCAATCTGGGCGGCGTTGAGCTTGGTGGCCATGCCGCCGGTGCCCCGCCAGGTGCCGGCGCCGCCGGCCATGGCCCGCAGCTCCGGGGTGATGGCCTCCACCCGGCGAATCAGCTTGGCTTCCGGGTGGGTGCGGGGATCGGCGTCATAGAGGCCGTCAATATCGCTGAGCAGCACCAGCAGATCGGCGCTGCACAGCCGGGCCACGATGGCGGACAGGGTGTCGTTGTCACCCAGCACCTTGCACTGGCCGGTTTCGATCTCCGCCGAGGAGACCGAGTCGTTTTCGTTGACCACCGGAATGACCCCCAGTTCCAGCAGGGCCTCAAAGGTGTTGTGCAGGTGCTCCGAGCGGATGGGGGCATCCACGTCCTCACCGGTGAGCAGGATCTGGGCCACAGTACGGTTATACTCGGCGAAGAGTTTATCGTAGATGTGCATCATCATGCACTGGCCCACGGCAGCAGTGGCCTGCTTCATCCGCAGCTCGGTGGGACGCTGGTCCAGCCGCAGCTTCTTGGTGCCGATGCCGATGGCGCCTGAGGACACCAGCACCACCTGATAGCCCATGCCCTCCAGGTCGGAGAGCACCCGGGCCAGACGTTCCATATTCTGGAGATTAAGACTGCCTGTCTCACGGGTCAGGGTGGAAGTACCCACCTTGACCACCAGTCGATGTACCTTATGTTCCCGCTGCAAAGCGTTCATCCTCCTAATCGTTGATACGTATGTGAGCATCATACCACAGTTTTCTAGTACAGTAAAGGAAAGAAGACCTGTTTTGCACAAAGAAAACTGTACGTTTTACCGCTTTTTCATGCTTTTACGGTTGAAATCCACGGGATTTTGGAGTACAATAGCCTGCGCTGAACAGTGATAGAGGTGTAAAGAGGAATTAAAATGCTGAATATCGTACTTTACGAACCGGAAATCCCGCAAAATACCGGTAACATTGCCCGTACCTGTGCAGTTACCGGTACACGGCTCCACCTGATCAAGCCTTTGGGCTTTGATATCAGTGACAAGGCGGTCAAAAGGGCCGGCTTAGACTACTGGCACCTGGTGGATCTGCGGGTCTATGAAAATCTGGAGGACTTCTTCCGAAAGACGGGTGCCCAGGATATCTGGCTGGCGACTACCAAGGCCCCCAGACCTTATACCCAGGCTCAGTTCCGGGATGAGTGCTATCTGATCTTCGGAAAAGAGACCGCCGGTTTGCCGGAGGAGTTCCGCCAAAAATTCAGCGACCGGTGCATCCGTATTCCCATCCGGGCGGAGGCCCGGTGCCTCAATCTTTCCAACTCAGCGGCGATCCTAGCGTACGAAGCCCTGCGACAACTGGATTTTCCCGGTCTGACCGGGGAAGGCGAGATGAAAGGAGCTAGTATAGTATGAACTACAACAAGAAGACCGTAAAAGACATCGACGTGGCCGGCAAGAAGGTGCTGCTGCGCTGCGACTTTAACGTGCCTCAGGACAAGGCTACCGGCGCCATCACCGACGATAAGCGCATCCGTGCCGCCCTGCCCACCATCCAGTACCTGCTGGATCAGAATGCTGCCGTGATCGCTTGCTCCCACCTGGGCAAGCCCGTGGCTACCTTTGACTCCTATGTGAAGAAGCAGGCCGAGAAGGGCAAGGACCCCGCCTCCATCACCGAGGAGGAGTGGAAGAAGTCCCTGGCCAAGCTGTCTCTGGCCCCTGTCGCCAAGCGCCTGAGCGAGCTGCTGGGCCGCGAGGTCATTATGGCCGCCGATGTGGTTGGCCCCGACGCTCAGGCCAAGGCCGCCGCTCTCAAGCCCGGCCAGGTCCTGCTGCTGGAGAACACCCGCTTTGAGAAGGGCGAGACCAAGAACGATCCCGCTCTGGCCAAGGCTATGGCCGATATGGCTGAGGTGTATGTGTCCGACGCCTTCGGCGCCGTTCACCGCGCCCACGCCTCCACCGCCGGCGTGGCTGCCTACCTGCCTGCCGTGTCCGGCTTCCTGATCCAGAAGGAGCTGGAGATCATCGGCGGCGCTCTGGCCAATCCCAAGCGTCCCCTGGTGGCTATCCTGGGCGGCTCCAAGGTGTCCTCTAAGATCGGCGTTATCAACAACCTGCTGGAGATCGCCGACACCATCATCATCGGCGGCGGCATGACCTACACCTTCCTCAAGGCTCAGGGCGGCTCCATCGGCAAGTCCCTGCTGGAGGCCGACTGGCTGGACTACTGCAACGACATGATGAAGAAGGCCAAGGAGAAGGGCGTGAAGCTGCTCCTGCCTGAGGATACCATCTGCGCCAAGGAGTTCTCTGCCGACGCCGAGCCCATCCTGGTGGACAGCATGAACATCCCCGACGACTGCATGGGTATGGACATCGGCCCCAAGGCCATTGCCGCTTATGCTGACGCTGTGAAGGATGCCGGTACTGTGATCTGGAACGGCCCCATGGGCGTGTTTGAGTTCCCCGCCTTCGCCAAGGGCACCCAGGCTGTGGCCGAGGCTCTGAGCAACAGCAGCGCCATCACCATCATCGGCGGCGGCGACTCCGCTGCCGCTGTGCAGCAGCTGGGCTATGCCGACAAGATGACCCACATCTCCACCGGCGGCGGCGCCAGCCTGGAGTTTATGGAGGGCAAGGAGCTGCCCGGCGTGGCCTGCCTGCTGGACGCTTAATCAGAGAGCCGCCGCAGCGTGAGACCTGAGCGTGCGGAAGATCTGCCGCAGATCCAACCGGATCGAAACCCAAGAGAGAAAATGGAAGAAAGGGGCCCCTTTACCCATGAACAGAAGATACCGTAAGACCATCATCGCCGGCAACTGGAAGATGAACAAGACCCTGTCCGAGACCCGCGCCTTTGCCGAGGAGCTCAAGCCCCTCATCGGCAAGCCCAAGTGGTGCGAGGTTGTGCTGTGTGTGCCCTCCGTCAACATCCAGGCCGCCGTGCGCCTGTTCAAGGAGAGCCGTGTGGCCATCGGCGCTGAGACCTGCCACTATGAGTCCCACGGCGCTTTCACCGGCGAGGTTTCTCCCGAGATGCTCAAGGAGCTGGGTGTGAAGTACGTGATCATCGGCCACTCCGAGCGCCGTCAGTACTACAATGAGACCGACTTCACCGTCAACAAGAAGGTCCACGCCGCCCTGGAGGCCGGCCTGTACCCCATCGTGTGTGTGGGCGAGAGCCTGGAGCAGCGTGAGCTGGGCGTCACCATGGACCTGATCTCCTATCAGGTGAAGGCCGCCCTGTCCGGCGTGCCCGCTGACAAGATGCGCCACGTGGTCATCGCCTATGAGCCCATCTGGGCTATTGGCACCGGTAAGACCGCTACCGCCGAGCAGGCCAACGAGGTGTGCGAGGCCATCCGTGCCGTCATCCGCAAGCTGTACGGCGCCCGCGTGGCCCGCTCCGTCACCATCCAGTACGGCGGCTCCATGAACGCCAAGAACGCCCACGAGCTGCTGGCTCAGCCCGACGTGGACGGCGGCCTGATCGGCGGCGCCTCCCTGAAGGCCCCCGACTTTGTGGAGATCATCAACGCTGCCAATCAGGAATAAGACAGCGGTTTTGACAGAGAACAGAGGTAAACTATGAGTAAAACACCGACTACCCTCATTATCATGGATGGCTTTGGCCTGCGGGACGACAAGACCGGCAACGCCATCGCCGCCGCCCACACCCCCAACCTGGACAAGATCTTTGCCGAGAACCCCGGCTGCAAGCTGGCGGCTTCCGGCATGGACGTGGGTCTGCCCGAGGGACAGATGGGCAACTCCGAGGTGGGCCACACCAACATCGGCGCCGGCCGGGTGGTGTTCCAGGACCTGCCCCGGATCACCAAGGCCATTCAGGAGGGTACCTTTTTTGAGAATGAGGCCTATATCGAGGCTATGGACGACTGCAAGGAGCGGGACGGCGCGCTGCATGTGTTCGGTCTGCTGAGCGACGGCGGCGTCCACAGCCACATCACCCACATCTTCGCTCTGCTGGAGATGGCCAAGAAGCGGGGGCTGCACAAGGTGTTCGTCCACTGCTTCCTGGACGGCCGCGACGTGCCCCCCGCCTCCGGCAAGGACTATGTGGAGCAGATGGTGAACAAGTGCAAGGAGCTGGGCGTGGGCCAGGTGGCCACCGTCATGGGCCGTTTCTACGCCATGGACCGTGACAAGCGCTGGGACCGGCTGCAGCGGGCCTATGACGCCATTGTGCTGGGCGTGGGCACCGAGAACGCCGACCCGGTGGATGCCGTTCAGAAGTCCTATGACGCCGGTGTCACCGACGAGTTCGTGGAGCCCGTGGTGTGCACCAAGGAGGGCAAGGTGAAGGAGGGCGACTCCATCATCTTCATGAACTTCCGCCCCGACCGGGCCCGGGAGATCACCCGCTGCTTTGTGGACCCCGCCTTCACCGACGTGGAGCGCAAGAAGGGCTACTTCCCTGTGACCTATGTGTGCACCACTGAGTATGACGCCACCATGCCCAACGTGCTCATTGCCTTCCCCCACCATGAGCTGGAGAACATCTTTGGCGAGTATATCGCCCGGCAGGGCTACACCCAGCTGCGCATCGCTGAGACTGAGAAGTACGCCCATGTGACCTTCTTCTTCAACGGCGGCGCCGAGCAGGTCTTCCCCGGCGAGGACCGGTGCCTGATCCCCTCTCCCAAGGTGGCTACCTACGACCTGCAGCCCGAGATGAGCGCCCCCGAGGTCACCGAGGAGGCCGTCAAGCGCATCGAGAGCGGCAAGTACGACGTCATCATCCTCAACTTTGCCAACTGCGACATGGTGGGCCACACCGGCGTGTTTGACGCCGCTGTGAAGGCCGTGGAGGCCGTGGACACCGGCGTGGGCAAGGTGGTGGAGGCTACCACCAAGATGGGCGGCGTGACCCTCATTACCGCCGACCACGGCAACGCCGACCGGATGCTGGACGACGACGGCGCCACGCCCTACACCGCCCACACCACCAATCTGGTGCCCTTCTACATCGTGGGTGCCGATGTGAAGCTGCGGGACGGCCGCCTGGCCGACATCGCCCCCACCATGCTGGACCTGATGGGCCTGGAAAAGCCCGCTGAGATGGACGGGGAGACCCTGATCCTCAACTAAGCGGTATCCGGCGGAAGTTCCGCCGTACCAAATATTGTTCCGGCGGGCAGGATGCCCGCCCCCCACAATCTGATACCCCTGTATGGCGGGGAGGTCCCCGCCGCCAATACGAAAGGAGTTTTTTACCATGAAGCAGATCATCGAGATCGTTGACGTTCTGGGCCGTGAGATCCTGGACAGCCGCGGCAACCCCACCGTTGAGGTCGAGGTCTATCTGGAAGACGGCACCGTGGGCCGCGCTGCTGTGCCCTCCGGCGCTTCCACCGGCATCTATGAGGCCTGCGAGCTGCGTGACGGCGACAAGAGCCGTTACATGGGCAAGGGCGTCCTCACCGCTGTGAAGAACGTGAACACCGAGATCGCCGAGTGCCTGGTGGGCATGAACGTGCTGGATCAGACCGCCATCGACAAGGCTCTGATCGCTCTGGACGGCACCCCCAACAAGACCAAGCTGGGCGCCAACGCTATCCTGGGTGCTTCTCTGGCCTGCGCCAAGGCCGCTGCTGAGAGCCTGGGCACCAGCCTGTACAACTACATTGGCGGCGTCAACGCCAAGGTTCTGCCCGTGCCCATGATGAACATCCTCAACGGCGGCGCTCACGCCACCAACAACGTGGAGATCCAGGAGTTCATGATCATGCCCGTGGGCGCCTGCTGCTTCCGCGAGGCTCTGCGCATGTGCGCCGAGGTCTTCCACACCCTGAAGAAGACCCTGAAGGAGAACGGTACTCCCGCCGCCGGCGTGGGCGACGAGGGCGGCTACGCTCCCAACCTGAAGAAGGACGAGGACGCTCTGAAGGTCATCGTGAAGGCCATTGAGGAGGCCGGCTACAAGCCCGGCGAGGACTTCAAGATCGCCATCGACGCCGCTTCCTCCGAGTGGTGGAACGAGGAGGAGAAGTGCTATATCCAGCCCAAGTCCGGCAAGAAGATGACTCAGCAGCAGCTGGTCAACATGTGGAAGAAGTTTGCCGACACCTACCCCATCATCTCCCTGGAGGACGGCATGGCCGAGACCGACTGGGAAGGCTGGGCTATGCTGACCAAGGCCATCGGCGACAAGGTGCAGCTGGTGGGCGACGACCTGTTTGTCACCAACACCCAGCGCCTGGCCACCGGCATTGAGAAGAAGGTTGCCAACGCCATCCTGATCAAGGTCAACCAGATCGGTACCCTGACCGAGACTCTGGACGCCATCCAGATGGCCAACCGCGCCGGCTACACCGCCATCGTGTCTCACCGCTCCGGCGAGACCGAGGACGCCACCATCGCCGACATCGCTGTGGCCCTGAACGCCGGCCAGATCAAGACCGGCGCTCCCAGCCGCACCGACCGCGTGGCCAAGTACAACCAGCTGCTCCGCATCGAGGAGGAGCTGGGCGACGTGGCTCAGTACCTGGGCATGGACGCTTTCTTCAACCTGAAGTAATTGGAAGCGCTGAGCGCCCGGGAGCAGCTGGCTAAGACCCGGAGCGGAGCAAACGGACCGGAGGCCCCGTAGGGGCCGCAGGTCGGCTTGCGCAGTCGCAGGGGCTTAGACGGCGTCGCGGAGGGTGCGAAGCGTGACAATCGAAGAAGCCACAAGGGGCCGCTGCCAATGGCAGCGGCCCCGTTTTATTGATACAAAACGCGGCTGCCGCAGATGCGGCAGCCGCGTTCTATTTGAGATCAGACTTCCATGATGACCGGGAGGATCATGGGGTTGCGCTTGGTCTTCTTGTACAGGAAGCTGGAGATGGCGTTCTTGATCTCCGACTTGATGGCGGCCCAGTCGGTGAGGCTGTCCCGCTGGCAGTTCTCCAGGGCGTTGACAGCCACCTTCCGCAGCTCCTCCATGAGCCCCTCGGACTCCTTCACATAGACGAAGCCGCGCGTGATGATATCGGGGCCGGACACCACGGAGCCGTCCTCCCCGGACATGGAAACCACCACCACGATCATGCCGTCCTCGGCCAGGTGCTTGCGGTCCCGGAGCACCACGCTGCCCACGTCGCCCACGCCGTAGCCATCCACGAACACCCGGCCGGCGGGCACGGTGCCGTTGATCTTGGCAGAGTTGGCGGTCAGCTCGATGACCTTGCCGATGTCGCTGATGATGATATTCTTGGGAGGCATGCCCATCTGCTGGGCCAGCTTGGCGTGGGTCTTGAGCATCCGCTGCTCGCCGTGGACGGGGATGAAGAACTTGGGCTTCACCAGGGCGTGGATGATTTTCAGCTCCTCCTGGCAGGCGTGGCCCGACACGTGGAGGGCACGGTCACGCTCATTGACCACCTCGGCGTCCTTGCGGTAGAGCTCGTTGATGACGCTGCCGATGGCGTTCTCATTGCCGGGAATGGCGGAGGCGGACAGGATCACCCGGTCGCCGGCCTGGATATCCACCTGGCGGTGGGTATTAAAGGCCATGCGGGTGAGGGCGGACATGGTCTCGCCCTGGCTGCCGGTGGTGATGATGCAGATCTTGTTCTTGGGCAGGCTCTTAATATGAGCCAGATCCACCAGCACGCCGTCGGGAATCTTCATATAGCCCAGCTCGGTGGACACCTTCATGGCGTTCTCCATGGAACGGCCGGTGACTGCCACCTTGCGGCCATAGCGGGCGGCCACGTCAATGATCTGCTGGATACGGTCCACGTTGGAGGCGAAGGTGGTGACGATGATGCGCTGCTCACAGCCTCGGAACAGGGCGTCAAAGGAATCACCCACGCTGCGCTCACTCTTGGTGAAGCCGGGACGCTCCACGTTGGTGGAGTCGGCCAGCAGGGCCAGTACGCCCTCCTTGCCCAGCTGACCCAGACGGCCCAGGTCGATCATGCCGCCCTGGATGGGGGTGGGGTCAATTTTGAAGTCGCCGGTGTGGATGACGGTGCCTACGGCGCACTTAATGGCAAAGCCGCAGGCATCGGCGATGGAATGGTTCACATGGATGAACTCCACCGAGAACTTACCCGCCTTTACGGTCTCCCCAGCCTCACAGGTGATGAGTTTGGTCTTGCTGACCAGGCGGTGCTCCTCCAGCTTCAGCTTCACCAGGCCGGCGGTCATCCGGGTGGCGTAGATGGGCACGTTTACATCCCGCAGCAGATAGGGGAGGGAACCGATGTGGTCCTCATGACCGTGGGTCAGGAAGATGCCCCGGATGCGGTCCTTGTTCTTGATGAGATAGGAGAAATCGGGGATGACCACGTCGATGCCGTACATATCGTCATCCGGGAAGCCCATGCCCACGTCCACGATGATCATGTCCCCGCCGTACTCATAGACGGTCAGGTTCTTACCGATCTCGTTCAGACCACCCAGAGAAATGATTTTTAGTTTTTCAGCCATAAAAGTCTTACTACACTCCTTTACAATCAATCCGTTTTCCGTATTTATCAGTGGCCACGGTACGGATATGAGCGCACAAAAGAAAAGCGGTGGACTCCCTCTCTTTCCGGCCCTGCCTCGCCGGAAAAAGGGGACGGCCATGCACCGCCTGGCGCCTCTATCCATTCTGTGTCCTTGCCTTATTCAAAGCGCGAAATCGCGCATAAAGCCATATTAGCGTATTTATTATACCACGCAGCAGGGGAAAAGTATACCATTATTTTGCGACAGGCTTCCCGCCGGTTGTTCCGCCGGGGCGGATATGGTACAATATCAGCAGTTGCCGCACATGTGCGGCAGGATACTGCGTATCCAGGCGTTTTGGGAACAAAACGCCTGCTGTTGATGTTGCACCATAGCCAAAATCGGCGAGGCCGATTTTACGCCGCCTCCGCGGCGCGCAAGTCCCCGCGGACTTGCGGCTATGGTACAATACCGGAAACGGATACAAAGGAGGATGCGGGGATGGAGGAGACACAGCTGCGCCCCGGGCGTTACCGCCACTTTAAAGGAAACGAATACAGGCTGCTCTATGTAGCCCGGCACTCGGAGACCATGGAGCCTATGGTGGTCTATCAGGCCCTCTACGGCGAGCGGGGGATCTGGGTGCGGCCGGCGGCCATGTGGAGCGAGCATGTGGAGCGGGACGGCTATCAGGGTCCCCGGTTTGCTTATATAGGAGAGTAAAAGATGAACATTCAGATTTTCGGAAAGAGCAAATGTTTTGACACCAAAAAGGCGGAGCGCTGGTTCAAGGAGCGGCGCATCAAGTTCCAGGCCGTGGACCTGGGCAAATACGGCATGAGCGCCGGGGAGCTGAAAAGCGTGGTGAACGCCGTGGGGCTGGAAAATCTCATCGACCAGAAGCACCCGGACGCCGCCCTGCTCAACTACCTGGCCTACGACGCCGACAAAGTGGAGAAGCTGCTGGACAACCCCAAGCTGCTCCGCACCCCCATTGTGCGCAACGGCAAGCAGGCCACGGTAGGCTACTGCCCCGATGTGTGGGAGAGCTGGAACTAAAGCCTATCCCTCCGGATATAGCCCTGCCACGGCGGACAGCTGGCGGCGCAGCTCCTCCACCGCCCACTGGGGCCGAAGCAGCTGCACCCCGTCTCCCAATCCGAAGAGCCAGCCCAGAAACTGGGGGCTTACCACGGCGGACACGGTGACAGTAAAGTGAGTCTCCCCGTCGGGGATCAGAATGGCGTCCAGGCCGAAGCGGTCCAGCACCACACCCACCAGGCTGGAGCGGCAGCGGAGGGTGACCTGTCCCTCCCGGCCGGAGAACATACCGAAATGCTTTCCCGCATATGCTGCCATGTCAAAGTGCTGGGGTACCCCGGTGAGGGGCAGGAAGGTAACGGCCAGATCGGCCATCTTGTCCACCCGGTAGTGGCGCATCTCCTTGGAGCGGTGGTCGTAGCCCGCCAGATAGTAGTTCTCATTGTCCCAGATGAGACCGGCGGGGGAGACGGTGTAGCGGCGGCCGTCGTGGCGGTACACCTTCTCCTTGCGGACGTTATACTCAAAGTAGAGAAAGGTCACGGTTTTCCGGTTTGCAATGGCGGTGTGGAGCTTGTCGATGGTGTAATAGATGCTCTCGTTCATGGTCTTCACCCGGCGGTCCACATAGACCTGCCGCTGGAGCTGGCGGGCCTGATGGACGCTGGCCTGTGATTCCAATTTGTGAATCAACTCGCTGCTTTTCCGCTGGGTAATAAAGCGGGAGGACTGAACGGCGTCCACCAGCAGCTTCAGTTCGGGCAGCTGGAAGGGGCGCTCCCCCAGAAACCAGCCGGGGGCACGGCCCTTCCGGCACTGGACGTCCAAGCCGAACTGGCGCAGGGCCTCCATGTCCGTATAGATGCTCTTGCGCTCGGCCTTGATGTCCCAGGCCTCCAGATGGGCGATGATCTGAG
Source organism: Flavonifractor sp. An82 (assembly GCF_002159265.1). GTDB lineage: Bacteria > Bacillota > Clostridia > Oscillospirales > Oscillospiraceae > Flavonifractor. The sequence continues at coordinate 25,593 of NZ_NFHG01000002.1, forward strand.
GAACGGTCAGCGTGTGCTCCTCGTCGGTGTGTTCCCAAAGGAGCTTGCACAGGCAAAGCAGCTTCAGTTTTTGGTTGGGGCTTCTGGGCATGAAAGCCACCTCCTTTTCCTGTGTTTCATGCAAGCGTAGCATATTTGGTGTCCCATAAACCGTACTATCAGCATATCACAAAACCAACAGAAATGCGAGGGCCTATGATGTATGTTGCAGCGCAGCCCCTCTGTCCCCTGAAGGCCGGTCCAGGCAGGGGAGAAGAGCGGGTGGACGAGATCCTGATGGGCTGGCCGGTCTCCAAACCTCTGGAAGAGACTGAGGGGTGGTGGAAGATCCGCACCCACTATGGCTATACCGGCTGGGTACAGCCGGAACAGCTGGCGCTCGACCGGGGATGGACGGCTGCCCCCAAGCTGGTGGTGACCGCCCTGTTTGCCGATGTGCTCAGCGGGCCGGAGGTGGAGTTCCCCGTTCTGACCACCCTGCCCCGGGGGGCGCTGGTGACGCCCGGAGAGGGGGCCTGCCCGGAGGGCTGGCGGCGGATCACCCTGCCGGATGGGAAAAATGGGTATACAAAATGTAGTTTTCTGGAGGAATATTGCGATTCCGCCCTTGATTTGCCGGAAGAAACCCTCCGGGCAAGGGTGGTGGAACGGGCCAAAAGCTATCTGGGGGTGCAGTACCGCTGGGGCGGAAAGTCTCCCATGGGTATTGACTGTTCCGGCCTGACCTTTATGTCCTGGTTCTTCAGCGGAGTGCTGCTCTACCGGGACGCCAAACTGGTGTCCGGCTATCCGGCCCGGGCCATCCCCCTGGAGCAGTGCCGGCCGGCGGACCTGCTCTATTTTCCGGGACACATCGCCCTCTACCTGGGAGAGGGGCGGTACATCCACTCCACCGCCCGGGCGGGCAGCGACGGGGTGGTCATCAACAGTCTGGACCCGGACCAGCCCGACTACCGGGCTGACCTGCCGGGCAAGCTGCTGACGGCGGGTACCGTGTTTCCCCTGGGGTCGGAAAAAATGACAACTCTATAAATTTTTGCGCCAACCTCTTGCCAGAGGGACAAATCTCCACTATACTGTTCTTGTTTGTTGACATAACGTAAATGGAGAAAGGGGCGCACCTCAGTGGCCCAGATACAAAAGAAAAAGCGCCGCCGGCGTTCCTCACCGGGACGGCGGGCTGCAAAAATATTGTATGGTGTTCTGGTGGCTGTCTCGGCCATCATCGTCATCCTCTTCTGCGCCTACAAGCTGATGAGCAAGGAGCCCGAGATGGCGGTGGAGCCCTCCGCCACGCCGGCCCCGCCGGGAGAGAGCGCCCAGCAGGACAACGGACGAAAACCCTACACCTATACCTTTTTGCTGGTGGCAAAGGATCAGGTGGGCAGCAATGCCGACACCATGATCGTATGCATGTACGACACTGTCAACCAGACGGTGGGCATGGTCTCCATCCCCCGGGATACCCTGGTGGAGAGCGGAAAGCTCAACGCGGTCTATCAGGATGGGATTGAGACTCTGCGGGATACCATCTCTGACATGCTGGGTATTCCCATCGACTTCTATGTGGGCGTCAACATGGACGGCTTCAAGGTGCTGGTGGATGAGTTGGGTGGCATTGAGTTCAACGTGCCGGTCCACATGGCCTATGACGACCCCACCCAGGACCTGCACATCCACTATGAGCCCGGTCTCCAGCATCTGGACGGGCAGGATGTGCTCAACGTGGCCCGCTGCCGGAAAAATTCCGACGGGCCCGGCACTTACCCCGACAACATCTATTCGGCCTATCCGGACAACGATATCGGCCGCACCCGCACCCAGCAGCAGCTCATTGCCGCCATTCTGAAAAAGGCTCTGTCCAATCCCCAGAAGATCAACAGCTACATTGAGATCTTCCTGGAGTACGTAAACACCGACCTGGAGTTTGGTGAGATGCTGTGGTTTGCCGAGCCCGCCCTGGGCTTTGACTTTGAAAACGGCATGACCAGCGCCACCCTCACCGGCGACGGCAATACCTACTACCCCGGCTGGGGTAAGTACTGCTACGAGCTCTACCCGGAGGAGACCCTGGAGACGGTGAACCAGCTCATCAACCCCTACACCGAGGACCTGACCCTGGAGGACATGAACATCTTCCAATATAACTAATAAAAAAGGACGTACCGCACGGCGGTACGTCCTTTTTGCTTATTCCAGCAGGTCGGGGCCGGGCAGGTCCATCTGCCGTTTGCGGGCGGCGGAGTAAGCCAGCTTTTCCGCCAGGGCGGTGCGGTCACCGGTGGCCAGCACCTCACGGTAGGACTGGAGGTTGCCGATGAGCCGGTCCAGCACCTCCAGCAGGGCGGGCTGGTTGAGGGAGAACAGCTGGGTCCACAGGCCCACATCCAGAGCGGCTACCCGGGTGCAGCCACGGAAGGAGGAGCCCTCGTAGCCCTTGCAGTCAAAGAGGGTGGGGTCGTCACACACAGAGACGGCAATGATATGCATCACCTGGCTGGTGTAGGCGATGAGGGCGTCATGGGCCTGAGCGGTGGTGCGGTGGACGTCCCGGCAGCCGATGTAGGACGCCATGCGCTCCAGCAGGGCCAGGTGCTCCGGCTGGCTGGTGGGGCGGGGCACAATAAGGAAGTGGGAGCCCTGGAATAGCTCGGCAAAGGCGTGCTCCACGCCGGAGAACTCGGTACCCGCCATGGGATGGCAGCCGATGAAGTCCACGGTATCAGGCAGGCAGTCGGCCCCCTCCAGGATGGCGGACTTGACGCCGCACACGTCCCACACCAGGGCCCCGGGCTTGAACTGCTCCCGGTGGGCTTTGAGAAAATCCAGGATGCCCTGGGGGTGAAGGGCCAGAGCCACCACGTCTGCCTGGGGGATCACCTGGTCGGCATGCTCTGTGACCCGGTCGCCCACGCCGTGCTCACTGGCAAAGCGGAGGGTGGGCTGGGACACGTCCACGCCCACGATCTCGTAGTCCTCAAAGCCCTTCAGGGCCAGGGCCAGAGAACCGCCGATCAAACCGAGGCCGACGATGACAAGTGTTTTTTTCATGTCGTAGTGCTCCTTTTACAGGGTGCGGCCCACGCAGGGGGCCAGGGTACGCAACTTGTCCATCAAGTCGGAGAACTGGGCGGGGGTGATGGACTGGGCGCCGTCACACAGAGCGTGGGGAGGATCGTTGTGGACCTCGATGAGCAGACCGTCGGCCCCGGCGGCCAGAGCCGCCAGGCTCATCCGCTCCACCATCCAGGCCTTGCCGCAGGCGTGGGAGGGGTCCACCACCACCGGCAGGTGGGAGAGCTGTTTCACCGCCAGCACCGCCGACAGGTCCAGGGTGTTGCGGGTGAAGGTCTCAAAGGTGCGGATACCCCGCTCACACAGGATGACCTTCTCGTTGCCGCCGGCCATGATGTACTCGGCGGACATGAGCCACTCCTCAATGGTGGAGCTGAGGCCCCGCTTCAGCAGGATGGGCTTGGTGGTCTTGCCCAGCTGCTTGAGCAGGTCGAAGTTCTGCATGTTGCGGGCCCCCACCTGGATCACGTCCACGCACATCTCGAACATCTCCACATTATCGGTGGACATGATCTCGGTGACGATGGGCAAGCCGGTGACTGCCTTGGCCTCCTGGAGCAGGCGGATGCCGTCGTTGCCCATACCCTGAAAGGCGTAGGGGGAAGTGCGGGGCTTGAAGGCGCCGCCCCGGAGGGCCGCCGCGCCGGAGGCCTTCACCGCCTGGGCCACCTCCACGATCTGGGCCTCGCTCTCCACCGAGCAGGGACCGGCGATGACCGCCAGCCGGTCGCCACCCACCAGCGCACCGCCGCCCAGAGCTACCTGGGTGTCCTCGGGGTGGTACTTCCGGTTGGCCTTTTTGTAGGGCTCGGTGACCCGCATGACCCGGTCCACGCCGGGCAGCAGAGACAGCTTCTCCTGGTCGATGCTGTCGGCATTGCCCTCCGCGCCCAGGATGGTGGTCTCGGAGCCCTTGGAGACCATGACCTTGACGCCGCCTTCCTCCATGGTGTGGATGGCTTTCTCCAGCTCCTCAGGGGTAAAGCCCCGCTTCATAATGACGACCATAACAGAAACTCCTTTCAAATACAAAAGATCCGCACCCGCCCAAAGGCGGCTGCGGATCCCCCACGATTCTATGTGGAACGATACCCGGATCAGCCGGTTATGGGCAGGCAAAAACACCGCTGAAATAATAGCAGCGGTAATAGCCGTATCCATAACCGGTACGCTTCAGCATGACGGGCACGCTCCTTTCTTATCAAGGACTTTAGCACTTTTTGGTGCGAAAGTCAAGAGGAAATTTCACTTGAAATCCTACCAGTATTATGGTATTATATCTTCGAAGTCAGGAGGGATCGTATGAAAATTTCTACCAAAGGCCGGTATGCCCTGCGGCTGATGCTGGATGTGGCCCTCCACAGCCATGGCACTGCGGTGCCTCTGCGGGATGTGGCCCAGCGGCAGGATATTTCTGACAAATATTTGGAGCAGATCGTTACCCAGCTGTCCCGGGCGGGCTTGGTGCGCTCGGTGCGGGGCGCGGGGGGCGGCTATCTGCTGACCCGGGAGCCGGAGGAGTACACCGTGGGGGAGATCCTGCGGGTGCTGGAGGGCAACCTGGCGCCGGTGAGCTGCGCCGATGCCGACGACGTGTGCCGCTGCGGCCGGGCGGACCAGTGCGTCACCGTGGAGATCTGGCGGGAGATCCAGGCCGCGGTGTCCGGCGTGGTGGACCATGTGACCCTGGCGGATCTGGTGCGCCGGCATCATGAGAAGTGCCCGGAGGACGGGGAAAACGCCGGCTGAATCCCGGTGTAAAAGGATCTTTGCGTGACAATTTCATCACCATGGCCTATGGTATAGGCGAGGTGAGAGGTATGCGTGATATTGGAAAGAACATCCGCACGCTGCGGGAGAGAAGAGGAATGACCCAGGAGGAACTGGCCCAGGCCCTGTTCGTCACCCGTCAGACGGTGTCCAACTACGAGACGGGGAAAAGCCGACCAGATATCGACATGCTGGTCAGCATCGGACAGGTGTTGGAGACCGACGTGAATCAGGTTCTGTACGGGCTGCCCCCGGAGCAGGACCGGCAGAGGGAGGTCAGGTATCTGGCTGTGGGCTGCCTGATTGTGGCGGCTATCTTTCTGGTGCTGACCCTTCCCGCGCCGCTGCTGAATGAGATGCTGATGCGCCGCTATGTGGGGGCACTTCTGGTTATGACTCTGACTTACCTGCTGAGGCCTGCCTTATGGTTGGTACTGGGCTGGTGTGCCCTTCAGGGCCTGAGCCTGCTGTTCCGGGCGGTACGTCCCCTGAAGGAACGGATGTGGGTGCGCTTGGTACGGCGGGGGCTGCTGCTCCTGCTGGCGGTATATGTGGTGCTGTTCCTTCCATCGCTGGTGGTGGGACTGATCCAGGTGATTCAGACTGTCTTGGGTTTGCCCTATGAAGCGCTGGTAGAAATTCCTGAGATTCCGGTGTATACTTGGTTGCTGAACCGGCTGCTGTTGTTCGGTTTGATTCATACCCAGGTATATGCCATCCCAGGTGCGGCACTGTGGCTGTTCCGCTTTCCGAAACGCTGAGATAAAAAAGGACGCTGCGTGAGCAGCGTCCTTTTTTCTTATGCGTAGATGCCGGTGGAGAGATAGCGCTCGCCGGTATCGGGCAGCACGGCCACGATGGTCTTGCCCTGGAAATCGGGATGCTTGGACAGCTCCCGGGCGGCCCAGGCGGCAGCGCCGGAGGAGATACCCACCAGAATGCCTTCGGCACGGGCCAGCTCCTTGGCGGAGGCCATGGCGGCCTCGCCGGGAACAGGCAGCACCTGATCCACCACGCCCATATCCAGGGTGCCGGGGACAAAGCCGGCGCCGATGCCCTGGATCTTGTGGGGGCCGGGCTTGCCGCCGGAGAGGACGGCGGACTCAGCGGGCTCCACCGCGATCACTTTGATGTTGGGGTTCTGCTCCTTCAGGTAGCGGCCCGCGCCGGTGATGGTACCGCCGGAGCCCACACCGGCCACCAGCACATCCACTCCGCCGTCGGTATCCCGCCAGATCTCCGGACCGGTGGTCTCATAGTGGGCCTGGGCGTTGGCGGGGTTATTGAACTGGTCGGGCATCCAGGCGGCAGGGTCGGCGTCCAGCAGTTCGCGGGCCTTGGCGATGGCGCCGCTCATGCCCTTGGCACCCTCGGTGAGCACCAGCTCGGCTCCCAGGGCGGACAGCAGGGAGCGGCGCTCCTGGCTCATAGTCTCGGGCATGGTGAGTACCACCTTGTAGCCACGCTGGCGGCCGATGTAGGCCAGAGCCACGCCGGTATTGCCGCTGGTGGGTTCCACAATGGTAGCGCCCGGCTTCAGCAGGCCGGCTTCCTCAGCGGCCCGGATCATGTACAGGCCGGCCCGGTCCTTGGCGGAGGAGAGGGGATTGAAGCTCTCCAGCTTGCCCAGAATGCCGCCGCCGGGGGCAAAGCGCTCCAGGCGGAGCAGGGGAGTGTTGCCGATCAGTTCGGGGATGGAATGGGCGATGTTCATAGGACAGGACCTCCCGTTGTTTTTGTCAAGGATACCACACAATCCCCACAAAAGCAATAGGAATTTGAGAGATGATTTATGACGGGGACAGCGGCACGGCTTCCGACAGGGGGGCGGCGCTGGTATAGGTGAGGGTAAACTCTGCCTGGCTCCAGGGGTAGTGTTCCAGAGGATATACATACACATAATTGCCGGGATTCTCCTGGTCGCCCCGGCGGCTGTAGCCCCCTGTATGGTGGACACCGCCCTCCGGGTCCCGGTAGTCCAGCTCAAAGGGAGCCCGGTCGGCGGTGCAGCGCACCGTCAGGGTCCACCCTGCATCCGTGCCCTGGCTGCTGAGAGGTTCCGCCCGAAGGCCGGTCACCCCCTCCGGCAGGCTGCCGGTCCAGGTATTGTTGGTCAGGTCCACCGTCACCGGTTGGGCCTCCTTGTCCAGCCACACGGCCCCGTCCAGGTGGAGGGTGAGATGGGAGACATCCTCCACAAAGTACAGGCTTTGGAAGTAGTAGGTGTAAAAGCCGGGATGATCCGCTGAACCGGTGGCGGAGAGGGAACTGTCGATGGTGTCATAGCGCCGGCCGTCGGGGTCGGTGAAATGGAACTCCAGGCGCTGGAGCCAGGCGGTGTTGGCCGGGTCTTCCTCCAGGCAGAGGGTGGTTTTGGTGGGGGTAAGCTCCAGGTGGTCCACCAGCAGCCGCTGGCCGTCCGCCTCCACCCACCGGTTCACCGGGATCTTCACCGCCGGGGCGGTCTTGGACGGGTCCAGGGTGAGCTGGAAGGTGAAGGTGTGTTCCAGCTTCTGCTCCTGCCCCTTCACATCGCCGCCCCACAGCGTAACGTCCAGGGTGAGGGCCTGAGGGATCTCCTCCAGCTCCTTGAAGTGGATCTCAAACTGCTTCAGCTCCTCCGAGCTGGTGGTGCTGTTGACCGAGTACCCGAACAGGGGAGCGCCGTTTGCGTCCTTCAGGTCGCAGGAGGCGCTGTAGGAGAGGAAATCGCCGTCGGTGCGGTAAAAGACCACCATCTGCTGCTGGTCGGCAATCACATAGTCCAGGGTGAGGGTGGTGCCGTCAAAGGTCTGGCTTTGGCCCACATACTGCACATAGTCGTGCTCCACCGCGGCGGACAGGCTGGGGGAAAAGGCCACCGCCGCCGCCAGCTCCCGCAGCACGGGGACCTTGGCGCAGGCCAGGGCAAAGGTGGGAAGGGTATTCACTGCCACCACGAAGGCGGCGCACACCCCGGCCACACTCCCCAGGGAGATTCCCCAGCGCTTGCCCCGGCGATGACGTTTGGCCCGGTCCCTGGCCCGCAGGGCGGTGCCGTCCAGGGCGGCGGGAGGATGGGAAAGCTGCCCCATCAGGTCCCAATATTCCTGCTGTCGGTTCATGACGCTCCCTCCTCCGTGGTCAGGTCCAGTTTCAAAAGGGCGAGGGCCCTGCGCTGCCGGGTGGACACGGTACCCCGGGGCAGCTCCAGGGCGGCGGCGGTCTCCTCCAGGGTCAGGCCGGTGAAGTAGCGCAGGACGATCACGTCCCGCAGCTGGGCGGGCAGGCGGCGGACGGCCTCCTTCAGGGGGAGGGAATCATAGGCCTCCTGGGCGGTCTCAGGCAGCTCCTCTACCGCCAGTTCCCGCTTGCGGCGGCGAAGCTCGTCCCGGCAGACGTTGATGAGGATGCGCACCAGCCAGGTCTCCAGATACTGGGGCTGACGCAGCTTTTGATAGCTCAAATAGCCCTTGTACACCGCTTCATCCACCGCGTCCACTGCCGCCGACTCGCTGCCCAGGGTGAGCAGGGCGGCCCGGTAGAGCTTACCGCGGGCTTCCTCTGCCCGCTACAGATATTCCAGCTCGGTCAAGATCCATCCCCTCCTTTCTGCCTATTAGACGGTGTGCCGGACGGTTTTGATTGGGGCAAATCATTTTTTTAGCAGTGAAAAAGGCCCGCCGGATGGCGGGCCTTTTGGTATGCTGGGAGTTTCTCTTAGAACATGGGGACGACGGCGCCCTCGTAGGTCTCCTCCATGAAGGCCTTGACCTCGTCGCTCTTCAGAGCGGCAACCAGAGCCTGGATGGCGGGATCGTTCTCATGGCCCTCCTTGACGGCCAGGACGTTGACGTAGGCCTGGGCAGCCTCGCCGTCAGAAGCCTCCACGGCCAGAGCGTCAGCCACCTTCAGGCCGGCGTCGATGGCGTAGTTGCCGTTGATGACGGCCATATCCACGTCGCCCAGACGGACGGGCAGCTGGCTGGCCTCCAGCTCAACGATCTCCAGGTTCTTGGGGTTCTCAGCGATGTCGGCCTTGGTGGCGGTGAGCCCGGCGCCCTCCTTCAGGGTGATCAGACCCTCCTGCTGGAGCAGCAGCAGAGCGCGGCCCTCGTTGGTGGCGTCGTTGGGCACAGCGATCTGAGCGCCGTCGGCCAGCTCATCCAGGCTGGCGGTCTTGCCGGCATACAGGCCGAAGGGCTCGTAGTGGATCTCAGCGGCGCTGACCAGGTGGGTGCCGTCGCTCTCGTTAAACTCGTTCATGTAGGTGATGTGCTGGAAGTAGTTGGCATCCAGTTCCTCATTCTCCACGGCGGTGTTGGGCTGGATGTAGTCGTTGAACTCCACGATGTCCAGAGTGATGCCCTGCTCGGCCAGGAGGCCCTTGGCCACCTCCAGGATCTCAGCGTGGGGAGCGGGGGAGGCGCCCACCTTGATGGTGGTGCCCTCCAGAGAGGCGGTGTTCTCGGTGCCGGGGGTCTCGGAGTTGCCGGCGGGGGTGTTGGCAGAACCGGTGCCGCCGCCGCAGCCGGCCAGCAGGCCGAAGGACAGAGCGCCGGTCAGGAGCAGAGAGACGAGCTTCTTCATGATACATTTCTCCTTTTCATTTCTGAAGGTGTTCCCCAAATCGGAGTACAAAAAAACGCCCTTGAAACAATTTCAAGGACGAGAGCTTTCCGCTTCGTGGTACCACCTTGTTTCACCACTGCCTCACGACAGGGGCCTTATGGAGTACAGCCATACTCCTGCGCGCTGACGGGCGCACCCGTCGCAGCCTATACCAATTGGTAGTCGGTGCGCCGCTCCGAGACCATCTTCGCCAGAACCTTCCGTACCCGTTCCCACCATACCGGGCTCTCTGTGCCGTATCTTTCCGGTTACTCTTCTCTTCATTGCGTTTGAGGGGCGTTATTCAGTTCCCTTTGGGTTGCATTTAGTATATGCCACCCTCACCCATTCGTCAAGTGGGCAGATTTGACAAAAGAACGGGGTGTGCAGACCCTTTGGTTTGCACACCCCGTCCAAGACAGGTCCTTATTGGAAACCGGCCTTCTCGGCACGGTTGCTTTTGAGCTTCTTCTTCCGGTCGGTGCTCCGGATCCGCTTGTCCAGCCGGACGGAGGCACGGGTGCCGATGGACTGGAAGATCTGGACCAGAATGACCAGGGTGATCACCGACACCCACAGGATGATGGTCATGCGGCGCTGGTAGCCCAGGTTGAGGGCCATGGAGCCCAGACCGCCGCCGCCGATGGCGCCTGCCATGGCGCCGTAGCTGAGGATGGTGATGAAGGCGGTGGTAAAGCCGGAGATGAGGGAGGGACGGCTCTCGGGGATCATCACCTTGGTGATGATCTGGAAGGGGGAGCAGCCCATGGACTGGGCAGCCTCCACCACACCGCTGTCCACCTCCCGGAGGGAGGATTCCACCAGACGGGCCACGAAGGGGAAGGCAGCCACGATAAGGGGCACGATGGTGGCTACCGTACCGATGGAGGTGCCCAGGATCAGCCGGGACAGGGGGATGACCACTACCATCAGAATCAGGAAGGGTACCGAGCGCAGGATGTTAATGACGAAGTTGAGCACCGTCATGACGGGACGGGGCAGGGGCAGCACGCCGCCTCGCTCGCCCACCACGGTGATAACACCCAGGGGCAGGCCGATGACATAGGAGAAGAAGGTGGAGATCACCGTCAGATACAAAGTCTCCCAGATGGCGAAGAGCAGGCCATCCTTGCTCAGCTCCAGCAGGCGGAGGACCTCTTCATTTTGCAGCAGATCAGCCATGGTAATCGGGCACCTCCTCCACGGACACGTCCTTCTGGGCGCGCAGATAGCTCATGGCCTTGGCGGCCTCATTTTTGTCCTCGGGCAGGCCCAGCAGCATGGAGCCGAAGGCCTTGCCGTTCACATTGCGGGTATCGGCACCAAGGATATTGACCTTGACGCCGCAGTCGATGGCCAGGGAGGCGATGAGGGGCTCGTAGGAGGAGCCGCCGTTGAACACCACCCGTACCACGTTGGCCACGGGGAACTGGTCGATATGGGCACCCTCGGGGAACACCAGCTTACGGCCGGCCTCGGTCTTGGGGTTGGAGAAGACCTCCTCTACGGTGCCGGTCTCCACCATATGGCCGTGGTCCAGAATGGCCACGTGGGTACAGATCTCCTCCACCACCGCCATCTCGTGGGTGATGACCACCACGGTAATGCCCAGCCGCTTATTGATATCCTGGATCAGCTTCAGGATGGAGCGGGTGGTGGTGGGGTCCAGAGCGGAGGTGGCCTCGTCACACAGCAGCACCTTGGGGTTGGAGGCCAGAGCACGGGCAATGGCGATGCGCTGTTTCTGGCCGCCGGAGAGCTGGGCGGGATAGGCGTTGGCCTTATCGGGCAAGCCAACAATATCCAGGTACTCCAGGGCCCGCTTTTTGGCCTCAGATGCCGGGACACCGGCGATCTCCATGGGGAAGCAGATATTCTTCAGGCAGGTCCGCTGCATGAGCAGGTTGAACTGCTGGAAAATCATGCTGATGGAACGGCGGGTCTGGCGCAGCCGGGCGGGAGAGAGCTCCATCAGGTTCTCCCCGTCGATCAGGACCTCTCCCTGGGTGGGCCGCTCCAGCAGGTTGATGCAGCGCACCAGAGTGGATTTGCCTGCGCCGCTCATGCCGACGATGCCAAAGATATCCCCGTCCCGGATGGTCAGGTTGATATCCGACAGGGCCTCAAAGTCCCCGTCCGCCGTGGGAAAGACCTTGGAGATGTGTTTCAGTTCAATCACAGGTCTGTTCTCCTTCGTCTCATTTGTATGTAATACCTCCGGTTTTGACAAAACACCGGGATGTTTGCATCGGGATTATTCTATGACAACCGGGACGGGCTGTCAAGGTGTTTCGGGAGGGAAGAGGCCCGCCAGGGGGCGGGCGCAAAAAGAAAAAGCCGGGCCAAAGGCCCGGCTTTTCAAAAGACGCAATTAGTCGGTCACGAAGGGCAGCAGCGCGATCTGACGGGCACGCTTGATGGCCTCGGTGAGCTGACGCTGATGCATGGCGCAGGTGCCGGTGGTGCGGCGGGGCAGGATCTTGCTCCGCTCGGACAGGAACCGACGCAGCTTCACGGCGTCCTTATAGTCGATGTGCTCCACCTTGTCCACACAGAAGGTGCAGACCTTGCGGCGCTTGCGGCCGCGGGGGCGCTCTCTATCCATAGCCATAACTGGAAAACCTCCCTTGTTCCGGGCCTATAGTCCGGCTTGTTTTATGATGCGGCATCCGCCGCTGTGTTCAGTTTAGAAGGGCAGCTCGCCGTCGTCCTCGGTGAGTTCGGCAAACTGGTCGCCGCCGGCAGGGGCGGAATAGCCGCCGCTGGCAGGGGCCGCGGGGGGCGCATAGCCGCCGGGCGCGCCGTAGCCGCCGGAGGGAGCAGCATAACCGCCGCCCTCAGCGTCCCGCTTGGAGTCGCCAAAATACACATTGTCGGCCACCACCTCGGCAGTACGGCGCTTGTTGCCGTCCCGGTCGGTCCAGTCACGCAGCTGGAGTCGGCCCTCCACTACAGCCATGCGGCCCTTGGTGAAGAAGCGGGAGACAAATTCCGCCGTTTGACGCCAAGCCACGATATCAATGAAATCAGTGGACTTTTCGCCGGTGGTTCTGTCCTTGAAATCCCGGTCCACAGCCAGAGAGAAGGAGGCAACAGCCGTCCCGGTCTGGGTGTGCCGGAGCTCGGGGTCACGGGTCAGACGACCCATGAGAATAATACGGTTCAGCATGAAGCTTCTCCTCTCTTACTCGTCCTTGCAGACGATGAGGGAACGCATCACGCCGTCAGTGATCCGCAGGATACGATCCAGCTCGCGGGGGAACTCGGGCTTGGACTCAAAAGTCATCAGCACGTAGTAGCCCTCGGTCAGGTCATTGATGGGATAGGCCAGGTGGCGCTTGCCCCACTCGTCGACCTCAGCCAGGGTGCCGTTCTGCTCCACCAGAGTCTTGAACTTCTCCACCATGGCAGCAGTGGCCTCCTCACCCAGGTTGGGATTGAGGATGTAAACCACCTCGTAGTTACCGCTGAGTTTTGCCATTTTCTTTGCACCTCCTTATGGACATATGGCCCCCGCTCTTCTGCGGGAGCAAGGATGGCTTGTCACAAACAAGCCCTATTATTATATAAGATATTTGGAAAAAGTCAAGATTTTTTCGCGGGAAAATAAAAAATAAAAAACATTCAGATTCCGTGCAATATTTGGGCGGGCTGCACCATTGTATAGGCAGACGGGGCGGTGAGGCCCCGGAACACAAAACATCAAATTTTATGGTAAAGGAGTTTTCATCATGAAAAGAGGGTTTGGAAAAGGGTTTGGCGCAGGCATTCTGGCTGCGGTACTGGTAGTAGGACTGAGTGTGACCGCACTGGCGGCCACCCGCACCATCCAGGTCAACGACGACATCAAGGTGACGCTGAACGGCGCAAACTTTACCCCCAAGGACGCCAACGGAAAGGAAGTTCCCCTCTTTTCCTATAACGGCACCACCTATGCCCCTGTTCGGGCCATCTGCGAGGCGGCGGGACTGAAGGTGGACTATGATTCCGCCACCTACACCGCTGTGCTCACCACCCAGGACCAGTATATCGCCTCTACCCCCGACGCTTCCAACTATATCACCGCGGAGCAGGCCAAGAGCGCCGCCCTCAGCCATGCCGGCGTCAGCGCCAACGACGCCATCTTTGTCAAGGCCGGGCTGGACTGGGACGACGGCAAGGTACAATACGAGGTGGAATTCTATGCCGGGAATACCGAGTACGATTACGACATCGACGCGGTGAGCGGCGCGGTGCTCTCCTACGACCGGGAGTGGGATGATTTTTCTCTGAAGGGCTACCAGAATACCGACAGCAGCACCGGGACCGGCAGCACCAGCCAGAGCAATCTGATCACCGAGGAGAAGGCCAAGGAGATCGCCCTGGCCAAGGCCCCCGCCGGCGCCACGGTGGTCAAGTGCAAGCTGGACCGGGACGACGGCCGGTATGTGTACGAAATCGAGATGCGCAGCGGCTACATGGAGTATGAGTGCGACATCAACGCGGTTACCGGCGTGATCATTGACTGGGATGCCGATTGGGACGACTGATCAGACAGAAATTGACAGAAGAATAGTCCGATATTTGGGACTGCCACCGGGCAACCGGGGCAGTCCCAAATTTTTTTTGACTTTTTTTCTCCTTCGGTGTACGAAAACATCCAACTTTTACCCCTGGAACACCAAGGGTGAGGAGGGAGTTTGGTGGACAAGGAACGGACAAGGCTGTTAAAGCAGTTGGAGAAGCTGGCCCGGTGCAATGTGAACGACGCAGTGAAGCTGGCCTTTCTTGGGGAGGGCGAGATGGAGGAGATCGACCGGCTGGACCTGACCCCTCTCACAGGCTTCAAACGGAGTGACAAGGGAGGCGTGGAGGTTCAGCTGGCGGATCGGGCGGCCATCCTTGAGACGCTGGTGAAGCTGTCCGCCGGAGGAGAGGACCAGCGGGCGGCGGAGTTTTTCCAGGCCTGGGAGAAGCAGGCGGAAAAGCAGGAGGAGACATGAGGTTTCGCAGCTTTTCCCCCAAGCAGAAGCAGGTGCTCACCTGGTGGTGCGACCCGGCGGTGCGCGGCAGGGACGCCCTCATCTGCGACGGGGCGGTGCGCAGCGGCAAGACCATGTGCATGGGGTTGTCCTTCTTCTGCTGGGCCATGCGGACCTTCCACGGGCAGACCTTCGGACTGTGCGGCAAGACGGTCACCGGCCTGCGGCGCAACCTGCTGGGCGCTCTGCTGCCGGTGCTGGGGGAGCTGGGATTCCAATGGGAGGAGAAGGTGTCCAAAAATCTGCTCACGGTCCGCTTCGGCGGACGGGAGAACACCTTTTACCTCTTCGGCGGCAAGGACGAGGGAAGCGCCGCCCTCATTCAGGGCATCACCCTGGCGGGGGTGCTGCTGGACGAGGTGGCCCTCATGCCCCGCTCCTTTGTGGAACAGGCCTGCGCCCGGTGCTCGGTGGAGGGGAGCCGGATGTGGTTTTCCTGCAACCCGGAGGGGCCGGAGCACTGGTTCTACAAGGAGTGGATCCAGAAGAAAGAGGAACGCAACGCCCTCTACCTCCACTTCACCATGGGAGACAACCCCGCCCTCTCCCCCAAGGTGATCCGCCGGTATGCCCGCAATTTCAGCGGCACCTTTTACCGGCGGTTTGTGCTGGGAGAGTGGGTAGCGGCGGAGGGGCGGGTGTACGACTTCTTCGACGAGAGCTGGGTACGGCCGGTACCGGAGGGGGAGATGGAGCAGTGGTGCATCTCCTGCGACTACGGCACGGTGAATCCCGCCTCCTTCGGGCTGTGGGGCCTGCGGGACGGGGTGTGGTACCGGGTGGGGGAGTACTACTATGACTCCCGGCTGGAGGGGCGGCAGAAAACCGATGGGGAATACGCCCAGGACCTGGAGCGGCTGGCGGCGGGCCGGCCCATCCGGCGGGTGGTGGTGGACCCCTCCGCCGCCAGCTTCATCGAGCTGCTGCGCCGGAAGGGGTGGCGGGTGGAGAAGGCGGACAACGACGTGCTGGCCGGTATCCGCACCACCGCCGAGCTGCTGCGGCAGGGGAAGCTGGTGATCTGCCAGCCCTGCGCCGACGCCATCCGGGAATTTTCTCTCTATCGCTGGGACGAGAAGGCGGTGGGGGACAGGGTACAGAAGGTCCACGACCACGCCATGGACGACATCCGGTATTTTGCCGCCACGGTGGCGGCGGGAGGAGAAACGGATTATTTCGGCGGGCTGTGGGTGGAGCGGGGGCGGTTTTAGGCCTTGTTTGCATATTGTCAACAAGCCCAATCGCCGGGCCTTTTGCCCCCTGGACGGCACAATTTTTCCTTGAAATCCGTCAGGATTCCTGCAAAAAAATTGCTTGCCAGCGGCCAAAATTCCTCGCCGCTGGGCATATCGCCAATATTCAAACAAGGCCTAACGGAAAAGGAGTGTGGTTATGGGACTGTTCCATAAGAAAAAGGAGGCGGGGGGCGGACTGGCGGTCCAGATCCGGGAGGGGGGCAGGCACCCCTTCGGCGTGCTGGACGGCTATGTGCCCCTGCGGCACGGAGAGATCGACCTTTACCGGAGCATCCGGGAGGCAGTGCCCATTGTGGACGCCGCCATCTGGAAGCTGATCCGCCTGGCGGGCGGGGTGGTGGTCCAGTGCGGGGACCAGCGGGCCCAGGAGGAGCTGGACTGGTTCCTCCAGCACGTGGACACCGGCCGGGGCCAGCGGGGTATCCAGTCTTTTCTGGACTGCTACCTGGACTCCATGCTCACCTGCGGCAGGGCGGTGGGGGAGATCGTACCCGACCGGCGGCGGCAGGACATTGCCGCCCTGCTGTGCGGCAATGTGGCTGACATCGAAATCAAAGAGGGGGCCACTCCCATGGAGTTTGCCATCTGGGGGCGGGGAGAGGACGGAGCCATGCGGCAGCTGCCCCGGCAGGAACTGCTTCTGTTCACCCCCTTCCAGCCCGAGACCGACAGCCCCTACGGGGTGAGCATGCTGCGGTCCATGCCCTTTCTGACCGAGATTTTGCTGAAAATCTACCAGGCCATGGGCATGAACTGGGAGCGGATGGGCAACGTGCGTTTTGCGGTGGTGTACAAGCCGGGGGACAATCCCCTGGACCAGAGCATGGTCCAGGAGCGCAGCCGCCAGATTGCCCGGGAGTGGTCCGCCGCCATGCAGGCGGGCAAGAACGGTTCTGTCCGGGACTTTGTGGCGGTGGGCGATGTGGACATCAAGGTCATTGGGGCGGACAACCAGGTGCTGGACAGCGAGGTGCCGGTACGGCAGATCCTGGAGCAGCTGGTGGCCCGCACCGGTATCCCACCCTTCCTGCTGGGCCTGTCCTGGTCCTCCACCGAGCGGATGAGCACCCAGCAGGCCGACATGATGACCAGTGAGATCACCGCCATTCGCCGAAGCCTGGAGCCGGTAGTAGAGCGGATCTGCGAGCTGTGGCTGCGGCTCCACGGATATGGTCCCAAGGTAACGGTAGATTGGCAGGACGTGAATCTCCAGGACCTGGTGGAGGAGGCCAGGGCGGAGCTCTACCGGCAGCAGGCCAGGACGGTGGAGATGGACAACCAGGACAGAGAGAAGGGAGAGAGGGTATGAATATCAACAAGCAAGCGGATGTGGACCAGGGTACCGCCCTGGACCAGAACGAGCTGGGACTTATCAACGCCATGAGCCGCAAGAAGCTCACCGGGGAGGAGGTATACACCTTCGCCGTGCGGCTGTGCGACAACGAGGTGGACCGGGATGGGGAGCGGTTCCCGGTGGAGACCCTGGAGGAGCTGGCCCCCCTCTTTGTGGGCAAAAGCGGCATCTTTGACCACCAGTGGAGCGCCGCGGGCCAGACCGCCCGCATTTACCGCACCGAGCTGGTGCGGGAGGAGCATGTCCTCACAGCGGCGGGAGATCCCCTGTGTTACCTGAAGGGCTATGCCTACATGCTGCGCACCGAGGGCAACAGGGACCTCATTGCGGAGATCGAGGGCGGTATCAAAAAGGAGGTGAGCGTGGGCTGCGCGGTGGAGGAGGCCCGGTGCTCCATCTGCGGGGAGAACATCCATGACCGGAGCCGGTGCGCCCATGAGAGGGGCCGGGAGTACGGCGGAAAGCTGTGCTGGGCCGACCTGGTCCACGCCACCGACGCCTACGAGTGGTCCTTTGTGGCGGTACCGGCCCAGAAAAACGCGGGGGTGATGAAGAGCATGAGAATGGACATGGCACAGCTGGAGCGGGAGGCTGCCCTGGGCCGCAAGTACCTGCAGCAGCTCAAGGACGAGGTGGTACGCCTGGGCGGCGTGGCCGGTCTGGCCCTGGAGCAGGCTACCCTGAAGAGTATCGTTCAGCGGCTGGAGGAGCCCGAGCTGGACGCCCTGAAGAAGGCCTTTGAGGTGCAGGTGGACAAGGCCTGGGGCGTGGAGACCCAGCTGCCCGCCTGGGAGCAGCCCATCCCGGCGGAGAGCAGAGACGGAGCGTTTTTGATCTGATCTTATTCAGGGGCGGCGCGCCCCGCGAGAAAAATGCGGAATGAAGAAGGGAGAAGATGAGATGAGCAGCAAGATTTCTTTTGAGGGCATCGGCGAAGTGGTGGCCACCTTTGCCTGCGGCGAGGGTGTGACCGCCGGTCAGGTGGTGAAGGTGACTGCCGACGGCACGGTGGGTCCCTGTTCCGCCGGGGAGAAGTTCTGCGGTGTGGCCCTGTCCGCGGAGGACGGCTACGGTGCCATTCAGTTGGGCGGTCTGGTGAAGGTGCCCGTCTCCGGCGGGGAGGTCCAGGCCGGCTGGATCAAGCTGTCCGCCGACGGCAGCGGCGGCGTGAAGAAGGATGACTCCGCCGGTGTGGAGCACCTGGTGGTGCGTGTGGAGACCGACGGCGCCGTGGTGCGCCTGTAAGAAAGGGAGGATGGGAATATGAGCTATCGCTTTGACAATCTGAGACTGGAAAAGGGTATGTATAACGAGGCTGGCCGCAGTTTTACCCAGGTGCTGGAGCGGGAGGACCCCTCGGAGCAGTACAAGGGTACCAGCCTGGAGGGCCTGGACGCCTACCAGCGCCAGCTCAAGCGCTTTGACATCAAGGTAAAGGGCGCAGGCAGCGACGTGGTGGAAAAGTTCTTCTCTACCAGCCAGTCCGCCGTGCTCTTCCCTGAGTACATCGCCCGGTCTGTGCGCCAGGGCATGGAGGAGTCTGACCTGCTGCCTCACATTACCGCTGCCGTAACCCGGTTTGACGGCATGGATTACCGCTCCATTGCCTCCGTGCCCGAGGATGACCAGAAGGCCCTGCGCCGGGTGGAGGAGGGGGCCGAGATCCCCCAGACCCAGGTGAAAACCCAGGAGAATCTGGTGAAGCTCCACAAGCGGGGCCGGATGCTGGTGGCTTCCTACGAGGCCATCCGCTATCAGAAGCTGGACCTGTTCTCCGTCACCCTGCGGCAGATCGGCGCCCACATCAACCGGATGCACCTGGAGGACGCCATTGACGTGCTTCTCAACGGCGACGGCAACGAAAACCCCGCCCAGGCATTTACCGTGGGCACCGAACCCATCGGCGGCACCTCCGGCACCCTGACCTATGACGATCTGGTGGACTTCTGGGCCCAGTTTGAGCCCTATGAGATGAATACCCTGCTGGTGTCCGGTGATATGATGCGCCAGATGCTCAAGATGGACGAGTTCCAGAATCCCCTTACCGGCCTGAACTTCCAGGGCACCGGCAAGCTGGCCACCCCCCTGGGCGCCACCCTGCTGCGCACCTCCGCCCTGGAGAGTGGCAAGCTCATCGGCCTGGACAAGAACTACGCCCTGGAGATGGTGCAGGGCTCTGACGTGATGGTGGAGTATGACAAGCTCATTGACCGCCAGCTGGAGCGGGCGGCCATCACCTCCATCTCCGGCTTTGCCAAGCTGTTTACCGACGCGGCCAAGGTGCTGAAGCTGAAATGATGGAGGAGATCATGGCCATGGCCCGGAGTATGGGCGCGGTGAGTGAAAGCCAGCAGGAAGTGCTGGAGGCCCTGTGCCGGGCAGCCGAGACAGAGATGACCGGAAGGCTGCGGGATGGGGTGAGTCCGGAGGACTGCGGACCCGCCTTTGTGCTGGGCTGCGCCTGGCTGGCCCTGTCCGGTCTGGCGGCAGGACAGTACGGCGGTGTATCCGCGTTCACCGCCGGAAGCGTCACCATCCGGGAGGAGAGCGGTGAGGGCCGGGAGCGGGCCGCCGCCCTCCGCCTCCAGGCCGAGACGGTACTGGGTCCCTATCTGAAGGACCGGGGGTTCCTCTTCCAGGGGGTGGAGGGATGACCGGCCAGTGGCGGCAGATTTTGTCCAGATATGGTCAAACCGTTACCCTCTACCGGCAGGGACAGGAGGAGGGCACCGTGTGCCGGGCCTTCCTCCAGCCGATGATGGAGCAGAGCCAGGACTTCTACCAGCAGCTGCCCACCCCTCTGGGGCTGGTGCGCCGGGATCAGTGGATCTGCCTGGGCGGGCCGGATATGGCCCTGGACCAGCTGGGGGACGGGTATCTGGAATGGAACGGGGAGACATTTGCCGTCCGCAGCGCACAGCCGGTGTATCTGGGCGATGAGCTGGTGTACTGGTGGGGGCTGCTGGCGGTGAGAGAGCAGGCGTAAGAACAGACCTGAGAAGCGGGGGAGAGCAATGGACTTTGCAACCATACGGGAGCGGATGGCGGACTATCTGCAGGGGCAGGGCATCGACGCCCAGTGCGCCTACCCGGAGACTGGGCGGGTCCGGCGGGGCGGGGCGGTGGCCGCCGTGTCCCTCCGGGCCTGCCAGGGAGGCCCGGAGGGGTTCCGGGACTACCTGGGCGAGCGGTATGACCAGGAGAGCGGCCAATGGCAGGAGCTATATGGGCGGAAGATCACCCTGACCTTCGGGTTGGACCTGTACGCGCCCCAGGGCTGCGGCGCGGCGGGCATTCAGGAGGCCTTTGACCGCATGGCGGAAGCCCTGCGGCGGGAGGGACCGCCCGGGCTCAGCCTGCAGGAGCTCTCCTGCGGAGAGACGGAATTTGACCGGGAGGCCGGCCTCTACCACCGGAAGGTGGAGGCGGTATGCCAGGGCTACCTGTATGCGGTGGCCGACGAGGGCGGCACCTTCCTGGACTTTATTGTGAGAGGAGAGAGCCGGATTTGAGTATGACGATCCATGAGCGGCCTGGGGTGTACTCCAGCTATGACGCATCCACGGTGATCAGCAGCAGCGGCAGCGGCCGGACGGTGGGACTGGTGGGTGTATGGACCCAGGGAGAGACCGGAAAGCTGGTCACCCTCAACCGCTACGAGGATGGGGCCACCCAGTTTGGCGCGGAGGAAAATCTGACCAAGCTGGTTCAGGTCCTGTTCCGCAACGGCGCGGCCAAGGTGCTGGCGGTGCCGGTCAGCAGCCAGGAGGACTATCAGGGGGCCTTTGATCTGCTGGCGGCAGAGGAGGACATCGCTGTGGTGGTATGCGACAGCACCGAGCTGACGGTGCAGCAGGCCTTGCGGCAGAGCGTCAGTGACGCCTCGGCGGCCCGCCGGGAGCGCATCGCTGTAGTGGGCGGTGGCGCGGATGAGGCTGTGGAGGCCCTGGTCCAGCGGGCGGAGGAGCTCAACAGCGAGCGGATGGTGCTGGTGGCCCCCGGCGACGGCACCGGCCTGGCCGCTGCCGCCGTGGCCGGCGCCATTGCGGCGGAGAGCGACCCCGCCGTGCCCCTGGGGGGCGCGGAGCTGAAAGGCCTGGAGGGCATGGAGGCCCGGTATGCGGATACCGAGATCGACGTCCTGGTGCGGGGCGGCGTGAGCCCCCTGGAAAATGTGGGCGGCATCGTCAGCGTGGTGCGGGGGGTAACCACCCGGACCAAGACCGGCGAGGCGGCGGACGCCACCTGGCGGGAGCTGACCACCATCCGCATTGTGGACGATGTGATCCCCACCATCCGCAACTCCCTGCGGGCCCGGTTCCGCAGAGCCAAGAACACCGAGCAGACCAGGGGGGCCATCCGCTCCCAGGTGGTGCTGGAGCTGGAGAACAAGCTGACCCGGGAGATCATCACCGGCTATGACCAGGTGACGGTGCAGGCCGACGAGGAGAATCCCACGGTCTGTCTGGTGGATTTTACCTTTACGGTCGCCCATGGGCTCAACCAGATCTGGCTCACCGCCCACATCACGGTATAAGGAGGGGAACATATGCTTGTTTCGGGATTTCCCACCAGCAGCGACATCTATCTGGAGATCGAGGGCAAGAAGGTGGCGGTGGTGCAGAGCTACGCCGCCAAGACCACCCGGTCAAGCCAGAACGTGGAGGCCTTCGGTGAGGAGGAGCCGGTAGCCACCATTCCCGGGCCCCGCAGCCATGTCATTGAACTGACCCGGCTGTACGCCACCGACGAGGCCATTCGGGACGGCATCAACTTCCACGACCTGACCGATTTCAGCCTGGTCATCTGCAAGCCGGACCGGAAGATCATCTACTCCGGCTGCCAGTGGAGTTCCATCGGCGAGACCGGCGCCCTGGGCGCCATGGTGGTGGAGAAGATCACGGTGGTGGCCACCAAGCGCATCGAAACCGCGGTATAAGGAGAGAGGGACATGGAATCGCTGTTGAGCCGGAGAGACCGGCTGACACTGGAGGACGGCACCCAGCTGCGGCTCCTTTCCGCCCAGGAGGTGCTGGAGGCCCGGCGGGAGGCGGAAGAGCTGACCCAGGGAGATGGGGAGCGGGCCCTGTGCGCCAACGCCTGTCTGCTGGCCCGGGCACTGGAGGAAGAGGGTGAGCCGGTCTTTGCTTCCGGGCGTGAGGTGCTGGAACACCTCAGCGCCCGGGAAGTGGCCCGGCTGGCCCGACAGTGGGACGGGCTGGACCGGGCGGAGAACCCCTCCCCCGAGGATGGGGAGGAGGAGGTTCAGGCCATAAAAAAAGCCTTGAGCACACGCCTTATGAGCGCCTTCGCTGGCGTGTGCTCAAGGCGTTTGGGGCGCTCCCCACGGAACAGCGGACGAAGGACATGAAGGCCAGAGACTACCTGTGGTGCGCCCTCAACCTGATGCTGGACCGGGAGGAGCTGCTGGAGCAGCTGTGCCCCGGGTGCCGACAGAAGGCGGAGGAGGCCTGCTGCCCGGTATGCGGCGCGCCGGCGGGAGAGACCACAGGCAGTCAGAACGCCTCCTTCGATCAGGAGCGGTTTGAACGGCTGATGAGGGGGGAGCGGGTATGACCGATTATCTGGCCCTGCTGCTGGAGGAGCAGCGGGAGGAAGAGCGGGAACGGGCAGAGACGGGGACCTGGGAGACCGGGGCGGTACGGGTCCCCCGCCTCCGCCGGGAAGAGGAACAAGAAGAGAAGTGGGAGTTGTCTGGGAAAGCGCTGCTTTCTGAGACGGCCCGGCAGTTGGTTCGTGCGGCGGCTGAGACAGAAGCAGCGGCATCCGGGATGGAACGGTCCGACGGCCCGGACTGGTCGGCCCGTCGCTGGGTGGCGGGGGAGACCGAGACCGTCCAGGCGGAGCTGCGGATTACGGAACAGGCGGAGTCGCTCCCACTTGCCCGGCAGGCGGAAGAACCTGTGCTGTCGGCGGGTGCTGCCGGGGCCATTGGAGCGGAGTGGGAGAGTGCTCCCGGGACGGCGGCCAACGGCGCCGGGTGGCTGGACCGGGCCGTGCGGATCAGTCTGGAGGGACTGCCCGCCCCGGACCGGGAGAGCCGCGTGGTTACCCTGGAGCCGGCGGAATGGAACGGCGGCGCCGGGCGGCTGGAGCTGCGGCAGCTGGATCGGCTGGTGCGGCGGGATGCACGGAGATTTGACGGGGGGTTTCAACTGCTGTGAGATTGGCGGCAATGCGCTATAAAAATTATGTGTGGCCCCACAACCCCAGAGTGTACACCATAGCCTTCAAACGGAAAATTGGGGCCAGAGAGGTGCCCTTCGGTCAGTATCATCTGCAGGACCTGGGTCCCTCCTACCGCATCATGCGGGGGGAGGGGGAGTTCGTGGGGGAGGACGCCTACGACGAGTTTAAAAAGCTGGCCACTGTCTTTTACGATGTGGGACCTGGCCTGCTGGTCCATCCGGTGTGGCAGACCTCCAACGCCTATTTTGTGGAGCTGTCCCTGGCCCAGGAGCCCAGGCCGGACTATGTGAAGTACGCCTTTACCTTCTGGGAGGAGTACGGCGGGCACAGCACCGGCACCACAGTGATCACCGGCGGCAGCAGTACCGGCAGCGGTGGAGATACGGCCCAGGGGGAGAGTGCCCAGGGACAGTGGTACACCGTGGTGCGGGGGGATACCCTGTGGGGGATCGCCCAGCGGTGTGGACTGGATTTGACCCGCCTCATTGCCCTCAACCCCCAGATCAAAAATCCAAACCTGATCTATGCGGGACAGAAAGTGCGGGTGGCGTGATGGAGGGGACACTGACATGCTGGGATGGGCGGAGGATCACCCTGCCCCAGGTGCGGGGGTGGACCTTCCAATACGGACAGGGCATCCCCTGCGACAGCTTTACCCTCACCTGCCTGTGGGAGCCGGAGGACGATATGCTGGCCCAGGCGGTGACCTTCACCGCCACAGAGGGGGGCCAGACCGTATTCACCGGCGTGGTGGACGAGTGCGAGCGGGGATGGGATGAGAAGGGGGGCTTTCTCACCGTCTCCGGCCGCAGCATGGCGGCACGGCTGCTGGACAATGAGGCCCTGGGTATGGATTACCAGGTAGCCACCTGGGAGGACATCCTGCGGGACCATGTGACCCCCTATGGGGTGCAGGCGGCCCCGGGGGCGGAGCTGTCCGCTGTGCCGGGGTTCTCTGTGGCCCTGGGAAGCAGCGAGTGGCAGGTGGTCTATGAGTTCTGCCGGTACTACGGCGGCATCACCCCCCGATTTGACCGGCTGGGGCGGCTGGTGGCCACCCCCTGGGAGGCGGGGAAACGGCTGGTACTGGGGGAGGATGCGGCGGTGATCGCCCTCACCCTCCGGGACCAGCGGTATGGGGTGCTCTCCGAGATCCTGGTCCGAGACAGAACCGACGGACGGGTACAGTCGGTACAAAACGAGGATTTTTGCAGCCGGGGGGGTATGAGCCGCCGGGTGCTTACCATGCCGGGGAAGAGCAGCTATCAGACCATGCGCTACTCCGGGGAGTATCAGCTGGCCCAGTCGGCCCAGGAGCTTCGTCAGTTGGAATTGGAGCTGCCCGGCGCATTCCTGGCCTGGCCGGGAGATCTGGTGGAGGTAAGGCTGTCCCAGCCTGTGGGCCGGGGCCTGTGGCGGGTGGCCGAGGCGGTGAGCGGCATGGATGAAAAGGGAACCTACACCAGACTGGTGCTGGGGGGCACCGATGTGCTGGGCAGATAAGGGAGGCATCAGAGATGTGGATGGCGGAACGGGACAGACGGCGGACCGTGGGGGAAGGCGGGTCCCAGGTGGGAGAGGTCACCCTGGGCGGAGACCCCGCAGGGGTCTGCCTGGACGGGGAGCGCCGGGATCTGCCCGTATTTGGTCCGGGGGGCTACATATGGCGTCCTGCCCGGGGAGATGAGGTTTTGGTCATCAAGACCGGCGAGAACGGCGAGGCACCCTGCGTGGCAGGTAAGCGGGGAGAGTCGGCCTGGAACCTGTCCGAAGGAGAGGTCATCATCTACGGCGGCGGCGCCACCATTTCCCTGCGACAGGGCGGACTGATCTCCCTCAGCGGGACGGTGCTGGTCAACGGCAAGCCGGTGATGACGGAGGGATGAGCAGATGGAACTGATGGTGCGGGACGGGGATTACCTCCCCGACGAAGCGGGGGGCTACCGGCGGGCGGAGGGAAGCCAGGAGCTGCTGCAGCGGGTGCTGTGGAAGCTGTCCATTCCCAGAGGCAGCTTTCCGCTGCTGCCTGATCTGGGCAGTGAATTATATCGGCTGGGCCGGGCCAAGCCCGCCCAGCGGAGAGGCTTGGCCCAGCAGTATGTTGTGGAGGCCCTGGCCGACGAGCCCAACCTGACGGTCACCGGGGTGACGCTGGAACAGGACGGCACCATGGAGGTGGCGCTGGACTGGCAGGGCGAGGCCCTGGCGGTGACCGTGGAGACGGGAGGGAGCTGATGGTATGACGGTAGATGAAATCTATGGACAGATGGTGGAGGCCTTTCAGCAGGAGACCGGCATCACCCTGGCCGGGGACGGAGATATGGCGGTGCGGCTCTATGCTGTGGCGGCCCAGATCTATGCCCTCTATGTTCAGGCCGACTGGGTGAACCGGCAGTGTTTTCCACAGACGGCGCAAGGGGATTATCTGGACAAGCACGCCCAGCTGCGGGGGCTGGAGCGGCGGGCGGCAGTGGCGGCGGAGGGCGTCCTGCGCTTTGAGACCGACCAGACCCCCAGCACCGACCTGACCATCCCGGCGGGAACGGTGTGCATGACGGCGGGACTGGTGCGGTTTGAGACCAGTCAGGATGCGGTATTGCAGGCGGGTGAGACTGCGGTGGAGGTACCGGCGGCGGCAGTGGAGCCCGGCGCGGCGGGCAATGTGGCAGCGGGCACCATCCGGGCCATGGCGGTGGCTCCGGTGGGGGTCAGCCGATGCACCAACCCGGACGGCTTTTCCGGCGGACTGGACCAGGAGAGCGACGAGGAGCTGCGGGAGCGGGTGCTGGAAACCTTCCAGCGGATGCCCAACGGGGCCAACGCCGCCTTTTATGAGCAGAGTGCCATGTCTTTCCCCCAGGTTGCTGCCGCCGCGGTAGTATCCCGGCCCAGAGGGGTGGGGTCGGTGGACGTGGTGGTGTCCACCGCCACCGGCGTGCCGGACAGCGGGCTGCTGGAGGAATTGCAGGCCTACTTTGAGGAACGGCGGGAGATCGCCGTGGACGTGCTGGTGCGGGCCCCGGAGGTGCAGGATGTGGACGTGACCGTCCAGATCCAGACGGCGGCCAACCGGGACGGTGAGACGGTGCGTCAGGCGGTGGAGCAGGCCATCCGAAGCTGGTTTGACGGGCGGCGGCTGGGGCAGAGTATCCTGCGGGCCAGGCTGGGGCAGCTGATCTTTGAGGTGGACGGGGTGGAGAACTATGTTCTTTCAGCGCCTGCCGCCGACGTCATGGTGGAGAGCGATGTGCTGCCCATGCTGAAGACCCTGTCGGTGACCCGGATGGGAGGGGACGCATGAGCGGTTATGCCGGATATCTGAAGGAACTGCTGCGGCCCCTGCGGGTCTATGAGCTGGAGGGCACGGCCAACGGCGCCGAGCTGGAGGCCCAGGGCCAGGCTCTGGACGGCGTGGAGGGGGTGCTGGAGGAGATCCAGCGGGAGATGCTGATCTCCACGGCGGAGGACCGGGGACTGGAGGCCATCGAGTGCCTGCTGGCCCGGCGGCCGGTGACGGACGATCTGGAGATGCGGCGGGCGGCCCTGGCCGCCCTGCTCCGCATCGGCGGTGACAGCTTCACCCTGGCGGCCATCAACGACAACCTGAAGGGCTGCGGCCTTAACGCGGTGGCCAGCGAAACGGGAGAGCCGGGCCACGTGGTGGTGCGTTTCCCTGATGTGCCCGGCATTCCCGACGGGTTTGAGGAGATGCGGGAGATCATTGAGAGCATCCTCCCCGCCCACGTTGGGATCGAATACGATTTCTGGTATATCACCTGGGCCTTGATGGAGGAACGGTTTGAAACCTGGGGGGATATCGAGGCCATCAGTCCTGTGACCTGGGAAGAGTTGGAGAAGATGGTGAAGTAAAAGGCGGCCCGTCTCGGGCCGCCTTTTGGCGAATTTAATAGATTGGTTGATCCTGGCAGACCAGGTTACCGTCGGCATCGTAGCCCTGGGACCAGGCAAGCCATGTTGAGCCGCTGTCCTCGGGTGGGCCGGGAACCCAGGTGGAGGGGGCTACCCATACGCCGTCGGCCACCTGGGTGAAGGCGGGAGAGACGCCATGGCTGTTGATGGCGGCCTGGGGATCGGACCGTTCACTGGTGCCCAGAGAGATCAACTGCGCTTTTACCCGCACCACATTGGGGTCGGTACAGATCACCACCGGGGTGGCCTCGTAGCCAAGACCAAGGCCGGGACGGGAGCCAAACAGGTTGCAGTAGATGGGTCCTTCCTGCTGGGAGAGATCCAGCTGCCAAGGCATGCTGGACGCCGGCCGCCACAGGAATCCGGCCAGTCTTTGGAGGGTATAGAATTGCACGGTGTCCCCCTGGCGGCCCACAAACCACCAGGTATTTTTCGGCACATAGTCGCCCTTGATTTCCTGGTATTGGATGGAACCGGAGGCCAGAAGGGTACTGCCCGATACATAGTTTTCCCGGTTCAGTCGGGCGAGGACGGCGGAGGAAGAGGGAAAGGGGGTATCCAGGGCCAGCCATGCGGAAAACAGCCCCAGGCACAGCAGCAGGATACTGAGGGCCCGGCGGATGCGGGGCAGGGTGTAATAACGGAAATGGGTCATGCCGCAGGCACCTCCTCCTCCAGTTCGATGCGGAGCATGATCTGGTCGCCGGGCTTGCCTATCATACTGAGGACCAGCAGGAGACGGGGCAGGATGTAATAGCGGAAGTGTTTCATGCCGGGGGCACCTCCTCATCCAGGGTGATCTCTAACGTACACTGATCGCCGGGCCTGCCCAGGGTGACGGTAAACCAACGGTAGCCGGGGGTGGGCGCTTCCAGGCGCAGAATCCAGTTTTTAGACAACAGGCCGGAACGGGTGGGATGACAGGACACTGTGCCGGAGGCGCCGCCCGGATCGGTCCAGGTGCATGGCACCGCTGACAGTTCCAGGTGATCCGTCCAGAGCTGCCAGTGTGACACCGTAACGGTGGCTTGAATCTCTTGCTCAGAAGGGCTGTATTTTGTGGCGGGCAGTCTGATCAGAGCGGCATCCTTTGCTGAAATGGCATAGCCTCCCAGGGAACCGCTGCCTTGTGCATCTCCCTGGCAGAGCATGGTACCGCCCCAATCGGGGTAAGTGGGGGAGGAAAGCAGAAATGCGTCATTGCGGAAGGGGCCGGACCGATTCAGCACACCGATACAAAAGCCGAAAAGGAACATGACACAGGCACAATAGGCAAAGAATTGGGACAGTCTGGGGATAAGCGGGCCGTGGCAGCGATCCAGCTGTTGGCCGATCTCCTTTGGGGTCGCCCATGGCCTCCACCGCCCGGGTGGCGGCCTCCTCAGGCGGGACGCCCTGTTCCTCCAGCGCGGCGGCATGGTCCTCCAGGTGGGCGGTCAGCTCCTCCCAGGCCAGGCGCTGGGCGGGCGGCCAGCGGATGGATTTGCACACCTGATCGCAGAAAACAACGAAAGGGTGGGATGGCATGGGATCACCTCATTCTGTGACATGGATGCCGATTTTGGCCCAGCTTTCCGGTATGGGAGATTGGTAGATCAGTGTTCCGTCGGCAGCGTAGCCCCGAAGACGGATGTCCTCCAGCTGGCAGATGGGGGAGGATTCCTCCGGAGGCTGGAACCAGAAGCAATGCTCCGTCACCGGGTCCTGACGCAGCCTTTTGAGCTGGCAGGTGCGGCTGGATTCTGACAGGGAAACCGTGATGGGATATTCCACCTCCACCTGGGCAATATCCGGGTCGCCTGCCACCACCAGAATGGTCTGGATCGAGACGGGTGTGATGGCGGTGAGGGGCTGCTCCGGGTCCCGGTACACGGACACGAGAGAGCCATAGTTCCAGAGCAGACCCTCCCGGGACAGGCCGCACCAGGCATACCAGTTTCCGTTGCGCAGCAGATACTGGTACTTATAGATGTTACCGGGAGGAAGCTGAGCCACCATTTCCCCGTCCTCCCAATAGTACCGGATCTGAGTGGCCCTCAGGGCCTGCCCGGCGGTAAATATGGGGAAATCAAGCGTGACGGTCAGAAATACCAGGGCCAGAAGCAGGATCACAGCGTCCCGCAGGATGCGCCATTTGCGGCCCCGCTGAGAGATGGGGCGTTCAGCCATCTGCTTGGCCTCCCTTCAGGGGAACGGTCAGGGAGAGACGGATCTCTCCATAGCGGTCAAAGCGGAAGGTCAGCTGGGTAGCTGCCGGGTCCACGTTGGTGACGGTGAGACAGTAGTGGGTGGTAAAGGGGAAATCGCCCATGGGGGTGCTGACTTTCACTTTGGAATAGATGGTTTCGTCCAGTGCGCGCCATTCCCGGGTGGAAGGATAGCGGTTGCCCACATCATCTTCCGCCCACAAGTCATAGCCAAAGGCGGGACAGCGCAGCCAGGGGTTGGGTTGCGTTATCTGGAGGATGCACTCCACATAGCGGGCGCCGGAGTAGTTCTCAATGGCAACCTGTTCTATGGTGTAGATATAGGGCGGGTCCTGATAGACCGCATTTGCTTCATACTGAGTCACCAGATCGTCCGGGTAGACCTGCCGCTCAAAATAGAGGGCAGGATCGCTGCTGACAGAATCGGGCTTGCTGGTCAGGTTTTCCAACGTGTCGGGCAGGTGAAACAAGCAGAATATGACGATGATGGCCGACAGGAACCACACCACCGCCTGGAACCAGATCTGAAACCACCCCAGCAGGGGGCTGTGGCTCTCATTCAGGGCCCTGCCCAGCTCCTCCGGGTCGCCCATGGCCTTCACTGCCGCTTCCTCGGCCTCCTCCTGGGTCAGGCCGGAACGAAGTTCCAGCAGGGCGTCCCGGTGGTCCTCCAGGTGGGCGGTGAGCTCGGCGGTGATGGCATCGTGGTCGGGGGAAAAGCGGACGAAGGAACATACCCGGCCGCAGAAGGATTCAAACGAGTTGGAAGGCATAGGGTCACCTCGCTTCCGGAATGGTCAAGTCCCAAAAATCGGTCCACACCTCCGGGACAGCGGTCTCATGAATCAGGGCCCCATTGGCATCGTAGCCACGGAGCAGGAAACCGTCGTCGTCAATGGTACCGGTGGCCAAACTCCCATGGCAGGGAAAGAGCCAGCAGTTTTCCACCAGAGGCTCGGTCTGGCGCAGAACATGAAAACCGCCATCTTTGCCGCCGCCATAGATGTAGTAGACCAGCTCGACCTGGGCGATCTCCGGGTCATTGCAGATGACCAGCAGACTGTCGATGTTGATGAGGGGCATCATGGGGTAGTCCGGGTCATTGGTTACGGCGTCTAGGTAACCATTGGACCAGAAGAGCGGGTCGGGGCGGGACAGACGGCACAAGGCGTAGCTGTTGCCGTCCTGGAGCAGATAGACGATATGGGAGTCGTATTCGGCCCGGGCCAGGGTTTTGCCGGGACCGTATAGACTGACGGCCTGGGTGCCTTTCAGAGCCTGCTTTTCGGTCAGATAGGGATTCTCACTGGACAGGAAGAGAAAGGCGAGCAGGGCCAGCAGCACCAGAAAGAGCAGCAGATCCACCGCCAGCCGCCGACGGCGAGTGGTGAGAGTAGCAGGACCTTTAGCCATTTTCCACGCCTCCTTTCAGGGACAGGTGGAAGGAGAGCTGGGCATTCCCATACCGGTCGAAACGGAGGGTGAGCTGTGTGGCGTCCGGGTCCACATCAATGACGTATAAATCATAATAGGTGACGAATGGGGTGGTGAGAGAGGGCCCGCCCATGGTGTTATAGAGTTGAGGAGTGGAGGTCTGTTCTGGGTACAGGGCGTAAAGCACGTCTGCGGCTTCATACTGATCCATGGCGGGATAACGGTTGCCAAGGTCATCTTCCGTCCACAGCCAGTTGTAGACCCGGGGCATGCACAGCCGGGGATCCAGGTTGACAGCCTTCAGCAGGATGCTCACCCGAAGGGTAGGCTCTCCGGTGAAGGTGTGGGGACGGGGGGTGACCAGCACACGCTCCACTGTGAAGGTATAGTGATCCAGATAGCAGACGGCATCCTCCGGGTGATAGTCCGCCAGTATTTCCGTCTGGTCGTATGCCTCTATAATGGCATTGGTGCCGTCGTTGTAGAGGGGCGGGTTCAGGGCGTTGGCGAGGTTGTCAAAGTTCATGGGAAGAAAGAAGAAAAGCAGCAAAAGGACCAGACTGGTCCGCACCGATACCCGAAACAGGATCTGAAACCAGCCGAACCGAGGGCTGTGGCTCTCATCCAGGGCCCTACCCAGCGTCTCCGGGTCGCCCATGGCCTGGATAGCTGCCTCTTCGGCTTCCTCCTGGGTCAGACCGGGGCGAAGTTCCAGCAGGGCGTCCCGATGATCCTCCAGGTGGGCGGTCAGCTCGGCGGTGATGGCTGCGTGGTCCGGCCAGAAACGGATGAAGCCGCACACCACTTTGCAGAAGGCTTCGATAGCGGGCCGGGGGGTGTCTAGGGCGCTCATCAGGCCATGGCCGGGGCAGACCCGGCCAGCACCGCGTTGACTGCCTGGGAGAAGGTGGTCCACTCCTTCTTCTTTTCATCCAGCAGCCGCAGGCCCTTCTTGGTGATATGATAGTATTTCCGGGTGCGGCCGGTGGGGGCCTCCTTCTCGTAGGACTTCACCGCACCCTCCTTCTCCAGGGTGTGGAGAATGGGGTAGAGGGTGCCCTCCTTCATGGAAAAGGTGTGGTCGCTTTTGGCCTCCAGTTCGGCGATCATCTGATAGCCGTACTTGTCCTCCCCGGACAGGAGGGAGAGCACCAGCAGGGTGGTGCTGCCGGACAGCAGGGATTTATCCGCCTTCATGGGGAAACCTCCTTTCATCAAAAAACAATGCCTCGAGTTTCTAGGTATATTATACCTAGAAACTCGAGGCATGTCAACAGAGCGTTTACTTCATGCGGCTGCGGAGCGGTTTACCGGACAGCCAGCGGTCCAGATTGTCCAGAAACAGGGCCTGGAGCTGGTCCAGGGTGACCTGCATATGGTTGTAGCCGCCGGCGGTGTGGGGGGTGATGAGAGCGCCGGGGGCATTCCAGAGGGGGTGATCCGGGGGAAGGGGCTCGGGATTGGTGACATCCAGTCCTGCCCCCAGCAGATGGCCCTGGGTCAGCACCTCCGCCAGGGCGGCGCAGTCGATGGCGGAGCCCCGGCCGGCGTTGAGGAGGACGGCACCGGGCTTCATCAGCAGCAGGCGGCGGCGGTCCAGTAAGCCGGCGGTGTCGGCGTTGTGGGGGAGGGCCAGAGCCACCACGTCGGCCTGGGGGAGCAGGCTGTCAATGGCGGACAGGGGGAAGGTTTGGTCAAAGTCCTCCACGGGAGCATCTGAGCGGTGGAGACCCATAACAGTTTTGGCTCCCAACGCCCGGCACAGCCGGGCAAAGTGGCGGCTGATGTCGCCGGTGCCTCCCACGAGAACGGTCTCTCCACGCAGGGAGCGGACGTGGCCCAGGTCGGTCCAGGTGCGGGTATTTTGCTGGTCGCGGTAAGCGGGCAGCCGCTTATAGATGGCCAGCAGCATGGCCAGCATGTGCTCGGACACAGCTGGGCCGTAGGCCCCGGCGGCGCAGGTGAGGACCACTCCCGCCGGCAGCACGCCGGGAGCCAGGTAGGGGTCCACGCCGGCGTTCCAGCTCTGGATCCACTTCAATTTGGGGAAGGTCTTTAAATCCTCCGGGGGCACAAAGCCCATGAGAATGGTGGTGCATTCCCGCCAGTCCTGGGGGATGGCTGCCGCCCCCCGGCGGTCGCTGGTGGGGAGGAAGAGGTGCTCCTCATGGGGAGCGGCGGCGCGGAAGCGGTCCTGTTCGTCCGGGGTGAGGGGAAGCAGGTGGAGAATGGTTTCCATAGGATAAGCCTCCAGATGTGGATGATGTAAAAAAGGGGCCGGTCCAGTGACCGGCCCCCGTTGCATTATTTGATGGTGATGAGCAGCTCGCCGGCCTTGACGGAGCCGCCTTCCTTGATGAGCACCTGATCCACGGTGCCCGCCATGCGGGCCACCACGGAGGTCTCCATCTTCATGGCCTCGATGACGGCCAGGACCTGATTCTCCTCCACCTTGTCGCCGGGCTTGACGTTGACCTTGGACACCATGCCGGGGATGGAGGCGCCCACCTGGCTCTTGTCAGAGGGATCGGCCAGGTTGACCTTGCGGGCCTGAGCGGTGGCGCTCTTATCGGGCACCGCCACCTCACGGCGCATACCATTGAGCTCGAACTGCACGTTGCGGGTGCCGTCCTCGTTCAGGTCGCCCAGACCCACGTACTTGATAACCAGGGTCTTGCCGTCCTCGATGTTAATCTTGTTGGTCTCGCTGACCGCCATGCCGTTGAAGAACACATGGCTGCCCATGCGCATGATATAGCCGTACTCCTGACGATGACGGTAGAAGTCCTCCACCACCTTGGGATAGAGGCACCAGGAGATGACATTGTGGTCGGAGGCGTCGGGATAGAACTTGCGGACCTCCTCCCGGGCCTTCTCAAAGTCGATGGGCTCCAGCAGCTCGCCGGGGCGGCAGGTGATGGGCTCCTCGCCCTTGAGGACCACCTTCTGCAGATCCTCGGGGAAGCCCCAGGCGGGCTGGCCCATCATGCCCTTGAAGTAGCTGACCACGCTGTCGGGGAAGGTAAGGGCCTCGCCCCGCTCCACGATGTTCTCGGGGGTCAGCTCGTTCTGCACCATGAAGATGGCCAGATCGCCCACCATCTTGGAGGAGGGGGTCACCTTTACGATGTCGCCCAGCATGTGGTTGACGGTCTGATACATCTCCTTGACCGCCTCGAACTGGTGGCCCAGGCCGATGCTCTCCACCTGGCTCTTCAGGTTGGTGTACTGGCCGCCAGGCATCTCATAGCGGTAGATGTCGGTTGAGGGGTTCTTGATGCCTGCCTCAAACTTGCTGTAGCGCAGACGCACGTCGGCCCAGTAGTCGGACAGCTTCTGCAGCTTGTCGGTGTCCAGACCGGTATCCCGCTCCTGGCCCTTCAGGGCGGACACCACCGCGTTCAGGGAGGGCTGACTGGTCATGGAGGACATGGAGTCGATGGCGCAGTCCACGATGTCCACGCCGGCCTCGGCAGCCATCAGATAGGAAGCCACCTGGTTGCCGGAGGTGTCGTGGGTGTGCAGGTGGATGGGGATGCCGATCTCCTGCTTCAGGGTGGACACCAGCTTCTTGGCGGCGTAGGGCTTCAGCAGGCCGGACATGTCCTTGATGCACAGCAGATGCGCGCCCCGCTTCTCCAGCTCCTTGGCCATATCCACATAGTACTTGAGGGTGTATTTATCCCGCTTGGGATCCAGAATATCGCCGGTATAGCAGATGCTGGCCTCGCACAGCTTGCCCTGATTGAGTACCTCGTCCATGGCCACTTCCATACCGGGGATCCAGTTCAGGGAGTCGAAGACGCGGAACACGTCGATGCCGCCGATGGCGGCCTCCTTGATGAAAGCGCGGATCAGGTTATCGGGGTAGTTGGTGTAGCCCACGGCGTTGGCGCCACGGAGCAGCATCTGGAAGGGAATGTTGGGGATCTTCTCCCGCAGCAGCCGCAGACGCTCCCAGGGGGACTCATGGAGGAAGCGGTAGGCCACGTCGAAGGTGGCGCCGCCCCACATCTCCAGGGAGAAGCAGTCGTTGAGGATCTCGGCGGTGCCCTCGGAGGCCTTCAGCATATCGCGGGTACGCACCCGGGTGGACAGCAGGGACTGGTGGGCGTCCCGCATGGTGGTGTCGGTGATGAGCAGCTTCTTCTGATCCAGCACCCAGTCCCGCACCGCTTCGGGGCCCTTGCTGTCCAGCAGCTGCTTCAGGCCGGTACATTTGGGCGGGGTGTTCTCGTAGGGCGGGAAGCGGGGGATATCCAGCTGCTGCCGTTCGGCGGAGGGGGAGTCCACCTGGATCTGGGCGATATACTTGAGCACCTTGGTGGCGCGGTCCCGCCCGGTGTCGATGTCAAAGAGCTCGGGAGTCTCGTCGATGAACTTGGTGTGGCACTTGCCCGCCCGGAAGGTGGGGTGGGCAAGGATGTTGGTGACGAAGGGAATGTTGGTCTTGACGCCCCGGACGTGCTCCTCGCTGATGGCACGCATGGCCTTGCGGCACACGCCCTCAAAGGTGTTGTCCCAGGAGGTGACCTTGACCAGCAGGGAGTCGTAGTAGGGGGAAATCTCAGCGCCGGTGTAGGCGTTGCCGCCGTCCAGACGGACGCCGAAGCCGCCGCCGGAGCGGTAGGCGGTGATCTTGCCGGTGTCGGGGGCGAAGTTGTTGGCCGGGTCCTCGGTGGTCACCCGGCACTGGAGGGCGTAGCCGTTCATGCGGACGGCATCCTGGCTGGGGATGCCGATCTCCGGGATGGACAGGGGGTGACCCTCGGCGATGAGGATCTGGGCCCGCACCAGGTCGATGCCGGTGACCATCTCGGTGACGGTGTGCTCCACCTGGATCCGGGGGTTCATCTCAATGAAGTAGTGGTTGCCGTCCTTGTCCACCAGGAACTCCACAGTACCGGCGGACACATAGCCCACGTGCTTGGCAACCTTGACAGCATCCTCGTACAGCTTCTGACGGGTAGCCTCAGGCACGCTGAAGGCGGGGGCGAACTCCACCACCTTCTGGTAGCGGCGCTGGAGGGAGCAGTCACGCTCGCCTAGGTGGACCACATTGCCGTGTTTGTCGCCCAGGATCTGGACCTCAATGTGCTTGGGCTCCACCAGATACTTCTCAATGAAGATGTCCTCGTTGCCGAAGGCCTTCTTGGCCTCGCTCTTCACCAGATTGAAAGCAGGAATGACCTCCTCGGCAGTGTCACAGCGGCGCATACCGCGGCCGCCGCCGCCGCCGGCGGCCTTGAGGATAATGGGGAAGCCGTAGGAGATGGCCTTCTCCAGAGCCTCCTCACCGTCCTTCAGGGGCTCAGCGGAGCCTGGAATGGTGGGCACGTTGCAGGCCTTGGCAATGGCCTTGGCCGTCAGCTTGTCGCCCATCTGGGCCAGAATGGTGGAGGAGGGGCCGATGAAGGTGATGCCCGCGTCCTCACAGGCCTTGGCAAAGTCGGCGTTCTCACTGAGGAAGCCGTAGCCGGGGTGGATGGCGTCCACGTTGCGGCGCTTGGCCAGATCGATGATGGAGGGGATGTCCAGATAGGCCCCCAGGGGGGACTTGTTTTCGCCGATGAGGTAGGCCTCGTCCGCCTTGGTGCGGAAGAGTGCGAAGGTATCTTCGTTGGAATACATCGCCACCGTATGCAGGCCTAGATCGTAGCAGGCCCGGAATACCCGGATGGCGATCTCGCCCCGGTTTGCCACCAGGACCTTGTTAAACTTACATTCCGCCATGCTGTCCTTCCTTTCTTGTGCAATGTGCCTTATTCTGCAAGCAATCCCCGGTCACTCCTTCGTGCCGGGGCAGTTCGGCCCGGCGTGCTGCCGGGCACATTCCATATAATTTAAAAAGCATTGATGATATTATATCTTATACGCTAAAGTATTTGCAATCATTTTTCTTTGAAATTGCAAATCTTGGCGGGAACCACAGGAATTATACCGGCCGCTTGCCGGGAAATAGGAAATATGCTACACTCAGTTTGTCGAAAAGCTGTTTCGACAAACTGAGTGCCTTTTTAAAACTTCTCAGAAGTTTTAAAAAGATTTGACTGGACGCGAAAGGAAACCCTGATGGTTTCCTTTCACACTATCTTTCCTTCCGAAAATGGTAGTCTGGAAACTTTTTATGCAAAAAATGGTGCAGAAAGATGCAAAAGAGGTGAGATCATGTCGCTGACGTGGAAGACCGGCGTGGAGGCGCTGCCGGGGGTGGGGCCGGCCCGGGCCAAGGCTCTGGCCCGGCTGGGCCTGACCACCGTGGGGAATTTGCTGCACTATTACCCCCGGGATTATGAGGACCGGCGGAGGTGCGCCTCCATCGCTGCCGCCCCGGAGGATGTTCCCGTGTGCCTGACCCTGATGGTGGCCGAGCCCCCCCGCCTGTCCCGCATCCGAAAGGGACTGGAGCTGGTGAAGGTGCGCTTGGTGGACGACACCGGCAGCCTGACCGCCACCTTTTTCAACCAGTCCTATTTGAAGGATGCCCTGCGGACGGGGGAAACTTACGTCTGCTTCGGCAAGGTGGAGGGTCCTCCCGGACGGCGGCAGATGACCAACCCGGTGTGCGAGCGGGCCGACCGGGTGCGCTTCACCGGCCGCATCCTGCCGGTGTATCCCCTGACACACGGGGTGTCCAACAACCTGCTGGTGGGATTGATTCTCCGGTGTGTGGAGGAGTGCGCCGGCCAGGCGGAGGAGTGCCTGCCTCAGGACCTGCGGCAGGCCCACCAGCTGGCGGAAGCGGAGTTTGCCCTGCGCAACGTCCACTTTCCCGCCGACGAGGACGCCCTGGCGGTGGCCCGGCGACGGCTCATTTTTGAAGAACTGTTCTATCTCACCTGCGGCATGGCTCTGCTGCGCACCCGGCGGGACAAGGCGGCAGGGCTGCCTTTTACACGATTCCCGGAGGAGGATTTTCTCAATCTGCTGCCCTTTGCCCTCACCGGAGCCCAGCGGCGGGTGATGGGGGAGATGACCGCCGACCTCACCTCCGGCGGCCCCATGAACCGGCTGGTCCAGGGCGACGTGGGCTCGGGCAAGACCATGCTGGCGGCCTACGGGGCATGGCTGGCGGCAAAAAACGGGTACCAATGTGCTCTGATGGCCCCCACCGAGCTGCTGGCCGAGCAGCACTGCCGCTCTCTGGCCCCTCTGCTGGAGCAGGCGGGGCTGCGGGTGGGACTGCTCACCGGGGCGGTAAAGGGTAAGGCCCGCAAAACGGTATATGCCGCCCTGGAGAGCGGAGAGCTGGACCTGGTCATCGGTACCCACGCTCTTCTGAGCGAGGGCGTGACCTTTGCCCGGCTGGGGCTGGTGGTCACCGATGAGCAGCACCGCTTTGGTGTGGGCCAGCGGGCCGCCCTGGCGGCCAAGGCCGGGGGCACCCCCCATGTGCT
Source organism: Flavonifractor sp. An82 (assembly GCF_002159265.1). GTDB lineage: Bacteria > Bacillota > Clostridia > Oscillospirales > Oscillospiraceae > Flavonifractor. The sequence continues at coordinate 63,837 of NZ_NFHG01000002.1, forward strand.
GGTCATGTCGGCCACCCCCATTCCCCGCACCCTGGCCCTCATCATCTACGGCGATCTGGACGTGTCGGTGGTGGACGAGCTGCCTCCCGGCCGCTCGCCGGTGGAGACCTATGTGGTGGGGGAGGACAAGCGACAGCGGATGTACAACTTTGTGCGCAAGCTGGTGGGAGAGGGCCGGCAGGCCTATGTCGTCTGCCCCGCCGTGGAGGAGGGGGAGACCGACGGGGAGGACCCGGGCGGAAGCCCGGCAGCCGACCTGAAGGCAGCTGTTACCTACGCGGAAGCTCTCCGGACCCAGGTTTTTCCCGATCTGCGGGTGGGCCTGGTCCATGGCAAGATGAAGAGCAAGGAGAAGGACGCGGTCATGACCGCCTTTGCCGCCGGGGAACTGGACGTGCTGGTATCTACCACCGTCATCGAGGTGGGGGTGGATGTGCCCAACGCCGCCCTGATGATCGTGGAGAACGCCGACCGGTTTGGCCTGTCACAGCTCCACCAGTTGCGGGGCCGGGTGGGCCGGGGCAAGCACCAGTCCTACTGCGTGCTGGTCACCTCCACCCGCAGCCAGGACAGCCGGGAGCGGCTGCGGGTCTTGTCAAAAACCAACGATGGGTTTAAAATCGCGGAGGAGGACCTGCGGCTGCGGGGACCCGGCGACTTTTTCGGCTCCCGGCAGCACGGCCTGCCCCAGCTGGGTATTGCCGATCTGGCGGGGGATATGCGGGTGCTTAAGGAGGCCCAGAGAGCTGCCGAGGAGCTGCTCCGTGCCGATCCCGGCCTGACGGAGCCGGAGCACGCCAGGCTGCTGGAGCGGGTAAAGAAGCTCTTCTCTGAGCAGGGCGACGTGTTCAACTGAGAGGGACATCCCTCAAAATCATATGAGACAGAAGGAAGAAACAACAGCATGAATCGTATGGAAGAAACCAAGGGTCTGCGTGGGCGGACCGACATTCATTTTAACTGCTGCCAGTCGGTGCTGGTGCCCTTTGCGGATGCCTGCGGGCTGAGCAAGGAGGCGGCCTATCAGCTGGGGGCCCACTTCGGAGCCGGCATGAAGCACGGCTCCACCTGCGGCGCGGTGACCGGAGCCCTGATGGCTCTGGGCATGGCGGGGGCGGATAACAATGCCGCCCTGGAACTGATGCGCCGGTTCCGGGAGCATAATCGGGCCCTGGACTGCGCCACCCTGCTGCGCATGGCGGCGGAGCGCGGTGAGGAGCGCAAATGCCACTGCGACCGGATGGTATACGAGGCGGTGGAGCTGCTGGAGGAGCAGCTGGAGAAAAAGTAAATGTGAAAAAGGGGCCCGGCCTGTCAAAACAGGTCGGGCCCCTTTTTGCGTTTCAGTTCAGCGGGAGTACAACAGGGGCATCCAGAGTGGCGGTATGGTAGCTCAGGATTTCCAGTTCCACCTGGTCGAAGGGGTAGTCAATCAGAGGAATGGACTCTTCAAAAAAGCCTTCGATCTCCTTCCCGTTTTCACCCTTGGCAATACTGTGGGAGGCCATGTTAAAGCTGTACTCGCTTCCGTCGGGGGAGCGGTAGGTGGAACCCACCACCTGGCGGAAGACATTGCCGTTCGCCAGGGTGGGAGCCAGGAAGGTGAGGGTGGGGATGCCGTCGATCTCATCCATCCGCGCCAGAGTAACGCCGTCAGGCATGGGATCGGTCCGGCCGGTGGTGAGATCCACCGTGACCCAGTGCTCCTCTTTGTCCTGCCAGATGGCCCCTTCGATGTGGAGAGTCAGGTGCCGGGCGTCCTCAAAATAGCTGCTTTCAAAGCGGTAGGAGGTGACCCGAGGGGTGCCGCCGTCGCCGTGGGCGATGAGCCCCTGGGGCCGGTCGTAGCGTACTCCCCTGTCGTCCTCCAGCCAGCAGCTCAGGCTGTGGAGTTGGACGGTGTTGGCCTCATCCTCCTGGATGTCCACCCGGACGTGGGTGGGGTAGATCTCCAGCCCCACCACCTTCAGCTGCTGGCCGTCCAGGGTAAAGGGCTGATCCAGAGCCAGGGTCGTGCCCTGGCTGGTAAAGTTGGGGTCGAATTGCAGGGTGAAGGAGAAGCTGGCCACCGCATCCGGTTCGGCAGGGGGATCGGCCCACAGGCCGGAGTCCGCCGACGGAGCAGCGGGGGCGGTGTTGTCATCCGCCCACACCTTGTAGTCCAGGATCAGGGTATCGGGCACGTCCTCCTCCTGGAAGTCGATGCAGATATGCCGCAGCTCCTTCGGGTCGCTGGGGGCCTGGGGGAAGGAGAGGCTGGCGTGGGCCTGCTGGCCGTCGGCCGTATAGACGTTCCCGGAACCGTCCAGCTGGGAATAGCGGTCGCTGCGCAGGGAGAAAAAGACGTTGACCTGCTTCTGGTCCACGATGAGATACTCCACTGTCATAGTCACGTCGCCGTCGGTCTGGCTCTGTACCACCCGCTGGACGTATTCGTGCTCAATGGCCGCCTTCAGGCTGGGGGAGAAGGCCACGGCAGCGGTAAGGCCCTTCAGAATAGGGATGTTGGAGCAGGCCATGGCAAAGGGGGTGGCCACATTGACCAGCAGCACAAAGACGGCAAACATGGCGGCCACGCTGCCCGCCGGGGCGGCCACCCATCGGCTCAGCCGGCGGCGCCGGCGTCTGGCTCTAGCCCGGGGGAGGGCGGATTCCAGCTTGGGGGGCGTCTGCTCCAGCTCGTCCAGGAGCAGACGGTATTCTTCCATACGGTCCATGGTTCAAGCCTCCTCGCTCAGTTCCAGTTTCAGCAGGGACAGGGCTTTGCGCTGCCGGGTGGAGACGGTGCCCGGGGGAATATCCAGAGCCTCCGCCGTCTCCGCCAGGGTGAGGCTCTGGAAATAGCGCAGGATGATGACCGCCCGCAGGTCGGCGGGCAGCCGGCTCACCGCCTCCTTCAGGGGCAGGGCGTCGTAGGCCTCCGCCGCGGTCTCGGGCAGCTCCTCCACCGCCAGCTCCCGCTTGCGGCGGCGAAGCTCCGCATTGCAGGCGTTGATGAGGATGCGGGTGAGCCAGGTGTTGAAGTGTTCCGGCTGGCGCAGCCGCTTATAATGCAGCAGGCCCAGATAGATGGCCTCGTCCACCGCATCCAGGGCGTAGGCCTCGCTGCCCAGATAGAGCCGGGCGGTGCGGTACAGCCTGGATTTCAGGGCTTCGGCCCGGATGGCAAATTCCTGTTCCGTCAAGGGTGGCGCCCCCCTTTCTGTCTGTTAGAGTATTTGGCGGGCCCTTTTCATTGCGTGCCGCGAAAAAAATCAGCCGCGCTGCAGAAACATGTTGCGGCGCGGCTGATTTCATGCGTTGACCAGAGCGTTGGCGTTTTCCAGATAGCGGTGGATCACATAGTAGAGCTCCCCTTTGGGCAGACCTTCCGGCGACAGGTTGCCAAAGTCGGTGAGGGGGCAGATCCGCCGGCCCAGCTCCCGGGCCAGGGGGTCCAGGGCGTCGGCCTCCTCCCGGTCCACCCCTCCGGACTGGATGAGGCTTTCCGTCTGCTCCAGCTCGGAGAACATGTTCCACAGGATCACCAACCGTTTCCGGTGGTAGTCCGCCTCCTCCTGAGATTGGTGCTGGGTGAACTGGGCGGCCTCGTGGTACACCATGTGGAACTGGGAGAGCAGCTCGCTGAACAGGGCCGGGTCCACCGGCTGATGGAGACTGCGGCGGATGACCTCCCAGTAGTAGGCCTGGAGCCGGTAGAGCTCCTGGAAATTCCGGCGGAACTGGGGCTCCCTCCGGTTGGGCAGCAGGAAGGTGTTGACCACCATCACCAGGGCTATTGCCATGGCCAGATACATGAGCCGCAGGCCGATGGCCTCGGTCTCCTGCACCGTCAGAGTGGCCATGGTGAGAGCGAAGGAGGTGGAGAAAATGGGCTGAACCCAGGTGCCGGGGGTGCAGCAGTACATCAGGGAGATCATGATGAGGGAGAAGACAAAGATCCCCGGCAGACCGGGCAGCCAGGGGTAGACCAGGTGGACCACCACGCAGCCAATGGCGGTGCCCACGGGGCGGGTGACCATTCGGTGGGCGCTCTCCTCATAGCTGGGCTGGAGGAGCAGGAAGGCGTGAAGGGGGAACCAGTAGGTGTGCTCAAATTCCCACAGGAAGCTGACGGTAGTACTGAAGGCCATGACCACTGCCAGACGCAGGGCAAAGCGGAACTCGAACCGGGCAGGGGAGAACCGCTGGCACAGGCTGCTCCAGGCTGCCCGCCAGGGCACCTTGCGGAAGAGAGGGTCATGCTGGGCGTGGAAGGACTCCCGGCACAGGAGCAGCAGGGTGTGGAGCACACTGCGGTAGAAGATGCGCAGTCGACCCTGAGGCAGGTCAGTGTGGTCCAGCAAAGCCTGGATGCGGGTTGCCAGCCGCTGCCGTCCGGCGGGCTCCCAGGCGCTTTGCAGCTGCCGCACCACGTCGGCCAGGGTGTGCATGGTGTGGGCAAAGGCGGGGGTGGCCCGGGCGTCCTGCCAGGAGGGGCCGTCGGCCACCAGGTAGGAGGCCCGCTGGAAGAGCAGCGCCAGCAGGTGGTAGCACCGCTTCTGCCGGTCGGGCAGCTGGAGCAGGTGCCGCCGGCCGTAGCCCTTCCGGTGGAAGCTGCGGGCCAGGTCGTAGAGGTCCTTTCCGGCGGCCTTGTCGTCTCCGCCTTCGGCCAGACCGTCCAGCAGATCGGCCAGCCGCAGCAGGCTGGAGGAGATCTGTCCGGCCGGATCGGAGACGATGTGGGTCACTCTGGCGTTGATGAGCAGGGCGATCACCAGCAGTACACAGCAGAACCCCACCGCCACCAGCTGGGTGGGCAGCTGCTCCAGCGTGGGGGGGCGCAGCTCCAGAAAGACGAAGGTCATGGCGTAGCCCATGTGGCCCTTCGGGGTAAACTGGCTGCACTTCCAGAACACCAGGAAGAAGGGGACCACAAAGTTCAGCAGGGCGCACAGCCATACGTTGAGTCCGGCGGCAAAGGCCAGCAGGCACAGCAGCAGGGACATAAGGCACATGGCCGCATAATCTTCCAGCCGGTTGGCCTCCTTCCGGCGGATCTGGAACAGGGTGGTGGAACAGGAGACCACCATGGCGTAGGTGCTGCCGAAGATCCAGGTCACCAGCAGGAACTGGACCACGTAAAACAAGATGGTGGAAAAGGCCCCCTTCCACCGGCGCCAGAACAGCGCCGGGAAGCCCTTGATGCCGGAAGCCGCGGACACAGACAACGCCCCCCTGTCAAATGATTACCTATCTAACATTATAGGGGTAACCTGGCGGTAAGCGCAAGGGGCAACAAAAAATTTTGGGGGATGGTGGGGAATTGCAAAAGAAAAGCGCCCATTATATAATAGGCGGGACAAATGAAACGGAGGAATCAGTTTGAACGCCCTGGAACGGCTTCCCATCCCGCTGCTGCAATGGTACCGGGAAAACGCCCGGGTCCTGCCCTGGCGCAGCGATCCCACCCCCTACCACGTGTGGATCAGCGAGATCATGCTCCAACAGACCCGGGTGGCGGCGGTGCTGGAGTACTACCGCCGCTTTCTGACGGAATTGCCCACCGTGGCCGATCTGGCGGCGGTGGAGGAGGACAAGCTCATGAAGCTGTGGCAGGGGCTGGGCTACTACAACCGTGCCCGCAACCTGCAAAAGGCTGCCCGCCAGATCATGGAGGATCACGGCGGGGTGTTTCCTGATCATTATGAGGCCATCCGTGCCCTGGCAGGCATCGGCGACTATACCGCCGGGGCCATCTCATCCATCGCCTTCGGCCTGCCTCAGCCGGCGGTGGACGGCAACGTGCTGCGGGTGGTGGCCCGCATCACCGGGGACGACAGCGACATCATGAAGGGGGACACCAAGGCCCGGATGGGGGCGGCCCTGAAGAAAGTGATGCCGCTGGAGGCGCCCGGTGACTTCAATCAGGCCCTGATGGAGCTGGGCGCTGTGGTGTGTCTGCCCAATGGGGCGCCCCTGTGTGAAAAGTGCCCGGCCAAGGAGTTCTGCGTGGCCCGCCTGACGGAACGCACCGGGGAGCTGCCGGTGAAGACGGCCAAAAAGGCCCGGCGTGTGGAGGAACGGACGGTGTTCCTTATTTTCCGGGACAGGGCGGTGGCCCTGCGGCGGCGGAAGAGCCGGGGCCTGCTGGCGGGGCTGTGGGAGTATCCCAACGAGCTCTCCCCTGCCCCCTGCCCGGTGGAGGCCCTCTCTCTGGAGCAGGGGCCTGCCGGCAAGCATATCTTTACCCACATCGAGTGGCACATGAAGGCCGTGCTGGTCCAGGCGGCCGACGACACCCTGCCTGAGGGCTGGGTGTGGGCCACCCTGGAGGAACTGGACCGGGATTACGCCGTGCCCAACGCCTTTCAGGCCTTCCGGCCCGCGGTGGAGGGGCGGCTCAAAGGAGAAGGAGAGGAACCATGGCAAAGCTGTATTTCCGGTATGGAGTGATGGGCTCCAGTAAGACGGCCAACGCCCTGATGGTGCGTTACAACTACGAGGAGCGGGGCCAGGACGCCCTGCTGGTGAAGCCCGCCATCGACCAGCGGGATGGGGCACGGTTTGTGGCCTCCCGGGCGGGGCTGAGCCACGATTGCATCTATTTTTCCGACCTGATGGAGATGACCCCCCGTCAGCTCAAGCCCTACGCCTGTATTATTGTGGATGAGGCCCAGTTCCTGAGCCGGGAGGAGGTACGCTACCTCACCGACCTGGTGGACGACTGGAACATCCCGGTGATCTGCTACGGCCTGCGGGCCGATTTCAAGGGGGATCTGTTCCCCGGCTCGGCGGAGCTGCTGGCCAGCGCCGACGTGATCGAGGAGGTCAAGACCATCTGCTGGTGCGGCAAGAAGGCCCTGTGCAATGCCCGGTTCGATGAGAGTGGTCATGTGCTGAAAGAGGGCGAGCAGGTGGTGCTGGGAGCCAACGACCGGTATATCGGCCTGTGCCGCAAGCATTGGAAAGAAGGCAACCTGGGTCCCAAACAGGGGTAAGGGTCAAAGGAAAGGAACGACTGATATGATCTGCAATCTCTGCCCCAGGCAGTGCGGGGCTCTGCGTACCGACAGCATAGGTGAGGGCCGCTGCCGGATGCCCGAGGCCCCAGTGGTGGCCCGGGCGGCCCTCCACATGTGGGAGGAGCCCCCCATCTCAGGCACAAAGGGCTCGGGCACTGTGTTTTTCTCCGGCTGCTCCCTGGGGTGCGTCTTCTGCCAGAACGAGCAGATCAGCCACCGGGACTTCGGTAAGCCCATTACGGTGGACCGGCTGCGGGCCATCTTCTACGAGCTGATCCATCAGGGAGCCCACAACATCAATCTGGTGAATCCCACCCACTACGCCCATGTGGTGCGTCAAGCGCTGGCCGAGCCCCTGCCGGTGCCGGTGGTGTGGAACTCGGGGGGCTATGACCGGGTGGAGACACTGCGGGCCCTGGAGGGCAAGATCCAGATCTACCTGCCCGACTACAAATATCGTACCGCAGAATACGCCGGGCGCTACTCGGATGCCCCCGACTACCCCCAGGCGGCGGAACAGGCTATTTTGGAAATGTTCCGCCAGACCGGTCCTGTCCGTTATGAGGACGGGCTGCTGAAACAGGGTGTTGTCATCCGCCACCTGCTGCTGCCCGGCAGACTGGCCGAGGCCAAGCGGGTGATGGACTGGGTGGCGGAGCATTTTGCGCCTGGACAGGTGCTTTTCTCCCTCATGAGCCAGTACATCCCCTGGGGGCGGGCGGCGGACTATCCCGAGATCAACCGCCGGATGCGCCCCTCGGAGGTGCGGGCGGCGGAGACCTACATGGCGGACCTGGGGCTGGAGGGCTTCGCCCAGGGAGCGGAGGCCGCCCAGGCGGAGTATATTCCCCCTTTCGATCTCACCGGAGTTTAATAAGCATACGTCCAAAAGGGGCGGGCCGTTGGCCCGCCCCTTTTCCTGTCAAATGGGACAACCTCCCCGCATAAGCATACACACAAGGGAGGTCGAGGCCATGGAGCGCAACCGAAAACGGGAAGGACTGCTGGAAAAGACAGCCCAGGTGCTGGACCTGCCCGGCGACGTGGTAGCCGGTCTGCCCCGGCTGGAGCTCACCGGCAGCCGGGAGCTGCGGATGGAGAACCACAAGGGCATCCTGGCCTACGGCAGCCAGGAGATCCACATCTCCGGCGGCAAGGTGGTATTCAAAGTGCGGGGCGAGGATCTGGAACTCAAGGCCATGAACGCCAGCCAGCTGCTCATCACCGGCGATATCGCCGCCATCGAACTGAACTGAGAGAGGAAGTGAAAGGATGCTGCGGCGGCTGGTCAATGCCCTGCGGGGCAATGTGCGCCTGGAGGTGGAGGGGGCCTTTCCCGAGCGGTTTCTCAATCTGTGTGCCCAGCGGGGCATTTTATTCTGGAACGTGGAGTGGCTGGAGACCACCCGCCTGCGGCTTACCGTCACCCGCCTGGGCAGCCGGCAGGCCATGGAGCTGGGGGAGCGGACGCTGTGTACCGTTACCCCGGCGGCCCGGTGGGGCATGCCCTTCTTCCTGGCCCGGTTCAAAACCCGGCACGCCTTCTGGGTGGGTCTGGCCCTGTCCCTGACGGCGGTGTGCATCCTCTCCTCCTTTATCCTCACCATCGAGGTGAAGGGAAATACCACTGTGTCCACCGCCCTCATCCGCACCGAGCTGCGGCGGCAGGGGCTGAGCATCGGCACCTTCGGCCCCGGTCTGGACGAGCGGACGGTGGGTAACAAGGTGCTGCTCCAGATTCCGGAACTGTCCTGGCTTTCCATCAACCTCTACGGAACCCGGGCGGAGGTGTTGGTGCGGGAGGCGGTACAGGCCCCCGAAGTGGTGGATGCCAGTGAGCACGGCAGTGTGGTGGCCCGTGCCTCCGGCATTATCACAAAGGTGGAGGCCCTCACCGGAGAGGCGGTGGTAGAGGTGGGGGACACGGTGCTGGAGGGGGAGACCCTGATTTCGGGCACCGTCCATCTGGACGCCCCAAAGTACAGTGAACTGCCCGACCTGGGCACCATCCAGGTGCGGGCGGAGGGCAGGGTTTATGCCCGCACCTGGCGTACCTTTTCCGCCCAGCTGCCTCTGGAGGCCCAAGTCAAGCGGTACACCGGGGAGGAGGACAGCATCTGGTCGGTAACGGTGCTGGGGCGGCGGATCGAATTTTTCGGAAGGGGTGGAATTTCTTTTGACAGGTATGATAAAATAAGCCGTACCTGGACCCTGACCCTGCCCGGCGGCGAGGAGATGCCCCTGGCCGTGCAGCGGGAGACCTGCCGGGCCTATGACACCGAGACACTGGCGGTGGAGCCGGACGCGGCTCAGGCCATGCTGGAGGAGCGCCTGCTGGAGGCGCTGGAGGAAGCGGTGGGGGAGGGCGAGATCGTCAGCACCGATTATACGGTGGAACAAAACAGCGGCATGCTGACCGTCACCCTCCAGGCGGAGTGCCGGGAAGAGATCGGGAAATTCGTGCCCGATCCCACTACACAAGAAAACGAGGCCGATCCATGATAGAACAGACCATCAATATCGAGCGGATGGAGGACGTGGTAGACGTCTTCGGTTCTTTTGACGAAAATATCAAGCTGGTGGAGCATGAGCTGGATGTGACGGTGGTGAGCCGGGACGACCAGCTGAAGGTCTCCGGCGAGGCGGAAAATGTGATGCATGCCGTCAAAGCCATCGAGGGCCTGCTGGGCCTGGCGGGACGGAAGGAGACCATCACCGAGCAGAACGTCCGCTACATCATCAACCTGGTGAAGGCGGGCAACGAGTCCCACATCAACGACATCGCCCGGGACGTATTGTGCGTCACCGCCAAGGGCAAACCCATCAAGGCCAAGACCCTGGGCCAGAAGCGGTATGTGGACGCCATCAAGAAGAATACCATCACCCTGGGCATCGGCCCGGCGGGCACCGGCAAGACCTATCTGGCGGTGGCCGCCGCCGTGGCCGCCTTCCGGGACAAGCAGGTCAACCGCATCATTCTTACCCGGCCTGCCGTGGAGGCCGGTGAGCGGCTGGGCTTTTTACCCGGCGATCTGCAGAGCAAGGTAGACCCCTACCTGCGGCCCCTGTATGATGCTCTCTTTGAGATGCTGGGGCCCGAGACCTACCAGAAGTACCTGGAGCGGGGCAATATCGAGGTGGCCCCTCTGGCCTACATGCGCGGCCGCACGCTGGACGACTCCTTCATCATCCTGGACGAGGCCCAGAACACCAGCCGGGAGCAGATGAAAATGTTCCTGACCCGCCTGGGCTTCGGCTCCAAGATCGTCATCACCGGCGATATCACCCAGATCGACCTGCCCCGGGACACGGTGTCCGGCCTGAAGGAGGCCATGCGGGTGCTGGACGGGGTGGAGGACATCGCCATCTGCCGGCTCAACGAGTCCGACGTGGTGCGCCACGTCATCGTCCAGCGGATCATCAAGGCCTATGAGGCCGACGAGAACCGCCGGGCCAAAAAGGAGAAGAAAGCATGAACCACGAGATCATCATTGAGACCGAGGTGGACGGGGCGGAGGAATACGCCGACCTGCTGCGGCAGGTGATCCCCGCCGCTCTGGATGCCCAGGGGGTGGACGTGCCCTGCGAGGTGGACGTGCTGTTCACCGACGACGAGGGCATCCACCAGATCAATCTGGAGCAGCGGGAGGTGGACCGGCCTACCGACGTGCTCTCCTTCCCCATGTTTGACCTTCAGCCCGGGGAGCTGCCCACAGAGGAGGACGCCGACCCCGGCGACGATCTGGTGCCCCTGGGGGATATGGTGATCTCCCTGGAACGGGCAAAGGCCCAGGGGGAGGAGTACGGCCACGGTACCCGCCGGGAGGTGGCCTATCTGGCGGTCCACTCGGTGCTCCACCTGCTGGGATACGACCACATGGACGAGGGCCCCATGAAGGCCCAGATGAGAGAACGGGAGGAGGCCATCCTGGGAAAACTGGGCATTGGCCGTGACTAAAGAATAAAAAGCTCAAGAAAGTTGAGGATCACCTATGGAAATCAAGAAATCCGGAATGATCAGCATTGTGGGCCGCCCCAACGTGGGCAAGTCCACCCTGACCAACGCCCTGGTGGGCGAAAAGATTGCCATCGTCTCCAACAAGCCCCAGACCACCCGCAACCGCATTAGTGCCGTGGTCAACCGGGGGGAGTGCCAGTATGTGTTTCTGGATACCCCCGGCCTGCACAAGGCCCGCACCCGGCTGGGCGATTACATGGTGAAGGTGGTCAAGGAGAGCGTGGCCGACGTGGACGCCATCCTGCTGCTGGTGGAGCCCATCCCCCACATCGGCGGCCCCGAGGCCGAGCTCATCGCCCGCATCAAGCAGCTGGGCGTCCCCTCCATCCTGGTCATCAACAAGATGGATACGGTGGAGAAGGAAGCCCTGCTGGCGGTGATGCAGACCTACGGTCAGGCCCATGATTTCAACGCCATCCTGCCCATCTCCGCCAAGCAGAACGAGGGCGTGAACGAGCTGCTGGACCTGCTGGCCGAGTTCCTGCCCGAGGGCCCCCAGCTCTTCCCCGACGACATGGTCACCGACCAGCCCGAGCGGCAGGTGTGCGCCGAGATCATCCGAGAGAAGCTGCTGCTCTGCCTGGACAAGGAGATCCCCCACGGTACCGCCGTGGAGATCACCCGCTTCTCCGAGCGGGACAACGAGATCATCGACCTGGATGCCACCATTTACTGTGAAAAGGCCAGCCACAAGGGCATCATCATCGGCAAGGGAGGCGCCATGCTGAAGAAGATCTCCACCCTGGCCCGCACCGACATCGAGGCCTTTATGGGCACCAAGGTGTTCCTTCAGACCTGGGTGAAGGTCAAAGAGGGCTGGAGAGACAACCTGAATCTTATCCACAACTTCGGTTATCGGGACGAGTAAGATGCACATAGCCACACAGGGCCTGGTGCTGCGGGAGGTCAACTATAAGGAGTCGGACAAGATCCTCACCGTCCTCACCGCCGAGGGAGGCAAGCGCACCGTCAAGGCCAGAGGCTGCCGCAGAAAGAACAGCCCCCTGGCGGCCTCCGCCCAGCTGCTGGTCTACTCCGACATGACCCTCTTTTTCTACCAGGACCGGATTACCCTCAACGAGGCCGAGTCCATCCGGCAGTTCTGGCACGTCAAATCCGACGTGGAACTGCTGGCCCTGGCCTCCTACTTTGCGGAAGTGATGGAGGTGGTGTCGGTGGAGGGACGGCCCGATCCGGCCGCCATGTCCCTGATTTTGAACTCTCTCCATGCCTTGGACAAGCTGAACAAACCCCAGGCGCTGGTGAAAGGGGCCTATGAGATGAAGCTTATGGCCCTGGAGGGCTATGAGCCTCTGGCTGATGCCTGTGCCGTCTGCGGCAGACCGGACCCGGAAAAGCCCATGCTCCACCTGTCGGAGGGGGTGCTTCACTGCGCCGCCTGTAAGAGCGAGGTGGGGGAGGGAACCTCCCTGCCCCTGACCGAGGGGGCCCTGGCCGCTCTGCGCCATATCCTCTACGGCGACCCCAAGCGCCTCTTTTCCTTCCAACTGGATCAGACGGGGCTGGACTGCCTGGCCAAGGTGTGCGAGGGATTTTTGCGCACCCAGCTGGACCGGGGGTTCCGCACCCTGGATTTTTATCATGAACTGAAAGCGGGGATGTAACATGGAACTGTATGTGGCAGACGCCTTCACCACCGTGCGCTTTTCCGGCAACCAGGCCGGTGTGGCCCTTCTGGGTGAGGGAGATTTCCCGGAAGAATCTCTGATGCGGGCTCTGGCCGGAGAGCTGAAGCACTCTGAGACTGCTTTTGTCCGGAAGACCGGGGAAAAATCCTTCCATATCCGCTATTTTACCCCGGCGGAGGAGGTGGACCTGTGCGGCCACGCCACCATCGCCGCCTTCACCGTCCTGCGGGACACCGGGGCCATTGCCCCCGGGGACTACGCCCTCCACACCCGCTCCGGGGACCTGGAGATCGGGGTGGGCGCCGACGCCGTCTGGATGGATATGGCGCCTCCCACCGATGGCCCCACCTTCTCGGAGGAGGAGCAGCAGGCCCTGTATGCCGCCTATGGCCTGTCTCTGGCCGACCGGCCGGAGGGGCTGGAGCCCCAGGCGGTGAGTACCGGCCTGATGGACATCCTGCTGCCGGTCAAGGATCAGGCGACCCTGGACCGGGCGGTGCAGAACGAGGCCGAGGTCACTCGTTTGTCGGAGCACTACAACGTGGTGGGCGTGCATATGTTCTGCCCTCATACCCCGGACGCCGCCGCCCACTGCCGCAACTTCGCCCCTCTGTACGCCATCCCGGAGGAGGCGGCCACCGGTACCTCCAACGGTGCCCTGACCTACTACCTCTTCCGCCGGGGCCTGATCCGGGCCGGGGCGGACAACCGCTTCGTCCAGGGAGAGAAGATGGGCAAGCCCTCCGAGATTTTGAGCCGCATCACCGAGGACAACGGTGGTGTGAAGGTACGGGTGGGAGGCCGGGCCCTCATCACCCTGAAATGTGAACTGATGGGATAAAACGGACGGGGCCGGCCAAATGTCCGGCCCCGTCCATATGATACGATTTGGAGAACCTAAATGACCGATTTATTTGAAAAATCCATTCAGACCCTGGAACTGCCCCGGGTACTGGAGCGCCTGGCGGACCAGGCGGTGACCGAGGAGGGCAAGGAGCGCTGCCTGGCCCTGCGGCCCATGACGGACCGGGACGACGTGCAGCGGGCTCTGGACGAGACCACCGCCGCGGTAAATATGACTACCCTGCGGGGCTCTCCCTCCTTCTCCGGCGTGCGGCCGGTGGGGGCCTCCCTCCAGCGGGCCAACATGGGGGGCGCCCTCAACACCCGGGAGCTGCTGGACATCGCCGCCGTCCTGCGGGCGGCCCGCTCCGCCAAGGAGTACGGCGAGGGAGAGGGAGACCGGTCCAAGAGCTGCATCGACCACTTGTTCCGCGCCCTCACCTCCAACCGGTTCCTGGAGGAGCGCATCACCGGCGCCATTGTAGGGGAGGATGAGATCGCTGACGCCGCCAGTCCCGAGCTGGCCTCCATCCGGCGGCATATCCGGGCCACCGCCTCCAAGGTGCGGGATATCCTGAACCGGCTGATCTCCTCCAACCAGTCCAAGTACCTCCAGGAGTCCATCATCACCCAGCGCAATGACCGCTATGTGGTGCCGGTGAAGTCGGAGCACAAGAACGACGTGCCCGGCCTGGTCCATGACGTGTCCTCCTCTGGCTCCACCTTCTTCATCGAGCCCATGGGGGTGGTCAAGGCCAACAATGAGCTGCGGGAGCTCCAGGCCAAGGAGGAAAAGGAGATCGAGCGCATCCTGGCGGAGCTGTCCGCCCAGTGCGCCCAGTACAGGGAGGACATTGCCCAGGACTACGACCTGCTGGTCATCCTGGACGTGATTTTTGCAAGGGCCCGGCTGGCCTACCGTATGCGGGCTGCCGCCCCCCGTCTGTCCGACCGGGGCCTCTACCTGCGGAAAGCCCGCCACCCTCTGCTGGACCCGGACAAGGCGGTGGCCAACGACCTGATGCTGGGGGAGGACTTCGATACCCTGGTGATCACCGGCCCCAATACCGGCGGTAAGACGGTTACCCTCAAGACCATCGGCCTTTTGACCCTGATGGCCCAGTGCGGCCTCCACATCCCCGTGGGGGACGACAGCTGTGTGAAAGTCTTTGACCGGGTGCTGTCCGATATCGGCGACGAGCAGTCTATTGCCCAGAGTTTGTCCACATTTTCTTCCCACATGGTGAATATTGTGGGAATTTTGAAGGAGGCGGACGAACATACCCTCATCCTCTTCGACGAGCTGGGGGCGGGCACCGACCCCATCGAGGGCGCCGCCCTGGCCGCCGCCATTATTGAAAGCGCACGGGAGATGGGGGCCCTGGTGGCCGCCACCACCCACTATGCCGAGTTGAAGGTGTACGCCATGACCACCCCGGGAGTGGAGAACGCATCCTGTGAGTTCAATGTGGACTCTCTGGCGCCCACCTACCGGCTGCTCATCGGCATCCCCGGCAAGTCCAACGCCTTCGCCATCTCCGAGCGGCTGGGCCTGCCCAAGGCTATTATCCAGAAGGCCGCCGCCCGCATCGACGCGGAGAATGTCCGCTTTGAGGACGTGCTCACCCAGCTGGATGAGCAGCGCCAGGAGATGGAGCGGGAGAAGGAGGCTGCCGCCAGGCTGCGCCGGGAGATGGAGGAGACCGCCAAAGCCTCCCGGGAGTACAAGGCCCAGATGGACCAGCAGCGCCAGAAGGCGGTGGAGAAGGCCCAGGCGGAGGCCCGGGCCATCCTGGACGAGGCCAGAGACACCGCCGACCAGGTGTTTAAAGAACTCAACGAGATGCGCCGCCGCCAGCGGAAGGAAGAGGACTGGCAGACCATCAACGACGAGCGGGCGGGTCTGCGTCACCGCCTCAACGAGGCGGAGGGCAAGCTGGGCCAGCGGCCCGAGGCCCCGGTGCCCCCGCCCACCCGTCCCGCCCAGAAGGGGGACACGGTGGAGCTGGTGAAGATGGGCACCCAGGCCACGGTGCTCTCCGTCAACAAGGACGGCTCTCTCCAGCTTCAGGCCGGTATCCTGAAGATCACCGCCAAGCAGGATGAGGTCCGGGTGGTGGAGGGTGAGAGCATCAAGGCTGCCAAGAAGGTGGTGGCCCGGGCCGAGCACAAGCTGCGCTCTCTGGGAGCCTCTCCCGAGGTGGACCTGCGGGGTATGATGACCGATGAGGCCATCGGGGCCCTGGATTTGTTCCTGGACAACGCGGTACTGGGCAAGCTCAACGAGGTGCGCATTATCCACGGCAAGGGCACCGGTGCGGTGCGCAAGGCGGTGCGGGAGCACCTCAAGCGCAGCCGCTATGTCAAGTCCTTCCGCCCCGGCCGTTACGGCGAGGGAGAAGACGGCGTAACCATTGCTGAGCTGCGTTGATAGACCTTTTCTTCGGGAAGGGAAGCAAAGACAGGCTGTTGGTCATTCAAAACAGATTCTTGCGCGGATTTTGTGCATTTTGTCATTGACGGTTTGGGATAAATTTGCTATCCTATAATACGAAGTATGCGAATGCATCTTGGGGGGAAACGCTATGTATATGAAAGAGGCAGTTGTGAACAACCAGGTCGGCCTGCACGCTAGACCGGCTACGTTCTTTATTCAGAAAGCCAATGAGTTCAAGAGCTCTATTTGGGTGGAGAAGGACGAGCGGAGAGTCAACGCCAAGAGCCTGCTGGGTGTGCTTTCTCTGGGGATCGTCAAGGGGACTTCCATCAACCTCATTGCAGACGGCCCCGATGAGAAGGAAGCCGTTGAGGCTCTGATCGAGCTGATCTCTTCCAACTTCTCCGAGTAAGCGACCAACGCGAGAGAAAAAAGCGCCGCATCAGCGGCGCTTTTTTTGATAATGGGGGTATGGATCGTGAGACCATCCGTGACGCCAAAGCCACAGAGACGAAGCGAACTGCGTATGCGCCTGGGCACG
The DNA here is from genome assembly GCF_002159265.1 of Flavonifractor sp. An82. GTDB lineage: Bacteria > Bacillota > Clostridia > Oscillospirales > Oscillospiraceae > Flavonifractor. The sequence goes on from NZ_NFHG01000002.1 coordinate 80,329, forward strand.
ATCCTGTTCTGCCTGCGGCGGCGGGCCTTCTGGTATACCGGAGGTCTCCGCTTCGCACGGCCCAGGCCGGAACTGGAACTGCCCCACCTGTGGGCGGAGCACCGTACCCCGCTGTTCCGTCCGCTGCGAGGGGAGGAGATGACCCTGCAGCGCAACAAACTCACCAACCTCCGGCTGGCTCTGGCCCGGCTGGACGGGCTCACCCTTTTGCCGGGAGAGACCCTGTCCTTCTGGCGGGCGGTGGGCAAACCCACCCGGCGGAAGGGCTATGTGGAGGGGATGATTCTGCGCAACGGCCAGGTGACCGCCGGCGTGGGGGGCGGCATGTGCCAGATGACCAATCTGCTCTACTGGATGACCCTCCATACCCCGCTGACGGTGACCGAGCGGTGGCGGCATGGCTATGACGTCTTTCCCGATTGCAGTCGTACCCAGCCCTTCGGCAGCGGGGCCACCTGCTTTTATAACTACATGGACCTGATGGTGCGCAACGACACGGAGCATACCTGGCGTCTTACCCTCCGCCTTACCGAAACACATCTGGAGGGAGAGTGGCGGGCCGGCGTTCCCTGCGACAGAAGGTATGAGGTGTACGAAAAGGAGCACTATATCCAGGGGGAGTACTGGGGCGGTTTTACCCGGCACAACACTCTGTATCGCCGGTGCTTTACGCTGGAGGGGGAACTGCTGGCAGACGAATATGTGGTGGAAAATCACGCCATGATGATGTATGACCCCATGCTGCCCGGCAATACCCCGGAGACCACGGTTTCCAAGTAGGGAGGCTGGATTCCCGGCAGAAAGGAGGGCATGACGTACCTCTATGACCTTCGACGAACTGAAAGAAAAAGCCCATGCCCCATCCCCCCAAAAGCGCAGGGCGCTTTTGGGGACCCCCAGGGGATGATTTGACATCCTCGGGGCAAATGAATTGCCCCTGCGGCGAGGTTTGACCGTTGGCCAAACGCTCGGACGGCGCAAAGCGCCGGGTCGCTGGCGCTCCCGGCGGCAGGGCATAAGAAACCCGGCAGAAAGGAGGGCGTGTTCCGCTTCTATGACCTTCGACGAACTGAAAGAAAAAGCTCATGCCCTGCCGCTGAAGCCGGGCGTGTATATCATGCAGGACGCCAAGAACGTGGTCATCTACGTGGGTAAGGCCAAGGCCCTGAAAAACCGGGTGAGCCAGTACTTTGCCAACCTGGCCTCCCATACCGAAAAGACCCGGGCCATGGTGAGCCAGATCGACCACTTTGACGTCATCGTGGCCGATTCCGAGTTTGAGGCCCTGGTGCTGGAAAACTCCCTCATCAAGCGCCACCAGCCCCGGTACAACATCCTGCTCAAGGATGACAAGGGCTACCCCTACATTCGTCTGACGGTGAAGGAGGAGTACCCCAGGTTTTCCCTGGCCAACAGGGCGGCGGAGGACGGGGCCCGGTACTTCGGCCCCTATGGCAGCCGGGGCAATACCCAGAATATCATCGACGCGCTGCGCCTGGCCCTGAAGCTGCCCTCCTGCAGCAAAAAGTTCCCCCGGGACATCGGCAGGGAGCGGCCCTGCCTCAACTACCACATGGGCCAGTGCGACGGATACTGCCGGAAGGAGATGGACCAGAGCCGCTACCGGGAAGCCATCGACCAGGCCGTCCGCCTGCTGGAGGGCAAATTCCAGGAGGTGGGGGACGAACTGAAGGCGGAGATGGAACTGGCCGCCGAGGAGCTGCGCTTTGAGAAGGCTGCCGAGCTGCGGGACCGCTACCGGGCCATTGAGCTGCTGGGCAAGCGGCAGAAGGTGGTGGCGGGCTCCCTGGCCGACACCAACGTGGTGGGCTTCCACAAGGGGGAGGCCACCAAGAGCTGCTTTGTGGTGCTTCACTTTGTGGAGGGGGAGCTGGCCGCCAAGGACTGGGACCTGATCGATACCCCCATGGAGGAGGAAACTGCGGATATCCTGTCCGCCCTGGTGCGCCAGTATTACGGCGGCCGGGGCAGCCTGCCCCGGCAGATCCTGCTGCCCTGCGAGCTGGAGGATGAGGTGCCCCTGATGCGGATGTTCTCTGAGGAGGCAGGCCGCAAGGTGGAGCTGGTGACCCCCCAGCGGGGGGCCAAGATGGACCTGATCCGTCTGGCCAACAAGAACGCCGTGGAGGAAGTGGAGCGCTGGACCACCCGGGAAGAGCGGCAGAGCAAGCTGATGGAGCTGCTGGGCCGTATGCTGGACCTGGAGGAGCCGCCCCGGCGTATCGAGTCCTACGACATCTCCAACCAGGGGGCGGACGACATCGTGGCCTCCATGGTGGTGTATGTGAACGCCCGGCCTCTGAAGCGGGATTACCGCCACTTCAAGCTGAAGGACATGGACGGCCCCGACGACTATGCCTCCATGGAGCAGGTGCTGACGCGGCGGTTCAAGCGCTATCTGGATGGCGACGAGAAGTTTGCCGACAAGCCCGACCTGCTTCTCATCGACGGCGGCGTGAACCACGCCAATGTGGCGGTGAAGGTGCTGGAGGAGCTGAATCTTGCCATCCCGGTCTTCGGCATGGTGAAGGACGACCGCCACCGCACCCGTGCTCTGGTCACCCCCGAAGGGAAGGAGATCGGCATCCAGGGCAACCAGGCCATTTTCTCCCTCATCGGCCAGATCCAGGAGGAGACCCACCGCTTTGCCATTGAATTCCACCGCCAGCAGCAGAACCAGCGGGTGAAGGGTTCCGTGCTGGACCAGATCCCCGGTGTGGGGGAGAAGCGGCGGAGCGACCTGCTCAAACACTTCAAGAGCGTCAAGAAGATCCGGGAGGCTACCCAGGCCCAGCTGGCAGAGGTGGTCCCGAAACATACCGCCCAGGCGGTCTACGACTATTTTCATCCGAAAGGGGAACAGCCCACATGAGAGTGATCACCGGAATCGCCCGGGGCCGGAAGCTGAAGGAGCTGCCCGGTCTGGAGACCCGGCCTACCACCGACAAGGTGAAGGAGTCGGTATTCAACATCGTTCAGTTTGATATCGAGGGCCGGCAGGTGCTGGACCTGTTTGCCGGTACCGGCCAGATGGGCATCGAGGCCCTGTCCCGGGGGGCGGCCTTCTGCACCTTCGTGGACCTGCGAAAGGAGGCCGCAGCGGTGGTGCGGGAGAATCTGGCCCACACCAAGCTGGCCGAGCACGCCCGTGTAATCCAGGGGGATTACATGGCCTTTCTCACCGGCAGCCGGGAAAAATTTGATCTGGTTTTCCTGGACCCGCCCTACAACACCGGCATGCTGGAAAAGGCCCTTGAGACCATTGCCAAGATTGACATTATGACGGAGAATGGTATAATAGTCTGCGAAAGCGCTGCCGAAGCGGTGCTGCCGGAGCTGGAGGCCCCCTATGAGAAGGGCCGGGAATACCGCTACGGCAAGATCAAGCTGACCCTCTACCACCGCGCCAACGGCAACAGGATGTGAGACCTTTATGAAAACTGCGATCTACCCAGGCAGTTTTGACCCCATCACGCTGGGGCACCTGAATATCATCAAGCGGGCGGCGGTCTGCTTTGACCGGCTTATCGTCTGCGTGCTGGTGAACTCGGAGAAGGTGAACCGGGGCCTGTTCACGCCGGAGGAGCGCACCGAGCTCATCCGTAAGGTAGTGGCCAAGCTGCCCAATGTGGAGGTGGACTGTTCCTCCACCCTGCTGGCGGAGTACGCCCGGCAGAAGAAGGCGTGTACCCTGGTGAAGGGCCTGCGTGCCGTGTCCGACTATGAGAACGAGCTGCAGATGGCCCTCATCAACCGGAAACTCAATCCCAGGCTGGAGACCATGTTTTTGCCCTCCAGCGCCAAATACACCTATGTCAGCTCCAGCGTGGTCAAGGAAATGGCCCGTTACGGGGCGGATCTGTCGGACTTTGTGCCCCGCGAGATCATCGAGGACGTCCGGCAAAAAATCGAAAGCGGGAGGGATCGCTGATGGCTACCGGTGTGGAAGAACTGCTGGATATGCTCTATGAGATGATCGAAGAAGCAAAGAATATGCCGCTGAGCAGCGATAAATGTATTCTGGAACGGGACAAGGCTCTGGACCTGCTGGATGAGGTGCGGGGCCAGTTCCCCATGGAACTCAACGAGGCCAAGAAGCTGATTGCCGCCCGTACCGACTATATCAATTCCGCCAAGCGGGAGGCCGAGCTCATCCGCAAGCAGGCGGAGGAGCAGGCCCGGCAGATGGTGTCGGAGAACGAGCTGCTGGCCCAGACCAAGCAGAAGGCCAACGAGATGATGCGCACCGCCGAGGAGCGCAGCCGCGACCTGCGCAAGGCGGCCAACGACTACTGTGAAGACGCCCTGCGCCGCACCGAGGAGGCAGTGGCCGAGGCTTACGACGAGATCAAGAAATCCCGGGCCCGGTTCCGTGCGGTGGCCGGCGGTGGCGGTGTGCCCCAGAACAGCCGCCAGCCCTATGACGCCGAGGCGGATGAATAGAAAATCAGGTCTCCCCACCGCGCTGCGGTGGGGAGATTTTTTCCGTTCGGCCAGTGGGGTACATATTTACATAACACAATAAAATTGTGACTTTTTCAGCACCATACCACCAGGTATGGTGCTTTTTTCTTTGGAACGACAACCAAAAGAACTCGAACATTTGTTTTTGATGCAAAAAAGCACGGGTTTCGCAGGAAAATGCGGGAGTTTTGTGGTTAAAAAAGAGTAAAAAACTATTGCAATTCCGTTACAGAACATTTATACTGAAGGAGACGGTGGAGCGAAATGGGGGAAAACCCCGCTCAAATCCACCAAAGTGGAGGGGAGTGAAGGGCGTGACCGGCACCTACGAGCACAGCATCGACGGCAAGGGACGCCTGTTCATTCCTGCAAAACTCCGGGAGGAGTTGGGGGTTACCTTCTATCTGGCCATGGGTGTGGACGCATGCCTGGCCATCTATCCCCAATCCACCTGGGACCGGTTTACAGAAAAGTTTGCCTCCCTCCCCATGAGTCAGTCCAAGGCCATGCGCCCCCTCTTCGCCAACGCAGCCAAGTGCGAGCTGGACAGCCAGGGCCGCATCGTGGTGCCCCAGAAGCTGCGCAAGTACGCCGGTCTGGACAAGGACGTGGTCATCATCGGCGTCAACGACCGGGCTGAGATCTGGAGTGCCGATGCCTGGCAGGCCCAGGAGGAGGAAGAGATGACGCCGGAGAAAATGTCCGCCTGTATGGAGATGTTGGGGTTCTGAGATGAGTGAAGCAGGTTTTTCCCACAAGCCGGTTTTGCTGGCAGAATGTATCGAGGCCCTGAACATCCGGCCGGACGGCGTCTATCTGGATGGTACCCTGGGCCGGGCGGGCCACAGCCGGGAGATCGCAAAGAAGCTGACCACCGGCCGGCTCATCTGCGTGGACCGTGACCAGGCGGCTCTGGATGCCGCCCAGGAGCGGCTGGCCCCCTGGATGGATAAGGTCACGCTGGTCCACAGCAATTTCTGTGAGCTGGATGCCATTCTGGACGGACTGGGCCTGTCCGGTGTGGACGGTATGCTCTTTGATCTGGGGGTGTCCTCCCCCCAGCTGGACGACGCCGCCAGAGGCTTTTCCTACATGGCGGACGCCCCGCTGGACATGCGGATGGACAAGTCCGATGCCCTCACCGCCCGGACGGTGGTGAACGAATGGCCCCAGGAGGAGCTGCGGCGCATTCTGTGGCAGTACGGCGAGGAGCGGTACTCCTCCGCCATTGCTGGAGCCATTGTCCGCGCGCGGGAGAACAAGCCGGTGGAGACCACCTTGGAGCTGGTGGACATCATCAAAAGCGCCATGCCGGCCGCTGCCCTGCGGGAGAAGCAGCACCCGGCCAAGCGGTCCTTCCAGGCTATCCGCATCGCGGTGAATGATGAGCTGGGCTCGGTGGACAAAATGGTGCGCTCCGCGGTGCCCCGTCTCAATCCCGGCGGACGCCTGGCGATCATCTCCTTCCACTCGCTGGAGGACCGCATCGTCAAAAACGGACTGGCGGAATACGCCAAGGGCTGTACCTGCCCGCCGGACTTCCCGGTATGTGTGTGCGGGAAAAAGCCCCAGATCAAGCTGGTGAACCGGAAACCCATCGTTTCCGGTCCCCAAGAGCTGGAAGAGAATCCCCGGGCCCGCAGCGCCAAGCTGCGGGTAGCGGAAAAGCTGAGAGAGAGATAACGGCAGATTTACGAATGAGAATGGAGTGGAGCAGCCATGGCAACTGCCGTGAAGCGCAGAAGATATTCCAAGTACGACACCATCCCCTTCAACGTATATGACGGCTCTGCGGCACGGCAGCTCCAGCAGGAGGAGGTCCTTCAGCCCCGACCGCTGGTCCGGCCCAGAGAGCGCGCGGTGGTCCGGCCCAAGGTCCGGGTGCGGGAGGCAGGAGCGGTTTCCCCCTTTGCGGTGGTCGGTTTCCTGGCGGTGGCCGCCTTTGCGGTCCTGCTGCTGTTCAGCTATGTGCAGCTGGCTGAGATCTCCGAGCAGGTGGTGAGCCTGCGGTCCGATCTGACCTCTCTCAAGACCGAGGAGGCCAAGCTGCGGGCCCAGTACGAGCTGGCCTACGACCTGGACACCATCGAGAGCACCCTGACCGCCGACAACAGTATGGTCAAGCCCCAGAACGGTCAGGTCATCTATGTGGATCTGTCCGAACCGGACACCGTGACCTATTTTGAGGAGGAGAACACAGCCGCCGGCCTGGAGGGGGCTGTGGAGGGCGTCCGGTCCATCATCACGGAGATCGTGGAATATTTCAGATGAGCCGCGCCATATACTGCATCGGCAGACAATAGAGAGAAACGGGCTGCCCCATACGGCTGCCCCGGAACAAGTAGTGTAAAGAGAGGGCGTAAGAAAAGAGATTTTCTTACGCCCTCCTGCGATATTGCCCGGTATCTCCGGGTCCGAACCGTTTTATGATTCCCAAGCGAGGTGAGCCGCGTATGGCACAAAGAAAAAGAGGCAACCGCATTGTTCGGCAGCGGCCGGACCGGCGCGCCAACCGTACCATTTTGATCCGCAGCCTGTTTTTGATGGCCATCTTTGGACTGCTGGCCTTTATTCCGCTGTTTGTCAAGCTCTGGCAGATCCAGATCAGCCAGCACGACTACTATCAGGACCTGGCGGTCAAGCAGCAGACTCGGGACAGCACCGTCACCGCCAACCGGGGCACCATCTACGACAGCAAGGGTGAAGTGCTGGCCATGAGCGCCACGGTGTATGACGTGCAGCTCTCCCCCCGGGACCTGCAGGAGACCCTGGAGACCTACCAGGAGAAAGTGGAGAAGGCCCAGGAGGATGGCGGAAAGCTGCCAGACTACCCGGAGCCCACCGACCAGTTTATTGCCGAGAACCTGGCTGCTATTCTGGACCTGGAGGTGGACGACGTGCTGGACCACCTGCAGAATAAAAACTCCCAGTACGAGATCATCAAAAAGAAGATCGAGCCGGAGGAGTCGGAGGCGGTCCAGGAGTTTATCACCGAGAACCACCTGTCCCACGGCATCTATCTGATGCCCACCAGCAAGCGGTACTACCCCAAGGGCAGTCTGGCCGCCCAGGTGGTGGGCTGGGTCAACCCCAACCTGGATAATCAGGGCGCCTACGGCCTGGAGGCCCAGTTCGAGAGTATCCTCTCCGGCCAGACCGGCCGGGTGGTCACCGCCAAGGACGGCGTGGGTACCGAGCTGCTCTACCGGTTTGAGGACTACTACGACGCCACCGATGGCAGCAACCTGACCCTCACCATTGATTCCACCATCCAGTCCTACTGTGAGAGCATCCTCCAGGAGGGCGTGGAGCAGTTTGAGGTCCAGAATGGCGGCTTCTGTATCGCCATGGACCCCAACACCGGTGCCATCCTAGGCTGGGCCAACTCCCCCAGCTTTGACCCCAACGATCCCTGGGACGTCAGCGACCCGGTGCTCCTCCAGTATCTGGAGGACATCAAGAGCGGGGAATATACCAAGGAGGAGGCCTACCAGAAGGCTCTGGCGGAGGGTGCCTCCACCGAGGAGGCCTACGAGGATGCGGTGAGCGCGGCGGAGACCGAGGTTCTCACCACCCAGTGGACCAACCGTGCTGTGCGCCTGTCCTATGAGCCAGGCTCCACCTTCAAGTGTATGGTGCTGGCTGCCGCCCTGGAAGAGGGCGTGGTCAGCGAGAGCGACCATTTCTACTGCTCCGGCAGCGTGGCGGTGGAGGGCTGGAACGGCCCTCCCATCCGCTGCTCCGACCGGGACGGTCACGGAGATCAGGATCTGGCCAAGGCTGTGGCCAACTCCTGTAACCCGGCCTTCATCGCCATCGGCCAGAAGCTGGGAGCGGAGAAATTCTATGACTATCTGGAGGACTTCGGCTTCCTGGAGCCCACCAACATCGACATGCAGGGCGAGCCTACCGGCGGCGGCCAGATCATCTGGAGTCGGGAGTCCTTCACCAACGTGAACCTGGCAACTGCTTCCTTCGGTCAGCGCTTCCAGGTCACCCCCCTGCAGCTCATCACCGCCGCCTCCTCCGTGGTCAACGGCGGTCACCTGATGCAGCCCTACGTAGTGAGCCAGATCACCGATGCCGACGGCAATGTGCTCCAGCACACCGAGCCCACCGAGGTGCGCCAGGTCATCAGCGAGCAGACCAGCGAGCGGTGTCGGGCCATTCTGGAGAAGGTGGTGGACGGCGGCACCGGTAAGAACGCCGCCGTGGAGGGCTACCGCATCGGCGGCAAGACCGGCTCCTCCGAGACCACCGAGGACGACCGCACCATCGTCTCCTTCCTGGGCTTTGCCCCGGCGGACGATCCCCAAGTGGTCATCCTGCTGGCCTACGATAATCCCAAGCCCGCCTATCCCGGCGGCAATACCACCGCAGGTGGCTGGTACATCAGCGGCGGCAACATGGCGGCCATCAAGGCCGGCGAGCTGTTGGAGAAGATCCTGGACTATCTGGGCGTGGAGAAGAGCTACTCCGCCACCGCAGACGTGCTGGTGCCCAACCTGACCGGCCTCAATCTGGCGGACGCCACCTCCGCGCTGAAGAAGAACAATCTCTCCATCCGGGTGGTGGGCGACGGCGATACCGTCACCGGCCAGATCCCCGCCAACGGGGCCTCCATCCCCGGCGGCAGCGAAGTGGTGGTCTACATGGGGGCTGAAGTGCCCACCGACCAGGTCACAGTGCCCAACCTGGACGGCCTGAGTATGGATCAGGCCAAGGAGAAGCTGTCGGCCCTGGGCCTCTACCTGAAAGCCACCGGCGCCACCGAGTATGGCGCCAACCTGGTGGCCTACGATCAATCCATCGCAGCCGGCACCAGCGTGGACCGGGGTACCACCATTGAGGTGCGCTTCACCGACTCCACGGCCAGCGGCGCAGGCCTGTAACACGCAGAAAGCGGGGTGTGTGCATGAAGCTGAATGACGTGCTGGCGGGCGTGCCCCTCACGTCTGGGAACATCCAGGATGTGGAAATTACCGGCGTATGCTACGACACCCGAACCATGAGCCCCGGCTGTCTCTTTGTGGCGCTGCCGGGCTACAAGACCGACGGACATAAATTTATTCAAACTGCTCTGGAACGGGGGGCGGCGGCAGTGCTCTGCCGCCGCCCCCCGGAGAGGGAGGGGCCCTGGCTGACCACTCCCGATCCCCGGGCGGCTCTGGCCATGGCTTCTGCCAACTGGTTTGACCATCCGGCCAGGGAGCTGACGGTGCTGGCAGTCACCGGCACCAACGGCAAGACCACCACCACCTACCTCCTTAAAGCCATGCTGGAGGGGGTGCTGGGAGCCAAGGTGGGGCTCATCGGTACCAATCAGAATATGATCGGCGACCAGGTTTTGCCCGCCCACCGTACCACCCCGGAGTCCTGGGAGGTACAGCATCTGCTGCGGCAGATGGCGGACGCCGGGTGCAGCCATGTGGTGATGGAGGCATCCTCCCACGCCCTGGTTCTCCATCGCCTGGATGGCATCCGTTTTGCGGCGGGCATCTTCACCAACCTGACTCAGGATCATCTGGATTTCCACCGCACTATGGAGGCCTACCGTCAGGCCAAGGGACTGCTGTTCCGCCAGTGTGACCGGGCGGTGCTCAACCTGGACGATGAGGCGGGTCGGTACTATGCCGATACCGTTCCCTGCCCAGCCTTTACCTATTCCGAGTGCCGGGACGAGGCGGACCTCACCGCCAAGAACCTGCGGCTCTTTCCCGACCGGGTGGAGTTTGAGGCGGTGACCATGGACGCCATTGCCCGGATCAAATTGCCCATTCCCGGCGGATTTACCATCTACAACGCTCTGGGCGTCATCTCCTGCGGCCTGACTCTGGGTCTGCCCCTGGGGCAGATCGCAGCTGCTTTGGCCCGCGCCAGGGGGGTGAAGGGCCGCATTGAGGTGGTCCCTGTCCCGGCAGACTACACGGTGCTCATCGACTACGCCCACACCCCGGATGCCCTGGAGAATATCCTCACAACGGTCCGGGATTTTACAAAGGGGCGGGTGATCTGCCTCTTTGGCTGCGGCGGGGACCGGGACCGGTCCAAGCGGCCCCAAATGGGAGCCATTGCCGGACAGCTGGCCGACGTGGCGGTGGTGACCTCTGACAACCCCCGTACAGAGGAGCCGGAGGCCATCATCCGGGATGTCTTGGCCGGCATGGCGGGCACTCAGGCCCAGCGACATGTGGAGCCTGACCGCAGAAAGGCCATCTCCCTGGCCCTCTCCCTTGCCCGGACGGGAGATACGGTGGTGCTGGCAGGAAAGGGCCACGAGACCTACCAGGAGATCAACGGTGTGGAGCACCATCTGGACGAACGGGAGGAAGTGGCGGCCTTTTTTGCAAAAGCAGGGAGCAAGTTTGTTGCATTTTAGAGTGGAAACCCGTGGCGGTCTGTGATAAAATACCACGTTGGTCCATTGATGCGGACAAAAATCGAGCTGTAAGAGGCTTTGGAGGTTCAAAAGAGATGTTGAGGATCGTCATCAGCTGCCTGATCGGGTTCGTGGTGGCCGCCCTGGCGGGGCGGATCCTGATCCCCGTGCTGCGGAGCATGAAGGCCGGCCAGTCCATCAAGGAGATCGGCCCCACCTGGCACATGTCCAAACAGGGCACCCCCACCATGGGCGGGCTCATGTTCATCATTGCCGCCATCGTGGCGGTAGCCGCCCTGGGCTGGCAGGATTTTGCCGCCGGAACCTTCGGCGGCGGCTTTGTACTGGTGTTTGCCCTGGTGTTCGGTGTTATCGGCTACATTGACGACTATTTTAAGGTGAAAAAGCACGAGAATACCGGTCTGACCGCCCCCCAGAAGTTTATTCTTCAGCTGGCGGCGGCCATTCTGTTCACCGTGCTTATGCGCAATTTCGGCTACCTGACCCCGGATCTGTATATCCCCTTCTTCAATGTGACCCTGTCGGTGCCCTGGCCCCTGTACATGGTCTTTGCCGCTTTCGTTATGGTGGGCTGCGTCAATGCCGTCAACATCACCGACGGCATCGACGGCCTGGCCAGCGGCGTTACCATGCCGGTGATGCTCTTCTTTACCGCTGTGGCCTGCTGGTGGGGACACTATGAGCTGGGCATCTTCTCCGCCGCCCTGCTGGGCGGCCTGGCCGGATTTTTGATCTACAACTTCCATCCGGCCAAGGTGTTTATGGGTGATACCGGCTCCCTCTTCCTGGGGGGCGCGGTGTGCGGCCTGGCCTTTGCCCTGGATATTCCCCTGGTGCTCATCCTGGTGGGAATCATCTACATTGCGGAGACTCTGTCTGATATTATACAGGTTGGATACTTCAAACTCACCCACGGCAAGCGGATCTTCCGCATGGCCCCCCTGCATCACCACCTGGAGATGGGCGGCTGGAGCGAAGTGAAGCTGTTCTGCGTCTTCACCGGGATCACCCTGGTGATGTGCGCGCTGGCGTTCTGGGGGGTCATGTACCGCTGAGGACGAAGTACCACCCGGTAAGGAGGTGACGCTGCCATGAAAAAACGCAGACGGGACCTGACGGTCATGCAGCAGCTGGCCCGGGGCCCCATTGATATTCCCTTTCTGATGCTGGTGGTGATTCTCACCGTCATCGGCGTCATCATGGTGTTTTCTGCCTCCTATCCCACTGCCATGAACGAGGGGCTCAGCCCCACCAACTACTTTTTCAAGCAGGCCACCTTCGGCGGCGTGGGTCTGGTGGCCATGTATCTGATCTCCAAGATCAACTACCAGACCTTCCGGGGCCTGTCCGTCTTTGTGCTGGCCATCTCCATTATCCTGCTGGTGCTGGTTATCCCCTTCGGCTACGGCCGGAGCACCGTGGGCGCCCAGCGGTGGATCAGCCTGCCCATCATCGGCGGCTTCCAGCCCTCGGAGATTGCCAAGGTGGGCGTCATTATGTATTTTGCCGCCCGCCTGTCCAAGCGCAACACCGAAAAGCACAAGCGCCTGCCCCCCCGCCATCCCCTCAGCGGCCTCTATGCCTGGCTGGATGAGAAGGGAGTGCTGGAGCCCATCCCTTACTTTGTGGTTCTGGGTCTGGTGGCTATTCTCATGCTGATGGAGCCCCATATGTCGGGTACCATTCTGGTGCTGATGGGGGGCGCGTCGGTGCTCTTTGCCGCCGGCATCCGATTGTACTGGTTCATCGGCGGCGGTACCGCTGCCGCAGCCGGACTGTTTTTTATTATGACCCAGACCAGCTACATGGCCACCCGTCTGGCCATCTGGAAGGATCCCTGGAACGACGGTATGAACGGTCGGGGCAGCGGCTTCCAGACCATTCAGTCCCTGTACGCCATCGGCTCCGGCGGCCTGCTGGGCGTGGGCCTGGGAAAGAGCCGCCAGAAATTCCTCTACCTGCCCGAGTCGGAGAACGACTACATCTTTTCCATCGTCTGCGAGGAGCTGGGCTTCATCGGGGCGGCCATCATCATCCTGCTCTTTGTGCTGCTGATCATCCGGGGCTATTGGATTGCTGTCCATGCCCGGGACCGGTTCGGCGCTCTGCTGGTGGTGGGTATCACCACCCTGACGGCGGTGCAGGTCTTCCTGAACATCGCCGTGGTCACCAACCTGATCCCCTCCACCGGTATCTCTCTGCCCTTCTTCAGCTACGGCGGTACGGCATTGATGATCCAGCTGGGCGAGATGGGAATGGTACTATCAGTCTCAAGACAGATCCCAGCGCCCAAACAAGAATAGTGCGATTGCAGGAGGGAAATGGGCAAATGAAGATACTCTTTACCTGTGGCGGTACCGCGGGACATGTGAATCCGGCGGTGGCTCTGGCCCAGATGTTCCAGGCCCGTAATCCGGGCTGCCAGGTGCTCTTTGTGGGCGCTGACGGCGGCATGGAGACCCGCCTGGTGCCCAAGGAGGGCTATGAGATCCAGACGGTGACCATCACCAACTTCCAGCGGTCCCTCACCCCGGCGGCCATCGTCCACAATGTGAAAACCCTGCTGAACATGAACAAATCCAAGAAGCAGGCCAACGCCATTCTGGACCGGTTCCGGCCCGACCTGGTGGTGGGTACCGGCGGCTATGCCTCCTACCCCGTGGTCAACGCGGCGGCCGCCCGGGGCATCCCCACTGCCGTCCACGAGTCCAACGCCGTCCCCGGTCTCACCACCAAGACCCTGTCCAAGGTGGTGGACGTGGTGATGGTGGGCTTTGAGGAGAGCCGGAACCACTACGACGATCCCTCCAAGGTGGTGGTCACCGGTACTCCGGTGCGGGAGGACTTCTTCCGCTACAACCGGAAGGAGGCCCGGGAGAAGCTGGGCTTTACCGATGACCGGCCCCTGGTGGTGTCGGTGTGGGGCAGCCTGGGCGCCAAGGTGATGAACGAGCAGATTACCGACTGTATCATCCGGGAGTGCCGGGCGGGCGCTCCCTGGCGGCACATCCACGGCGCGGGCCGCAACTATGAGCAGGTGCTCTCCTCCCTGAAGGAGGGGGGCGTGGACCTGGCCCAGTATCCCGGCGTGGAGGTGCGGCAGTATATCTATGATATGCCCCTGGTGATGGCGGCAGCCGACCTGGTGCTCTGCCGGGCGGGAGCCTCCACCATCGCGGAGCTCACCGCCATTGCCCGTCCGGCGGTGCTGGTGCCCTCCCCCAATGTGGTGGCTGACCACCAGACCAAGAACGCCCGGGTGCTGGCCAACGCCGGCGGCGCGGTGCTGCTGCCCGAGAGCGAGTCCAGCGGCGAGAAGCTCCATGCGCTGGTGGGCCAGCTGCTGGACGATCCTGACCGCCGGGAGCGCATGGGCCGCGCCCTGCGGGAGATGGGGTCTCCCGACGCGGCGGAGAAAATTTACCAGACTCTGAAGGAATTGCTGGAAAAGCGGGCAAAATGAACCGGCCTTCCATCAAACGCATAGGATGGCGTACATAAATCCTGAATGCGGAGGATGGAAGCTATGAGTGCATATGTAATTGCGGGTGGGCGGGCGCTGGACGGCTCTGTGCAGATCCATGGGGCCAAAAACAGCGTCCTGCCCATTCTGGCGGCCTGCCTGCTGGCCCCGGGGGCCTGTGTGATCCAAAATTGTCCCCGCCTGTCCGATGTGGAGGCGTCTTTGGCCATTTTGCGCCACCTGGGCTGCCGCGCGGAGCGGCAGGGGGAGGCGGTGGTGGTGGATGCCTCCGCGCCCACTCGCTTTGACGTGCCCGACCGGCTGATGCGGGAGATGCGCTCCTCCGTCATCTTTCTGGGGGCCATTTTGGGGCGGATGGGACAGGCACGGCTGTGCGCCCCCGGGGGCTGCGAGCTGGGGCCCCGGCCCATCGACCTCCATCTGGCCGCCATTCGTGCCCTGGGGGGCACGGTGGAGGAGCAGGGCGGGAGCCTGTTCTGCCAGGGGCAGCTCCAGGGTGCGGATATCGTGCTCTCTCTGCCCAGCGTGGGGGCCACCGAGAACGCCATGCTGGCGGCGGTGTGCGCCCAGGGTACCACCACCATCACCAACGCAGCCCGGGAGCCGGAGATCGTGGACCTCCAGGGCTTTTTGCAGGCCCTGGGAGCCAATGTCCGGGGGGCGGGCAGCTCGGTCATCACCGTGGAGGGGGGAACCCCGCTCCACGGCGGGTCCTACCGGGTGATGGGGGACCGGATCGTGGCCGCTACTTACCTGACTGCCGTTGCGGCGGCTGGGGGCAGTGTGGAGGTCACCGGTGTGGACTGGCGCACCCTGTCCACGGTGACGGCGGTACTGAAGGAGGCCGGTTGTCAGGTCACCAGCGGCGCAGACCGGATCTTTCTCAGGACAGAGGGGCCCCTGAAGGGGGTACGCCCGGTGCGTACCGCACCCTACCCCGGTTTTCCTACCGATGCCCAGGCCCCGCTGATGGCGGCCCTGGCGGGGGGCACCGGCTGCACCGTCTTTGTGGAAAATATGTTTGAGAGCCGCTACCGCCATGTGGATGAGCTGATCCGCATGGGGGCGGATATCCGAGTGGAAGGCCGGGTGGCCGTGGTGTACGGCGTCTCCCGGCTCCACGGCGCTCCGGTGATGGCCACCGACCTGCGGGGGGGAGCCGCCCTGGTGGTGGCCGCCTTGGGGGCCGAGGGAAGCAGCACTGTCACCGGCCTGCACCACATCGACCGGGGCTACCAGTCCCTGGAGTATGATTTGCAATGTCTGGGGGCCAGCATCCGGCGGGTGTAGGGCAAGTTTGAGAAAATCGTAAGAATTTCTTAGCAAACAATCAACCATTCCGTGCGAGGATAGAGAAAAAAGGACAGGAGATCGACGCAATGGCGGCAAGACGAAACAGAAGAGGACGGCGGCGAAACAGAGGGCGCTTCGGCGGCCTCTATAAGCTGCTGTCCATTCTGCTCATCTTTGCCGCCATTTTGATGGGCTGCATCATTTTCTTCCGGGTAAATACTATGGTGGTGACGGGCAACTCCCGCTACAGCCAGGAGGAGATCATCGCCGCCGCCGGCGTGGAGCAGGGGGACAACCTGTTTACCCTGAACAAGTACCAGATCGCCGACCGTATTCTCACCCAGCTGCCCTATGTGGACGACGTGACCATCAGCCGCAAGCTGCCCGACACCCTGATCTTTGAGGTGGCCGAGAGCAGCGGTGTGGCCTGGGTGGAGAGCGGCGGCTCCTATTGGCTGATCAACAGCAACTGCAAGGTGCTGGAGATGGGAGATGCTTCCCTGGTCCAGGGCAAGCCCCAGCTGCTGGGCATCACGCCGGAGAATCCCACGGTGGGCAACACCCTGACCGTGGCTCCCGAGCAGCAGAACAAGCTGGAGCGGCTTCAGGCCTTCCTGAAGGCCATCCAGGCTCGGGTCATGACAGGCAGCCTCAGCGCCTTTATCGACCTCACCGCCGACAACGAGCTCCGCTTTGGCTACGGCGCCAACCTGACGGTGGTGTTTCCCATGAACGGGGATTTTGACGACGCCACCTACGAGCTCAAGCGCACCCTGGAGACCATGGATGAGCGGGGGATCACCCGTACCGGCACGCTGGATCTGAACTATGAGAGCCGGGAGGTCCATCTGCTGCCCGACCGCTGGCTGCCCGAGGGATGGAGCCCTGTGGAGGCTCCCGTTGAGCCCACCGAGCCCACCCAGCAGCCGGAGGCATCCGGCGGGGAGACGGAGAGCGCGGAGGGTACGGAGCCCAATGAGGGCGGGGAGGCACCGGAGACCTCTCAGAGCCCGGCTTCGCCAGACCCCTCCCATACGCCCACGGTGCCCGAGCAGGCCCCGGAGCAGGCGGAGTAAGAACAAGGAGAATTTCATGGCAGAAAAGAAACGACGCAAAAGAGGCGAGTTTGCGGTGGTGGTGGTATGCATCATCGTGGGCTATCTGCTGGCGGCCCAGCTGCGCAGTGTGCAGCTTACCGGCGCGGCGGACGCCACCAACGCCAGCCGCCTTGAGACTTTACAGGAACTCTATAATGAGCAGTCCAAGCAGAACGATGCCCTGGAGGACCAGGTGGCTCAGCTTCAGGATGAACTGAGCATCTACCGGGACCAGGCCGCCTCGGGGACGGAGGGCAGCGAGGCCCTGCGCCAGGAACTGGAGCAGCTGGAGATCGCCGCCGGCCGCACCGATGTGGAGGGCCCCGGCGTGACGGTGATCCTGCAGGATTCCTCCCAGACCAACGTGACCGGCGATGAGGCCGATTACCTGATCCACGACAATGACCTGCTGTCGGTAGTCAACGAACTGCGCTCCGCCGGGGCGGAGGCCATCTCCCTCAATGGAGAGCGGCTGCTGGCAAACAGCGAGATCCGCTGTACCGGCGCGGTGGTGACGGTGAACGGCCGGCGGTATGCCGCTCCCTATGTGATCTTCGCCATCGGCGACCCCGACACCCTGTACAGCGCCCTTACCATGCGCAACGGCGTGGTGGATGTGCTGAGCCAGTGGGGGATTTCCGTGCAGGTGACGGCCAGCGATCTGCTGCTCATCCCCAAGTATAACGGCACCATCACCTATCAGTACGCCCATACGGCGACGTCGGATAGTGCGGAGCGGGAAGAGGGGGGAGAATAAATGCTGGAGTTGATCGGCCTGCTGGTGGGTGTGGTGATGGGCATCCTGGTGCCCTGGACCATCCCCAGCCAGTATTCTCTCTATGTGGCCGCCGGATTGCTGGCGGCGCTGGACTCCGCCCTGGGCGGTTACTGCGCCCGCATCAAGGGGGAGTTTCACTTCTCCGTGTTCCTGTCGGGCACCATCGGGAATGCAGCCATCGCCGTTTTTCTCACCTGGCTGGGCCAGAAATTGGGCATTCCCCTGTACCTTGCGGCAGTGGTGGTTTTCGGCACCCGCATGTTCCAAAACTTTGCTAAAATCCGGCGGGAACTATTGACCTCGAAGCAAAAGAGAGATACAATAAATCAACTAGATATAGTATCTTCCCAGCAGGAGGACCAAAGATAAGAGGGCCTTCCTTTTCTACATGCTATTTTACGAATACGTTCTACATAGGAGGAGCAGTTATGGCGTTTGGACTGGACACCGGGCCGGATAATGTGGTTACCATTAAGGTGATCGGCGTTGGCGGCGGCGGTAACAATGTTGTCAACCGGATGGTGAAGACCGGTACAAAGGGTGTTGATTTTATCGCTGTGAATACGGACAAGCAGGCGCTTGCCGTTTCCAGCGCGACCTTTAAGATTCAGATCGGTGAGAAGCTCACCGGCGGCCAGGGCGCGGGCAGCGATCCCGAGGTGGGCCGCAAGTCCGCTGAGGAGAGCCGCAACGCGGTTTCCAAGGCCCTGGAGGACGCCGACATGGTGTTCATCACCGCCGGTATGGGCGGCGGCACCGGCACCGGCGCGGCCCCCATCGTGGCCGATATCGCCAAGGAGATGGGCATCCTCACCGTGGGCGTGGTCACCAAGCCCTTCAACTTTGAGGGCCGTCGGCGCATGATGCAGGCGGAGAAGGGTATCGAGGAGCTGCGTACCCGGGTGGACAGCCTGGTGATCATTCCCAACGAACGTCTGAAGTTTGCCACCGATCAGAAGATCACCTTCCAGAATGCATTCGAGATCGCCGACGATGTGCTGCGCCAGGCGGTGCAGTCCATCTCTGACCTGATCAAGAATACCGGCTTCATCAACCTGGACTTCGCCGACGTCACCGCCGTCATGCAGAATGCCGGCATGGCCCACATGGGCGTGGGCCGGGCCGCCGGTAAGAACAAGGCCGAGGAGGCCGCCAAGATGGCCATCTCCAGCCCCCTGCTGGAGACCTCCATCAACGGCGCCAAGGGTGTTCTGGTCAACGTCACCGGCTCCGTGGACATCGGCCTGGAGGAAGTGGAGACCGCTGCCAACCTGGTGCAGCAGGCCGCCCATCCCGACGCCCTCATCATCTTCGGTGCCGCCTTCGACGACACCCTGGAGGACGAGATCCGGGTCACCGTCATTGCCACTGGCTTTGAAGAGCTGGAGGGCGCCATGCCCAACAAGCCCTTTACTGCCGCCGCCGAGAAGAAGACGGGCGTTCAGCAGCCCCAGGCTCCTGCCGCCAACGGCCAGGCTCAGCCTGCCGCTCCCGCTGAGGACGATCCCTTTGAGGATATCTTCAAGATCTTTAACCGCAATCGCTGAGTATACCTCAGGAGCCGCCGTTTTACGGCGGCTCCTTTTATTTGTGGAAAAGCCTCGCAGAGTTCGCGCCCGCAGGCGCGAAACAAGTCCAAATCTGTTTTCGGCCGCGACATGTGCGTGGCCGAAAATACTTCTCAGGCTGTTAGTGTGGGTTTTGCCCGCCTTTGACGGGCAGAGCCTGCGCGCGACAGCCTGCAGCCGTCTCAAAAAAGTGGCTTTGCCACTTTTTTGAAAGTTCTCAGGAGCCGCCGTTTTACGGCGGCTCCTTTTTTGCTGCTCTCCGGGCTTGCAATCCGCCGGGAAAAGGCATATAATAAAGGTCGGCCAAAATAAGCGGAAAGCGAGCAAAACCGGTATTTTGGCAAAATAAACCACATTTTAAGGGAGTGATATGCGCCGTGAGCGGTGACCCTCTGAGTCGAGAATGCAGCGAAACTGGCACGGCGTATCTGCTCCGTGTGTGACCGGCCCTGCCGGTAAGCACCCGCACGCCTGTGCCCTTTTTGGGTCCCCTGTATAGGAAGGGCGGACCCACGAGACAATAGGTGTGCGGGGATTATTATGCCTTTTTGGCCCCTGCGCCCGGAAAGGCGTGATATGATTGCTTTCGATCCATAAGACCATCAATGGGAAGATGACCCGGCTGGATTCCGTCCAGGACGGCTGCTGGGTCAACCTGACCTATCCCAGCGAGGATGAACTGAATACCGTGGCGGTGACCTTGGGTGTGGAGCCCACCTTCCTGCGGGCCGCCCTGGACGAGGAGGAGACCTCCCGTATCGACACCGAGGAGGGCCAGACCCTCATCATCATCGACGCCCCCTCGGTGGAGAAGGACGACGCGGTGGTGTACTCTACCCTGCCTCTGGGCATCATCGTGACGGAGAAGCACATCATCACCGTCTGCCTGAAGGAGACCTCCATCCTGAAGGACTTCCAGGACGGTCTGGTGCGCAACGCCGACACCCAGAAGCGGACCCAGTTTATCCTCTATATGCTGCTCCAGGTGGCCAAGCGCTTCCTGCAATACCTGAAGCAGATCGACAAGATCTACAACTATATGGAGCGCCAGCTCTACAAGTCCCAGCGGAATAAGGAGCTCATCCAGCTGCTGGACCTGGAGAAGTCGCTGGTCTACTTCAATACCTCCCTGAAGGCCAATGAGGTTACCCTGGAGAAGATCCTTCGGGGCCGCATCATTACCCTTTATGAGGAGGACCATGACCTGCTGGAGGACGTGCTTATCGAGGTGCGCCAGGCCATCGAGATGGCCAACATCTACTCCTCCATTATTTCGGGCATGATGGACGCCTTTGCTTCCGTCATTTCCAACAACCTGAACGTGATCATGAAGGTGCTGACCTCCATCACCATCCTGCTCACCATCCCCAATATTTTCTTCAGCTTCTACGGTATGAACGTGGCCAACCTGCCCCTGGACCAGTTTTGGTGGTTCCCGCTGGTACTCTCCCTGGGTGTGATCGTGGTGACCGGCATCATCCTAAAGAAAAAAGATCTGTTCTGACCGAAAGACCCGCTGCCCGGCACTGCCGCAGCGGGTCTTTATTACTTTACATTCCAAAAATTTTCAGACGAAAAATCCGAGGGGATTCATATTGTGGTAACATTTACATGGCATAATGGTTAGCAATGAACCGAATGACAAGGGGGCAGATTCCCCGGTGAGTGAAGAGAATGGAGGTTTTTTATGGCAAGCAATCCCAACTATTGCAACATTACGCCTGAGATCGAGGCCCTGGCGGGCATGTCTAAGGAAAACAGCCGGATCGACCCGGGCGATTACGTAAAGTATGATGTGAAACGGGGCCTGCGTGACCTGAACGGCAAGGGCGTGCTTGCCGGCCTCACCGAGGTCTCCGATATTGTTGCCAAGAAGGTAGTGGACGGCCAGGAGCTGCCCTGCGAGGGCAAGCTGTACTACCGGGGCGTAGATGTGGAGGATCTGGTGGCCGGCGCCCTGAAGGAGGGCCGCTTCGGCTTTGAGGAGACCGCCTACCTGCTGTTGCTGGGCAAGCTGCCCACCAAGGAGGAGCTGGACGGCTTCACCAAGCAGCTGTCCTACTACCGCTCCCTGCCCAATAACTTTGTGCGGGATATCATCCTCAAGGCCCCCAGCCACGACATTATGAACTCCCTGGCCCGCAGCGTGCTAAACCTGGCCTCCTACGACGACCGGGCCGACGACATCTCCCTGCCCAATGTGATGCGCCAGTGCGTCCAGCTCATCTCCCTGTTCCCCATGCTCAGCGTCTACGGCTATCAGGCCTGGAACTACAAGAGCGGCAGCAGCCTGTATATCCACGCCCCCCGGCCTGAGCTGTCCACGGCGGAGAATATCCTCACCCTGCTGCGGGCCGACTCCTCCTATTCCTTCTGGGAGGCCCATGTGCTGGATATCTGTCTGACCCTCCATGCCGAGCACGGCGGCGGCAACAACTCCACCTTCACCACCCATGTGGTCACCTCCTCCGGTACCGATACCTACTCCTGCATGGCGGCCGCCCTGGCCTCCCTGAAGGGTCCTCGGCACGGCGGCGCCAATATCAAGGTGGTGCAGATGTTTGAGGATATGAAGGAGACCGTCCGGGACTGGAAGGACGAGGACGAGGTGCGCCACTACCTCCAGGCCCTGCTCAACAAGGAGGCCTTTGACAAGGCGGGCCTGATCTACGGCATGGGCCACGCGGTCTATTCCCTGTCCGACCCCCGTGCCAACCTGCTCCACTCCTTTGTGGAGAAGCTGTCCCGGGAGAAGGGCCGCAACGAGGAGTACGAGCTCTACTCCCTGGTGGAGCGGCTGGGTCCCGAGGTCATTGCCGGGGAGCGGAAGATGTACAAGGGCGTGTCCGCCAACGTGGACTTCTATTCCGGCTTTGTGTACCACATGCTGGACCTGCCTCTGGAGCTGTACACCCCCATCTTTGCCATGGCCCGTATCGCCGGCTGGTCTGCCCACCGCATCGAGGAGCTTATCAATATGGGTAAAATTATCCGTCCTGCCTATAAGTATGTGGGCAGCCATGCGGATTATGTGCCTATGGATCAGCGCTGAACAACAACAAAAGAGCCGCCCTTTTGGTTCCCCCTGACAGGGGTAACTTTGCAGGTGTCTGAACCCCCGGCAGATATTGCTTCGGCAGTATCTGCCGGGGACTTCTTTTTGTCTCACGCACCCTTGGCGGTGGACTGACCTTTCGGCTGTGGCAGTTCCACACAGCCAATGTCATTGTAGTGGATCTCCACCGTCTGCTGAGCGTGCTTGCTCCACTTCACGTCCTTTTCGTGGATCACGATCTTTCGGATGAACAGCCGCAGCAGCTCCGGTGTCAGCTCCTGGATGTCTGTGTATCGCTTTGCCAGGGAGATAAAGTGGTCTGTGCCGGACACCTGCTCCCGCAGCCTCTGAATGGCAGTTTCCTTTTCTGGGATGGTCTTATTCAGCGCTTCCATCTCCTGGGTGTAGCTGCCGGAGAGCGTCTGGAATTGCTCCGCTGTGATCCGCCCCAGGACGCTGTCCTCATAAAGGCGCTTGAAGATGCTGTTCAGCTCCTTACTCCGCTTCTTCATAGCGGCCAATTCCCGTTCCAGCCCACGCATCTCTTTTCGGATCTCCGCAGACTGTCTGCTGCCGATGTATGCGGCAAACTCCTGGGTGTGCTCCCTGGCCATTGCTGTCACCCGCCGCAGATCCTCCAGAACCACGTCATCCAGCACACACTCCCGGATATAGTGGGCGGTGCAGAGGGTGCCGTCCTTCTTGTAAGTCCGGCAGGTGAAGTGGTTGTAGGACCGGCTCATGGTATGGGCGCGGTGGAGCACCATGGTGCTTCCGCAGTCGGCGCACACCACCAGCCCGGAGTACTTGTTCTGCTCGTCCATCTTGGTAGGTCGCCGTTTGTGCTGGCGTACCCGCTGGACGATATCCCAGACCTCACGGCTCACCAGGGCGGGGTGGGTATTTTCCAGCACCATGCATTCCTCCCTGGGATGTTCCACTTTCCGCTTGTCCTTGTAGGAACGGGTGCTGTACCGGAGATTGATGGTGTTGCCCAGGTAAATCTCATTCTCCAGCATGTTGGCAATCGTACTGTCGGACCACCCATAGGGATCATTCAAATTCAGACTGCTATGGGCAACGCCAAAGGTTTTGTAAGCGTAGGCCGTAGGGCATAGCACTTGTTCCCGCTTCAGCAGTCGGGCTATCTGGCTGGGTCCTTGCCCAGCGGCGCACAGGGCGAAAATACGGCGCACCACGGCGGCGGCCTCCTCGTCCACCACCAGCTTCTTGCGGTCCTGCTCGTCCTTGCGGTAACCGTAGGGCGCTCTGGTGCCCAGCCGCTCCCCGCGCTCCGCCTTGGCCCGCTGCACCGCCCGGATCTTCCGGCTGGTGTCCCGGATGAACCACTCGTTAAATAGGTTCTTGAAGGGCATCAGCTCTGTGCTCTCGCTCCGGTCGGTATCCACATTGTCGTTGATGGCGATGTAGCGCACGCCGAACATGGGGAACCGCTCCTCGATGTAAAGCCCCGTGTGGAGCTGGTTGCGTCCCAGCCGCGACAGGTCCTTGGTGATGATGGTGCGGATCTTCCCGCTTTCCATATCCGTCATCATCTGCTGGAAGCCGGGGCGGTTGAAGCTGCCCCCGGAATAGCCGTCATCCACATAAAAGCGGGGATTGGGGAAGTGGTGCTCCCGTGCGTACCGCTCCAGGATATTTCGCTGGTTCTGGATGCTGTTGGACTCTCCGTCCGCCCCGTCATCCTGGCTGAGACGGCAATACAGGGCGGTGATCTCATTCTGGTTTGACTGTTTCATACAGCCCTCCTTTTTTCTCGTCAAACCGATTCAGCGCATCGCGCCTACACAATACCCCAAAGCCTGGGCAATGTCCAGCCCTTTAGGCACACAGCTTTCCCTGCTGCGCGTCCAGGTTGATGAGGGCTTTCAGCTTGTCCTCCGGGGTGGCGCTGCCTTGCTGCGGGAACACAGACACCACACGGATAAGCCGCCCATGGGAGCGCTGAAGGCGTTCCGCTTTTACCTGTTGAACATCATCTTTCGCTTCTTCTGACATTTTCGTTTCCTCCATCTCTGGTCGGGAAGGTTCGGCAACTTTGCCAAACCTTGCTGGGCAGCGCTTTTGGTGATTTCATCAAAAGCGGTCTCCCGGCTCTGTGGTATATTCCGCTCCTCCCGCGGATCGCCTTTGACACTATTGTCAAAGGCAATTTTCTGCTCCTGTGACATAAAAGTGACGCTCCTGACGATTCGGCTGAAAGCGCCCAGTTTCTCTCTGGGGCCATACCTATCCCCCCTCTGGGCCTGCGAGGCCACACGGGGCCTCCTGTGGCCTTACAGAGGCTATTGCTGGGTGGAGAGAAGGAAGTACTCCTCACAGAGCTTGTCCGCCAGAAACTCCAGCTGCGCAATCTGCTCCGGGGCGAGTTCTCTGGCCTTTGGGCAGCGGGCGATCTGCCGGATGTTGGAGTAGATATGGTTTACGGCGGGATGCGGGTCTATCTTCTGCCTAGGCATTCGGGCGTGGATCGTGGTTTACTTGATCAGCTTGCGGAAATAAGTTGTGACCGGCAGTCTGGTGATGGCCAGATAGCGGCACAGCCGCTGGTACTGCTCCTCCGTCATGCGGACGGACAGAGAACAGCTGTTGTCCCGCATAGGTGGGCGTGGCTTGTGTTTATACCGCATAGGGGTACCCCAGCTTTCTCACCTGCCGGAATTGCTCCACCACCTGGGCCAGGCGGCGGACGGAAAAGCCCAGCTGCTGGGCGGTGCCGCAGCCGCTGTTGAATGCCCTGGCCACGGCGTTGATGTCCCGGCCAGCCTCATCCGCAAAGGCGATGGCCGCTCTCGTCTCTTTCTCCCGGTAGAGTATAGGGCGGTTTCGCTCCAGCTCTCTCATCAGCCAGGCGTTGGCGGACAGTCCGGCAGCCCTGCTTTTCTCTTTCAGCAGGTCGTATTCCTCCTGGCTCATCCGGATACAGGTGCGGTGTGTTTGTGTGTTCATGTTGCTCCTCCTCTCGGGAGACGGCTCCAGGTCCATCCCCGGTTCTCGCACCCATCCTAACAGATAATGCGGACAGTCTGTGTCCGCATTAAAAAAGAAAAATGGGGGGTCTCATGATGCACCCTGCCCTGGATTTCTTGACCTCTAGGGTGCTAACATGGACACCCTTGTACGGATTATAATGTACCCAATCATGTAGACAGTTTAGTGAAAAAACGACATCCTGATGCAGGTGAAAATAGGGTCCGGCAAGGTTGCCGGACCCTATTTTCAGCGCAATGAACTGCCGCCGGAATTGCCAAATATTCAAATGAGATCGGATTTGATGATTTCACCAAACCCGATCTAAGCTCAGACGACCTTCCGGCAACCTTGCCGAAAAGTTCCGCCCGAAGGCGGCATCGGGGACAGGGGTTTCCCCTGCAAGCGCGCAAAATGTACATTTGCGCTATGCTTGCGTGAAACGCCTGCCCTTCAGGGCAGGCGTTTTACCGCCGCCAGAGGCGGCGGTGCCATGCGCGGCAGAGCACGATTTGTCACCTCACCACACAAAGAATGGTCACACACTCAAGTATACCGACGAGCGGAACACCCACCCATCCGCCTCAAACCAGGCGTCATCACGTATGCCAAAACCTGCGAGACCTATGTGACCTAGGGGAGGATAACCAGATCGATGCTCCTCAGGCGAACATTCAGTACGCCGTACTGGAGCCGGAAGGTTACCAACCGGAACTGGTAGAAAAGATGTACTTTGCCCGCACACGCAAGGGTACCATGAGCAGGCCGGAGTTCGAAAACTGGATCCGTAACGCGGAGCGATTGTAAGATCAGGCGCTGAAGAGCTATAAAAAATCACGGACACTTGAGGAGAAAGACCTGATCCTGGAGAAATTGAAAGCGGATCTAAATTGCGTAAGAGAAAGGGATACTGTCAGGTAGCGTGTTTTGCCGGTTTTTCTTCTCACATAGAGTTTTTCGCACAATCAATCAAAGCAGACATCCATTTCGGTCTTATCGCACCGAGACGGATGTCTGCTTTTGTAGTGGTTCAGTTCATTTGAGAGTTCCCAGGCCAATTTGAATCCGCAGAGAAAGCTGTCTATGGATCGTTCCTCCGCGATTAGATTTTGGGTATCAATGATCCGCAATACTAATTTTCTCTCTGGCTTTTCCAGCCGCTCGATGAGCTGTCGGTGGCAGTCATCGATCTCCTGCTCGGCCTCCTCCATGGGCAAAGGTGTGTAGAATCTATCATACAATAGTTTCAGGGTGTCGTTCATATGTCCTGCCTCCTGTCAGCAAGACACCATAGCACAAAAGCGGCAGAATATCCAGCTAAAAACAGATATTGTACTGTACCAAAAAATATGACCATTTTTTGATAAAAAACTCAAAAAGGAGAAGTGGGTGACAGCCAGTGTCCATGACGTATGCTATAATGAGCTTGACATCAGTCCTCAAAAGTCAGAAATTTTTGCGGTGCCACATCCAGTACGGCAGCAATGTCAAACAAAGTGTCCAAAGACAGTGCTTTGGAGATGTTAGGTGCCTCCAGGTGGCCGATATAAGCAGGGGTAAGACCGACCTGCTCCGCCAGTTCTTCCTGGGTCAGTCCCCGGAGCTTTCGGTAGTAGGCAATCTTTAACCCGATCTGACGGTATTGTTCAGTGTAGATGGATTTCATAGTTGATTCCTCCATATGCAACTATGGTAGCGAATCACGACAGAAATTGACATGAGCTATAAAATATATTATTATATTTTTTAGATAGTAATATGTGCTTGTGAGCACATGATTATTCATGGAGGATCGTATGGACGGCACATTGGTAAAGTCGGAGCGTCTGCTGCAGATTTATTCCAGGCTGGTCAGCGGCGATGTTCTCCCCAAAAAAGAATTAGCGCAGCAATTTCATGTCACGGAGAGAAGCATCCAGCGTGACATGGAATCGCTGCGCTGTTTTTTTGCTGAACAGGGGCTGCGGCAGGATATCGTCTACGACAAGCAGGAAAGAGGTTACCGGCTGGAGCAGCCTGCTCTGCCGCTGCTCAATAACAGTGAGATCCTTGCGGTATGTAAGATCTTACTTGAGAGCCGCTCCATGCGCCGGGATGAGATGCTGCCGATTCTGGACAAGCTCATCTCCTGCTGTGTACCGAAACAGAGCAAGCGTGCGGTAGCAGAACTGCTGGCCAACGAGAAACACCATTATATTGAGCCGCATCATGGTCAGCACATTCTCCCTGGCCTGTGGGAGATCGGCCAAGCGGTACAGGATCACCGGGTACTGGAGATCGAGTACGAGCGCATGAAGGAGCCGAAGCTGGTGCGCCGCCGAGTGCTGCCGGTGGGTATCATGTTCTCAGAATACTACTTCTACCTGACAGCATTTCTGGAAGATAAGAGCACATTTGATAACCCGGATGATTTGTTTCCCACCATTTATCGAATTGACCGGATCAAGTCTTTCATAGTTCTGGATGAGCACTTCCAAGTTCCATACAAGGATCGCTTTCAGGAGGGGGAGTTCCGTAAGCGGGTGCAGTTTATGTACGGTGGCAAACTGGAACGTATCCGGTTTAAATATACTGGTCCATCCATTGAGGCCGTGCTGGATCGTCTGCCTACGTCGAAGATCGTGGAGCAAGACGAGGAGGGCTGGACTTTGGAGGCTGAGGTGTTTGGCAAGGGCATTGAGATGTGGCTGAGGAGCCAGGGAAACTATATTATTCTTATTTGAAGAACAATCTAATTTATTAAGGAGTGGGTATAGTATGCTTTATACGAAGGCCAAAAAGGAAGCTCTTTCAATTTATGAACACGCAGTGGAAAAGTACAATAATACATACCAAACTATGCAGGAAACG
This sequence comes from Flavonifractor sp. An82, assembly GCF_002159265.1. Taxonomy (GTDB): domain Bacteria; phylum Bacillota; class Clostridia; order Oscillospirales; family Oscillospiraceae; genus Flavonifractor. The sequence continues at coordinate 108,330 of NZ_NFHG01000002.1, forward strand.
GGGTCCCGACTCTATTCCTTACGGCAAGATAGTGTAAAGTTGATCCAAGAAATAGAGCTTTTACTCAATAGTATCGCAAACAAGCCAAAGGAATTTGAAAAAACAATTTCTGATATTCAGGCTGAACAAAAGAAGTTTCGAGATGCAGAAGAGTATGCCGCAGAAGCAATGAAAGCCGCTGTGAAATCTGGTATTAGCGTTGCCGCCGGAGTGGCTGGCGGAGCCGCTGTGGCGAGTATGGCACCTTCTGCCGCCATGTGGGTGGCCACCACCTTCGGAACTGCCTCCACTGGAACTGCAATCTCCACATTATCTGGTGCAGCAGCAACAAAAGCGGCGCTGGCATGGTTGGGCGGTGGGGCGTTGTCTGCCGGGGGAGCAGGAGTTGCAGGTGGCCAAGCTCTCTTAGCCTTAGCTGGGCCCATTGGCTGGGGAATAACCGGGGTAACCACGGCAGCATCTGTAGTTGCATTAGGGCATAAAAACAAGAAGATTGCAGATGAGGCAATTGCTGAAGCGAAGAAAATTACCATTGCTGGGGCAGAGGTCAACGAATCCAGCGCCAAAATTCAGCATCTTATAGATGAAACGGTTATGTTGATGGATGATTTGCGAGATATGTCTCGGGCAAACACACTTTTAAGGGATGCAAATTATCTGGAACTGTCTGAGAAAGAGCAATACCGTCTTGGTGCTATGGTTAACAGTACTCTGGCGTTAGCTGAAATGCTGAACAAGACCATTTAGGAGGATTCAGTATGGATGTCGCGCAAATTGTAAAAAGCACGCAGGAACAGGGTGTTGCTGCATGGGTTGATTATCTAAATCAGTTGCGGTTGAACGAACTTCTGGCAAAGCTGACCTCACAAAATATGAATCTTGAGCAGGCGTTGGCCGAACTTCAGAAGATGAAGGTCAATATTGCTGCCTTGATTGAAAACAATCGGGGCGGCGCAAAAGGAATGCATGGCTTTATCGCAGAGACTGCGGAGGTTGGCATTGAAAACGCACGTAACCTGATAAAAGGATTAGACGCGGTCTGCGAGTGGATCAATAACAATGGCCCTGCAGACATTCTCAGAAATGGTACAGAAATTCAGCAAAAGTTTGTGCGATCCGGGGGGCATTTCGGCCTTGAGGCTGTCAAAGCCCATTTGGAGCAATACCCTGATTTTATTCGAAATGGCGGAAAATATCAAATTCCGAAAGATTTCTATAACGACCTCCAAAGGATTTTGGCGCTTTCTCAGGAAGAAGCAGCGAAGGAATCTACCAGTACATATCAATTGTGGAAGTGGATTCATACCTTCTTTGAGGAAACTGGAGTTTCTCCAAGTGATTTAGAACCTGCGGTTTTAGATTATTCAGCCGTACAGGCCGGAAAAATTGGCAAAACCATTCAGCAAGAAGAAAACAACATTAAAGCGGAGGATCAGCGTCGTCGTAATGAAGCATATGAGGCCAGCAAGCCCACATTGCAGGAAGGTGTCAAGGCAGCTGGAATCTCTGCAGCGATGGAAGGCGGTATGACATTCTGCCTTGGCGTATGGAAGAAACACAAACAGGGCAAACGCCTTTCGGAGTTTACTGCGGAGGACTGGAAGGAGATCGGCATTGACACCACAAAAGGAACTGTTCAAGGTGCAATCCGTGGTGGAACCGTTTACGCAATGACAAACTTCACTGCTACACCGGCTGCGGTTGCAAATGCATTTGTCACAGCAGCTTTCGGCGTAACGGGTCAGGGAATCAAATTCCGCCGAGGCGAAATTTCGGCGGAGGAGTTTGTTGAAAATTCCGAAATCCTGTGCCTGGATGTGTCAATTAGTGCTGTTTCTGCAATGCTGGGCCAGGTGGCGATCCCAATTCCCGTTCTGGGAGCCATGATTGGAAATGTTGCCGGGATGTTCATGTATCAGATTGCCAAGGACAATCTTAGCGAGAAAGAGCAAATACTGATCCAAGCCTATCAGGAGAGTTTTGCCGCACTAAATCAAACGCTGGATGAACGGTATTACAAGCTCCTCGCAATGTTAAAGAAAGAAATGGAAAGATTTTCATCTATGTTGGAGCTTGCGTTTGACCCAGATGTCAACATTGCATTTGATGGTTCTATCGTATTGGCCGATTATGTCGGTGTGACTCCGAAAAAAGTTCTGCGGAACAAACGGGATATTGACCAGTATTTTCTGAATTAAACATAAATCAGGAGGAAAACGCCATGGAAACTACCAATAAATGCGATTATGAGGATGACCTGCTGGAAGAGCTTCAAGGCTACAAATATAGGGAGATGTTTGAGAAAGCAAACAATATCGTGCTGGGATTTGTAGCAAGCACTACAGCTACAGGCGCTGTGCCGATTCCATTTGCCGACGCTCCGCTTTTGGTTGGCCAGCAAGTAGCCATGATGATTGCCATTAATAAGGTGTTTGGATTTAATATCCAACGCGATGCACTCCAATCTCTGGTGGTTGCGGCTCTTGGTGTCAGTGGAGCCACTGTGATTGGTAAGACTGTAGCATCTAATCTGATGAAACTGGTTCCTGGCGCAGGTTCAGTAGCCGGCGGAGCTGTGTCTGCCGGTACAGCGGGTGTGATCACGCTTGCCCTTGGCAAAGCCTATATTGAGGTTTGCAAAGCAATAAAAATGGGAAAGTTGGATCAAAATGCCTTGACCAAAAAGGAAGGCCGAGAGATGCTGAAAAAGGCATTTAAGGAGCAGATGAAAAAAAGTAAAAAATAAAAGTTCTGAAAAGAAATATTTTACTGAGGCGGCATTACCGTTAAGACCTCACGTGCAAAGTATAAACGCCTGTGGATGCAATTTGTTCGCATCCATAGGCGTTTCCCGTACACAGCGTTAAGCCCCATAGGTGCACATTGTGTACCTATGGGGCTTAACCCGTATCGAGAGATCGTTTTTCGCAGCACTTTTCAAATAGCGGGGGCGAGGACAGTTAACCGGCTGTTTTCGCCCTTTTCTGACGTGCGCAAAAAGAAGGGCCTGCGGATTTTCCGCAGGCTCTTCCACGCTGATGCGCAAAATTGGTTTTTTGTTGTCCTTTTGCGGGGGCTCCTTTAGGGCGGCTCTTTTTTGCTCAATTGGCTCTGCGGACCTCCAGGTAGTAGTGTTCGGTCGACGGATCCAGGGTGACGGTTTTGATCCCCTGTTTCAGGTCAAAGCCGAAATTCTGCCGGACGATCCGGATTCGTCCGTGGTCCTCCAGAGTGGCGGTCTGCTCTGTACAGCTCAGATTGGAACCCATCTGAGTCAGAAGATCATAGCCGTAGATTCCGCGGTTCTCCGTGTGGGCGCACACGAAGTCGTAGCTGCCTTCCTTGGTAAAGGAGGACTCCACCGTGACACGCTCCCCGGCGGGGATGGTGAGGGTAGCCTCCCCGTAAAAAATGCGTTCCTGGATGTTGCACCATTCAAATACCATCTCCAGCATCGTCATGTTGGACGGGATGGAGGTTCCAAAGCTCTTGCAGAGGGTGTCGAAGAATACTTCTCTGGGAAGTGCAAGAACGCCCATTGGTTTTCCGTACTTTTGATCCAAGGTGTTCGGCCCCTGGCACAGGGCGTCCAGCACCTCCCTCAGTGTGGATTGGTACTGGGTGACGGTGGCGGTGACGCCTGCAAGCTCCTCACCGGGGTCGCAGCCGCCGTCCCGGTAGCCCTGAAGGGTGTAGTCTTCCAGTGGATCACCCACTACGATGAGCAGACGGGGATCCTCGGCATGGGGCGAGTTGGAATCGGGCAGAGAGAACTGACGCTGGGCCCAGCCTGCTTCCTGGTCAAGAGCGCCTCCATTGAAGCCATAGGTCAATACAGCGGGGCTGCTCTCCGACCAGGGATAGGTCACCGCCAGGGTGGGGGCGGGGGCGTCGCTCTCCGGCAGGACAAAATCGGTGAAGGAATAGACCGTCACCGGGGTATCCAGGGTGGGGGCCTCCTGGTGGGCGGCCGTCAGATCTCCGTCCGCCACAATTGCCGCGTATTCCTCCCAGGATTCCATGTGCTGGCTCCCGCCTACACCGGGGTAGATGGTGGTCTCCAGCTCCGTGCCGTCTGCCGTCAAGGTAACGGGATAGAGCTCATAGAACCTCCCGGCAACGGGATAGACCAGGGTAACGGTCTGGTCGGTATCGGTGGGGTTGGTGAGCACATAGGAGTCTTTTACCTGGATGTCGGTGCTTTTCCCGTCCTGCCAGGGAGCAAAGTCCAGAGTGATGTGCCGCTGGGCGGTCAGTCCCACATCCTCCAGCGTGGTCAGGGGGAAAATGGGCCCGGCGTAGGACATGAAGGTGGAGGCCTCGTCATGACCAGCCCCGCCTCCGCCGCTGCTGCCTCCTATCCGGGGCAGCAGCCAGGCCCCGCCCAGCACTATCACCGCCAGACCGGCGCACACCCCCATCCAGGGCTTGAATCGCCGGGAGCGTCTGCGGGCAGCGGGAAGGGCGGCGATCCGCTCACGCAGCTGCTGAGAGGCGTGGAGGTCCTTGACCTGGGCCAGATAATCCGTCTTATTCATCCTCAAAGCCTCCGATCATCCGTTCCCGCAGGGCCTGCCGCCCCCGGGAGAGCCAGGACAGCACCGTGTTCCGCTTGGCCCCCAGAATCTCCCCGATCTCGGCGGCGGTGTAGCCCTCAAAATAGTGCAGATAGATGGCGTTGCGGTAGGGATCCGGCAGGGCGCGCACCTCGTCCAGCACCGAGCCGTCCTCCCCGGCTGGGGCAGGAAACTGCTCCGGCAGGGGGACCTCCCCGCTGCGCTTGGCCCGGCGGAGATTTTTGCACTTGTTGATGGTCACCCGCAGCAGCCAGGCCTTCAGATGCTCCCCGTCCTGAAAGCCCTTGCCGCTGCGCAGCAGGGCCTCAAAGACCTCCTGGGTCACATCCTCCGCATCCTGTATGGTGGGGGCGTTGTGGCAGGCCGCCCGGTATACGGTGTCCAGATGGTGTTCCATTGCGTAGGAGAAGGGGGCGTCCCCCCGGAGCTGCATGGCCATGGCGCTCTCTCCTTTCTGCCCTGTACACACCTGAGAAGGGCCAATGATTGCATCGGAAGTAAAAAATTTCGCCGCCGCAGCAATGCGGCGGCGAAATTTACTTTATGGCTGTGCGGCAACTGCTTCGGCCACCCGGATACCGTCCACGGCGGCGGAGGTGATTCCCCCTGCGTAGCCTGCTCCTTCCCCGCAGGGATAGAGTCCGGTGATAACGGATTGATAATTTTCTCCCCGAAGAATACGCACCGGAGAGGAGGAACGGGTCTCCACGCCGGTGAGCAGGCTGTCCGGCGCGGCGAAGCCGTGGAGCTTGCGGTCAAAGACCGGCAGCGCCCCCCGGAGGGTGTCGGTGACGTAGCCGGGCAGGCAGCGGTCCAGATCGGTGGGGGTAACTCCGGGCCGGTAGGTGGGCGCCACGGACCCCAGAGCCTTGGAGGCACGCCGGGCCAGGAAATCCTTTACCGTCTGGGCCGGGGCGTGGTAGTTGCCGCCGCCCAGCTGAAAGGCAACCTCCTCCCAGTGCCGCTGGAAGGCCACGCCCGCCAGAGGATGCTCCGAGCCGAAGTCGGCGGGGCTGACCCCCACCAGGAAGCCGCCATTGATGTTTTTACCGTCTCTGGCCCGGTGACTCATGCCGTTGGTCACCAGCCGCCCCTCCTCCGAGGCAGCGGCTACTACCTGGCCGCCGGGGCAGACGCAGAAGGTGAAGGCGGAGCGGCCGTTAGGCAGGTGGCAGGCCAGCTTGTAGTCGGCGGCGGGTAGTTTCTCCCAGGCGGGCCCAAACTGGGCCTGAGAAATAGCGCTCTGGGGGTGCTCAATGCGCACGCCGATGGCGAAGGCCTTCTGCTCCATAGGCACCCCGGCCTCGTGGAGCATCTGGAAGGTGTCCCGGGCGGAGTGGCCAGGGGAGAGGATGAGAGCGTCACAGGGCAGGTCGTAGGGCCCCTGAGGGCCTGTTACGGTGAGGCCGGCTACTGCTCCGTCCCGGAGGGTGAGGCCGGTGAGCTGGTGGCCGAAGCGCACGTCACAGCCCAGGCGGATGAGCTCCAGCCGGATGGTTTTCACCACATCCCGCAGCACGTCGGTGCCGATGTGGGGCTTGTGCTGGTAGAGGATATCCGCCGGAGCTCCCGCCTCCACCAGGGTGCGGAACACGGTGGAGATCCGGGGATCGTGGGTGCCGGTGGTCAGCTTACCGTCGGAGAAGGTGCCCGCGCCTCCTTCGCCGAACTGGACGTTGGAGGCGGGGTCCAGCATGCCGGTGGACCAGAATCGTTCCACGTCGGCGGTGCGCTCCTCCACCGGGCGGCCCCGCTCCAGCACAATGGGAGCCAGCCCGTTCCGGGCCAGAAAGAGAGCGGCGAAGAGCCCGGCGGGACCCATGCCCACCACCACCGGCGGCAGGGAGGAGGTGCGCCGCACGGTTGGGAAGACGTAGGGGGCGCTCTGGTGGAGGGAGACATTTTTATCCCGGCACCGGGCCATGATCCTGCCCTCGTCGGCCACACTTACGTCCACGGTGCAGACGTAGTGGACGTCGCTTTTTTTCCGGGCGTCGATGGACTGCCGGGCCAGAGACAGGCTGGTGATGGCGTCCGGCCTGACGCCCAGAATGCGGGCGGCCTTCTTTTTCAGCTGGCCCAGTCCGCCGTCAATGGGCAGGGGGATATTTTGAATACGGAGCATAGTACAGTACCTCGTAAGAAAGGATGGGGGCGCGGGCGACCATAAAGGTCGCCCCTACGTTTATTCTGCGCGGGGATAAGGGTCCTCCACATCAGTCAGGCCAGCCAGATAATCCATGCTGGTATTTAAAGCAAGTGCAATTCGCTTGCACTGTTCAAAGGTATAATAGCGCTTTCCGTTTTCGATCTTAGAGAAATCGCTTTGGTTAATTCCGGTTTTCATTTGCATATAAATCTGGGTATAACCACGTTTTTCACGCAGGTCTTTGAGACGAGACATAAAATCACCCCAGATAATTATGGGTGATTTGACCTATTGAAATTATGGTGAAATTGACCTATTATGATTGGGGTGATGCTATGATACAGGAAATGCGGGAAGAGTACAAGGAAAAAATGAGCCGTGAAAATCATACATACCGCATCTGTTGGAAGTTGTACGATGAACTGGCAGATCTCTTTTGCAACGAAGGCCCCATATCGGAGGATTTTAAAACCTTTCTTGTGCAGCTGGAAAAGCAGAGGGAGGAACAATACAACAGACACTATAATTGGGGATGTGCCATGGAATGCGGCACAGTCCCTGATAATCAGCCGGAGGGTGAGTTGCTAACTGGGCAGAGAATGGCAGCGGAGGCACGTAAAAGTGTGGAACGGGTCATGAAATCCTATAGTGAAGAGATGTTTATGCTCTGGAAGCTGTTCTGCCGTGTTGAAGCATATTGCCGTACACAGGAAGCGGCGTATATGTGTGTATTGGGTATGGAAGAGGCAGAAAAGAAAAATGGCATCCATCCGTTGTAAGGATGGATGCCATTTTTGTTTCAAGATTAGTAAGAAACACCCTGCCAGATCATGGCGTCGGCCACCTTCATGAAGCCGGCGATGTTGGCGCCCGCCACCAGGTTACCGGGCATGCCGTACTCCTCGGCGGCCTTGGCGGTGTTGTGATAGATGTTGGTCATGATGTCGTGGAGCTTCTGGTCCACTTCCTCAAAGCTCCAGCTCAGGCGCATGGAGTTCTGGCTCATCTCCAGACCGGAGGTAGCCACGCCGCCGGCGTTGGAAGCCTTGGCGGGAGCAAACAGCACGCCGTGCTGCTGGAACCAGGCCACAGCCTCGGGGGTGGAGGGCATGTTGGCGCCCTCGGCCACGGCGAAGCAGCCGTGCTCCACCAGAGCCTTGGCGCCCTCCAGGGGCAGCTCGTTCTGGGTGGCGCAGGGGAGGGCGATGCCGCAGGGAACGGTCCAGATGCCCTGGCAGCCCTCGTAGTACTTGGCGGTGGGGACGTAATCCAGGTAGGTCTTGATGCGGTCCCGCTTGACCTCCTTGATCTCCTTGATGACCTTGTAGTCAATGCCGTTCTCGTCCACGATGTAGCCGTTGGAGTCGCTCATGGCGATGACCTTGCCGCCCAGCTGGGTGGCCTTCTGGTTGGCGTAGATGGCCACGTTGCCGGAACCGGAGATGACCACGCTCTGGCCCTGGAAGGACTTGCCGGCGGCCTTGAGCATCTCATTGGTGAAGTAGCACAGGCCGTAGCCGGTGGCCTCGGTACGGGCCAGGGAGCCGCCGTAGCTCAGGCCCTTGCCGGTGAGCACGCCGTTGAACTCGTTGCGGATACGCTTATACTGGCCGAACAGGTAGCCGATCTCACGGGCGCCCACGCCGATGTCGCCGGCGGGCACGTCGGTGTCGGGGCCGATGTGGCGCTGCAGCTCGGTCATGAAGGACTGGCAGAAGCGCATGACCTCATTGTTGCTCTTGCCCTTGGGATCAAAGTCGGAGCCGCCCTTGCCGCCGCCCATGGGCAGGCCGGTCAGGGAGTTCTTGAAGACCTGCTCAAAGCCCAGGAACTTGATGATGGACAGGTTGACGGAGGGGTGGAAGCGCAGGCCGCCCTTGGAGGGGCCGATGGCGGTGGAGAACTGCACCCGGTAGCCCCGGTTCACCTGAACCTGGCCGTGGTCGTCCACCCAGGAGATACGGAACAGCAGGCTGCGCTCGGGCTCCACCATACGCTCGATGACGCCGGCCCGGGCCAGCTCGGGCTTCTGGTTAAAGACGGGCTGGAGGGACTCCAGCACCTCGCCCACAGCCTGAAGGAACTCGGGCTCATGGGTATTCTTGGCGCAGACGCTCTCATAGACGCCCTGCAGGTACGAATTGGTAAAAGTAAATGCCATGTTGCCAAACCCCTTTGCCTGGCGGCCCATTATGGACGGACCAACCGGATTTTGATACACTGGGAGCGGTGTGAAAGACATCCGCTCCAACATGTTGGTGCTATTATAATGCGTCATCCCAGAAAATGCAAGGGAAAATTATAAAGTTGCAAAAACCACCGGGTAGTTTCGTGAAAACTGGCAAGTATTGCACCAATCTATACTTTAGCGTGCAACGGAATGACGAGATGTAACATATTGCGCCCTGGTGCGTTATTTAGGTGAAAGGGGGGAGGAGCGTGGAGCCCAGGAGCCTGGAGGAGCTCTATCAACGATATGCCGGAGAGCTGTATCTTTATGCGTTTTCCCTCTGTCAGGACCGGTCCCAGGCCCAGGACCTGATGAGCGAGGCCTTTTGCCGGGCCCTTCTCTCCCTGGAGGGGGAAGAGGACGGCTGGAAGGGCTGGCTGTTCAAGGTGTGCCGCAACCTGTGGCTGGACCAGTGCCGCCGCCAAAGGCACCTGACCGGGGAGCCCCCCGACCCGGAGCGGCTGACGGGGGAGGACGACCTGCTGGAGGACCTGATCCGGGAGGAGACCCGGCGGACGGTCTATGGGGCGGTGCAGCAGCTGGCCCCTTTGGACCGGGAGATCATCACCTTATATTATTATGGAGAATTGTCCCTGAAAGAAGTGGGGGCGGCCATGGGCATCAGCCCCGGCGCGGCCCGGACCATGCTGTGCCGGGCCCGTAAAAAGCTCAAGACCAGATTGGAGGGAGCGCTATGACATTCCGGGAATTGTTGGAGAAATACAAAAATGGCACCGCTACCGAGGCCGAACGGGCCATGGTGGAGGCGGAGCTGGAGAAGAGCGAGGCCATTGCCGACTACCTGGCTGAGGGCCTGGAGGCGCTGGAGGAGGGGGGAGAGACCCTGTCTGACTCCGGCGCGGAGGTAAAGAAGGTAAAGCGGACGATGAACAGACGGCTGCGCCGCACCGCCCTGTGGGCGGCGGCCATTGTGCTGGCAGTGGTGCTGGCGGTGCAGTTTGTGGTCAATCCTCTGGTGTCCTCCTTTTATTATCAGCCCAATGTCCGGACGGTGGGGCAGGATGAGGAGCGGAATGCCGAAGCTGCTATGAGGTACGCCGCAGGAGATGATGTGGAGGTGGATCTGACAGCCCTTTATGAGCTGCTGGTGCCGGGGCAGACGCCTATGGACGTTCAGGTGGACGCCGAGGGCTTTGGGCGCTACACGCTTACCTATCAGACGGAGGATGGACTGACGGGGGACATGCTGCCGGTGACCCAGAAGCTGCGGCCCGGTACCTACGACACTCAGATGCAGAGCAGGTGGGGGAACTATGAACTGGGCTGGTTGGATTTCGTGGCCCCGGCGTCCCAGGAGGAAAGAGAGTCCGGGGATGAAATAGACCATCTGTCTCAGCTGCCTGAGACCTCCTTTGTTACCGCTTGGGTCCATTTCCCCGAGGACCTGACCTGCGTGCAGTTTGGACAGCTGGCGGAATCCTATGATTTGGACCGCGACAACCGGATCTTCTTCCGCTGGGCAGGGGTGCGGGTGTCCGATTTTAATGAGGATACAGGGCGGATGAGTCATTTCCTGGGTGTGATCCCCGAAGAAGCTGCCAAGGAACAGGCAAGGGTATCGCCTGCCTGGGAGACATATCCTCTGTTTGATTACCATCAATACTTTGCCGAAAATGGGTTTGATTCCATTGGGAACAACCGCGGCGCCAACAGCGGCTACCAGATGGAGACCCATTTCCAGAGTGTACTTGCCTATGCGGCGGACCGCTCCGAGGCGGTGGAGGCGCTGGTGGGGACCATCTATGAGGAGGCGCTGTGGAACTTTGACGCCGCTCAGAGTTACGTGGAGGAGCACGGAGTCAGGATCGGCGGCGCTCTGGTATACGCCGAGCCCAAGGCGCTGCTGCGGATGTGGGAGAGAGGAGAGATCGACGGCCTGTCTCTGGAAGAGGTCCTGCCCTCCCGCTACTCCGCCAGAGCAGAATTCCAGCGCTAAAAAGTACTTTGACGAAATCCTCCAACTGTATTATACTAAAGTCAGGATTGGAGGTGTCCTTATGAAACACATCGTCATTACCATTGGTCGTGAATACGGTTCCGGCGGACGGCTCATCGCCAAGAAGCTGTCCGAGGACATGGGTATCACGTTCTACGACAAACAGCTGATCTCCGACGTGGCCAAGAAGACCGGCTTCTCCGAGCACTTCATCCGCAATGCCGAGCATCAGCGCCCCACCAACAGCTTCCTCTACGACCTCTACACCAGCGTCCAGACCCCTTCGGTCCCCGACCAGGTGTTCATTGCCCAGGCCAAGATCATTAAGGAGGCTGCCGCCCGGGAGTCCTGCGTCATTGTGGGCCGCTGCGCCGACTATATCCTCCGGGATCAGCCCAACTGCCTCAAGGTGTTCATCAACGCGCCCCTGGACCAGCGGATCCGCCGGGCCCGGGAGGAGTATGGTGTGCAGGAGGCCAATCTGGAGAGCTTTGTCATGCGCCAGGATAAGGCCAGAGCCTCCTATTATAACTACTTTGCCACCGGCCGCTGGGGCCAGAGCCGGGAGTACGACCTGTGCATCAACAGCCGCATCGGTATCGATGCCGCCGTGGAGGTCATCCGGGCCGCCGCCGAGGCCATTACGGAAGCGCCCTAAATGTGAGATCAGAAGCTGTACCCGCTGCGCCCCAGCGGGTACAGCTTTTTTGCGGCCAAAAATCGGATAAATTGTGAACAAAAATTGTTTCTTGTGTGAACTTTAGCGCTCTTGGCTTGACAGTGCTAATTCTGGTGTTATAATAAGGGTGTCCTTAAGAGAGGGGCCCAACAGGAGCCCATCCCGGGACAAAAAAGAACCGAAACATCCGGCCGGTACACCGCCGTCCGGAACAGGTAACAGAAGCTCGCCACCGCGAGGGTTCCATCCCCCCAGCTACGAGCCGTCGATGATGAATGGAGGTATGACTTATGTTACCTAGCCTGTTTGGTGAGAATCTGTTTGACGACTTTTTCCAGGATCCCTTTGACAGAATGCCCGATATGTTTGCCCACAACCCGCTGTATGGCAAGCACGGCAAGAACCTGATGAAGACCGACGTGCGGGAGACTGAAAACACCTATGAGTTGGATGTGGACCTGCCCGGCTTCAAAAAGGATGAGGTACAGCTGGAGCTGAAGGACGGCTGTCTGACCATCAGCGCCGCCAAGGGTCTGGACAAGGACGAGGAGGAGAAGAATGGCCGCTATCTGCGCCGGGAGCGCTATGCCGGTCAGTGCAGCCGCAGCTTCTATGTGGGCGAGCAGGTGGAGCCCAAGGATGTGTCCGCCAAGTTTGAGGACGGCATCCTGAAGATCACTCTGCCCAAGGCGGTCCAACAGCTGCCTGTGAATCACACCATCGCCATCGAGTAAACAGTACAGGAAGCGCCCGCCGCAGCTGCGGCGGGCGCTTTTTCGCTTAAAACTTTACGGAGAGAGCGCTTGAATCCATATTGTCCTCTGTGTTATGATGGGTTTACCGTTTGGGTGCCTTCGCAACCACTGGTTGCGGAAATTCCAGCCGGACTTGATAGCAGGAAACCGACTGTTCTGGTAGGCTGGGATCATCCGGAAAGGCCGGAGGAAAGGAAGGCGAACCATATGACATTGGGAGAACGGATTCAGAGCTATCGGAAGCGGGCCGGACTGTCCCAGGAGGCTCTGGCCGAGCAGCTGGGGGTGTCCCGGCAGGCGGTCAGCAAATGGGAGGTAGATGCCGCCCAGCCGGAATTGGACAAGGTAGTGGCTTTGGCAAAGCTGTTCGGGATCACCACCGACCAGCTTTTGCTGGGTGCCATGCCGGACCCTCAGTTTGTGGAGAAGGGCGCTCCCGAAAAAAATCCGCCCCGCTGGTATCTGCTGGGCATCCTGCCCCTGGCCCTGGGGGGCTACCTGCTGGTGCGGGGGCTGATGTCGCTGATCACTACAGTGAGTTTTTTGCAGATGATGCGTCTGCCGGTAGGATAAGGAGGGGGAAACCATGAGCGCTGATCTTGAGCTTTATTATAATGGTATCGGTTCTATGGCGTGGGCCATTTACCTGCCCCTCATCATACAGATCGTGGTGGGCGCGGCCCTGGCGGCGGCAGGTATTCTGATCCTGGTGGTGGGGCATCGAAAGTATACCCGCCGCAGAAAAGGTGAGCTGTGAAAAAACTTTTTCTAAATTGAAAAAAAGACTTGACGGGAAAGTTAAGTTGTGCTATCTTTATATCAGAAATGATAATCATTACTGATTAGCACTTCCGCTAAACCAAGATCAAATAAAATAAAAATTCAATTTAGGAGGAAAATCACATGAAAAAGTGGGTCTGCTCTGTTTGCGGTTATGTTCACGAAGGGGATTCCGCCCCTGATTTCTGCCCCATCTGCAAGGCTCCCAAGGAGAAGTTCGTGCTCCAGGGCGGCGACAAGACCTGGGCTTCTGAGCACGTTGTGGGCGTAGCCAAGGGTGCTCCCGAGGAGATCATCCAGGGCCTGCGTGAGAACTTCCAGGGCGAGTGCTCTGAGGTTGGTATGTACCTGGCCATGGCCCGCGTGGCTCACCGCGAGGGCTATCCCGAGATCGGCCTGTACTGGGAGAAGGCCGCCTACGAGGAGGCTGAGCACGCTGCCAAGTTTGCCGAGCTGCTGGGCGAGGTCGTGACCGACTCCACCAAGAAGAACCTGGAGATGCGTGTTGACGCCGAGAACGGCGCTACCGCCGGCAAGACCGAGCTGGCTAAGCTGGCCAAGCAGCACAACCTGGATGCCATCCACGACACCGTGCACGAGATGGCTCGCGACGAGGCCCGCCATGGCAAGGCTTTCGAGGGCCTGCTGAAGCGCTACTTCGGCTAATCTAAACCGGATAAATCGCAACAATCAAGCACTTTTTGAGAGGGAATCGGGAAACCGGTTCCCTCTCTTTTTCTTATCTCCTTGTACAAAAATGGTACATGAAGCTTTTCAGGCCCCATGTTCTCTCTTCAAGTGGTACAAACATGTACCATTTCGTATCTCTATGATACCCCTGAATCCATTGAAATACAAGCATTTCAGAGCATCTTGAAGGCAAGAAAAATACATCTTTGAAACAGGAAAATAACATCTTTCAGGCATCTTTTTAGCTGCCATTTTTTGAGGGAAAGCACGGTTGATTTTTGACCGTGCTTTTTCTTTTACTTCAAAGCATCAGTACCATTATAACGACACGTGGCTATTCTGGAAATGCTATACTAAAGTCACAAAAGAGATGAGGAACACAAAACCTCACGAACAGAAAGGAAGAGTAAAAATGTAATCTGAGCGCATTATGATTTTGGTTTGGGCCGATTTGAACAAGCGAAAGATTTATGTTCCCCGCAAACTCATGGAGCGAGTACACATTCTGAATAGCGCCGAGGCGCAGTTGTACTTTACTTATCGAAACCGCTACCCCGACTTTGAGGTTATGGTAGGTTGAGTGAGTACCAATAAAACGACTTACGACTGTCCCGCCCCTGCTATAATAAGACCATAAAGAACAGGGAAGCAAAGCCCTGAAAAACAAAAAATATTTATAAAAAGGAGATTATTACCATGACTAACCTGACCATCAACAACAAGGCCCGCACCATCGAGATGACCAAGAAGTTTGAGAAAGCCGCCAGCCGCTTCGGTTCCGACGAGTACAAGGCGCTCCAGGAGGCCCGCAGGGACAACCCCACTTACAAGGTCATTGTCAAGACCAGCACCGCCAAGAGCAAAGAGAACTTCAAGGGCCTGACCTACGATTACATGAAGAAGTACATTGCCGCCCACGACGACAAGGACAAGACCATCATGGCCGAGTTTGAAATGCTCCGGGGCACCTCTGCTGAGGCGAAGGAAATGAACGCCGCCGCCCGTCCCTACTCTGCCTCATTTTTGCAGTTAATTCCGTCCCCGGTCGTGTTCTCCGTAATTTATCAGCGGTCGGGAAAACACCCAAGAAAAGCCGCCGCCAGAAATTACAACTGCATTTTCCCGGAACCATCCCCCGCCGCCGAGAGGTGCTTTCATGTTCCGTTCCACCGGGGGTACTCCCGGCCTACCCTTTGACCTTCTTGTGAGGGAAATTGCCAGCCGCTCGTGATCTGCGGTTCCGCTCCAAATTGAAAGTGCACTTTCAAACATGAATACTATGTAAATTTACGCGCAAAGTATTGATATTGCGCGTAAAAAGGAATAGAATAGTAGTGCCATAGAAAGGAGTGGTCACAATGGCAGAAACGACAAACCTCAATATCCGCATTGACAAAGACCTGAAAGAGCGTGCCGAAGCTGTCTTTGCCGACATGGGTATGAGCATGACAACGGCCTTTAATATCTTTGTGCGCCAGACCTTGCGGCAGGGCAAAATTCCCTTTGAGATTTACGCAGACCCATTTTACAGCGACAGCAACATGCGGGCATTGGACAACAGTATCAAGCAGGCCGGGCAGGGCAAGGTGGTAGTCAAGTCTATGGACGAGTTGGAGCAGCTTGCCGATGGGGACTAACATCACATTCACGGAACAGGCGTTTGAAGAATACCTGTCATGGCAGGGACGGGACAGAAAAACGCTGAAAAAGATAAATGCCTTGTTGAAGGACATTTGCAGAAGTCCGTTTGAAGGGATTGGCAAGCCAGAGCCATTGAAGGAAATCTTGTCAGGCTATTGGAGCCGACGCATTGACGATACGAACAGGCTTGTTTATCGTATGGTCGATGGACAGGTCGAAGTTTATCAATACAAAGGCCATTATGACGATTGAGTGAGTGAAGCGGAGTTGCCAGCCGCTTCACTTTTTTGTTGTCCGGTTCCGCTCCAAATTGAAACTACACTTTCAAAACCAGATCTCCACGCACAAGAATTCAACTTGTAAGAAAAACCGACAACTCTGAAACAACTTTTGAGAAGTAGCGGCAACTTCCAATTATCCAGCAACAACTTTTAGAGTAAAGGCAACAACTTTGTTGCAGAATGAGGCAAATTTGAGGCCGAAACCGTTTCTTTGACATAAAAAAATTTTTATGTTATAATATTTACAGAAAAAGGAAAAAGAGATTTATAATTTATCATTCCCTTTGTAGGCTTAAACAAGCAGTAGGATAAAGGCGTTGCGGCCTTCCATCTTGTAGAGCGCTTCCGTTCTATGCTTCCGGGCAGCAACGCCAAGTGCTGGCAACACGCTTCCTACTGTTTGCTTAAATCTACAAAGAAAGGAAGCCAAAAGATGGAAAATTAGAACCTGCCGCCATCAGGGGATAGCATGAACTATGAGGAAAAGATTACTTTACTCAATGGAGATGACTTCTTTTCCTTTTTTGAGTATATGCACGCTCAACCTCGATGGGTAAATAGTAACGGCAAACGGTCTATTCAAGTTTTGGGCCTTTGTCACCACGGCGAAAACCATTCAGCTCTGTTTGACCCTATCCGAAACCTGTCCCTCCACAAGCTCCACAGCCTGCTGGGCTATGTGCCTCAGAAGGGGGTGCTCTTCTCGGGCACCATCGAGAGCAACCTGAAATTCGGTGGGGAGGACATTACCGACCAGGCCATGTGCCAGGCGGCGGCCATTGCCCAGGCGGACGACTTCATCGACGCCAAGCCGGAGGGCTACGAATCCCCCATTGCCCAGGGGGGCACCAACGTGTCGGGCGGCCAGAAGCAGCGGCTTTCCATCGCCCGGGCCATCGCCAAGAGTCCCAAGGTCTATCTCTTTGACGACTCCTTCTCCGCCCTGGACTACAAGACCGACGCGGCTCTGCGCCGGGCCCTCAGTGAGCAGGTGAAGGACGCCGCCGTCATCATCGTGGCCCAGCGGATCTCCACCATCCTCCACGCCCAGCAGATCATCGTGCTGGACGAGGGCAAGGTGGCGGGCATCGGCACCCATGAGGAGCTGATGGCCAATTGCCCCACCTATCAGGAGATTGCCCGTAGTCAGCTGTCAGAAGCGGAATTGGGAGGTGTGGGCGCATGAGTGAGAAACACACAGCGGTCCGTCCCCGGGGGCCCATGGGCCACAGAGGCCCGGGTGTGCCCGGCGAGAAGGCCAAGGATTTTAAAGGTACGGTGAAGAAACTGCTCTCCCATATGGGGCGCTTCAAGCTCCAGCTGGCCCTGGTGGGCATCTTCGCCGTATGCTCTACCATTTTCAACATTGTAGGCCCCAAGGTGCTCTCCCAGGCCACCACAGAGATCTTTACCGGCCTGGTGGGCAAGGTCCAGGGGACCGGCGGCATTGATTTCGGCAAGATCAGTCAGATTTTGCTGATCCTGATCATTCTCTACCTGATCAGCGCCTGCTTCGGTCTGATCCAGGGCTGGATCATGAGCGGAGTGACCCAGAAGACCTGCTACGGTCTGCGGCGGGACATCTCGGAAAAAATCCATCGCATGCCCATGAAGTACTTTGAGTCCCGCACCGTGGGCGAGGTCCTCTCCCGCATCACCAACGACGTGGACACCCTGGGCCAGAGCTTGAACCAGTCGGTGACTACCCTCATTACCTCAGTGACCACCCTCATCGGCGTGCTGGTGATGATGCTTACCATCTCCCCGCTGATGACCCTCATCGCCCTGGTAATCCTGCCGGTGTCGGCAGCCCTGGTGATGCTGGTGGTCAAGCACAGTCAGAAGTACTTTGTGGCCCAGCAGAAGTATCTGGGCAAGATCAACGGCCAGGTGGAGGAGACCTACTCCGGCCACAGCGTGGTGCGGGCCTTCAACCGGGAGGAAGAAGTGGTCAGGGAGTTTGACCAGACCAACGCCGTCCTCTTTAAGTCGGCCTGGCTCAGCCAGTTCCTGTCCGGCATGATGCAGCCCATCATGACCTTTGTGGGCAATCTGGGCTATGTGGCCGTGGCGGTGGTGGGTTCCATGCTGGCAGTGACCGGAGCCATCAGCGTAGGTGACATCCAGGCTTTCATTCAGTACCTGCGGCAGTTTACCCAGCCGGTGACCCAGATTGCCCAGGTATCCAATATGCTTCAGTCCATGGCCGCCGCCGCCGAGCGCGTCTTTGAATTCTTGGCCGAGGAGGAGGAGAGCCGGACTGATACCTGCCCTGTACCCGCCGACCAGCTCACCGGCGCGGTGGAGTTTGACCACGTGAAGTTCGGCTACGTGCCGGAAAAGACCATCATTCACGACTTCTCCGCCCAGGTGAAGCCGGGCCAGATGGTGGCCATCGTGGGCCCCACCGGCGCGGGCAAGACCACCATGGTCAAGCTGCTCATGCGGTTCTACGACGTGGACGGCGGCGCCATCCGGGTGGACGGCCACGACGTGCGGGAGTTCAACCGTACCAAGCTGCGGGAGGCCTTCGGCATGGTGCTCCAGGACACCTGGCTGTTCAAGGGCACCATCATGGAGAACATCCGCTACGGACGGCTGGACGCCACCGACGAGGAGGTCATCGCCGCCGCCAAGGCAGCCCACGTCCACCACTTCATCCAGACCCTGCCCGGGGGCTACCAGATGGAGCTTAACGAAGACGCCTCCAACGTGTCCCAGGGCCAGAAGCAGATGCTTACCATCGCCCGGGCCATTCTGGCGGACAACCGGATCCTGATCCTGGATGAGGCCACCTCCTCGGTGGATACCCGTACCGAGCATCTGATCCAGGCCGCCATGAACAACCTGATGAAGGGGCGTACCTCCTTTGTCATCGCTCACCGGCTGTCCACCATCAAGGAGGCCGATCTCATCCTGGTGATGAAGGACGGCGACATTGTGGAGCAGGGTACCCATCAGGAGCTGCTGGACAAGGGCGGCTTCTACGCCGGACTGTACAACGCTCAGTTTGAGGAGAGCGAGGCCAGCTGAACCCACAGACAACAAAAATGCCCAACTCCATAGGAGTTGGGCGTTTTTTATGTTCAGCGCCGGGTTTTGAGCCGGGCCATGGCCCGGGCCAGAGCGGCCTTGGAGTGATAGTATTCGTGGATGCTCTGCTTCTGGCGCAGGCGCTCCTCGGCCCGCTGTCGGGCGGCCTCGGCCCGCTTCCGGTCGATCTCCTCGGGGTGCTCGGCAAAGCCCACCAGCAGGATCACATAGTCCGGCTTGATTTCGGCAAAGCCGGCGCCCACTGCGGCGGGCTCCCATTTGCCGTCCGCTTTGTAGCGCAGTTCGCCGGGCTCAATGGCGGTGACCACCGGCTCATGGCCGGGGTAAATGCCCATCTGGCCGTCCACCGCAGGAAGCACCAGGGCCTCGGCGGGGCCGATGTAGAACTGGCGCTCCGGGGTGATGATCTCCAGATGGAAGGTGCTGGTCTCGGCCATTTACACCGCCCCCATCTTCTTGGCCTTGGCAATGACCTCGTCCACGTTACCCACGTTGCTGAAGGCGGCCTCGGGGTACTTGTCCAGCTCGCCGCCCAGGATGGTCTCGAAGGAGCGGAGGGTGTCCTCCAGCTTTACATAGCGGCCCTCCAGGCCGGTGAACTGCTCGGCCACCGAGAAGGGCTGGGAGAAGAACTGCTGAATGCGGCGGGCCCGCTCCACGGTGCGGCGGTCCTCTTCGCTCAGCTCCTCCATGCCCAGGATGGCGATGATGTCCTGGAGTTCACGGTAGCGCTGGAGCAGCTCCTGGGTGCTGCGGGCGATCTTGTAGTGGCGCTCGCCCACCACGTCGGGCTCCAGAATGCGGGAGGTGGACTCCAGGGGGTCCACGGCGGGGTAGATGCCCATCTCCACGATCTTACGGGAGAGGACGGTGGTGGCGTCCAGATGGGCGAAGGTGGTGGCGGGGGCGGGGTCGGTCAGATCGTCGGCGGGGACGTAGACCGCCTGTACGGAGGTGATGGAGCCGTCCTTGGTGGAGGTGATGCGCTCCTGCAGGGCACCCAGCTCGTTGGCCAGGGTGGGCTGATAGCCCACGGCGGAGGGCATACGGCCCATCAGGGCGGACACCTCGGAGCCGGCCTGGATGTAACGGAAGATGTTGTCGATGAAGAGCAGCACGTTCTGCTTCTCCTGATCCCGGAAATACTCCGCCATGGTCAGGCCGGTGAGGGCCACACGCATACGGGCTCCGGGGGGCTCGTTCATCTGACCGAAGACCAGAGCGGTCTTCTCAATGACGCCCGACTCGGTCATCTCACGCCACAGGTCGTTGCCCTCGCGGGTACGCTCGCCTACGCCGGTGAAGATGGAGTAGCCGCCGTGCTCGGTGGCGATGTTGTGGATCAACTCCTGAATGAGTACGGTCTTGCCCACGCCGGCGCCGCCGAACAGGCCGATCTTGCCGCCCTTGGCGTAGGGGGCCAGCAGGTCGATGACCTTGATGCCGGTCTCGAAGATGTCCACCACGGGGCGCTGGTTCTCAAAGGCGGGGGGCTGACGGTGGATGGACCACTTCTCCTTGGACTTGACGGGGCCCTTTTCGTCGATGGCGTCGCCCAGCACGTTGAACATACGGCCCAGCACGCCCTCGCCCACGGGGATGGAGATGGGGGCGCCGGTGGCGGTTACCTCCATGCCCCGGCCCAGACCCTCGCTGGGGGAGAGCATGATGCAGCGCACCGTGTCGCCTCCTACGTGCTGGGCCACCTCCATGACCTGGCGCTTGCCGTCCAGCTCCACCTCAAGGGCTTCCTTGATCTCAGGCAGGGCGCCGCCCTGGAAGGCCACGTCTACTACAGGTCCCATGACCTGTACGATGGTTCCTTTGTTTTCGTTCATATTGCAATCCCCTTTCGGGCGTTCAGCATCGGAAAATGAAATCAGTGCGGAGCAGGACATGCGCCTGCGCAGCACACCTCAGCTTGCGGCCGCGGCGGCCGCAACCACCCGCGCCGTGGGTGGGTGAGGGGGGTATCGTCGGCAGTTTCTTCTGGAACTGCCGACGTATCTAGGGGGGACAAAGTCCCCCCTGGATAACTTAGAACGCGGCCTGGGCGCCGCCCACCACCTCGGTGATCTCCTGGGTGATGGCGGCCTGCCGGGCACGGTTGTAGGACAGGTTCAGGCTTTGCAGCATGGCCCGGGCGTTGTCGCTGGAGGACTTCATGGCGGTCATGCGGGAATTCTGCTCGGAGCAGTAGGACTCCACCAGTGCGCCGAAGATGTCCCCCTTCACATAGCCGGGGACCAGACGATCCATGACCGCCTTCACCGAGGGCACATAGGCCACGTCCCGGTTGTAGCTGTCCCGGTTTTTCTCATACTCGGGGAACACGTCCGGGTCCAGGGGGAGCAGCTTGTGGATGGTGGGCTCCATCTGGAAGGTATTGACCATCCTGGTGAAGATGATGTATACCTCGTCCAGCTGCTCCTCCAGGTAGAGGTCCAGCATCAGCTCGGCCATGTCCCGGGCCCGGGCCATGTTGGGGTCCTGGGCGGTGTAGAGAAATTCTACGTCGATGGGTATCCCGTGCTCCTGGAAGTAGGAGCGGCCCACCTGACCCACCACAAAGAGGCTGGTGTGGGCGCTCTGGCTCATCTTCTGCTCGGCCAGCTTCAGAATGTTGTGGTTATAGGCGCCGGCCAGACCCTTGTCGCCGGTGATGACGATATAGCCGATCTTCCGGTCCGCCGGCTGTACGCCGGGACGCTTGTCAAAGAAGACGTGGCTGATCTCCGGGGAGTGGTGGAGGATATCGGAGATGGTGACCTCGATTTTCCGGAAGTAGGGCTCCACATCGGTGAGCTGCTTGCGGGCCTTCCGCAGGTTGGAGGAGGAGATGAGATACATGGCGTTGGTGATCTTCAGGGTCTGCTCCACGCTCTTGATGTGGGTCCGGATCTCCTTTATGCTTGCCATGTGGCACTCACCCGCTTCTTGGCGTCCTCCAGTATCGAGCGAATGGTCTCGATGGCGGGACCGCTCAGGTTTCCGGTGGATTCGATCTTATCTACCACATCGGCGTGCTCGTTCTCCATCTCCTGGGCAAAGTCCAGCACGAAGGAGCGTACCTTGTCCAGGGGCACGTCGTCCACCAGACCGTTGGTGGCCACATACAGGATCATGGCCTGGCGGCTCACCGGCATGGGATGGTACAGGGGCTGCTTGAGCAGCTCCAGCAGACGGCGGCCGTGGTCCAGAGCCTGCTGGGTGGCGGGGTCCAGGTCGGAGGCAAACTGGGTGAACACCTCCAGCTCCCGGAACCGGGCCAGGTCGATGCGCAGGGTACCGGCGGTCTTCTTGATGGCCCGGGTCTGGGCGGAGCCGCCCACACGGGATACCGACAGGCCCACGTTGACGGCGGGGCGCTGGCCGGAGAAGAACAGGTCGTTTTCCAGATAGATCTGGCCGTCGGTGATGGAAATGACGTTGGTGGGGATGTAGGCTGACACGTCGCCGGCCTGGGTCTCGATGATGGGCAGGGCGGTCATGGAGCCGCCGCCGTATTCCTTGGTCAGGCGGCAGGCACGCTCCAGCAGACGGGAGTGCAGGTAGAACACGTCGCCGGGGTAGGCCTCACGGCCGGGGGACCGCTTGAGCAGCAGGGACAGGGTACGGTAGGCCACCGCGTGCTTGGACAGATCGTCGTAGACGATGAGCACGTCCTTGCCCTTGCTCATAAAATATTCGCCCATGGCGGCGCCGGAGTAGGGGGCGATATACTGCAGGGGGGCGGACTCGCTGGCGGTGGAGGACACGATGATGGAATAATCCATGGCGCCGTGCTTTTTCAGTGTGTCCTGGATGCGGGCCACGGTGGAGGCCTTCTGGCCAATGGCCACATAGATGCAGATCACATCCTGGCCCTTCTGGTTCAGAATGGCGTCCACAGCGATGGCAGTCTTGCCGGTCTGCCGGTCGCCGATGATGAGCTCACGCTGGCCCCGGCCGATGGGTACCATGGCGTCGATGGCCAGAATGCCGGTCTGGAGGGGCACATTGACGGGCTCCCGGCTGACTACGCCGCTGGCCTCATGCTCGATGGGGCGGGTCTCGGTGGCGTTGATGGGGCCCAGACCGTCGATGGGCTGGCCCAGCACATCCACCACCCGGCCCACCAGACCATCGCCCACAGGCACGTCGGCGGGGCGGCCGGTGCGGCGCACCACGGTGCCCTCCCGGACGCCGGCATCGCTGCCCAGCAGCACCACGCCCACGCTGTCACGGGCCAGATTCATGACCATGCCCTTCACGCCGGTGTCCAGCTCTACCAGCTCACCGTACACCGCCTTGTCCAGACCGTAGACGGTGGCGATGCCGTCGCCCACCTCCAGTACGGTGCCGGTCTCATCCCGGCGGACCCGGGTATCATATCCTTCAATCTCCTCCCGCAGGATGGAGACGATTTCTTCCGGTTTGGTTTTCATGCCATTCGCCTCTCTTCCAGTTGCCGGGTCAGGCCGACCAGCGCCCCGCGGACGCTCTTGTCATAAGTCACGCCCTCGATCTCCAGGGTGAAGCCGCCCAGCAGGGACGGATCGGTGCGTATGTCAAATACGATATCCTGCTTGTAGTGGAGCCGGCACAGGGCCTTTTTCAGCTTTTCCAGCTCCGCCTGGCCGGGAACCCGGACGCAGGTCAGGCGGCAGCGGGCCGCCCCCCGCTGGGCCAGGGCCTTGTCGTGAAAGGCCTCCAGGATATCAGGCAGCAGGGCTATGCGGCCCTTTTGGGCCAGCAGGCAGTAAAAGCGCAGCAGCAGACCGTGGCCGTCCAACTGGGGCAGCCGGGCCAGCACCCGCTCCTTCTCCCAAGCCTGGATGGCGGGAGAGCGGAGGGACTCCCAGAGAGGGGCGTCCTCCATCAGAACCTGGGCGGTGGAGTCCAGGGCATCCTCATTGGGAGAGATCTGGTAGAGGGCCTCTGCGTAGCGGCGGGCCAGCTCGTTCATGCCTGCTCACCCACTTCCGACAGAAAGGTGTCCACCAGAGCCTTGTCGGCCGCACCGTCCATGGACCGCTGGGCCACCTTGGCGGCGGCCAGCAGAGCCAGGGAGGCTACCTCGTTGCGGGCGCCCCGCAGCATGGTGTCCCGCTCGGTGCGGATCTGAGCCTCCGCCTGGCTGCGCAGCCGCTTGGCGTCGGTCTCGGCCTCGGCCATCTTGCCCTCGTAGACCCGCTGGGCCCGGTTCTGGGCGTCGGCCACGATCTTGGCGGCCTCGTGCCGGGCGTCGGTCAGCTTGCTCTCATACTGGGTTTTCAGCTCCTGAGCCTGACGGTTGTTGTCCTCAGCAGAGGCAATTTCGCTCTTGACCAGGGCGGCCCGCTGCTCCAGCACGGCGTTGACCCGGGCAAAGAGGAACTTCTTCATCAGCAGGAAGAGGATCAGCAGGTTGACGATGGTAAAGAGAATGGTGGAAAGATGGAACTCCAGCATTGGGGACGCCCCCTTTAACCGACGAAGATGATGAGCAGAGCGGTGATGAAGCCGAAGATAGCGGTACCTTCTGCCAGGGCGCAGCCCAGCAGCAGGGCGCTGTTGATCTTGCCGGAAGCCTCGGGCTGACGGGCAATGGCCTCGCTGGCCTTGCCGGTGGCAAAACCGATGCCGATACCGGCGCCGATGCCGGTGAAGACTGCGACAGCAGCAGCAATGATAGCCATAGACATGATAATTTCCTCCAGTCAATCAAATGTTTGTTGGATCACTCTTCCTCTTTGATGCCCTCGCCGGTGAACAAAGTGGTGAGGAATACAAAGACGACCATTTGGATCAACCCGTCAAACAGGTCGAAGTAGATGCTGAACACCGCCGGCAGGATCACCGGAGCCACGAACTTGAGCATCTCCATGATGATGAAGGCGCCCAACACGTTGCCGAACAGACGCATACACAGGGCCAGGGGCCGGATGACCACCTCCATCAGATTGATGGGCAGCAGCAGCGGCATGGGCGCGGCAAATTTTTTCAGTCCGCCCAGCAGCCCGTTGTACCGGAACTGCGCCCCGTAGATGAGCAGCATGCTCATCAGGGCCAGCGCCGTGGTCACGCTGATGTCCTTGGTGGGGGGCGTCAGACCAAAGATGCCGATGATATTGGCAAATCCGATGTACAGCGCCACCGTGCCCAGCCAGGGAGCGAAGGGCCGCCAATGCTCGCCGATGTTGGTCTTGACGAAGCCGTTCAGGAACTGCACGGCGCTCTCCAGGGCGATCTGCATCTTGCCCGGATTGCGGACGCTCAGGTTCCGGGTCAGCAGCAGGGCCGCCGCCAGCAGCACTGCCATGACGATCCACGTCACCACTACGGAGTCCGCCACCGGGATCCCCCCAAACAGTGGGATGGTGAACGCCACGCGGTTCCCCAGCTCCTCCACCAGGGTTTCCTTGAATGCCTCCAAATGCATCACCTCGTTTTCGCAGGGATCATCTTACTACCGGAGCGGAGTTTTCGTAATCCTTTTGAAAGTAAAAAAAGTATTGAAAATTGACAAAACATTGTATTATATATAGTTACTAAGAGGAAAGCGTGCTGATATTCTGAGACCAGGACCTGTTTGACAGGTCCTTTGGTTTTTTCTATACTGATAGCAAAGGAGGCGGATCCTCATGCCCATACAGGCCTCAGCTTCCATCCGCGCCCGGCTCATGCGGATGAATCTCATCGTCGTCATTGTGTCCATTGCCCTCTCTCTGGCGGGGACCCTCTATTTCACCCTGCGCAGTGAGCAGAGGGCGCTGGACAACAATCTGCTCAACTCTGCCTCCATCCTCTCCCGGGTGCCCTTGCTCCGGGAAACCCTGCAAGGGGCATATACCGTGGAGGAACTGGCCGATTATTTGGACGAGACCACCGAGCTGACCTCAGATATCGACCTGATCCTGGTGGGGGACACCCGGTCCACCCTGATCTACGTGCCCGACCGGTCTCTCATAGGCACGGCCTATTCCGGCGTCGCCCAGGCCGATGCCCTGGCGGGAGCCGCCCCCTATACCTCCAACGAAACCGGCCCCATGGGCTCCGACCACTCCGCCTATGCCTCTGTGCGGGATGAGGCGGGGGATGTGATCGGCTTTGTCATCGTGGGGGTCTATTTCCGCAGTATGGCCCTGGTGGGGCTGGGTACCGCCCTGCGGCTGCTGGCTGTGGGCGTGGTGGCGGCGGTGCTGGGCTGCCTGCTGGCCATGCGGCTGTCCCGCAGCATCAAGCGCTCCCTGATGGGCTATGAACCGGACGCCTTTGCCCGGCAGTTCCACCAGCGGGAGGACATTCTGGACGCGCTGGAGGAGGGCATTCTGGCCATCGACGGGGAGGAGAAGGTGATATTTCTCAACGCAGCAGCGGCGGAGATGCTCTCCATGGACCGGAAGACCGCCCTGGGCCGTCCGCTCCATCAGGTCTATCCCCGCTCCACCCTGGACCGGGTGCTGCGTACCGGACAGGCGGAGTACAATGTGAGCATGCAGTCCCTGAAGAACATCCGGGTGCTGGCTGACCGCCTGCCCATCCGCGAGGACGGCAAGCTGGCCGGTGCGGTGAGCATTTTCCGCAACCGCACCGAGCTTACCCGCATGGCGGACGATCTCACCGGTGTGCGCCATATGGTGGAGGCCATGCGGGCCTACACCCATGAATTTATGAACAAGCTCCATGTGATCCTGGGACTGCTCCAGATCGGGGAGCCGGAGAAGGCTCAGCAGTACATTATGGACACCACCCGTACCCAGCGGGAGGCGGTGAGCCGCATCATGAGCCAGATCCGCCAGCCCTCGGTGGCGGCGCTGCTGGTGGGCAAGACCAGCCGGGCCAACGAACTGGGCATCCGGCTGCGGCTGGACTGGGAGAGCGCCCTCAGCGAGGAGAGCCCCTGGCTGCCGCCGGAGGCCTATGTGACCATCCTGGGCAACCTGATCGAAAATGCCATTGAGGGGCTCAACCAGTC
Source organism: Flavonifractor sp. An82 (assembly GCF_002159265.1). Lineage (GTDB taxonomy): Bacteria > Bacillota > Clostridia > Oscillospirales > Oscillospiraceae > Flavonifractor. The sequence continues at coordinate 135,062 of NZ_NFHG01000002.1, forward strand.
CCGCTGCACCACCAAGGAGATCTCGGTGAGCATCCGGGAGGGAGAGGACAGCCTGCTCCTCTGTGTGGAGGACACCGGACCGGGCATCCCGGCCGAACTGCGGGAGACCCTGTTTCAGCGGGGGGTATCCACCAAGGGACGCAGCCGGGGTACCGGCCTGTCCCTGGTCCATGAGGTGGTGGAGGCCTACCATGGGGAGATCCGGGTGGAATCAGAGAGCGGCGTGGGTACGTCGTTCTTTCTCAGCTTTTGCCGGGAGAACGGCCCGGTGGACAAGGAGTGATTGGCATGTATCGTGTGGTGATCGTGGAGGACGATCCCATGGTCTCTCTGCTGGACCGTACCTTCACTGAAAAGGATGCCCGCTTTCGGGTGGTTCAAACCTTCCAGGACGGCCGCTCCGCCCTGGAGTGGCTGTGCCAGAACCCGGTGGACCTGGTGGTTCTGGATGTATATATGCCCTTGTTTACCGGGGTGGAACTGCTCCGGGCCCTCCGGGAACGGGCTGTGGCGGTAGACGCCATCATGGTCACTGCTGCCAACGACGCCGCCACCGTGGACCAGCTGCTGAAAATGGGCGTGGTGGATTATCTGGTCAAGCCCTTTACCTTTGAACGGTTTCAGCAGGCCCTGGATACCTTCTGCCGGCACCGGGAGGCGGTGACAGGGGAGGCGGTGACCCAGGGGGAGCTGGACAAGCTGTTTGCCCCGCCGGAGTCAGGGGAGCACGCCGTGCCCAAGGGCTTGCAGGAGAGCACCCTGAAACTCATCCGGGAATGCCTCCGTGCCGCACCGGAGCAGGGCCTGCCCAGCGAGGCCATCTCCCGCCAGACCAATCTGTCGGTGGTGACCGTGCGCCGCTACGCCAACTATCTGGTGGAGCGGGGGGAGGCCTTCAGCGTGATCAACTATGATACCGGCGGCCGCCCCTGCCGGCTGTATCGCATGAAGAACTAGGCAAACTTCCCCTTGCCCGGGGCCCGTTTTGTGCGTAAAATGGAGAAAAGGACCATAGGCGGCGGAAAGGCTGGAGGATATATGGCGAGAAAGGATGAAACGCCCGGGAGAGCGGGATACTGCTGTCAGAGCCGGGCCATGTCCTATGACCGGTGGAGCCTGCTGTCCCCGGAGGAGCGCGGAAACGCTGCCCTGCACTGGATGCAGGGTGACCCCGATTCATGGGCCGCGCCGGGCAGCGGGGAGGGCAGGCTGTTTCTCTGCCCCCGCTTTGAATGTGCGCAGGTGGAACCTGGAGAGAGTCCCGACTATAATGGGGGACGGCAGCGCTGCCTGGAGCCCTATGAGAGGCTGCCGGCACGGCTGATCCACTTCGGACATGAGCAGGATGAGGTGCGAGAGGAGCTCTGCCGGAGTGGCTGCCCCTGCTATGAGAAGATGGGGCGAAAACCCGCCTGCTGCTACGATTTTGCCGACCGGTTCCGGGCGGTGTTTGAGTGGCAGGAGGAGGCGCCAAAGAGACGGCGGAAAAAACCTGCCTGGGAGGCGGTACACATCCATGACCTGCGCCTGTGGGGCCGCCCGCTGACGGTGGAGCTGTGGCATCCCAGAGGCCGACGGCCCCAGGCCCTGCGGGAGATGGCCGGGTCCTATCCCGGTTTTGACCATACCGGCCTGTGCACCTTCCGCCTGGGAAACGCGGTGGATCGGGCGCTGCTCCACGACCTGCCCGTCTCTTACATATCCGAGGCCAGCGGTATCGACGCCCACATCATCGAAAGCTGGAAAAAGACCCGCATTTTGGAGGCCTCTCTGGCCCTGCCCCAGCTGGTGACCCGCTATACCCTGGAGGACTGCGGACCCTTTTCCGCCTGGACGGAGAACCACTCCCTCCTGGTGCCGGACAAGCTCCACGGCAGCCGGTGGGAAAAGTATACCTTCACCTACCGCCGGGAGGAGGGGCAGCCCCCGCGGCTCATCTCTATCTACCCGGCCACTGAGTGGAATCTGGTCCGGAAGCTGGCCTCCACGGCCCTTACCCGGCTCATGGACAGCCATAAGGTGGGACTGTCCCCGGGTCGGCTCTTCAATCTGGCCGTAGATTTTCTCTCCGCCACCCTGTGCAACGGCGGGGAGGGACGGGAGATCTCGCCGGCCCTGGGCGCCATGCTCTTTCTGTCCCTGTGCGAGGAGGAGCGGCCGGGCTGCGGAGAGGAGCTCTTTCAAAAGCTGGATGCTCCATACAGAGACTATTACACCGGCTGCTACCGGCAGCTGCTGCAGCTGTACCGGGATCTGGGACGGGAGCCCTGGACTTCCCTGCCCGAGATGCTCCATGCCCTGTTCCAGGAGGAAGCGCAATCGGGAGAGCTGGCCCAAAGTATGGCGGCCTGGTATGGGGGCTGCGTCAGCCGGGCGGGCCGGGAGCGCGTCCATCTGGTGACGTGCCGGACCATGCGGGAGCCCTTCTGGTCCCCCCTGAAGCTGCAGCTGCTGGCGGAGCTGACCGAGAGCGGGGCAGTGCCCACGGTGCGGGAGCTGATCACCCGGCTGCTGCTCCTCAATCCCGCCACCATGGCTGCGGCCCAGACCGACCACAACGGCTCCGGGCTGGACTATTCCAACGTGGTGCCCGGCATCCTCACCGATGAGCTCCACCACCTGCTGGAGCAGGGCTTCCTGCGGGGAGAGCGGGCCTGCTGGCTGGTGAAGCGGAAGAAACCCTTTGCAGAATAAAATGACTGGCTGCACCGGTCCGAATCCTGATAAACAACAGCAGCCCCAGGGTCCTTTGGACCCTGGGGCTGCTGTTATTTTAATGCTTTCTTTCGGCCAGGGAGGCGCCTGAAGGCTTGTACCTCCGATAGATGTAGAAGGACAGGAGAACGGTCAGGGTGTCGGCAGTCACCTGGGACCAGACGATGCCGAACATGCCCACAAGTGCGTTCAAAAGGAAGAGCATGGGGATGTTGAAGTCCAGCCACCGGGTCACCCCCAGGAAGAGGGAGATCCGTCCCTTGCCGAAGGACTGGAACAGATAGACGGTGAAGAAACTCAAGAACATCAGGGGCGTGGCCAGTACCCGGATGCGCAGGAACTGGGAGGCCAGCTCCACCGTCTGGGGATCGGAGATGAACAGGTGGGAGAACTGGACGGCAAAGACCTCATACAGCACGATACTGATGCCGGCCACGATCAGGCCCAGCCTGCGGGAGAGGCGGATGGCATCGTTCATGCGCTGCTCATTGCCGGCGGAGTAGTTGTAGGCCACCAGGGGCAGCATGCCCTGACAGATGCCCACGCCCACATTCAGCGGGAAGCGCTCCACCTTCAGCACGATACCGATGGCGGCCAGGGCCAGATCGTGGTAGGAGACCATCAGCTTGTCGATGATGACATAGTCCAGATCAAACAGGAAGGTGGTAATGGCGGAGGGGATACCCACGCCGAATACGGCCAGGATGCTGTCCCGGCCGGGCAGGCCGCCTTTGGGGAGAAAGGTGATGATGGAACTTCGGCCCATCCGCAGCAGGACGGACAGGAAGAAGAGAAAGGCCACACAGTTGGAAAGACAGGTGGCCAGCCCCGCGCCCAGCACCTCGTGGCCCTCCGGCAGCAGCACGAACATAAACAGAGGGTCCAGGGCGATGTTCAGTACCCCGCCCAGAATGATGCCGGTGCTGGCCGTCCTGGAACGGCCGATGCTGCGGATCAGGTTAGCCAGTACGTTGGAGAGCACTGTAGGGATGCCGCCCACCACAATGACGCACAGGGCGTACTGTCTGGCGTAGGCGTAAGTGTTGTCTCCAGCGCCCAGCAGCCCGAGGACCGGGTCCATAAAGATGCCCACGCCCGCGGCGAAGAGAGCTGCGATAAACAGCCCCAGCCAGAGGGAGAAGGCGCTGACCCGCCGGGCCTCATCGGGTCGGGACTGGCCGAGCAGGCGGGAGATCAGGGAGCCGCCGCCGATGCCCGCCAATCCGGCCAGGCAGAGGGTGATGTTGAACACGGGCAGGATCAATGAGGTGCCTGCCACCATATAGGGATTGTTGGTCTGTCCCACAAAAAAGGTGTCCGCCATGTTGTAGATCAGAACGATCAGCTGACTGGTGACCGCCGGAATGATCATTTTACACAGGGCGGAGGGGATGGGAAGATCCTGAAATACCGTTTCCTGGGCGGAGCCCGTCTTTGCTTGCATAGTGCCACACCTGAGCTTTCCAAGGATAATACATGGATATCATACCACACGGACGACGCAGCCGAGTCGTTTTTCCACAAAAAAGTCTGCCGTGTGGAATACACACGGCAGACTTTTTCAAATAGGTCGATTTTTACAGATAGCTCTTCAGCTTCTCCACCATGTCCAGGTGCTCCCAGGGCAGGTCAATGTCGGTGCGGCCGAAGTGGCCGTAGGCGGCAGTCTGCTCGTAGATGGGGCGGCGCAGGTCCAGCTTCTCAATGATCTTGGCCGGGCGCATGTCGAAGCATTCGTTGACGATGGCGGACAGCTTCTCCTCGGACAGGGTGCCGGTACCGTAGGTGTCCACCAGCACGGAGACGGGGTGAGCCACGCCGATGGCGTAGGCCAGCTCGATCTGGCACTTGCGGCACAGGCCGGCAGCCACCAGGTTCTTGGCAATGTAGCGGGCCATGTAGGCGGCGGAACGGTCCACCTTGGTGGGGTCCTTGCCGGAGAAGCAGCCGCCGCCGTGGGCAGCGGAGCCGCCGTAGGTGTCCACGATGATCTTGCGGCCGGTGAGGCCGGTGTCGCCCACGGGGCCGCCCACCACGAAGCGGCCGGTGGGGTTGACGTAGAACTTGGTGTCCTTGGTGATGTACTGGGCGGGGATGATGGGCTTGATGATCTCCTCCACCACGGCCTCCCGCAGGTCCTTCAGGGCAATGTCGGGGTCATGCTGGGTGGAAACCACGATGGCGGGGCAGGAGAGCACCTTGCCGTCGTCGTCATACTCCACGGTGACCTGGCTCTTGCCGTCGGGGCGGAGCCACTTCAGCTTGCCGGCCTTGCGCACGTCGGTGAGCTGGCGGGACAGCTTGTGGGCCATGGAGATGGGGGCGGGCATCAGCTCGGGGGTCTCGTCGCAGGCGTAGCCGAACATCATGCCCTGGTCGCCGGCGCCGATGAGGTCGGCGGCGTCGGTGCCGCCCTCCTGGTGCTCGAAGGACTGGTTGACGCCCATGGCGATGTCGGGGGACTGCTCGTCGATGGCGGTCATGACGGCGCAGGAGCGGTAGTCAAAGCCGTAGGCGGGATCGGTGTAGCCGATGCGCTGCACGGTGCGGCGGACGATGGCGGGAATGTCGGTGTAGTGGGAGGTGGTGATCTCGCCCATCACGGTGACAATACCGGTGGTGGTAAAGGTCTCACAGGCCACATGGGCGGTAGGATCGGCGGCCAGGATGTCGTCCAGGACGGCGTCAGAGATCTGGTCGCATACTTTGTCGGGATGACCCTCGGTGACGGACTCCGAGGTGAACAGACGGTGTGCCATAGTTATACCTTCCTTTCTGTGTAGGACGTGAAAAACGCGCTCCGCCGGATGGCGGAGCGCGGAGAACTCGTCCATCCTCATCTTTCGATTACCTCGCCGGATTTGGCACCTTGCAAAAGCAGGTTGCCGGGTTTCATCGGGCCGTTCCCTCCACCACTCTCGATAAGGCTTATTCAATTTGACTGTGGCTATTCTAGCGGTTTTTTCCCACTTTTTCAATAGACAAATGGACGAATCTGTATAGAGTCAAAGGGCCTTTTTGATCAGGCCTTCCAACCGTTGAGGTATTCCTCCTGCTCCGGAGTCAGCTTGTCAATGGCGAAGCCCATGGCGGCCAGCTTTACCCGGCCGATCTCGTCGTCGATCTCGGCGGGCACCTGATAGAGCTTCTTCTCCAGGGAGTCCTGGTGCTTGACCAGCCACTCCAGGGCCAGGGCCTGGACGGAGAAGGACATGTCCATGATCTCGGCAGGGTGGCCGTTGCCGGCGGCCAGATTGACCAGCCGCCCCTCGCCGATGACATTGAGCACCTTGCCGTCGGGCAGGGTGAAGCCTTCGATGTTGTCCCGGCGGATCTCCCGCTTGACCGCCATCTCAGCTAGGCTCTTCACGTCCACCTCGCAGTCGAAGTGGCCGGCGTTGGTGAGGATGGCGTTGTTCTTCATGACGGCGAAGTGGCGGGGGGTGATGACGTCCTTGCAGCCGGTGACGGTGACAAAGATATCGCCGTACTCGGCAGCTTCATCCATGGGCATGACCCGAAAGCCATTCATGGTGGCGTCCAGGGCCTTGAAGGGATCCACCTCAGTGACAATCACGTTGGCCCCCATGCCGGAAGCCCGCATGGCCACGCCCTTGCCGCACCAGCCGTAGCCGGCCACCACCACGGTCTTGCCCGCCACCACCAGGTTGGAGGTGTGCATGATGGCGTCCCACACGGACTGGCCGGTGCCGTACTTGTTGTCGTAGTAGTGCTTGGCCTTGGCGTCGTTAACCGCCATCATGGCGCAGGGCAGGATGCCCTCCCGCTCCCGGGCCTTCAGCCGCAGAATGCCGGTGGTGGTCTCCTCACAGCCGCCGATGAGATTTTCTCCCAGATCGGCGCACTTGCCCCCCAGCAGGTGGACCAGGTCGCCGCCGTCATCCACGATGAGGTGGGGCTTGAATTTCAGGGTCTCAATAAGGTGGCTCTCATACTCCTCGGCGGTGGCGCCGTGGATGCCGAAGGTCTCCACACCCAGATCGGCCAGGCCGGCGGCCACGTCGTCCTGGGTGGACAGAGGATTGGAGCCGGTGAGCCGCACCTCGGCGCCGCCCTTGGAAAGCACATAGCCCAGATTGGCGGTCTTGGCCTCCAAATGGACAGAAACCGCTACCCGCAGGCCGGCAAAGGGCTGCTCCTTCTCAAAGCGGGCCTCGATGCTGCCCAGGGCGGGCATGAAGTCCCGTACCCAGCTGATTTTCCGCCGTCCGGAGGGGGCCAGAGAGGGGTCTTTTACAATACTCATAATCATGAACCTCCTTGGGGGGCCGCCGAAGGGCTGGGCCCGTCCCAGAAATCTAGGGTAAGCAGGGGTTTGGTTTTGCGGAAGGCCTGGATGCGGCGATGCAGATCCACCAGCTGTTCCTGAGAGGGGGAGGCCGGGCCGCCGTAGGCCGGACAGGTAAAGAACCAGCAGAACTTGGCGCCGCTGTCGATGACCCGGTCGTAATATTCCTCGGTAGCCACCCGCTGCCAGTTGTCCGCCGTACAGCGGCAGGCCACGCCGAAGGGCAGCTTGTACGACTTCAGCAGGTCGGAGGCCCGCTGGGCGTCCGCCGGGTCCACATCCACCTGAATGGCGGGGAACAGGTTGCCCACCCGCAGCAGGTCGGCGCACAGGGAGGGGGTGATGTCGCCGGGCGGGGTAAAGGCGGCAAACACACAGTCGGAGTGCTTGTTGCACAGGGCGATGATCTCCTCCTGCTGAGACAGAGGGTTACCGGCGCTGAAGATGAACAGGTGGCAGCCCCGGGCCTTGCGTACCTCCAACTCCTGATCCAGACTGTCAAACTCCATGGAGGGGCGCACGCCGAAGATGGACGCGCCGCAGCCGGTGCAGTCCATGTTGCAGGGGAAGGAGGGGGAGATGATCACCGACCAGGGGGACTGGTCCTGATTGAGCAGACCCTGCTCCTTCTTGGCGGGCCACTCCAGCAGACCGCCGTGGATAACAAAATTTTCAAAGATCTTTTTCAGAACACGGTTGTCGATGTCGGTATACATACTGCGGATCAGCCGATGCCAGTTGTTGTCCGGATCGGTCATCACCTGATGAAACAGATCCCGATAGGGGAGGGGAAGCCGTTCCCCCGCGTATCTGTCCACCCACTCCATCAGTCTTGGAAGGTTGGCGTCCGGATCCCGCTCCAAATAATCCAGGGCCTTTGCCATGCCGAAGGCCTTGAGCCGGGCCGGTATGCTCATAGATGTACACCCTCCTTTCACAGCTTTCTCAGAAAAAGCCGGGCCTGCTTCCGCCAAATGCAGAGGCAATCCAGAATAAGATAATCATATCATACCGGTTTCGCTCCCGCAATGCCATAGACAAAAAGAAAATGCTGTCTGTATTTCGGACAGAATAAACGGAATGTCTAATCCGGCGATATACAACGGGGCCGACCTGTGATATACTAAATAAAATCAGTATCATTCGCTTACAAACGAGGAGTGAGCCTATGCGCACCGGACTCATCACATTCCATTTTGCTCATCATTACGGCGCCCAGCTCCAGGCCCTGGCCACCATGAAGGCCATCCAGGGCCTGGGCCATGAGTGCCAGATCATTGATTACCGTCTGCCCCACACCACCCGCACCAACCAGATCTTCAAGAAGAGCCGGGCGGTACGTGACATGGCATCTGACGCCCATACCGCCCTTCACTACGCCGCTTTCCAGCGGCGGTTTCAGCGCTTTGAGGATTTTGTGGCCCAGGAGATGGAACTGTCTCCTCAGCGCTATACCTCCTTTGCGCAGCTGCGGGAGGGGCCCCCGGCCTACGATGTCTACGTGTCGGGCAGTGACCAGATCTGGAACCCCTATATTTTTCAGGACAAGCAGTTTGACCCCGCCTTCCTGCTGGACTTTGTAAAGGAGGGCCGCCGCATTGCCTACGCTCCCAGCCTGGGCGTCCCCCAGCTGCCGGAGGACAAGGCGGCAGAGCTGAAGCATTTTCTGGAGCCCTTCTCCGCCCTCTCTGTTCGGGAGAAGCGGGGACAGGTGCTGGTCCGGGAGGCGGCGGGCCGACAGGCCAAGGTGGTGCTGGACCCCACCCTGCTGCTCAATGGCGACGACTGGGGCAAGCTGGCTGCGCCTCCCCAGCACCAGGGACCTTATATCCTGTGCTACTTCGTCTCCGATCCCGGCGAGGCGGCCCCCTATGCCCTGGCGCTGTCCAAGCGGACCGGCTGGCCTATTGTTCAGCTGGCAGGCGCCCGGCGGAAGATCGAGGGCGCCAGGGAGATCGTCTTTGACGCGGGTCCCCGGGAGTTTTTGGGCCTGTTCCAGCACGCCGCCGCTGTGGTGACCAACTCCTTCCACGGCGCTGCCTTCTCCCTACAGTTCAGGAAGGATTTCTTTACCTCCATGTCCCCCAAGGAGCGGCGGGAGCCCACCTTCTCCCGGATCTACAGCCTGCTCTCTCGTCTGGGGTGCGCCGACCGCATCATCGGACTGGATACCACCGCCCCCATTGATGCCAAAATGGACTACGATCAGGTCTATGAGCGGCTGGAGGCCGCCCGGGCTGACTCTCTTGCCTACCTGAAAGCGGCGGTGGAGGGAACCGCCATGCCGGAGGAGGAGACCATCCCACAGGGAACCAACGGCCCTGATCTGTGCAAGGCGGAGGACTGCACCGGCTGTACCGCCTGCGCCGCCGTCTGTCCCGTGGGGGCCATCCAGATGAAGCCCGACCACGAGGGCTTCCTGCGCCCGGTGGTGGGGGAAAACTGCATCCTCTGCCGCAAGTGTGAAAAGGCCTGCCCCGCCCTCACCCAGCCGGTGAAGGGCCCCGATCCCAACTGTGCCCACGCGGTTTGGAACCGGGATGAGACCGTCCGGGGGGGCAGCACCTCCGGCGGCGTGTTCTCCCTGCTGGCGGGCCATGTGCTGGATCAGGGCGGCGTGGTGTTCGGCGCGGCCTTTGACGGGTATATGACTGTGCGGCACACCTGCGCTACCAATGAGAAAGAGCTGGCCGCCATGCGGGGCTCCAAGTATGTTCAGAGCGATCTTGGGGAAACCTTCCATCAGGTGAAGGAGCAGTTGGAGGAGGGAAAGCCGGTACTCTTTACCGGCCTTGCCTGCCAGGTGGACGGCCTGAAGCACTATCTGGGTCGGGACTACGGCAATCTGCTGACCTGCGACCTGGTGTGCAACGGCGTGCCCTCTCCCGCGGTGTTCCAGGCCTGGCTGAAGAAGCTGGGGGCGGAGCACGGCGCCCCTGTCACCGGTCTGCGCTTCCGGGACAAGACCCGCGGCAGCTGGTCCCACTCCAACATGACAGTGCGCTTTGCCGACGGTGGCACCACCGCCACACCCCTCCACCGCACCACCTTCGGCCGGGGCTTCGGCATGCAGCTCTTCCTGCGGCCGGTGTGTGCCAAGTGCCGGTACACCAGCACCAGCCGCCCGGCGGATCTGACTCTGGGCGACTTCTGGGGGCTGGACCCCAAGCTGAACCTGCCCACCGACCGGGAGAAGGGGGTGTCCCTGGTGCTGGTCAACAGCGCCAAGGGCCAGAAGGTATTTGACGCCCTGGCGGATCAGATGGGCCAGACGGAGCGGCCTCTGGCCGAGGCGGTGGCCGGCAATCCCCGGCTGGCCTTCCCCCTGACCCACAACGCCAAGCGGGGGGCCTTCTTTGCGGCCTTCGCCGCCATGCCCTTCGACCAGGTGGAGCAGAAGTATCTCACCCCGCCGCCCCTGCCCTACCGTGCGGCGGCCAAGGTGCTCACCCCCGGCATGAAGGAGAAGATCCGCAAGATCCTGAAATAACGAATGTAAAATTTACAATTTGTTTGGGAATTTTCCCCGCGGCCCTGCTACACTGGGGCACATGGAAAATGGGGCGGCTGAGCCGTTCCACGGGAGGTAATATTTTGAGTGTGATACAACGCTGGCTGGACCGGTTCTGCTACAAGCATTCCCGGTTCGGTATCCCCAACCTGATGCTGGTGGTGGTCATCGGCAATGCGCTGGTTTGGCTGCTGGACCAGTTCAGCCCCGGCTTTTCCCTGTCCTCCGTCCTGTCCTTTGTCCCCTACTATATCCTGCGGGGCGAGGTGTGGCGGCTGGTCACCTTCGTCTTTGTGCCTACCACCAACAAGGTCCTGCTCCTGGCCATCTCGCTGTATTTTTACTACTGGATCGGCTCCATTCTGGAGCGGCAGTGGGGCACCACAAAATTCACGGTATTCTATCTGCTGGGCCTGGTGCTCAATATCATCGCGGGCTTTATCCTCTATCTGGTGCTGCCCTACCCGGTGGCCACCATTTCCATGCACTATGTGAACCTGTCCATGTTCTTCGCCTTTGCCACCCTGTACGGGGACATGCAGGTGCTGCTCATCATCATCCCCGTCAAGGTCAAGTGGCTGGCCTGGGCGGACGCCGCCCTCTTTGCACTTGATATTATCCTCGCTCTGGCGAAGATTCCCTCACTGGGTCTGCTGGCCCTGGTGGGCGTGGTGGCCCCCATTGTGGCCATCCTGAACTACCTGATCTTCTTCTGGGATGATCTGATGGCTACCATGGGCCGGGTGAAGCGGCAGACCGCCCACCGGACCTCCCGGCAGACCGTCAATTTCAAGCAGGCTACCAAGCATGCCCAGCAAACGAAGGGGTATATCCACAAGTGTGCGGTCTGCGGCAAGACCGACACCGACTACCCGGACGAGGAGTTCCGGTACTGCTCCAAGTGCAACGGCTACTACTGCTACTGCTCGGAGCACATCCACAACCACGTGCATATCCAATGACAAAAACAGCCCCGGAGCATAGCTCCGGGGCTGTTTTTGTGTGGTCAGAATTCTTTTTTGCGGTAGATGTCCAGGGAAATCAGGTAGGAGACCAGGTAGGCTGCCACACAGAACACCGCCAGCAGGATCGGCCCGGACAGCAGGACCCAGTCGGGGAACCGGGGCAGCTCCAGTCCCCGGCTGATGAGGCCGCCCACCAGGATGGAGCCGCCGAAGATGCTCACAAAGAGCACCATACTGATCATGCGGGCCTTCTCCGCTCCGTATTTCAGCAGGAAGGGAAGGGTGACGGCATTGAGCAGCAGGGTAAGGAAAATACAAGCAGCCACCATGGACAGCAGCTCTTCAAGGGAGGCGTCCGCCATGCCAAAGCTCCAGAAGAGGAGCATCAGCACCGCAGTGACCACTGCGCCCAAGAGGATGACCAAGACGGCGAACAGATATTTGCCCGCCACGATGCCCCGGCGGCTGACGGGGGTGGACACGGCATAGCGGTCCCAGTGGGTGGCATCGTCGGTGGCCACCGAGGACAGAGGGACGGTGAGGCCCACCGCTGCCACCAGGGCCACCAGGATAGAGGTGGGAAAGACCCCGGCAATGCAGAAGCCGCCGTAGACGATGAGAAAGACCAGGTAAGTGGTCAGCTGCTTGCGAAGCATCACAAAATCTTTGTAAATAAGACCCTTCATCGGGCATCCCCCTTTCCGGTCAGGACCATGATATCCTCCAGGGTGACGGGGTCCACCGTCAGGGCCGGATAGCGCCGGGTGAAGGCATGGCGGTCCTTCACCAGCGCCTCACAGCCGAACTGGCTGGTGCGTACGCCAACCAGCAGGGCGGGCTCCACCTGCTCCAGGTCGGCCCGGCTGCATACCAGCTTGCCGTAGGTGTCCAGCAGCTCATCCTTGGCCCCGGTGAGGGCCACCTTGCCCTTATGCAGGTAGGTGATGTAGTCGGCTGCCTTCTCCAGGTCGCTGGTGATATGACTGGAGATGAGGATGGCGTGGTTCTCGTCCTGGATGAACTCCAGGAATTCGTCCAGAATCTCGTCCCGTACCACCGGGTCCAAGCCGGAGGTGGCCTCATCCAAGATGAGCAGCCGGGGCCGGGTGGCAAAGGCGGCGGCGATGGCCAGCTTCATCTTCATGCCCCGGGAGAACTCCTTCACCGTCTTGTTTTCGGTGAGGCCGAACTTCTTTCGGTAGTGCTCGAAAAGCTTGTTGTCCCAGTTGGGGTAGAGACTGGAGAGAATCTTGCCGATCTGTCTGGGCTGGAGCAGGTCGTGGAACAGGCACTCGTCCAGCACCACGCCGATCTGTTCCTTTACCTCCCGCTCTTCCTCCCGGTTGTCCCGACCAAAGACGGTGATGGTCCCCCCGTCCCGATGGATGAGGTTCAGGATGCACTTAATGGTGGTGGACTTGCCTGCCCCGTTTTCCCCGATGAGCCCCATGATGGTGCCGCCGGGCACGGTGAAGGACACGTCGTCCAGCTTGAAGGAGCCGTAGTCCTTGGTGAGATGGGATACTTCCAATGCGTTATTCATAGCTTTCCTCTCCATACAGAAGGCTGAGGGTTTCGGTCAGTTCGGCCAGGGTGATCCCGCCGGTCTTGGCGATGTCCACCGCCTGGGACAGATGCTCCTCTGCCCGGCGGAGGGTCTCCTCGTGGACCAGCTCCAGGTTTCGGGGAGCCACAAAGCACCCCTTGCCTGGCACCGTGGTGATGAACCCCTCCCGCTCCAGCTCTTCATAGGCGCGTTTGGTGGTGATGACGGAAATGCGCAGCTCCTTGGCCAGCAGCCGCATGGAGGGCAGGGCCTCCCCCTCACGCAGCTCCCCCCGGAGGATGAGGCCCTTCATCTGCCGGGTGATCTGGTCATAAATGGGCACGCCGCCGGAATTGCTGATGATGATATCCATGGTGCACCTCGTTGTCATTCTGTATATACTTGACATATACAGTAATAACACAGATATACACGCTTGTCAAGGGGTGGGAAAAATTTTCTTGCCAGGGGTGCAAATACCCGGTATGATGGAAACAGAAGAGCATCAAAAGGAGGAACGTGTCATGTATGCGCCTATCCTGGAGATTGATACCAAAAAAGTGACGGAAAACGCCAAAAAACTCCATGACTTCTGTACCCGGCGGGGGGTGGAGCTGGCCTTTGCCACCAAGGGCTTTTCCGCCCGGCCCGAGGTGATCCGGGCGGCCATGGCGGGGGGAATCACCTCCTTTGCCGATAGCCGCCTGCGCAATATCAGGGCCGCCAAGGAGACCATTCCCGGCCTGAAGTATCTGCTCATCCGCATCCCCGCCATCCCGGAGGCGGAGGACGTGGTCCGCTGGGCGGACTGGAGCATGCATAGCCAGATCGAGGTGATCCGGGCGGTGTCTGACGCTGCCCTCCGGCAGGGCAAGGTCCACCCCATCATCCTGATGATCGACGTGGGCGACCTGCGGGAGGGGGTGTTCGGCCGGGAGCAGCTGGATGAAATCGCCCCCCAGATCAAGGGGTGCGCCGGGGTGGAACTGGTGGGCCTGGGCACCAATGTGGGGTGCTACGGCAGCGTGCTGCCCTCGGTGGATAATACCGCCATCCTGGTGGAGCTGCGGGACTATCTCAATGAAACCTACGGCTTTTCCATCTCGGTGGTGTCGGCGGGCGGTACCTGCGCCCTCAGGCTGCTGGAGGAGGGGGTCATGCCCGTCGGAGTCAACCAGCTGCGGATGGGAGAGGCGGTGCTCTACGGCGAGGACACCACCGGCAACCGGTTTTTGGAGGGCCTCCATCAGGATGCCTTCCGGTTCAAGGTCCAGGTGGTGGAGCTGCGGCGCAAGCCCTCGGTGCCCATCGGGGAGCTGGGCCGGGACGGCAAGGGGGACACCCCGGAGTACCCGGACCGTGGCGTGCGCCTGCGGGCCATCTGCGCCGCCGGCAAGCAGGATGTGGCCTGGGCCGCTCTGACCCCCGTGCTGCCGGGGGCGGAGATGATCGGGGCCAGCTCCGACCACCTGATCGTGGACGTGGAGGACTGCGCCGGGCGGGTGCAGGTGGGGGACTGGTTGGAATTCCGGTGCGGCTATATGGCGGTGCTGGATGCCACCACCTCCGCCTATGTGGATATCGTGGTGAAATAAGCAGAAAAAGGTCCCAGGCCAACGGCCAATACAATTAAGATAAGAAAAATCCTATTATAAAAAAGGCCCCACCCACCTGTTTCTTGAAACAGGTGGGTGGGGCCTTTTTTACTGTAAGCGTCATTCCCCATAATAAATCGCTATCGGGTGAATAACGAACAAATCTTTCTCTCTTGTCGGCAAAATCGAAACCAAAACTTGATTTACCATAAATTGCAATTGAGCGAAAATGTTGTCCGAGTCCGGAGTGCTGGTCTCTCCAATTACGTTGGTAACATAGCCTACGCAGGTAACATATCCGCCATGTTTGAATCCCATAGTCTGCGGGTTGTCTCGGAAATATTTATCCTCCAGAGGAATTAAATAGCCATCGGGAGATACCAGCATACGAGTGTATGGAACTATCTGTCGCATGGCTTTTACAATATCAGAAATGTTCTCATACTGCCTGTTGTTTGCTTCAACGAGTTCTTTTACTCTGTTTTTGAGTTCGTTCCCGTTTTTTCGCTGTTGCTCTCGATTGAGGTGCTCAGAGATTTCTTGCGCCGCTCGAGCTTCGATTTTTTCCCTTTCGGATTTCTTCATGAAGGCTAAAAAACTGTTTTTGTCCGAAAAAAGGTTTTCAATATATTCCAAGTCAACAAAATCAAAGGTTTGCGTCAGTTCGACAAAGGAACCCAAATCTGCGTTGGTTGGGTCTGTATCGCGTTCTGTTTTGATTTGCTTATAAGCAATATCAAATGCCGCATCATGTAAAGTTTTTGTCGCGATTTCTTTAAGAACGGTTTGAGAATGGCTATTAAGCGTTAATTCTCCCGTGCCGCTTAGCTCAGCCTGGGCTTGCGCAAATTTCCAGATACCGCCACCGACCGAACCATCAAGCGTGACACTTCCAGATTTAGCTTTGTTGTCGCCCGAAGTGTCCTCTTGCTCACTTGCCATTTCAAGAACGAGACCCTTTTCTTTTTGAGCAATAATGGAATTCACAATATCCGTATCAAGGTAAATAAACTGTTTCATCATTTGCTCCTTTCGGTCAATGCTTGATACATCCGCATGAGGTCAGCCACGCAGGTGGTTTCGGTGGTGGTCTTGATGTCGAAGCCGTAGGCTTGCATGACGGCGCGGTCGTTTTGCTGGTGAGCCTTGCGGAGTTCCGGGGGCATGGCTACCTCGTCGTAGAGGTCGGCCAGACTGCAATCCGGGTATAGGGCGCGGGCATCCAGAATGGCCTGGGCGGTCTGCTCGATTTTGGCCTTCTGTTCGTCCGTGGGCGTCGGCCATGGGAAGTTGTTGTAGACAACATCCTTGGAATAGCGGTAGTCACTCTTTAGACGGCCACAGACCGCCCGCATCCAGGCCATATGAACATTGGAGGTCAGAATACCAAAGTGGTAAATAGATGCAGCCGGAATAAATAGAACCGCATTTGTTACAACAATGGAATCATCGATAAAGTCCATCGGAACATATCTGCGATTTTGACTTGAGTGACAAGGAACAACAATAGCAGATGGAGGATTATTTGTTTCACGGAATTGTGCAGGTGTCAGCGCCAACTTCCTCGCCCCTTCATCCGGGCTATTTTCCCGCATTTTCTTTACCTTCTCAATTCGTTCCATGACTGCGGGCATATGCCGCAATTCTGCGGGAGATACGCCAACAAGCCATAGACACCAGCGAAGTTCACCGTTGATAAATTCCCTTGCCCCAACCAGCCGTTTGATGTATTTTTGCGCTAACGGTTCGCGTTTAATAAAGTCGTCGTATTCGCTCGCTTCAATAATCAAATTGCCGCCGTCAACTGGCTTGTTGCCATAAACCATTTTGGGAACATCTGCAATTACGCGGTTCCGGCTTTCAACAAATACAAGCGGTGCATCGAGAAGATACGCATTGATATTCTCTACAATCTGCATTCGCTCGGATGTATAGAGCCGCTTTTTCTGCTGATTCTCCGCAATACTAAAGCCAACAATTACGCAATGCACATGGGCTTTTAAGCTGGCCTCGCTATCCCAGCGGAAAGTACGGTGTGCAAAGTCGATATGGATACCAAAACGGTCATACAACGGTTTCCAGACGCCCGCTACCTGTTCGCCTTGGGTGATGGAGTTGGTGGACACAAAGGCTGTCCGAATGGCAGTATTCTGCATCAACTGGGCGGCCTTGAAATACCAACCGGAAACATAGTCAATTTTTCCGGAGGTCTTGTAGGGCTTGCCCTTTTCGTCTACATAGATGGAGAGAATATCGTCCTTCTGCTCCTTGCTTTGCAGGGAGTAGCCTACAAACGGCGGGTTGCCCATGATGTAGTCCAACTCATACTTGGACACGATACCCTCCCAATCCAGCCGCAGGGCGTTGCCTTCTGCGATGTTGGCGTAGGATTTCAGCGGCAGGAAGTCCAGGGACATATGCACGATGTCCTCGGTCTCCTTCATCATCTGGCTTTCCGCAATCCACAGGGCGGTCTTGGCAACGGTCACGGCGAAGTCGTTTATTTCGATGCCGTAGAACTGGCCGATGGACACTTGGATGGGATTGAACGCGCCGCCGTCGCCAAAGGCGATTTGGCCGCGCTGTAACAGGAACAACACCTCGTTTTCCAGCCGCCGCAGGGAGATATAGGTCTCCGTCAGGAAGTTGCCGGAGCCGCAGGCGGGGTCGAGGAAGGTCAAGCCTGCAAGCCGCATCTGGAAGCTCCGCAGCTTTGCGTCCCGTGTACGGTCTACGGTGATTTCCTTGATGGTTTCTAGTTCCTCTTTCAGTCCGTCCAGGAACAGCGGGTCAATGACCTTGTGGATGTTCTCAATACTGGTGTAGTGCATCCCGCCGGCGCGCCGGGTCTCCGGGTTCAAGGTGCTTTCAAAGACAGCGCCGAAGATAGTGGGCGAGATTGCGGACCAGTCGAAGTCTGCGCTGGCCCGGTTCAGGATCAGATCCACGATGGCCTCATCCAGCCGGGGAATGATGATGCTCTCATTGGCGAACAGACCGCCGTTGACATAGGGGAACGCGGCGAGGTCGTCGTCCATGTACGGGTCCCGGTCCTCCGGCTTGGTATCCAGCACCTTGAACAGGTCGATAAGGGCGCGGCGGGCCTCGCTCTGGTGCGCCTGCAAGTAGTTGTGGAACATACCATGCCCGCCGAAGATGCCCGCGTCCTCGGCATACAGGCAGAACACCAGACGGACGCACAGCATATTCAGACTTTTCAGCGTTTCCTGGTCGCCAGGGTCCTTGTACTGCTTCAAAAGCGCGTCATAGAGAACGCCCACCAGTTCACCTGCTTGCAGGGAAATCTCCATTTCCTTTCGCACATTCTCGTCCCCGGTGTCCACCAGGAACTGTAAGCGGTAGTATTCCTTTTCCAAATCGGCCAGCTTGATGACCTCAGCCTCGCCCGTGGGCCGCTCCATATCGTAGACATGGAACTCGGCAAAGTTGCAGGTCACAATCCAGCGTGGGCGCTGGGAGTAGGGCAACTCGGCGGCATAGCGTTTGGCCTGCTGGAACGGTGTCAGCAGGGAACCGTCGGACTGCTTGATGGGCTTGTTCAGGTCCTTGCCGATGCCCTTTTGCTCAATCAGGACATGGGTGGACGGAATGAAGCCGTCGATGAAGCTGGTGTGGTCCAGCATGATTTGGTCCTCGAAGGTGATGAACTTGTCCGGCTCGGCCACGCCATAGACTTTGGAAAGCAGGGCAAGCCAAAAGGTCTGGCTGTGTCCCTTCTCGTAGCCCTTGCCAGCCCAGTCGGCGGCAAACTGTTTCGCGGCACTCCGCTGTTGTGCATCTGTCATGGCGTGTGTCCTCCTGCGGATGATTTTCTGATTTTCTTTAGCATACCACAGACTAGTTGATTTTTCCAGATGGAGCAAGCGGCTATTGCGTTTCTTTCGTTCTGCGGCAATTTTTTAGGCATTGCGGTGACTAGTTGAGAGTTTCGGTTTTTGCTATCTTAACGACACTGTTCCTCTTGTGAAAATGACGGCGGTGGTTTTCCCGAAAACCAAGGAACCGAATTTTTGGCCCGTTCCGGGGACTAGTAGAGAGGAACGCAACAGCGTCATTCTCGGGCATTTTCAAGATTTGAACGAATTTTTAGGGCATGGGGCGGACTAGTTGAGATTTTTTCACGGCGTCCGCTGTCTGGCCGAGCCCCCGCCCACCCCGCTGTGGGGTTGGCATTTATTTTTTGAAAATCCCCGGTTTGGACCTCTAATTTCGGCCTTTTCAAAAATAAATGCCAGCAGGGGGTGCGGTCCAAAAACCGCACCCCCTGTCTCTTTTGTGCATTATGCCGCCACGCGGTACAAAAAGCCTACCCAGCCCTTGGCCCGCAGGTTGCGCTGGTCATGCCGCCCCGGCTGGACGGCCACCAGGTTTCTGCCGATTTGGCGTTCTAGGTCGGAGTAGTCCCCGCTCGGATTGCGGATAGCCTCTTTTACAATGGCCACCGCCTGTTTGAAATTCACCCGGTAGGCGTAGGCGCTCCCCGGCGGCTGCCGAACCACCACCTCGCGGACAATGCGGCTGCTGGCGTTGAACGCGGTCAGCGCGGCCCATATCTCCTGGGTGGCATAGGCGTCTGACTTGCCGTGGAGGTTGACCAGGCCGATGCTATACTTTAAATCACGAAAGCTTGTTTCGATGCCCCAGCGCATATGGTACAGCTCCTTGATATCTTGAAGCGTGAAGGACCGGGGCAGGCTGGTGGCTATCGTCTCGAAGGTCCCCGCCCCATCGTCGAGTTGAAAACGGCATATCCTTAACCGCATGGAGTAGGGGCTGGGATGGTCCCAACGGGTGCGGCTGGTCTTGGAACCGGGCTTGCTCTTCTTCGGCACGTGCAGATGGATGTACCCCCGCGCCTTGTCCTCGTTTGTCTGCGTGGTGGAGACAGTGAACGCGATGTCACAGTCCAACTCGAACATGGGCAGGCGGGCAATCTCCCGCATAGCGGAGTGGTTCTGCTTGACCCGCAGCACAAAGTCCAAGTTCGGTTTTTCGATGCAATGTGCCATCAAATTATAACTTTCATACCCTCTATCCATAATTAGGACCGTTTTCTGATCAAAATTATTCCGCTGCACCATCTCCACCAACGCGCCTATTTCGTCCTTTTGGGGAGCGGGCTGGATGACCGCGTCGGTGAATGTGCGGTCCAAAAGATTGTATAGGGGGCTTAGGTGGAGCTGGTTGTATCCCTCCGGCGTGCCTCCGTGGGTCACGAAGCTGGGTTCGTCGGGGTTGCGGGGCTTGTTGACGGCGGTGCCGTCGCAGGCCAGTACCTTGTAGCCCCGGAAGGTGGCTGTGTCGGTGCAAGCGGCGTTAAATCGGTCGAATACCTCCTGGAAGACCTCGGGGTCTATCTGGCCGCGACGCATGGACAGCGCGGCGGGGGTCACTTCGATGCCTGCGGCCCGTAGGACGGAGGCCAAGGACCCGCCCTCGGCTCCGATGAGCAGACGAAGCATGACCGGGAGTGTGAGACGGCGGGACCGGGAAAATTCCCGGTCCCCGCTGTTCTCAGCGGCTGTGTCGGCGATTGTGCTGTCCAGGGCGGCTAGTATGTCATCCGTGCTCATGGTCGGCCACCACTTGGTCATGCAGGGCGGCATTCACCAGGAATGTCTCTAACGGCCTATGGATGCTCTTGCGTATGTTCAGCAGCCAGAGGTGATGCTCACGACCATTGCAAGGGATGAGGCTACTACTCTCATACACCTTGCGAGATAGGCCGTCACAACTTACCGTAACGGAAACGGAAGTGGCCATGTGACACACAACGCCACCCCTGTTATCGCTAAGAGCCTGGGTCAGTACGGCAAGGACAAACCCGACAAGCATCATTGCGTTCAGCTTTACATTGCCAGAAGTCTCCGTAGCGGGGACAGGAATCTCGACCTTCAGTTCTTCCTCTGGAAGAAGGCCGTGCTTAATTAAAAATTTAACAACAAATATCTTCATCTTCATAATTGATGCTCCTTTATCTGACGGCTGTCTGTGTTCAAGCTGTCGGCTTGCGATGCTCCACCGTCCAGAGCGCCTGCGTCAGCTCGCCGGAAAATAAAAAACTGCACGCCTAACGGCAGCCCTCCGGCGGGGCTAAACCGTTATTGCGTGCAGTGCGTATCGGTCAAATATGATAGCAATCTGTCACTTTGAAAGAAAATTCTGTCTACATTTAGCTATTCAAAACATCTAATTCAAAAACTGTGTTGTCTCTCTTACAAATCCAATAAGTTTGTGGGCTATGTGGGCTACCAAGGCCATTTGCCAATTTTATAATGGTATACACCTGTGAACTTATTATGTACTTTTTACGAACATTTTATGAATAATTTGCAAGAAAGTTCAAGGTTTAACTTTACGCTTCTTGCCGCCCGAAAAAAAGAGTTAAGGGGCAAATCCGAAGATTTGCCCCTTGGCAGGTCCTAACTTAATAGTATTGGGCCAACGGCCTGGGACCTTTTTACCTATTGAGTTGTTTCCGGCAGGAAAATGGAACAGTCCCCGAACTGGATGTGGTCGATCCGCTCCAGCGGGATCGGGATATCAAAGGCAGAGACGCCGTAGAAATAATCCCGGCCTCCCGGTCCATCCGGGCCTGGATCGCCATATCCGTTTGCCCCGTTGATGGTGACGGCAGAGCCATCCTTGCAGACGAAGGTCAATTCATAGTGGACAAAGGGGCCCGCGTCTGAAGGGTAGGAGAGGATAAAGCTGACGGACAGCGGAGAGAGCGTCAGCGACTCCATCGTGACCGCGGTCTGGGTCTCAGCGTCCAGACGGACGGCCCCGGCGGGGTCCACCTCCAGGCTTTTGCTCTGGTAGAGGTGATCCATGGAAAAACTCCACGTGCCCTCCAGAACCATGGACTCATCTCCGGAGGTGTTCTCCCGAGGGGAGAGTACCAGATCGGTCAGATACAGGGTCTTGGATACACCGTCGTTCCAGTTTGCACCGCCCGGACGGCCATAGAGCATAAAGACCAGTTCCACCACATTGTCTCCAGGGGTGCTGTCGGGCAGGAAGCGCGCTTTCTGCATCCCCCAGTCCAGCCTTTCCTCGGTAGCGGTATCCCGCAGGTCCACATCCCGGAACACATGATCCTCCTGGGTATCCATATCGGGCAGGACGGTACCCTCCGGGGCCTCCACCCGCAGACGGAGGTAGCAGCTGTACTCATCGGCCACCGAGGCCAACGGTGTAATGGTAATGCCATTGCTGACGGAGGGTTCCAGATCGGTGGTACCCATCTCGTCCAGCAGAGCCTTCTGCCCCTCGTCCAGAGCGCCGTTTTCAATGGTAAAAAAGGAGTCGAATAGGCTGCCAGGGCCCCAGATCTGATAGGCAGCCACGGCGGAGATGGTGAGAGCCGCAGCCACGGCGGCACAGGCCGCCAGCCGGGGCAGGAGCCGGCGTTTGGGTTTGGTATGCAGTAGTTTCATGGTGCGTTCCCGTATCCTTTCCGGGGACACCTCCGGCCCGGGAGAGAGTTCCACCGAGTGATCCCCCCAACCGTCCAGCAGGTCAGAAATCCGCGTTTTCACAGAGATACCCCCTTTTCAGCAGCAGTTCCTTCAGCTTCTTGCGTCCCCGGTGGAGACGCACTTTCACGGTGGAGGGATTGACAGCCAGGGCGGCGCTGATCTCGGCCACCGTTTGGCCGTAATAATAGTGGCGCAAAAAAATGGCCCGGTCCTGGCAGGAGAGAGCATCCAGCAGCTGGGCCATCAGGGCCTGACGTTCCGCCTGCTCCAGGGATTCGGCGGGGCCTGGTGCGGCTGAGGGCTCCAGATCCAGAAGGTCCTCCTCCAGGGGCAGCTCCCGTCCCAGCTCCCGCAGGCGGTTTTTGGCTCGGTTGCGGACGATGGTGCTCAGATAGCCCCGCACCTTGCCGGGCACCAGCTTGTGGGAATTGTCCCACAGAGCCAGGAAGGAGTCGGATACGATTTCCTCCACATCCCTGGGGGCGTCCCGCAGAATGGAGGAGGCCACCCCACAGGCAAAGGTCATATCCCGGTCCATCAAAGCCTCCAGGGCTTTGGGATCCCTCCGTTTCATGCGCCGGATCAGCTCCATTTCCTCCATCCACTCACCTCCAGAGCGAAAGCGCTTTCACCTATCTTAACACCGAAAAGGGGAAATTGGTTTCATAAAAATTGCCCCCCGGCCACAGCCGGGGGGCGTCAGAGGGGGAGAAGCAGTCAGGGCGTCAGCCCATAGCTTATTCTTCGTTGTTCATGATGGTGATGGAAGAGTCCTGATCTGCCAGATCACTCATATCGAACTCGAAGTCCTTGCCGGGCAGGATAGCGTTGAGGATGATACCGAAGATAGCGGCGCAGGCCAGACCGGACAGGTTGACATAGGGGCCCAGCTGCAGGCCGCCGATGGAGTTGATGCCCAGGCCGGAGACCAGGATGATAGCGGCGATCATCAGGTTGCGCTGCTTGGTCAGGTCTACCTGGTTTTCTACCATATTGCGCACGCCGATTGCGGAAATCATGCCATAGAGGATGAAGGACGCGCCGCCGATAACGGCGGAAGGCATAGCGGCAATGATAGTCTCCAGGAAGGGAATGAAGGACATGATGACCGCCAGGATGGCCGCGATGCGGATGACCAGGGGGTCATAGACCTTGGACAGGGCAAGCACGCCGGTGTTCTCGCCGTAGGTGGTGTTGGCAGGGCCGCCCACCAGACCGGCCAGCGAGGTGGCCAGACCGTCGCCCAGCAGGGTGCGGTTCAGGCCGGGGTTGGCGATAAAGTTCTTTTTGCAGGTGGCGCTGATGGCGGAGATATCGCCCACATGCTCCATCATGGTGGCCAGGGCAATGGGAGCCATGGTCAGGATGGCGCCGATCTCAAACTTGGCCAGGGTGAAGTCGGGGATAGCCACCACGGCATCCGGCAGGGTGAAGCTTACCTGGCCCGTGATGGCGCCGATGACATAGCCGCCCACCACGCCCAGCAGGATGGGGATGATGCCGATCATGCCCCGGCCGAACACGGCACAGCCCACGATGATGGCCATGGTGATGACGCCCAGCCACCAGCAGCTCTGCACGTTGGTGATGGCCGAAGGGGACAGGATCAGGCCGATGAGGATGATGATGGGGCCGGTCACCACCGGCGGGAACAGGCGCATGACCTTCTTGATGCCGAACACGGTGATCAGACCGGAGAGGACCAGGTAGAGCAGACCGGCGATGACGATGCCGCCGCAGGCGTAGGGCAGCATCTCCTTATTGGGAGAGCCGTCCTCCAGCAGGGGCGCGACGACCGCGAAGCCGCCCAGGAACGCGAAGGAAGATCCTAAGAACGCGGGGACCTTGCCCTTGGTGATCAGGTGGAAGAGCAGGGTGCCCACGCCCGCGCAGAGCAGGGTCGTGGAGATGCTGAGGCCGGTGAGGATGGGGACCAGGACAGTGGCGCCGAACATGGCGAACATGTGCTGGAAGCCGAGAACCAGTGTTCTGGGCCATCCCAGCTGTTCGGGGGCATTGTAAATGCCTTGGCTGGTGTCGATCTTTCTGGCCATTGGATTACCTCCCTCCAACGATTATAATACTCTCTTTCTGCACGCTGTCAAGTTCCGGTCCGCCCTTTTCCCCCTCTCTCTGCGGACCGGCGGTCCGAAATGTCAGGTTGCTTCTCTCTCCCTCTTTTCCCGCAGGGCCCGAAGGACGTCGTCCGGCGTGATGGGCATGCGGGAGAAACGAACGCCGATGGCGTCATAAACTGCGTTGGCGATGGCGGGGGCGCCGGGGACCATCAGAGGCTCGCCCACGCCTCTGGCACCGTAGGGGCCGGTGGGTTCAGCATGCTCCACGTACTTGACGATCAGCTCGGGGGCGTCGTCCGCTGTGGGGATCTTATAGTCTACAAAGCTCTTGTTGAGGATCTTGCCGTCCTTCAGCTTCAGCTCCTCAAAGAGGGCGGTGCCCAGAGACTGCACCATGGCGCCCTCCGCCTGGCAGGTATAGGTCAGAGGATTGATGACCTTGCCGGCGTCAAAGCAGGAGCACATCTTCAGGACCTTGATGCGGCCGGTCTCGGTATCCACCTCCACCTCGGCGCCGTTGAAGCCGATGGTCCAGAAGGCGGCGGGATGGGAGCCCATACCGGTCTCGTGGTCCACATTCAGGTTGTTTTCCAGGGTAAAGGTACCAACGCCGATGGCCGGGCCGCCTACACCGGAGCCGTCGGGGAAGGCCAGGCCCAGAGCAAACTCGCTGAGAGGTACCTTCCGGTCCGGGTATATCTTATGGACCACATAGCCGTCCTTGATTTCCAGATCCCGCTTCCAGGCGCCCAGCTTGATCTGGGCCATGTCCAGGATCTTGTTCTTCAGGTCCTCGCAGGCCAGCTTGATGGCGTTGCCTGCGCAGTAGGTGGTACGGCTGGCCACGGTCTGCCACTCGTAGGGGGTATGGTCGGTGTCGCCAAACCGGCAGGAGATCAGATCGGGGTCCACATCCAGGGTCTCCGCGGCGATCTGGATCAGCGCGGTCTCCGAGCCCTGGCCGATCTCCTGTCCGCTGGTCATAAGGATATAGGTGCCGTCCTCATTCATGCGGATAATGGCGGAGCTGCCGGCGTTGGTGGGCTGGGAGGGAGACTTCCATCCTGCTGCAATGCCCTTGCCGCGTTTGATGGTGGGAGAAACGTCCACGGCGGGCTTGTCGTACTCGATGTCCTTGACCACCTGCTCCAGACAGTCATGGAAGCCGGAGACCTCCATCACCTCGCCGGTGCCGGTGACGCCGCCCACCCGCAGGCCGTTGATGCGGCGGACATCCATGGGATCCATGCCGATGGCCTCGGCCACCTCGTCGATGTTCTGCTCGATGGCAAAGTGGATCTCACACATACCGAAGCCGCGGTAGGGACCGCCCACGGGATGGTTGGTATAGACGCAGTAGCTGTCGGTCCACACATTGGGGATGTCGTAGGGTCCGGCAGAGGCCCAGCCGCCGGCCTTGGTGATGTTGACGCCGTACTCGGTGTAGGCGCCGCCGTCCCACACGAACTCGGTCTTGACGGCCATGATCTTGCCATCCTTGTTGATGCCCGTCTTGATCTTGGCGTGGAGACCCTGGCGCACATAGGAGTTCTCAAACTCGTCCTCTCGGCTGTAGCACAGCTTCACCGGACGGCCAGGATTGCGTTTAGCCAGGGGGATGATGATACCTTCCAGGGTGGTGCCCGCCTTGGCGCCGAAGCCGCCGCCCACGTAGGGGGAGATGACCCGCAGTTTGTTCAGCGGGATGTCAAAGGCGGTGGACAGAGCCTGACGCACCGCATAGGGAGACTGGATGGAGCCCCAGACAGTGATCTTGCCGTCCAGCTCGTACTGGGCCACGGCGCAGTGGGGTTCCAGAGGAACGTGCTGTACATGGGGGATGTAGTAGGAGTTTTCGGTGACTACATCGCACTGGGCGAAGGCGGCGTCCACGTCGCCCTTGCGCAGTTTATAGTGGTGGGAGATGTTGGTATGGGGCTTTGGATGGAAGATGGGGGCCACCTTGTAGGTGTGCAGGTCCGGGTGGATCAGCGGAGCGTCGGGCTTCATGCCCTCCAGAGCGTTGAGCACCGCGGGCAGTTCCTCATACTCCACTTCGATGAGAGAGACGGCCTCGTCAGCAATCTCAGGGGTCTCAGCGGCCACGGCAGCCACCGCCTCGCCCCGATACTTGGCGGTACCGACGGCCAGGAAGTTCTTATCCTCCAGGTAGAGGCCGCAGCGCTTGGTGTACTCATCGCCGGTGATGACGCTGCGCACGCCGGGCAGGGCCTGGGCCTTGGAGATGTCGATTTTCAGGATTTTTGCATGGGGATAAGGGGAGCGCTTGACCTGGGCATAGAGCATTCTGGGCATGATGATGTCATCCACATAGGTGGCCTGACCGGTCACTTTTTTGATGGCATCTACCCGCTGGTAAGAGACGCCCACCGACTTCATGTCTGTCCGCCTCCTTTCCTGGCAGCCAGTTCAATGGCTTCGATGATCCGGGCATATCCGGTACAGCGGCACAGGTTGCCGCTGATGGCGTCCACGATCTCATCCCGGGAGGGAGAGGGATTTTCCTGCAGAAGGGCGGTGGCGGACATGATGAAACCGGGGGTGCAGAAGCCGCACTGGAGCGCGGCCAGGTCCACAAAGGCCTGCTGCACATTGGTGAGCTGTCCGTCCTTTGCCAGTCCCTCCACGGTGGTGATGTGCATGCCGTCCAGCTCGGGGGCCAGCACCAGACAGGCGTTGATAGGTTTGCCGTCCACGATAACGGTACAGGCGCCGCACTCGCCGGCGCCGCAGCCTTCCTTGGTGCCGGTGAGGGCCAGTTCCTCCCGGAGGACCCGCAGCATGGTTTTGTTAGCGTCTACGTAGAGCTCCACCGGCTCCTCGTTGACAAAGAAATTGACTCGGTATTTCATGCCCCGTCCCTCCTTACATCAGGGCCCGCAGGCTCCGGGCCAGTACCACGCCCACGACCTCCAGCCGGTAGGCTTTGGTGGCGCGCACGTCGTCAATGGGAGAGACTTCCGAGCGGGCCAGCTCCACGGCTTCTTCGATGACCGCGTCGGTCAGGGGCCCTTCGTTCAGCAGAGCCTCGGTCTTTTTCAGCCGGATGGGGGTGGGAGCCACAGAACCATAGGCCACCCGCCAGCCATCCTCTGCCTTCAAAATGGTGGCGCAGATGGTGGACAGGTCCACTTCCCGCCGGCGGGAGATCTTGGTGAACTCTCCGCGGCTTCCGGGTGCGGGGGGAACCTGAATGGCAGTGACGATCTCGCCGGGCTTCAGGCTGGTTTTCCGTACAAAGACAAAAAATTCTTCCAGGGGGATGGAACGCTCTCCCTCCCGGCTGCGGGCAATGACCACTGCGTTGTGGGCCAGCAGGGGGGTGGAGGTATCTGCCAGGGGAGATGCGTTGACAATATTGCCGATGCAGGTGGCTCGATTGCGCACCTGCTTGGAACCTACGCTCAGGGCCGCCTTGGCCAGGGTGGGATAATGTGCAATGACCTGGGGATCGTTTCCAATCTCGTTCATGGTCATGCAGGCACCGATGGTCAGGCCGCCCTGGGGATCATAGGTAAGGGTTTTCAGGCCGGGGATGCGCTTGATATCGATGACCGCCTTAGGGGCGATCAGGTGGTCTCTCAGCTGGATCACCACATCCGTTCCGCCGTTGAAGAGCTTGCCCTCCGGGCCAAACCGGTCCAGCAGATCAAAGGCCTCCTCCAGACTGGCGGGTGCGAAATACTCAAATGCTTTCATCCGATCCCCTCCTTCTCACAGGGCAAAGTGCCGCTGTTGGTACGTTGCTCCAGCAACTGCCGCCGGGCCTTGTCGGAGAGCCGCTGGGCCAGGATCTGAATAATCCTGCCGCGGTCGCCGGTGTAGGTGGCCAGATCGTCCCACTCATCCCGGCTCAGACAGACCGGCTCAGGCTGGAAACAGATGTTGGAAAAGTTTTTATGGAGCAGATAGACGTTGTTGTAATAATCGTAGTAGCGCCGTTTGAGAGCGCCGCTGGAGCCCAAGGCCTGGAACAGATCCCTCAGCGCGGACTCCAGCTCCTTGTCGTACCGGGCAAAGGTGGGATCGCGTCCCCGTTCCATGGCGTTCCGGGCCGGCTGAGGCTGCTCCGCCGCAGGGCGCAGGCAGATGCCCCCGTCAGGCCGTTCGTCATATTCCGGCGTGGACCTCCAGCCGTTCATAGCATAATCCCGGGCCTCCAGAAACAGCAGACCGAACCGGTCTGCGGCCTGTCGGGCCGGTGTGCTTTTCCAATAATAAAGCAGGGTGATGACCGCGATGACCAGGATCATACCCCCATAAGCGTACAGTTGCTGGGGCATTCCTCACGCCTCCCTTCCCGCGGACAGGGCAAGGGCGGGCAGTTCCAGCGGGGGGAAGGAACTGCCCGCGATTCGGGCGATTATACGTCTTCGAAGCCGTCAAACGCAATGATGCGGGAGATACAGCTTTCGCCGCCCACCAGCTTCCAGGGGAAGCAGCCGATGACGACACGCTTGTTGGACAGCTTGTCGATATCGCCGCCCAGGCACTCGGCGTGAATGGCCTCGTAGGGCTGGCAGAACAGCTCGATGTGCATGGCCTGATAGTGATCGGGCCAGGGATAGATCTCGTTGAGGGACTTGCCGTACTTCTCCTGGAAGATCTTGTCGCACTTCTGGGCCTCCATGGGCTCCCACTCACGGATCTTGGTGTTCATGGGGTGGTCGGCGGAGCCGCAGTCCACGCCGATCCATTTGATCTTCTTCTCGCGCACCCACTTCACGAAGTCCAGAGAGGGACCGGGGTGACGGAGCATGTACCGGCGCTCGTCAGCGGTGGGGGAGTCCCAGCCGTAGATGTGATAGCCGGTGTTGATGATGAGGATATCGCCTTCCTTGACTTCCACACGCTTCTCGATGTCTTCGGGGGTGTAGATGCCGAAGTCTTCCTTCTGATCGGACAGGTCCACCACGACGCCGGGGGCGCACAGCTTGGTCAGCTCCAGCGAGGCCATGTCGCGGCCGGCGGTATCAAAGTGCAGCGGTCCGTCCAGGTGGGTGCCCACGTGGTTGGAGTGGGTCATCAGCTGACCGTTGGCGCCGTTGGGGGCCAGACGCTTGAAGAACTTCATCTGCAGCGGTTCATAGGTGGGCCAGGGGGGCGTGTTGACGCCGATGGGGATGGACAACTCGTACATCTTGATGTCAGACCACTTACTCATGTGAATACCTCCTGTCTGCAGTTGATTGCGGTTTTTTCTTCTTCAGGTCCAAGCCTGCGCACAGGCTTCGATCGCCTTACGGAAGCACTCCTCCGGGGGATGGACCAGTCCGGCGCCCACCTGGCCTACGCCGTAATCCTTGTGGGCGATACCGGTATTGATGATGGGCCGGATGCCGGTCTCCACCACCTTCAGCAGGTCGATACCCACCGCGCCGCCCCGGAAGTCCAGCGCGGGGATCTTGTAGGTGTTGCTCTCTCCCACCGTGATCTCGTACATCTGGGTGGAGTAGTTGATGGCGTCCTGGACCTGCCCGCCCACGAACTGGACGATGGCCGGTGCGGCCGCCATACAGAAGCCGCCGATGCCGGTGGTCTCCGTGATGCAGCTGTCGCCCAGGTCGGGATTGGCGTCGGCCTCATCAAAGCCGGGGAAGTAGAGGCCCTTGACGATTTCGGCGGGGGCGGTGAACCAGGCGTCCTTCCCCAGACCGGCAATACGGATGCCGAAATCGGTGCCGTTGCGGCACATGGTAGCCACCACGGTGCAGTGGGGAATATCGAAAATGGGGTCCATGGTGCATTTGCACACCGGCATGGACAGGTTGAGGAAGGTGTGGTCGTTGTTGTTGAGGAAGGAGAGGGCCGCCTGCTTCTGCTCCATGGAGAAGTCGGTGTCCAACAGATCGGACAGGATCTCACGGATGAAGAGGGAGGTGCCCGCCTTGTTCCGGTTGTGGGCCTCGTCGCCCATCTGGAGGGCCTGGGCGATCATGACCTTCATGTCGATCTCGCCGTGGCGTTCCAGAGCCTGCTTGAGCACGGGATAGTAGACGTCCCGCATCCGATGGAGGCGGTCAAAGACCTCCTGATCACAGGCGCCGAAGCGGAGGACCTTGCCCAGACCTTCATTCATGGTGCAGTAGGCGTCATTGCCGAAGGCCTTGTTTACCATGTGCCACACGGGCATGGAGTAGGTCACCACGCCTGCCATGGGGCCCACCGCGTCGTGGTGGTGGCAGGGGGAGAAGGTGATCTTGCCGCTGGCGGCCAGGGCCTCCGCCTCCTCCAGATTCTTGGCCAGGCCTTCGTAGATCAGACCGCCCATGACGGCGCCCCGGACGGGGCCGCACATCCGCTCCCAGGTGACGGGAGGTCCGGCATGGAGAATGGTGGTGGGGGTCATGCCGGGGATGGCCTCGCCGGCAGTGGACATACCCACCAGGGTGGGCTGGGCCGCCAGGATGCGGCGAAGGGCCTCCTGATTGGCCTGGGCGATCTCCTCACCCAGAGGCGGCTTGCGCAGCTTGCGCAGATAGCCGGCGATTTTCTTGTCGCCGCCGGCCACAGGCTTCCAGTCCACATGGATGGCGGGCTTGTTCTGCTTGAGCAGATCCTGATAGAAGGATTCAATGCCGAAGTTGACTACCGACAACTTTTTCTCAAACAATTCGTTGACTTTGCTCATTTTGCTCCCCCCTCCTTACAGACGGTCCAGAATGAGCTGAGCGAAGCGGGTGGCCTGGGCATTGGAAGGCAGCACCACCGCCCCTGCATTGGCCAGCTTCATCTGGGAGCCGGACAGGCTCTGGGGATCGCCCTCGGTGCCGCATACGGAGGCCACCACCGCCAGGTAACGGCCCTCCTTGGCGGCCAGCTCTTTGGCGGTACGGATGGCCTGGGACAGATCCTGGGCCGGATCCTCGTGGGAACCGTAGCCGATCACGCAGTCCACCAGCACGACTGCCACACCGGGGTCGGCCGCTTCGGTGATCACCCGCTCGGCCCGCAGAGAGGGGTCGATCATGGGGTGGGGACGGCCCACGGTAAACTCGTCGTCGCCGAAATCCAGGAAGGTGTGCTCCTTGCTGCTGCCGTTGCGGGCATTCTCCAGCAGGTCTTCCGGATGCAGGGGAATGTTGGACCAGATGTGGCCCAGCTTGCCGATCATCAGCTTCATGGCCTCGTCGCAGAGGGTGCCTCCGGTGTACAGACCACGGACATATTTCTGGCCGGGAAGCATCCGGGCGGCCTCGGCGGAAGCCAGTTCCTCCGCCTGCTGCTGTCCCATGGCAAAGCCGGTGAAATCCTCCGGCGTCTCGCCCCGGGAGAGGGCCACGGCCTTGTGGGCGGCGTCCTCCAGAGAGACGGCGGCGTAGAGGCCCCGCTTCTCGATTTCGGTGGGGTCGCCGCCGATGAAGCAGACCACCGTTGGCTTGCCGCCGGCGGCCGCCTGATCCAGGATCTGGGCGGCGATCTCAGCGGCGGGGGGCTTGGAGACCAGGGTAAGGACCTTGGTCTTGGGATCGTGGATCAGGGCATCTAATCCCAGGCGCATCATGATGCCGCCGATGTCCAGCTTCAGATCACGACCGCCGGTGCCCAGCAGCTGGGAGATACCGCCGCCCAGCTGGTCGATCAGATTGGAGACCTCCTGTGCGCCGGTGCCCGAGGCGCACACCATGCCGATGTCGCCGCTGCGCACCACGTTGGCGAAGGCCAGGGGCGTGTTGTTGACGATGGCAGTGCCGCAGTCCGGTCCCATGACCAGCAGCTCCTTGGAAGCGGCGTATTCCTTCAGCGCCTTTTCCTCCTCCAGAGTTACGTTATCGCTGAAGAGCATGACGTTGATGTCGTGCTCCAGACAGTTCTGAGCCACCTCATAGGCGTATTTGCCGGGAACCGAGATGACCGCCATGTTGATATTGGGATCAATTTTCAATGCGCCCTCCAGGGTGGGAGGGGTATAGGCGGCCGCCTTGCTTTCCGCCTTTTTGTTGAGCAACTCGTCCACCTTGGCGACCACAGCCTGGAAATCCGCTTCGCTGTCGCACTCCGCAGCCACAAAGAAGTCGTTGGCGGTGACGGAGTCGAAGCCCTCGCCGGCCAGGCCGATCTTTTCCGCGATCTCACGATTCAGGTCTGTGCCCATGCCCACCAGAGCCTCTTTGACGCCGGGGAGCTTTTTCACATCCTTGGAAATGATCATCAAGGTAACAGAGTCGAAGTAGGCGTTTTTTCGTACCTCAAGTTTGACCAATGTGTATCCCTCCAATGGCACAGGCGTCAAGGATGCCGAAGTAGACCCCTGTGAGGAAATCATAGCCGGAACTACTGCCGAAACGGGCCACCCGCAGCAGGCAGGCGGTCAGTTCCTGGCCGTCGCGTCCGTGCCTCAGACAGGCGATCAGGGCCAGCACATCTTCTGAATACAGTCCGTCTCCCGCCCGAAGCAGCAGGGCGGCGCTGATATCGTTGGTCTCTTCCGCCGCCGCCCGGGCCAGACCGGCCGTCAGATCGGCCCACTGGCTGGAACGGGGCAGCTGGGACAGATATCCGCAGAGAAGATCATCGGAGGATGGGGTCAGGCCGGGACCGCAGCCGGCCACTCGCCGGGCGGCAGCCAGAGCCGCAGTGCTGTCTCCGGCGCGCACTGCACGCCGCAGCACCTCCAGCCGGGGGACAAGCAGGGTGGCAAAGGGACCCTCCACCCGGTTTAGGGCCAGAGGTGAGAGCCCGTCGCCGGGGGCGCAGGCCAGAAAGCGGCGCAGGCTTCTGGCAGCGGACAATGGCGGGGTTGGTCCGGCTCTCAGCAATAAATCCACCTTAGGCGCACTCGCGAAATCAACTGCAAGTGCGCCGTCCGACCACAGTCCCCCGGAGCCGAGCGCCAAGGCGCTCGGCTCCAGGGAGAGCTGTTCCATACTTTCTTGTAGGACCATTGAGTAGGGCTGCAGGCACCGGCCGGGCGCCAGCAGGGTGATCAATCCAAGGGAGGTCTTCAGATTGATCGCGTTCTGGAACTGAGAATGGATCTCAACGGAGAGAACCTCTCCGCACAACGCATCGATCATTGCACCGCAGACCCTTCCGGCCTGAATGGTACCCTGCCCCCCCATGACGTCAGGGCTTCTGGAAGATGAAGCCGTAGTAGTCCTTACCTACGCCTTCCTTGACCACGCCCACGGTGGACACCAGGTCCATGCCGATCTCGGGGCGCTCGTCAAAGCCGATCTGCCCGGTAGCGGTGACGCCGTTGTCAAACTGCACGATACCGAAATTGAGCCAGGCTTTCATATAGCCCTCGGGCAGGTTGAACACCCGGGTCCAGGTCAGCAGCTTGCAGTGGCCGCTCAGAGGTTCCTCAGTGAAGGAGCGGCCGTCGCAGTCCGGATTCTGGCAGACCGCATAGCGGGGATGGTGAAGCTTGCCGCATTTATCGCAGCGATAGGCAAACATCTCTTGCATGACAGACCCTCCTTACTTCGTAGTAATAATGGTGGCAACCACGTTGTTGCCGAAGCCGCCAAAGTTGACAGCCAATCCGGTCTTGGCGCCTTCCACCTGACGGCCTTCCGCCTCGCCGCGGACCTGACGGACCAGCTCCACCACCTGGGAGACGCCGGTGGCGCCCAGAGGATGGCCCTTGGCCTTCAGACCGCCGGAGGTGTTGATGGGGATCTTGCCGCCGATCTCGGTTTCTCCGCGGCGGACAGCCAGATGAGCCTCACCCTTGGGGAAGAGCCCGCACTCCTCACTTTCCGCCAGCTCCAGGATCAGGAAGGCGTCATGGAGTTCGGCGCAGTCGATGTCCTCCGGGCCCATACCCGCCATCTTGTAGGCCTTCTCCGCAGCGGTGCGGACGGCCAGCAGCTCGGTGGGATCGGCGCGGTCAGCCACATAGTGGGTGTCGGTGGCGGAGGCAATGCCGGCGATGCGGGCGAAGGTCTTGTGACCGAAGCCCAGCTCCTCCTGCTTGTCCTTGGCCACCAGCAGCACGGCGGCGGCGCCGTCGGAGACGGGGCACATATCGAACTGACGCAGCGGGTCGGCCACCATGGGGCTGGTGGCGTCCACATAGCGGGGATCGCTGATGCGCTCCAGCTTGACCTTGCGCTGGATGTGGGCGCAGGGATTATGCATGGCGTTGGCGTGGTTCTTGACCGAGATGCGGGCCAGATCCTCGCTGGTCTCACCGTACTTCTCGAAGCGCAGGCGGGTGAACAGGCCCGCGAAGGAGGGAAGGGTCAGACCGTAGGGATACTCTCCGGTGGGGTGAAGCATGGTAGCCACGAAGTCAGTGGCTTCCCAGCCGGACACCACGCGCATCATTTCGCCGCCTACCACCAGTACGCAGTCGCACATACCGGAGGCGATGGCCATGTAGCCCAGCTTGATGGCGGAGGCGCCGGAGGCGGGGCCGTTCTCAATACACTCGGCCATGGCGGGACGAATGTTCAGGGTGTCCACCAGAGCGGAGGCCGAGCCGCTGATGCGGTTGAGCATGCCGGCGCCCATGGAGGCCACAAACACCTGATCGATTACGTTGTTCTTGCCGGTCTTGGCGCCGGCGTCATCCATTGCTTCCAGCGCCGCCTGGGTGAGCATCTCCAGGAAGGACACTTCTGATTTTCCGAACTTCGTATGGCCTACGCCAACGATTCCTACTTCACGCATGTCAGCACCATCCTTTCCGGCTCATGATAGATCAGACCTTGATTACGGCGGGCTTGCGCAGGATCTTATTGGCTTCGATCACGTCCTCGAAGGCGGGACGGATGCCGGTGCACTTGCTGCCCTTGTGCTTCTCCCACAGCTCACGGGTCAGCACATAGGTGGGAACGCCGCCCAGCTCATGGGGGCAGTCGGGACGGGACTCCAGCTCGTACTCGATCATCCAGCGCTTGAAGCCGTTGGGGCTCTCAGCCACGATCCAGACCTCATCCTGGTCCATGACATCCAGATGATATTCCATCTTGGCGGCAAACAGGTGGGCACCGACCCGGGCGCCGCGCTTCAGGGTAATGGTGTGATAGCTCATGCCGACCTTCTCGTTTACCAGACGGCCGTTCACGATGCCGGCAATCTCACCGTCGATGGCGCCCACGAATACGTACTCGTCCCGCACACGGTAGCGGAGCATGCCCAGCAGCTCCGCGTAGATGCGGGAGGCCACAATGTCGTAAAAGTCCTTGGGTTGCTTCATGAGGGGCTCGATGGTTTCCATCAGAAGGGGGATCTCATCCCAGGTGGCTTCCCGCACCAGCATATCCTCACCGCTGGTCAGGGGGATGACTTTGGCTTCATAGGGCTTCAGACCGATCGTTGGGGGACGAAGTTGCTGTTCCATTTTGTCGACGATTGCCATTCCTGTTTCCTCCTTTACAGTTGATGGATGTGTACCTCTGGTCTATGGACGGTGACTTCTTGCCTTTGTTTACATTACACATTATAATACTATATAGTTTCTCTTTCTATGTTGACTATTGACAAAGACTTTTCTATACTCTTGGTAAGGAATGATAGTCTGTTCCCATTTCCATTTTGGAGGTGACCCATGTGGCCCCAGCTGTACCCCTGAGTGTCCAACCATCCCTGTCCGAATTACTAGGCCTTCATGTATTTCAAGGCAGTCGGCTGCTGGCCGGCCACGGCTGCCTGGAGCGCGGCGTCTCCGGCGTAAACCTCAGCGATACGCCGGAGTACTATAAGTGGCTCTCCCCCGGAGAGCTGATGGTGACCACCTGCTACTCCATACGCAATGACCCGGCTGCTCTGGCGGACTTTGTCCCCACGCTGGCCTCCAAAGGTATGTCGGGACTGCTGCTCAAGCCGGGGACCTATCTGGGCGAGGTCCCCCCGGTGATGCTGGCCAGTGCCCTGCAGTTGGATTTTCCCCTGGTGGAGCTGCCTGAAAGCGTACGCTTTTCCGATATCACCAAGGCCATCTCCGACGAATTGATCCGGCGGCAGACTGCCCTGCTCCGCAGTACGCTGACGGTGAATGAGATGCTGACCCGCACCATCGTGGAGGGGGCCAATCTGGATGAGATCGCCCATATGGTGTCCGATCTGACCGGCTCCAGCGTGTTGATCCTGGACAGCATCAATAACCGGCGGACCTACTGCCTGACCGAGGCGGATGGCGCCCGGTTTGCGGAACTGACGGAGGAAAAGCTCTGCCGGGATCTGATCGCCGGGGCAAGAATGCACGTGCTGGAGGTGGGCGGGCATTCCTTTGGCTTTTTGTACATCTATAATTCCGACCCCGGCTATGAGGAGCTGGATTACGGAATCATGGCCCAGGTACTGCAGACCATCCCCCTGGAGATTGCCCGGGAACGCACGGTGCGTGAGCGGGGAGACCAGCACTTCAATGAGTTTCTCCTGCATTTGCTCTCAGATCCCATCTCTGACGAGCATCTGGAGATGGCCCGGGCTGCGGCCTACGGTTTGGATCTGACCCAGAACCACATTGTGCTCCGGGCCAGGATCACGGAACGTCCAGGCGGGGAGAGCGGGTATGCCGGGGTCTTTCAGCGGACCCTTCTGGTCAACGATATCCGTACGACCCTGAGCAATTTGGGCTTTATTCTTTATTTTCTCAACTCCTCCGATGAGTTCCTGATGGTAATGAGCACCTCTCTGGAGAGCCGCAACTTGTCCCCCATCGTGGATCGGCTGCCTGAGCTCATAGACCATCTGATGGAGGGATACGCCGGCCTGCTGATCACCGCCGGCTGCGGACGGCCCCATTCCGGCCTGACCGGCCTGATCCAGAGCGACAAGGAGGCCCGAATGGCTCTGCGGGCGGCTCTGTCCCGGGGAGAGGGCCTGACCTGCTTTGATAATCTGGGCCTGCTGCGGCTCATTTACACCAATGAGCCTGACCGGGAGATCGACGCCTTCATCCAGGAGACCCTGGGCAAGCTGCTGGACCGGGACCAGGCAAAGGGGGCGGAACTTTTCCACACCCTGGAGACCTACTTCCAGTGCTACGGCAATCTGAAGCGGATGTCGGAGGAGATGTACGCCCACTATAACACCATTGTTTATCGCCTGAAGAGTATCCGGGAGATCACCGGTCTGGACGTACACCAGCCCACCCAGCGGTTCCAACTGGAGCTGGCCCTTCGTCTCTACCGGCTGACCCGATGGGATAAACACTAGCGGAGCGACTGTACTGGTTTCTCCCAGGGAGGAAGAAGCGCAGACAGCGTAATCCGACCTGATTTTTCCAATATATGGTTTATACTGTCTCTGACACGCCGGGGGACAAGCCCCGGGAGCAAAGGAGACAGGGACCATGGCCACAAAGGAAAAGCTGAAAACCAAGGCGGCGCGCCTGCGGGAGGAGGCCCGGGAGACAGGGAAGGTGGTGTTCCGGGCCCCGGCGCTGGTACGCTTTGCCGAGTGCGTCATCCGCTTCCTGCTGGGGGCCCTGCTGGCGGGCGCGGAGATTTTTGGGGGCTACGCCCCCTTCGGACTGGGGCTGGTGGGTGCCTCCGGCTCGGGGCTGGACGGCTTCTGCGCCTTGATGGGGGCCTGCTTCGGCTACCTCACCATGGAGGGGCTGGTGGAGGGCCTGCGGTATGTGGCGGCCAGCGTGCTGGTCTTTTCGGTGGCCTTTGCCTTCTTTGACGTGAAGGCCTACCGGAAAAGCTGGTTCATGCCCCTGGCCGCCGCTGCCATTGACGGAGTCACCGGATTCATCTATTTGTCCGACCAGGGGTGGACGCCGGAGAGCCTGGTCTTTTTCGCCACCGAGCTGCTGCTGTGCGGCGCCTCGGTGTACTTCTACCGCATTGCCTTTACCCCCTGGACGGAGAAGCGGGAGGAGGAGGGGCTCACCGCCCGGCAGACCATCAGCCTGCTGCTGCTGCTGGGGACCCTGCTGCTCACCCTGTCCAAGCTGACTCTGCTGGGGGACCTGTCTGTGGGCCGGTTCGCCGCCGCTGTGGCGGTGATGGCGGTGGCCTATAAGGGGGGCGTCAGCGCGGGGGCCACCGCTGGTGTGGCGGTAGGCCTGGGGATGGATCTGTCCACCGGGGGGATGCCCTTTTACGCCATGGCCTACGCCCTGGCGGGAGTGATGACCGGGGTATTCCACCGTCAGAGCAAGCTGGCGGCCACCTTGGCCTATGTGCTGGCCAACGCCATGGCTGTGCTGTGGAACTGGAAGGACGGCCTCTATATCCCTCTGCTCTATGAGGTATTTGCCGCCTCGGTGGTTTTCATGCTGCTGCCCGACAAGCTGCTGCGGCAGGTAGGGGCACTGGTGGCTCGGGAGCCCAGACACGGCACTCAGGAGCGGGCCATGGCCTATGTCAGGAGCCGGATGGAGGACACGGCGGCCGCGTTTAAAAGTCTGTATGAGTCCATGCGGGGCACTCTGCGCCCTGTCAGCCCCAACGACAACGACTCCGCCTCCGTCTTTGACCGGGCGGCGGACCGGGTGTGCAAGCGCTGTCCCCTTAACACTTCCTGCTGGCAGCGGGACTATGTGTCTACCTATAACGCCCTTAACGACGCGCTGCCCGCCATGCTGGAGCGGGGCAGGGGGGAGGGAGGCGATTTTCCCGCCTACTTCTCCAACCGCTGCATGAAATTCCCCGAGCTGCTCACCGCCGTGAATGAAGAACTGGCGGCCCTGCTCTACCGGAGGCAGTATCAGAACCGGCTGAAGGAGAACCGGGCGGCGGTGTGCCGCCAGTATGGGGAGTTGGCCGAGGTACTGGGGGCGGCGGCCGCCGAGCTCAGCGCGGAGCTGATCCCGGACCCGGTGCGGGAGAAGCGGCTGCGTCAGTACCTCACCGCGCAGGGCATCGAGTGCGAACTGGCGGTTTATTACGACGAGGCGGGCCACCTGCGGCTGGAGCTGGAGGGGGCGGGCCTTTCTCCCCTGCGGCAGAGCGCCCAGGTGGAAAAGCTGTCCAAACTGATGAACTTTCCCCTGAGACTGGTGGAGGGGGACCGGCGGGACAAGCTGGTACTGGTGCAGAGCGAGCCCCTGATGGCGGTGGCGGGCGTGGCAGCCCGGAAGAAGGACGGGCAGACGGTGTCAGGAGACACGGGGGCCTGGTTCAAGCACAACGACGGGGCCCTTTATGTGCTTTTGTGCGACGGTATGGGCTCCGGCCGGCTGGCCGAGCGGGAGAGCACCCTGGCGGTACGGCTGCTGGAGCAATTCCTCCGGGCCGGGGTGCGACCGGAAAATGCCCTGCGTACCCTCAGCGCGGCCCTGGCCCTCCGGGGAGAGGAGGAAATCGGATTCACCACCATCGACCTGCTGCGGGTGGACCTGTTCACCGGCGAGGGGGATATCTACAAGTACGGTGCGGCCCCCAGCTATGTCAAGAAGGGGAACGCTGTCAGCCGGGTCACCGGCTGTGCCCTGCCTGCCGGACTGGCAGGAGGAGAGGGGGGATCACCCGACGTGACCCATCTGAAGCTGGAGGCGGGGGACTGTGTGCTGCTGGTCACCGACGGGGTGACCGGCGGTCAGGCCGATCAGTGGGTGCGGGACAAGCTGTCCGCCTTTGACGGCGCCAGCCCCCGGGAACTGGCCCAGGCCCTCATTGATGAGAGTGAACAGCAGACAGAGACGGCGGATGACCGCACGGCGCTGGTACTCCGGCTGAGCAAGCGGTAAATCAATGGAAACAGGGGGGCGCGACAAAGTCGCGCCCCCCTGTTGAAATTCAAAAAGAAGGATACGGCATAGTCGTATCCTTCTTTTTAGGTTGGCAAATAATTGAGAAAGGTGAGCAATAGGGCCCCACAGGGTGGGGCGGCGCTTTTGCGCCGTACAAGCATTTGAATCGAAGGGGTGGAGGCGGCCTTTAGTGCCGAAACCCAAAAAGAAGGACATCCTTTCGGATGTCCTTCTTTTTGGAACATCGCAACACTATAGATGCCACGGCCTTCGCCCGTTCGCAAGCGTCCTGCCGATTATATTTTTACTCCATAGGAGATAGGTCT
Source organism: Flavonifractor sp. An82 (assembly GCF_002159265.1). Classification (GTDB taxonomy): domain Bacteria; phylum Bacillota; class Clostridia; order Oscillospirales; family Oscillospiraceae; genus Flavonifractor. Next base: position 175,228 of record NZ_NFHG01000002.1, read on the forward strand.
TCGCTATGAGCCTCCAGAGCTTCGATTCGGTGATCTTGAGTCAGGATCTCCATCTGGCTTATAGCGATGGCATTGAGTTTTGTCAGCCGTTCGGCCTGAGACATTCCTTCGCTGATGAACACGGCATTCAGGTTCTCCAGATTGGAAAGGCAGACCAGCTGAGAGACATTGGCGTAGTCACGGATATTCCCTTTCAGATCGGGATGGCTGTCCCGCCACTGCTTTGCGGTCATACCGAACAGGGCCATGTTCAACACATCGGCTTCACTGGCATACACCATGGAAACCTGCTTCGCGGAAAGCTCCGGCGGAATCAGGTTCTCCTTGATGGCATCTGTATGGATGCGGTAATTGATCTTGACCAGGTTTCGCTTGATGTCCCAGCCAAGCTGTTTCATTTCCTCGGTCTTGAGCCGCTCAAACTCCTTGACCAGATACAATTTGAATTCGACAGAGATCCAAGAGGCAAACTCAAAGGCAATCTCCTTGTGGGCGTAAGTACCGCCATAGGGAAAGCGTCCGAAGGTCACCAGCTCCCGCACAGTCAGCTTCATCTGGATATTATTGGACTGGGTTAGGATGGCAAGGCGCTTGGAGAGCTCCTTGCTTTTCCATTTGCCGATGTCCTTGCCCTCAAAGTCTACCAGTCCACTGTCGTGGGCGATAAGCCGAGAGATCATGCCCATGACGGTGGATTTGCCCGCACCGTTGGGGCCGATCAGAGAAATCACCTTACCCTTGGGGATGGCGAAACTCACGCCATCCACTACGGTTTTTCCATCATACTGTTTTGTCAGTTCTTGTACGCGCATGGTCACACCTTCTTTCTTGTCAGGAGGAGATAGAGGAAGTAAAGGCCGCCGCCCACAGTGATGAATACGCTCACCGGCACGGAGTAGGAATACACATGCTCCACAATGAGCTGTCCGCCCACCAGCACGATCATGCCGAACAGGGCCGAGCCCAGCACCAGCTGGGTGTGCCGGAAGGTTTTCAGCAGCTGACGGGACAGGTTTGCGATGATGAGCCCCAAAAAGGAGATGGGTCCTACCATGGCGGTGGCCACGGCGATGCAGAGAGTCACGCCCAGCAGCAGGCGGTGGATGCAGCGGTCGTAGTCCACCCCCAGATTGATGGCCTGCTCCTTGCCTAAAGTCAGCACATCCAGCAGGGCCAGCTCCTTTCGCAGTGCGAAGATGACGCTCGCCAAGAGGATCAGGGAAAAGACGATGATCTCGGAATTGATGTTGCTGAAGCTTGCCACCAGAGTATTCAGCAGGTTGTCGTACTCATTGGGGTCCATGACCCGTGTAAGAGTAGTCTGAATGCTGCTGAAAAACGAAGTTAGTACTGTGCCCACCAACAGCACATACAGCACATTGTGCTTGGTCTTTTTGAAGATCCAGCTGTAGATAATGGTAGCGGTAATGCCCATGAGCACCACATCCACCGCGAAGGACAGGTTGGCATTGGAGGCCACCACGCTGGCGGACCCCAGGAAAAACACCACCGCCGTGTGGATAAGAGTGTACAGGGAGTTCATGCCCAACAGGCAGGGGGTCACGATGGTGTTGTTGATGATAGACTGAAACACCAGCGAGGCGCCGCCGATGGAAAAGGCGGTAATGAGCATGACAATGAGCTTGGGGGTGCGGATCTTCATGGCGTAGGCCAGAAGCTTGGGATTAGAAAAGTTGACCTCCACCAACATATATCCTGCTGCACAAAGAAGAACAATCGCAGCCAGGATCAGGAGTTTGCGCCGGTTGGCGCGCACGGCAGCGGTGTTCACTGGTCCGCACCTCCCTTCAGATTAGGCATGGCGGAGCAGCAGCCTGTTCCAGCGCTGCCCAGACGGATGGCTTTTCGGCCGTGCTTGAGCCGGTAAAAGAGCAGGCCGATAAAGATCAGGCTTCCCAGGATGCCCACGATCAGCTCGATGGGCAGCTCGTAGGGGGCGATTACGATCCGGCCGATCATGTCGCATACCAGCACAAAAATGGCGCCGAACAGAGCGGTATCCACCAGCGTGCCCCGGATCTTGTCTCCCTTGTACATGGCCACCACATTGGGCACGATCAGCCCGATGTAGGAGATGGAACCAACCACCACCACAATGCTGGCGGTGATCATGGCAGCGATGGTGAGCCCGGAAAAGAGGACCAGGTTATACGGGACACCCAGGTTCTTGGAAAAATCCTTGCCCAGTCCCACAATGTTGAAATGGTTGGCGAAGAGGAAGGCCAGCACCACCAGCGGGACCGTCAGCCAGACGATCTCATACCGGCCTTTCAGCACCAGCGAGAAGTGGCCCACCAGCCAGGAGGACAGAGCTTGGGTCATCTCATATTTGTAAGCCAGATAGTTGGTAATGCCGCCGATGACATTGCCGAACATAATGCCCACCAGTGGGACCATGACCACATCCTTGAACTGGATGCGCTGAATGAACCAGACGAAGATCCAAGTGCCCAGAATCGCCGTGGCAAAGGCGAAGATAGCCCTGCTCCATAGGGTGGAGGCCGGCATAAACAGGAGCGCCAGCAGGATGCCAAACTGGGCCGAGGAGATGGTGGCCCCGGTGGTTGGGGACACGAATTTGTTGCTGCACAGCTGCTGCATGATGAGTCCCGCCACACTCATACCAATGCCGGTGCATAGGATGGCCAGCAGGCGCGGCAGCCGGGAGATCAGGAAAATCTCCAGCTGCTCAAAATTGCCTGCGAGTAGCTCACCGGGTGTCAGGTCAATCACGCCCACAAACAGTGAACAGCAAGACAATATAAGCAGCAGAGCAGAAAGAACGATGGTAGATCGATACGGTCTGATAAAATCCTCTCCCTTCTTTTTGGCGGTTAGCGATAGCTAACCGCATCCCATAAGCAATGCGCAGCGGCGATTGGACTTGCCATGCATCACGCACTGCGCATCGTGAGCTTATTATAGCATATCGAGTTAGCTATGTGCAACCACGCAAAAAGCACAAGCTACCAAACGGAAAGAATGTGTTTTTTAGCCATTCTGCAAATTGTTGTTCTGAACGGGCTGTGTCTGAGTAGTCAGCCGGCTCATGCTCCGCAAGCTGACGCCCAGGGTGGAGAAATTGTGCAGCGTGGCGGAGGTGGCTGGCGGCAGGACTCCGGCTACGCCCAGAGCGATCAGCGCACCATTGAAGCCGATGACAAAACGATAATTGGAGTGGATGCGCGCCATTAGAGCCATGGCGATCCGGCGCAGCTCTACCAGTTCCCAGAGACTGTCGGCAGCGATGGTGATGTCCGCGATCTCCCGGGCGATGGCGGCCCCGTCGCTAATGGCGATGCCCGTGTCCGCCTCGGACAGGGCCGGCGAGTCGTTGATGCCGTCGCCCACCATCAGGACGGTATGCCCCTTCCGGCGGAGCCGTGCCACATACTCCGCCTTGTCCGCCGGAAGGACTCCAGCGCGGAAGTCATCCACTCCCACCTGGGCGGCAATGGCTGCGGCGGTGCGGTAACTGTCGCCGGTGAGCATGACGGTATTGGTGACCCCCAGAGCACGGAGGGTGGACAGAACTTCCTTCGCCTCCTCCCGCAGCGGGTCGGAGATGCAGATCACAGCGGCCAGCTGCCCCCCTACTGCCAGATACAGGTGGGAATACTCCGGCGGCAGGGCATCAAAGCGTTCCTGCTCGCCCTCTGGAATGACGCAACGCTCATCCTCAAAGACGAAGTGGGCACTGCCGATGAGGACTCGCTCCTCATCGACGGTGCTTGCGATGCCGTGAGCCACCAGATACTCCACCTTAGAGTGGTACTCCTCGTGGCGCAGGCCCCGGCGCTTGGCCTCCTCCACCACGGCGTTGGCCATGGAATGGGGGAAGTGCTCCTCCAGACAGGCAGCCAGCCGCAGCATTTCGGATTCCTCTTTGCCACCGAAGGACACCACCTGAGCCACCCGGGGGCAGGCGTGGGTCAGGGTGCCGGTCTTGTCGAAAACGATGGTGTCGGCGGCAGCCACCGCCTCCAGGAACTTGCCGCCCTTGACGGTGATGTGGGCGCGTCCCGCCTCCCGCATGGCGGAGAGGACGGCCAGAGGCATGGCCAGCTTCAGGGCGCAGGAGAAGTCCACCATCAGCACCGACAGAGCCCGTGTCACATTCCGGGTGAGGGCAAAGCTGATGAGGCTCCCGGCGAAGGTATAGGGCACCAGCTTGTCCGCCAGATTGGCAGCCTTGCTCTCAGCCTCCGACTTCATCTGCTCCGACTGCTCGATCATGTGAACGATCTGGTCATAGCGGCTCTGGCCGGAGGCTTGCTTTACCTCCAGCACACATTCGCCCTCCTCTACCACGGTGCCGGCATAGACCGCGCCGCCGGGGCGCTTGGGTACCGGGATGGGTTCTCCGGTGAGGGACGCCTGGTTGACAGTGACCTCCCCCTCCAGCACCAGACCATCCACGGGGATGATGCCGCCGGCGCGGACGACTACTGCATCCCCCGGCTGGATCTGGGACACAGGAACCAGCACTTCGCCTTGGGCTGTGCGCAGCCAGACCCGGTCCACATTCAGCGACATGCACCGGGCCAGATCCGCCACAGATTTCTTCCTTGTCCACTCCTCCAGCAGCTCGCCCACCTCCAGCAGAAACATGACCATTCCGGCGGTTCCAAAGTCCCTTCTGCAGGCAGAAATGGAAATAGACAGGGCATCCAGCAGCTCCACCTTGATGCGGCGGCGCAGCAGGCAGCGCAGTCCTCTCCGCACAAAGGGGATCATGTGCCAGAGAATGCGGGCAATCCGCAATGGAGACGGGAGAAACAGGGTGCAGGCGGCCTTGCACACCACCTTTGCCACCAGCTTCTCCTCAAATTCCCGGTTCAGCGCCCGGCTGCTGTGGGCGGGCAGCGCGGTGGTCCGCTCCGCCTCCTGCCAGGAAAAATGCCGAATTTCGTTCAGCACGGCTTGGCGAGTCCCATCGTAGTACAGGATGACGCAGCAGGTTCGCTCATGGACGGTGACCTGCCGGCACCATGATTTTCCCTGAATCCATGCCTCCAGCAGATCCGCCTGAGCGAGTGTCATTTGTTTTTGCCGCAGCCGGAACCGGATGCGCCCCCGGCTTTCGTGCAATATGGTTGCGTTCATAGGTTCCTCCTTCACGAAAAGAGGGAGCCGCTGGCGGCTCCCTCTGGGTCAATCAGGCTTCTTCGCTCTCCAGATTGGCAGCGGCGGCTTCCTCCGCTTCCTTCGCAGCCCGGTCCTCATTCAGCTCCTTGGCGGAGGCCAGAATGTCCGCGGCGTTTTCCTGCACCGTGGTCACAGTCCCCATGACCGAATCCTTCATCCGCAGGCCGGCGGCCGTGACATGGACATAGGCTTTCTTGGCGTCCTTGCTGGACAGCAGCTTGATGCCAAAAGAACCAAACAACGCACCACCCGCAAAGCAGGCAAGTTTCGTATAAACGCTCATTGTGATCCTTCCTTTCCCTTATTTCCGTTTGTAGCCGGTGACCATGACCATAATCATGCAGATCACAGCGCCCCACGCCCAAAAACGATGCTGTTTCATCGCTGTCACTCCTTCTGAATGCTTTGGAATGTCTGATCATTGTAGCAGAAAAGGTGGGTGTTTGTCGCTGTCAAAACGGACGCGGAGTTGCGGTTTCCGACATTTTTCTGTACTGGCCGGGAGTCATGCCATACGCCCGCTTGAATGCTGCGTTGAACTGGCTCATACCCTCATACCCTACAGCCTGTGCAATTTGCTGAATGGGCATCCGGGTGGTGCAGATCAGCTCCTGTGCCCGTCGGAGGCGCTGTTGAACCAAAAAGCTGTGAATCGGCATGCCATAGGTGCGGCGGAACCCTTCTTTCAAGAAGGTCGGGGAAAGCGAAAACTGTTTGCAGAGGAACGCAATGGTAAGCTTATCAGACAGATGCGTCTGGATGTATGCCTTGACTTCCAACAGACTGTGGGATACTGGGCAGCCTGAGCCGGAGAAAGATTCGTCCGATTCAGATACCTCGGTGCAGAGTAGATACAGCAGTTCCACCGACTTGAAAACACAGTAGCGTTCCTGCTCCTGCTCAGACAGATAGCGAACCGTTTCAAAAAATGACTGCGTCCAAGGTGTGCCGCACAGAGCCATGCAACCGTTCCTCGCCGTCATCTTCTCCTTGACGATCCTGGTGTCCAACCTCATCCCCAGGGTGGCGCAGACCGTCACAAGGCTTTCTTTTGCGGCTTTGGCGTCTACGGCAATCAAAACGCCGCCCAGGTTTCCGCTACACTGACACGAGCGGAGAGCGGAGCTGTCGGAGAGGAGGAAGATCCCCGGAGCCTCCACCATGCAGGAAGCACCCTGTAACGCTCGGACAGTAAGGCGGCCAGTCATGCAGAACAGCGCCTCAAACTGGAGCGGTGCGCCGCACACTGGGACAGACCGCAGAGGTTCCTGCTCCGGCTCCGGCAGGGAAAATCGGCAGATCTGCACCCCCGGCATACCGTGGCCCCAGCGGCCCGTGCCGGAGCCCTGCCTCAATAAGTATTCTTTCAGCATATTTCTCACGACCTGTTTCTCTGAGTTCGAAATTGGTTTTACCTATGCTGACCGGGGAACCAGAGAGAAGGCAGGAGACGAGATCCTCCTGCCTTCTGCGGTGCTTTTGTCAGGCCAGCGACGCGCCCAGCTCGCGGCAGGCTGCCAGAGCGTCATCGTCCGGAGCCTCGTTGCAGATCACGCTTTCGCAGGCCAGATTGGCGCCGTCGTCGTTGCAGCGGGACTCCCAGCTGCGCATCCATTCGCCGTCGCCCCAGCCGTAGGAGCCAAACAGAGCGATGTTCTTTCCGCTCAGCCTGCCCTCACAGGCGGTGAACATGGGCTCGAACTCGTTCTCCTCCAGCTGCTCCGACCCCATGGAGGGGCAGCCAAAGGCGATGGCGGAATACTCGCCGACCTGCTCCGGCGAGAACTCTGCGGCGGTAATCACAGACACCTCAGCGCCTTTGCCCTTGGCGCCTTCGGCCACCGCCATGGCCATGGCCTCGGTGTTTCCCGTGCCGCTCCAATACACAACTGCAACTTTACTCATAAGACTTTAGCGACCTTTCTTTCTGGATTTGTTATGGTAGAAACATCAACCAGCCACGGTGAGCTGCTCGATGGATTTCCCTTGCTGCCACTGCCGGGAGTAGATTTTGCTGCACATCTCGTATTTCTCAAAGATATTTCTGGCGGCCTGTTCGTTGCCGTAGACCTTCCAGCAGCCCACGCATTTGTGATTGCACGCCCGATTGCAGATGAAGCCCAGCACATCCTCAGGGGGATAGCTCAAAAACAGGCCGATCTCATGGGGGAATTCCCCCTCGCTCCGGAGCCGGTGGATGAGGTGAACCACGCAGCCATTGGGGTTTTCCGGCACATAGCCGTATTTGAGAAGCAAGGCTCTGGCCCGCTGATCGGTCAGATCGCTCTCCAATGCATTGGGCCGGTAGGCATAGATCAAAGCGCGGCCTTTGCGAACCCGGAGCGGAAGGACGCGTATTCCTCTGGGCACCAGTTTCTTGTTCAGCCGGCACAAGTCTCGCGTCAGATCCTTCCGGCTGGGGCAGGCGCAGGAAAAGAGGTTTCCCGTCTTGATCCCGGCCAGGGTGGGAGAACAATGGCGAATCAGCAGATCCTCTGACATAGGCGTTTCCCTCACAAAATCATGTCCATTCGAAGACTGTACGGCGAAATAAAAAAACTGACAGTAAATGTAGTTAGCTATTGCTAACCAATGCGTTAAATATATAGCCGCCGCCTTTTAGTTTGCGGTAGCTAACTAACGCAATTATATACAGGACAAATTCGCTTGTCAAGAGGACGGATGGATTTTGTTGACAGAAAAATGGCGCTTGTCGGACGCCTGTGTTATAATAAGCAAAACGCCCGTTTTTTGGAGGTTCCTATGGCGATTCACGAGTCTGGCCAGATGTATCTGGAAACCATCTATATTCTTTCACAGAACAGCACCTTCGTTCGAGCTATCGATGTGGGAGCGCAGTTGGGCTTTACCAAGCCCAGCGTCAGCAGAGCCATGTCCATTCTGAAAAAGGACGGATATGTGAATGTGGATGCTGACGGTGCGATCACCCTGACGGAGACCGGGCTTGCCATTGCTAAGACGATGTACACCCGCCACACGGTGTTGAGCCAGATGCTGATGGAATTAGGCGTGGACGAAGAGACTGCGACCGAAGATGCCTGCCGGATCGAGCATGTGATCAGCGAAAAATCCTTTGCGGCGGTGCAGGCGCACTTGGAGCAGGTAACGAAAATGCGGGAAGATGCGCACGGGCAATGAGCCTATGCAAATTTGGCGGACTTTGCTATCGAGCGGCAACGCGATAAGTGAATACCTGCCATTTGGCACGGAATATCAAATACGGTGGAGCCTGGATATGGCCTCCACCGCATTTTATGTGATCTGCGCTTTTAAATCAGGAGCGACCTGCTGTGTAAGTTCACCGCCAAGCGTACCTGCTCCATAGCTCCAAACGCTTACGGCAGCTCATCCTTATGCGTCTGCTGGCTTTTCAAAACCTTTCGGGCGGCTTTTTTGATATTATGGCACACGCCAAGAATAGCGATGCAAAACAGCAGAGCCGCTAATCCATATCCAAACGACTGCATTGCCGTGTTCATATTCACGCCTCTTTTCTGACCGCTGCCGCCAATGAACTCAACCGAATAGTCCTCTTTTTTTGTACGGCTCCTTCTGGATCGCTCCGACCTCATACCCCGTGCCGCGAATGGCGTTCATGAGCACCTCCGTGTCCAGCTCTGTTTCAGAGAGGATCACGGTCTGGTTTTTGCTCCGGGAAGAACTCACCTTTTTGACAGGGCAGGCTTTGCGCACGGCGTCATTGACATGAGCCTCGCACATCCCGCACATCATTCCGTTGACTTCCACTGTGTACTTCCACATGTTCTATCACTCCTTCTTGACTTTTGGATCATCGTGCTGTGCGGACCGGACGGTAGCCTGCCGTGCCGCAGTCCGTTCATCCGGGATCTTCCTGGCCATCAGACGGCACAGCGGCGCCAACGAACTTCCGAGAAGTGGATGGCGAACGATGGAATAGCCGCACTCGGACAGGTATGCCATCAGCTCCCCGGCAGTCCAAACATGGTACACCCGAAAGCCTGACAGCCCCATGAACCAGAGCCGGAGTCTGGCGCTTCGGCTTTTGCCCCAGACAAAGGTGGGGGCGAACAGCCATCCCCCCGGCTTCAGAACCCGCCAGGCTTCCGCCAGAGCCTTTTCCGGGTGAGGCATGACATGGAGGGCGTTGGAGATCACGACCGCATCGAAGCTCTCCGGCCCGTAGAGCAGCTTGGTAGCGTCCTGGACGGAGAAATGGAGCCGGGACGAATAAACCTGCTTTTTGGCTTGACGGATCATTTCAGCTGAAAAGTCGGTTGCCTCCCAGCTCCGGACACATGGAGACAGCGGCACGGACAGCTGGCCTGTTCCGCAGGCCAACTCCAGCACATCCATGTCCCGTTTCAGAAAAGGACGCATTGCTTTGCAGATCTGCTGATAGGTCGCCTGAGAGCGGCGCATGAAGTCGGCGTAATGCCGTGAAAACCGCTCCCAAAACTGCTTGTTGTCATCCATACAGTATGGTCACCTCAATGATGGTTAGTTCCTGCTAACTACATCATACTCTTTGTCGCATGAAATTGCAAGATGCCACTATATTGGATTTGTATGCCCCCCGGGATCAATCAAGGGAAGAAGCTGGAACGAAAAATGACCGGGACATGCATCCCGGTCATTCTTTTCTTTCGCGCCTCTGCCTTTACCGGCACCAACTGGTGGGATTGGAGCGGGCGGTGATGAAGCGGCGATAAATGCCCTCCTCCTCCATAAGTGTGTCGTGGGCGCCGGCCTGAACGATGCGCCCCTGGTCGATAACCAGGATCTCATCGGCGTGACGAATGGTATTGAGCCGGTGGGCAATGACCAGCAGGGTCTTGCCCCGGCACAGTTGGGTGATGGCCTCCTGGATGTAGCTCTCATTGTCGGCGTCCACGCTGGCAGTGGCCTCATCCAGAATGACGATGGGAGCATCCTTCAGAATGCAGCGAGCAATGGAGATCCGCTGTCGCTCTCCGCCGGATAGGCTGGCTCCACCTTCGCCGATGACCGTGTCAAAGCCGTCGGGCAGCTCCATGATGAAGTCATAGCATCGGGCTTTTCTGGCCGCCTCATAAACCTCCTCCCGTGTGGCGTCTGTCCGCCCCATGGCGATGTTGTTATAGACGGTATCCTGGAATAAGTAGACCCGCTGGAACACCATAGAGATCTGATCCATCAGATCAGAAAGAGGAATATCGCGGATATCCCTGCCCCGCACTAAGATTTGGCCCTGTTTGACATCCCAAAACCGGGAGAGCAGGTTGGCTACCGTACTTTTACCGCCGCCAGAGGGCCCCACCAGGGCCAGCATCCGGTTTTTCTCCAGTGTGAAAGAGACATCATGCAGTACCTCTTTCTCCCCGTAGGCGAAGGTGACATTTCGGAACTCCACCTCCGGGGCACCGCCGGCTTTGGGTAAGGTCTCCCGGCCCCGGTCAGGTAGTTCTGGCTGGGCCAGTACCGCCTCGATCCGGTCCATGCAGGCGTTCATCACCGTCAGGCGGGTGGCTTGGCTGTAGAGTGCCTTAATGGGGCCGAAGAGGTCAAAGACGAAGAGCAAGACACCCAGCAGGAAGGTGATGGAGAACTGCCCACGGCCATAGAGCCAGAGTGACAGGGGGATTATCAGCACCGAGCCCAGACCGCACACCAGATAGAGGGCCCGCATCCAGGGAGCCTGGCTCTCCTCGAACTCGATGCTGACCTTGCGGCTCCGGGCGAAATTTTCGGTGAGTTGCTCGGAACGCTCTCCCAGCAGGTTGAAGGTCTTGGCAATACCAATGCCCTCCACATAGTCCAGCACTGCCCGTGTGAGAGCCTCGCTCTGCTCCTGTCGGACATCAGAGTGAGCCAGGGTACTCCCCAGGGAAGCGCGGCCCAGCTGCCAAATGATCCCTACCACCACCAAGGCGGCCAGTCCCAGCCAGGGATTCAGGAAGGCCAGCCACAGCACAAGAATAGCCTGGGCAAAGGTATAGCTCATCATGTCGGCAATGTCGTGCATACAGTTCTCCTCAATGAACACCATGTCGGTGGACAGAACGGAACTGATTTTGCCGATGTTGCCCTCTGTGAAATAGCCCATGGGCAGGCGGCGCAGATGCCGTCCCAGCTCCATGCGCAGATCGGCGAATACCATATAGCCCGCCGCGGCCTGGAGCCGGTCGGCGATGTTCTGGCACAGGCACTCCAGCAGAACGCAGCCCACCGTGCCCACCGCCAGCCACAGGCACAGCCGTGCCGTCATGGTTCCCTGGAGAAAAGCGCTCAGGGACAGGAAAGACAAGCCTATCGGAGCCTTGGACAGCATGGCCTTCAAAAAAGCAAAGATGAAAGCCAGTTTGATCCGCCCCTGGTAGGGGCCGGATACGGACAGGATTCGTTTCATCAGCGTGATCATGCTTCGTCGCCTCCTTTCTCCGCGGAGACACGCCAGGCAGCGGCTCCCTCAGCAGCCCGCCACAATTTTTCATAGGCGGAACAGGTCTTTCGCAATGTATCGTGGCGGCCGATCCCTGCCACCTTTCCTTGATCCAGCACCACAATCTGATCGGCGCCTACAATGGACTGAAGCCGGTGGGCGATGACGATGACCGTCTTGCCCCGGATCACCTCGGCAATGGCGGCGTTCATTTTCTCCTCATTCTCCGGGTCCAAAAAAGCGGTGGCCTCGTCCAGCACCACGATGGGAGCGTCCTTCAAAATCGCCCGGGCCAGTGCGATCCGCTGCCGTTCCCCACCGGAAAGCCCTTTGCCTCCGTCGCCGGCCATGGTATAGATTCCTTTTTCCAGCCGTTTCAGAAACTCTCCGCATTGAGCCCGTTCCGCCGCCGCCAGCACCTCCTCGTCGGTGGCGCCGGGTCTTCCCAGCCGGATGTTCTCCAACAGGCTGGTGTTGAACAGGAACTGCTCCTGCGCGACGAAGGAGATCTGCTCATTCAGAGAGGCGAGGGACATCTCTCGCAGGTCTTGCCCCCCCAGCGTGATGCGTCCGTCCGTCACATCGTAAAAGTGGACCAGCAGCTTGGCAAGGGTCGACTTCCCGCTGCCGGATTCTCCCACCAAAGCAGTGAGGCTCCCCTGTGGGACAGAGAAGGAGATGCCGTGGAGGACTTCGTCCTTTTCATAAGAAAACCGCACATTCTCAAAGCGGATCTGCAAATCGTTTCCGTTGAAATCCGTTTTTCCTTCTTTCAGGGGCGGAATATTGAACAGAGATTCCATTTGGTCAATCTTGTAGCTCAGCTGGGGCAGCACCGACATAAAGTTCATGGCTCGGATCAGAGGCGGTCCCACGGAAAAAGACATGCACAATACCAGCGCGTAATCCGGCAAGGTAGAGGCGCCGGTGAGTACCAGATAGCCGCCGGCTGGCAGCAGCACCAGCGCCACGCAGGGCAAAATGCTAGTGTAGAGGGCCATCCACAGCCAGCAGGCCCGGAACCAATCCAGAGTAAAATCACGGTAGTTTTTTACATCGGTCTCAAAGCGGTGATATGACTCTCCGTCCCGGTTGAAGACTTTCACGACTTCCATGCCGTTGATGTACTCCACGATGGTGTTGTTCATTTTCTGCCCGGCGGCGTAGTAGTCTCCCATCTTGCTCATGCCGGAGCGGTACATCATGCCCATGGCCAGTACGCCCAGCGGAAGGGAGCAGAGGGAAAGCAGACCCAGCTTCCAGTCCGTGAGGAACATGGCCGCAAATACCACAACCGGCACCGCCAGATTGGACAACCCTTCCGGCAGGGCGTGGGCCAGCAGAAGTTCCATGCTCTCAATGTCGTCAATGAACATCTTCTTCCAGACTCCAACGCCCTTCTCCTGGATCGCGCCCAGGGGCTGCTTTTCCAGCTTGCTCTGGAGATGGAGCCGGAGGTTTTCCAAAGTATGATAGGCGGAGCGATGAGACAGAGCCAGCCCCTCCACATAGAGAAGGCCGTAGAGGACCATGCACAGAGCCATGGCCCCGGCGTTGAACAGGGTTTCCTCCAATGTGAGACTGCCCCCAGTCAGCAGGGGTCTCAGCAGGCGGTAGAGGAAGAAATAGGGCAGCACGCTCATGGCCACGCCGGCCACCAGTACCAGAATGGAGGCATAAGTCGTCTTCCGGTGGCGTCCAGTGTAGCGCAGGACTTTTTGAAACACAGTATCACTCCTTTTTGGTTAGTTATTGCTAACTTATTAGCGAGAAAAAAGCCTCCGCAGAGGCGTTTTTCATCCCTTGGGGAATCCCAGGGCAGCGTACCAGTTAAAGAGACGGCAGACCAAAGTGCAGTGGCGCTGGATCTCTGGCCAGGCGGAGGCGTGGATAAAGGGCTCGTAAATGGTGGTCCAGAAGGCGGACAGGACTACATGGAGCTCCTCCTGCGTCATATCCACAGTACACAAGCCCCGGCGTCTGGCCTCGGCGTAGTAGGTCCAGGTGCCTTCCGTCATTTTCTCCACCCAGTCGTGCTGGAAGTTGGCGTAAGCGGTGCCCTCCGCTCCGGTGAGCAGCAGCACAAAGCCATCCCGCCGCTCATTGAGAAAGCGGAACCACCACAGCATGTATTCCTCATCCATATACCACGCCCGGATCAGGTCTTCGTCGGAGAGGGCGGATGCCGGCACCGCCGTCCGCTCCTCATAAACAGCATCCAAATCCGCCACCGTATCCGCCACCACAGCGCGAAACAGTTCCTCTTTTCCGGCGTAACGCTTATAAAGAGCCCCGGTTGTCACACCCGCTCGCTGGCAGATGGATTTCAGGGAAGCCCTCTCAAAGCCAAGCGCCAGGAACTCCTCTCTGGCACTGTCCATGATCCGAGGGTCGATGGAAGTATCCGGTCTTGCCATAACACCCCTCCCGACAAATGATAATTTGATTACCGATAATCTAATTATCAATATAGCATCCCTTTCTGCCCCTGTCAAGGGGAAATCCTCTCTTGACAAACTCGCTCTTTGGTTGTATATTCAAAATATCGTTATAAAACACTGTTTTGAATTGTGAGGCGATACCATGGCAAAGCAGATCGAAGGGGTCTATGAAAATGTACTCCGCTGCGCCCGTCAGGAATTTTTGGAAAAAGGCTTTGCTCTGGCCTCCCTGCGGGACATCGCCAAAGCGGCGGGAACCAGCACCGGCTCCATCTATACCCGCTTTACTGACAAGGCGGGATTGTTCCGGGCCCTGGTGGAGCCTGCCGCGGGAGAACTGAAGCGCCGTTTTTTGGAGATTCAGGAGTCTTTTCACCAGTTTGACGGCCCAACCCAGCAGGAGGAGATGGGGCGTTACACCGCCCATGCCCAGGAGGGACTGTTTGACTACATCTATGAGCACCTGCCGGAGTTTGAACTGCTGCTCCGCCGGGCCGCCGGGACGGAATACGCCCACTATATTGACGAGTTGGTGGAGATCGAAGTCAGTTACACCTACAAATACATGGAGGTCATCGGCTGTGAGAGCGTCCGCTCCGGTCAGGTCACCGAGGACTTGATCCATATCGTTACCACCGCCTACTTCAACGGAATGTTTGAGCCGGTGCGGCACCGCATGGATAAGGCCCGGGCGCTCCACTATGTCCGCCAGCTCAACCGCTATCACATGGCAGGATTTGAGACGATCTTTCATCCCGAAAACTTCCGGTAGTGCAAAAGGCCGCTTTTCCGGCGGCCTTTTCATAGAACCAAAGGTTAGCAATAACTAACTAAAGGGGGCTTATTTATGCAGCAAACACAAAGCCCGCTGCTGCGGCTGTGGCAGCTGGGCAGGGAACATCACGGTGGCCTGATTGCCGCCATCTTCTGCGCGGTGGCGGGTGTCCTGCTGGGTCTGCTGCCGTATCTCTCGGCAGGGCGTATCCTGGTAGCGCTTCTCACCGGGCAGCGGGACTGGAACTTCTATCTTCTGTGGTGCATGGTGGCCCTTGGTGGCTATCTGGCCAAAACTCTGCTTTACAATCTGGCGCTCTCCCTCTCCCACAAGGCCACCTTCCAGATCCTGCGGGACATCCGGAAGATGGTTCTGTCCAAAATGCCCCGCTTACCCTTGGGAGACATTCTGGACACCTCCAGCGGACGGCTCAAACAGATCGTGGTAGATCAGGTGGAGAGTATGGAGACGACACTGGCCCACCTGCTGCCGGAGATGACCTCCAATCTGCTGGCGCCGGTATGCGTTCTCGTGTATCTGTTTACGCTGGACTGGCGCATGGCATTGCTGAGTCTGGTGTCCATTCCTGTGGGCATGGCTTTTATGATGGCCATCATGGGCAGCTATGGCAAGGACTATCAGGGTGCGGTGGAGACGACCCAGGCCATGAACGAGACCATTGTGGAGTACATCGGCGGCATTGAGGTCATCAAGGCTTTCAATCAGGGAAAGAACTCCTATGAGAAGTTCTCCTCCCGGGTACGAGCCAATGCTGCCTACTACTACAACTGGATGAAGAAATGCCAGTTTGGAATGGCGCTGGCCTATGCCATCGCGCCCACCACCCTTATTACGGTGCTGCCTGTGGGCTGGATCTTCTACACGGACGGCAGCTTGTCCGCAGAGGTATTTCTCACCACCATCATCCTGTCCTTGAGTATTGTGGGACCTCTCATTGCCGCCATGGGCTTTGTGGATAATCTTGCCAAGGTAGGTACCATCGTAGGCTCGGTGGACGAGATCCTCCTGAAGCCGGAGCAGGATCACGGAACACAGCCGGCACAGCTGGGAAGACCGGATATCGCCTTGGATCATGTTTCCTTTGGATATGCCCAGGACAAGGAGATCCTCCACAACATCTCCCTCACCATTCCGGCCGGCAGCCTCACCGCTTTGGTTGGACCCTCCGGTTCGGGCAAGTCCACCATTGCCAAGCTCATCGCCGGTTTCTGGGATGTGACCGAGGGCCGCATCACCCTGGGCGGCGTGGAGGAAAGCCGTATCCCGCTGGAACAACTCTACGACCAAGTGGCCTTTGTTTCTCAGGACAATTACCTCTTTGACGATACCATCCGGGAAAATATCCGCATGGGCCGGGTAAATGCCACGGATCAAGAAGTGGAACAAGTCGCCAAATCCGCCGGATGCGACGGTTTCATCCGCCAGTTGGAGCATGGCTATGACACCCGGGTGGGCGGCGGAGGCGCCCATCTCTCCGGAGGAGAGCGGCAGCGTATCGCCATCGCCCAGGCTATGCTGAAAAACGCCCCCGTGGTGATTCTGGACGAGGCCACCGCCTACATTGATCCGGAGAATGAAGCAGTGGTCCAGCGGGCAGTGGCAAAACTGGTGGAGGGTAAGACGGTCATCGTCATTGCCCACCGCCTGTCCACCATCACCGGCGCGGATCAGATCGTGGTGGTGAAGGATGGAAGCATCGAGGCACAGGGCAGGCATGAAGACCTGCTGCGCCATTGTCCGTTGTACGCCGATCTGTGGCAGGCTCACATGGGCGCAAAGGAGGGAGAAACGGTATGATCGAGACATTCAGAGGTATCTGGCGGTTTGCCGGTGAGGAACAGCGCAACATCCGGCGCTCGGTGATCGCCTGCTTTTTCAATGCGGTATTCCATATGTTTGAGATTGCCGCCATCTACTACACCATCCTGGCTCTGCTGGATGGAAAAACCGGCCCTGCCACGGCGTGGCAGGCGCTGGGTCTGTTGGCAGTCAGTATTCTGGGCAGCGCCGTGACCAAGTATTTCTCCCAACTCCAGCAGACCCACGCCGGGTACTTCATGGCGGCCAATAAGCGCGTGGCCATCGGGCAGCGGATGAAATCCGTCCCCATGGGCTACTTCAACGACAACAGCCTGGGAGAGCTCACCGGGGTCTGCACTACTGTACTGGACAATGTGGAGACTGTGGCCCCCATGGTGTTGGTGACCATGCTGGGCGGGATGCTCAACGCTCTGGTCTTTACGGTGATGATCCTGATTTTTGACTGGCGGATCGGTCTCATTGTGGTGGCGGCCACAGCAGTTTATTTGTTCATCACCTCGGCCATGGAGCAAAAATCCGCCGCCCTCGCCCCGCACCGTCAGAAGTCCGAGGCCAAGTTGGTGGAGGCGGTGCTGGAGTATGTGCAGGGCATGAGCGTGGTGAAGTCCTTCAACCTCACCGGACGGGGTGACCGCACCTTGCAGGAAGCACTGGAATACAACTGCCGCAGCAACCTGAACATCGAAAAGATGTTCACCCCTTATATTATGGCGCAGGGGATCGCGCTCCAGCTGGGAAGCGTGGCCATGATGCTTGCGGCGGTATGGTTCTATCTCTCCGGAACGATGATTCTGGCCAACGCTCTGATGGTGGTCATCATGTCCTTCCTGGTCTTTGCTCAGATCTCCTCGGCGGGCAGCGGCATGTCCCTGCTGCGTATCGTCAGCAGCTGCATGGCCCATGCCGATGAGACGGACGCCATGCCCCAGCTGGCAGAGACCGGTCGGGCCGGCACGCCCAGGGAGCACGGCATTACCTTCGACCATGTTTCGTTCTCTTATGACCAGCGGCCTATCCTGCGGGATGTATCCTTCGCCATCCCGGACAGAACCACCACCGCCATCGTGGGCCCCAGCGGCTCCGGGAAAACCACGCTGTGCAATCTCATCGCCCGGTTCTGGGATGTGGAGAGCGGCGCCGTCCTGGTGGGCGGTCAGAATGTGAAGGACTATACCCTGGAGGGCCTGATGGATCAGATCTCCATGGTATTCCAGAAGGTCTATCTCTTTGCCGACACGGTGGAAAACAACATCAAGTTTGGATGCCCAAATGCCACCCACGAGGAAGTGGTGGCCGCGGCGAAGAAAGCCTGTTGCCACGACTTCATTCTCACCCTGCCCCAAGGTTATGACACCGTCATCGGCGAAGGTGGCTCCAGTCTTTCCGGCGGCGAAAAGCAGCGAATCTCCATCGCCCGGGCTATCCTGAAGGATGCTCCCATCGTGATTCTGGATGAAGCCACCGCCAATGTAGACCCGGAGAATGAGGACCGACTGCAAAAGGCCATCGAAGCTCTGACCCGGGATAAGACTATCCTGATGATCGCTCACCGGCTGAAGACGGTCCGCAATGCGGATCAGATCCTGGTGCTGGACGGCGGACAGATCGTTCAGCGGGGCACCCACAGCCAGCTCATGGCCCAGGAGGGCCTGTATCAAGCGTTCGTATCTGGCCGTAAAGAGTCCGGCCAGTGGAAGCTCTGAGAGGAGGAACGCCCAAACCATCATGAAAAGAGGAGTGCCGCCACCGGATATATTCCGGCGGCGGCACTCTTGTTGTGTCCGGGAGATTGCGCTTGAAGGGGCAATTGATACTGAAAATGGAAAATCACTTGACTGGTTAGCGTTTGCTAACTATAATCAAGCGTAGAGTACCGTGTCTTTTGAGGAGGGCCTATGGAGAAGTACAAAATCGAGAAGGACTCCGTGCAGGAGACGCTCATCATCCCGCTGTATGGCCGGTGGATCTTCTCGCGGCGGTTCCCCGGACTGTATCAGGATGCCGCGGCGGCCATACTGATGGAGAAGGTGGACTACGACTTCTCCCCTTTGGAGCGGCGGGCAAACGGTCTGATGCAGACCTTCGGCGCGCTGGAGGTCGCCATGCGCCAGAATGACCTCGCCTGGGAGGTGCGGGACTATCTGAATGCCCATCCCAGAGCGGCCGTCATCAATCTGGGCTGCGGTCTGGACAACACCGGGCGGGCCTGTGACAACGGCCGGTGCAGCATCTGGAATATCGACCTGCCGGATGTGATTGAACTGCGGGATCGCCTGCTTCCGCCCGGAGAGCGGGAGAAAAACCTGACCTTTGATCTGAAAGACCCGCGCTGGATGGATGCCGTCCGCAATGATCTTGATGATGGGGTGGTGCTGTTTGCCGCCGGAGTCTTCTATTACTTCACGACAGAAGAGGTGAAAGCTCTGGTCACAGGCATCGCAAAACGCTTCCCAGGAGGGCGGCTGGTCTTTGACGCGGCCGGGCAAACGGCTGTCCGGCTGATGCTGAAAACCTGGGTGAAGCAGGCGGGCATCCGGGATGTGGGGGCCTATTTCTCCGTCAAGGACGCCAAGGGGGAGCTGGAGCCCTGGTCGCCGCTGTTTTCTGTTTCCAGCCGGGGCTATATGCTGGGCTATCAATCGCTTCATGATCCGGCGGTTCGCCCCGTCCACCGGCTGCTGGCGAAGCTGGCCGACGGACCGATGCGCCTCCAGATCGTCCGGATTGACTTTGCAGAATGATGATACCTAACCGATTTTTTCCACCCAGAATACGAGCAGATGATCGTGATAGGGGATGTGTATGAACTGGACGCGCACCGTTTTGGACGGGTTCGCTATGGCGGCCTACTTTAACCTGTTTGCCGGACTGGTGGCGCTGTATAAGCCTCGGCTGATGTTCCCCGGTTATCCGCCCGCCATCATCAAGGCGGCAAAAGATCCGCCCACCAGTGCGGAAAACCGCTTTTACTGGATTTGGATCTGTTTTGGGGAGCTGCTGCCCCTTCTGCTTTATGGCGCGGTCAGTACCATGGAGGGTGGGACAACAGGGTTCTGGCCTCTGGCTCTGACCGGGTATATCCAGTGGATGATGGTCAATTTCTGCGACCTGTTCTTTCTGGATTTTTGGCTGGTTCAGAGGAAGGCGAAAAGACGGTTTATCATTCCGGGGACCGAAGGGCACCCCGGCTACAGGTTCAACGCCTGGATGAAGGACTACGCTCTGCCGGAGCACCTGCTCCAGTGGCCGTTTTTGATGTGTCCCATCCTGGCGGCAGCCCAGGCAGGGCTGGGGCTGCTCATCGATATATTTTGGTGAACGGTAAGAAAACAAGATGTGCCGCATGACTGCTCCTTTTCAAATCATCAGTCCGGCAGTCAAGATGATGGGGTACAAAAATTGTTTCCCATACCCCCAGAGGGGCCGCTGGAGGAAGGGAAAAAAGATGAATGAAGAGTGTGGCTTTCAGCGGCATTCGATGACATGATTCCGAAGATATCAGTGAAAAAGCGCTCCAATGTGGGGCCCGCACTGTTTGGTACCAGCTCTGCCCTCATGATGACGCTGGATGTGGCGCTGGGTGCTTGAGTGAGTGAAGGTGAAAAAAAGGGACAAGAAGAGCGGATTCAAAACGCCTACCGGGGATTGGGAGGCAAACGGACATTTTATGATGGCATGATCACCTGTTCCACCCTGTCAGGCCGGGCGGTATGCCGCCTGGTATGGGGAATGGGCCGGGCGGAAACCCGGGACTACCTTTGCGCCGCCCTTGCCGGGATACCGGAGGGGTTTTCCGGGAGTCTGCTGGAAGTCCCCGTGGGTACCGGTATCCTGACCATGCCCCTCTACCGGGAAATGCCGGAGGCGGAGATCACCTGCCTGGATTACTCGCTGGAGATGCTGGAACGGGCAAAATGCCGGGGTGAGGGACTTTCCCATGTGCGTTTTCAGCAGGGGGATGTTGGGGGGCTGCCTTTTGGGGACGGCAGTTTCGACATCGTACTCTCACTCAACGGCTTTCATGCGTTTCCGGACAAGGAGGCCGCCTGGCGGGAGATCTTTCGTGTACTGCGGCCCGGCGGAGTTTTCTGCGGCTGCTTCTATGTGCGGGGACAAAACCGCCGCACGGACTGGCTAATCCGCAGGCTGTATGTGCCAAAGGGCTGGTTCACCCCGCCCTTTGAGACGGCGGAGAGCCTGCGGCATCGTCTGGAGGAAACATTCGGGCCGACAAAGGTCCGCACCGTTCAGAGCATAGCCTCTTTTGTCTGCCGGAAGGCGAAGGAGAAACACCCGTAAACGAATTGTACACAAATATTGAACAACAGGAGGAAAATCAAATGCAGCAAAAGCGTAATCAACAAGCAGAAATTCGTCTCGGCAGTCACGGCGAAGACTACGGGAGCTGGATGTCCAATCCCGTGTTCTATATTATCGGCGGCATTACGGCTCTGGCCGTGGTTTTGGCCATACTCTCCTTTTCGGTGTTCCACATCACAGCTCTCGGCGTTCTGCTCTCAGTTGTTACGGCGGCGCTGGCAGCCCTGCTGGTCTGGATCACATGGATCAGGCGCCAGTATGCCTTTGGCGGCGGCGGGATCATGGAACAGGTTCACCGGGTCGTTCTCTCTCATCTGGACTATGACGGCCAGGGCAGTCTCTTGGAAGTCGGCTGCGGCTCCGGAGCCCTGTCGATTCGTGCGGCCCTGACCTGGCCGGAGTCAAAGGTCACTGGCATGGACTACTGGGGAGCTGTTTACAATTACAGCAAGGCCCTCTGTGAGAAAAACGCCGCAAGTGAAGGCGTGACCTCCCGGTGTGTGTTCCGGCATGGTGACGCCAATCATCTGGATTTCCCCGATGAGAGTTTTGACGCGGTCATCAGCAACTATGTCTACCACAATGTCATGGGAGCCGATATGCACAAACTGTTGCTGGAGAGCCTGCGGGTGCTGAAAAAAGGCGGCGTCTTTGCTCTGAATGATGACATGAAGCCCAAGCTGTACGGCGATATGGATGTCTTTGCCCAAAAACTGCGGGAGATGGGCTATCAGGACGTCCGGCTCATTGATACCGCAGAAGAAGCCTTCGGCTCCCACCGCCGGGCTGCCATGATGATGCTGGGCTCTTCCCGGCTGCTTGTGGGCAGAAAGTAATTCGTCCAAATAGGAGGGTTGATCATGTCCAAGTTGGGTGTTGTAGAGGACACGCTGTTTGTCCCCATGCTGGGCAGGATCTATGCCAGCGAGTACTGCCCGCAGATCCTGTACGATCCAAAGGCGCTGGAACTGAAAAAGAAACTGCCTTCCAGCCTGCCGGAGCAGGACGGACAGAGCCAGTATACTCTGCTGGCCTCCGCCGCCCGGTCCGCCAATATGGATCGGTACATCCGGGCGTTTCTGGAGCACAGGTCGAACGGCGTGGTCGTTCAGCTCGGCTGCGGTCTGGAGACGACATATTCCCGCTGCGACAACGGAAGGTCGCGCTGGTATGCCGTGGATTTGCCCCATGTGGTGGAGTACCGGCGAGAGCTGCTGCCGGAGCCGGAGCGGGAGACCTATCTTGCCGGAGATGCCTTTGCTGAGGACTGGATCAGGCAGATCCGTGCCGATGTGCCGGATGCTCCTATTCTGGTCACCGCCGGAGGCCTGTTCCACTATTTTGAGGAAAGCAAGGTTGTGGGCCTCCTGCGGATGCTCACGGGGTTTGGAGAGATTGAAATCGTCTTTGACTCCGTGAGTAAAAGCGGTATGGCCATGATGCGAAAAAAGTACATGAAGCAAGTGGGCCACGGGGATGCGCAGATGTTCTTCTATGTGGATTCCGCATCGGTGCTGGCCGGAAAAATCGGCAGCGGGGTCAGGGTGCTGGCTGAGGAGCCTTATTACCGCCATATCCCCCGAACCGGATTGAAGCTGTCCACTAAGGTCAGCATGGCGGTTTCAGACCGGTTCGGTATGGTGAAGATGGTACAGTTGAAGTTATAGAAATTTTTATGTGAAAAGAGGTGAAATCTCCCCATGATCTATGATAATTGTTACCTCAATCAACTCTATAATGATTTGCTTTCCAATTCTCCACAAACTATTGCTTTGGATATCCCCAATGAATTAGGGAGCGGACGTATTACTCAAACAAAAATTAAGCATGGGGTGATTCTTTCTGATTGGGAATTAAACTACCGCTCTGATATGAATGTGCAGGGATGTGTCAGCAAGGAGTATATGCAAATTATTTTCTGCCTGAATGACGGAATTTCCTGGGGCATCATGGATGAACGGCGTTCTGTCTCTATTCAAAAGAATGAGTCCTGTATTTATGCTGGGCACGGGGGTACAGAATACATTTGCTACAAAAAAGACAGCAATTTCTTATTCAAGAGCATAAAAATCCCTGTTTCCTATTTTTCTCGCCTTCTTGCAGATTACTTTGACGGGCAGGAAGTAACTGCTTATGAAAAGAAACTTCTTAACGGGATTTCTAAAGTCCCGGTAACACCCGTTATGGAGCAAATTTTAGCGGAGACAAGCCGGTTCACACAGTATCGCGGCGGTCTTGGCTATTTATATTTAGATGGCAAGCTGCTGGAACTGCTTTCTATTTATTTAAGCGAAGTGCTTGAATTGGACATCCTGATGGGCAACGATATTTCGATGTCTCGGACTGAGAGGACCGCCATTATGGAAGCCAAGAGAATTATAGACGGTCAGCTTGCATTTGCTCCTTCGTGTGAGGAATTATCTCGTATGGTACACTTGAGCATGACGAAGTTGACACGCGGGTTCTCATCATTCTACGGTATGCCGATCCATCAATATATTATAGAGCAGCGTTTGGCACAGGCGGCACAGTTGCTTTTGGAAGGCAACTGGAATGTAAGTGAGGTTGCTACGATAGTCGGATATGGGAAAGCCAGTAATTTTGCAGCCGCCTTCAAAAAGAGATATGGAGTGGCGCCAAAAAATTACCGAGAAAGCCGGTTCGATAGCACAAAAAAAGAAGCCTGACTGTTTTTGGGTCAAAACGGGTAGGTTTTGGGTTGGATTAGTCTACGATAACTGATATTCTATGTGGTGCGGTTAGGTAATGCTAACTGCACCATATTTTCATTTTCTCAGAGATAAGGAGGAGACTGGTATGAGTTCCCAGAAAAAAACTTCCCGGCTTGAGGGAAAAGACTTAATCACCATCGGCATCTACACCGTTATCTATGTCGTCATTGTTATGTTGGTGGCGATGATTGGCTTTATTCCCATTTTTATTCCGCTGATGGCGGTGCTGTGCCCTTTGATTGGCGGCATCCCTTATATGCTGTATGTTACAAAGGCTAAAAAATTCGGGATGACCGCAATCATGGGTTTCCTGATTGGCCTGATTATGGTGTTCTTCGGTAACGGCTATCTTACTTTCCTTCAAAATTCAAAATCGCATCTCCGTACTTGGCCAGAAGCAGAGCGCAGACAATCAGGTGGAACGCCTCATCTGTGACCAATTCGGGGGATGCGAGATCGGCAAGAGTGATATTGCGGCTGCCGGTGGAGATGGCTTTGGCCGCCTGATAAACACTGTACAGCTCCGGTTGGATGCCGGCGAGCTGGACAGATTGGAAGTCAAACCCACTGGCATCAAACTTCCAGATCATCCTGCGCCAGATGTCCCCATACGCCGTGAGGAGAAACAGCGCGGCCAGATTACGGCCTGACATTCGATAGCAGCGCGCACGCCAGTGCTGCCAACGCTCCCGATGACTATCTCTCAGGAAAAATCCAATGGAGCAGCCATTGAAACTCCTCTCTAAGCGGGCCTGAAGCTGCACTCCCGCTTCAGGGAAGAAGCAATCCCTGACAAACTCGTTGAGGTCAATCGCACCGGCCACGATCCGTTCATCCAGACAGACACACTGCTCCAAAGGGCAGGGATGATTGCGTCTGAAGTTCATGCAGTATGGGCACTCCATGTCATCTCTGCTATATTGGAAACCGGGATAGTATCGGCCATGGCCTCTGGGCTTAAAATAGGGCGGGGTCATCATCTGCTGTTCCATCTGGCACAGCGGTGTATCCCGCATGAAGTAGCGTGTCATTAGTGGTGTGCTCCTTTCAGTAAAGCAAAAAAGCGCCGGAGTCTTATTTCTAAAACTCCGGCGCTTGAATATTACATGATCGGTTCTTGGTTATAGGGTTCCATGAGGTGCTGCTCCTGCTCCCTTATGCGATCCAGAGCATCGGGAGCTGCAATGGCAATCTGCTCCTGAATGCCCCGGATGCACTTTTCCTGCTCGGCAGTCAAATCAAAACCAGCGTCTAAGGTGTCAGAGCAGCACCGGTAGATTTCGATAAGCTGTTCCTGATTGAAGATTTGCTGTTTGGAAATGAGGCCGGCGCGGATGGCGAAGTCCTGCTTGGCACCTACATAGTTTTCCTGAAAGTAATTGCCCTGATTGAGACCTGTGCGGTCGAAGCTCCAGTCCCATGTGACGAATTGGACGCCAAGCCGGGTGGGATGGGCAGCCAGCACGGCTCCATTGAAGTCAGCCAGCAGGCGGTAGTCACCAGTCAGGCTTTGGGCTTGCAGGGGCGGAGCCTGTTCAAGCAGCGTCATGTACTCCCGCACGGTGCAGGCCAGATCGGTGGCTCGCTCACAGGCCCGTTCCCGTTCCGGCATCGCTACATCCTCCTGCCAGTAGCGAACGCCTCCGTCCGCTGTGATCCGGCAGAGAGGGAGACCATCCCACTCCACAGGAAGCAATTCATCCTGTTCCGGCTGCGGAGTGAATCCCTCGCGGTGGAGAGCGGTGCGAAGCTCCTGAAAAAACTGTTCTCGGTTCATTTACTACCTCCTGACATTCAGTGCCCTTTTTGAATTTGTCTGAAAACAAAAAGGGCGCCAATTCGATGGCCCGTCGTGACCAACAAATTGACGCCTCAAATTTTGTGTATTCTATTGATAGAAAAATAGCGCCCTTTTTGAAAATAACCGCTTCAAAAAGGGCGCCACATGGTTTCGGATTTGCCAATCACCGAAAAAAGGGGGTTCGAATCCCACCAGTTAGGGGGAAACAGTGGTTGGCATCTATGGATTCATTCGTAAATTTCTGAGCGAAAAAAGCCCGGAAACGGTAGATGCCACTGGCTTTTCGCCAGTGGCATCTATACCGTTTTGATTTTATGGTGACCCGTCGGGGATTCGAACCCCGGACCCACTGCTTAAAAGGCAGTTGCTCTGCCGACTGAGCTAACGAGTCATATGGCTGGGATGGCTGGGCTCGAACCAGCGAATGCGGGAGTCAAAGTCCCGTGCCTTACCACTTGGCTACACCCCAACATAGCTGGTTAATAGCAAAGGGGCCGGAGCGGACGCTCCGGCCCTTCCGCCATGCGTTTTATGGGGTGGATGACGGGACTCGAACCCGCGACACTCGGAACCACAATCCGATGCTCTACCAACTGAACTACATCCACCATAGAACTGATTCGCGTCTCACACAGGGAGACGATGGCACGCCTGAAGGGACTCGAACCCCTGACCCACTGCTTAGAAGGCAGTTGCTCTATCCACCTGAGCTACAGGCGCGTATGGAGCGGGTGATGGGAATCGAACCCACGCGACCAGCTTGGAAGGCTGGGATTCTACCATTGAACTACACCCGCATGGGCGCTGACCACCACTAAGTACGTCAGCCAGAATATAGTAGCATATGGCGGGCGGTTTGTCAACGCTTTTTTACAAAGAATAAAAAAGAAATTGATCAGGGGAGGCTTGAAAAGAGACAGCGCCTTGGCTATGATGAAACAGGCGGTCACGCCGCCGGAAAGGAGCGGAAAAAATGCGCGTTACGTTTCCAATGGTGCGGGAGTCGGAGGAGATTCGCACCTATATTACCCAGGCCGACCAGTCTCTGCTGGCCCTGGGCTTTACCGAGCACAGCTTTGCCCATGTGACCCGCTGCGCCCAGGTGGCGGCGGACATTCTGGACCAGATGGGCTTTGACGCTCACCAGCAGGAGCTGGCACGGATTGCCGGCTTCATGCATGACATCGGCAATGTGGTCAACCGCCATGACCACGCCCAGACCGGGGCAGTGATGGCCTTTCGTATTCTGGACAAGATGGGGATGGAGCCGGCGGATGTGGCGGCGGTGATCACCGCCATCGGTCACCACGACGACGCCACCGCCTTCCCGGTGAATCCGGTGGCGGCTGCCCTGATTCTGGCGGATAAGACCGATGTGCGCCGCAGCCGGGTACGCAACAAGGAGCACCAGAGCTTTGACATCCACGACCGGGTGAACTACGCCGCTGAGCGCTCCGACCTGGCCCTGGACCGGGCCGCCGGGACCTTCACGCTCACCCTGACCATCAATACGGAATTCTGCGCGGTGATGGATTATTTTGAGATCTTCCTGGAGCGTATGCTCCTATGCCGCCGGGCAGCGGAGTACCTGGGTCTGCAGTTCAAGCTGGTGATCAACGGACTGGCCTTGCTGTGAGAGCAAAAAACAGCGGATGGGGAAATCCCCATCCGCTGTTTTTTATTTAGGGTTGGTCCACCACCTGGCCGGAGAGGACGCTTTTGGCATCCACGGTTAGCTCGCCGCCCACGCAGTCCACGGTGAGGGTGTCGCCGGGCTGGACCTGGTCGGCAATGATCTTCCGGCTGATGAGGGTCTCCACCCCGTGCTGCACGAAGCGGCGCAGGGGCCGGGCACCGAAGGCGGGATCGTAGGCGCTGTCGATGATGAAGCGCTTGGCTTCCTCCGTGAGGACCACCTTCAGCTGCTTCTCCTCCAGACGGCGGTTGAGCTCGCCCACCAGCAGGTCGATGATGTGGGTGATGTTGTCCTTGGTAAGAGGCTTGTAGAACACGATCTCATCCAGACGGTTCAGGAACTCAGGCCGGAAGGAGTGACGCAGCAGCTCCTGCACGGCGCTCTTGGCCTCCTCGGTGATCTCGCCATTGGCATCGATGCCCTCCAGCAGGTACTGGGAGCCCAGGTTGGAGGTCAGGATGATAATGGTGTTCTTGAAGTCCACGGTGCGGCCCTGGCTGTCGGTGATGCGGCCGTCGTCCAGCACCTGAAGCAGAATGTTGAACACGTCGGGATGGGCCTTCTCCACCTCGTCGAAGAGGACCACCGAGTAGGGGTGGCGGCGGACGGCCTCGGTGAGCTGACCGCCCTCCTCATAGCCCACATATCCCGGAGGGGCGCCGATAAGGCGGGACACGGAGAACTTCTCCATGTATTCGCTCATATCGATACGCACCATATTCTTCTCGCTGTCGAACAGGGCCTCGGCCAGGGTCTTGGCCAGCTCGGTCTTGCCCACGCCGGTGGGGCCCAGGAACAGGAAGGAGCCGATAGGCCGGTCGGGGTCGGCAATGCCGGCCCGGCTGCGCAGGATGGCCTCGCTGACAAGGCGCACGGCCTCGTCCTGGCCCACTACCCGCTGGTGAAGGATATCCTCCAGGTGGAGCAGCTTCTCCCGCTCGCCCTCCATCAGCTTGGCCACGGGGATGCCGGTCCAGCGCTCGATGATGCGGGCGATCTCCTCCTCGGTGACCTTGTCCCGCAGCAGGCTTCTGGCCTTGCTCTCGTTGGCGATGGCCTCCTCCGCCTCCAGTTGCTTGCGCAGCTCGGGGATGCGGCCATACTGCAGCTCGGCGGCCTTATTCAGGTCGTACTGCCGCTGAGCCTTCTCCAGTTCGGCGTTGGCGGCCTCCAGGTCCTCCCGCAGCTTCTGGACCTTGCCGATGGCGTTCTTCTCATTCTCCCACTGGGCCTTCTTGGCGTTAAACTCGTCCCGCATCTCGGCCAGCTCCTTCTGGATCTCGGCCAGGTGCTCACGGGACAGGGCGTCGTCCTCCTTCTTCAGGGCGGCCTCCTCGATTTCGTGCTGGATGATTTTCCGCTGGATGATGTCCAGCTCGGTGGGCATGGAGTCGATCTCGGTGCGGATCATGGCGCAGGCCTCGTCAATAAGGTCGATGGCCTTGTCGGGCAGGAAACGGTCGGTGATATAGCGGTCGGACAGGGTGGCGGCGGCGATGATGGCCCCGTCCTGGATCTTCACGCCGTGGAACACCTCGTAGCGCTCCTTCAGACCACGGAGGATGGCAATGGTGTCCTCCACTGTGGGCTCGTTGACCATGACGGGCTGGAACCGTCGCTCCAGGGCGGCGTCCTTCTCGATATACTGGCGGTACTCGTTGAGGGTGGTGGCGCCGATGCAGTGGAGCTCACCACGGGCCAGCATGGGCTTCAGGAGGTTACCGGCGTCCATGGCGCCCTCGGTCTTGCCGGCGCCCACAATGGTGTGCAGCTCGTCGATAAAGAGGATAATGCGGCCCTCGGACTTTTTGACCTCGTTGAGGACAGCCTTCAGACGCTCCTCAAACTCGCCCCGGTATTTGGCGCCTGCGATCAGGGAGCCCATATCCAGGGCAAAGATGGTCTTGTCCTTCAGGGAGCCGGGCACATCGCCCTTGACGATCCGCTGGGCCAGGCCCTCGGCGATGGCAGTTTTGCCCACGCCGGGCTCGCCGATGAGCACGGGGTTGTTCTTGCTCTTGCGGCTCAGGATGCGGATCACGTTGCGGATCTCGTCGTCACGGCCGATGACCGGGTCCAGCTTGTTCTGCCGGGCCCGTTCCACCAGATCGGAGCCGTACTTCTTCAGAGCGTTGTAGGTCTCCTCCGGGTTGTCGGAGGTGACCCGCTGGTTGCCCCGGACGGCAGTAAGGGCCTGAAGTACCCCTTCCTTGGTGACATTATAAGTGCGGAAGAGTTCTTTCAGTTCCCGGTTGGCGGTGTCGATCAGGGCCAGCAGCAGGTGCTCCACCGAGACGTACTCGTCCTTCATGGAGGCGGCAATGGACTCGGCGGTGTTCAGGCACTTATCCACGTCCTGGGCCACATAGATTTTGCCCTGCTCCCGGCCGGAGCCGGACACCCGGGGCAGCTTCTCCACCTCCGCCTTGGCGGCGGCGGTGAAGGAGGGCACGGTGAGGCCCATGTTCCCCAGCAGCTGGGGGATCAGGCCGGCCTCGTCGCTGAGCAGTGCCAGCAGCAGATGGGGCTGCTCGATCTGCTGGTTGCCATATTCGGTAGCCAGACTCTGGGCAGCCTGAACGGCCTCCAGAGATTTCTGGGTATACTTCTGTGCATTCATAAAAAACACTCCTTTCAAGGGGCAGCTTTTTGTTTGTCCTCAGTATAGTCCCCTGTACCCCAAAAATCATGAACGGAGTGTGAATTTTTAGCACTCATATCATGAGAGTGCTAAACCCTTCGTGTAGGGGAGGGATCGCTTGCGCTTACCCCCTTTACGAGTGAAGAAAAAAGAGGTATAATGCCGTGGATTGCCTGAAGGAGGAGAGACATGAGACGGACCAACGACTTGGGGAACGACCCGGTTTTTCGCCTGGTGTGCAAGCTGGCCATTCCCACTATGCTGGCCCAGCTGGTCAGCGTATTATATAGTATCGTAGACCGCATTTATATCGGCAACATTCCCCAGATCGGAGATCTGGCTCTGGCAGGAGTGGGTGTGTGCGGCCCCATCGTCACCCTGCTCAGTTCCTTTGCCTCTCTGGTGGGCCTGGGTGGTTCCCCCATTCTGGCCATGCGCATGGGGGAGGGCAACCAGAAGGAGGCCAGCCGGGTGCTGTCCAACAGCTTTTTCATGCTGCTGGTGCTGTCGGTGGGGCTGACGGGGCTATTTCTGCTGCTGAAAGGGCATTTGCTCCAGTGGTTCGGCGCCAGCCCGGCTACCTTCGGTTACGCCGATACCTATCTGACTATCTACACCGCCGGAACCTTTTTTGCCCTGATGGCCACCGGTATGAACAGCTTCCTCATTGCCCAGGGCTTTTCCGGGCTGGGCATGGCCACCGTCATGCTGGGGGCGGTGCTCAATATCGTGCTGGACCCCATCTTTATTTTCGGCCTGAAGCTGGACGTGGCCGGAGCCGCCCTGGCTACAGTGATCTCCCAGATGGCCTCCTGTGCCTTTGTGCTCTGCTCCCTGCTGCGCAAAAAGATGCCGGTGCGTCTGAAGTGGGGCGGCTTTGACAAGCGCATCATGATGCGCATCGTCACCTTCGGCCTGTCCCCCTTCCTCATCATTGCCACCGACAGCGTGCTGCTCATCGTGCTCAACACCGTGCTCCAGCGCTACGGCGGCCCGGAGCTGGGAGACACCCTGGTGACCTGCGCCACCATCGTACAGAGCTATCTGCTGCTCATCACCATGCCTATGGGCGGTCTGACCCTGGGTACCCAGCCGGTGATCAGCTTCAACTACGGAGCGGGCAATGCCGGGCGCATCAAGCGGGCCATGAAGTCCATCGTGGGGCTGTGCCTTACCTTCTGTGGTCTGATGACGGTGGTGACTTATACCCTGTCGCCGGTGTTTGTGGGGCTGTTTACCCAGAACCCGGAGCTCATCGACCGGTCGGTGGGCTACATCAAGGTCTTTACCGCCATGATCCTGCCCCTGGCCATCCAGTATCCCCTGGTGGACGAGACCACCGCCCTGGGCCATGTGCGGCTGGCCCTGTTCTGCTCCCTGTTCCGTAAGTCGGTGTTCCTGGCCTGCCTGCTGCTGCTGCCCGCCCTGGTGTCGGCAGAGGCCACCTTCCTGTCCGAGCCCATTGCCGACGCCATTGCAGCCACGGTCACCTCCATCCTGTTCCTTCGCTTCTTCCCCCGCATCCTGGCCGAGCGGTGTGGAACGCCCGCCGGACACTGAAACAAAAAACCGCCGTGAAGCCACGCTTCACGGCGGTTTTTTTACAGGAAAGGGGGGATCAATGCTCCTTGCGCTGGCACTTCTTGGGGGTCACGCAGGTGCCCTCAGCGATGGCCACCACGATGGGCTCATCCAGGAAATCGGCAGCGGAGTCGCTGATGTCGGGGCGGGGCACCGCAACCTTGCGGGCCTCGAACTTCATCTTGCGGGAGGTGTTGCCGATGTGAGTGATCTCACCATACGCCTCGATAAAATCACCGGCGTAAACAGGCGCCTTGAACTCAATGTTGTTGTAGGCGCAGAACAGGCCCTCGTCGCCATCACACTGGATCAGCAGCTCGGTGGCCACGTCGCCAAACAGATGTACCATATGGGCGCCATCCACCAGATTTCCGCCGTAGTGAGCGTCCTTGGCGGACATCCGCAGGCGGATCATCGAGGTGTACTTTTTCTCTTCCATGTCGATTCCACTCCTTATTCATATTTGTGAAAAGAGAACAAAAGGGACAGGATACTAAAGACATTGTACGTCTCTTTATCAGCCTTGTCAACAGCGGAAATTTGTGGTATAATCCATTTTTTACTTTAGCGAGCAAAAGAGATCGTCAGCCCTGCAGGAGGGACTCACCAGCGGTATAGATATTGCCGGCCCCCACCGTGAGGATCAGATCGCCGGGCCGGGCCAGCTCCTTCAGCTTGTCGGTCACATCGGCCAGGGTGGGGCAGTAGATGCTGCCGGGGATCTGGTCGGCCAGATCCTGGGAGGAGATGCCCAGCTCGTTGGTCTCACGGGCGGCGTAGATCTCGGCCAGCAGGGTGATGTCGGGCTGGCGGAGGACCTTGACAAAATCATCGAAGAGGGCCTTGGTGCGGGTATAGGTGTGGGGCTGGAAGGCGCAGATGATCCGCTCATAGCCCAGGGTGCGGGCGGCGGCCAGCAGGGCCTGGAGCTCGCCGGGGTGGTGGGCGTAGTCGTCAAAGACCTCGGCGCCGTGGTAGGTGCCCTTATGCTCAAAGCGGCGGCCTGCGCCCCGGAAGGCGTTGAGACCCTCGCTCACCGCCTTGGGAGAGACCGCCAGGGAGATAGCGGCGGCGGCGGCGGCCAGGGCGTTTTTCACATTGTGCTCGCCGGGGACCCGCAGACCCACCCGGGTAAAGACCTCGCCCCGGTAGATGATATCAAAGGTGGGCAGACCACGGTTCCAGGTCAGGTTGGCGGCGTGAACGTCGCCCTCCTCCAGACCGAAGGTGAGGATGGGACGGGTCTCCCCCTTCAGGGTGTGCATGGTGTTGGCGTCGTCGGCATTGGCCACGATGACGCCGTTTTCCGGTACCCGGTCGGCAAAGGCCCGGAAGGAGTGCTCCACGTCGTCCAGGTCCTTGAAGAAGTCAAGGTGGTCCGCCTCAATGTTGAGGATGACCGCCACGGTGGGGAAGAAGGAGAGGAAGGAGTTGCAGTACTCGCAGCTCTCCAGAATGATGGTGTCCCCGTGGCCCACCCGGTAGCCCGACCCCAGCAGAGGCAGGGTGCCGCCGATCATGACGGTGGGGTCCATCTGGGCGGCCATGATGATGTGGGTGCACATGGAGGTGGTGGTGGTTTTGCCGTGGGTGCCCGAGATGCACAGGGCGTTTTTGTAGCCCCGCATAATGGAGCCCCAGGCCTGGGCCCGCTCAAAGACAGGGATGCCCTGGGCGTGGGCCTGGGCGATCTCCGGATTGTCATCGTGGACGGCAGCGGTGCGGATGATGAGGTCGGCGCCCTGCACGTTCTCCGCCCGGTGGCCGATGGCCACAGGAATGCCCAGGGAGCGGAGGTGCTCCACCGTGGCGCTGTCGTTCATATCCGAGCCGGTGATTTTGACCCCCATCTTGTGGAGCACTTCGGCCAGAGGCGACATGGAGACGCCGCCGATGCCCACCAGATGGGCGGTACGGCCGGGGGTCAGATAGTCGTGAATATTGGAATTGGTCATGGGTTTACACACCCTTTTCTACAGATTATAATGATAAAAGGTCAACACTATATTATAGTCCATTATAGGTAAATGGCAAGCCAAACATACCGGAGGAGGTGGAGAAAATGGGGAAATGGCCCATACCGGCGGGGGTAAACCGCTGTCTGGAGGTCCTGCGGCGGGTGGGGCAGGCCGCCCATCCGGTGGGAGGCTGCGTCCGGGACCTGCTGCTGGGGCGGAGGCCGGGGGACTATGACGTGTGCACCTCCGCCCGGCCGGAGCAGGTCATGGACCTGTTTGAACGGGCCATCCCCACCGGGATTCAGCATGGGACGGTCACCGTTCTGACGGAGGACGGACCGGTAGAGGTGACCACCTTCCGCCGGGAGGGGGGCTACGCCGACGGACGGCATCCCGACGCGGTGACCTTTGACGTAGGGCTGACCGAGGATCTGGCCCGCCGGGATTTCACCATCAATGCCATGGCTCTGGGGGAGCAGGGGGAAGTGGTGGACCCCTTCGGCGGGCAGGCAGATCTGCGGGAGGGCCTGATCCGGTGCGTGGGGGAGCCCGACCGGCGGTTCGGAGAGGATGCGCTGCGGATGCTGCGGGCGGTGCGGTTTGCCGCCCAGCTGGGCTTTGCCATTGAGCCCGAGACCGGGAGGGCCATTCTGAGGAATGCCGGGCGGGTGAGCCAGGTATCCGGGGAGCGGATCAAGGCGGAGTTGGAGAAGACCCTGCTCTCACCCCACCCGGAGCGAGCGGGGGATCTGATCCGCTGGGGCCTGCTGGCCCACCTGTGGCCGGTGACGGATTGTCCGGATCTGGATAAATTGGGGGCTGTGCCCCCGGAACCCATTCCCCGGTGGCGTGCCTTTTGCGGAGAAACGGGCTTTCCCCTGGAAACGCTGCCGGTGGAGCGGGCCCTGCGCCGGGGTGTACGCCATCCGGAGGAGGAAGTTTTGCACCGTCTGGCCCTGTCCGGTGGAGAACTGGCGGCCATGGGACTGCGGGGGAGGGAGATCGGCGCTGCCCAGCGCAGGCTGGCCCTCCATGTGCTGGAGCACCCGGAGGACAACCGGCGGGAGAAGCTGCTGGAATTGCTGCAAAAAACAGACTGAGCGGTTTAGAATGTTGGCATATTGTACAAATTAACTGCGTATAAATTGAGCGCAAAGCCGAAATTGGACAGTTTGCCAAAAAGATGCTTGAAATTGGAAACCAAAAGGAGTAAGATGCAGTTACACCGAGTTGGAAACGTTTCCATGAAACGTTTCCAGCCAAACCACGAATCAACTTTGACAGGAGGAACTTAGAATGAAGAAACGTCTGTTTGCGCTTGCGTTGACCGGCGCCATGGTAGCTGGTATGCTGACCGGCTGCGGCGGCGGTGGTACTCCCTCCGGCGATTCCTCTCCTTCCGGCGGTGGAGATGCCACCGGCGGCAAGGTATATTACCTGAACTTCAAGCCGGAGCAGGACGCCCAGTGGCAGGAGCTGGCTGAGCTGTACACCGAGGAGACCGGCGTGGAGGTCACCGTCCTCACTGCTGCCTCCGGCAACTATGAGACCACTCTGAAGTCCGAGATGGCCAAGACCGACGCCCCCACCCTCTTCCAGGTCAACGGCCCCGTGGGTCTGGCCGCCTGGAAGGACTACTGCTATGACCTGACCGGCTCGGCTGTGGCCGGCGAGCTGTCCAGCGACGAATTCGCCCTGATGGACGGGGACAAGATGGCCGGCATCGGCTACGTCATCGAGACCTACGGCATCATCTACAACAAGACGCTGCTGGAGCAGGCCGGCTACTCCGCCGAGGACATCAAGAGCTTCGCCGACCTGAAGAAGGTGGCCGAGGACATCACCGCCCGCAAGGACGAGCTGGGCTTCTCCGCCTTCACCTCCGCCGGCATGGACGGCTCCTCCGACTGGCGCTTCAAGACCCACCTGGCCAACCTGCCCATCTACTATGAGTACAAGGCCGACGGTATCGGCACCACCGACGCCATCAAGGGCACCTATCTGGACAACTACCGCCAGATCTGGGATCTGTACATCAACAATGCCACCTGCGAGCCCACCCTGCTGTCCACCAAGACCGGCGATGACGCCGTGGCTGAGTTTGTCACCGGTCAGGCCGTGTTCTATCAGAATGGCACCTGGGCCTACAACGACGTGGCCGAGCTGGGCGACGAGAATCTGGGTATGCTGCCCATCTACATCGGTGTGGACGGCGAGGAGAGCCAGGGCCTGTGCACCGGCTGCGAAAACTACTGGTGCGTCAACGCCAACGCCTCCGAGGCCGATATCAAGGCCACCCTGGACTTCATGAACTGGTGCGTCACCTCCGAGACCGGCGTCCAGGCCATGTGCGGCGGCGAGGGCGCCATGCCCTCCGGCCAGCCCGGCATGGGCTTCGTGATCCCCTTCCAGGGCAACCTGGAGTCCACCAACCCCCTGGTGAACATCGCCAGCCAGTATGTGGCCGACGGTTACACCTCCGTGTCCTGGAACTTCCCCACCATGCCCTCTGAGGAGTGGAAGAACGGTGTGGGCTCCGCCCTCACCAGCTATGCCGCCGATCAGAGCGACGCCCACTGGGACGCCGTGGTGTCCGCCTTTGTGGATGGCTGGGCTGCCGAGGCTGCTGCCGTCAACAGCTGAGCAACTGCAACTGAAACTGCTGATCGGGCAGCGGGCGGGCATTCTGCCCGTCCGCTGCCCCTGTTTTTGAAATCTGAGAGAGGAGGCCGGAGCTTTGGAAAAGGCGATCAAGCGATATTTTCCTATCTTCCTCATTCCGACCCTTGCTGCGTTTACCATCGGCTTTATCGTGCCCTTTATTATGGGTATCTGGCTGTCTTTTTGTGAATTCACCACCGTGACGGACGCCACCTTCGTGGGCCTGAGCAACTATATTAAGGCCTTCCAGGATACCATCTTCCGCCACGCCTTTTGGTATACCGCCCTCTTTGCGGTGGTCTCCCTGGTGGTCATCAATGTGATCGCTTTTGCCATTGCCCTGGCCCTGACCCAGAAGATCCGGGGCACCAACATCTTCCGTACCGTGTTCTTTATGCCTAACCTGATCGGCGGTATCGTGCTGGGCTACATCTGGCAGCTCATCTTCAACGGTATTCTGGCTGTCTATTCCACCGCCCTCAACCTCAACGAGTGGTACGGCTTTGCCGGACTAGTGATCCTGGTGTCCTGGCAGCAGATCGGCTATATGATGATCATCTATATCGCCGGGCTCCAGTCCATCCCCGGTGACGTGATGGAGGCCGCCGCCATCGACGGTGCCAGCGGTCCCCAGCGCCTGTTCAAGGTCACCATCCCTATGATGATGCCCTCTATCACCATCTGCACCTTCCTGTCGGTGGTCAACGGCTTCAAGCTTTTTGACCAGAACCTGTCCCTTACCGCCGGTGAGCCCGCCAAGATGTCCGAGCTGCTGGCCATGAACATCTACACCACCTTCTACGGCCGCACCGGCTGGGAGGGCGTGGGCCAGGCCAAGGCCGTGATCTTCTTTGTGCTGGTGGTGGCCATCGGACTGATCCAGCTGCGGGCCACCCGTTCCAAGGAGGTGCAGCAGTAATGAAGCGGAAACAGCGTATGAACCGGCTGGGAACCGGTATCTTTACCTTCATCAGTATTTTCTACATACTGCCCATTGTGGTGGTGCTCTTCAACTCCTTCAAGAAAAAATCCTACATCAACCTGGAGCCCTTCAAGCTGCCCAATGAGACTACCTTCACCGGCCTGGACAACTATACCACTGCCATCGACCAATATGGCTTCCTGGAGGCGGTGGGCTGGACGGTGTTCATTACCGTGGGCTCGGTGCTGGTCATTCTGATCTGTACCTCCATGTGTGCCTGGTTCATTACCCGGGTGAAAAACCGCTTTACCAAGGGCATCTATATCCTGTGTGTGTTTTCCATGGTGGTCCCCTTCCAGATGGTCATGTTCACCCTGTCCCTGGTCACCGACCGGCTGGGTCTGGGCACACCCTGGGGCCTCATCATCATTTATCTGGGCTTTGGCGCCGGCCTGGCGGTATTCATGTTCTGCGGTTTCGTCAAGTCCATCCCCATTGAGATTGAAGAAGCTGCTATGATCGACGGCTGCTCCCCTATCCGTACCTTCTTCTCTGTGGTGCTCCCCATTATGAAGCCCACCTATATCTCGGTGGGTATTCTGGAGACCATGTGGATCTGGAATGACTTCCTGCTGCCCTATCTGACGCTGGACATCAAGAAGTACAAGACCATCTCCATTGTCATCCAGTACATGAAGGGATCCTATGGCCGGGTGGATATGGGCGCCATCATGGCCGCCCTCATCATGGCGGTGATCCCCGTAGTGGTGTTCTACCTGTCCTGCCAGAAGTACATCATCAAAGGCGTGGCTGCCGGCGCAGTCAAGGGATAAGCGCCGGAGCAGACGACAAGGGGTGAATTTCTTTGACCATCAAGGACATAGCAAAGCTGTCCGGATACGCGGTGGGTACGGTATCCCGTGTGCTGAATAACCGTCCGGATGTGTCCGAGGAGGCCCGCGCCAAGGTGCTGGCGGTGGTGGAGGCCAACAACTTCAAACTGAACAGCAACGCCAAGCACCTGAAGCAGCAGGCCAGCAGCGGTGTGGCGCTTATCGTCAAGGGCACACAGAACATGCTCTTTGCCGACCTGGTGGAACGGATTCAGACCCGCATCAGGGACAGCGGCCACCCCAGCCTCATCTACTATATCGACGAGGATGATAATGAGATCAAGCAGGCTATTCAGGTATGCCGGGAGCGGCGACCCATGGGCATTCTCTTCCTGGGCAGCAACCTGAGCCTGTTTCAGACCGGCTTTTCCCAGATCACCATTCCCTGTGTGCTGGTGACCAACTCAGCGGCGGGGCTGGACCTGCCCAACCTGTCCAGCGTCAGTACCGACGACACCGACGGCGCCCGCCGGGCAGTGGAGCGGCTCATGGAGCTGGGCCACCACACCATCGGTATTCTGGGCGGCCGGGCGGAGCAGTCCAACGCCGCCCAGGCCCGTCTTGAGGGAGTGCGGCAGGCCTTCCGGGCCCGGGGGCTGGTTCTGGACGAGGAGCGGCAGTGCGAGACTGCCCGATTCGACCTGTCCGGCGGCTATGCCGCCGTAGAGCGACTGCTGGATAAGCTGCCCGGGATGACTGCCCTGTTTGCCATGTCCGACGTGCAGGCCCTGGGTGCCATGCGGGCCCTCCATGATCGGGGCCTGCGGGTGCCGGAGGACATCTCGGTGCTGGGCTATGACGGCATCGAGCTGGGGCGGTACGCCGTACCCCGGCTCACCACCGTCCGTCAGGACGCCCAACGGCTGGCAGAGCGGAGCGTGGACATTCTGATCCACCAGATCCGGGATGGCGGGGGCCCCGTCCATGAACTGCTGCCCCATATCCTTCTTGACGGAGAGAGTGTAAAGGAAAGGACTTGAGATTATGCGCACCGGCGGCATCCTGATGCACATTACCTCCCTGCCCTCCCCCTACGGCGTGGGCACCATGGGGGAGAGCGCCCGCCACTTCGTGGATTTTCTGCAGGCGGCAGGGCAGTCCCTGTGGCAGATCCTGCCCATCTGTCCTACCAGCTACGGGGACTCCCCCTATCAGAGCTTTTCCACCTTCGCGGGCAATCCCTATCTCATCGATCTGGACGATCTGACCGCCGACGGGCTGCTGGACCGGGCAGACTATGCGGGGCTGGACTGGGGCGGGGACCCGCTGATGGTGGACTACGGCAAGCTCTACCAGAACCGCTATCCGGTGCTGCGGAAGGCCTGCCGGGCACTGCTGGCCGCGCCCACTGCGGACTACCGGTCTTTTTGTGAAAAAAACGCCTTTTGGCTGGAGGATTACGCCCTCTTTATGGCGATGAAGGAGGCCAACGGCGGCGAGCCCTGGACCGACTGGGAGCAGGCCATCCAGAACCGGGAGGTGGTAGCTCTCAACCGGGTACGCCGGGCCCTGGAGGGGGATATCGCCTTCTGGCGCAGTGTGCAGTACCTCTTCTTCCGGCAGTGGAACGCTCTGAAGGATTATGCCAATGAGCATGACGTGCGCATCATCGGAGACCTGCCCATCTATGTCTCCGCCGACAGCGTGGACGTGTGGGCCCATCCTGAGCAGTTCCAGCTGGACGAGCACCGGCGGCCTACCGAGGTGGCGGGCTGTCCGCCTGACGGCTTCTCAGCCGACGGTCAGCTGTGGGGAAACCCCCTCTTCAATTGGGAGGCCATGGAGCGGGACGGCTTTGCCTGGTGGGTGCGCCGCATCGCGTACCAGTTTGAGATCTATGACGTGCTGCGTATCGATCACTTCCGCGGCTTTGACGCCTACTATGCCATTCCCTACGGGGAGACCACCGCCCAGAACGGGCGCTGGCGGCAGGGACCGGGGATGAAGCTCTTCCGGGCGGTGGAGGCTTCCCTGGGAAAAAAGGAGATCATCGCTGAGGACCTGGGCTTCCTCACCCCGTCGGTCCACCGGCTCCGGGAGGAGACGGGCTTCCCTGGTATGAAGGTGCTGGAGTTTGCCTTCGACCGGCGGGACGGTGGCGGACCGGCCTATCTGCCCCATAACTATCCCACCAATTGCGTGGTCTATGTGGGCACCCACGACAACGAGACTGCCGTGGGCTGGCTGGAAACCGCACATCCTGAGGATGTGGCCCATGCCCGGGAATATCTCCGCCTGGACCCCCGGGAGGGGGAGCACTGGGGCATGATGCGGGCGGTGTGGGCCAGCGTGGGCCGCTGCGCGGTGGTGCAGATGCAGGATGTGCTTGGCCTGGGCCGGGAGGGACGTATGAATATCCCCTCCACCCTGGGGGGCAAAAACTGGACCTGGCGGGCCCCGGCGGGCTTTGACTCCCCGGAGCTGGCGGCCCGGCTACGCCGCCAGATGGCCCTGTATGGCCGCCTGCCGGAACAGGAATAAAGAAAAACGTGCGCCGTAAGGCGCACGTTTTTCTTTTCTAAGCTGGAATTACAGCATGGCGTACAGCAGCTTGGCCACCTCGCCCCGGGTGATGGAGTCGGAGGGGCGGATCTGGTTGTTGTTGCCGCTGACCACGCCCTGGGCCACCAGGGTCTTGACGTAGGAGAGGGACCAGGAGGGGACCTGCCCGGCGTCACTGAAGGTGAGCTCGGCCTGGGCAAAGCCCTTGGCCTGGGTGCGGCCCAGAATGGTCATGGCCTCGGCCCGGGTGATGGTGGCCGAGGGGTTGGCCAGCAGCTGGCCGCCGCTGGAGGCGCCCTGGAGGATGCCCAGGCTGTACATGGCCTTGACCTCAGTGAGAGCCCAGGAGGGGATGCTGGCGGTGTCGGCGAAAGGCAGCTGCACGCTGGCATAGTTGGCCAGATCCAGATCCATCCACCGGGCCACCAGAGCGAAGAATTCCGCTCGGGTGATGTTCTTGTCCGGCTGATACAGAGGCGTATCGCCGCCGGTGCCCTGGGAGACTCCCTGGTCGTACAGGAAGGTGGCGTAGGGCTCCGCCCAGTGGCCGGTCATGTCGGAGAAGGGGCTGGTGCGGCTGGAGGCGGGCTTGATGTCCGCCGAGGCCCGGCCCAGGTTGCCGCTGGCGTCGGAGACAGTGACCGTGACCCGGTGATAACCGTTGTCGGCAGAGGGGAGGGTGGCGGTCAGGGTGCCGGAAGCCTCATTCCAGGAACCGGTCATGACGGTGCCATCATAGGTGAGGGTCACCTGGCTCTGGGGGATGGAGGCGTCCACATCGTCCTGCACGGTGGCGGTGAGCTGGGTGCCCTTCACAGAGACCTTCACCGTAGGCGCGGTGGTGTCGGTGACCTTCTGATTGGCGGTGACCAGCTGATCCAGCCAGATGGCGCCGGAGGTCTTGCTGCCGCCGTAGATCACATCCAGGCTCAGCAGGGAGGTGGCCCCGGCGGGCAGCTGGACCATCACATACTTCCAGCCGGTGAAGTCCAGGCCGGTGAGCAGGAACTGCTGGACCTGTCCGCTGGAATCCAGAACGCTGGCCATCAGGGTATTGCCGGAGCCGTCGCCGTACACCCACATACCCAGCCAGCTCTCACCGGAGGGGATGGACAGGGAGGTGGACAGGGAGGCGGCGCCGCTGGAAGCGTTATAGGACAGCTTCAGGCTCTGCTTGCCGTTGTGGATGTAGTCGGAAGAAATTTCCCCGGAGGCGGTGGCAGTGGCCGTACTGGTAAAGGACGACAGGCTGCCCTCGCAGGAATCCAGGGTCTTGACGTGGCCGGCGATGGTCACCGGGATAGAGACGCTCCTGCCGCCGGCCGATACGGTCAGGGTACCGCTGCCGCTGGTGGAGGCGGCGGTGAGCACACCGTTGGCATCCACCGTGCCCAGCGCGGGGTCCAGGGACCAGGTAAAGCAGGTATCCTGGGAGGAGAGGGACAGGGAACGGTAGATGGCGGTGGCCTTCAGGCTGACCTGCTGGCCGGGGTCCAGGCTGAGGGAGCTTACCTTGGCTCCGGTGGACTCATTGGTGATGGTGATGGAGTCCGGGGTGGAGACGGTGGTCAGGTAGGCGGTACCGGAGGCGCTGCCGTCGGAGGCGGTGACCTGAGAGAAGCCGCTCTGGCTGCCGGCGGTAAACAGACCGTTCTGATCCACGGTGCCCCCTCCCTCTGACACGGACCAGGTGACCTCGTTGCTGTCGGTGGGGTAGTAATTGGTGTCCAGACCGGAGGCGGAGAGCTGGACGGTGGCCCCGGAGAGCAGCATGGAGTCAGTGGGGGTCACATAGTAGCTGTCCAGCTGACCGGTGGGCTGGAGGGTGGTGGTCAGGAAAATGGCGGTGCTGTTGGCGCGCTGAGAGCCGTCGGAGGGCCGGTTGATCACCTGCATGCCGTCGGTCTCCGGATAGGTGACGCCGATGGTGGTGGAGCCACCGCCGTCCATGGCCACCGCGTCCACGCAGCCCAGCTCGGCCAGCCGCTGGGCCACCTGGGTCAGAGTACAGCCCACGCTGTAGCCCGACTGCTTGCCGTCAATGGTGTAGAAGATGGCGGAGCCGTCGGCCTTGACACCCACCGCCGTCCAGGCGGTGCGCTCCGAGGGCAGGCCGGAGTTGACCGTGCCGCCGGAGAGGATCTTGTAGGTGCCGCCGATGGCCTGGTCCACAGTATTCCAGCGCTCGTCGGTGCTGGTGACGGACAAGGTCACCGTATCGCCGGGCTGAAGTGCCCGGAGCTTGGCCAGAATATCGGCGTTATCCTTGGCGTTCATGGTGAGCACCGCCTTCCCCTCAGGAATGGCGATGCTGCCGGTGGATTCCAGCACCTGCTCCACCTGGTACTGGACCTGCTGGCCGATGGTGGGCTGGGTGGCGCTGCCGCTGCCGTCGTCCACCGGGGTGAGGATCACGTCCACACCAGCGTCGGCGTTCTGGGTGGTGGTGGCAAAGTCGGAGGTGAGCAGGGTCAGGCCGCCGCTGGTGTCGCTGGCGGTAATTTTGCGGACCTTGTTGATGGCGCCGCTGAGCTTAAAGGTCTCCCCGCCAAAGGTGACGGTGGTGGAAAGGGCGGGCTGGCCGATGAAGGCGGTGCCGTCCTCATAAAAGCCCACGGCCCAGGCGGTGTTGTAGTAGGGGGTGGCCCGTACCACGCCGTCGGTGACCAGCAGGCCCACGGTGGAGCCGGTGCTCAGCACGTACCAGTCGCCGTTGATGCCGGAGACCACCCGCTTGCCCTGATTTTCCAGGCCCTTGGCCATAGTGGACAGGGATTGACGGTTGAGTACCTTATCACCGTAGGCCACGGTGGGTACCACATTCTCGTTGGGGCTGTAGGATATGTAGTACTCATGGCGCAGGTCGGAGTAGCTGTCGCTCCAGAAAATGTTTTTGCCAAGGGTGGCGCCCTGGGACAGCGGGACCTGAGCGGTGTGTACATCCCAGCCCAGGGCATAGGAGGCGG
Organism: Flavonifractor sp. An82; assembly: GCF_002159265.1. Classification (GTDB taxonomy): domain Bacteria; phylum Bacillota; class Clostridia; order Oscillospirales; family Oscillospiraceae; genus Flavonifractor. The sequence goes on from NZ_NFHG01000002.1 coordinate 218,549, forward strand.
ACGCCGCGGTGACGGTCAGGGCCAGAGCCAGACCCAGTGCGGCGCCTCGCCGGATAAAATGCTTCATCATTGTCCTCCTGAAGTCGGTTTACGGATCGATACATACGTTATGTTAACACAAAAGCCGCCGCTTGTAAACCAGCGGCGGCTTTTAATATGGGATCAGTTATGGTTGGGGCTCCTCCGGACGGCCCTGACGCAGACGGGGCAGGGTCTTTTCCAGGGTGGCCTCCTCCTGGATGGTAAGCAGATCGCCAATGAGTTGATTGGACACCAGAAAGCCCTTGGGCGTCAGGTTCCAGCGGCGGTCGTGGCGCTCCGCCCAGCCGTGACGCTCATAGTCCTCCAGCTTCTGCTCAATGGGGTCGAAGTTGAGGAAAAACTCCCGCCGGTACTCCCACTCCTCAATACCGCGGGTGGTACGCAGGCGGAGCATCAGGTATTCGCTGCCCCGCTCCCGGCTGGGAATCAGGTCGGAGGAGTCGATGACAGCGCCTCCCTCCAGCACCCCGGAGATATAGCCCTCCAGATCCCGGAGGAAGGAGTAACGGCGGCCGCCGAAGTCGGAGTGGGCCCCGGGGCCGAAGCCGATATAGGGGTGTCCCATCCAGTATTTCAGGTTGTGGCGGGACTGGAAGCCCGAGCGGGCGAAATTGGAGATCTCATATTGGCGGTAGCCCTCCTGCGCCAGACGGTCCACTGTCCACAGGTACATGTCGGCCTGCTGGTCGTCGTCAGGCAGCCGCTCGCCCCGGGAGACCCGGTAGTCCAGAGGGGTGCCCGACTCCACCTTCAGCCCATAGCAGCTCAGGTGCTCCGGCTTCAGGGCCAGTACCTGCTCTACCGTGTCCTGCCAGCCCTCCATGGTCTGGCCGGGCAGGCCGTAGATCAGATCCAGACTGATGTTCTGGAACTTGGCTGCCCGGGCGGCGCTCACTGCCGCCACAGCCTGGGCAAAGGTATGGGGCCGGTGGAGACATTCCAGCTCCCGGTCGCAGGCGGACTGGACCCCCAGGGATAGCCGGTTCACACCGGCCCGGCGGAGGGACTGGAGCATTTTCAGATCCACGCTGTCCGGGTTGCACTCCACGGTGATCTCGGCGTCCTTGGCCAGATCGAACCGCTTGGCGATGAGCCGCAGCAGTTCCCGCAGCCGCTTCTCCCCATAGTAGCTGGGAGTGCCGCCGCCGAAATAGACGGTGTCGATCTGATACCCCCGGGTCTGGGGGGCGGTCTCCTTCATGTGGGTGATTAAGGCCTTCTGGTAGTCGTCCATCCGCCCCTCCTGGCCGGCCAGAGAGTAAAAATCGCAGTAGTCGCATTTGCTGCGGCAAAAGGGAATGTGGATGTAGATGCCCAGCTTATCTGCCATAGACGGTGCCTCGCTTCCTGAAGGGTACGGCAATCGGGATACAGAAATAGCCTCGATTGAGCCTCAGCTAAAACAGTAACCCTTATTATACAACAAAATCCGTGATTTGAAAAGCATAGACGGCCATGCTATACTGAAAAAAACAGGAAAGGGGGAGGGCCATGAGGGAAAATGAAGGCAGACGGCTGACGCTGACGGTGGCGGCGGCGTGGGACGGCGAGAAGATCGACACCCTGCTGCGGCGGGAGCTGGGGCTGTCGGGTACCGTCATCAAGCGGATCAAGTGGCTGGAGGACGGCATCCTGCTGGATGGTGTCCGGGCCATCACCGGCCAGCGGGTAAGGGCGGGCCAGACCCTCACCGTCCGGGTGGCCGACCCGGCGCAGACGGAGCTGCCCACCCCCACGCCGGGACCGGTGGATGTGGTCTATGAGGACGGGGACCTGCTGGTGGTCAACAAGGCCCCGGGGGTGCAGGTCCATCCGGGGCCGGGCAATGGAACGGATACCCTGTGTAACCACATCGCCTGGCTGTACCGGCAGCGGGGGGAGTGTTCCGGGGTCCATCCGGCCCACCGGCTGGACAGGGGGACCTCCGGTCTGCTGGTGGTGGCCAAGCACCCGGTGGCCCAGGAGAAGCTGAAGGGTCAGCTCCACACGGAGGGGTTCCGACGGATCTACCTGGCGGTATGTGACGGCGTGCCCAAACCCCGGCAGGGGCGGGTGTACGCCCCCATCGGCCGGGTACCGGACTCCCTAGTGGAGCGGCGGGTGGACCCTGCGGGGCAGCAGGCCGCCACCCGTTACCGGGCGTTGGAGACGGTGGGAGGCCGGGCGCTGCTGGAGCTGGAGCTGGAGACCGGGCGTACCCACCAGATCCGGGTCCACATGGCCCACCTGGGCTGCCCCCTCACCGGGGACTTTCTCTATGGGCGGGAGGATAAAAGCCTGATTGGGCGGCCTGCCCTCCATTCAGCGGAGCTGTTCCTGACACATCCCATCACGGGGGAGCCCATGCACTGGCGGGCGCCCCTTCCGGCAGACATGGCCAAGCTTATGGCAGAATAAAAGAAGGGCGTGCTGCACAGCATGCCCTTCTTTTATATTACCAGTTGTCCTTGTTCTCAGCGTAGACCTGGGGCAGGATGGCGGCCAGGTGGCCGAACTCCTTCAGATTGTGGGCGAAGAGCCCCTGCACCACCTCCAGGGGCACGGATACACCGTCGGGCACCAGCTTCACCAGCTGGCCGTCTACCAGGCCGTAGCCGATCCAGAACCGGGAGCGGAGCACGATGCCTCCCTCCACCTCGCGAACGAAGTGGGTCATGATGGCAGCCACGCCCTCACCGGGAACAGGGCCGTGGCCGTTGGCGCACATCATGGTGGCGCAGGCCTCGGTGCTCACCTTGGACTCATCGTAGCCCATCTCGTGGGGGTAACGGAAGTTGAGGATCAGGGGATCGGGGCCGCCGCCGATGTCCTCCAGCACCACGTGCTGGGTGCCCCAGGTGCGCTCCCGCATGGGGAGGGACTGATCCAGGGTCTTTTCCCGGTTCTGCTGGCGGGCGTAGAAGTGATCCTCGGGGTCCCAGATCCGGTAGCGCAGGTCCTCCAGGCTGTGCCAGGCGAACCACCAGTCGAACATCTCGGGGGTGATCCCGGGCATGAAGGTGCGGTTGGCCAGGAAGCCGACGCCGTTGTCCATGACGCAGTAGCCCATCTCACAGGGCAGATCGCCGGGGAGGAACAGGTCGTTGCGGTCCTCGATCTTCAGGGCCAGGGCGGGGTCCATGGGGCCGCCGGCCAGCACGGCCAGCTTTTCTTCAGGGATGGGGGTGATGGGCAGATCATAGAACTTGGCGTAGGGCAGGGCCCGCTCTTCGGCGGTGAGGGGCTTGCGTTCGGGCATGATGATCCCTTCCTTTCTGATATTACGGATGGTTTTAGCATAAAACGGTTTCCCTTGGAAGGCTCGCCTTCCAAGGGAAACCGGACAGATGTTTGGATTACTTGCCGATCTCGATACCGGCCAGATAGCCGCTGCGGGTGGCCTGATCCACCTTGCCGGGCTGGATGGCGTCGCCGATGACCCAGGTCTTCATACCCTTGGCTTCGGCGGCCTCCTTCAGGGCGGAGATATCCACGCTCTTCATGCCCAGGGCAAAGAGGACGGTATCGGCCTCCAGGGTCTGGACCCCGTCGGCGTTCTCCACCTTCACGCTGGTGGGGGTGATCTCCAGGCAGCGGGTCTTGGGCATCATGCCCATGTTGCACTTCTCCATCTCCCAGATCAGGGCCTCCCGGTACATGCCGAAGGACTCGTTGGCCAGCCGGTCCAGCATCTCCACCACGGTGACCTCATGGCCGGTTTTCTGGAGGAACAGACCGGCCTCACAGCCCACCAGACCGCCGCCCACCATGACGATCTTGTGGCCGGGCTTTACCTTGCCGTCGTACATATCCATGGCCTTGTGGGCATGCTCAATGCCGGGCACAGGGGGGCAGGAGGGCAGGGAGCCGGTGGCAAAGATGACGCCGTCGGCGCCGAAGGAGCCGATGTTTTCAGGGGTGACGGTGGTATTGAACCGCACGTCGATGTCACGGCGCTCCACCTCCCGGACCAGCAGGTCCTTGAAGTTGTGCAGGTCGGGCTTGTCGGTGTCCACGTCGGTGAACCGCAGCAGGCCGCCCAGATAGCCCTCCTGCTCGGCCAGGATCACCTTCTGGCCCCGGTCACAGGCGGTAATGGCGGCCTGCATGCCGGCGGCGCCGCCGCCCACGATGAGGACGGTCTCACACTTGGAGGCGGGGGCCAGGGTGTCGGGGTCGAAGGGCAGGTGAGCCAGGGGGTTGATGGTGCAGTGGCCCACGTACAGGGCCAGCTCCTCGCTGGTGAAGGGCAGATCGTCGTAGCCCTCCTCGGGGGAGCCGGGGAAGCACTTGTAGCAGCGCAGGCAGCGGCGGATCTGGTCCTCCTTGCCCTCACGGGCCTTGTTGGCAAACTCGGGGTCGGCCAGCATCTGGCGGCCCAGAATGGCGAAGTCGATCTTCCCCTCGGCGATGGCCTGGTCGCACATCTCGGGGGAGTTGATGCCGCCCACAGCGCCCACGGGCAGCTTGGTGTACTTCTTGATGATGGCGGCGTTGTCAATGTTCAGGCCGTGGGCGTGGAACATGGAGCTCTCGGTGCCCGACTTGACGGATTCCTCATAGATGCCGCAGGTCACATGGACGGAGGTGATGTAGGGCTCGGCCATGGCGATGAACTCGCCGGTCTCCTCGGGGGTGATGCCGCCGGGCTGATGGTCGGTGCCGTCGATACGCAGCTCCACCAGGAAGTCGGGGCCCACCGCCTCACGGACGGCCTTGAGGATCATCAGGGGGAAGCGGGCGCGGTTGGCCAGGGAGCCGCCGTAGTTGTCGGTACGGGTGTTCATCAGGGGGGAGAGGAACTGGGTGAAGATGAAGCCGTGGCCGCCGTGGATGAGCACGCCGTCAAAGCCGGCCTTCTGCATATAGGTGGCGGAGACGGCGAAGTCATGGGCCACCCGCACCATGTCGTCCTCATTCATGGCCCGGACCTTCACGCCGGCCAGGTTGGTGGTCTCGATGGGGCCGATGGCCTCCTGACCGGGGCCGAAGGGCACCTTCTCCTTGCCGCAGTGGACCAGCTCAGCCAGAGCAACGGCGCCGTGGCGCTTGATGCGGCGGGCGTACTCGCCCACGGCGTCGAAAGTCTCGGGGTCCTCCTCGGGCTTGGCGAAATCGAAGGGGCGGAAGCCGGGGATGCGAACGGCGTCGGTAAAGTTGACGTCGGTCTCACCCACGATGACGCAGCCGTTGCCGCCCTTGGCGCTGCTCTCCAGCTTGCGGTAGGTGAAGTCCCGGGCGGCGGGGTTCTGCACGATGAGGCCGAAGGCCATGGGGGCGCTGACGATGCGGTTGCGGTAGGTCACCTTGCCCACCTGCATGGGGGCAAACAGATGCTCAAACTTCATAATTCAGAACTCCTTTCAAATTACTCAATACCGGGAAACTGGATGTTCTTGTACTTGGGCAGGCGATCGGCCACCAGCTGACGCTTGGCGGGGTCCATAAAGAAGCCGCCCTGGGTCTCGGCGATCTCATCGCAGTGGACGCCCCGGCCCTCCTCGGTGGTGCGGTCCCGCTCCAGGCCGTTTTCGGCGATGACGAACTTCCAGCGGCCGTCCTCCGTCTGCTCCAGAGTACCGCCGGCGCCGCACACCACACACTCGATGGGGTAGTGGAGGCCCTTCCACTGGGGCTCGCCCAGGCAGAGGGCGTTGGAGTGGCAGTTGGGGCACCAGCCGTAGTCGGGGTCGCCCAGCCACTTACGCTCAGCCACAGGGGTGTTGAGGGCCTTCATGATGTTCTGGCCCATTTCCCGGGCACGAGCCAGCTTCTCCTCGTAGAGAAGCACCTGGGCGGGGGCGGGCACCTGGGTGGCCATGTACATATCCACGATCTTGAAGCTGTTGGTGAAGGTGGTGGCCTGCATACACTCCAGGGCCATGGACTGCCAGGAGCGGGTGGAACCACCCACCGCGATCAGTCCGCCCACCCGGTCCCGGGGCGCGATGGCGCCGATCTTGGTGAGGAAGGCCGACTCATAGGCCAGATTGCGGTGCATGAACTTGAGGAACAGGGAGGAAGGCATCAGATCGTAGGTGGGAGCTGAGAAGATCACCGCGTCCTGCTCCAGCATCACGTCCATGATCTTCTTCTTGTCGTCCTTTTTGTCCAGGGGGCAGCCCACATTCTTGCCCATGGACATGCCGATGGTGCAGGAGGTACAGCCGTCACAGTCCAGCAGCTCGTAGTCCTTCAGGTTGATCATACGCACCTCGGCACCCATCTCCTGACAGGCCAGCAGGGCCTCCTTGAGCAGGATCTCGCAGTTGCTGTCTTTCCGGCCGGCAGTAACGCCCATGACTTGAAAACCCATGTTTCTTGCTCCTTCGCACAATTATTTACGCAAGATATGGTAACACCTTGGTACAAAAAAGAGAAATTCAGCTTTTCTGGACCATTGATAAAAAAGGTTTATCAATTTATAATGGTGACAGGAAAGGAGGGGATACTGCCATGCATCTGGAGCAGCTGCGCTATTTTCTCTCGGTGGCCCGCCACCGGAACTTTACCGAGGCGGCCAGAGAATTTTATATGACCCAGCCCGCCATTACCCACCAGATCTCCGCCCTGGAGCGGGAGCTGGGGGTCAAGCTCTTTCTGCGCACCACACGGAACGTGTCCCTGACCCGGGCGGGGGAGCTCTTTCTGGAGGACGCCAAGCGGATGCTGGACCTGGAGGAGCGGGCCATGGACCGGCTGAAACAGGCGGAGCAGACCGACAACCTGTCTTTGAAGATCGGCTACCTGAACAGCCCCTGCCGCCACTTTCTGCCCAAGCTGATGCGGGAGTACCGCAGCCGTTATCCCCAGGTGCGGGTGGAACTGGTCCGGGGGGTGGCGGAGGATCTGCAGCAGGGCTGTGAGGAGACGGCCTTTGACGTGGCTTTCTCCGTGCTCTCCGACCTGCGGGGCATGAGCCAGTACCACTGCCGCCGGTTGGTGGCCGACTTCTACTGCCTGGTGTGTCCCCCAGACCATCCCTGCCTGGACAATACCGCCATCGACTACGGCAGGCTGGCCACCGAGCCCTTTGTCTGTCTCTCACGGGAGGGGGGCAGCTACATGTACAAGCAGTTCCGGGAGATCTGCCGGGACATGGGCTTTACGCCCCGGGTGACGGCAGAGTACCCGGCCATGGAGGATGTGCTGTTCGCGGTGGAGTGCGGCCAAGCTCTGGCCATTCTGCCCTACCACATTCGGGAGTACATGCATACCGATCTGGTCTTCCTGCCTCTGGACGGTACCAGCCCCGTCATTGAGGTGGGGGTGGCCTGGCGCAGGCAGTCGGACAACCCGGCGGTGCGCTGGTTCATCGATCTGATCCACCATTACCTGGTAGAACAGCCCGATCTTTTTTGATACGTGGAGAAAAACCTCCTGATTTCGTTGCTTCTGCAACGGAACAGACGGGGCGATTATCGTATACTGCCCCCAGAACGACAATCACCCCGTCACCAAGGAGGAATATCCATGGAACACAACATGTTTTGCTATCAGTGTCAGGAGACCGCCGGCTGCAAGGGCTGCACCCGGGTGGGCGTATGCGGCAAACAGCCTGACGTGGCCGCTATGCAGGATCTGCTGGTTTATGTGACAAAGGGCCTGTCCGCTGTGACCACCGCCATGCGGGAGCAGGGGTCTGCGGTGGAGACAGCAGTCAACCACCTGATCACCCTCAACCTGTTCACCACCATCACCAACGCCAACTTTGACAAGGAAGCCATTGAGGCCCGCATCCGGGAGACACTGGCGGTGCGGGAGAAGCTGCTGGCTCAGGTGAAGGAGCCCGGTAAACTGCCCCAGGCCGCCCTGTGGGACGGCTCCGGCGATTGGGAGGTCAAGGCCAAGACAGTGGGCGTGCTTTCTACCGAAAACGAGGATATCCGCTCTCTGCGGGAGCTCATCACCTACGGTCTGAAGGGCCTGTCCGCCTACTCCAAGCACGCCAATGCCCTGATGCAGGACGACGGCGAGGTGGACGCCTTCCTTCAGAAGGCTCTGGCGGCCACCCTGGATGAAAGCCTGACCGCCGACGACCTGGTGGCCCTCACCCTGGAGACCGGAAAGTACGGCGTCTCCGGCATGGCCCTGCTGGACAAGGCCAACACCGGGGCCTACGGCAACCCGGAGATCACCAAGGTCAACATCGGCGTGGGCAAGAACCCGGGTATCCTGGTGTCCGGCCACGATCTGCGGGATCTGGAGATGCTGCTGGAGCAGACCCAGGGTACCGGGGTGGACGTGTATACCCACTCCGAGATGCTGCCCGCCCACTACTATCCCGCCTTTAAGAAGTACCCTAACTTTGTGGGCAACTACGGCAACGCCTGGTGGAAGCAGAAGGAGGAGTTCGAGGCCTTCCACGGCCCCATCCTCATGACCACCAACTGCATCGTGCCCCCCAAGGACAGCTACAAGGACCGGCTGTACACCACCGGCGCGGCGGGCTTCCCCGGCTGCAAGCATATTCCCGGTGAGATCGGAGAGAAGAAGGACTTCTCCGCCCTCATTGAGCACGCCAAGAAGTGTGTGCCCCCTCAGGAGCTGGAGACCGGCGAGATCGTAGGCGGCTTTGCCCACGCCCAGGTGCTGGCCCTGGCGGACAAGGTGGTGGAGGCGGTGAAATCCGGCGCCATCAAAAAGTTCGTGGTCATGGCGGGCTGCGACGGCCGGGCCAAGAGCCGGGATTACTACACCGAGTTTGCCACGGCCCTGCCCCATGACACGGTGATCCTCACCGCTGGGTGCGCCAAGTACAAGTACAACAAGCTGGATCTGGGGGATATCGGCGGCATTCCCCGGGTGCTGGACGCCGGCCAGTGCAACGACTCCTACTCCCTGGCGGTCATTGCCCTCAAGCTGAAGGAGGTCTTCGGCCTGGAGGACATCAACGACCTGCCCATTGTGTACAACATTGCCTGGTATGAGCAGAAGGCGGTCATTGTACTGCTGGCCCTGCTCTACCTGGGGGTGAAGAACATCCACCTGGGACCCACCCTCCCCGCCTTCCTCAGCCCCAATGTGGCCAAGGTGCTGGTGGACAGCTTCGGTATCGCCGGGATCGGCACCGTGGAGGAGGACATGGAGCACTTCTTCGGCCAGCAGGCTTGATGATACAGATTAAAAAACACGGACCGGCAGGAAAATCTGCCGGTCCGTGTTTTGACTGTATAGGGTTTCCGGCATCAGGACTTGCCGGAGGCGTTGTTGCGCAGACGCTCGTGGTCCTCCAACAGGGCCTGGGTAGCCAGGTCGAAGGCTGCGGCGTCCTCGTAGCGGTTGACCAGCTCGCTCTCCTGCAGGTCGCTGTAGTCCTTCTCCTTGCCGTGATAGACTACCTTCAGCAGGATGGGGGTCAGAATGGTGGTGGCAATGACCATCAGCACCACAGGACCGAAGAATTCGTCCTTCATCAGTCCGGCGGCGATGCCGTTGTTGGCCACGATCAGGGCAACCTCGCCGCGGGAGATCATACCCACGCCGATGCGCAGGGAGTCCTGATTGGAGTAGCCGCACAGCTTGGAGCCCAGGCCGCAGCCCAGGATCTTGGAGACGACCGACCACAGGATCAGCAGGACGGAGAAGAGAACGATAGTCCCGCTCATCTGGGGCAGCACCACCTTCAGGCCGATGCTGGCAAAGAAGATGGGGGAGAGCAGGGTGTAGGAGAGGGTGTCGAACCGATCCTGCAGATAGGTGACCCGGGGGGTCTTGGCAAAGATCAGTCCGGCGATGTAGGCGCCGGTGATGTCGGCCACGCCGAAGAGCTCCTCCGCCAGATAGGCGTACAGCAGGCAGAAGGCGAAGGAAATGACCACAAAGCGGCGCTTATCCCGGTCATACCGCTTGAACCACCACTCCACCAGCCGGTGGAGCAGGATCCACACCACCACGCTGATGGCGAAGAAGGCGGCGATCTTCACCAGCACCAGCAGTACATTGGCGCCGGTGCCCGACAGGCTGGTGATGATGGTGAGGGCCACGATGCCCAGCACGTCGTCGATGATGGCCGCGCCCAGGATGGCGTTGCCCGAGCGGGTGGAGAGCTTGCCAATCTCCTTCAGGGTCTCCACGGTGATGCTGACCGAGGTGGCGGTGAGGATCACGCCGATGAAGACGTTCTGCAGGAAGGCCTCGCTCCCCTGGTTGAACAGGGAGGCCAGCACAAAGCCACCGGCCAGGGGGACCAGCACGCCGATGAGGGCGATGACAAAAGCGGAACGGCCGGCCTTCTTCAGCTCGCCCAGATCGGTCTCCAGACCGGCGTTGAACATCAGGACGATGACGCCCAGCTCCGCCAGCTGGTCCATCAGGGTGGTCTCCTGCAGCACGCCCAGCATGGCGGGGCCCAGCAGCAGGCCGGCCAGCAGCGCGCCCACCACCTGAGGCAGGGCAAACCGCTTGGTCACGATACCCAGGACCTTGGTGCTGAGCAGAATGACCGCGATCTCAAACAAAAAATGGTAATTCGTACAGACCTCTCCTCTCTCTGGAGTTGTGAAAATGTACTATAAATAGTAGGGAAATTTGTTGAATAAGTCAATCGTCAAGTTGGATAGAAATTATGAGCATACAAACAAAAAATATGACAACAAAACTCCCCGGCATGACGTCCACAGGGACGCTACCGGGGAGTTTCTGTCTTGTGATCGGAAAAGGAGGAGAAGCGTTGGGCCACCCGCTGGAATTCCCCCTCCAGCAGAAAAGTGATGCGGGCGGCCAGCTGGGCGGGCTCCTCCTTCATGTCATCCGCCAGCCAGCCCAGCATGGTGCCGGCCAGGGCGTACATATAGAAATCTGTTAAAAAGTCCTGATCCTGTTCGGAGAGCGCCAGGCCGTCGGAGGCTTGCTCCAGAAGCCGGGCGATGAGGGCGCGGGACATGGTGAACAGCTGGCAGTCCAGATGCTCTCTGCCGCCGGAGCGATAGATATGGTAGATCAGAGCGTGGTTGGTCTGGATGTACCGGAATGCGTCCATCAGCGCGTCCTGCCAGGAAGCTGCGTCCTGCAGGGCCTCAGCGGTCTCATGCTCCAGAAACCAGTGGAGCAGATCGTAGATATCCTGGAAGTGATAGTAGAAAGTCTGGCGGTTGACTTCACAGTCCTCCACGATCTCCTTGACCGTGATATCGTCCAGAAACTTTTTTTGAAGCAGATGCTTGAGGGAATTGGCCAGGGCAAGCTTTGTGCTGGGAGCCAATGGACACACCTCCTTCCCTCGGAAAAGCGGGGAAACAACTGGAGTAATTATACCACAGGGGTATAAAGAATTGCAATCCTGTCGAAAGTATGGTATGATTTGCCCCGTTAACAGGGAACAGCAAAGGAGAGAGGTACCATGACCATCGACTATCGGCCCAGGGGAGTCTGCTCCCAGAGAATGCAGGTGAACGTGGAGGACGGCGTCATCCAGTCCCTGCAGGTCCAGGGAGGCTGCAACGGCAACCTTCAGGGCATCTCCCGTCTGGTTGAAGGCATGAAGGTGGAGGAGGCCATCCGCAGACTGGAGGGTATCCGCTGCGGCTTCAAGGCCACTTCCTGCCCGGATCAGCTGGCCCAGGCCCTGAAACAGGCCCAGGGCTGAGTTTTGCCGACAAATAAGGAGGGCGTGCGTCAGCACGCCCTCCTTATTTGCGTATTGGGAAACAGGACTCAGGCGGCCTCGGCCACATTCAGAGCGCCAAAGGCGGTGAGGATCTGATCCAGCTCGGTGGTCAGCACGGTGCCGCCGGGATTGAGGGCGCCGTTGCTGTCAGCGGTCATCAGCTGGCCGTAGTAGCAGAAGGACATACCCTCCAGAGCCCAGGCGGGGATCCGGTCGTAGTCGGCGGCCTCCTGCATGGACATGCCGCCCTCCTCCACGGTGACGCCGGTGAGGGACGCATAGCGGCCCAGAGCGGTGGCCAGCTCGGCACGGGTAATGGCCCGGTCGCCCTCGAAGAGACCGTTGCCGCTGCCGTTGGTCAGGCCGTTGTCCTCGGCCCAGGCGGCGGCGTCGGCGTAGTCCTTGCCCTCCACGTCGGCAAAGGTGGCCTTGTCCGCTCCTGCGGGCTTGCCGGCCAGCTCGTACAGAGCCTGGTACACCTCGCCGCGGGTGGCGTTCTCAGCGGCAGCGGCGGTCAGAATGGTGATGCGGCCGTCCGGCTGACCGTACTGATCAGCGGTGATCACGCCGCCCAGCTCATCGGTGATGTAATCCATCAGGACCTCGTCCATAGGCAGCCCCAGATCATAGTTGGCGGAAGCAGTCTTGAATGCATAATAAGTGTCACCGCCTGCGGCCATAAAGTCATTGGTGGCGATGGTATATACTGCATTGGGGTCAAAGGGTTTTCCACCCACAGACTCAATGGTTACTCTCTGGATGGAGGCGGGGGCGTAGTAGGTGGTTTTGGGATAAGCCTCGCCCTGGTCATAGGGTTTGGTCGTATCCACGGTAAAGATGATACCGGAAACCTGGGGGAAGCCGCCCACAGCGGCAGGCGTGCAGTAAGTAGAGGCTTCCAGAACCTCCAGCAGTTCAGCGCCGGTAACCTTCACGATGCTCAGGGTGTTGCCAAAGGGCAGAACGGTATTGACGTCCTTCTTGGTCACGTCACCGACCTGAATGGGAGCCCGGATACCGCCGCCGTTGGTCACAGCGGCATCGATGGTCTCACCCTCGCGGGCGGCGCCCCACATAAGGGCGTCAGTGATCAGATCGCCCAGGTTGGTTTCCTGAGTGCGGTTGCCGGGGTCCTTGTCGCCGTTGAGGAGGACCTCAGTCTTGGCAAAGACGGTGCCGTAGTCCGCTTCCACCTGTGCGGTGATCTCAGCGGCGCGGGCAGCGATGGCCTCATCCTCGGCAGTCAGATCGGCGACCTTGACAGATTCCGCAGAGGCAGAGCCGTCAGACAGAGTGACCACACCGATATTCTCCAACTCGGTACCGGTGGAGGTGAGGACGGTATCGCCCACCTTACCAGTGCCGTCGGTGACAGCCAGAATATCTTCCTGAGTGGAGTGGGAGTGGCCATCGATGAAGACATCAATTCCGTCTACCTTGGCCAGAAGGTCGACGGAGCGGTTCCCGGTACTCTCCTCGTCAATTCCCAGATGGCCCACACACACGATGTAGTCGCAGCCGTCAGCCTCCAACTTATCTACAGAGGCCTGGACATCAGCAAACATCTTATCTCCGGCATCAAAGGTGAGACCGGCGATCTTGGCGGGGTGAGCCTTGGTGGCGGTTTCGGGGGTGGTGACACCCACAAAGCCGACCTTGGTGCCGGAATCAGTTTCGAGGACGTAGGAGTCGGCAAAAGCGGCGCTGCCGTTGCTGGTCACATTAGCGGCAAGGATGGGGAACTCGGCGCTTTCGCTGAGGGTCTTGAGGTTCTCATAGCCATAGTCGAATTCGTGGTTGCCAGGGACGGCCAGATCATAGCCGACCATGTTCATCAGTTCGACAGCATTGGCACCCTGAGAGATGCTGACGGTAGGGTCGCCCTGAATGAAGTCGCCGGCATCCACCAGGATCACGTCGGTACCTTCAGCTTCGTACTGGGCCTTCAGCGCGGCTACTTTAGCGTAGCTGCCGATGGCACCGTGGACGTCATTGGTGTGGAGCACCACTACGTCGTTTGCTGCGCCCTCTCCGGAGGTCTCATCGGCGGCCATGGCAGGGACACAGAGGCTGCCCGCCATGGACAGGGTCAGAAACAGGGACAGGACTTTGCGTGTGTGTTTTTTCATACAAACATTCCACCTTTCCTTCCATTGTTTCCCGATCGTGCAGGGATGCACATTGGATATCCTAATGGTAACAAAACGGAAACAAAAATACAAGAGGGGAACAGGGGAAAGATGGAAAAATACTGTGCATCTTGCGTAAAATGCAGGAAAAATTTTGTTAAAAATTGACGGTTAAGCCTAAAATGTGGCGGCTTCAGCAGGGAAGGGTCACCCAGGTGGGGGTGCCTGAGAGGTCGGTAAAGAGCAGCCCGCCGGGGGGCAGAAAGGTAAAGAGCAGGGTAGCCGCCCCCAGTACCAGCACCAGCAGTACCCACAGTCCCTGATGCTCCTGCCAGAAGGGCGAACGCAGCATGTGGGGCAGCAGGAAGGACAGTACCATCATCAGCACATACAGAGCAATGTCAAAAAAGAGGGATTCTCCCTGAAAACAGATATGGTATACATATCCGATGACCAGCATGCCCGCCGTGGATACCAGCAGGGAGAAAGCGCGCTGTCCCGGCAGGGCCGGTCCCTTCCGCTGGAGTACCAGTCCGGCCACCAGAGCAGGCCAGTAGAGCAGTTTGACATGCTCCCAAAGGCTCTCCCGGACCGGAGCCACCAGGGCGGTAGCAATGCAGGGAAGAAGGGTATAGAGGAAATGCAGACAGGCTCCGGCCACGGTGGCAGCGGCCAGAAGGATGAGTTCGGTCTTGTTCAGGCGCGGCATGGCGGACACTCCCTTCCATTTTCTAATGGCTAAGATATGCCTTTCAAAGAAAAAAATACCACAGCAGCGCCGGCGGTAAAAGCAAGGAAAAAGCGGGAGAAAACAGCGGGCATAAAAACCGGAAGGCCCGCCGGAGGCCCAGTGGGAGAGATGCCCAAGCCAAAGGAACATTTCATTGCCAGCGTGTTTTGTTGGAAGCAGTCCATATTAAAAACAGGCGCAAAAGGCGCCGGCTTTTGGGAAAGGAGTGTGTACAACGAAATGCCAAAGGAGGAACCAAAGATCAAGCCCTGGGTGGGAATGCTCCTGGCCGCGGCGGTGCTGATGAGCTGCATGGCATGGTTCCAGCCGGCAGGCGCAGCAGAGGAGCGGCGGGAGGTGATCCCCATGGGCCGCACCGTGGGGATCAAGCTGTTTTCCGACGGCGTCATGGTGGTAGGCTTCGGAGAGGTAACCACCACGCAGGGCCGTCAGACTCCCGCCCGTGACTGCGGGCTGAAGGAGGGCGACATCATCACCCACATCAACCGGGAGGAGGTGGACAGCATTGAGGAGGTCCAGTCCGTCCTCCAGGAGGTGGGCGGACAGACCATGAGCATTCGGGCGGTTCGGGACGATCAGGAGGTCCAGTTTACCGCCCAGGCAGCCCAGTGCAGCGCTGACGGCCAGTATAAACTGGGCGCCTGGATTCGTGACTCCATGGCCGGCATCGGTACCATGACCTTCTGTGACCCGGAGACCGGCCTGTTCGGGGCCCTGGGTCACGGAATCAATGACGTGGACACGGCCAGGCTTATGCCCATGCAGTCGGGCTCCATTCTGTACTCCGAGGTGACGGATGTGCAGAAGGGGGTCAAAGGCATGCCCGGAGAACTCCACGGTACCTTCCAGACGGACACCGATCTGGGTGCCCTGTGGGCCAATACCGGCAGCGGTGTGTTTGGACAACTCAGCAGCCAGAGCCTGACCGGGGGCCTGGAACCGGTGCCGGTAGCCAAACGCAGCGAGGTCAAGACCGGTCCGGCGGTCATCCGTTCCAACGTAAACGGTGACCAGGTGGAGGAGTATACGGTGGAGATCACTCGTATCTTTCCCGAAAAAGAGGGAGATACCCGCAATCTGATGCTGAAAGTCACCGATCCCCGCTTGCTGGAGACCACCGGCGGCATTGTGCAGGGCATGAGCGGCTCACCCATCCTCCAGGACGGCAAGCTGGTAGGGGCAGTGACCCACGTTCTGGTCAATGATCCCGTTCAGGGCTACGGCATTCTGGCAGAGAACATGCTGATCCAGGCGGAGGAAGCTGCAAAACTGGAAAACTAATCCAAATTTTGCCGGGAGCGGAGGGCCGCTCCCGGCGCTCTTTTTGCTGAAAAAGGAGGAGAAAGGAGAGAAGTGCAGAGTACGCCGTCGGAATTTCCGGGGAAAAGTCGAACGAAGTCGAAGAGAAATAGCCAGAAATTACCAGCAAAACCCTTGCGCTTGCTGTCTGATTATGGTAAATTATAGCCAACCGGTAAACAGACTTGGCCAGTCAGAAATGCAGAGCAGGGGAGCCTGCTGGAAAGGGTGTCAATGTTGGAACGGAGAATCAAGGTCCTGGTAGCGGATGCGGGCGAGGAATTTCGCCGCGTCCTGGTGGAACAGCTGGAGTCGGAGGCCGGGATTGAGGTAGTGGGAACCACGGGGGATGGAGAAGAGACCCTGCGGCTGGCAGAGAGCGCTGTCCCCGATGTGCTGGTGATGGACCTGGTGCTGGCCCAGATGGACGGCGTGGAGGTGCTCCAGAGGCTGGCCAAACTGGAGGAGCGGCCCAGAGTGCTGGTGCTCTCCGGCTTTGCCCGGGGCAGTGTGGCCGAACTGGCCGTTGCCACCGGGGCGGACTACTATATGCTCAAACCCTGCCGGCTTACCGCGGTGGCGGAACGGGTCCGTCAGCTGGCCGCCCTCCGGGATACGGAGGAGGCGGAGAACGGGGAGGAACGGGCCGTCAAGCTGGAAAATGTGGTGACAAGTATTATCCATGAAATCGGTGTGCCTGCCCATATCAAAGGCTATCAGTATTTGCGGGAGGCCATTATCATTGCGGTGGGGGACATGGACGTGATCAACGCGGTGACCAAGATCCTCTATCCGGAGGTGGCCAAGCGGTTTGGGACCACCGCCTCCCGGGTGGAGCGGGCCATCCGCCACGCCATCGAGGTGGCCTGGGACCGGGGTGATCTGGAGACGCTGCAGAAATACTTCGGCTACACCGTCTCCAACGCCAAGGGAAAGCCCACCAACTCGGAGTTTATTGCCATGATCGCCGACCGGCTGCAGCTGCAGCAGAAGGAGCGGTAAGCATCCATACACGCCCGGCGGCCGGGGAGCCCCCCGGAAGCCGGGTGTGTTTTTCTCTATTCAAAAGGCGTAAAAAGGAGTATAACATAAGGGGAGCGCCGGGCGGAGATCCAGGGCCCGGCGGTCCGTAAGGAGGGATACCTATGCTGGAACAACAGCTGCACCGGGCCAGGACCGAGGAGCGGGACCTGGAGGATCTGACCGTGGAGGGCGAACAGCTCTCCGGGCTGGATCTGTCCCATCTGGAGTATACCCGGGTCCGGTTTCATAAATGCCGGTTTGAGCGGTGCGATTTTTCCAAAGCAAGTTTTTATGAGACGGTATTTGAGGGCTGCGATTTTTCCAACTGCAGCTTTCTGGACACCGTATGGAACAAAAGCAGCATCTCAGACTGTAAGGGGGAGGGCGGCAAATTCATCTCCAGCCGCTGGAAGGACTGCGCTTTGACAGGCAGTACCTTCCGGTACGGCAATTTTTCCAAATCCCAGTGGACCCGCAGCACCCTGACCGACTGCGATCTGCGGGAGGCCGCCATGGCGGAGGCCCGGGTGGGAGGCATGGAACCCCACCATACCAGCTTTCAAAGGGTGGACTTTTTCCGTACCCCGCTGAAGGGTCTGGATCTGTCCGACTGCCAGATCGAAGGCATCACCGTGTCGGAGAGCCTTCAGGAGCTGCGGGGACTGCGCATCAATCCCGGACAGGCGGCAGATCTGGTGCCGCTGATGGGGGTGCAGCTGCTCTGAGACCCGGAAGGGGGGACAAGATCCAGGTATGGATCAGCCCCCTCCCGCATACCTCTTGGACAAGGGGGTGCGGATATGACGGGACTGGAACGGCTGGCCGACCTGATTTGGAACCCGTGGCTGCTGGGCCTGTTTTTGGTGACAGGATTATATTTGTCGGTGCGGACCGGCTTTTTTCAGGTGTTTCACTGCCGCCTGTGGCTTCGGACCACGCTGGGAGCCCTGGGACGGAAGGACAGGCCGGGGAGCGGACAGGGGCTGACCCGGCTCCAGGCCATGTCCACCGCCCTGGCCGCCACCATCGGCACCGGCTCCATCGCCGGGGTGGCCACCGCCATTTTCTACGGTGGGCCGGGGGCGGTGTTCTGGATGTGGGTGTCCGCCTTTCTGGGCATGATGACCGGATGCGTGGAAAAGACTCTGGCGGTGCGCTACCGGGAGAAGGACGAGAAGGGCCGCTGGCAGGGTGGACCTATGTGCTATATGGAAAAGGGACTGGGAAGCCGCACCCTGGCCACCCTCTTTTCCCTGTGCTGTGTGGGCGCCTCCCTGGGGGGCGGCAATATGGTGCAGGCCAACTCCATCTCCTCCGCCCTGTGGGCCAGCTTCGGCTGGGACCGGCTGGCGGTGGGCATCGTGACAGCTCTGCTCACCGGGGTCGTCATTGTGGGAGGCATCGGCCGCATCGGCAGGGTCAGCGAGACTCTGGTGCCCTGTATGGCCCTGCTTTTTGTAGGGGGCGGAGTGGCGGTGCTGGTGTGCAATGCCGACGCCCTGCCCGGTGCTATGGTCCAGATCGTAGAGGGGGCCCTCACCCCCAAGGCGGCCCTGGGAGGCGGCGCGGGCTACGGCATGGCGGCTGCCCTGCGCTACGGTGTGGCCCGGGGCGTGTTCACCAATGAGGCGGGCATGGGCTCCTCTTCTATCGCCCATGCCGCCGCCGACACCAGAGAGCCGGCGGAGCAAGGTATGTGGGGCATTTTTGAAGTGTTTGTGGCCACCATCGTGGTGTGCTCCATTACCGCGCTGGTGATCCTGACCACCGGTGTCTATCAGCCGGAACAGGCTCTTGCCGCCATTCAAAGTGGAACGGTAGAGCCCAATATGCTGGGAGCCCCCCTGTCTGCCGCCGGGTTTTCCACCGTGTTCGGCCCTTTTGGGGAAATTTTTGTGTCGGTGAGTCTGCTGCTCTTCGCCTTTACTTCCCTGCTGGGGTGCTGCTATTACGGCGAGCGGGGGCTGGAGTATCTCAGCGGCTCCAACCGCTGGCGGGGAATCTACCGCATTATTTTCCTGTGGGCCCTGGTGTGGGGAAGCGTGGCTGACGTTACGTCGGTGTGGGAGCTGGCGGATATCTTCAACGGCCTGATGGCCCTGCCCAACCTGTTTACCCTGCTGCTGCTGTCGCCTGAGGCGCTGGCGCTGCTGAAGAGTTGGAAGCGGGCACAGACATAAAGAAAAGGAACGCGCTGCCTGGGCAGCGCGTTCCTTTTATAAATAGATATTATTCTGCAGGTTCGGGAGAGGGCTGGGCTTCCGCGGTAGTTTCCTCCTCAGGTGCAGGAGTGACCATGGGGGAGGGGGCGGGTTGGGCGGAGCCATCCAGGGTGACGGAGCTGCCGTCCAGAATGGAGGAACTCTGACCCTCCACGGCGGGAGTGTGCTGGATGGTCACCTGGTCGCCTACGTTAAGGATAACGGCCAGGGGATTCTGGGCGGCGGAGATGGAGTAGTAGGTGGGATCGCCCTCCAGCTGGATGAAGTAATAGGAGTTGCCGTCCATCACCGCCGAGCGAATGTCGGTAATGATGCCGGAGACCTCGGTGCGGGGCAGTTCCTCCTCAGAGGTGATGCCCTTGTTGGCCAGCATCTGAATATACTTCTGCTCGCACTCCGAGACGGTGGAACCGGTGGCCACCACCTGATACTGGGCCACGTTCACCATGGCGTAGCTCTTCACCAGATTGGTGGCGTCCTTCAGGGGAATGAAGTAGGTGGGCTCCCCGGCGATGTTGAGCAGCAGGGGGAAGGTGGCGGTGTACTTCAGGTCCTGAACCACGCCTTCGGCGGAGGCCTTGGCTGCCGCCTCCGTGGCGCCGGGGGCGGAGTAGAACTTGGTCTCCTTGGTGCGCTGGTTGGACAGCAGGAAGCCCAGGTTGGACTGGTCCGCGTTGGCGGAGGTGACGCCGGTGTACATATATACGTCGTCGTTGAGGGCGATATAGTTGGAGCCGTCGGTGGTGATGGTCACATCCCGCTGACCAAAGATGGAGTTGATAAAGCCGTTGACCAGGGTGCCGTGGTAGTTATACTGCTCCATAATCAGCTCAGGAGTAAATACATTATCCACCCAGGTGGGGATGTCGGCCAGTTCATAATAGGTGCAATGACCGGTAATGGCATCCACCAGTACTGCGCCCTTGATGTCCGCGCCGCCGAAGAGGCCGATGGTCTTGACAATGCGGGGGGCGATCCAGTAGGGACGGCCCTCCTCGTTGATCTCAAACTGGGGAGTGCCGAAGATAAAGGTGGGATAGTTGAAGCGCAGGTGGCGCTCGATGTTGCGGTTCAGAGGCTCGGAGAAGGAGTACTTCATGCCCTCCTCCAGCCGGACCACGGTAGCCTCCTGGGTGACCATGTCCACCATCACATAGGCGGGCAGACCGTTGCCCCGGTTGGTGAACCACTTGATCAGGTCGGCGTAGGCGATGGGGGCAACCCGGACGGGACGGCCCTGATAGTTGATCTGGGTGGAGTCAAAGGAGTACTCAAACTGGCTGACCATGTCGCTGAGGGTACCCATCTGACGGTCGCTGAGGTATTCGGCAGAGGATTCGTCCAGGGTGGGGATCTCATTGAAGGAGATCTCGGTGATGTCGGCGGCAAAGTTGCCGTCCTCCACCGTCAGCAGATCCCGATAGGCCCCGGCCCGGAAGATGGGCAGGGAGATCAGGGTGCCCACCACGGCCACCGCGATCAGCGCCAGAAACAGAATGCCCACCGGCAGGCAGCGGGCCTTGATGAATCGAAAGAACTCCTTGGGGCCGCTCCCACCGCGCACCAGATCCATGCCCGAGGTGACCAGGGAGCACAGCACATAGACCACGCACAGCAGGGCAATAAAGGTATAGAAGTCGCCCGACTGCAGATTGATGGGGGGCAGAGCCACATAAAAATAAATCAGTCCGATGACGGCGGTAATGAGCAGGCAGATGGCGAGCTTTCCGCCTCTGCTTTTCGGGCCGCGGGCCTTTTTGGCCGGTTGTTGTTCCATGAACGTATCTCCTTTAGGCAGTTTCGACATTTTTGCCGGGACAGGATGGCACCGGTAAGGGTAGTATAGCCTAAAGCGGACGAAAAGGCAACCAAAGGGGCATTAAAATTCCATAAAATAGTCTGGAAAGCCTGCCGGAAGCGGGGGAAAAAGCGGTCGAAACTTCGTACAAAATCCCATTGACGGAGCACTTTACATTCGATATACTTAGACAGGACTATGTCAAGAATCAGAAAAAATATTGTAAAGACGAGGGTAAAGACGTGGAAGAGATGAGTATCCTTCTGGGGCTGCTGGGCGGCCTGGCCTTGTTCCTCTACGGTATGCAGATGATGAGCTCCGGCCTGGAGGCCGCCGCCGGCAACCGTATGAAGCGTATCCTTGAGCGACTGACTTCAAACCGTTTCCTGGGCGTCCTGGTGGGCGCAGTGATCACCGCGGTGATCCAATCCTCCTCCGCCACCACAGTCATGGTGGTGGGCTTTGTCAACTCCGGTATGATGACCCTGCGGCAGGCCGTTTGGATCATCATGGGCGCCAACATCGGTACCACCATCACCGGACAGCTCATCGCCCTGGACGTGGGCGCTATGGCTCCCCTCTTTGCCTTTGTGGGTGTGGCCATGGTGGTGTTCCTGAAAAAGCCCCAGATCCACCACTACGGCAATATCCTGGCCGGCCTGGGTGTGCTCTTCATCGGCATGGAGATGATGAGCTCCTCCATGGAACCCCTGCGGGAGTGGCCCGCCTTTGTGGAGATCGTCAGCACCTTCTCCAACCCCCTGCTCGGTATTCTGGTGGGCACCCTCTTCACCGCGCTTATCCAGTCCTCCTCCGCCTCCGTCGGCATTCTGCAGGCCCTGGCGGCTAGCGGCGTCATCGGCCTTGACAGCGCCGTGTTCGTCCTGTTCGGTCAGAACATTGGTACCTGTATCACCGCTGTGCTGGCCTCCATTGGCACCAGCCGCAACGCCAAGCGCACCACCGTGATTCACCTGATGTTCAATCTGTTCGGCACGGTGCTCTTTACCGCCGTCTGCATTCTGACCCCCCTGACCGACTTCATGGTGAATCTGACGCCTGACAGCCCGGCGGCTCAGATCGCCAACATGCACACCTTGTTTAACATTGTCACCACCATCCTGCTGCTGCCCTTCGGCAATAAACTGGTGAAGCTGGCTATGCACATTCTGCCTGACCGGCGGGAGAGCGGGGAAGAGGGTATGCACCTGGCCTATCTGGTGCCCAATCCCACCCACACCAAGCAGGAGCATCCCATCGGCTTTTCCGCCATGTACATTACCCAGCTGCGGCAGGAGCTCAACCGCATGCTGGGCATGGCCCGGGACAACATCGCCACCTGCTTCCAGGCGGTGCTGGATGTTGACCCCAAGAAGATGGAGGGCGCCGAGGCCACCGAGGACTATCTGGACTATCTGAACAAGGAGATCTCCCAGTACATCTCCCAGGTCATCGTTCATGAGACCAACGAGCAGGATTCCACCGCCGTCAGCGCCTACTTCAAGATCACCGGCAACATTGAGCGCATCGGTGATCACGCCATGAATATCTGCGAATATACCCAGATGATGCATGATAAGGATATCCATTTCTCCCCTGATGCTCAAGAGGAGATCCGGCAGATGGAGCAGGTGAGTCTGGAGGCGTTGGATCTGCTGGGACAGGAGGTTACCGATCCCACCAAGTGGCTGACCAAGGTGTCTGCTCTGGAGCAGCGGATCGACGATATGACGGAAGCCTACCGCCGCAATCAGCTCAAGCGGATGCGCAAGGGGGCCTGTTCCGATGAGGCCTGTATCATTTTCTCCGAGCTGCTGACCGACTTTGAGCGGATCGGCGACCACGCTCTGAATATCGCACAGGAGCGCGCTTCCATTTCCTCTGACGCCACCGGTATCTGAATCGCAAATAAGACCGCCTTCCGGCCATTGGCCGGGAGGCGGTCTTTTGCTGTTCAGGGGACGGACAGTACCTTGCGGCTGGCGCTCAGGCACAGCAGCAGTGTGAGGGCTTCTGTGACCGGGAAGGCAAGCCAGATTCCGGTGACCCCCAGCACCCAGGCCAGCAG
Organism: Flavonifractor sp. An82; assembly: GCF_002159265.1. Classification (GTDB taxonomy): domain Bacteria; phylum Bacillota; class Clostridia; order Oscillospirales; family Oscillospiraceae; genus Flavonifractor. The sequence continues at coordinate 241,468 of NZ_NFHG01000002.1, forward strand.
AAGGACCAGAATGGCGATACCCACGCCGCCCCGGAAGAGGGAGAGCAGGAAGGAGGCCCGGGGCTGTTCCACCGCCCCCAGAAAGGAAGCGGCGATGATGTTGGGCCCTGCAAAGAGAAAACCCCAGAAGTAGAGCCGCAGGCCGTTTACCGCCAGCCGGGCCAGCTCCGGGTCGCCGTCCCGGTTGAACAAAGCCGCCAGAGGCTCCGCCCAAAGCTGGGCGATCAGGGCCAGTGCCAGTCCCACCAGACAGGATACCAGCAGGGCCAGGCGGCAGAGCTGACGGACGGCATGCTGCTCTCCCCGACCGTAGGACTGGCTGATGAGGGGCTGGGCGCCCTGGGACAGGCCGGTGAACAAAGCCAGGGCCATCAGGGCCAGATTGGCCACGATGCCGTAGGCCGCCACCCCAATGGTACCGGCAGCCTGGAGCATCAGAGTGTTGTACAGGGCCAGCACCATGCAGCCGGTAAACTCATTGAGAAAGGCGGCGCTGCCCAGACCGGCTGTGTCGGCCAGGGCCCGGGGCACTTGTGCAGGGCGGGCCAGGCGGAATTGGCTGCGGCCGGTGAGGATGTGAAGGGAGCAGAGACACAGACCGATCACCGGGGCGATGCCGGTGGCCAGAGCCGCACCGAAGATGCCCATGTGGAGAGGATAGAGGAAGAGGTAGTCAAGGGCAATGTTGGCCAGACTGCCGGTAAGCATGGCGGCCATGGCCAGCTTTGGATTGCCGTCGTTGCGGACAAAGCACACCATTACATGATTGAGCAGGAAGCAGGGAGAGAAGAGAAGCACCGTACGCAGGTAAATGGTGCACAGGGGCAGGGTATCGGCGTTGCCTCCCAGCACCAGGGCAAGGGGTCGGGCGCAGAAGCCGCCCAGCAGCGCTAAAATGATCCCCAGCCCCAACCCGGTGAGCAAGGACAGGGTAAAAGTGCGGTTGGCCCGGGGCTCATCCCCCTGATACCGGCAAATGGAATAGCGGGTGGCCCCGCCGATCCCCAGCAGAACACCCAGCCCGTTGATGAGCCCGAAAATGGGAATGGCCAGATTGAGGGCCGCCAGTCCGTCCGCCCCCAGTCGGTTGGCTACAAAGAAGGTGTCCGCCATGATATAGCCCGACAGGCCCAGGGCCCCCAGCATGTTGAGGGAGATGTATTTGAAAAAGGTACGTACCATGTCCGCTCCTCCCAGGTGTGCTGTGCAAACAAAAAACGTGCCTGAGTATATTCCTTCAAAGACCTACGGAATATACTCAGGCACGTTTTATCGCCGATCCGGTGACCGACGTCATGCACAGATTTAATTTGTGGATAAGAGCATAACAGAAGGATAGAAAAATGTCAAGGCGTGGGGGAAAACGACTGGGACAGCTTCTCCCGCAGCACCTGGTTGACCACCGCCGGGGCGGCCTGGCCCTTGAGCTGGCGCATGACCTGGCCCACCAGAAAGCCGAAGGCCTTTTCCTTGCCCGACTTGAAGTCCTCCACCGACTTCTGGTTGGCGGAGAGCACCTGCTCCACCACGGCGGTCACCAGTCCGGCGTCGGACACCTGCTCCAGACCGTGCTCCTTAATATAGGCATCCACGTCGCCGTCGTCGGCAAAGACCGCCTCAAAGACCTTGACGGCGGTGTTGCGGTTGAGCTTGCCCTTTGCCACCAGAGCTATGAGTTTAGCCAGAGTGGGGGGCGTCAGGCGCATATCCTTGGCCTCCAGGCCGTGGGCGGACAGCTGGCCCAGCACCTGACCCATGATCCAGTTGGAGGCCTGCTTGGGATCGGCCCCCAGAGCCACCACTTCCTCAAAAAAGTCGGCCAGGGCCTTTTGGCTGGTGATCATCTCCGTGTCATAGGCGGGCAGACCCCAGTCGGCCTGATAGCGGGCCCGCTTGGCCTCCGCCAGCTCGGGCTGGGCGGCCCGGAGCCCCTCGATATATTCGTCGGACAGCTCCAGGGGCGGGATGTCCGGCTCGGGGAAGTAGCGGTAGTCCTGGGCGTTCTCTTTGGAGCGCATGGCGTAGGTGGCATCCTTGTTCTCGTCCCACCGCCGGGTCTCCTGGACCACCCGCTTGCCCTCCTCAATGAGCTCAATCTGCCGCCGGGCCTCGTAGGCGATGGCCCGGGAGATGGCCTTAAAGGAGTTCAGGTTCTTCATCTCGGTGCGGGTGCCGAACTCTTCTGAGCCGGCGGGGCGCACCGACAGGTTTACGTCGCACCGCAGGGAGCCCTCCTGCATCTTGCAGTCAGACACGCCCAGGTATTGCAGGGTGGAGCGCAGCTTCTCCAGGTAGGCAATGACCTCCTCCGCCGAGCGGAAGTCGGGCTCGGTGACGATCTCGATCAGGGGCACGCCGCAGCGGTTGTAGTCCGCCCGGGTCTGGTCCAGCCAGGGGTCGTGGACCAGTTTGCCTGCGTCCTCCTCCATGTGCAGCTCGTGGATGCGCACGGTCTTGCCTTCCCCAATGTCCACTTTGCCGTCGTGGCAGATGGGCAGGTAGAGCTGGGAGATCTGATAGGCCTTGGGCAGGTCGGGATAGAAATAGTTCTTCCGGTCAAAGCGGCTGACCCGGCTGATCTCACAGTTCAGGGCCAGACCGGCCTTTACCGCAAATTCCAGCACCTTTTCGTTGAGCACCGGCAGGGTGCCCGGCATACCGGTACATACCGGACAGCAGTGGGTGTTGGGCGCGCCGCCGAATTGGGTGGTGCAGGAGCAGAAAATCTTGGTCTTGGTGGCCAGCTCCACATGGGTCTCCAGACCGATTACAGTTTCCCAGGTCATTGGACGTCGCCTCCTTTGGGGCTTTTCTTGTTCCAGTCAGTCTCCAGCTGGAAGGCGTGGGCGGCGTTGAGCACCGCGCCGTCACCCAAAGCGGGACCGATAAGCTGGGCGCCGATGGGCATGCCCTTGCCGTCAAAGCCGCAGGGCATGGACAGGGCGGGCAGGCCGGCCAGGTTCACCGACACGGTGTAGATGTCGCTGAGGTACATTTTCAGAGGGTCGGTGAGGCTCTCGCCCAGCTTGGGGGCGGTGGTGGGGGCCACCGGAGTGAGGAGCAGGTCATACTTGGTAAAGGCCTCGTCAAAGGCCTTCTTGATGACCGCCTTCACCTGGAGGGCCTTTTTATAGTAGGCGTCGTAATAGCCGGAGGACAGCACGAAGGTGCCCAGCAGGATGCGCCGCTTTACCTCGGAGCCAAAGCCCTGGGTGCGGGTCTTGCAGTAGAGGTCGGTGAGATCCTCATAACCCTCTGCCCGCCAGCCGTACTTCACGCCGTCAAACCGGGACAGGTTGGAGGAGGCCTCGGCGGCGGCGATGATATAGTAGGTGGGCACCACGTACTCCATCACCGGCAGGGCAAATTCTTCCACCGTGGCCCCGCGGGCCTTGAGCACCTCGGCGGCGGCCAGCACGGCGGCCCGCACCTCGGGGTCCAGGCCCTCGCCGAAGCAGTCCACCGGCAGGCCGATCTTCTTGCCCTTCAGGTCGCCGGCGAGGGAGGCCAGCAGTCCCCCGGCGGGGGCGTCCAGGCTGGTGCCGTCCCGGGGGTCCTTGCCCTGAATCAGGTCCAGCACCGCCGCACAGTCGGCGGCGGACCGGGCGATGGGGCCCATCTGGTCCAGGGAGGAGGCGTAGGCGATGAGGCCGTACCGGGACACGGTGCCGTAGGTGGGCTTCATACCGGTGACGCCGCAGTAGGCGGCGGGCTGGCGGATGGAGCCGCCGGTGTCCGAGCCGATGGCGTACCACACCTCACCGGCTGCCACGGCGGCGGCGGCGCCGCCGGAGGAGCCGCCCGCCGCCCGGGTGAGATCCCAGGGGTTTTTCACGGGGCCGTAGTGGGAGGTCTCGGAGGTGGAGCCCATGGCGAACTCGTCCATATTCAGCTTGCCCATGGACACCGCCCCGGCGGCACTCAAACGCTCCACCACCGTGGCATCATAGCAGGGCACGAAGCCCTCCAGAATTTTGGAGGCGCAGGTGGTGGCCACCCCTTTGGTGCAGATGTTGTCCTTGTAGGCCATGGGTACCCCGGCCAGGGGGGAGGCGGACAGATCGGCCGCCTGGAAGGCGGGGCCGTCCACCGTCACAAAGGCGTTGTTATCCGGTTGGGCGGCATGGATGCGGGAGAGGGCGGCCTCCACCGCCTCCTGCTGGGACACCTCGCCGGAGCGGAGCTTTTCTGCCAGCTCCAGGGCAGTCAGTTCATACAGTTCCATGTGTTCTACCTCACTCTACCGCCTTGGGGACCAGGAAGGTCTCGCCGTCCCCGGCGGGAGACCCTGCCAGCAGGGTCTCCCGGTCGTAGGACGGTACCACCTGATCGGAGCGCAGCACGTTTTTCAGGGGGAAAATGTGGCTCAGAGGCTCCACATCGGTGGTATCCAGGGTGTTGAGCACATCCATATAGGCCACGATGCGCTCCAGCTCCGCCGTCATGGCGGTTTTCTCCTCCGCCGGCAGCTGGAGCCGGGAGAGCTGGGAGATATAGTCAACCATATCCTCGGTGATTTTCATATTTGATCCTCCTTAAGGTTCCAGGCGGGTGCGGTCTCTGGGGAAGAGGCAGGCCCGACGGACGTTGTCCAATCCGCACAGCTGCATGGTCAGACGCTCCAGGCCGATGCCCAGGCCGCCGTGGGGGGGCATGCCGTGCTTGTGGATCATGAGATAGCTTTCGAACTCTGCCGGGTCCATATCCCGGGCCTTCATCTTGGCCACCTGAGCGGCGTAGTCGTGGATACGCTGGCCGCCGGTGGTCACCTCCAGGCCCCGGAACAGCAGGTCGAAGGACAGGGTGAACCGGGCGTCGTCGGGATCGTCCATGGCGTAGAAGGGCCGCTTCTTGCTGGGATAGTGGGTGACGAACACAAAGTCGCTGCCCCACTCCTCCTTGGCGTATTTGCCGATGGCGTGCTCCTCCTCCGGCTCCAGATCGAAGGGGTCCCGGATCTGATAGCCGTACTTCTCTGCCGCCAGCCGCTTGATCTCGTCGAAGCGGACAGCGGGGATTTTAGAGGCGTCGGGCAGCTCTACCCCCAGCAGAGCCAGCTCAGCGAAATACTCGCGCTTGAGCAGCTCCATCAGATGCTGGAGGAAGCCCTGCTCCATCTCCATGATCTCGGTAAAGGACTGGATATAGCCTATTTCAAAATCCAGGGAGGTGTACTCGTTCAGGTGGCGCTGGGTGGAGTGCTTCTCCGCCCGGAATACGGGGGCCACCTCGTATACCCGCTCAAAGGCGCCCACCATGGTCTGCTTGTAGAACTGGGGGGACTGGGCCAGGAAGGCCTTTTTGCCAAAGTAGTCCAGCCGGAAGATGTTGGACCCGCCTTCGGCCCCGGCGTGGACGATCTTGGGGGTGTGGATCTCGGTAAAGCCCTGACACTGGAGATAATCCCGGAAGGCCCGGCCAATGGCGGCCTGGATGCGGAACACCGCCCGCTCCTTGGGAGCTCTCAGCACCACCGGACGCAGGCCAAGCTCGGTGTCCAGGTTCAGGTCCAGCTTCTTCTTGGACAGGGGCACCGGCAGGGGAGCGGCGGGACGGGAGAGGACCGTCAGCCGGGCGTCGGTCAGCTCTTTCCCACCGGGAGCCCGGGGCTCTTCCCGCCAGGTGCCTGCGGCGGTGACAGCGCACTCCTCGGTAGCCCCGTCCAGGGCGTCCTTTTTGGTGCACACGCACTGGACCAGGCCGGTCCGGGTACGCAGGGTGACGAAGGTGATGCCGCCCATGTCCCGCAGGGCATGGACTGCGCCGTGGATGGTGACGGGCTGGTTATTCCGGCCCTCCACCGCTTTGTCGATTTGTCTTGCCAGGAATACCATACCGTTCACAACCTTTCTTGTTTGAAAAAATAAAAAAAGTCCCGAAGTCGATCAAAACGACTTCGGGACGGAAAAACTCCGCGGTACCACCCGTAGTTGCCCCATCACCTTTGATGGAGCCACTTGGAACTCTTAACGCGAGTAATACGGACGAACCTACCTCCCAGACGGGACTCGGCACATCGGCTCAAAAGTGTTGCGCCATCCCATCCTGCCGGACCGGGCTCTCAGTCGGTGACCCGGATTCTCTGTCGGCTCTCACGGGCGGCGGTCTTTGTCGCAGCCTTTATGGGCGTAGTATATGCGCTTTTTTTCGGAAAAGCAACTGTGAATTTTGACAAAATCTGCCCTAGGCAAAGGGAAGCGCTCTATGTTACAATGGGGAAAACCAGCGAAGAAAGGGGGTAGGACGGTGTGAAAAACTGGGACCAGCTCTACGCGGAATGTATGGATTGCCGCAGGTGCAGCCTGGCCGATACCCGGCACAATGTGGTCTTTGGCGAGGGCGCCCGGGACGCGGAGGTCATGTTTATCGGCGAGGGCCCCGGCGAGCAGGAGGACCTGACTGGCCGTCCCTTTGTGGGTCGTGCGGGCCAGCTGCTGGACGACATGCTCACCATGATCGATCTGCGCCGGGACAAGGTTTTCATAGGCAACATGGTCAAGTGCCGTCCGCCGGGAAACCGGGACCCGCTGAACATTGAGCAGGAGGCCTGTATCGGCTATCTGCGCAATCAGGTGGCCCTCATCCGGCCCAAGATCATCGTCTGTCTGGGCCGCATTGCCGCCATCCGGCTGATGAAGGACGACTTCAAGATCACCCGGGAGCACGGCCAGTGGATGGAGAAGGCCGGGGTGTGGATGATGGCCATGTTCCATCCCTCCGCCCTGTTGCGGGACCCCTCCAAGCGGCCGGAGAGCTTTGTAGATCTGAAGACCCTCCAGGCCAAGATCCGGGAGGTCTGCACCCACACCTATGAATGAAAATTGGGACCTGCCAGCGGCAGGTCCCAATTTTTTGTTTTCGGAAAGCAATCAGCAGGGCTCCCGGGTCATCATGTCCAGGATCACATGGTCGGTTTCCCGCATGCCCTGGCGGCCCAGCTCGCCCACGTTCTGGATGGTATGCTCCACGCCGTCGCTGATGATGCCGTCGCCGGTGCGGAACTCCTGGCCGTTCTGGTACATCTGGTAGCCGAAGATACCGGCCTCCACCGCCATGCTGATCTTGGCGGCGCAGCTGGACTTGGCGCCGTCGCACACCACGCCGGAGTGGAAGGCCAGGGCGTTGACGATGGTGTGCTTCACCTGGTCGTAGCCGCCTCCCAGCAGGTAGCAGATGCCGGCGCCCGCGCCGGCCCCGGCGCTCACCGCGCCGCAGAAGGCGGACAGGCGGCCGATGTAGGTCTTCTGGTGGATGGTGCACAGGTCGGACACTGCCAGGGCCCGATACATCCGCTCCTCCGGGATACCAAGGCTGCGGGCGTACTCGATGACGGGCACCGAGGCTGTGATACCCTGATTGCCGCTGCCCGACACGATGACCACCGGCATCTCGCAGCCGTTCATCCGGGCGTCGGAGCCGGCGGCAGCCTTGGCCCTAGCCCGCCGCTCCAGGGAGGCCTCGGTACTCATGAGCACCTTGCCCACGTTGGCGCCGTAGGCGTGGAGCAGGCCTTCCTCCGCAATGGCCATGTTGTACTGGATCTGGGGGTCCAGCAGGGGGCGCAGGTCTTCCACATCCACGCTGTCGGCAAAGTCCACAATGCCCTGGATGGAGAGAATGGACCGGTCGGTGAGGTCGGTCTCCTGCTCTCCCTCCACCGGCAGGTCGATCTCCTTCACCCCGTCCTTCTCCAGCAGCACGATGTTGGTATGGTAGTTGGCAATGCGCAGGGTGACGGTGTGGCCGCCGCCGGTGAGGGTGATGGTGTAGTCAAAGGTCAGAGGGGTGTCGGCCAGATGGACCTCTATGGTATGAGACTGGAGGAAGACGGTCATCTCCGCCTTCTGCTCCTCGGTCACCACGGAAATGACCTCCAGCGCCTTGTCCGCATCACCGGCCACCAGACCGGCAGTGACAGCGGCGGGGATGCCCTTGAGACCGCCGGTGTTGGGGACAATGACGCTCTTCACATTTTTCACCAGGTTGCCGCTGACCTGGACGGAGACCGTGTCGGGGAGACAGCCCAGGGCCCGGCGGGCCACCGCCGCGCCGTAGGCCAGGGCGATGGGTTCGGTGCAGCCCATGGCGGGCACCAGCTCCTCCCGCAGGATCTGCAAATAGGCTTGATAGTGAGGGTGGGATTGATCCATATCAGTTCCTTCCTTCCGCATTGGTACAAAGGAGACAGGGTTTATTTGATTCGTACTCTTATCATAGCGGAGGGCGTGGGGATTGTAAAGGGGGACGGTTGCGCCGGGGCGGCGGAACGTGGTACAATTCTGGAAGAAGCACAGAGCCAGGGGGAGGAGAGAGCCATGGAGCTGCGGGAGCACTGCGACCGGATCGTGGCGCGTGCCATCGCCGCGGTGCAGCCGGATATAGCGGTGAGCCGGGCGCTGGCGGGATGCTCCTTTGGCCCGGGGCGGCTGGTGCTGGTAGCAGTGGGTAAGGCGGCCTGGTCCATGGCCCGGGCGGCCTGGACGGCGCTGGACGGCCGGGTGGATGACGGCATCGTCATCACCAAGCACGGGTATGCCCAAGGGCCCATCGGACACCTGCGGATCCGGGAGGGCGGCCATCCGCTGCCGGATGAAGACAGCTTTTCCGCCACAAGGGAGGCGCTGGCCCTGACGGCGGACCTGAGCCCGGCGGATACGGTGCTCTTCCTCCTCTCCGGGGGCGGCTCCGCCCTGCTGGAAGACCCCCTGATCCCGCCGGAGGAGCTGCAACAGCTGACCCAAAGGCTGCTGGCCTGCGGGGCTGATATCGTGGAGATCAACACCATCCGGAAGCGGCTGTCCGCAGTCAAGGGCGGCCGGTTCGGGGCCCACTGTGCCCCGGCCCGCGTATCCGCCGTTATTTTGTCCGACGTCATTGGCGACAAGCTGGACGCCATCGCCTCAGGACCGGCCTGCCCAGACTCCACCACGGCGGAGCAGGCCTGGGAGATTGTACGAAAATACGACCTTCCTCTCTCGGAGACAGCCCGGCGCTGTCTGGAGCGGGAGACTCCCAAGGTACTGGACCATGTGGAGACCTGCATCACCGGAAATGTTCGGGCGCTGTGCGCGGCGGCAGCCCGGGCCTGTGAGGAACTGGGCTATGCGCCATACATCCTTACCGACAGCCTGACCTGTGAGGCCAGGGAGGTGGGAGCCTTTCTGGCTGCCGTTGCCCGCAGCCATCAGGATACCTGCTGGCCCCTGGCCTTTGTGGCGGGGGGCGAGACGGTGGTGCACCTGACCGGAACGGGAAAGGGCGGGCGCAATCAGGAGCTGGCCCTGGCCGCGGCACCGGGGATCGCCGGCCTGCCAGGGACCGCGGTCTTTTCTGTGGGCAGCGACGGGACCGATGGCCCCACCGATGCTGCTGGCGGCTATGTGGATGGACAGACCCAGACCGTTTTGGCTGGCAAGGGTATCCGTATCTTTGATGTGCTCCGGAACAACGACGCCTACCACGGCCTGGAGGCCTGCGGCGGGCTGATCCGCACCGGAGCCACCGGCACCAACGTCAACGACGTGGCGGTGGTGCTGATTCAGAGACGAGGTGAACACATTGTTTGACCATGAGTTTGACTGGGAAGAGGACGAGGAGACCGCGCTGCTGGAGGAGACCACCGGCTTTGCCCTGCTGGAGGCGGAGGACGAGGACAACAGCGAGGCTCTGCGGGTGCTGGAGCGCCAGGTGAGCACCCTGGAGGTGCAGCTGGAAAATTTGCAGGACAGCCTGGGGGAGTTGGAGGAAGAACAGCCGGAGAGCTCCGAAGTGCTCCGGCGGCGGGAGCGCATAGAAGGGGAGATCGAGGGACTGACGGCCCGGATTTTGGAGCTGGAGACCCAGATCGACCTGCTCAACGGCGACTGAAAAGAAATTACCCTGCATCACATGTGGGGATACAAAAAGGAGGCTGGGCCTGTGAACAAAAATGAGGCCTTTCTGTATTTGAATGAACCGCTGCCGGCAGATATTGCCCGGCGGAAGGAGATGGGGGACCTGGCTGGCGCCATCCGGCTCATTGACCGGCGGCTGGAGCAGTGCCGCCAGCCGCTGCTGGCTCCCCGCCTGGAGGCGGAGCGGCTGCGGCTGAACCGCCTGCCCGGGGACTATCCCTATTCTCGGGAAGAGGCCCTTTCCATGATCCGGGCCGAATGGCCTCAGTTTACCGAGGCGCAGTTTGACGCTTTGGCAGATGGCGGACGCATCGACTGGCGCATGATCGACGGGGAACTGCGCTGTCATGAGCGGTTTCTGGAATCCCTGCGCATCTACCCCAAAGAAGCGCCCGGCCTGAAACAGGAGGAGACGGACAACTCCTGGCGGGATCAGGTCCTGGCCCGGATGGAGAAGGCGGGGGAGCTGACCGCCCGTATCACCCTGCGGGCCAGCATCTGTGCGCTTGTCCCCGTGGAGGGCAAAGAGGTGCAGGCCTGGCTGCCCATTCCGGCGGCCTGTCCCCAGCAGAGCGAGATCCGCATTCTGGACCATACCCCCGGCGGCGTGGCCGCGCCGGAGCACGCTCCTCAGCGCACCATGTGGTGGCGCACCCGGGATGTGGACCGCTTTACCGTGACCTACAGCTACCTGTTCCGCGCCCGCTATGTGGACCCCATGACCATTCCGTTGGACCCGGTCCAGCCCGACTTTGACCTGGAGGAACAGGCTCCCCACATCGTTTTTACCCCCTACCTGCGGGCTCTGGCGGCGGCCATCTGCCGGGGATGTTCTACACCGGCGGAAAAGGCACGGGCCATCTATGACTATGTGACCGGCCAGGTGGACTACCGCTATCAGCCTGCCTATCTGCAGCTGGACTGTATCGCCGACCAGTGTGCCAAGACCCTCCGGGGGGACTGCGGCGTGTTTGCCCTGCTCTTCATTACCCTGTGCCGGATCGCGGGTATTCCTGCCCGGTGGCAGAGCGGCCTGGCGGTGCGGCCGGACGGCGTGGGCCCCCACGACTGGGCTATGTTCTATCTGGCACCCCACGGATGGCTGTGGGCGGACTGCTCCTACGGCTCCTCCGCCCGGCGCAACGGGGAGGACGCCCGCCGCCGCCACTATTTCGGCAATCTGGACCCCTGGCGCATGGTGGCCAATTCCGCTTTCCAGGCCCCTTTGACCCCTCCCATGCCTGACTGGCGGCAGGACCCCTACGACAATCAGGTGGGGGAATTGATGGTGGACGGTCGGGGACTGGACGCCCCGGAGCGGGAGTGGTCCCAGGAGCTGCTGGACTTTACACTGCTGGAGGGACAGGGCTGACCGATTGGAGGTTGCATTCGGCGGGGTAATGTACTATGATGGAGTAACAAATGTAACCATGGTCAGGGTGAGTCTATCATGCATTGCAGCCAGGAAAAACTGAATCGACTGGCCCACGTGGCCCGGCGCTACTATCTGGAGGACTGGAAGCAGAGCGAGATTGCCCGGGAACTGGGGGTGTCCAGGCCGCTGATCAGCCGGATGCTCAGCGAAGCCCGGGAGCTGGGTGTGGTGAAGATCACCGTGGGCCTGCCCGGCTCCGACTCCGCCGCCCTGCTGGACCGCCTGCGCCTGTCCACCACCATTCGGGACGGCGTTCTGGTGGAGGATGGTCCGGATGACGACGCCACCAACCAGCGCCTTTCGGAGGGGGCTGTACAGCTGCTGCGGCAGCTCCGTTCCCGGCGTCTGGGCATTGGCTGGGGCCACCTCATCGGCCAGCTGGTGACCTGGCTGGAGGCCCATCCCCAGCCGGACAGCACCGTTACCGATATCTGTCCCCTGGTGGGCAATGCCAGCATTCCCGCCCGCAATTATCAGTCCAACGAAAATGTCCGCCTCATTGCCCAGCAGCTGGGCGCTGCACCCCACTTCATCTATCTCCCTGCCCTGCCGGAGAGTGTGGAGGAAAAGCAGCTGCTCTGCTCCACTGAGATCTACCGTCAGATCCAGCTGCAGTGGGCCCAGATGGATACCGCTCTGGTCAACATCGGCAACTACCCCTCCAGTCCCGATTTTGCCTCCCTGGTGCGGTACGGCGACCTGCTCCAGCAGAACCGCACCTGCGGCCGCTTGCTGGTCTACTACTTCAATGAGGAAGGGTCCGTCATTCAGTCCGACCAGGACTTCGCCATCCAGATCCCACTGGATGCCCTGAAGGCCTGCCCCAACGTCATCGGGGTGTGCTCCGCCAACACCAGCGTCAGAGCCCTGCGGGGGGCTCTCCGGTCAGGAATTTTTACTCACCTGACGGCCCGTACCGACTTGGTGAAGGCTGCATTGAATTGAATATTCACATATGTAACACTTCTGCCTGCTTTGATCAAAGCGGGCAGAAGTGTTTTTTGTGTTTTATGCATAAGTTTCTGCGATTTTCTTTATTGATTCTGTAGAACTCATTCATTCTTGTTGACTTCCGTTACCGGCTGGTATAGGATGATTGCACAAAGGTAACAAAAGCCAGCCCGTCATCCGGAGAAAATTTGACATGTTTTATGGAAAAGAAGGGATAGCAATGAAGAAAAGCGAACTTGCAGCCCGCTTGAAACAGGCGTGCGCCTCTGTCACAGCGGCGGAGGGCACCCTGACGGAGATCGACTCCAAATTTGGTGACGCGGACCACGGCCTGACCATGCACAAGATCGCCGGGGCCATTTCCCAGGCTGTGGATGAGTCTGAGGGCGGCATCCAGGCCATGCTGGACGACGCCGCCATGGCAGTGATGGTCCTCAACGGCGGCAGCGCGGTCCCCCTCTGGAATACCTGGCTGGACGGCCTGCAGGAGGCGGCCCCTGAGGGGGACGAGGTGGACACCGCCGGGCTCAAAGCCATGTTTGCCCACGCCTTTGAGGCACTGGACGAGATTTCTGGGGCCAAGACGGGGGATAAGACCATGATGGACGCCCTCATCCCCGCTGCCGAGGCCATCGGAGCCTATACCGGCGACGAGGCCGGCCTATTTGCGGCTGCGGCCCGGGCCGCCATGGAGGGCGCCGAGGCCACGAAACAGTTCACCGCAAAGTTTGGCCGGGCCAAGAGCTACGGCGAGCAGACCATCGGTACCCCTGACGCCGGCGCGGTTTCCATGGCCCTCTTCTTCCAGGGCCTGGCCCAGGCGTAAAATCGGAACACAGATTGAACCGGGAGGTAACATGTTATGAAAATGAAGAAGTTTATCAACGCGCCTGAGACCATTACGGATGAAGAGCTGGTGGGCCTGGGTCTGGCCTACTCCGATATCGTGGAAGTGGACGGCCATCTGGTCATCAGCAAGGACCTGGCCGACGCCGACCGGGTGACCATCGTCACCTATGGCGGCTCCGGTCATGAGCCCGCCCAGGCCGGCTTTGTGGGTAAGGGCATGCTGGATGTGCAGGCCGTGGGCGATATCTTTGCCGCCCCCAATGCCAAGCTGGTCTTTGACGCCATGAAGCTGGCCGACAAGGGCCACGGCGTGCTGCTGCTTACCCTGAATTACGCCGGCGACCAGCTGGCAGGCAAGCAGGCCATCAAACTGGCCCAGAAGGCCGGGCTCAACTTCCGCCAGGTGGTTACCGGGGAGGAGGCCCAGTACGACCCCAACGGCGAGGACAACAAGCGGGGCCTGGCCGGCGCTGTGGCCCTGTACCACATTGCCGCAGCCGCCGCCCGGGAGGGCAAGAGCCTGGACGAGGTGGCTGAGATCGCCCAGCGCTACGCCGACAACATGGCCTCCATTACTGTAAAATCCACCGACGCCACTCATCCCCAGAACGGCATGTCCTTTGGCGATCTGGGGGAGACCGACATGATGGAGATCGGCGCCGGTCAGCACGGTGAGGGCGGCGGCGTCCGGGTGCCCATGATGTCTGCCAAGGAGACCGTGGCCACGGTGGCCGAGGCGCTGTGCAAGAAGCTGGACCTGAAGGCGGGCGACAGGACCTTTGTCATGATCAACGGCTGCGGCGCCACCACTATGATGGAGATGCTCATCCTCTTCAAGGATACGGTAGAGTATCTGAAGGGCAAGGGCATTGAAGTGGTGGCCAATATGGTGGGTGAGATCCTCACCGTGCAGGAGGCCGGCGGCTTCCAGATGAACATCGCCAAGTGGGACGATGAGTTTATCCGCCTGTGGAACACCCCCTGCCACACCCCCGCCTACAGTAAGGAGTAAGCTATGGCTGACAACATTGGAAACAAGGCTGCCCACGACTACCACCTGGATATCCCGGTGGCCCAGGAGGGCTTCTTTGTCAAAGGCGCGTCCCATGCGGACTGGGGTATGAAGAGCCGCCTTGCCCGCATGTTTGATCCGGAGTCGGGCAATGCCGTTATGCTGGCATTTGACCACGGCTATATCATGGGCCCCACTGCCGGGCTGGAGCGCATTGATCTGGTGATCCCGCCCCTCATTCCCTATGTGGATGTGCTGATGGGGACCAAGGGCGTGATCCGCTCCTGCATCTCTCCTGCCGCCAGGGTGGCCAAGTGTGTCCGGGTCACCTATGATACCACTGTCCTTTTTGATGAGATGTCCAACGGCGGCGGCATTGCCTGTGACATTGAAAATGCCATCCGTATGAATGCCGACTGCATGGCCGTGCAAACCTTCATCGGCGCCCCCGGCGAGTCCCGCTCCCTGGAGCTGCTCTGCCGCACTGCCGACGCAGGCGCCAGATACGGCATTCCCACCCTGGGTGTGGTGGCGGTTGGTAAGCAGATGGAGCGCACCGAAAAGTTCTTCCAGCTGGCCACCCGTGTGCTGGCGGAAAACGGCGCCAATATTGTGAAAAGCTACTACTGCGAGGGTTTCGAGCGGGTGGCCGCCGCCTGTCCGGTGCCCATTGTCATTGCCGGGGGCAAGAAGCTGCCTGAGCCGGAGGCTCTGGAGATGGCCTACAGGGCCATTCAGGAGGGGGCTCACGGTGTGGATATGGGCCGGAACATCTTCCAATCCGACTGCCCCGCCGGTATGGCCCAGGCCATCGGTGCGGTGGTCCACAAGGGCTATACGCCCAAGCAGGCTCTGGAGGTCTATGAAAGCGTCAAACACGGTTAAAAGGAGGAAGCGCTATGTCCGCTGAATATATGCACATCGGGATCCCCGTCACCAACCGCAAACCCAATATGACTTACAATGAGGGGGCCAAGTTCTGGGTCAGCAACGTGGATGACTATGACTATAAGATCGAATATCTGAAGTTTGAAGAGGGCACCCCCTTCCCCGAGGAGATCCACCGCAATCCTCATGTGGCATACAAGGTGGATGATCTGGAAAAGTACATCGCCGACGCTGACAGCGTGATCTGCGGTCCCATGCCCGCCAATGACAAGGACCGCCTGGCTTTCGTCTGGAAGGACGGTGCAATCCTGGAATTGTACGAAGCAAACTGATTGGAAAATGAATACAAAAAAGGCGCAATTCGCAAGAGTTGCGCCTTTTTTGCATCAAAAAGCAAATTATCTGCAACGGATACCAAGTCTTGCTGTGCGGTCCGCGCTGTGATAAAATGGGGGACAAGACGGTCCGCCACAGGCAGAAGGACCTGGTGAAAGAAGGGACAGAATGAGCACGGAATGTCAGGAAAAAGCCGAGCGGCAGCTGTGTGCCAACTGCGGCGGCACCATCAAGTGGAACATTGCCAAACAACAGCTGGAGTGTGCCTCCTGCCGGACTCCCTATGTGCCGGAGACCACCGTGGAGCGGGTGGAGGAGCACAACTTTGACGGATATGTTCAGCGGGAGGGAGAGCGGGTCTCCTTTCCGGAGGATGCCACCATCGTGTGCGGCGGCTGCGGCGCACGGATTGCGGTGGATGAGTACTGCACCGCCACGGTGTGCCCCATGTGCGGCTCCACCCAGCTGCTGGAGGAGCGGCAGGAGGCCGGCGTACCGCCGGACGGACTCATCCCCTTTCATGTGGACAAGGAGACTGCCCAGCAGAATTTCTCCCGGTGGGTGAAGAGCCGTTGGTTTGCACCTAACCAGCTGAAGCGTGCCTACCAGGGCGGCAAGCTCCAGGGCATCTATCTGCCCTTCTGGACCTTCGATGCGGAAGTGACCACCAGCTACCGGGGATATGGCGGCAATACCCACACCTACCGGGACAGTAAGGGCAACACCCGTACCAGAATCAACTGGCGGCCGGTCAGCGGTACGGTAGGAGGGCACTACGATGATCTCCAGGTGTGCGCCGCCCTCAACACCGCCAGTCAGGTGGTGGAGAAGGTGCTGCCCTACAACACCTGTGAGCATACGGTACCCTTCTCCCACAGCTATCTGTCCGGCTTCCTGGCGGAGCACTACGCCATTCCTGCCACCCAGGCGGTGGAAACGGCCAAGGAACAGATCCGGGATGGACAGATCCAGGAGGCGGAGCAGGATATCCGCAGCCATGGTTTTAGCCATACCAGAGTGGATGATATCAATATTACCTATCACACAGTCACCTACAAGCACGTTCTGCTGCCCGCCTGGACCTCCGCCTTCACCTACGGCGGCAAGCAGTATATCTACATCGTCAACGGCGAGAGCGGCAAGGTGGGCGGCCAGCGGCCCTACAGTATCCCCAAGATCGCGGCGGCGGTGGCTGCCGGTGCGGCGGTTGTGGCGGCACTATTGTTTTTCTTCGAGGGAAGGCAGGCGGCGTCTGCGCCCCGCATGGACGGAGCAGAGCCGCCCCAGGCGGTGGTATGCCAGGCGGATTCCCCCTGGCAGAGCTGGGACCAACAGTTTGAGATTGAGAAAGGATGAACAGCCATGGCATGGTTTGGCCAGGGAAAAGATACCATTGAATGGGAAGAGACCCGGGACGACCTCCTGTTTTACAAGTGGCCCGCCAAGGAGATTAAGCGGGGCTCCCGACTGGTTCTCCGACCGGGGCAGAAGGCGATCTTCTATTCCGACGGCATCGTAGGCGCAGTCTTTGAAAATCCGGGCAACTTTGATATTTATACCGACATCGTACCCTTCTTCTCCGCGCTGCAGGGCTGGTTTTCCCTGCGGGGGGACAGCGGCATGCGGGCGGAGATCTATTTCGTCAATGCCAAGGAAATGACCCTGCCCTGGGGCACTCGGCAGCGGATCATGATTCCCACCCCGGAGGTGCCTGCCGGTGTCCCGGTGGGCTGCAACGGCAATTTGATTCTGGAGTTCCGGGATTATCAGACCTTTATCAACCAGGTGGCGGGGGTCCGGGAGACCTATTCCCTGGAGGATGTGGCCGACCGGATCATGGGCGAGCTGAACCCGGTGGTGGCCGAGGCCATCTTGAAGGGCGAGCGGCAGATGGGGCTGAACGCCCTTATCAGCCTGCAACAGAACAGCCGGGCGCTGGGCAAGGCCATCCAGGCGGAGCTGGATAAGGAGCTCAGCGAGTTTGGCCTGGGCGTGGCGGATGTGAATATTCTTGCCTTCAACTATCCTCCTGAGGTCCAGAAGATGGCGGAAAAGGCGGCGGCCCAGTCCTTTGTGACCGACGTGGGCAAGTATACCGCCATCAGCATGGCGGACAGCATGGGTGTGCCGGGCAGTGCAGGCTCCGCTGCCGCATCCGGAATGGGTATGGCTATGGGGATGCAGATGGCTGGCCAGATGATGGGGCAGGCAGCTCAGCCTCAGCAGGCGTCCTGTGTTTGCGGCTCCTGCGGCTATGCCAGTCCCACCGCGGTCCGTTTCTGTCCCCAGTGCGGCAAGCCTATGGGACAGCCCCAGCCGGAGCCGCAGGCAGGGGACCGGTTCTGTCCCAAGTGCCGTAAAATGGTGACCGGAAAATTCTGCTCCGACTGCGGTACGACTACTGTATAGTAATATTTTAGCGGGAATAAACAGATATGAGCTTCTCACGTTGAGCAAAAAGGAAGACATCTGCCGATGCAGATGTCTTCCTTTTTGTGTTCCTATCGACTGAAAAGTCTTGGGATCTCAAGGAATGAGATGTGCCGGAAACGCATATCGGATGGGTCATAGAAAAGTGCTGCCCGGAAAGACTTAAACATGCAAGCCCTTCCGGGTAGCAACTTTTTTAGGGGACTTATAGTTGGTATGTGTTTATGGGGGAGGATAGCGGCGTAGTCTCAGGGAATAAGACCTGCCTTTTTCGCATCCTTCTGTAATTGCTGCCGAAATGCAGGATGGGCCAAACTAATCATGGCATATACGCGATCCTTCATTGAAAAAAGATTTCCTGTTTTTTGACATCTGTGCGCCGCGTACAAAATCGACCTGACCGCCTGTAGCACTCTGCTGGTGGAAACCAAGAGAGTCAGCGGCGACCTGCCCAAATAGGTCGATGGACATAGCGGTGTTGACCGATATCATATCGGTATTCGCGGGAGGCGAGAAAGACAGAACGATACCGTGAAATTTGTGTTTGCGTCAGAGGAGTTAGAGAGAGCATCCAATCTGCTGCCGGGAAACTGGCTCATGCCATCCACTTATCTGTTATATATAAATTTAAGTTCATATACAAAGATGCATTCATCAAACATCAAATCGAGATAAGATAAAATGAGGGACCTGTTGACAAAAAGTAATCCGGGCTGAAATGGAAGCTTCTATCCCAGATAAGATGTTTCTTTTTATAAGCATTATGTAAAACTATATTCCGCTCAGGTCCTGCGCTTTTATGTCCACCGCTTTCTTGTATCTTAGCTATTTTTTTGTTACACTGAGGTCAAAAGACTGTAAAACAGGCGGTGAACTCATGCATACTGAGATGACAGAGCAGCAGATGCGTACACGGGGCGGGGTAATGGATGAACTGCTGGAAAAGGCCTTTGACGCCGCAGTGATTGTAGATCGGGAGGGGCGCTTTGTGTACAATACGAAGGGCTCCCTGGCCCTGCGGCGAATGGCCCCTGAGGAGATTGCAGGTAAGTATTACTGGGAGGTGAACCCAGATGCAAAGTTCCACACCACCTTGGAAAGCGGGCGATCGCAGCTGGGTGTAGTGGATGTAGTGGAAGGGCGTAAGTGTCTGGTAAACATATTTCCCATCTGCTGCGGCTCTCAAGTAATTGGGGCGCTGTCTACCGTCCTGTTTAAAAATCTTACCAACCTGAAGCAAATCATTGCCAAGCTGCCGGATGCGTATGGCGTCGAGGTGGATAACTATAATACTGTCTCCCGGCTTGCCACCAGCTACACCTTTGCCGATTACATCGGGGAAAGCCCGGCTGCCCGTGATGTGGTCCAGCAATGCCGGCTGGCCGCCCAATCTATGCGCCCCGTGCTGCTCATTGGGGAGACGGGAACGGGCAAGGAGATTCTGGCTAACGCCATCCATGCGGAGGTCAACCGCCGTGTCTGGACCCCCTGCATCAAGATCAACTGCTCCGCTATCCTCTCTGCCGTCATGCACGCCGATGAGCGCAACCGAGCCATGTCGGAAGCTCTGGGGCAGGATGTGTATCACTACCACCTTCATGTGGTCTATGTCCCGGTGGTGGAAAAACAGATTCTCTGGTCGAAGCGGTGCAAGGATAAGTCCCTTGTAGGTACAGTCAAGGAGACCATTATGCAGGTCAGCCGGAGTAAAAAGTGGGAATCCAAAGTTGCTCTGGATGAACAGGGCAATCCGCTTCTGACCTCCAAGGGCAAGAAAGTTCTGCGGACATCGTACAGTGTCCTGCAAGACGATTTCTTCAACTATATGAAAGCTGCCGGATATACCGATGTGGAGCGTGGAGAGCGTGGCAGCACCGAGGAACATTTGACGGTGACCCAGTTCAAGGTGGCACAGGAGCAGCAGCGGCTGGAAGATGTGACCGCCCAAATCGCTCAGACAGAGCAGGCGCTGGACACCGCACAGGCTGCTGTTGAGAAAAAGCAAAAAGAGCTGCAATCCCTGCAAAGACAGACCAAAGAGCAGCGTACCACCGCCTTGACTGTACAGGAAATCCGTTCTATGGGGAAAAAGACGATCACCGGCAATGTCACTTTCACTCCATCTGAGTGCGATACGCTCAAAGACTATGCGGTCAATGGGATTCTTGCCAAGGCGGAAAACAGCCGTTTGGAAGAAAAACTGCAAAGCGCACAAAAAAGTGCCGCTGTCTGGAAACAGCGATATGAATCGCTAAAAGAACAGGCACGGCCTTATCTGGAAGCTGTCAAGCTCGCACCCGAAAAGGTGCGGGCTTTTCTTGACGCCATTTTGACCCGGACCCGGCAAATAAAGCAGCACGATCAACTTTCTCGCCGCAAATCGCAAGATATGGAACTTTAACAGAAAGGAATTTTTGCTTATGACCAATCTGACAACAAAACTCAATAAGCTGGTGCTCGATGATTCTCCTTCGGAAAAGCTGATTAACGCTTGTGCCGAAATCGACATCGAATCCTGCTTTGACCCAATTTTTGAGCCGCCGATTGATTTTCTGGAAGAATGCCGGAAACGCTGGGAAAACCGAATGAATCCTTTTACAGGTACGGTAGAGCGAAAAATCGGAAATACCTGGTATCTGCTGGAGACTGTATGTGACGGAAATGAGCCGCTTACCCACAAGGTAAAACGGCTCATTTTCTCGGATAAGGAGGCGCTTTGTTCATGACACAGACTCAAATTCATGCTACAATATCACCATGCACACCGATTCTGTCAGCTGACCCAACCGTAAAGGAGGACGCTATGTTGGATCAGCAGAAAATCACCATCCTGTACTGCCGCCTAAGCAATGAGGATGCACTGGATGGAGAATCAAATTCGATACAGAATCAAAAAGAGTTTTTAACCCGGTACGCAGCCGAGCATGGCTACACCAACCTGAAAATTCTGGTGGATGACGGATATACGGGAACCAATTTTGACCGTCCCGGCGTACAGGAAGGCTTTGCGCTGGTTAAGCAGGGTCTTGTCGGTTGCTGGCTGGTCAAAGATCTCAGCAGGTTTGGCCGAGATTATCTGACCGTTGGGCAGTACACGGACATTATTTTCCCCAGCTACGATGTACGTTTCATTGCCGTCAATGACGGTGTGGACAGCGAACGTGGTGACAGCGATGGTTTTGCCGCTATTCGCAATTTGTTCAACGAATGGTATCCACGGGACACCAGTAGAAAAGTGCGTGTCGTATTCCGCCAAAAAGGCACCAGCGGAAAGCATCTGGGAAAACCGCCCTATGGCTATCGCACTGACCCAGCCGATAAAGACCATTGGATCATTGACGAGGATGCCGCCCCAGTAGTCAAGCGCATCTTTGACTTTGCCATTGACGGCAAGGGGCCGGAACAGATTGCCCGTATACTGGAGCAGGATAAGGTGCTGACTACCAAGGCGCTGTATGCCAAACAGTCGGAAAACCATCCTGACCCGAAAAAGCGCAAGAAGATGCCGGAGCGCCCTTACCATTGGATTGGTCAATCGGTTGCGGGTATTCTGGAGCGGATGGAGTACACCGGTTGTACCTGCAATTTCAAGACCTATTCCAAGTCCTATAAGCTGAAGAAGCGAATTCCCAATGACATCGAAGATATGTGTATCTTCCCTGATACGCAGGAAGCAATCGTTTCCCAGGCTCAGTGTGACAGGGTGCAGGAGCTGAGAAAAAATAAACGCCGTCCCACAAAAGCGGAACGGCAGGGATTGTTCTCCGGGCTTCTGTTCTGTCCTGATTGTGGGAATAAGCTGCACTTTGCTACCTGCAAAAGCTTTGACGGCAAGCAAGACCACTATGTATGCTCCAGCTACAAAAGCGGTCGAGGTACCTGTTCTGCCCACTATATCCGGGAAGATGTACTGCGGGAACTGGTGTTGGAGCGCATTCGGGCGGTCAATGCCTATATCCGGCAGGACGTGGAGGGTTTTCAAGAGGAATGGCTGCAATGCCGCCGCTCCGATCAGGAACGCAACATCCGTGAAGATCGAAAGCGAGTGGAGCAGGCGAAGAAACGGCTGGCTGACCTGGATGTTCTTCTGTCCCGACTTTATGAGGATTTTGTCCTGGGCGATCTGAGCAAAGAGCGGTACAAGAAAATGACCGCCGATTACGAGGCAGAACAGGAGCGGTTAAAACTCGAAATTGAAGTGACGGAAGAATGGCTGGAAACACAGGAAACCATGAGTGCAGATGTAGATGCCTTTGTCGCTCTAACCCAGAAGTATGTGGATGTGCCGGAATTGACACCTACGATAGTCAATGAATATATCAAGAAGATTGAGGTGTTTGCGCCGGACAAATCCAGCGGCAAGCGGGTACAGAAGGTGAAAATCTATTTCAACTTCGTGGATGACGTAGAGATTCCTGTGATTTCCGAGCCTGTTGTTGCGAAATCTACCCTTGGACGCAGAAAAACGGCGTGACCATTACGGTCACACCGTTCTCTGCCCCTCGCAAAGCTAAATAGTACCTTATCACTATTAAGCCTTGTGGTTACAGGATTTCTTCTTGGTACGCCCGAAGGGACTCGAACAGTGCCGTATAAGGTTTACCCAGATATATATGACATTAAATAGGTTTAGCTTATCTTATAATCTATAAGTTTCGAGAACATTATTGACCATTATGTGTTGAATGGTGTTAAGCAATTCCGTCGTGGTAAGGGTCATAATAAGGGTCAAAATCATGCGATCTGTCTTGCGATAAACAGCTCGCCCTGTGCTCTGAAATCCTCCAAACTGGTATATTGTTTATCAACAGCATTGGTCAAAGCGTCGCGGTCTCTGGAAGCAATCGAAGAAGAACTCTCATGCACAGCAATTGATGTATGCTTTTCTTCAGGCTGAGAACCCATAAGCATAGAGAAGTTACTCGTGAGGCGCTAAGGCTGTCACGGATCCAGAGAATATAGATTGGTTTTTCAGGGTTATCTGGGATTGTATCGTCATCTGTTTTTCGCAGGGACTTTTTATTCGTTTCGGGCACGAAATCAGTGCACCGATAAGCACTCTATCCATAGACATTCTTTTCTTTTATTCGTTATTATAGCATATCGCTAAAATGACAGAAAGAACATAATTGCCGAATTATCAGAGAAGCAGTTTGCCGCTGATGTTGAGTTGCCACTTGCTATTCCAGACAGACATCGGCTATAATAAGAGTGGAAAGGTGGTATGCTTATGGCCGAGATGAAGCGCAGTGTGAAGGACTCGGTGTTCACCTATCTGTTCAAGCAGCCGGAGTATACCCGCCAGCTTTACCTGGCCCTGCACCCAGAGGATACCGACGTGAAGGAGTCCGATTTCAAGCTGGTGACTCTGGAGAACGTGCTGACAACCGGCTTCTACAATGACCTGGGCATCCAGGTGCGCAACCGGCTGATTTTGCTGGTGGAGGCCCAGAGCACCTTCTCCGTCAACATTGCACTGAGGATGCTGCTGTATCTGGCGGGCACCTATAAGGAGTACATCGAGGAGCAGAAGCTGGATCTCTACGGCTCTCATCCGGTAGAAATCCCACGCCCGGAGCTATATGTGGTCTACACAGGCGACCGGAAGGAGATCCCCGAGGCACTTCACCTGTCAGGCCTGTACCAGGGTGCAGGGAGCGCCGAGGTGGAGGTCAAGGTGCTTCGGGATGATGGAACCGGAGATATTCTGGATCAGTACGTCCGGTTCTGCAAGATTGCAGATGAGCAGCGCGAGAAGTACGGCCTGACGCAACAGGCCATTGACGAGACGATTCGGATCTGCATTGCGGAAAATGTGTTGGCGCCTTTTCTGGCGTCCCGGCAGAAGGAGGTGCTGGAGATTATGGTAACGCTGTTCGATCAGGAGAAAATCGCCGAGATCCACGACTACAACGTGGCAAAGGCTGCTCGGCAGGAGGGCCGTGAAGAAGGCATTCGTGCCATGGTCAGTACGCTCAGAAGTATGTCTGTGGAGCAAAAGCAGATAGCACAAAAACTGGTAGAGCAGTTTGGACTTTTGCCCCAGGCTGCGGAGGAAAAAGTAAAACAGTACTGGAAGCAGTAGTAGTAAAAGCTCCCCGCATTTTAAGAAGTAGTGTCAGGATTTTCAGCAGATGAAGATCCTGGCACTGTTTTATTTTGGAATATGATATACTCTGTGAATCTGGATATAGTGCAATTATGCCGACGGTGCTGCCGACTATAATGACTAGGACTATACCGAATATGACGACGGCTGGGACGATTAAGTCTATCCGGCTGCGCAAACGATACCGATGCGGATGAGGCCAAGCTGCGCCGGTACCTGTCTGAGCGGAGCAAGATCCTGCCCCGCCGTACCACCGGCACCTGCGCCATGCACCAGCGCCAGCTGACCGAGGCCATCAAGCGCGCCCGTCAGATCGCGCTGCTGCCCTTCGTCACCGACTAAGAAAACAAGCCCGTGGCGGGAGAAAATTGTCCTGCCACGGGCCTATTCTGTTTCATGTATCGGTACCCTTCCAAAAGGATACTCATACCATAACGAAGTAATATGTCACGGCAGAATTAGCTAGAGTTATTAACCCAATCAGCAATCCAATAATCAATGCAGCCACCCAAATATTGGCAGTCTTTTTGTACAGCCTGCGTGCTAATATGGTAGCAATCGCCATGCAGGGAATCATCGGGAAGAGCCGAATAATGCTCAACAAGGCGAGGTCGGAACCCGGAGTTCCTGCCTGATAGAAAGTAACAAAATATGGAATTATAAGGATGCCTAGTCCAATGCAATTCACCAGGACAGTTACAGTCATGGCGAACTTCTCCGAAATCCCCTCTCGGAAGTTTGTATTGACCGCCAATGTAACCCCGGCAGCCCAAACAAACCAGAAAATCATATAGGGCGGGAAATGGCTGAATTTGTGGACTGTAAAAGTGTTGATTCCAAGCTCAAAGAACCGATAATCGGTGTTAAGCACGCCAACGGATATAAAAACAATGGAGTAAGTTGCTGCTATGACCGCCAAAGCCAAAAGAATGGTTTTAGCAATCATAACGAAGCGATTAGATTGCCCCTCTCCGGTAATAGAAACACCGAAACTTCGAAGCGTATAGCCAGCTTTACGGTAGAAAATAAGGTTTACAATCACAACAAGAACCAATTAAGCATAGAATCAGCGCAATTGCCAACCAAAAATGTGGCTTATGGAACATTTTTACCCAGGAGCCTTGCTCTTTCATGACTCATACCCTCCCCTATTGAAAGTAAATTCAGATCAGATTTATTTAGTCGAATAAAACACCTCACCCCCAAAACAAAAAGCGCGGCTGTCCCCCGACAGCCGCGCTTCTCTCCACTCATGCGCATAGAAAACATATTGGTTTGATAAAATCAAAATAGCAGATTCACAAATGTCTGTCAATAGCATTTTTTGATTTTATATATTTCGCACAATTATCCGCGTCGATTTTTGACAGTCAGGCCCCGCTGCGGGGGCTTGCAATTTTGTAGCGGGGCTGTTATGGTAAAAATACCTCAGTGCAGAGAAATGATGAGATGCGCAGAGCGGGGAAATGCCGCTTTGCGCTTTTTTCTGTTGGGGCAGCATTTTCACATCGGGAGGAGAGGCACATGGAAACACCGCAGCTTTTGGAGCTTCTGGCCGCCGGGCCGGTCATTGCGGCGGTTAAGGACGAGGAAGGGCTGGCGCAGGCGCTGGAGAGCGACGTCTCCGTGCTGTTTCTCCTCTACGGCGATATCCTGACCATCCGGGACACGGCGGAGCGGGTGCGGGAGGCGGGCAAGCGGGTCTTTGTCCATTTGGATCTGATTGATGGACTCGCTGCCCGGGAGATCTCCGCCGACTTCGTCGCCCGCAGCACCAGTGCCGACGGGGTGATCTCCACCAAGGCGGCCCTGACCCGCCGGGCGCGGGAACTGGGCCTGGTGGCCATCCAGCGGATCTTCCTGCTGGACTCCATGGCGCTGAAAAACGTGGAGCGGCACTTCTCCCGCGAGTCCGCCGATCTGGTGGAGGTGCTGCCCGGCCTGATGCCCAAGATCATCCGCCGCCTGTGCGACACCACCGGCAGGCCCATCATCGCCGGGGGGCTGATCACCGACAAGGAGGACGTGACCGGCGCCCTGGGGGCCGGGGCGGTGGCTGTGTCCTCCACCAATCCCGCCGTGTGGCGCATGTAGCCCGGCCCAACTGCATATCGTTTGTTTCCGGAGAGTGAGAGCGAAACAGAGCCGCCCCCCTGTGAGGCTGCCCTGTCTCGCTCTTTTTGCCTCTGTACCGGGGGAGAGTCCCCCACACCCTGTCTTGTGGAGGTTCTGCTATGTTCGACGTCCTCATCATCGGCTGCGGCATCACGGGCGCGGCCACGGCCTTTGCGCTGTCCAAATACCGGCTCCGGGTGGGCATCCTGGAGCGGGAGAACGACGTGGCCGACGGCACTACCAAGGCCAACTCCGCCATTCTCCACGCCGGTTACGACCCCCTGCCCGGCTCCCTGATGGCCCGGCTCAATGTGCGGGGCGTGGCCCTGGCCCGGCAGCTCTGCCCCGCCCTGGACGTGCCCTATTCCCCCTGCGGCTCCCTGGTGCTGGGCTTCACCCCGGCGGATCGGGAGGCCCTGGCGGAGCTGTACCGGCGGGGAACGGCCAACGGCGTGCCCGGCCTGGCCCTGCTCACCGGGGACGAGGCCCGGGCCCTGGAGCCCAGCCTGTCCCCGGCGGTGACCGCCGCCCTCCACGCCCCCTCGGCGGCTATCTGTTCTCCCTGGGAGTACTGCCTGGCCCTGGCGGAGACGGCGGTGCGCAACGGGGCAGAACTCCACCTGGAGACGGCAGTCACCGGCCTGTACCCCACGGAGACAGGCTGGCGGGTGGAGACCAGCCGGGGGGAGCTGGAGAGCCGGTGGGTGGTCAATGCCGCCGGGCTGGAGGCCCAGGCCGTCCACGAGATGGCGGCCCCCCGTACCTTCACCCTTCATCCCTCCCGGGGCCAGTACTTCCTGCTGGACAAGAGCGAGGGGGATCGGGTGGGCCGGGTGATCTTCCAGTGCCCCAACGAACACGGCAAGGGGGTGCTGGTGACCCCCACGATCCACGGCAACCTGCTGGTAGGCCCCAACGCCGAGCCGGTGGAGGGGGACGACACCGCCACCACCGCCGCCGGCCTGGATTTTGTGCGAGGAACCGCCCTGCGCTCGGTGCCGTCGGTGGACTTTCGGACTGTCATCCGCAGCTTCGCCGGGGTGCGGGCGGTAGCCGACACCGGGGACTTCGTCATTGAGGAGGCCGCGCCCCGGTTCCTGGATCTGGCAGGTATCTGCTCCCCTGGCCTGTCCGCCGCCCCCGCCGTGGGAGAGTACGCCGCAGAGCTGATGGGGCGGGCGGGCCTGCCCCTTGAGCGGAAGGCCGACTTTCAAGCTTCGCGCCGCCGGGTGCGTTTCAAGGAGCTGCCCGAGGTGGAAAAGGCCCGCCTGGCGGCGGAACGGCCCGACTACGGCCGGATCATCTGCCGCTGTGAGACCGTCACAGAGGGGGAGATCCTGGACGCCCTCCGCGCCCCCATCCCGCCCCGGTCGGTGGACGGGGTGAAGCGCCGGGCTGGCCGCCGCCTGCGCCGCCTGGGAGGCGGGGCTGCATCGGGTTCTGATCGTGGAGCGGGACAGGGAACTGGGGGGGATCCTCAACCAGTGCATCCACAACGGCTTCGGACTTCACCACTTCAAGGAGGAGCTCACCGGCCCGGAGTACGCCGGACGGTTTGTGAATATGCTCCGTGACACCGGAGTGGAGGTGCGGCTGGATACCATGGTGCTGGAGGTGGGGGCCGACCGCCGGGTTCACATGGTGGGGAAAGCCACCGGCTATCGGGTGGAGGAGGCCCGGAGCGTCCTGCTGGCCATGGGCTGCCGGGAGCGCACCCGGGGGGCTATCTCTATTCCCGGTACCCGACCCGCCGGCATCTTCACCGCCGGAGCCGCCCAGCGGTATGTGAACATGGAGGGGTGGCTGCCCGGGGAGCGAGTGGTGATCCTGGGCAGCGGGGACATCGGCCTCATCATGGCCCGGCGCATGACCCTGGAAGGAGCCAAGGTGCTGGCCTGCGTGGAGGTCATGCCCTATTCCGGCGGCCTGAACCGAAACATCGTCCAGTGCCTCCACGACTATGACATCCCCCTCTATCTCTCCCACACCGTCACGGAGATCCGGGGAAAGAACCGGGTGGAGCAGGTGGTGGTGTCAAAGGTGGACGAGCAGCGGCGGCCCATTCCGGGGAGCGAGATGATCTTTGACTGTGACACCTTGCTGCTGTCGGTGGGGCTGATCCCGGAGAACGAGCTCACCCGCCAGGCGGGCATCGCCATCGACCCCCGCACCAGCGGCGCGGTGGTGTATGAGAATATGGAGACCTCCCTGCCCGGGGTGTTCGCCTGCGGCAATGTGGCCCACGTTCACGATCTGGTGGACTTTGTCACCGCCGAGAGCCAGCGGGCCGGGCGGGCCGCCGCCCGCTATGTGCTGGAGGGGGCGGGCCCGGAGGAGTCCGCACTGGAGGTGGTCAGCGGGGACTGCGTCACCTACACAGTGCCCCAGCACATCCGCCCAGGCCGGGTGGAGCAGGGATGCGAGCTCTTTTTCCGGGTCAACCGGGTGTGCGGGCCCAGCCGGATTGCAGTCACCAGCGGCGGACGCCAGCTGGCCGCCTTCCGCCGGGACTGCCTGGCCCCCGGCGAGATGGAACACATCACCCTGCCCCGGGCACTACTGGATAAGGCCGATGGAGCCATTACCATTGCTGTCGAGGAGGTGAAGGCCGGATGAAGGAACTTATCTGCATTGTCTGTCCCAGGGGCTGCCATCTGAAGGTGGACGAGGCCTGCGGCTACACGGTCACGGGCAATGGCTGTCCCCGGGGGGAGGCGTATGGAAAGCGCGAGCTGACCCATCCCACCCGGGTGATCACCTCCACAGTGCGCTGTACCGGCGGCGCATACCCCCGCTGCCCGGTCAAGACCAGCGGCCCCATGCCCAAGGAGCGGATCTTTGACGTGGCGGCGGCGCTGGACGGTATCACGGTGGAGGCGCCTGTCCGGCTGGGGCAGGTAGTGGTAAAGGACGTCTGCGGCACCGGGGCCGACTTTGTGTCCACCCGGGCACTGCCGCAGACAGATGAGACGGCGGGAGGCGCGTAATATGGGCAAGTACATTCTGGCCCTGGATCAGGGCACCACCAGCTCCCGGGCCATTCTCTTCGAACGGGAGCAGAACATTCTGGGCTTGGCCCAGAAGGAGCTGACCCAGTACTACCCCCGGGAGGGCTGGGTAGAGCAGGACGCCATGGAGATCTGGTCTACCCAGTACGGCGTGATGATGGAGGCCATCGCTCGGTCGGGGGTGGAGCCGTCGGAGATTGCCGCCATCGGCATCACCAACCAGCGGGAGACCACCATCCTGTGGGACAGGGCCACCGGCCGGCCCCTGCACAACGCCATCGTGTGGCAGTGCCGCCGCACGGCGGAGCTGGTGGATCAGCTCCGCTCCGACGGGCTGGAGGAGCACATCCGGGCCGTCACCGGCCTGCTCCCCGACGCCTATTTCTCCGCCACCAAGCTCAAATGGATTCTCGACCACGTGGAGGGCGCCCGGGCGCGGGCGGAGCGGGGCGAGCTGTGCTTCGGCACGGTGGACAGCTGGCTGGTGTGGAAGCTCACCGGCGGTGCGGCCCACGTCACCGACGTGACCAACGCCTCCCGCACCATGCTCTTCGACATCCACAGGCTGGACTGGGACGACACCCTGCTCCGGGCCCTGGACATCCCCCGGGCCATGCTGCCGCAGGTGCGCTCCTCCAGCGAAATCTACGGCTACACCGACATACAGGGGGTCAGGATTCCCATCGCGGGCATGGCCGGCGACCAGCAGGCCGCCCTGTTCGGCCAGGGCTGCTTCTCCCCCGGCGACGCCAAGAACACCTACGGCACCGGCTGCTTTCTGCTGATGAACACCGGGGATACCCCCTGCGAGAGCAGAAACGGCCTGTTGACCACCATCGCTATCGGTCTCGATGGCAAGGTACAGTACGCCCTGGAGGGCTCGGTGTTCGTGGGGGGCGCGGTGATCCAGTGGCTGCGGGATGAGCTGCGCTTTTTCCCCGACAGCCGGGACGCGGAGTACTACGCCCGGAAGGCGCCCGACAACGGGGGCGTGTACCTGGTGCCCGCCTTCACGGGGCTGGGGGCGCCCTACTGGGACATGTACGCCCGGGGCATGCTCATCGGCCTCACCCGGGGCACCCGGCGGGAGCACATCACCCGGGCGGCCCAGGAGTCCATCGCCTACCAGGTGGCAGACCTGGCCCGGGCCATGGAGGCGGACACCGGGGTGCCCCTCACCAGCCTGAAGGCCGACGGGGGCGCCAGCCGGGACGGCTTCCTCATGCAGTTCCAGGCGGATATCCTGGGCCGGGCGGTGCTGCGCCCCGCCATCCGGGAGACCACCGCCCTGGGGGCGGCCTATCTGGCCGGCCTGGCCGCCGGCGTGTGGGAGAGCCGGGAGGAGCTCTCCCGCCTGTGGCGGTGCGACACCACCTTCTCCCCCGCCATGGACGCCCGGCACCGGGAGCACCTGCTGACGGACTGGCATCGGGCCGTGGAGCGCTGCCGGGGATGGGTAAATCAGGCCGATGGTTCCGTGTAGCAGGATACCGCAAAGTCTCTCCCGGTTTGAGGCGGGCCGGATGACCACAGGAAGACCCCTGTTGGGACTGTGTGGGCGCCGTGTGTCGTTTTCGGAGCGGGGAGGATATAAACGGGGAATGTTTTTCTGCATGTGGCAGACAGATGCCCTCTGAAAAGTCGCCAAGCAGCATACCTACATGAAAACTCAGAGGAAGAACGCCTCTGGAGAGTCTCATTTGGGGCCCTCTGGGGGCGTTCAATTTTGGTGCTAGAATATAGACTCGACATCAGTAAATTGCAGTTGTCACAGGCCATTTCTCAGGACGGTGTGTTAGAAAAGTGTTAGAAACACAAAAAGCAAGTGGTCAAAAGCGAAAAAAGTACCGCATTCCAACGGAATCCGGCACTTTTTGGTAGGGGGAGGATTTGAACCTCCGACCTCCGGGTTATGAGCTGTTGCCAGCGGTTCAATCCGTTGATTTCAGACGCTTTTTGGCCCTCTTTGTTCCGGGAATTTCCCAGATCTCGGAGGTCGTATACTCTCCGCTCCGCTGGAATTTTTCCTGTTCTGGGTCAAGTTTTGGGTCAAGGTAGTAGCCCGGCCGCAGAATTTGTAGCAGGTATAGGAAAAAGAAGCTGTCAACTGCGCCAGAGAAAGCCTATGAGATAAAAGAAGAAGGTTGAGAACTCAACGGTGAAAATGGACGCTCAGGTCACACTTATCTGCTCGGATGTGGGTACGAGTAAACTCCACCGGCTGTTCGTCCCCGGGGCCGGCGGGGGCCCCATCGGCCCGCTCGGGGCTGCCATAGCGCACGCACTGGAGGGTGAGTACCCCCCGCCTGGGATCCACGTCCAGCAGCCTGGCATCGGGAGAATCCAGCCGGGTGATACCCAAACTCTGCTCCCCGCGTAATAGGTGTATGCCATAAAATTCGTACACCTCATGGAGTGGAAATACGTTCAGATCCACATCGGCTAAATTGGGGACAAGCCACTGTGGGATGTAGGCCTCTTCCAAAGACAGGGGCTCCCCATCCAGCAGGCTCAGGCGCTTGACATAGTAAAGCGGTTCTTCTGCCAGACAGTTCAGCCAGCTGGCATAGAGAGGGCCGGCAGTACGGCTGGCTTTGACCAGAAGCCGCTGCTCAAAGTGCTTGGCCGATGCCTTCAGCGTTTGTTCAAAGCCGCCCACAGTCTCCAGATCCTGCTCCAGCTTTTCTCCCACCACAAAAATCCCTTTGCCCTGGACACTCTTGAGCAGCCCTTCTCCGATCAGGGCGGAGATGGCCGAGCGAACCGAAAGACGGTGGATGCCGTATTTCTCAGCCAAAGTGCCTACTGAGGGGATGGCGGTGCCGGGGGGATATTCGCCGTTTTCGATCTTGCTGCGGATGAGCTCGCGAAGTTGGAGATACAGGGGGGACTGGGGGCCCACAGCTTCGTCATGCCTCATATTCAGTTATCGCCCCTTCCAATTTACGCTCCATAACCGTGGTGATACGCAGGCGGTCCGGCCGGGCTGCTGCCCGGCAGTACTCCATCATCTGTCCGCCCTGGTCGTAGGTAGTACTGACAATCCAGAATAGGGGAGACTCCGGTTCCACCCCCATCAGTGCAGCTTCCTCATCCGTGGCATAAGTGATGCCGATTTTTTCATCGCCCTCCCGGGGAATCACGCCATAGTCCTTCTCTAGTATAGCGAAGAGGGACTGGTGCTCCAGATCCTTCTTTTCCAGGCCGGGAACACGCCCTGCGGGGATATAGGATGTCTCAATCATCACCGACTCCCCATCCACCGAGCGCAGGCGCACGATTTTATAAAGCGGATAGCCCAACATTTGGCCAAATCGCTTTGCCAGATGCTTGTCGCACTCTGCCTGCTCCAGCCGCAGCAGGCGGGTGGTCACGGTACGCCCCTGTCCCGCAGCTGACTGACTCATGGACAGCAGGCCTTGGAGGCTGCGGGTGTATTTGGCCGGAGCCACGAAGGTGCCTGCCCCGATCCGGGAGCGGAGGGTTCCATCCTCTTCCATCAGGGACAGAGCGTTGCGGAGGGTGGAGCGGCTCAGCCCCCAGCGCTGGCTCAGTGCCCGCTCAGAGGGCAGACGATCCCCCGGCGCCAGGCCGTACTCCACCAGGAAGCCCTCCAGCAGTTCCCGCGCCCGGGCACCCGGCCTGAGCTTATATTCCTCCATTCATCATCGCTCCTCCTCCGGCCCCGGGCCGGAAAATCTGTCAAAAGCATACCACATTTCCAAAGATCTGACAATGGCGCATACAGGCAGGTGAAGGTGATTTCAGTCCAATTCTGCTCCGGCCTGCAGGAAAAAGCCCGGCGTTTCTTCAGTTTTTTTCCAACTGCAAAAGCTGTGGAGTACAAAGAATATTTAAAATCACAAATTGGTATGCTTTTATTTTTTGCTTATCTGTAAGAAGAGATTGCTATCCCTGGGAAGATATGCTATGATGCAGGCAAAGAGAGAGGCGGAGGAAAACCACCCGGTTTCCGCCTGGATTTTTGCGGCTTTTAACCAAAAATGAGGTGAGATCGGGCATGGCAGAGAGTATTGTATCCCTGATCAACGTGGAGAAACGGTTTGGGAGCAACCTAGTGGTACGAAAAATGAATATGGAGATCCAGGAGGGGGAGTTCCTCACCCTGCTGGGGCCCTCCGGCTGCGGCAAGACCACCACCCTGCGGATGATCGCCGGGTTTGAGGATGCCACCTCCGGCATCATCAAGGTGCAGGGGGAACGGGTGGAGAGCAAGGAGCCCTATCAGCGGGACGTGAACACCGTGTTCCAGAATTACTCCCTGTTCCCCCACATGACAGTGTTTGACAACGTGGCCTACGGTTTGACCATCAAAAAGGTTCCCAAGGACGAGATCCAGCGCCGTGTGACCGAGATGCTCGCCCTGGTGCAGCTGGCTGGCTTTGAAAAGCGCAAGCCGGACGCCCTGTCCGGCGGGCAGAAGCAGCGGGTGGCCATCGCACGGGCCCTGATCAACAACCCCAAAGTGCTGCTGCTGGATGAGCCGCTGGGCGCCCTGGATCTCAAGCTGCGCAAGCAGATGCAGATTGAGCTCAAGCGCCTTCAGAAAAAGCTGGGCATCACCTTCGTCTATGTCACCCATGACCAGGAGGAGGCCCTCACCATGTCCGACCGCATTGCCGTCATGAATGGCGGTGTGATCGAACAGCTGGACGTGCCCATGGAGATCTATGACCACCCGAAGACCCGCTTTGTAGCCGGATTCATCGGGGAGTCCAACATTTTCGACGGCACGGTGAAGGCGGTGGAGGGGGACCTGCTGCGGGTGGAAACCCCGTCCGGAATGCTCACCACCCGCGGCAAGGGGTTCCAGGTTGGCGAGGAGATGCATGTATCTGTCCGTCCGGAGCACCTGGAGTACGGCCTGGCGCCGGCGGAGGGCTTCGATCTGCCGGCTATCCTGAAGGACTTCACCTATATGGGCACGGTAGTCAAGACCGCCTTGGATCTGAGAGACGGCATGGAGGTCAAATTCTCCCGCTTTGAACAGGACTATGGTCTGCGCGAGGGGGATCAGCTCTTCCTCCGCTGGGACCCGGAAAAATCGGTGGCCATCAAGAAGTCAGCTACATAGGGAGGCGCGGAAATGAGCCGTCAAAGACTGAAAAATGGCGCCAGCGAACTCCAGGCCATCAACCGGCGGCGGGATATTCACCGCAAAACCATCCCCGCCCTGGCGCAGGCCGGACCGGTATCCGTATGGATGGTGCTCTTTGTCACGATTCCCATGCTCTACATCATCTATGTCAGCTTCATGTCCCGGGGTGTCTTCGGCGATGTGGTGTACGAGTTCTCTCTGGAAAGCTATCAGACCCTGCTGGACAGCACCTACTTCAAGGTCATTGTCAAGTCTCTGCAGGTGGCACTGTTCACCACCGTGGCCTGCCTGCTGCTGGGCTACCCCTTCGCCTATTACATCGCCCGTAAGCCGCCGGAGGTGGCCTCCAGGCTGATCATGCTCATCATGATCCCCTTCTGGACCAACTCCCTGATGCGGCTGAACAGCTGGCTGCTCCTCTTCCAGACCAGCGGCCCGGTGAACACCTTCCTCCAGTGGGCGGGTATCACCAGCGAACCCATCACCTTCATCTACACCGACCCGCTGGTGATGCTGGGACTGGTGACCAACATGCTGCCCTTCGCGGTGCTTCCTCTGTACAGCACGATTGAGAAATTGCAGAACTCCCTGCTGGAGGCGTCCTCCGACCTGGGGGCCAATCCCCGGCAGACCTTCTTCCGCATCACCCTGCCCCTCACCTTCCCCGGTATCTTCTCGGCCGTGATCCTGGTATTCATCCCCTCCCTGGGCATCTATACCGTATCCGACATGCTGGGCGGCGGCAAGGTTCTCTACATCGGCAACATTATCAAAAACCAATTTGGCGCCATCCGCAACTGGCCTCTGGGCGCGGCCCTGTCTGTGCTGCTGCTGGTGATCACCGGGCTTCTGATCTTCGTCTACACCCGCTTCGCCAAGCTGGAAGACATGGAGGTGGTGTGACATGGCAGCCCTGTCCAAGACTCAGCGGCGCAAGCGCCGCCTCGGCATTGTGGGTGATGTGTACGCCATCCTCATCTACACCGTGCTCTACATCCCCGTGGCGGTGATGATGGTATTCTCCTTCAATGATCAGAAATACAACTTCTACTGGAACGGCTTCACCACAGAGTGGTATGGCAAACTGCTGGAGAACGACGCCCTCATCGGCAGCCTGTGGTACTCCCTGATCATCGCAGTGCTGGCCACGGTGATCTCGGTGGTCATCGGCACCCTGGGCGCCTTAGGCCTGAAGCGGTACGAGTTCAAGGGCAAGCGCTTCATCAACAGCATGCTCTATGTGCCCATCATCGTGCCCGAGATCGTGCTGGCCGTGGCCCTGCTCATCATCTTCATGAACATCGGCCTGTCCCTTGGGCTGGGATCCATCCTGGTGGGCCACTGTACCTTCTGCATCCCCTACGCGGTGGTCACCATTAAGGGACGCATCAGCGGCGACGGCTACGAGCTGGAGGAGGCCTCCATGGATCTGGGGGCTAACCGCATCCAGACCTTCCTGCGGGTCACCCTGCCCAGCATGGTGCCCGGCATCATGTCCGCCGCCTTCCTGTCTTTCACCCTGTCCATCGACGATGTGGTCATGAGCAACATGCTCTCCGGCGCCCGCAACTCCACCCTGCCGGTATTGATCCTGTCCATGAACCGCACCGGCGTCACTCCCGATGTCAACGCCCTGACCACCATCATGATCCTGGTGATTGTGGCCGCCATGCTGCTGAGCAACGGCGTCAAGGCCCTGCTCCGCAGGAGGGAGAAGGCGGCCGCCCGGTAACGGCCCACCCCGCCGCGGGAGGACGCGGCGGATACGGCATAGAAGCAGTCTCAACCAAACATCACAAGGAGGCAGACAAATGAAACGGTTTCTTGCACTGATCCTGGCTCTGACTATGGCTCTGGCCCTGGCCGCCTGCGGCGGCGGGAACGAGCCTGCTGCGGAGTCCCCCGCCGGCGGAACGGAGACCACTGCCAGCGGCGAAGAGGCCGCCAGCACCGAGCTGAACATCTACATGTGGCAGCAGTACATCTCCGACCAGGTGGTCTCCGATTTTGAGGAGGCCAACAACTGCACCGTCAACATCTCCTACATGAGCGACAACGCCGACGCCGTTACCCGGCTTACCTCCGGCGGCGGCGACCAGTACGACCTGATCATGACTTGCG
Organism: Flavonifractor sp. An82; assembly: GCF_002159265.1. Lineage (GTDB taxonomy): Bacteria > Bacillota > Clostridia > Oscillospirales > Oscillospiraceae > Flavonifractor. Next base: position 277,734 of record NZ_NFHG01000002.1, read on the forward strand.
ACGCCTACATGGAGTCCCTGATTGCCGGCGGCTACGTGGAAGAGCTGGATCTGTCCCGCATCCCCAACTCTTCCAACATCAACCCCGCCTATTGGTCCTCCCCTAACCACAGCATCCCCTACCTGGGCAACTACATCTATGTGGTGTACAACACCGAAACCTGTCCCATTGAGATTACCTGCTACAACGATCTGATCGACCCCGCCCTGAAGGGACAGATCACCTCCATTGACGGTGCCCGCAACCTGTTCCCCATGGCCCTGGTAGCTCTGGGCTACGACCCCAACTCCGAGAACGAGGAGGAGATTGCCGAGGCCTATGAATGGCTGGTGAAGTACAACGAGAACGTGGTGGCCTACGGCAACGCCGAGCAGAACCTGACCAACGGCACCGCCAGCGTGGCCTTCACCTATGATGGCAACGCCTCCTGGGCCTTTGCCGAGACCGGCGGCGCGGACAGCCCCCTGACTGTGGCCCCCTTCACCGACGACGCGGTGCAGCTGGGCTTTGACATGTATGTTATCCCCACCGGCGCCAAGCACACCGACCTGGCATATAAGTTCCTGGACTATATCTGCGACCCCGAGGTCATGGCCCAGAACCTGGAGGAATTCCCCTACTTCTGCCCCAACGACGCCGCTGTGGCCGCCGCCCCCGAGTCCTACCGCAACGACCCCTCCAAGGATTTCGATTACAAAGAGAATGTGTTCTTCCAGGAGGATGTGGGCGAGGCCCTGACCATCTACAACGACTACTATCAGATGCTGAAGGTCGGCGAGTAAACCGCCAGCCGAGGAGGACTCTATGCTGAAATTTGACGAGGAAAAACAGATTGCCAGCGTACAGGGGGCCTTGGCCCTGCGGCCGCGGATCGAGGCCATTGTGGACGAGATCTGTGAGAAGGGGTTCCGCAACCTATGCTGGCTGGGCATCGGGGGCACATGGGCCTCCTGCCTCCAGGCCGAGGTCCACATGAAGGAGCGCTCCGACCTGGAGCTCTTTGTGGAGAACGCGGCGGAGTACCTGACCACCGGTAGCCGGCGGGTGGGGGATGGGACCATTGTAGTGATCTCCTCCGTCACCGGCAGCACCGAGGAGATGGTGCGGGGCGTGGAGAAAGCCAAGGCCGCCGGCGCCAGGGTGCTGGGCTTTATCGACGTGGAGACCGCCCAGCTGGCTGGAATGGTGGACTGGGAGATCGCTTACCCCGCCAATGAGCAGCTGAAGTTCTTCATGGTGGCCGACCGGTTTATGTACAACCGGGGGGAGTTCCCGGAGTACGACGAGTACTACGCCCAGATGGATGCCCATCTGGCCCGGGATCTGGTGGAGGTGGAGAAGGCCGCCGATGCCTTCGGCCTGGAGTTCGCCCAGAAGCACCACGATGACAGGCTCCACTACTTCGTGGGCGCTGGCAACCAGTACGGCTCCACCTACTCCTACGCCATGTGCTACTGGGAGGAGCAGCACTGGATCCGCACCAAGAGCATCCACGCCGCCGAGTTCTTCCACGGCATGCTGGAAATCGTGGATCGGGACACCCCGGTGACCGTGTTTGTGGGAGAGGATGCCCAGCGGTCCCTCGGCGAGCGGGTGGTGAAGTTCCTGCCCCGCGTGTGTGCCAACTATACCGTCATCGACTCCAGGGACTACGCTCTGCCCGGTATCGACGACAAGTATCGGGGAAACCTGTCCCATCTGGTGACCCACGCCGTCACCCAGCGCATCGACGCTCACATGGAGGCCATCAACTGCCATCCTATGGAGATCCGGCGCTACTACCGGCGGCTGGATTACTGAGTCACGCCATCAAAGGGCGGCCCCGAACAGCCTTCGGGGCCGCCCTTTCTGTCAGGAGGACGCTATGAAACTGGGTATGTTTACCTGCGGCTGGCAGCGCTGGCCCCTGGAGCGGGCCTTTTCCGGCGCCCGGCGGCTGGGCTACGATTATATCGAGCTTTGGGGCGGCCGGCCTCATGCCTTCGCCCCCGATCTGAAGCGGGGCGGCCTGCGGGAAGTACTGGCCCTGGAAGAAAAGTATCAGATGCCGGTGGCCGTCTATACGCCGGAGCACAACGCCTATCCCTACAATTATATGCTGGGGGATCGGCAGCAATGGGAGGACTGTATGGCCTACCTGGAGCTGTGCCTGGAGATGGGAAAGGCCCTGGGAGCAGAGTATACCCTTATCTCTGTGGGGCACGGCGGGTACGGCGCGTCCCGCCAGGCGCTGTGGAACCGTCTGCTGGAGAGCCTGCGGCGGCTTGCGGATGCGGCGGAGCGGCTGGGCCACAAGATTGTGCTGGAAAGCCTTACCTGCTATGAGAGCAACCTGTGCACCTCCGCCGGGGAATTGGCCCAGGCCCTGGATGAGGTGGGCTCTCCCGCTCTGCTGGGTATGTGCGATGTGGTGCCGCCGGCGGCGGCAGGTGAGCCGGTGGAAAACTATCTGGACCTGTTGGGCGATCGGCTGGCCCATCTGCACCTGGTGGATTCCGACGGGAGAAGCGACTCCCACCTGCTGCCCGGGGACGGCGCCCTGCTCCTGCCCGAGCTGCTGAGGGATCTGTCGGACCGCGGCTATCGGGGACGGGCCACCATTGAGCTGGTTACCGCCTACCTGGCCGAGCCTGCGCTCCATGCCCGCCGGGCCCTGGAGCGGGTGCGGGCCATGGAGACGGAAAATCCGCGAAAAACGCGCACAAGCGCGGGGAGGAAGCTATGAAGGACGACATCAGGCTGGCCGCCGTAGGGGACAACTGCATCGACCTGTACGACCAGACGGGGGACGCCTACCCCGGCGGAAACCCGGTGAATGTTGCGGTATACACCGTGCGGCTGGGGGGCAGCGCCTCCTATACCGGCGTGGTGGGGGATGACAAATATGGCAGACTCATGCGGCAGGCTGTGGCGGCCAAAGGGGTGGACGTATCCCACCTGCACACCGAGCCCGGCTCCACCGCCCTATCCCACGTGACGGTCGTAAACGGAGACCGGGTGTTCGGTGACTACGAGGAGGGGGTGATGGAGAACTTCCGCCTGACGGAGGAGGACGTGGACTTCCTCTGCGGCCACGACTTGGTGGTGTCCGGTTTGTGGGGCCGGGTGGAGGGCGACCTGCCCCGGTTGAAGACCCGGGGGGTACCGGTGGCCTTCGACTGCGCCGACCGGCCGGAGGACCCGGCGGCGGAAAAGGCCTTGCCCTGGGTGGACTACGCCTTTTTCTCCAACGACTCCGCCGGAGATAGGGAGTTGGAGGACATCCTCCGCGCCATCCACACCAAGGGACCGGAGCTCGTAGTGGCCACCCGGGGAGAGCGGGGCAGCCTGGCCTTTGACGGGAGCCGGTTTTACCGGGGGGGCATCGTGCCCTGCACGGTGGTGGACACCATGGGCGCCGGAGACAGCTTCATTGCCGGCTTCCTCTACGGCCTTATGCGGGGGAAGGACATCCCAGCCTGCATGTCCCTGGGGGCCGAAAACAGTAGCGTCACCCTGGGCTATGCCGGGGCATGGTGAGGCAAGCAGAGCGCCTGGCTTGCCGCAAGCGGCAGCCAAACGCCTTTTGCGGGCGTGGCTTACACCCACTCCAGAAGGAGAGGCAGATAACCACAAGGAAGCTCCCTGTCGCGGCCGTGCCGCCCCTGTGTGCCGGTTTCGGGGTGGAGGTGAAGGCGGCGCTACTGAAACGGGGATTTCGGCGGCGTTGGGCCGCGTGTGGGGCGGCGGCTGTCCAGGGCAGTCATGACGCGGTAATCCTGACCATCTAGGCCATTCAGTTCCAGAGAAAGAACGCCTCCTAGGGCCCCGATTTTGGGCCCTTTGGGGGCGTTCGATTTTAGTACCAGGATAAAGGGAGGTGGTCGCAAGCGCCCACCTCCCGGCCACAAAGCCCCGCATTGCGGGGCTTTTCCAGCTTTTGAGGGAGGTGCACCTTTTCGCCACAGCCGATGGTTTTAGGTGGTCGTCAATTTGAGAAGTCCAGTGTTCCCGGGCGGTTCCGGCCTTTTTGAGCGACGCTGTGGGGGGCGTTTGGGCCAGGGGCATCCTTCCCCGCCTGGATACGCAAATCCTGCGCCGCATAAAACAAAGATAGGGCTTTTCGCGCTGGACGGAAAATGATACGCTGTAACAAAGAAAAGGCAAATGATAATGTTCTGTTAACTCAGCACTGTCGGCCTGGCTATTTCTCCCCTTCTGCGGTATGTTGTGTTGCTGCAAAGGAGGTAATAAGCCATGGCAAAACGAAGGGCCAACGGGGAGGGAAACCTCCGCAAACGGAAGGACGGCCGCTGGGAGGGCCGGTACACTGCCGGCCGCGATCCGGAGACGGGCAGGGCCATCTACAAGAACGTCCTGGGCAAGACCCAGGCGGAGGCCAAGGCAAAGCTGAAGCAGGCAATCGAGGAAGCGAAGGGGCTGGATGCGGCCAAGGTTGGCCGGTACACGGTGGGCCAGTGGATGGAGGTGTGGTTTGAGCACTACGCCAAGGTGAAGGTGCGGCCCTCCTCCCATCAGACCTATCGTGGGTACATCGACAACCACATCAAACCCAATATCGGCAAAATTCCGCTGGAAAAGCTCACTTCTCTGGAATTGCAGAAGTTCTACAAGAAGCTGCTGACCAACGGTCGCGTAGACCGATTGGAATCCAGGCACCAGGCCAAAGGGCTGAGCCCCAAGACAGTGCGGAACATCCACCAGATCATCTCCTCTGCGATGAGCTTAGCCAAAGAGCAGAAACTAATCGTCGCCAATCCGGCGGAGGGCTGCGCCCTGCCCAGGCTGGAGCACCGGGAGATGAAAACTCTGCCGGTGGAACAGCTCCAGTCCTTCCTGAGAGAGGCAAAAGAAAGCGGTGTGTATGAGCTCTACTACCTGGAGCTGGCCACCGGGCTCCGCCGGGGAGAACTTCTCGGTCTTAAATGGGAGGACATTGATTTGGAGCGGGGCGACCTCCGGGTTCGGCGGCAGATTGCCCGAATCAACGGCGAGGTGGTGGAGGCGCCACTAAAAACGAAAAATGCCTACCGCACCCTGCCGCTGGCAGAGGATACGGTAAGCATTCTGTTAGAGCAGAAGGAAAAAGTGGGCGGTAGCCCCTGGGTATTCCCCAGCCCCACGGGCGGGCCGATCTCCCCGGACAGCGTGCTGCACATGCTCCACCGGGTGCTGAAACGGGCTGGGTTACCCAGGATCAGGTTCCACGATCTCAGGCACCCGTATGTCAAGCACACGACAAAAAAATATAATTCTGAAAAGCAGAAAACCCAAGCTATCAAGGTGGATTTGATAGCCTGGGTTTTCCGTTTTTGCACCTTCAATTATTCAAAGAGGTCATGGACCTTGTAAACAATCTCAATGCGATTGTCGGGGAATACATACACCTTTTCAATCAGCAGATCGGTCAGCTCCGAGGTTAGCACATCTGCTTCGGCAATCGAGTGAGCAATCTCCTGTCGGCTGCTTTGGCGGGCCTGTTCTTCTCGCTTCAGCTTTGCCTGGGCGGTGACGGCTGCGTAGGCGTTTTTGACTTTCAGTATTTCTGCGTCATAAACTGCTTTCTCCGATTTATATGTGTCCAGCTCGATCTGCCCCAAGAGATACCGTTCAAAGAGAGCTTGCTTCTGGTCCTTCAGAGCTTCCAGTTGCTTCTCATACTCAGAGCATTTGGCAGCGGTAGCCTCCAGGTGAATGGTGCCGTCTTTATGTACGGGCAGCAGGATTTCCAGCTGCTTTTTCAAAGTGAGGAGGACGGCTTCTTCCAGCCCAGCAACATCTGCCCGGACATCGCGGCAGCGGCTGTTCACATCAGCGGTAGAATGGCGGCACATATAAAACGGTCTCTTTTGGGCGATGCGGGAAAGTGCATGATCGCAGCAGCCACAATAGACCTTGCCTTTTAGTGGGTACTCCCTGGTTTTCTTGGTCGGCAAGGAGAATCGGCGCTGCACAGCCTGCACCTTTTCAAATAGTTCTTTGTCAACGATTGCCGGATGATGGTCGGGAATAATGAACCATTTGTCCCGGTCCTTCTTGCGGCTCCGTGTGCTGCCCACTTCAATGACTGCACGACGCCCGATGACATAGGAGCCGATATAGCGTTCGTCCTCCAGGATACGGAGAACCGTAGAACTGCTCCAGCGTCCGCGGGAGCGGGAGACATCGTGGTACTGCTGCCCATGAGCTGCTTTGTATTCGCCGGGGGTCGGGATACCTTGCTTAAAGAGTTCCCTGGTAACGGCTGCTGCTCCAATTCCGGTTGCGGCAAGTTGGAAAATGAGCTGTACCACAGCAGCGGTTTCCGGGTTCGGTTCCATTCTGCCATCGGCACTTTTGCGATACCCGTAAGGGCAAACTTTGCTCTGGTATTCACCGCGCTGCATTTTGGCGTACTTGGCGCTTTTGGTCTTGATGGACATATCCCGGCTGTAATACTCGCTGATCAGATACTTGAAAGCCACATCCATACCGCCAGTATCGCCCTTGTGCTGATCGCTGTCAAAATCATCGTTGATGGAAATGAACCGGGTGTGAAACAGCGGAAATACACGCTCAATGAAATAGCCCGTTTCAATGCTGTTTCGTCCAAATCGGGAAAAGTCTTTTACGATGATGCAGTCGATCTTATTGGCCCGCACCATCTCAATCAGCTCCTGGACTTTGGGCCGCTCAAAGTTTGTCCCGCTATACCCGTTGTCGATAAATTCAAGGACTTCTGCATTGGCGGACTCCGGCATGGACGAAACAAATTCGTTCAGCGCAAGGTGCTGGTTTTCAATGCTCATACTGTCGTATTTATAATCCTCCAGGGAAAGGCGGATATAAAGGGCAATCACATATTTCTGCACTGCCTCAGCACCTCCTCACAATGTTCAAATTCGCTCTGGAAGCGGAAACGAACCGTAATCCGCTTTTCTCTTGAGACCTCTACACGGTCAATCAGGCGGTCAATCAGGGCTGCCGTCAGCTGGCGATCTTCCTTGATATGCTGTGCATCCTGGGACAGCATTTTGTACTGTTCCAGCTGCTTGGCGATGATTGCAAGCCCTGCTTTCAGCTGTTCAATTTCCCCGCTGATTGCCTCGATTTTGGCTTCGTACTTCTCTTTGAAGGTAAAATACTCGTCTTTTGACAGATGGTTCTGGATCAGGCCCTCATACAATCCGCGCTGGTAGGTACGCAGCTGCTGGATTTCCTGTTTCCGGCTGGCGATTTTAGCCTGTATGTTTTTCTGTTCCTCGGCTTCTTTGGAGAGGTTTTCCAGACCGAGAGAGTATTGCCCCAGCGTGGTATCAAGCTGTTCCTGTATCATATCGGCCAGGGCGTCCAGCAGCTCTTTTTCAAAGATAAACGCACCAGGACAAACACCCCTTTTGATACGGTTGTTGCTGATACAGTGATAGACATATACCTCCTGCGATTTTCTGCGGATGCATTTCTGTCGGTGAAGGCTACGTCCGCAGTGGGCGCAGAAGATTTTGCCTCTCAAAAGATTAGGAGACCAAGAATGTATCTCCCTGTCTTTTGCCTGCTGTGCAGCCTGGTCCAATGCTTTTTGAACGGCGGCAAACAGCTCCCGGCTGATGATGGCTTCATGGGTGCCGCGTACCGTTGTCCATTCATCGGCGCTGGCTCTGACCTGCTTGTGGTCGATGATTTTAGATACCCCTTGCACCAGATCTCCGGTATAAACCTCTGCGCGAAGAATTTTGGCAACGGTGCGGGTTTGCCAATGCCCATTGCCCACCAAATTCTCATGGGTGATCTCTCCCAAGGTCCTCTTGTAGTGGCTGGGAGAGAGATACCCGGCCTCGTTCAAGCGTACCGCGATTGTGTTTAATCCTGCGCCCTCGGCAGCCCATTGAAACATGGTTTTGACTACCTCAGCAGCCACCGGGTCAACAATCAGCTGGTGGCAGTCATCAGGAGCCTTCAAATATCCATAGGGGGTACGCCCACCAACATACTTGCCGTCTTTCATAGCCTGCCGCTGCTGGGCTTTGATTTTTCTGGCTATATCCATCGCATAGGCTTCGTTAATCATGTTCCGCAGCGGGATGATGATACCATCATGGGCATTATCCGGGGAAGAAGAATCGTAGCGGTCATTCACGGCAATAAAGCGGACTTTCTGCATGGGAAAATAACGCTCGATATAGTAGCCTGTGTCTATGACATTTCGCCCCAGGCGAGAGAGGTCCTTTACAATGACGCAGTTGATAAGACCCGCTTCAATATCGGAGAGCATCTGCTGGAAGCCGGGGCGGTGGAAGTTCGTACCCGTTGCGCCATTGTCAATGTAGGTCTGTACCACAATAATCTCCGGGTTCTGCTCCAGATACCGGGCGATAATCAGCTGCTGGGTTTCGATAGAAACGGTGTGGGTATGCTTATCCTCAACGGAAAGCCGCACATAAACTCCGGCGCGGCAAGTAGTATCCATCTCCGGTGCAGGAAGCACCACAGTTTCCTTTCTGCTTTTTCTTGCCACAAATCATCCCACCTTTCTTTGGCTTGTTTGCTCTGCCAGCTGGATCAGCTGAATCGCTTTCTGGTATTCGTCCTGGTATGTAAAGGTGATCTCCAATTCCTTTTTTCCAATCACCTTGATAGGCCCGCTCTTTGGAGAGGGGCAGAAGGTCACCGTCCAGGTAGCCGCATTTCTCCAGATCATCCTGAGTCAGTGCCGGGTCCGGCATGGGATACTCGTCCAACGCCTGCTCCTGGGCATCCGGCAGCTGGGTGGCGACAGCTTCTGCGGTCTGCTGGTAGGCGGCCTCCTGCAAAGTCTCGATCATGGACAGCGGGGCATACTTGATGGACTTGCTGCCCATGCCCAGGTCCTCACAGATGTGGCCGATAGCTTCAGAACGCCCCATATTTGCTCCATCCAGCTGGCCGCCGTCCATCTGCTTCATGGTTGCCACATCGTAGAGCGTGTAGTCCCAGCCGGTGTCGCAGGGCTGAACATGAAGATAGGTGGTATCATCCAGCACCAGCAGGGCCTCCCGGTACTCGGCGCTGGGCTGGGGACTTTCAGTATCGAAAGACAACGGAAATTCCTTATCAGAGTTCCAGTCAGTATCCACGCCCATCGCCATCGCTTCATCGGCCATCTTCACAAGGTTGGGATCAGGTTCCGGCTCGTCCAGCTGTGCCGGTTCAAGCACCGGCACAAGCTGATCCAGCCGCTCCATAAGCTCGGCTGCTTTTTGGGTGGTTTCATCCGGTTCGTCCTCGTTCACGATATTCTGGAGCCATTCGCGTACACCGCTGGCTTCTCCGCTTCGGAGTGTGGCAGTCAGTTCGTGCAGTGCGTCCTCACGGCTACTGCCGAACACTGTCGGCGGTCTCCATCATGGCCTCGTCATCCTTGACTTTGAAGGGGTGGTTCTTGAAAGGATGCAGCTCAGACAGTGGGATTTCCTGTATCTTCTCCAGCTTGGCATCCTGGCGGCCTTCTTCGGTGGAGAATAAATCATCTACCGAGGCCAGCTCTACTTTTTTCGCGCTGCTTTTCAAGTTTCATCACCTCCTGGGTCAGATTTTTGTACCCCTCGGCCACCTTGCCGTTGGGGTCATGGGCAAAAATACTCTTGCCCTCGGCGCTGATTTCCTTTGCCCGGACGGAATGGGGAATTTCTGTGCCAAACACCTTGATTTTGCTGCCGTAGGTCTCCCGCAGCAGGGCGGCAATCTCCTTGGCAAAGTTTGTGCGGTTGTCCACCATCGTCAGCAGTATGCCGTCGATCTGGAGCTTGGGATTGATTTGCCGCTTCACCTTATTGACCGTCTGGAGCAGCTGTTCCAGGCCCTTGGCGGGTAGATACTCCGCCTGGACGGGGATTATGATCCTGTTGGCGGCTGCCAGTGCGTTGACCGTGAGCATACCCAGGGAAGGCTGGCAGTCAATCAGGATATGGGAATACTGTCCCTTGAGTGTGTCCAGGTATTGCCGCAAGATGGTTTCACGGCTCATGGCGTTCACCAGGGAGACCTCCATGCCGGAGAGCTGAATGTCGGTAGGCATCAGGTCAACGCCTTCCGGGTGGTGCAGGATACCCTCACCCGGCTTGATTGGCTCATCCATCAGAATACGGCCCATAGCGTCGGACAGGGTAAATGGCAGCTTGTCCGGTTGGGGATGGCCCAGGCTGATGGTCAGGCTGCCTTGCGGGTCTCCGTCGATCAGCAGCACTTTCTTCCCGGCCTGCGCCAGCCCGATCCCCAAGTTCGCGCAGGTGGTTGTCTTGCCAACGCCGCCCTTCTGGTTGGTGATGGCGATGATTTGCGTGTTCATAACAATCACCTCGTTTCTGATTGGTGTTGTCATGTGCCTGCACAGCAGTCCTGGAAATGACAAAAGCCGCCACTTGAAACAAGTGACGGCTTCGCATAAATCCAATATTCTACTGTGTTTGAAATCAAAAGGCTTTGAGTTCCTTTCTGCTATTCATTTGTCGTTAATGAAACACCTCCTATAATTCGACTTATTTCAGTATGATTTTTCGGTTTGGAAAAGGATGAAAAACCAGACTGAAAACCTCAAAACCCTTGATCCTACGGGGCTTTTCCGGTTTGTCGTAATTATACCGTAAGGGCACACATTTGCCACCCTGGCCCTGCAGAACGGGGTGGATGTGAAAACCGTGTCCGGAATGCGGGGGCACTTCTCGGCCGAATTCACCCTGGACACCTACGCCCACGTGACCACGGCCTCCCAGCGCCAGGCGGCCAAAACCATGGGCAGTGTCATCTCCGGCAGTTTCCAGTCCTGACCGCTCCGAGATCCCGTATGGGTCACGGCTTGGGTCAGACGAAAACGGCAAAAATAATCAGCCCGAAAAAGTGATGAAAACAAAAGGAAACCCGTCAGAATCCATGGATTCTGACGGGTTTGTGGAGTGTAAGACCAATTGAGATATTTGCGGAAATCCATGATTTTCAAGGCTTTGCGGGTCTTCACCCATTATTTTTTTGCCGTTTTCGCTGCGATGGCTACGGATTTTCCACCCGAGGGTCAATTTTAGTGTTCGACCAAAAAAGATGTCCGCTTTATCCATGCCAAAAGATTGACTGAGGGAAGCGCCTGCTTCATCGGACACATCATCCAAGGAGTTCGTCCAGCAGGTAGTTGTATTCCGGCAGCTGATCCGTGTACTCTTTCATCCATTCCCGCATAGCTCGCTTTTCCAGATTGGTGGCTTCCGTGTAATCCTCGCTGTGCCCTTCCTGCTCCATAAAGTCGTATGCGAGATTCTGATAGATCTCTTTCACCAATGTTTCGGGATCTTCCAGTCGTGTTACATCGGAGTCATCAATGGAATCCGCCGCAGGCAGGCCAAGCAGAACATACCCGAACTTTTTCGAATAGACCACATCGAGCAATTCAGAGCCTTCAATGTAGTTCTGGAATACCCCAAGGACCCTCTCAAGCTCACTTTTCTTTTCCTCTAATGAACTCATGGCAACATCTCCTTCCGCCGGAATGATCAACTTTCCCGGTCTGGTGTATGTGGTTCTTTTATTATACCGCATTTTCTTTGGCCGTGGAAGAGAGGTGGGACGGGAACTTTTCCCAATCACATGGTCTGTTCCATCGTTGCCACCCGGAAATAACCATGAGAATATGCGGGGGCCAGATCAATTTCGCCATCTGAGCAATAGACCCGGACTCCTGCTGCGGTCAACTTTTCTCCAATCGCCGCCAAACCTTCGGCGTCACGAGCCAGACGGTCGCCGTTCATCACCAGCACCCGGTCATAGACTCCATGTCGTGCATCACGGATCAGCGTTCGAATGCTCTGTCGGTTTGCGTCCAAGCCGCTCTCATATTGGAGCATCTCTGCGGAAATCGAAAAACCAAGCTGGCCGGCGAGGCTTCGGAGTGCGGTGAGCTGCTGGTTTATGGCGAGACAGTTGCTTTCCGTAGACGCTCCATCTACCCGGCAGTATAGGCAGCACTTAGACATCTGATTTGACCTCCTTGAACGAATTTGGGGAGACGCTACCACTCAGCCCTGACATTCATCCCGGATGAAATCATACAGGGCTTCCGGTTCTTTCAGGCACCACTTAGTTTTTTCATCATCGGTCCAGACTTCATAGTCCGGGGCGGCATCGTAAAGCCACCAGCTGATATAGTCGTACTGGTCGTCGACCGCTTCCTTCAGTACATCCAGCAAGGCGGCAAGAAGCGGCGCTCCGCCCTCAAATACGAAATGTCCGTCTCCCATCAGGGTGAGTGCCTTACTGAACTGTTCGTCTCGATCCTTTTGCGCTTGGATCTTTCGCAGGGCTTCGCAGAAGGTTTCCCTGGATAGCATCAAAGTCCCCCTCCCGGTTTTCCCCTCTCCGCTTCCTGTTCGGCTTTCCATTTCAGAAGCAAGGAGATGGCCAGTTTCTGGGTCGCGGGATCGGCGCAGAACTCAAAGAACTTCACAATCAGCATTTCTGGCGTCAGCCCCATAGGAGCGATTATCTTTTTCAGTTGTTCTAGAAGCTCTGCGTCCACCTGGATCTCCACGAGCTCATATCGCTTTTCATCCATGGTGCGTTTCCTCGCCTTCCGAAGATTCCTTCCGCAACTCGTCCAGTCGCTGCCGGAACAGCTCCTGGAGCTCCTTCCAGACCTGCGGCTGCTTGAGGGTCACTATCGGCTGGTTCAGTTCCCGCTCCAGATCGGCGACAGCCACCGAAAGCGTCTTTTCATCGAACAACTGGTAGTGGCGACGAAGATACTGGACGACCGCCGCACTCTCCTCATCTTCGCTGCGCATGGCATAGCGGAGGGCGCTGTTGATGACGCAGGAAAAATCGTCCACATAGTCAAGATTGAACCAGGAGGCAGGGCAGAGAACCAAGTCGTCTTTGCCTTCGTCGGTGATCACCAGCCCGATATCCTCACGGCTTATCCTTTCCAGCACGGTGTCCAGGTCATCTGCCAGTGCTTGGCGTGAGATGCGTTCCATGCTTTCCAGAGGTTGTAAAATCGGCATCCTTTCCTTCCTCCTTGTCTTCTTTGATTTTTGCCAGATGTGAGCACTCGGCTTAAGCCGTGCCACACTTGCGGATATGGCTCCTGTTCTCCATATCGGTTTAAATGTGCGCGGATCTCTGCCACAGCGGTGAAACGGGTAGCTTCGTCCAGACGGCGCAGGTTCCGGCAGGTGAATTCCGCGACTATGGTGGGCATATAGGTGTGCCGCCCCAGACTGTACTGGATCGCTGCCAGAACGATATGCCGCAGCCCTCCATCCAAAATGGGAGCGATGATTCTCACGGAGAACAGCAGCCCGGTGCTTCCTTTGGGGGACTGGAGAGAGAGGCCGCTCCGCTCGGCTCGTCCCATCATGTGCGTCCAGTCCTGCCGTGCGATGAAACCGGCTACAGGAGCTGCCTCATAAAAGCCGCTCTTATGTCTCACGGCTGCACCTCAAGCCCGGATTTTGACTGACCTTTATGCAGAAGATTGTTGGCCTCCATCTCCTCAAAGGTGACCGGCTCGAAGTGATTGACATCCACTCCGGCATTCAGCATTCTCTCGTTTGCCTGGATGAGCGGCCAGTAATCCGCGTCGGTATTGCCGTGGATGTGGCCAAAGACCATGTAGCAGCGCATGATGTGAGGCCAAGACATCATGGGGTAGTGGCAGAGTGTGTACTGCCGCTTCCCGTCTGCGACATACAATAGGTTATTGACACTTTCAAAGAACTGTTCCGTCTGACAACTCCTGATCCATCCCCTGTCATGATTCCCAAGGATGAGATGTTTCTTCCCCCGCAGCCGCCGCAGGTATTCCTCCGGCGGCTTTTGGCTGCGGTAGATCAGGTCGCCAAGGATATAGACGGTATCCTTCCCTGTGACCTTGTGGTTCCAGTTTTCGATGAGGGTTTCGTCCATTTCCTCGATACTGGAAAAGGGCCGGTTGCAAAGGCGGATGCAGTTTTCGTGACCGAAATGCAGGTCAGAGGTAAAGAAGATCATGGGGTTTCACCTTCTTTCTTCATCCTTGGAACCGGGATTGGCTGCCATCGGCAGTATTTTGCAAGCTCATCCTGATGTTCCCGAGGCAGATTCATAAAATCGACAATGTCCTCTCCCGGAAACCTGGCGTGGCAGTAAGCAGGAAAGACTCCCTCCGGCACGATGCCGATGGACTCCGCTCCGGTCAGGCGGGCCTTCAGTTTCTCTGCGTTTCGGATGCATACGGGAACGCCTGCCCGATGAAGTGCCAGGAAGAAACGGACCGCCTCAATCGTCCGGGTCTCCGCAAGACCGGCCACCACCAGATAGTAGCCATGTGCATCCCGGTGTACGATGCAGTCGATGTGGGTGCTGTTGCCGCCCCTGCATACCTCCCAGGGGTGACCGGTGCGGGGACGCTCTTTCAGCCACCGAGCAAAGGCTTCGGGGGAATCTCCGTCCAGCTTGGACAGTCCCTCGTCCCGCCCATCGGCGTGGAGGGCGTACTGCTCTTTTTCCGATTTCTCCGTTCCGGTGTAACCCATAGCCCGATATCCCAGGGCACAGAAGCGATAGAAGTCGTTTGCGGTCATGGATGGAAGCCGCTTGTTTTTTTTCAAAGGATACCCCACCGCCGAGGTGAGAAACTCCTCCGTCTCCTGCTGGGAGAAGTCCTGGAAGAACTCCTCTTTCCACTGAGGGAATACCCTCCACAGATCCCGGCGCAGGATGGTTCCGGTTCGATGCCAGATGGGCAGCTCCCGCTCCACCAGTCCCTGATAAGAGCCGGTCTCCACCATCTGAACGGCGTCCCGTACCGCCTCCTCCAGCCAAGCGGTGAATTTGGAGATGTCGTTTGGGAAGGAACGTTCTCTGCGGCCATCCACTTCCAGCACATGCCGATGCCCCAAGAATATTGCCCGATACCCGATCTCCTGATCCTCGCCGGCAGCAAAGTGGAACCACGCTGCCTCCTCCGGGAACTCGGAATGCCACCAGGTTTCAAACTCCTCAAAGCTCTCCACCTGGCCGTCCGCCCGCAGCTCCTCAAAGCTGCCGAAGTCTTCGATGGTACCTCGCTCCGCACGGAGCCATAGTTCCCAGCTTGTGTTCTCCGGGCCTGGCTCCAGCCGGTGGAGAAGGCGGAAGATCCGGTCGATGGCCGCATAGGATGTCTCGTCATAGGTGAAGGAGCAGTTGATGTTTCGGTATTCCACCCGACCCAGCCAGTTGATGTAGTGCTTGATCTCCGGCGCTTTCATGTTTTCACCTCCTCAGTATCCGTGTCCCCATCCTCCGTTTCCTCAAACTGGAGCCGGAAGAGGGCAGCGTGCTCTCCCACAAGAGCGGGGTATTTGTAATAGACATGGCGGCAGAGGGGTTTGTACAGTTCAAGGAGCCTCGGATCATCTCCGAAGTCCACAAGCCCGTCCATGATTCGCTCGATCTCCCGCTCCTCGGTGATCCTGCCGTTCAACACCTGTTCTACCAAACGGCTGTATTGCTGATATGCGGCGTCCATTAGGCGGGAAATGTCCTGGACGATTTCACGGATTGCGGCAAAGCACGCCTCCCGCTCCTTGGCCTCCGGTCTTTCTTCCTCCGTCATAATGTTTCCCCTCCCGTCAAGAGCTGCGGCGCAGCCTCCACGCTGTGGAAGAGGAAGTGCATCCGGTCGATATGCTTGTCAATATGCCAGTGTCCACAGAACCAGTGGTCGTATTTGAGTTTCCGCTCGATCTCCTCCAACCATTTCTCGGTAGAGTCGTCCACGGTACTCTGGTCGATCATCGGAAGAAAGACCTCGCGCGGCTCATACGGATAGGGACAGGTGTGGGAGAGGACGGTATCTACCTGCCACCCGCAGGCGTCCAGCGTCTGGATAACCTTGTCCTTGATCTCCTGGGAAGGCTGTTCGTCCGGCCACCAGCCGTACCCTCTGGCCAGCCGGTAGAATTTGTCCACGCTGTAAGCTCCGCCGATGACCAAGTGTCGGAGACCTTCCAGATCAAAGATCTCACCATCCATAGCAAACAGCAGACGTGGAAAGGCTTCCTCTACCCAGACTGTCCCGCCGTTCCACTGCTTCGTCCGATAGGAAGGGATACTGGCCGGTCGGATCTCATGGTTGCCGTGGATGCAGAGCATCGTCGGCTTTACGGCGGTAAGAACTTTCTTCATCTCTGTGTCTCGCCGGTTTCGGTAGTAGTTCGCTCCTACATCTCCAAGCAGAACCAGAGTATCCTGCTCTGTCAGCTTCTTGCTGTCGCAAAACTGTATGACCTCATAGGGGTCTCCGTGGATATCACCTGTGTAATAGATCATTGGTCATTCCACCTTTCTTTTTTCATTATACCAACTCGGAAGACCCATATCCGGGACTTTCCAAAAACATATCCACTGTTCCAAAAATATATCCAGCTTTACTGGCATAGATCGACCGGCAGTCAATGCTCGTGACTTCCGGTTGATTGCTTTCTCAGGTTCAGACGGTAAAATCAAAGTTGTCTGGTTTACCGTATCTGCCTTGATGCTCTTTCAAGGAAGCTTTCAACGATTTTATAACATCCAGGAGAATCAGCATCTCATAGGTACTGCAATCCGAAAGGAGTAGAGCGATTTCTTCGCTGGCGCACCGTTCAGTGCTGGTGACTTGCTCCATCAAAAGCCGGTCGGGAGATACTCCCAAGGCATTGGCGATAAGCACAAAGGTGTCAAGGCTCATGCTCTTGATTCCGCTCTCTATGTAGCTGATGTAAGATGGCGTTTTATCCACCAGTTCAGAGAGCATCGCTTGCGAAAGGTGGTTGCGCTGGCGGACTTCACGGATGTGTTTTCCAATGACTTTGTAGTTCAGGCTCATAATAAGACCTCCAAAAAAATTTTGCAGTCTTATTATAGTGTTTAGATTATATCATCAACTCGGCCTTATATCAATTTCACCTTAAGTTGATATACTCTTAGAAATAGATAATCTGGAGAATATATTTGAGGGAGGAAGCCGATGACGGAACATGATTTGACCGAGAGCCAGTTAGTCGGCTCCCGTATTCGAGATGCGCGGATCAATCGCCGGATGAGCCAGGCCGATCTTGCAGCGAAGGCCAATATCTCGCTGCCGCATATCAGCAATATCGAAAAAGGCAAGACGAGCATGAAGTTGGAAACTTTTATCCGAATCATCGAAGCCCTGCAAGTATCTGCTGATTCCCTCCTTCGGCCCGATGTGCCGGAGGTGAGAAGCCTATACCAGAGCGAGTTTGACGAGCTGCTGGCCGACTGCTCTCCCAAGGAGCTGGATTCCATCCTGAAGATTGTTCGTGAGTTGAAATCCACTATGGCCAGACGGGATGACAATACCTGAAAAATTGCGAGCTGGAATTGCCGGCTCGCTTCTTTTTTTCTCATCTATCGACCAGAAGTCAAGGTGTTGACTTCTGGTCGATTTTGTTATTAGTCTGCAGATTATATAATGGCCTGGAAGAGAAATAACACAGGGGGAGCAAATATGTCAGATCTGACCATTCAAAATAGAGAGTCAGAGCAGGAAGTTATGCCATCATTTGATTTCCTGCTGGAGAGGGAAACGGAACGAAACACCCTTTTAGCGGAACATCGTGCCTGGTTAAAGGAAATCAAGCGGGAACGCCCGCTTCCCAAAACACATTACCGTGTGGCGGTATACATCCGCTACTTTAACCAGACCCGCTATGAGGACTATCTCTCAGCTCATAAAAAGCAATTTCTTGACACACTGGCTCTCTGCCCAAACTGGATGTTTGTCGGTTTCTATGTGGACGAGGGCAGCACTGCGCCCAATATGGAGAGCGCCCCGGAGTGGTCAAGGCTCCTTCAAGACTGCTACGATGAAAAGGTCGATCTGATCATTACCCAGAAAGCAAGCAATATCTCGAAGAAACTCTCCGAACTCTCTTTCTGTACGCGCCTCTTGGCAGCACTCCCAAAGCCAGTGGGCGTTTACTTCGTTTCGGAGGATATTTATACGCTGGCTTCCTATTATCAAGAGGATCTACACGACCTGTACTTTTTGCCAAATCCCGGTTGGAAGATACTCCCTGATGACAAACCCCGGAGGGAAATGCTGCATGATTGACAAGTCCACACGAAAACAGCTTGCGGAACGGAAAGAACGAGTCCGCCGGCGTATCAACACAAAAGTTGACCCGGAGAACTATGAATTCATTCCGGCCAAAAAGCCTATTGACTATTACGACAATGATATAAGGCAGCGGGTCGCCGTGTATGCCCGTGTCTCCACGGACAATGTCCAGCAGACTTCCTCCTATGAGCTGCAAAAGAAATACTATGAGGATTTTGTTGTGCATCATCCCAACTGGACATTGGTCAAAATCTATGCAGATGAGGGAATCAGCGGGACTTCTCTGGCTCATCGGGACGAGTTCAACAGCATGATCGCCGATTGCCGCAGCGGGAAAATCGATATGATCATTACCAAAAGCGTGTCTCGCTTTGCCCGGAATGTGGTGGACTGTATCAGCATGGTGCGAATGCTTGCGGAGCTGCCCAGTCCTGTCGGGGTGTTCTTTGAGAGCGAATGTATCTTCTCCCTCAAAGACGATTCCCAGATGGCGCTTTCTTTTCAGGCCACCATGGCTCAGGAGGAGTCTCATATCCGTAGCCGGAGCATGGAGACCTCCTTGCGGATGCGGCTGGACGGAGGTCTGCCGTTGACGCCCAAGCTGCTGGGGTATTCTCACGACGCGGATGGAAACCTGGTCGTCAACCCGGATGAAGCTCCCACGGTAAAACTCATCTTCTATATGTATCTGTACGGATATTCCACCTCCGACATTGCGGCGGCGCTCACCGAGCTGGGCAGGAAGACTTATCTGGGGAATGTCAAGTGGACATCCAACTCCATTGTCCAGGTCCTTCGCAATGAGCGGCATTGCGGGGATGTGCTGACCCGGAAGACATTCACCCCCAACTATCTGAACCACAAGGCCAGGAAGAATCGGGGGGACAGGCCCCAGAGCCTTTACCGGAACCACCACGAGGGCATTGTTTCCAGAGATGATTTCATTGCGGTTCAGCATCTTCTGAACAACTCCAAGTATGGCAACCGCTCCATCCTCCCGGAGCTGCGGGTAATCGACAGCGGCCTGCTCAGAGGGTTTGTGACCATCAATCCCCGCTGGGCTGGATTTAAGCCGTCGGATTATTACCAAGCGTCCGCCAGTATCCATCCACCCGATGAGCAGCAGGCGGATGCATCCCTGCCCTCGAGCATCACATTGGTTCCGGGAGATTTTGATATGAGAGGCTTTGAAATCGCCCGCAGTGAATTCTTTGACAATTATCACCGTCCCTATGTACTGTTTCAAGATAAGAGGATCAAGTTCAGCACCACATGTGTTCGGTCTTTTGGGAAAGACAACCATGTGGAGCTGCTGGTCAACCCTGTGGAGATGAAGTTCGCCGTCCGTACAGCGGCGAAAAGCAGCCGCAACGCAGTCGTGTTTTCCAAGCTGTCAGACGGAAAGTATCAGCCCAGGGATATTGCCGGTGCGGCCTATGTAGAAACGCTTTTTCAGTTATTCGGCTGGAGTCCGGATTTAAAATACCGGATCGCCGGAGCGCTGTTTCAAACCGAAACTGAATCTGCGTATATTTTTGATGTCAATGATGCGGAAGCGTTTATTAAATCGTACCTGCTTTCCGGCCCAAAAAGCACGGAGCAGGCGAAGGAGCCTGTACAGCCCCTTTCTGTCTCCGGCAAACGGGTGCGGGCTGTCCCGGAGGAGTGGATCGGCTCTTTTGGCAAGCAATATTACCTCCACCAACAGTCTTTCCCGCCCGTTTGCGATCAGAGTGAGGAAGACTGGAAAATCCGCATGGAGGGCCAACTGTATGAAACCGGGCAGAAACTCCGCGTGACAGGATTTGATGTGCTGCGTGATTATATCTGTCAGGAACTCGGTCAGCACGGGAAGGAGGAATCCTAAATGTCCGAAGAAAGTCGGGAAAATGCCGGCGGCGTAATCGCCGGAATGCTTCGTTCCCTGGAGGACAGGCATTTGGATATTGTTCCGTCTGCTGAATTAGAAAAAGCGGAACCGGCAGTTTCTCCTGCAAACAGCAGTAGTGATGAGGTCCTGGAGATGGCCGGTGACTTTAACTACGATGGCTACCAAGTAGTACGCCGTGAGTTCTTCGCCCATATTAATGAGCCGTCTGTAACTTTTAACAATTACAAATTTTATGTAAATACCGCCTGCCTGAACCGCTTCCCACAGGTTGATTATGTGCAGGTACTGGTCAATCAAGAGAGCAGGATCTTGGCGATCCGTCCCTGTCGGGCGGAAGATCGGGATGCCTGCGCCTGGTGCACCAACGGCTCCGGCAGACGTAAACCGAAACAGATCACCTGCAAGATTTTTTTCGCCAAAGTGTTTTCACTGATGGGCTGGAATCTGGACTATCGATATAAACTCCTCGGGCGGATAATCCATGCCAAGGATGAGTGGCTCATCGCATTTGATCTCACAGCGACCGAAGTGTATCAGCGGGTGCAAAAAGACGGCCAGAAGCCCAAGTCTTCTCGAACTCCCGTGTTTCCGGAGGGCTGGAAGACGCAGTTTGGACTCCCGTTCCGGGAACACCAGAAATCTATGCAGGTTGACATTTTTGAAGGATATGCTGTATATGGG
The DNA here is from genome assembly GCF_002159265.1 of Flavonifractor sp. An82. Lineage (GTDB taxonomy): Bacteria > Bacillota > Clostridia > Oscillospirales > Oscillospiraceae > Flavonifractor. The sequence continues at coordinate 298,394 of NZ_NFHG01000002.1, forward strand.
TTGCGCGATAACATCGCTCCTGCTGCATCAGAGCAGTCAGACGAGGCTGCCTCTGATACTGATCGTAAGTCCGTTTTGGGAGGACAAGGACATGAATCATGAAAATCAATTGCAGGCTTACTTAACGCTGGACCCTGCGCGAAACCGGATTCGAATCCACAGGCAAACGATTCGTCTCTTGAAGAATCCTGCGTATGTGCAATTCCTGGTAAACCCTGAAGAACTGTATATCGCCGTTCTCGGATCGGATAAACCTATTTCAGGCGGGACCGCAAACAAGGTTCGGATGTCAAGCACATCCCAGCAGTCTATAGAATTCTATAGTACGATCCTTATAAAAAACTTTTCCGAACTGCTCGGTGGCTTTGACCTGAGATTTAATTACCAGCTGACCGGTGAGATCGATCAAATCAACCGGGTCGCATATTTTTCCCTCAAAACCGTGAAACAGCTGGAACGCAGGAGGCTACATGACAGAGAAAGCATTTAGGCAGCTTAACATCGATCCGGAATTCAAAAACTTGATTCGTCCACTTCGCCGGGAGGAATACCGGCAGCTGGAGCTGAATCTGGTCATGGAAGGGTGCCGGGAAGATATCATCGCATGGAATGATACCATTCTCGACGGCCATAATCGCTATGAAATATGCAACAAAATGCGCATTCCTTATGGAGTCAAGGAGCTGGATTTCCCAAACAGAGATGCTGCCATCGCCTGGATCTGTGCGAACCAACTCGGGCGCCGCAACATCTCAGAAGAAACCAGGAAATATCTGATTGGGAAACAATATGAAGCGGAAAAGAAAGTACAGCGAAATAGGAATGGCTATAATCAGTACCGTCCGAATCCCAACATTACTGTGGGGAGAGGCCGCCCAATAGATGAAGAGAGCGGCCGGCGAACAGCAGCCCGGCTGGGAAGGAAGTATCATGTGTCCGGCGCAACCGTACAGAAATATGCGAAATACAGTGCAGCATTAGATACCATTGAACAAAATGCTCCTGAGCTTGTTCCGCACATTCTTTCCGGGGCATATAAGATTTCTTTTGAAAATATCGTTGCTCTATCAGAAATGGAACCCGAAGAATTGAAAGCACTTAGTAAAAAAATCGGAAAAAATCCCTATGCTTTCGCTCGTTATAGTGAATCGAGACGATGCCTTTATTCCGACGTTTCTGCCAAGCTCGGCACAGCGGCGGCAGAGCAGCCGGCAATCAAGACGATGCCCGCCTATGACCCGGATGCGGAAGTTGCTGGACTTACTCTTACGATCCCCTCCTGGATGAGCTCCATCGACCGGACAAAGTCCATGGCACATTTGGAAGCAATCTCACCTGCTGCCAGGCAAAACATCTTGGCAGCGTTGACTGAATTAGAAGGAAAAATCCAGGAAATGCTCAGTGCAATTGAGGGGGAATCCTAATGGAAGATTATAGTATGTTTGTTCCCAATGTTCACTTCGAACAGATTCCCATCAAGAACCTCGTATCCAATCAGGAGTACCAGAGAAATATTTCCGAACAGCATGTGCTGAATGCTGCGGCACACTTTGATTTGTATCAGATCAACCCTGTGAAGGTGAGCCGTCGAAATGGGGTCAACTATGTCTTCAATGGCCAGCACACGGTGGAGATCGTCGCACTGGCCTCTGGCTCTCGTGAAACGCCAGTCTGGTGCATGATATACGATGATCTAAACTACGAGCACGAGGCAGATATCTTCGCCAACCAGATGAAGTTTGTCAAACCGCTCCGTCCCTATGAAGTGTTTATGGCAAATGTGGAAGCCGGGAATCAGGAGCAGCTTATGATCAAAGATCTGGTAGAGTCTTATTCTCTTTCCATTGGCCAGGTCAGAAACTATGGCGTTGTCTGTGCTGTCTCCACGCTTGAAAATATATATGAGCGGTTCGGTTACCATGTACTTGATCGAACACTCAGACTCTGCGTAGGCACCTGGGAGGGCGATATGAATTCGCTGTCCGCCAATATGCTCAATGGAATCGCCAGATTGGTCTACACCTTTGGCGACACATTGAAAGATGAAACCTTCAAGGAAAAAGTGGGGGAAATGTCGGTCAAGCTGCTTTCGAGGACAGCCAAGGAACGACGCCCCGGTTCTATGGGCTATGCCGAGGCGATGCTTCTGGCCTATAACCGCAAATGCAAATATCCGCTCAAATGGACCAAGCTCTACGAGAAGAATGTGGGGAACAATGAAGGACTGGACATTGATACGGATATGGACGAGGATGAGGGCGGGGACTCTTTTGAGGGAGCCGCCAAAGAATAAGCAAACGGACGGTTCCGCCAGGAATCGTCCGTTTGTGATCTTATCATGGAAGGGAAAAGGCGGGGCGCATATACTCTATCGCTCCTCGGCTGAGACCATACTGCCCGGCCAACTGTTCCCAGTGTCCGGATACTGTTTTGCAGACCTCCTCTGCAGCCTGTTCCGCTTCCTGCGGGGCAAGGCCGAAATAATCGGCTACTTCCAGAGCCAGTTCCAAGTCAATGGTGTTATCATACTCACTCACATTGAGGGAAAGCCGGTCCCCCGAGGGGACTGGGTTCACATCATAGAGAGGGGCCAGCCGCCAGCCGGTGGGTGTCAGGAGGAAACCGTGGTTGCGCAGGTGGTCGTCAGTATTGGATACCGCCATGCTGAACACGATTCGCTTCCACAGCTCGGCCAGATCCTGCCGGGGTGATGCCCCGTTGGCCCGGATGAACGCCGCCAGATCCAGATAGCTGCTTCCGTCCGCTGCCGAGGCTCCATCGGTCTTGCCCAGCAGGGTCATGGCGGAGGCGAAGTGGATGCGGCGGCTGCCATTTCGGTCAAATCGCTTGACGAGAAAGGTGCTGCCGGTCTTGGAGAACGTCTCCAATTTGGATTCCGGAACATCCAGCCCGCAGAGCCGTGCCAGGTCATGGACGACCTTCTCCCACGCACCGCTGTTATATTCATCATGCTTGGAAGGGAACTTGGCGATCCACAAGGCGCCATCTGTGGCCTGCACCGTAGCTTTGGGTCTTGCACCGCCCAAGGAGGAGCCAGGGGCCAGAAGCTCACGTAGCCATTTTTCATTCAGGCCGCTCTCATCGTTCTCGAAAGCGATAGAGGCGTTTTCCAGCGTCCGAAGGTTTACCCACGGAGGCGTCGCAAACGCTTTATCGTTCGAAAGAAATTCGCCCCCTTCTTCCAGGCTGAACCGCAGTGCCCCCATACGGGATTCGTCATAGACACCCAACAGGAAATCGCTCTCCGTAAGCTTTCGGGGTTTTCGGTCTTCTTTTCTGGCATCGATGGCCTCCTTGCGCCTCATCAGCAGGCGTCCCCAGCGATCCGGGCAGGAGTCGGAAAACAGGCCAAAGAGCTGCTTGTTCAGCGGCACATACTGCCGCCCACGGTAGAGGGCCAGATCCGGGTCCAGAGAGAAGGAACTCTCGGCAGATGACAGCCAGGCCGGATCATACTCAAAGGAAAAGGTCTCCTGTCCGCGGACGAAGCCACAGCGCAGCCGCCCCAGCAGGGTGGGTGCCTCTCCACGCCAATTTTCATATACATAGATGGTCTTTTCGTCCTGCGCCATTGGCTACTCTCCTTTCTTGGGCGCCCGCCGTCTGGTGGGCAGCGCCAGATCTTGCAGTTTCCTGCCGAATTCATCATCTTTTGCAATAAGCAGCAGGTTGCTGTCCATATTGTTTAATGCGTGCAACACAGCGGCATAGGAGCCGATGGATACCGTAGGGGTGCCTTTCTCAATGGATATAAGCGTGGCTCGGCTGATCCCGGCACGCTCTGCTACCAATTCCAAGCTTAACTTCCTGCGCAGTCGGGCCAGGCGAATCTGCTCACCCATCTGTGCCAGGATCTCCCGTGTTTGCGGCATGATGACCGCAGCTTTTTTTGCCATGCACAATCGCCTCCTAACATAAATTATACTATATTATTTCGGTGATTATGTCAATTATATTTGAAGTTATTAACTTTCTTTTTCCAGACGTTCTTCGATAAGATACCCTCCTCCGAAGATAATGTCCAGTCTCCCGTCGGGATACACCTTTACACATTCGATCATCTGGTGGACGATGGTAGAAAGCTATTCACGAAACCTAACAAAGAAGATGCGGTAAATGCAAGCATAATGGAAGAAGTATTATCTGGTTGTTGCCGCCTGCACGAGCGAGCGGGTGGTGTTGACAGCTGCTTGGGCTGTATAGACTGCCGACATAATATTGGCTCTGGTAGTGGTGTCCAGACCAAATGTCCCTGCAATCCTGGGCACCTCGCCAGCGGAAAGCATCAGACCTAATCCCAGCAGAGCATTCTCGCTGAATACCATCAGCCCTGCCACCAATATGGTGGCCTGCAGGAAAGCGGTAAGGCATAAGCCAATCACTTGCTTCATCCACTGGGTGAATCCATCGGTGTATCCTCTAGGGATTGAAAACATATAGAGGCTTCCAACCGCGATCTGGATGAGAAGAATGCCGCCCCTTTTTAGATTTGCGAAAAACACCTTGATCACAGCATAGGCCATCAAAATTATGCAGAAGATCAGCATGAGTGGGTTGGTGCCAATTCCCCAGTGGCCAGCAGCCGCGATCTCCGTTAAGGAAGTAGACTCCATGTTTTCCAAAATTGCCGCGCCAAGATCTCCAATGCCTGAACCGGCTCCGGTGATACCTTGTGCAAAGGTCCCTTGCAGCGCAACGGATAACGAATATAGCCGCGGTCCCCCAATACTCCGCCTTCCTTCTTGATGTAATGCTCTCCAAATTTCTGATAGTCAATATATGAATCCAACTCAGATTTAACTTCAAAATGTCCAGAGACTTGAATCAAATGTTGCCAATATTCTTCTGCGTTGCTTATGCCGGGGATTACAGTAAAATCATAGATATTCTCTGCAATCCATAATATTTCCTCTGGGGTATCAGGCCAGATAGTATCGAAAACGGTATGAAATTTGTCCAAAGTTTGTGCATCAAACAATTGAAGGCACTTAGACAATGCATTTAATGTCTTCAAATGTTCCGTTAGAGGATATTCGCCTTCAAAAACACTCCTGACCGCTGGGCTGATATCATCATCGGTAGCAATCAGCGTCGCAGTAAATTTTTCCGGCTGTGTTGCACCCAAACGGCATAGTGTCCGAGTGATTTCACTTTCAGCACATGGGAAATATAGTGTTTCTTGTTCATTCATTTGATTATTTAATGAAAGTAATACAGATGCCATACTGTTCTTATAGTAGAAATCCGGAAAATGTCGGCCATCATAAACTTGTTCTAACATCGTACCGTTGTCGTACACTACACCGTAGGGAGTAATTTGGCCGGAGGTGTCGTTGAGAATCAGAGCCAGTGCTGTCTTGCGTGCATCTAACCGCTCCAGCTCTTCCATGGAGGCGCAGCCACCATGCAGGTTCATGTAGTGATTCCGACCAATCCACTCCAGATCAGAAAAGTCTGTGATCACCGTGGCCCGCTGACAGCAAAAGGTCAAGTTGATAAGGTCAGTTATGTCGGAGAGTCCCATTTTCACCACCATCCCCTGGAACTGTGCCAGCTCCCCGTCAGAAAAACTGTCCAACCGCTTGACGAGGTAATCCAACTCGTCCACATTGATTCTGTGTCCCTCCAGGCATTTCAGACTGGGAACGCAGCCTTCGATCTCCTCCACCATACAATCCTTTGCCCGCGGGTCTCCGATATCCAGCGCCTCCAGCATCTTGATCGTGTCGT
>NZ_NFHG01000020.1 GCF_002159265.1 Flavonifractor sp. An82
TTGGCAGACCGCACTTCTATTATAGCAAAGGGAGTTTTTTTATCATTTTCATCGCCATAGGCTTTTTTGAACCACTCGCCTAGCGAGTGGTTTTCTTTATACAAAAAGGGCCCCGGACGTTTGTCCGGGGCCTTTTCTATGTCCAGCACAAAAAGCAGCGCGCCCCGGACCATGTCCGGGGCGCTGTCTTAAGGGAGGAATTCCTGTTTTATCTCATCACACGGCAGGGCCGGTGTTGCTTTTGGTCTGCCCCCACAGCCGGGGGGCAGTCACAAGGGCGGGCCGGTTTGTTGAACGCGCTCCGGATGGCATTTGTCCTCCGCACGCTCCCGGCGCGGCGCCCTTGCCTTTTCTCTTGGCTGTGCCTATAAGATAGCACAGCCGCCCTGTCGAGTGTTGGATAAATTTTGGACCTTATGTAAACGTTTTATGAAGTTCCCGTTTGACCAAAGTCCATACCGCCGGACAGGCCGTCCTTCTCCAGCATCCGCTCCAGCACCTCCACATCGGCGGTGATGTCCATGGTGTCCACCTCAAACAGGCGGTCCAGCTGTTTCTCGAAGCCGTCTACCACCTTATCCATCATACCCTCGATACGGGCCTTGGCAGTGCGGATATTTTCCCCCTCCACGCCCTGGTCCTCCATGCGGGCATAGGCTTTGAGGATCTTCAGCGTGGTGGGCAGATAGTAGTTGAGGAAGGAGCGCAGCTGGTCCTCCTTGCCCGGATTCTGCTTGGCATAGCCGTAGATCTTGCTGGTGATCTCCCCGATGCGGTCGATCTTGCGGCTCATGGCCGGGTCGTCAATGTCGTCGTTGAGCCGGCGGATCTCCCGCAGCACCGCGTCGTCATCCCGGAGATCCAGGGGTTCTTCCTCCTGTGCCTCCTCCGTCTTTTCGGGCTCCGGCTCGTCCTTCAGGCCCTCGTCGCTGAGGATCAGCTCATGGGAGGACATATCCAGATACCCGGCAGGCAGAATGCCCTCGTCCAGCATCTCCTGCAAATCGCTGCACGCCTTGCGTACCGAGACCGGCATAGCGTGGGCCAGCTGTACCACCGAAACGCTCTCCCGCCGCCCGATGAGGGCCAGATACTTCCGAAATCGCTTTGCCTTGCGGGTGCTGATACTGCCCGCGGCCATCAGGGCCAGGCCGCCGGCAAACAGCCCGATCACCGGCGACATCGCCGCCAGAGACATGGGAAAGCCCCAGATGCTGCTCACCACCGGCAGACCAGACACGGTGGCGATACCAAAAAGGACAGCCATGATGGCGCCGATAATGGTCATGGCCTTGCCCTTGCCGAGGCTGGGCCGTTTCCCCGCCGCGTTGGGAGGGGGCGTGCGGACCCCCTGGGTGCCGGGGCTGGGCCCCAGATAGGGGAACTGAGGTCTGCGCCCCATGCCAACCAGCTTGCGTACCAGCAGGATAATCCCCACAGGCCACAGGGTAACCAGCAGGATCAGGATCAGGATCCAGGAGAACAGTTCGTTGCCGTTGTCTGGACGCCGGTTGCGATAATAGGACATGGAATACCGCTCCTTTGGATAAAAGGCTAAAAAACGCTGCCATTCAATCACAAAAGTGATAAAATTTCAATGGATACGATTCGCCTCGCGGGCTCATGCTGAATAGGCGGCCGGTATCGTTCCACTTTGACTCATACAGCTTTTTCTATTATCATACACTGATTCTCTGCGGCTGTAAAGCGATTTCCGCCTGCCGTTCATGTAACCATTCTGTAATTGCATTTTTCCTAGCCAACACCTATAATATGGCTTAAAGAATCCATGGCAATACGGAATGGCTCATACGCTCTGCGTCTTCTCCGCCCCATGCGCCGGATTCTCGGCCCGGCCTCCGGCCGCGGCAATCAATCGAAAAGTTGGAGTGATCAATATGGCACAAGCAGCGGGTAAACGTGCCGCGCAGGCCAAAAAGCCTCAGGGCGGCACGCTGGCCCTGATTATAGTGCTCATCGCAGCCGCGGCACTGATCGCCGGCTATCTGATCCTGTGTGCTGTGGCCGGCAGCGGCACCTTCTTGCCCAATACCACCATCGGCGGCGTCAATGTAGGCGGCCGCACCCAGGAGGAGGCGTTCTCTCTGCTGGAGGATGCGCTTCCCCAGCGCCTGTCTGAGCTCACCGTTCCCTTTACCTGCGAGGGTTACGACTGGGCCATCGAGGGCAAGGAGGCCTCCGTTACCTCCGAGGCTGCGGAAACTGCCGTGCAGGAGGCTATGGCCCAGCAGTCGGGCAACTTCCTCACCCGGGGCGCCCAGTATCTGAGCGCCATGATCTCCGGCGCCCGTTACTCCGTCCCCGTCACCTTTGAGCAGACCCCTTCTGTGGTGGAAAAGGTAATGGAGGAGTATGCCGATCCCAATACCCAGACCACCTGGGAAGTGCAGGACGATCAGCTGGTGTTCCACAAGGGAATCACCGGCCGCGCTCTTGACGTAACTGCTCTGGTCAACGCCGCCGGTCAGCGCTTCTCCCAGCTGCTGACCGATGACAGCGCTGATAACTCCCCGCTGGAGACCGAAGTCACCACTGCACCCCCCGCTGACCCCGATTTTGATGCCATTCAGAAAGAGGTCTGTGTGGAAGCCACCGACGCCTACTTAGACAAGGAGACCAAAAAGGTGGTCCCCTCGGTCACCGGCGTCGAGCTGGACGTAGCCGCCGCCAAGTCCGCTCTGGACAGTGCGGAGGAGGGGGAGCAGGTCACCGTTCCCCTGACCAAGACTGAGCCCAAAATGACCACCGCCGATCTGGAGGCCAACCTCTTCAAGGACGTGCTGGGCACCGGCACCACCAGCTGCGCAGGCCCCTCCAATCGCTGGTACAATATTGATCTGGCCGCCGGCCGGGTCAATGGCACCATCCTGCTGCCCGGCGAGGTGTTCTCCTACAACGCCCTGGCCGGTCCCTACACCAAGGCCAGCGGCTACAGAGACGCCGGCACCTATCAGAACGGACAGAGCATTGATGCCACCGCCGGCGGTATCTGCCAGCTGTCCTCCACCATTTACTGGGTCACCCTGAAGGCCAACCTGGAGACCGTGGAACGCTCCAAGCACGCATTCAACGGCGGCTATATGCCTGTCATCGGCACTGACGCCACTGTGTGGAGCAATCAGATCGATTTCAAGTTCAAGAACAGCACCGACTACCCCATTAAGATCGAGACCTATCAGGACCGCAATCATAAGCTGCATGTCACCATCTACGGCACCGATACCACCGGCATCCACGGCGAGCCTTACAGTGTCACCGTCTCCACCACCCCCTATAAGAACACCTATAAGCCTGATCCTTCCCACCCCGCCGGCGCTGAACCTCGGCGGGACCCCAACTACTCCCGCTATAACGGCGTTACGGTGGATGTGTACCAGAAGCTGGTGGACAAGAACGGCAACACGGTAAAGACCATTTTCCTCTACCGCAACAGTTATAAGTCCTCCGACGCGGTGTATTACTACAACCCCGCTGATGCGGCCCGCTGGGGCATCGATCCCTCCACCGGCCTGAAGACCCTTACTCCGGTGGTTCCCACTCCCACGCCCACAGCCACACCTTCTGCCACACCGTCGGCTACCCCCAGCGCCACTCCCTCCGCACAGCCCAGCACCACACCCACTCCGGAAATGACTCCCACCCCGGCGCCCACACCCACCTCTTCGGTGGGTCCCGGCATGGAGCCCACGGATAACACTCCTGTACCGGAAGCGGAATCTCCAGCCGCCTGATGACAACCTTGCAGCAAGGCCCCCCGCCCGGCGGGGGGCCTTGCTTGCCCAAATACCAAACTGGAAAGGAACCCAATATGTTTGAAGGATTTTCCGGGGCCACCGTGGACTTTATGTGGGGCATCCGCTTCAACAATGAAAAGTCCTGGTTTGAGGCCCATAAAGAGGAATACCTCACCCACTTCCAGCGCCCCATGAAGGCGCTGGCCAACGAGGTCTATGACCGTTTTCTGGACAAGCATCCCGACCTGGATCTGGTGTGCAAGGTCTCCCGCATCTACCGGGACGCCCGGCGGCTCTTTGGCCGGGGCCCCTACAAGGATCACCTGTGGCTCAGTCTGGTCCGCCCCCATGTGGAGCCCGGCTCGGAGCCGGTATTCTGGTTCGAGCTGGAGCCCGAGGGCTGGTCCTGCGGCATGGGCTTCTGGATGGCCCCAGCCGTGACTATGGCCAAGCTCCGGGCCCGGATGGATCGGGACCCCAAGCCCATGGAGCAGCTGGCCCGCCGCCTGAACAAGCAGGATCAGTTCATTCTGGAGGGCGAGGACTACAAGCGGCCCAAAGCGGCCCCTTCTCCCCTGCTGCAGCCCTGGTACAGCAAGAAGAGCTTTGCCCTCTCCCACAGCGCCCCCCACCAGGAGCTTCTGTGGAGCCATGATCTGGCTGACACCCTGGTAGATTCCTTTGAATTTCTGCTGCCTTACTATCAGTATATCCTCTCCCTCAGCGGCGATCCCGATCCCCGGCAGGCCTGAATTAACAGATTTTGTGTGGTAAGTCTGCCGTCCCGCCGCACATACTAAGCCAGACAACCGGTGAAACAGGGGGCGAGGGACATGAAGCGGCATATCGGGCGGCGCTGTGCCATTCTTGTGCTGGCGCTGCTGCTGGCAGTTCTCTCACCCTCTGCTTTACTGTATCGGGATGCGGTGCACACCGACGCCGTTGTGGATCTTCCGGAGCAGAAGCTCATCGCCCTCACCTTTGACGACGGTCCCCGCCGCTCCACCACCACCCGCCTGCTGGACGGTCTGGCGGAGCGGGGTGTAACGGCCACCTTTTTCCTCATTGGCTGCCAGATTGCCGACAACGAGGATGTGATACGTCGGATGGACCGGGAAGGCCATCAGATCGGCATCCACACCTTTGACCATATGCAGCTCACCGAGCTGAACCAGGCCGACTTTGACGCCCAGGTGGAAACCACCCGCACCCTGCTGAAGGACCTGCTGGGCCACAACGACTTCCTACTCCGTCCCCCCTTCGGCAAATGGGACGAGGGCGTGCGCACCCGGGCAAACTGCCCCATTATTCTCTGGTCCATCGACCCGGAGGACTGGGACGACAAAAATACCGCCCGGGTGGTGGAACAGGTGGTGTCCCAGGCTCAAGACGGCAGCATCATTCTGCTCCACGACATCTATCCCGAGTCGGTAGACGCGGCTCTCCAGATCGTGGACCGACTTCATGCTGAGGGCTACTACTTCTGTACCATAGACCAGCTCTTCGCCGCCCGGGGTCTCTCGCTGAAGGCAGGTCAGGTCTATTGGAATGCTTATCCCTAATCAAAAAGGACCTGCCGCTTGGCAGGTCCTTTTTGCTGGTCATTTACGCGAATTTCTCGATGTAGCCCATCACAAAGATGATGAGGACAATGATAGGCACCACAACAGTGAAGTACATCCGCAGCTTGGCAGGGAAGCGCACGCCCTTGCCCTGGTCGGCCTCCGCCAGGAAGCCATCGAAGCCCCAGGCGATCTTCTTGGACAGGCAGCAGAAGAGCAGGTAAATCACAGAGCCGATGGGCAGCAGGTTGTTGCTCACCAGGAAGTCCTCGAAATCCATGATACCCATGCCCAGAATCTTGATGCCGCTCCAGACGTTGTTGCCCAGCAGGCAGGGCAGGCTCAGCAGGAAGATCAGCACCAGATTGATGGCCACCGCCTTGCGCCGGGATACTCCCCACTTGTCCATCCAGCAGGCCAGGATGTTCTCAAACACGGCGGTGATGGTGGACAGGGCGGCAAAGAAGAGGAACACGAAGAAGAGCGCGCCCCACAGCCGGCCGCCGGGCATGGCGTTGAACACATTGGGCAGAGTGATAAAGATCAGGTTGGAGCCGGCGTCGGGGTTGACGCCGAAGGCAAAGGCAGAGGGGAAGATGATCAGGCCGGACACAAAGGCCACACAGGTGTCCAGGATACCCACACTGATGGTCTCGCCGAACAGGCGGCGGTCCTTGCCGATGTAGCTGCCGAAGATGGCCATGGCGCCGATGCCCAGGCTCAGGGTAAAGAAGGCCTGTCCCATGGCGGCATAGATGGCCTCGCCCAGGCGGAAGTTGCCGTTGGCGTCATACAGCAGGTTGTCAAAGTTGGGCACCAGATAGAACTCCAGGCCCTTGATGGCGCCGGGCAGAGTAATGGCACGGATGGCCAGCACCACCAGCAGGAACAGCAGGCACAGCATCATGAACTTGTTGGCCTTCTCCACGCCGTTGCGCAGGCCCCTGCTGCAGATCACCATGCCCAGCACCACCACAATAGCCATAAAGAGCAGCTGCATCCCGGGCTGGGACACCATCGTACCGAAGGACTGCTCCACACCGGCCTTGTCCAGGCCGTCAAACTGACCGGCGGCGATCTTGAAGAAATACATCAGCAGCCAGCCGGCGATGGTGGTATAGAACATCATCAGCAGGTAGTTGCCCGCCATGCCGAACCAGCCATACCAGTGCCACTTGGTGCCCTTGGGCTCCAGCTCCTGGAAGGACACGATGATGCTCTTGCGGCTGGCCCGACCCACGGCAAACTCCATTGCCATGATGGGCAGACCCATGGCCACCAGAAACAGCAGATAAATCAGCACAAAGGCGGCGCCGCCGTACTGCCCCACGATGTAGGGGAAACGCCAGACGTTGCCCAGGCCGATGGCGCACCCGGCAGAGATGAGCACGAAGCCCAGCCGGGACGCAAAGGTCTCTCTCTCTTTCACGATCTTTCCTCCTTGGCTTGGCCGCCTGCGGCGGCCTTTTGGGCGGGTCCTCTGTCCCCTGCCCTGCCAAATTTCTCCCGGCAGACACACTACCGCCTAAGAGAATTCCCGCGGCTTTCACCGCGGGAACGATCTGCATACGGAACGGCGCCCACAAGACACCTTCTGACCAGTCCACTCCGCTGCGTGGTCGATTCAGCAGACATTATCATAGCCGATTTTGCCTGCGCTGTCAATGCCAGCCGTACATAACCATGTATTTTTATCCACTTTTCTTACAGCCAGTCCTCGATCACGTCCCGCAGGGTCACCGGGGACACCTGATTCCGGCGGATCAGCTCGGCCAGCTCGTCGATGCGGCCGGTACTCACGGTAATATTGGGCACAGCCTCCCAGTCTCCATCCGGCCCGGTCACCTTAACGCCATAGCTCTCACAGCTCAGCCCGCCTACCGACATCTCGTCCACCAGAATGGCATAGCGGTAGGCACACCCCTGCGGGCTCTCCAGCATCAGCTCTCGCATGGATTTCTCCCCCTTTGTACGTTCTATGACTCAATTATACATCTTTACCATAATTTGTAAAGTTTTACCGTTCGTATTTTTTCGTCACAAAACGCCAGCAGGGAACCCTATATCCATCACTTCCGCTCCGCCCAGGTATAGAGCAGCACCGCACCCAGAATGATGGCCGCACCCAGCAGCTGCACCGGGGTGGGGATTTCTCCAAACAGGGGGACCGCCAGTGCTCCGGAAAACACAGGCTCGCACAGCTTGACCGCCGAGACGTAGGCGGGAGAGAGAAATTTCAGGCACCAGCTGAACAGGCTGTGTCCCATAAGGGTGCACAGCACCGCCAGGCCAAGGCCGATGAGCCACTCCCTGCCGCCATACCCCACCAGGGGCGTACCGCTGGCCAGGGCCATGATCAGCAGGGTGAGGAAGCAGGCCAGATAGGTCAGGAAGGTATAAATGGTGGTGGAAAGGTATCCTCTCTGTATTCTTCCGATCAAAGTATACAGAGCGACAAAGAATGCGGCGGCCAGCGCTAGAATATTGCCATACAAAACGCTGCCCTGTCCGCCGCCTGCCAGAGCCAGCACAGCGCTGCCTCCGAACGCCATCACGATGGCGGCCACGCCCAGGGGTGGGATTTTCCCTTTGAGAAAGAGGGCAAAGCCCAGGGCAGTAAAAATGACCTCGGTACTCACCAGCACGGTGGACACTGCCACGCCAGTCCACTTCAATGACTCAAACCAGGTGAGAAAATGGAGGGCCAGACAGATGCCGCTGAGGGTACACAGCAGGATATCCCTGCCCCGCACCTGTAGCAGCTCTTTGCGGAACTTGAGCAGCACCACCGGCAGCAGCAGAAGCACCGTCCAGCCCAAACGATACACCGCCGTGATCACCGACGGCGCCTGTGAATAGCGCACCAGAATAGCCGATATGGAAATACCCACTACCCCCAGCAGCAGCACGCCGTTGGGATGACGCTCCAGCATGGCGGTCTCCTCCTCTCTACGGTGTTTCAGTATACTCTATTTCCTCCTGCTGCGCAATCGGTTGCCTGTATAAAAAAACACCGGCCAGATGATCTGGCCGGTGTTTTCCTTGTGTAAGTAATCCCTTACTTCGCAGCCTTGGCGGCGCGGATGGCCTCGATGAGCATGGGAGTAACCTTGTACAGGTCGCCCACGATGCCGTAGGAAGCCACGTCGAAGATGGGGGCGGACTCGTTCTTGTTCACCGCGATGATGCACTCGGAGTCCTGCATGCCAGCCAGGTGCTGGATGGCGCCGGAGATACCCAGAGCAACATAGATGCGGGGATGGACGGTCTTGCCGGTCTGGCCAACCTGATGGTCGGCGCCGATCCAGCCAGCGTCCACGCAGGCACGGGAGGAGCCCACAACGCCGCCCAGGACGGAAGCCAGCTCCTCAGCCAGCTTGATGCCGCCCTCAACGTCCTTGCTGATGCCGCGGCCCACGGAGACCACCACGTCAGCGCCGATCAGGTCGACCAGCTTCTTGGCGGCCTTCTTGACCTCCAGCACCTCAACATGGATGTCGGACTTGTCCAGCTTGACGTCCACGTTCTCGATGACAGTCTTGGCAGCGCCGGCCTCGTCGTAGGGCTGGGTCTGCATGACGCCGGGACGGACGGTGGACATCTGGGGACGGAAGCGGGGGCAGATGATGGTAGCCATCAGGTGACCGCCGAAAGCGGGACGGGTCATCTTCAGGTTGGTGTTCTCCTCGAACACGGTGTTGTCCACGTCGATGGTAGAGGTGGTCTTCAGGAACTCCTTGTACTTGGCCACGTCCACGTCGAGGTGGGTACAGTCGGCGGTCAGACCGGTGTGCAGCCGGGCAGCGCAGCGGGGGCCCAGGTCACGACCGATGTTGGTGGCGCCGATGAGGAAGATCTCGGGCTTCTTGTCCTCCACCAGGTCGCAGATGACCTTGGTGTAGGCGTCGGTGGTGTAAACGTCCAGCAGCTCGTGGTTGCAGTAGTACACCTTGTCGGCGCCGTAGCCGCCCAGAGCCTTCAGATAATCTTCCTTGATGTCCTTGCCCAGGACCACGCCGCAGAGCTCCACGCCCAGGTCGTTGGCCAGCTTACGGCCCTCGGAGAGGAGCTGGTAGCTGGTGGACATGATGACGCCCTCGCGCTGCTCACAGAAAACCCATACGCCCTTGAAGGCGGCGGTATCGCTACTATTGAAAGCCATTCTATTGCTCTCCTTTCAATTAGATAATGTGCTTGTCGTTGAGGATGGAGACCAGCTTCTCGACAGTCGCCTTATCGGCGCCCTCCATCATCATACCGGCGCCCTTCACCGGGGGAGAGAAGGACTTGTACACATTAGTGGGAGAGCCCTTCAGGCCGATGGTAGTAACATCAATCAGGGGATCGTCCTTCAGAGTCTCATAGTTGTAGACTTCCAGAGGCTTCTGGTAGCACTCCATGATGCCGCCCACGCTCATGTAGCGGGCGTCGTTGAGCTCCTTCACGCAGGTCAGCAGGCAGGGGGTCTGGACCTTGATGGTCATGTAGCCGTCCTCCAGCAGACGCTTCACGGTAACAGCCTTGCCCTCCACGTTGATCTCGGCAACGTAGGAGACCTGGGGCATACCCAGCTTCTCAGCGATCTGGGGACCGACCTGGGCGGTATCGCCGTCGATGGCCTGACGGCCGCAGAACACGATATCGTCGTCGTCCACGCCGATCTTCTTGATGGCAGCGGCCAGGATCTGAGAAGTGGCGTAAGTATCGGAACCGCCGAACTCACGGGCGGAGACCAGAACGGCCTCGTCGGCGCCCATGGCCAGCAGCTCGCGGAGCATACCCTCGGCGGGCGGGGGGCCCATGGAGACCACAACCACCTTGCAGCCGGTGGCGTCCTTGATGCGCAGGGCGGCCTCAACAGCAGCCAGGTCGTCGTGGTTGGTGATGGTAGCCATGGCGGCACGGTCCATGGTGCCGTCTTCCTTCACCGCCACCACACCGGAGGTATCCGGGACCTGCTTGACACAAACGATTGCTTTCATATCGTAACTTCCCTCCAGTTCCTTTAGTTGACGCCCAGGTTGGCAGAAATGACCATCCGCTGGACCTCGCTGGTGCCCTCATAGATCTCAGTGATCTTGGCGTCGCGCATCATGCGCTCCACGGGGTACTCACGGGTGTAGCCGTAGCCGCCGAACAGCTGCACGCAGCGGCGGGTCACGTCGCTGGCGGTCTCAGCAGCAAACAGCTTGGCCATGGCAGCGTCCATGGTGTAGGGCTCATGGTTCTGCTTCTTCATGGCAGCGGAGTAGACCAGCCACTTGGCAGCCTCAGTCTTGGCATGCATGTCAGCCAGCTGGAACTGGGTGTTCTGGAACTGGGAAATGCGCTTACCGAACTGGACGCGCTCCTTGGTGTACTTGATGGTCTCCTCGATGGCGCCCTCAGCCAGGCCCAGGGCCTGAGAGGCGATGCCGATACGGCCGCCGTCCAGGGTCTTCATGGCAATGCCGAAGCCCTTGCCCTGCTTGCCCAGCAGACGGTCGGCGGGAATGACACAGTCCTCCATGATCAGCTCACAGGTGGAGGAGCCCTTGATGCCCATCTTCTTCTCGTGCTTGCCCACGGAGAAGCCGGGATCGGTGCGCTCCACGATGAAGGCGGAGATCTCCTTCTTCTTGCGGCCGCGCTTGTCGGTGGAGATGCCGGTGATGGCGAAGATCACGAACACGTTGGCATAGCCGGCGTTGGTGATGAAGATCTTGGAGCCGTTGAGCACCCAGTTGCCGTTCTCGTCCTTCACGGCGGTGGTCTGCTGACCCTGGGCGTCAGTGCCGGCGCCGGGCTCGGTCAGGCCGAAAGCGCCGATCCACTCGCCGGAGCACAGCTTGGGCAGATACTTCTGCTTCTGCTCCTCGGTGCCGTTCTCATAGATGGGAGCGCAGCACAGGGAGGTGTGAGCGGAGATGATAACGCCGGTGGTGCCACAGACCTTGCTCATCTCCTCGACGGCCATGACATAGGACAGAACGTCCGCGCCGGCGCCGCCGTACTCCTTGGGGAAATAGATGCCCATCATGCCCAGCTTGGCCATCTTCTTGACGGTCTCCTCGGGGAACGCCTCGTTCTCGTCCACCCACTCAGCCAGGGGCTTGACTTCGTTTTCGGCAAAGTCACGGTACATCTTGCGGAGCATTTCCTGCTCTTTGGAAAGGTGCAGATCCATTTGTTGCCTTCCTCCTAGATATGTATTTCACAACGGGCGGGCGGGAGTGTTTTGGGCTCCCGCCCGTCGTTTTGCGCAGTATGAATGAGGCTCTTACTTCTTGGTGTAGTCGTAGAAGCCGATGCCGGTCTTGCGGCCCAGCTTGCCGGCGCGGACCATCTTCCGCAGCAGCAGGGAGGCGCGATACTTGGGATCGTGAGTCTCGTTGTACAGGGTGTCCATGATGGCCAGGCACACATCCAGGCCCACCAGATCGCCCAGAGCCAGGGGGCCCATGGGGTGGTTGGCGCCCAGCTTCATAGCGGTGTCAACGCCCTCAACGGTGGCCACGCCGGTGTACACCAGGTCGATGCCCTCATTGATCATGGGGATCAGGATCTTGTTGACCACGAAGCCGGGGGCCTCGTTGACCTCGACGGGCTCCTTGCCGATCTCCACGGACAGGTCGCGGATGGTGTTGAAAGTCTCATCGGAGGTGTGAGCGCCGCGGATGACCTCCACCAGCTTCATGACAGTGGCGGGGTTGAAGAAGTGCATGCCGATGAACTTGTCGGCGCGCTTGGTGGCGGCGGCGATAGCGGTGATGGAGATGGAAGAGGTGTTGGAGGCCAGGATGGTCTCGGGCTTGCAGATGCTGTCCAGCTCGGCAAAGATGCTCTTCTTGATGTCCAGGTTCTCGATGGCGGCCTCAACGACCAGGTCGGCGTCGGCAGCAGCAGCCAGATCGGTGGTAAAGCTCATGTGGGACAGGATAGCAGCCTTCTTCTCCTCGTCCATCTTGCCCTTGGCCACCAGCTTGTCCAGGCCCTTGTTCAGGCGGGCCTCGGAGGCCTTGATGATGTCGTCGTTGATGTCGCGGACGACCACGTCAAAATCCTTCTTGGCAAAGACCTGAGCGATATCCAGGCCCATGGTGCCGCCGCCGATGACAACAATCTTTTTCATAGCAGAAAACCTCTTTTCAATCTTTTTGATGAAAATGTTCCAAATCTGGTCGGACGGATTTGCTATTACAGGTGCCATAAGTAATGTACCGTACCGGAATCTCTTCCGGACAGCTTACTTGTTCTGGAAGTGCTTCTCAGCCCGCTTCTCCAGGAAAGCGCCCATGCCCTCGTCCTTGTCGGCAGTGCCGCAGCAGACGCCGAAAGCCTCAGCCTCAAAGGCAGAGCCGGTGGCGATGTCGGTCTGCATGCCCATGCGGATGCAGCGCTTGGACTCCTGCACGGCGATCTGAGCGTTGGCGCAGATGGCGTTGGCCAGCTCCATGGCCTTATCCATCAGCTCCTCGGCGGGATAGACCTCGCTGACCAGGCCGATGGCCTTGGCCTCCTCAGCCTTGATGACCTTGGCGGTGAGGATGAGCTCCATGGCCTTGGAGATGCCCACGATGCGGGGCAGCCGCTGAGTGCCGGCGAAGCCGGGGGTGATGCCCAGGCCCACCTCGGGCTGACCAAACTTGGCCTTCTCGCTGGCCAGACGGATATCACAAGCCATGCTCAGCTCGCAGCCGCCGCCCAGGGCGAAGCCGTTGATCGCCGCGATGACGGGCTTGGCCATGTTCTCCAGCTTCAGGAACACGCCGCCGCCGTGCACCCCGAACTTCTTGCCGTCGATGGAAGAGAAGTTCTTCATCTCGCCGATATCAGCGCCCGCCACGAAGGAACGGCCCGCGCCGGTGAGGATCATAACATAGATCTCGTCGTCCGCAGCCACCTGATCGATGACAGCGTCCAGATCGCTCAGAACCTGGCTGTTCAGCGCGTTCAGCGCCTCCTGCCGGTCAATGGTGACCACGCCGACGTGGCCCTGCTTTTCCAGCTTCACAAAACCCATTTGTTCTGCCTCCTTGTCCTGTTACCTATCTAGAATTGTTATATTTTTAACAAGTTCCCACCTAATAAGTATACCTCACCCCCGCCAAACAGGCAAGTAAAATGGAAGAGAATTTCGTTATTTTTTTATCAATGATTATAGACAATATGCACAACTGATTTCCGGAATGCCGCCATACCTATGGGACGAAACGGCAAACCAGCCGGTTTTTCGCCCCTTTGACCCCATTTTCCCTATGAGGTCCGGGACGGCTGTTTGGTCAATATGTACAACCGGGGCTTATGGCCCCGGCCTCCGGTCAGCCGTCCACACGGATCTGCTGGGCAGTGATCAGGGGGCGGCAGATGAGTTCCCTGCCCTCCCGCTTTTCCTCGTCCATGGGGACCGCCGTGAGCTGGCTGTTATCGTAGGTCTTATAATAGTAGGTGCCCGTCCTGCCGTTGATGCAGCAGCTGTAATCGGTGATGTCCCACTTGCCCTCCGGGGTGCGCACCGCTCCCCGGGGCATGGCTACCGCATCCAGGATGTGAAAGACCTGCCCCACACTGGAGGCCTCGTCTGGCTCACAGGCACTGTTGCACTTCAGAAAGGCTGCCCGAATATAGCGTGAGGCAGGTGACCAGTCTCCCGGCAGGCCCAGCCCTCCCATTCCCTGCCCAAAGGTACGCAGCTCCGGTCCGCCAAAGCGGTTTTCCGGCTGGGCGGCGGAGAGGCCCAGATACTGATTCAGATTGGTCAGGTGGTAATCAAAGGTAGGGTTGTTGGTGAGCACCCCCACCGGGTCCTCAAACAGCCGCAGCCCGTCGGCCATGGGCTCGATCACCATGGCCCGCTTCCCGTCGGCCAAGTGCCAGTGGAGGGGAGCCGAGGGCATGGAGGGTAAAAAGGGCTCCTCCAGCAGCCGGGTACGGCGCAGCTGCTCCGCCGCATCTTCCACGCACGCACAGGTGCCCAGCAGCCAGGGGATCAGCTCATAGGGGGCCGCCGGGGTGCCATCCGCCGGGCCGCAGGGGTAGCTGGCATTGCCCGGAAAGTTCAGCCCCGCCAAATAGAGGCCCTTTTCATTGACCCCCTCGGCATAGAGGGGATAGCCCGCCGCCACGGTGGCCATGCCGATGATGGCATGGTGCCGCTCCAGGGTGGGCATTTTTTTGAAGGTCAGCGGGAAGTTGCGGGGGGTAATGACCACCTGCTGTCCGAAGTGGTACTCCAGATCCAGATTCCGTCCGAAGTAGGGGTCTGCTGTGGTAAGGGTGAGACTGGTACACATGGCTGACGCCTCCTGTTTCCATCACTGCGCCCTGGGGGCGCGCTCCTTAGTTTGGCGGTTCTTTCCGGACCCTATCCCGCCTCTGTGAAAAAACGGGCCTGCCGCGGGAAAACGCGACAGGCCCGTTGCCTGTTTAGCCGCACTTGGAGTAGCCGCAGTCACGACAAGTGACGCAGCCACCCTCATGCTCCAATTTGGCCCCGCACTCGGGGCAGAACTTGGCCAGTTTGGCCTCGGCGGGGGTCATGCCCGGCCGGGGAATGGGAGCCGCCTTGGTAGCGGCGCTGATGGGAGCGGGCGCGGGCTCATGGGCGTCCTTGGACACCTTGAGCACCTTCTCCAGCGCCTTGGCAATGGCGTCGGGGCAGGAGGTCACCGGCACGCCGGGCTGCCGCAGGCAGGAGGGGCAACGGATGCCCTTGAGCTGCTGGATGATCTCCTTGGGGTCCATGCCGGAGCGGATGCCCACGCTGACCAGCCGGGCAGTAGCCTCGCTCTGGCTGGGGCAGCCGCCGGCACGACCGGTGTTGGTGAACACCTCGCAGATGCCGTTCTCGTCGTAGTTGACGGTGATATAAAGGTTACCGCAGCCGATGCGCACCTTCTCGGTGAAGCCGGTGGTCACCGCGGGGCGGGGCCGGGGCTGGATGTGGCCGTAAGCCTCCTGGGGTACCTGGCACTCCTCGCATACCCGGCCGGTAGGAGCAGGCTCCTTGCCATCGTTGACCTTGCCGATGTTGAGCACCTGCTCATTGCGGCTGCCGTCCCGGTAGATGGTGGTGCCCTTGCAGCCCAGGGTGTAGGCCAGGCGGTAGACCTCAGCCACTTCCGCCTTGGTGGCGGAGTTGGGGAAGTTCACCGTCTTGCTGACGGCGTTGTCGGTGTACTGCTGGAAGGCGGCCTGCATCTTCACATGCCAGATGGGGGACACGTCGTGGGCGCACACAAAGACCCGCTTGATCTCCTCGGGGATGCCCTCCACATGGGCCAGGGAGCCCTGCTCCACGATCTGCTTCATCAGAGCCTCGGAGTAGATCCCCGCCTCCACCAGCTTGTCCTTCAGGATCTGGTTGGTCTCGATGAGGTGGGTGTTGTCCATGACGTTGCGGATATAGGCATAGGCAAACACCGGCTCCACGCCGGAGGACACCCCGGCAATGATGGACAGGGTGCCGGTGGGGGCGATGGTGGTAACGGTGGCGTTGCGGATGGGCTTGCCGTCCTTATAAATACTCTGGTCAAAGAGGGGGAAGGCGCCCCGGCTCTCCGCCAGCCGCTCGCTCTCCTGGTGGCCGATGGTGTTGATGGTGTCCATGATCTCGGCGGCCAGGGCCACGCCCTCCTCGCTGTTGTAGGGCACGCCCATGTAGAGGAGCATGTCCGCAAAGCCCATGACGCCCAGGCCGATCTTCCGGGTGGAGCGGGTCATCTTGTCGATCTCGGGCAGGGGGTACTGGTTGACTTCGATGACGTTGTCCAGGAAGTGAACGGCGGTGCGGATGGTCTTCTCCAGCTTGGCCCGGTCCAGCACCCAGCCCGCCACTGTTCTGGTGATGTGGTTGACCAGGTTGATGGAGCCCAGGTTGCAGCTCTCATAGGGCAGCAGGGGCTGCTCGCCGCAGGGGTTGGTGGACTCGATCTCCCCCTGGTCGGGCACGGCGTTGTCCCGGTTGAGCCGGTCCAGGAAGATGATGCCGGGCTCGCCGGTCTGCCAGGCAGAGGTGACGATGGCGTCAAAGACCTCCCTGGCCTTCAGCTGGCCCACCACACGGCCGGCGGCGGGGTCCACCAGGTCATACATACTGTCGGCGCTCACCGCCTCCATAAAGGCCTCGGTGATGCCCACGGAGATGTTGAAGTTGGTGATCTCAGAGGTGTCGTTCTTGCAGGTGATGAACTCCATGATGTCGGGGTGATCCACCCGGAGGATGCCCATATTGGCGCCCCGGCGGGTGCCGCCCTGCTTCACCGCCTCGGTGGCGGCGTTGAACACCTTCATAAAGGAGATGGGGCCGCTGGCCACGCCGCCGGTGGAGTTGACGGTAGAGCCCTTGGGACGCAGCCGGGAGAAGGAGAAGCCGGTGCCGCCGCCGCTCTTGTGGATGAGGGCAGCGTTCTTGATGGCGTCGAAAATATCCTCCATGGAGTCGGCCACCGGCAGCACAAAGCAGGCGGACAGCTGCCCCAGGGGGCGGCCGGCATTCATCAGGGTGGGGGAATTGGGCAGGAAGTCCAGATTGGTCATCATCTCGTAGAACTCCGCCGCCGTGGCCACCACATCGGCCTTGGGATCAAAATGGCGGTCGCCCTCGGCGATGGCGTTGGCTACCCGGCGGAACAGGCCGTCCACCGTCTCGGTGGGGTTCCCCTGCTCGTCCCGGGCCAGGTAGCGCCGCTCCAGCACCGCCTTGGCGTTTTCAGAAATGGGCATATCCTATCTCTCCTCTTGAGTTAATATCATATACAAGCACAAGATATTGTATCATAGAAAAGCGCCATGTCAATATGTCCGATTTCTTGCCCTTCTCACCCATTCTTGTTATAATGAATCCCTGGAAGCCTTGCGCCCGAAGCGGGCGCGAAACTTTGACGTTCTCCCGGCGACCGGAAACAGAGAATTTTCGATTTATTTTTGTGCGAGGTGACGGAATGTACCGCCGTTCAGATCAGGGCGCTCTGCTGCGCCCCCACTGTCAATGGTTCTCCCGGCTGGGCTGGGCCCTGTTCGCCCAGATGGCCGCCACAGTTGTAGTCCAGCTGCTGGTCAGCCTTGTGGTCGGCATCCTGTATCCCCAGCTGCTGGCCCAGCCGGTCTTTCTCTGGCTGCTGTCGGCAGGCTCGGCCTACGGCGTGGGCGTCCCCGCCTTCTGCCTGGTGCTGCGGGGTATGGCCGCTCCCCAGCGCCCCGTCCCCCGTTCCATGGGTCCTCTGCCCTTCTGCAAGGCGCTGATCAGCACTCTGGGCCTGATCTATCTGGCCAATCTGCTCACTCTCCTGCTTACCCAGCTCATCGGTACTCTGCGTGGGGCGCCCGTGACCAATCCTGTGGACAATCTGGCCGGGTATCCCATGGTCCTGAACATCCTGCTGGGCTGCCTCATCGCCCCTCTCTCGGAGGAATACCTCTTCCGTCGCCTGCTGCTGGAGCGGCTGCGGCCCTACGGCGATCGGTTTGCCATTCTGGCCTCCGCCCTGTGCTTCGGCCTGTTCCACGGCAATCTGAACCAGTTCTTCTACGCCTTCGCCGTGGGAGCCCTCTTTTCCTATATCACCCTGCGCACCGGCCGACTGCGATACACCATTCTGATCCACGCCATCGCAAATGGCGTCTCGGTGGCTCTGATGCCTCTGCTGGATCAATTTGGTTCTTTGGGAGACCAGCTCAGCTCCCTGCTGGTGCTGGGGTCCATCGTGGTGGGTATCACCTTCCTCATCACCGGCTGGCGGGATATCAAGCTGGAGCCCGGCACGGTCTCCCTGTCCGAGGGGTGGAAATGGCGGCTCTTCTTTGAAAATCCCGGCGTGCTCTTCTTCTGCCTGCTCTCTCTGCTGCTGGCTTCCAGCTATTTCCTCTGATTCCGTCCCAGCCAAAAGAGGCGATTTGGCCCCATCCCCTGGGCCTGGAGGGCAGCCAGATAGAGGACGATCCCGAAGGCAGTGCATCCGCCCATGGCGGTCACCTCTCCCACCCCCATATCCAGCATCACATGGAACAGCAGATTGCAGGTCAGTCCCATCAGCAGGGCGGCCAGCCCAGGCGCTACCACCCACTCAAAAGGCTTGAGCCTCAGTCCCGCCGCCCGCCGCACCTGGAGCCAGTTGAGCAATGCCCCTAGGGCGGAGGAGAGCACCACTCCCACCGGATAGCCGCCGATGCCCACTCCCGGCAGGCCCAGCAGCACATAGGTACACACCAGCTGCACCGCTCCTGCCAGAATGGAGCTGCGGGCAGCCCCCTGCTGCCTGCCCAGGCCGTTGAGGGCGCAGCCCAGCACCGCCTGCCAGCAGGAGAGGAGCACCCCCACCGACAGGGGAAGCAGATGCCGCCCCACCATCTCCTCCTGGAAGAGCAGCCTGCCCAGGGTGGGTCCCAGCACCACCAACAGGGCCAGGGCCGGGAACATGAGCATGGAGGTAGCCAGCAGGGAGCGGTCGATGCGCCGGCGCACCAGGGCCCCGTTGCCCAGGGCGGTACCCTGGGCCAGCTTGGGCATGAGCACCAGCCCCAGGGCCCCGATAAAGGCGGTAGGCAGACAGAGCATGGGCATGGTCATGCCGCACAGCACGCCGAACTCCTCCATGGCCCGGCTCACCTCCGCCCCGGCGGCCACCAGCCGCTGGGGAATGAGCACCGCGTTGGCCGAACCCATCAGGTTGCCCAGCAGACTGGTGAGACCCACCGGCAGGGCGATAGCCAGGATCTGCCGGTTCATCCGCCGGGAGGCCCCCGGCTCACGGAGCGCCTCCCCCTCCAAACGGCGGCGGGCCAGCAGCATCAGAGTCACCGAGGAGAAGAGCTCGCAGATAATCATGCCCACCACGATGAGGGCAACCGTCCGCTCCGGATTTTGAGGCAAAAAGAGCACCAGCAGCCCCAGCACCGCCGCCGCCCGGATCACCTGCTCGCACAGTTCCACCACCGCCGGGGGACGGACGGCGCCGGTGCCGTAGAAGAAATGCTTGTGGAGATTCTCCACCCCGGTGAGGAGGATGCAGGGCAACAGCAGGAGCAGCCCGGTCTGGGTACGGGCATCCCCCAGCAGGTAGACCGAGATGGGATCATACAGCAGGGCGGTGAGGAGCGCCAGCACCGTGAAGAGGGCCAAAAAGCACAGCAGGCACCGGCGGAGCACCTGCCGCACCGCCCCCCGCTGTCCCCGGGCAAAATATCCGGCGGACAGATTGGACACCGCCGCCGTCAGCCCTACTGCCGTCAGCGACAGCAGTACCGAATAGACCGGCATGATGAGCTGGTACAGCCCCATGATCTCCGCCCCGATGAGCCGGGAGAGCAGGATGCGGTATACAAAGCCCAAAAACTGCCCGGCGATGCCGGTACCTGTAAGCAGCAGTGTCCCATAGAGCATGGATGTCCGGTCGAGCTTCAACAGGCTCTCCCCCTTTCTGTGGTCCACTTCCACTCTATTCCCCGGGGTTGTCCGGCATACGTCCAGAAACTCTTTGACAAACGCCGCCCTTTGTCCTATTATTATAAAAGCATGTATTTTAGCGAATTGCAGTATAAAAGTGAGGAGTCCCTATGATTGCCACCGTTATCAATGTGGTCCTGATTCTGCTGGGCAGCTGTCTGGGCCTTGTATTCAAAAACCGGATCAGCGCCCGCTTCGCCTCCAGCATCACCTTTGCTCTGGGTCTGTGTGTGCTGGGCATCGGCATCTCCAGCATGATCGGCACAGCAGACACCCTATGTGTTATCGTGTGCATGGTGATCGGCACCCTGCTGGGCGAACTCATCAACATTGAAAAGCGAATGGACTCGGTGGGCACTCTGCTGCGCAACAAGCTCATCCGGGGCGAGAGCAACAGCCGCTTTGTGGAGGGCTTTGTCAACTGCTCGGTACTCTTCTGTGTGGGAGCCATGGCCATCAACGGCTCCATGGAGGCCGGCATGAACGGCAACTACGACATTCTGATCTCCAAGGCAGTGATCGACGGGGTGAGCGCTATCACCTTTGCCGCCGCCATGGGCGTGGGCGTGGCCTTTGCCGCCATCCCCATCCTGTTCTACCAGGGGGGCCTGACCCTGATCTTCAGCGCCGTAGGTCAGGGCATGGACCCGGCGGTGGTCACCGAGATGAGCGCCGTGGGCGGCACCATCATCGTGGGCATCGGCATCAATATGCTAGGCCTGCCCAAGGAAAAGCTGCGGGTGGGCAATATGCTGCCCGCCATCTTCCTGCCCCTGGCTTACCTGCCCCTTCGGGACTGGCTGGCCACCCTGATGGCCTGAGCCTTTCATAGAGATAAAAAAGGTGTGCTGCCTGTGCAGCACACCTTTTTTTGCTTATCAATCAGTTGAATTTGTAGATCTTGCGGGCCAGCCGGTAGAGCTTGACGGACAGCTTTCGGCCCTGATAGCCGGGGATATTGCCCACAAAGGACAGGGAGCGGTACTTAAATTTGTGGTACAGTCCCACGTCCCGGGTGCGCAGATATTCCCACAGCTCGGTCTTCTTGCCCAGGGCCTCGGGGGACCCGTCCAGGATCAGGAAGATGGAGGAGATGGTCATCATCATGGACAGATAGCCGCTCATGTACCGGGCCAGCTTGGGCTGCTCCTGGTGGAGCCGGTGCAGGTCGTGGCTCTCGATCATCTGCCGGGTGACCCGCAGCTGCTGGTCCACACGCTTGACCATGACCTGCTCATTGACGCTCTGATCGGCCCGGCCGATGAAGTAACGGTACAGGTCGATATCCATATAATAGATGCGCTTGACGTAGGGCAGGGGCTGGTAGACAAAGATATTGTCCACATAGAAGGTGTGCTTGGGCAGCTCCAGCCCGCAGTCCCGCAGCAGCTGGGTGCGATAGATCACCGAATGCATCAGCAGGAACTGGGAGGGACGGAAGCGGCCCATCCGGCTCCAGGAGAAGATCTTCTCCTCGGGGAAGACGTTGGTGTACCGGATCACCTTCTGGGTGTTGTCCTCCACGTGCTCATAGACGTAGTTGGCGATGAAGAGGTCCACCGGCTTTTCCATCTTGGCAAACTTGCGCAGCTTGGCCAGGGCCTTCTGGAGGGCAGCCTCATCCAGCCAGTCGTCGGAATCCACCACCTTGAAATAGAAGCCGGTGGCATTGCGGATGCCCTGATTGACGCCCTCGCCATGGCCGCCGTTCTCCTGGTGGATGGCCTTGACGATATTGGGGTACTGGGCGGCATAGCGGTCACAGATGGCGGGGGTGTCGTCTTTGGTGGAACCGTCATCCACCAGGATGATCTCGATGTCCTCTCCTCCGGTGAGCAGCGTCTCCACGCAGTGCTCCATGTAGGCCGCGGAGTTATAGCAGGGTACCGCGAATGTGATCAGCTTAGACATAATTTCGTACCTTTCCTCACTTCAGCAGATCGTCACACAGAGCCAGCGCCCGGGCGGCGATGGCGTCCATGTTGTAGTATTTGTATTCCGCCAGCCGGCCCAGCAGGTGGAACCGGGGATAGCGGTCGGCCTCCGCCTTGTAGCGGGCGTAGAGGGCGTTATTGTCCTCGTTAATGATGGCGTAGTAGGGGACCTCCCCCTCCCCGCCGGTGTAGGCGGCGGAGTACTCCTTCATAATAGTGGTCACGCCGGGCAGCTCCTGGCCGGTGAGATACTTGAACTCGGTGATCCGGGTGTAGTCCTGATCCACCGTGTAATTCACCGTGCCGTGGCTCTGCCAGAAGTCCACCGGGTGGGTCTCGAAGCGGAAGTTCAGGGTGCGGTAGGGCAGGCGGCCGTACCGGCAGCCGAAGAGCTCGTCCACCGCGCCGGTGTAGATCACCGTACCGGTAAAGGGCGCCCCGTCCAGCAGCACCGTGCCGTCGGCCAGGGTCAGGCGGTCCCCGGCGTCGGCGCCCAGCGCCACCGTGATATCGGGATGGTCCAGCATCCGCTCAAACATGGGGGTGTAGCCCTCAGCGGGCATGCCCTGATGGACGTCCTGGAAATAACGGCAGTCCTCGGACAGGAAGACCGGTACCCGGGCGGTGGTGTTGGGGTCGATCTCCTCCGGGCGCTGTCCCCACTGCTTCATGGTGTAGTGGACAAAAACGTGCTCATAGACATAGTCGGCCAGAGCGGCAATTTCCGGGTCAGGGTTCTTGCGCAGCTCCAGGATAGTAACCTTCTTCTCCGCACCATACTCCCCAATCAGCTTTTGGGCCAGGCTGTCTGCCTTCTCTTTGCCGAAGGCAGTGCGCATGGAGATCAGGTTAAAGGGCACCGGCATCTCCTGCCGTCCCTCCCCCGCCGGGATATTGGCCACCACCTGATGCTCGTAGTTCCGCCAGGCAGTAAACCGGGACAGATACTCAAACACCCGTCTGTCGTTGGTATGGAAGATATGGGGGCCGTACCGGTGGATGAGCACGCCGGCCTCATCGAAGCAGTCGTAGGCATTGCCGCCCACATGGTCCCGGCGCTCCAGCACCAGCACCTTCTTTCCGCCCCGCTCAGCCAGCTCCCGGGCGCAGATGGCGCCCGCCATACCGGCGCCGATGACCAGGCAGTCAAATGGATGGTCCATAGGATCCGTCCTCTCTTACTTTCATAGTTGGGCCCAGCAGGCCCTCTGCGCGCCGGACCGGCCGGTACACATTAGCCCAATTTTATCACAAACTGTGGAAAAAGGAAGCAAAAAATCAATTAAGATTTCCTTAACGCTGTTACCGATCTCAGGTCAGGTGATCGGTCCCGGAAAGAGAGCCGTAATCGGCTGGATAACGGCTCTGATTCCGTAGTCATTATTATAGCTTTTCTTCCAGGGGAATACAATATATTGCCCTTTGCATTTTCCACGTTTTGTATTTCTCACAGCTTTTGTCATCCATGCCGGTATTCCTTTTGTAAAATGGGACATCCTACAATGTAAAGTCCGCAATCCCCTGGGCGAGAGTGACTTTACCCATTCTTTACAAAGTGATGAAGGACAACTTTACAAAGCGCCGATATACTGTAGCTTGTTCCGAGACACCAAGAATACATTGCATGATTGGAGATTGAACAGAATGAAAAAGAGAACCCTTGCTCTGATGCTTTCCGCCGCCCTGTGCGTGGGCCTGCTGGCCGGCTGCGGCGGCACCGGTGATACCACCCAGTCCCCCGCCGGTAACTCCAACAGCCCTGCTGTGACCGAGTCCGAGACTCCCGACGACAACACCCAGCTGTCCGGCACCGTCAACACCAACGGCTCCACCTCCATGGAGAGCGTGATGGGCTACCTGACCGAGGGCTATAAGGAAGTCCAGCCCGGTGTCACCATCGGCTACACCGGTTCCGGCTCCAGCGCCGGCGTCACCGGCGCCCAGGACGGCACCTGCGACATCGGCCTGGCCTCCCGCGACCTGAAGGATGATGAGACCGGCGTGAAGGCCATCACCGTGGCCAAGGACGGCATCGCCATCATCGTCAACCCCCAGAACCCTGTGGCTGACCTGAGCGTGGAGCAGATCGCCGCTCTGGCCACCGGCGAGATCACCAACTGGTCCGAGGTGGGCGGCAACGACGGCGAGGTCGTGTTCATCGGCCGTGAGGCCGGCTCCGGTACCCGCGACGGCTTTGAGTCCATCACCGGCACCGAGGATGCCTGCAAGTACCAGAACGAGCTGACCTCCACCGGCGAAGTCATCGCCAACGTGGCTTCCAACCCCAACGCCATCGGCTACGCTTCCCTGTCCGCTGTGGACGAGACCGTGAAGGCCATCACCGTGGGCGGTGTGGCTCCCACCGAGGAGACCGTCCTGGACGGCAGCTACGCCATTCAGCGTAACTTCAACTTCATCGTCAGCGAGAGCGCCGAGCTCTCCGATGCGGCTCAGGCCTTCATCGAGTGGGCCACCTCCGCTGAGGCTGCTGACCTGATCGTCGGTGCCGGTGCGGTGCCTGTGGCCGAGTAAACAAGTCCCTTTCCCAAGATTGCCCCCTCGGTCCCGAGGGGGCAATCTCCATGATTACAACTCTTTACGAAAGGCCGGTCATTTGCCATGAAACAAAAGCTCCGACCGCTGGAAGTCTTTATGAACCTGATCTTCTTCCTGTGCGGCTTCATCGCGGTCGTCTTCGTGCTGTTTATCAGCGTCTATCTGATCATTTCGGGACTGCCTGCCATTCAAGAGATCGGGCTGGCAGAGTTCCTGTTCGGCACCACCTGGGCCTCCACCGCTTCGGAGCCCTCCTTCGGTATTCTTCCCTTCATCCTGACCTCCATCTACGGCACCGCCGGCGCCATCGTGCTGGGCGTCCCCGTGGGCTTCATGACGGCAGTCTTCCTGGCCAAGGTGGCTCCCCCCAAGCTGGCCGCCGTGGTGCGCCCCGCCGTGGATCTGCTGGCCGGTATCCCCTCGGTGGTATACGGCCTCATCGGTATGATGGTGCTGGTCCCCGCTGTGCGTGAGTTCTTCAACCTGCCCGACGGCGCCAGCCTGTTCTGCGCCATCATCGTCCTGGCGGTCATGATCCTGCCCTCCATCATCAGCGTATCGGAAAACGCCTTGAAGGCGGTACCCCGTGAATATGAGGAGGCCTCCCTGGCCCTGGGCGCCACCCACATCGAGACGGTGTTCCGGGTGAGCGTGCCCGCCGCCTCCAGCGGCATCGCCGCTTCCGTGGTACTGGGCATCGGCCGCGCCATCGGCGAGGCCATGGCTATCATCATGGTGGCAGGCAACGTGGCCAACATGCCCGGCCTCTTCAAGTCCGTCCGTTTCCTCACCACCGCCGTGGCCAGCGAAATGGCCTACGCCTCCGGCCTCCAGCGCCAGGCTCTGTTCTCCATCGCGCTGGTACTCTTTCTCTTCATCATGCTCATCAACGTCGTGCTCAATACGCTTCTCAAACGGAAGAAGGGGTGATATACTTTGGTTACGATTAAAATGCAGCCTCTTTCCGGGAAGCGGAAGGCTTATGACCGCATCCTCCGTTTTCTGCTTTATTTCTGTGCGGCCCTGACCTGCGGTCTGCTGATCTTCATCATCGGCTATATCTTTGTCAAGGGTCTGCCCCACATCACCTGGGAGTTCCTCAGCACGGAGCCCAGCTTTATCCGGGACAGCATCGGCATCCTGCCCAACATCCTCAATACGGTCTACCTGGTGGTGGTCACCCTCATTATCATCCTGCCTCTGGGCGTGGGCGCCGCCATCTACCTCACCGAGTACGCCACCAACCGCCGGCTGGTGTCCATTCTGGAGTTTGCCACCGAGACCCTGACCGGCATTCCCTCCATCATCTTCGGTCTGGTGGGCATGCTGTTCTTCTGTCAGGTCCTGGGCCTCCAGGCCTCCCTGCTGGCCGGCTCCCTCACTCTGGTCATCATGACCATCCCCACCATCATCCGTACCACCCAGGAATCCCTCAAGACCGTGCCTCAGTCCTACCGTGAGGCTGCCCTGGGTCTGGGTGCCGGCAAGTGGCATATGATTCGCACCGTGGTGCTCCCCTCCTCGGTGGATGGCATCGTCACCGGCTGTATCCTGTCCGTCGGCCGCATCGTGGGCGAGTCCGCCGCTCTGCTCTTCACCGCCGGCATGGGCATGAGCCTGAACAACTTCTTCTCCTCCTTCGACAACTTTATCCACTCCTCCGGCGCCTCCCTCACCGTGGCCCTGTATGTGTACGCCCGGGAGCGGGCCGAGTTTGACGTGGCCTTTGCCATTGCCGCCATTCTGATGATCCTCACTCTGCTCATCAACCTCACCGCCAAACTGGTGGGCCGGAAATTAAAGAAGAATTAAGGAGCTCCTATTATGGATGAAAATACGATCCTCTCCGTCAAAGGCCTGGACCTCTGGTACGGCCAGACCCAGGCACTGAAAGACGTCAGCGTGGACATTCCCGAAAAGCAGGTCACCGCCCTCATCGGCCCCTCCGGCTGCGGCAAGTCCACCTTCCTCAAGACCCTGGACCGGATGAACGATCTGGTTCCCGGCATCAAGATCACCGGCTCCATCCAGTACCGGGGCCAGGAGATTTACGACTCCAAGGTGGACGTGACCTGGCTGCGCAAGCAGATCGGCATGGTGTTCCAGAAGCCCAACCCCTTCCCCATGTCCATCTATGACAACGTGGCCTACGGCCCCCGCACCCACGGCATCCGCAACAAGAGCCGTCTGGACGACATCGTGGAGAAATCCCTTCAGGGCGCCGCCATCTGGGATGAGGTGAAGGACCGGCTGAAGAAGTCGGCTCTGGGCCTGTCCGGCGGCCAGCAGCAGCGTCTGTGCATCGCCCGTGCCCTGGCGGTGGAGCCCGATATCCTGCTGATGGACGAGGCCACCTCCGCTCTGGACCCCATCTCCACCTCCAAGATCGAGGATCTCATCGCCGATCTGAAGAACCAGTACACCATCATCATTGTCACCCACAACATGCAGCAGGCCACCCGTGTGTCCGACAAATGCGCCTTCTTCCTGCTGGGCCAGCTCATCGAGTTTGGCGATACCACCCAGCTCTTCTCCGTCCCCAAGGACAAGCGCACCGAGGATTACATCACCGGCCGCTTCGGTTAACAGGAGGTTCCCATGAGAAAAACCTTTGACGCCGAGCTCCAGGAGCTCAACTATGAAATGATCGACATGGCGGCCGCCGCTGAGGACGCCATCGACGTGGTGGTGGAGTCTCTGGCCTCCAGCGATGACACCGCCGCCAAGTCCGCCATAGAAGCGACCCGCCACATGGACGAGATGGAGCGGGACATTGAGAACCGCTGCCTGCGCCTGCTGCTCCAGCAGCAGCCTGTTGCCCGGGACCTGCGCACCATCTCCGCCGCCCTGAAGATGGTCACCGACCTGCAGCGCATCGGCGACCAGTGCGCCAACATCGCTGAGATCTCCCTGCTGCTCACCGAGCAGAAGCAGACCGGCACCCTGGCGGACATCCGCACCATGAGCCAGAAGGCGGGCGTCATGGTCAAGCGCGCCATCTTCGCCTACGTCAACCGGGACACCGAGGCTGCCGCCGCGGTGGTCAGCCTGGACGATGAGATCGACCAGCTTTTCCGCACCATCAAGAGCGAGCTGGTGGAGCTCATTGTGGAGAACCGGCAGGAGGCCGACCAGGCCATCGACCTGATCATCATTGCCAAGTACCTGGAGCGTATCGCGGACCACGCGGTCAATATCGCCCAGTGGGCCATTTTCTGCGTCACCGGTGAGATCCAGCCCCAGGCCTGACGCACCTCAATACGAAACGGAAGGTGATCCCATGACCAGAGCCATCGTAGTGGTGGAGGACGACGAGAGCATCCGGGAGATGCTCCGCTATTATTTTCAATCGGTAGGCTATACCGTCCGGCCCTACGAATCCGGCGAAGCCATGTTTGAGGGCGAGGCGGACCAGAGTCCGCCGGTGCTGTTCATTCTGGACATCATGCTGCCCGGCATGGACGGTTTGGAGATCCTCCGCCGGCTGCGGGAGGGCCGCGGTACATCGGAATCCCCGGTGATCATGCTCACCGCCCGCTCCGCCGAGATGGACCGGGTATCCGGCCTGGAAAACGGTGCCGACGACTATGTGGTCAAACCCTTCGGCATTATGGAGCTCCAGGCACGGGTGAAGGCGGTGCTCCGCCGGACGGAGCGCCGGGGAGACCAGGTCCTCACCTGCGGGGACCTGGAGATCGACCCTGCCGCCCGGGAGGTCCGCAAGGGCGGCAAGCTGGTGGAACTCACCTTTAAGGAGTTTGAGCTGCTGCGTCTGCTGTGCGCCCGCCGTGGCGTGGCCCTCACCCGGGACGAGATCCTTCAGACCGTATGGGACTACGACTACACCGGCGAGACCCGCACCGTGGATATGCACGTCAAAGCCCTGCGCCAGAAGCTGGGCGAGGATGTGATCGCCACCGTCCGGGGCGTGGGATATAAAATGCCGTGACGGGCGGCCGGTCCGCCCGTTTTCCCATTACCTGCGCGAGAGGAGAAAACTATGAAAAAACGAATCATCGGCGCAACCCTGCTCACCGTGGTGTTCGCTCTGCTGATCTCCAATGTGGTGGGCATACTCATGTTCCGCAGCCGCGAAATGGACGCCGCCCGGAATACCCTGCAGGAACTGCTGGTGCTGATGGACGCCCAAAGCGCCATCACCGAGCCGGATGCTCTGGCCCAGCAATTCCATGCTGCCGCTCCCGACAAGCGGCTCACCATCATCGATACCGACGGCACCGTACTGGCGGACACCGATGCCGACGCCTCCACCCTGGAGGACCACAACAGCCGTCCCGAGGTGGCCCAGGCTGAAGCCACCGGCTGGGGCGAGGCAGTCCGCCAGTCCGATACCCTGGGCACTTCCATGCTCTATGTGGCCAAGCGCTTCGCCGACGGCATGATTGGCCGTGCCTCCATGCCCCTGTCCTCCATCGACACCCTGGTCATGAGCGGCGTGTGGGGCTTTGTGATCGCATCTGTGGCCGCCCTTCTGCTGGCCTTACTGCTGGCCCGCCGCACCGCCAACCGCATCGTCTCCCCCCTCAACTCGGTGGGCATCGCCCTCCAGGGTGTACTGGATGGGAAAAAGACCCCCGGTCTGGAGAACCTCCAGGCGGACGACGAGCTGCGCCCCATCCTGCGCTACATCGACAAGCTGATGGAGCAGCTGGGCGGCTATATCCAGTCCATCACCGATGAGCGGGACAAGGTGAGCCTGATCCTGGACTGCATGGACGAGGGTCTCATCCTGCTGGACACCGAAGGAAAAGTGCTGGCCATCAACCGGGCCGCCCGCACCCTGTTCGGCTTCTCTGAGGATGAGCCGGACGACGGCGCTCTTCTGGTCACCCGCAGCCGCCGCCTCCGGGAAGCCATCCGCGACTGCCAGGAGAAGCACTCCTCCATCATGCTGGATGTGGACGCCCTCACCGAGGACGCCCGCTCCCTGCGGATGTTTGTCTCCCCCGTCTCCGGCCGCCAGTACGAGGGCCAGGCGGTGGGTACCTCCATCCTGATCTCTGACGTTACCGAGCTGAAGAAGGCGGAGGGCATCCGCAGCGAGTTCACCGCCAATGTGTCCCATGAGCTGAAGACCCCCCTCACCTCCATCAAGGGCTTTACCGATATGCTGTCCAGCGGCATGGTCACCGCTCCTGCCGACCAGAAGCGCTTTATCACCATGATCGGCGTGGAGGTGGACCGGCTCATTGACCTGATCAACGACATCCTCAAGCTGTCCGAGCTGGAGTCTGTGGCCATCGACCAGACCCAGGAGCGCTCCGACGTGCTGGAGGCCGCCCAGGACACCGCCTCCCTGCTGGAGCCCTCCGCCAAGGCCGCCGGCGTGACCCTCACTGTGGAGGGCGCTGCCGCCACGGTGGCAGTACCCATGAGCCGCCTGAAGGAGCTGCTCTTCAATCTCATGGGCAACGGCATCAAGTACAGCGAAAACGGCGGCGTGGTAGCCACCCGCATCGCCATCCGGGATGGCAAGGCCGTGATCTCAGTACAGGACAACGGCATCGGCATTCCCGAGGAGGATCAGAGCCGTGTCTTTGAGCGGTTCTACCGGGTGGAAAAGGGCCGGGCCCGGAAGAACGGCGGTACCGGTCTGGGGCTGGCCATCGTCAAGCACATCACCCAGCTCTACGGCGGCACCGTCAGTCTGGAGAGTCAGGTGGGCAAGGGTTCCACCTTCACCGTCACCCTGCCTCTCCCCCAAAACTAAGCCAACTGCCCCTGCTGGTCAAACCGGCAGGGGCAGTTCCCATCCATACATAAAAAGCGCCCGCCCCGGATGCTTCCAGGGCGGGCGCTTTTATGGTTTGGATTACTGGTGGATGGCGGTACCGGTCTTGCCGGCCACGCCGTCCTTGGCCTTCTCCAGCAGGGTGATGAGGGCGGAACGGCCGGGAGCGCTCTCAGCAAACTCCACAGCGGCCTGCACCTTGGGCAGCATGGAACCGGGGGCAAAGTGGCCCTCGCCCATGTACTTGCGGGCCTCCTCGGGAGTCAGCTCGTCCAGCCACTTCTCGTTGGGCTTACCGAAGTTGATGGCAACCTTCTCCACAGCGGTGAGGATGATGAGGGTGTCGGCCTCCAGCTGCTGAGCCAGCACGCAGGAAGCGAAGTCCTTGTCGATGACAGCAGCGGCGCCCTTCAGGTGATGACCCTCGGTCTTGTAGACGGGGATACCGCCGCCGCCGCAGGCCACCACCACCAGACCGGCGGACACCATGTCGCGGATGGACTGGATCTCAATGATGGACTGGGGCTTGGGGGAAGCCACCACGCGGCGATAGCCACGGCCGGCATCCTCGATCACGTTGTAGCCGCGCTCGGCCACCATCTTGTCGGCCTCCTCCTTGCTCATGAAGGCGCCGATGGGCTTGGTGGGATTCTGGAAGGCCTTATCCTCGGGATCGACCTCCACCTGGGTCAGCACGGTGGCAACGCCCTTGTTGATGCCGCGGTCCAGCAGCTCCTCACGCAGAGCGTTCTGCAGATCGTAGCCAATGTAGCCCTGGCTCATAGCCACGCACACAGACAGGGGGCAGGGGATGTACTTCTCGGGATCGGAGCGGGTCAGCTCGGCCATAGCCTTCTGGATCATGCCCACCTGGGGGCCGTTGCCGTGGGCCACCACAACCTCGTGACCCTCTTCGATCAGGTCCACGATGGCCTTGGCGGTCTGCTTCACGGCGATCATCTGCTCAGGAAGATTGTTGCCCAGAGCATTGCCGCCCAGGGCGATTACGATACGTTTGCCCATAAGAAACACCTCAATTTTGTCATATGGATGACTCGTGCCACCCAAAATATTCCGTTGCTGAAATAAATGGGCCCGTCCGCACAGATACAGGCAGGTTGACCTATGCGGACGGGCCTCAAAAGGAAGGGAAGGAAAAAATGGAAGTCGGTTAGGAATTCAGGATCTTACTTCTGGAACCAACGGGCGATGCCGCGCTCCTCCAGGGCCTTCAGAGTGGCCTGGGGATCCTTGACCTTGGCCAGGAAGATCATAGCAGCGATGATGTAGGGCTTGTAGGAAGCCTCCTTGTACAGAGGATCACGATAGCGATCGAACACGGAAGCCTCGACCTCGCCGTCCTTGCAGGACACATCGTTGATGTCGGCGGGCAGGCAGTGCATGTACAGAGCCTTGCCGTTCTTGGTGGTGGCCATCAGCTCCTCGGTGCAGCACCAATCCTTGTGGTTGGCGTTCTGAGCCAGCAGCTCCTTCTCCAGAGCCTTGATGCCGTCGGTGTCGCCCTCAGCGTACAGGTTGGTGCGCTTCTCCATGGCGGCGAAGGGAGCCCAGCTCTTGGGATACACGATGTCGGCGTCCTTGAAGGCCTCGGCCATGCTGTTGGTCTTGGTGAAGGTGCCGCCGGACTTCTCGGCGTTCTTCTTGGCAACCTCCTCGACCTCGGGCATAACCTCGTATCCCTCGGGGTGAGCCAGGACAACGTCCATGCCGAAGCGGCTCATCAGGCCGATGATGCCCTGGGGCACGGAGAGGGGCTTGCCGTAGGAGGGGCTGTAAGCCCAGGTCATGGCGATCTTCTTGCCCTTCAGGTTCTCCACACCGCCGAACTCGTGGATGATGTGCAGCATGTCGGCCATGGCCTGAGTGGGATGGTCGATATCGCACTGCAGGTTAACCAGGGTGGGCTTCTGCTCCAGGACGCCGTCCTTGTTGCCCTGGGTCACGGCCTCGACCACTTCCTTCTGATAGGTGTGGCCCTTGCCGATGTACATGTCGTCACGGATGCCGATAACGTCAGCCATGAAGGAGATCATGTTAGCGGTCTCGCGGACGGTCTCGCCGTGAGCGATCTGGCTCTTGCCCTCGTCCAGGTCCTGAACCTCCAGGCCCAGCAGGTTACAAGCGGAAGCGAAGGAGAAACGGGTACGGGTGGAGTTGTCGCGGAACAGGGAGATGCCCAGGCCGGACTCAAAGATCTTGGTGGAGATGTTGTTCTCACGCATGTAGCGCAGAGCGTCGGCCACGGTGAAGACGGCCTCGATCTCGTCGTCGGACTTGTCCCAGGTCAGGAAGAAGTCGCCCTCATACATCTCCTTGAAGTTCAGGGCATTCAGCTTGTCGATATACATCTGCAGAGTCTTGTCCATTGCAATCGATCTCCTTTTCAAAATATAGTCGGTTGGTGGATGGATACGGGTTTCATATCCGCAGGGTCGGCTTGCGCCGCCCCTTATGGGACGAAATTACTGGATATTATTGTTGGTCTTGCCGGCGCGGAACTGAGACACGTCGTCGGTCTTGTTCTCCTCCTTGTACAGGCCGGGCACGGCGGCGTACAGGGCGGCGCAGGTGACCAGATCCTGCTTCCAGGTGATCTCGTTGGGGGCGTGAGCCTGAGACTCAGCACCGGGGCCGAAGCCCACGCAGGGGATGCCGTAGCGGCCCTGGATGGCAACGCCGTTGGTGGAGAAGGTCCACTTGTCGGTCAGAGGACGGTTGCGCAGGTGCATGGCGCCGTCGGGCCCGATGCGCTTGTCGCCGAACAGGGCGTGGTGGGCATCCACCAAAGCCTGCACGTGAGCGGCGCTCTCCTTGTTGATCCAGGTGGGGAAGTAAGCCTCGGTCTCGTACACCTCGCCGGTCCAGGAGGGACGGTCGTACATGTACATGGAAACCTTCACGTCGTCGCCGTACTTCTTCACGTTGGGCAGGTTGCGGATCTCCTCCAGGCAGGAATCCCAGGTCTCGCCGGCGGTCATGCGGCGGTCGATGGAGATGGAGCAGGAGTCAGCCACAGCGCAGCGGCTGGGAGAGGTGTAGAAGATCTGGGAGGTGGTGCAGGTGCCGCGGCCCAGGAAGCGGGCGTCCTCGTAGTGGTCGGGGTTGTACTTGGGGTTGAGCATCTTCACGAGGCCCTTGATCTCGGTGGAGTCGGCGTCGTCGTTCTCGTTGAGGGCGCGCACGTCCTGGAGAATGTCGGCCATCTTGTAGATGGCGTTGTCGCCGCGCTCGGGAGCGGAACCGTGGCAGGAAACGCCCTTCACGTCCACGCGGATCTCCATACGGCCGCGGTGACCGCGGTAGATGCCGCCGTCGGTGGGCTCGGTGGAGATGACGAACTCGACCTGCTCCTTCTTCACGCCGATGGAGGGGAAGAACTTGTTGACGATGTACTGCCAGCACATGCCGTCGCAGTCCTCTTCCTGGACGGAGCCCACGACCATGATCTTGTAGCCGGCGGGGATCAGGC
Organism: Flavonifractor sp. An82; assembly: GCF_002159265.1. Classification (GTDB taxonomy): domain Bacteria; phylum Bacillota; class Clostridia; order Oscillospirales; family Oscillospiraceae; genus Flavonifractor. Next base: position 33,472 of record NZ_NFHG01000020.1, read on the forward strand.
CCAGATCCTTCATGATCTTGGTACCGTACACGGCGGAAGCCATGCCGCCCTCCTGGTCGGAACCGCCGCGGCCATAGATGACCTCGTCGTCCTCATAGCCCTCGTAGGGGTCGTGGGTCCAGTTGTTGATGTTGCCGATGCCCACGGTGTCGATGTGGGAGTCGATGGCGATGATCTTGTCGCCCTCGCCCATCCAGCCGATCACGTTGCCCAGGCCGTCGAACTCGGCCTTGTCAAAGCCCAGCTTCTCCATCTCGGCCTTGATGCACTCGCAAACGCCCTTCTCCTCGCAGCTCTCGCTGGGGATGCGGATCATGTCCCGCAGGAAGCGGGTCATGTCGGCCTTATAACCTTCGGCAGCAGCTTTGATCTTCTCAAAATCCATGGTAATGACCTCCATTTTCTAAATTTTTCACGGTTTCATCGGGACAATAGCCCGGTCAGCACACACTTAGTAGGGCTTCTGGGGAGTCTCGGTGGTAGGATACTCGCCGTCCCAGATCACCCGGCGGAACTTCAGGGGATCGGTGTTGCCCTCGGTGGAGAACATGAGCACCTGGCTGAAGCGGTTGAGCTCCAGAGCGTCACGCAGCTCCTTGTAGGTGTCGTCGCACATGATGGTGTCCAGGCAGCCCATGCCCACGGCGCCGGACTCGCCGGAAATCACGGTGGGATCGCCCTTGACAGGCATGCCCAGCATGCGCATGCCCTTGGCGGACACCCAGTCGGGGCAGGAGATGAAGGCGGACACATGGTTGCGCAGGATGTCCCAGGAGATGGTGTTGGGCTCACCGCAGGCCAGACCGGCCATGATGGTCTGCAGGTCGCCGGTCACGATGCGGGGAGAGCCGTCGCCGGCCAGAGCGCCCTGATACAGGCAGTCGGCGGCACGGGCCTCCATCACCACGAACTTGGGAGGATCGTTGGGGTACAGGTTGGTGAAGTAGCCCACCACAGCGCCGGCCAGAGAGCCCACGCCGGCCTGCACGAACACGTGAGTGGGGCGGTTCACGCCGCACTGACGCAGCTGCTCGGAAGCCTCGTTGGCCATGGTGCCGTAGCCCTGCATGATCCAGGAGGGGATCTCCTCGTAGCCGTCCCAGGCGGTGTCCTGCACGATGACGCCGTGCTCGGTCTCGGCGGCCTCGGCGGCGGCCATGCGCACGCAGTCGTCGTAGTTGACTTCCTCGATGGTGACCTTGGCGCCCTCCTTGGCAATGTTGTCAAAGCGGGACTTGGCGCTGCCCTTGGGCATATGTACCACGGCCTTCTGGCCCAGCTTGTTGGCAGCCCAGGCCACGCCGCGGCCATGGTTGCCGTCGGTGGCGGTAAAGAAGGTAGCCTGACCGAACTCCTTGCGGAAAGCCTCGCTGGTCAGGTAGTCATAAGTCATCTCGGACACATCCCGGCCCATCTCGCTGGCGATGTACTTGGCCATGGCGAAGGAGCCGCCCAGCACCTTAAAGGCGTTGAGGCCGAAACGGTAGGACTCATCCTTCACATAGATGCCGCCCAGGCCCAGGTACTTGGCCATGCCCTCCAGCTGAGCCAGAGGAGTGATGGAGTACTGGGGGAAGGAGCTATGGAAGAAGCGGGCCTTGGCAACGTTGGACAGGGACATGACGTCCAGCTGCTTGTCGTCGCTCTTCGGCATTTTGTTGAGGACCCATTTGAGCTGGTCTTTCATCGAACACTCGCCTCCAAAATTTCTTTGCCTACCGGCAAACTTTCTTTTGTTTTCTGAGACCATCATACCACTTGTTTTCCAGATGTCAAGAGGAAATCTGAAAAAAATATTGAGAAGCTAAAAATTTTTTTGGTGCCGTTTTTGGCAGCCTGTTTCGGCTGATTTTTCCACCGGTTTTTCCACCTGAAATCAGCAAAAAAGGGGCCTCAGAGCGGAGCGGTCTGCTCCGCTGCTCTGAGGCCCCCGGGAAGGTCTGACGGCGGCCTCCTATACTGGGAAACTGGGTATGAGCGCTTGGGTGGTCAGCTTACTTTTTGTAGAAGGTGTTCTCCATGGGAAGGCTGGTGCGCAGGATGTGGTCCTTGGCGTAATAGGCGCCCTGGACCGCCGGCGCGGTGGGGATGGTGGCGATCTCGCCGATACCCTTGGCGCCATAGGCAAAGGGCAGCAGCTCATCCTTCTCCACATAGATGGCGTGGATGTCGGGGATCTGATTGGCCCGCATCAGGCCCAGGGTACCGTACTTGGCCTGGGGTACGCAGTCCTTCAGGGGGAAGTCCTCGGTGAGGGCATAGCCCAGACCCATGAGCACGCCGCCCTCGATCTGACCCTGGATGGAGGTGGGGTTGACCACCTTGCCGGAGTCGTGGGCCGCGTAGACCTCCTTGACCTTGCCCTCGTCGTCCAGAATGACCACATGGGTGGCAAAGCCGTAGGCCACATGGCTCTTGGGGTTGGGCTTGTCGGAGCCCAGCTTGTCGGTGGGATCGAAGAACTCGGCAAAGTACTCCTTGCCCTCCAGCTTGCTCAGGTCACCGCCCACCTGATCCATGTCGGCCTTCAGGTCCACAGCGGCCATGCGTACCGCCTCACCGGTGATGAGGGTCTGGCGGGAACCGGAGGTGGTGCCCGAGTCGGGCGCCACCTCGGAGTTGGCGCCCATGTTCCGCAGCAGCAGCCGGGGCAGCCCGGTGGTCTGGGAGAGAACCTGGAGGAAGACGGTGGCGCAGCCCTGGCCGATGTCGGAGGCGGCGGCATACAGCTCCACCATGCCGTCCCGCACCACCAGCTTGCAGCGGCCCTTGTCGGGCAGGCCCACGCCCACGCCGGCGTTCTTCATGGCGCAGGCGATGCCCGCGTGGTCCATGTTGGCCTCATACACGTCCTTGACGGCCAGCAGGGTCTCCTTCAGTGCGGTGGAGCAGTCGGCGATCTGGCCGTTGGGCAGCACCTTGCCCGGCTCGATGGCGTTGCGGTAGCGGATCTCCCAGGGGGAGATGCCCACCTTCTCGGCCAGCAGGTTGATGTTGGACTCCAGAGCAAACTCACTCTGGCACACGCCGAAGCCGCGGAAGGCGCCGGCGGGGGGATTGTTGGTGTAGTAACCGAAGCCGCGGATGTCGGTGTTCTGGTAGCAGTAGGGACCCACGGAGTGGGTGCAGGCACGCTCCAGTACGGGGCCGCACAGAGAGGCGTAGGCGCCGGTGTCGAAGTAGATCTCACAGTCCAGGCCGGTGAAGATACCGTTCTCATCGCAGCCCAGAGTAAAGGTACCCTCCATATAGTGGCGCTTGGGGTGGAAGTTGATGGACTCCTGCCGGGTGAGCTTGGCCTTCACGGGCCGATTCACCTTCAGGGCCGCCAGCACCGCCAGGTGCTGCACGGACACGTCCTCCTTGCCGCCGAAGCCGCCGCCCACGAATTTGTTCTCCACCACGATGCGGTCGGGCTCCCAGCCCAGCATGATGGAGATCTCCTTCCGGGTGTCGTACACGCCCTGATCGGAGGTGTACACCTTCACGCCGTCCTTATAGGGGAAGGCCACGGCGCACTCGGGCTCCAGGAAGGCGTGCTCGGTGAAGGGGGTCTTGTAGCTCTGGGTCACCACATACTTGGAGTTGGCCAGAGCGGTCTTGGCGTCGCCACGGGTCACATGGCGCTGCTGGCACAGGTTGCCGTTGGGATGGAGCTTGGGCGCGTCCTCCGCCATGGCCTCCTGGATGGAGCGCACCGGCTCCAGGGGCTCGTAGCTGATCTTCACCAGCTTTTTGGCCTGAGCCAGGGTCTTCTCATCCTCGGCCACCACCAGGCAGATGGCGTCGCCCAGGCAGCGGGTGATATCGCCCTTGGCGATCATCACATCCCAGTCCTGCTGGATGTGGCCCACCTTGTTGTTGGGCACGTCCTCAGCGGTGAGGACGGCCAGCACGCCGGGCAGCTCCAGGGCCTTGGAGGCGTCGATGTCCAGCACACGGGCTCTGGGATACTGAGAGCGGACGGCGGAGGCGTGGACCATGCCCTCCATCTCGATGTCGTCACAGTAGGCGCCGCTGCCCAGCACCTTGCCCCGCACGTCAGTGCGGAAGGCCCGGTCGCCCACGCCGTAGATGTCGCCCTTCTCCAGCTCGGGGTCAATCTTCTCCTCGCCCCGGAGGATGGCGGCGGTGAGGGAAATACCCTCAATGATCTTCTTGTAGCCGGTGCAGCGGCAGATGTTGCCCCGGATTGCCTTCTTGATGTCCTCTTCGGTGGGGTTGGGGTTCTGATCGATGAGGGCCTTGCCCGCCATCACCATGCCGGGGATGCAGAAACCGCACTGGACGGCGCCCACCTTGCCGAAGGCGTATACAAAGGCCTCCTGCTCATCATGAGACAGGCCCTCCACGGTGAGGATGGTCTTCCCCACTGCCTTCTTGGTGGTAAGGACGCAGGACTTGATCGCCTTGCCGTCCACTACAATGGTACAGGTGCCGCAGGCACCCTCGCTGCATCCGTCCTTGACGGAATAGAGGTGCAGATCGTCGCGCAGATAGCGCAGCAGGGGCTTATCCTCCTCAGTGGTACGGAGGACGCCGTTAACGGTAAAAGAATAGCTCATCTGTGGTTCCTCTTTCCTATGCAAAGTCGGCCACGGTAAAGATACCGTTGGCGTCTGCGATCACGCCGCGGGGGCACTTCACCGCGCACATGCCGCAGGAGATGCAGCGCTCCGGATCAATGACCGCGTGGTTGTCCACCATGGTGATGGCGGCCGCCGGGCAGTTTTTCTCGCAGATCCGGCAGGTGATGCAGCTGACGTCGCAGGCATTGCGGGCGGCAGGGCCAGCGTCCTGGTTGGAACAGCGGGGCACGATGACGGTGTCCACGTCCACCAGATGGATCAATCCCTGCGGACAGGCCTCCACGCACAGGCCGCAGCCCACGCAGGCGTCCCGGTCCACCACGGCGGCGCCGTGGTGGCCAATGTGGATGGCGTCCAGGCGGCAGGCTTCCACGCAGCTGCCCAGGCCCAGGCACCCCTGAGCGCACTCCAACACGCCGTCGGCAAAGGCCTGCTTTGCCATGCTGCAGTCCAGGTAGGACAGATCCGCCTCGCCCCGGCGCTTGGCCCGGCTGCCGCCGGCACAGTATACCATGGCGATGCGGTTGTTTTGGGTCGGTGCCATGTTGGGTTCCTCCTTATACCGGTCGGGGACCACATATGCCCGTCCGGTCTGTAATTTGGGCGTCCAGCCGCCGCAACCCCACGTGCGCGCAAAGCCTCAGTAAACACTGAGGCGATGCGCGCTGCCGTGGGGGGTGGCAGTGGACCGATATTGACTTACTTCAGCAGATAGCTGTAGTTGTCGTACACAGCGCAGATCAGCTTGCGCAGAGGATCGTACAGGCCGCAGCCGGCGTCGGCCACGTCGTACTCCTTGACCTGGCCGCCCAGACGGACGCGGGTCTTGGTGCCCTCCAGCTTCAGGAAGCCCTCGTTCTCGCTGTTGACGAAGTCCTCTTCGCTCCAGAACAGGGTGAACTTATCCTTGTAGGGACGGCTGTCGTAGGGGCAGAAGGTGGCGCAGTTGCCGCACTCGTTGCACATGCCGTCCACGTGGATGATCTGGCGCATCCGCATACCGGGCACGGCGATGGCCACGTTGGCACGGTTGGGGCACACCTCGGTACAGGTCTCGCACACGGTGGCGCAGCCCAGGCAGCGGACGTCGTCGCAGCTGCTGCAGTCGGTGCAGATGTCGCCGCGCTTGGCCAGAGGCTTCTGGTAGTCGGCGTTGACGTTCTTCTCCACGTACACGTTCACGTCAAAGTCCTGGATGGCACGGGCAGCCTTGGTAGCGCCGGCAATGGCCTCCACCACGGTGCCGGGGCCCTTCTGGCCGTCACCGATGACATAGACATTCTTGACGGAGGACTCCAGGGTGTCGGCATTGACCACAGCCTTACCCTTCTTGTCCACCTCCATGCCGTTAGCGGTGTACAGATCGGTGTCCACCTTCTCGCCCACGGCGGTGATGACGGTGTCGGCATCCACAGTGACCACCTTGCCGGTGTCCACGGGGGAGCGGCGGCCGGAGGCGTCGGGAGCGCCCAGCTCCATCTGGTGGCAGGTGAGCACGCCGTCCTTCACGCCCACGGGGGCCAGCAGCTCACAGAACTCCACGCCGTCCTCCAGAGCCAGCTCCAGTTCCTCCTGGTCGGCGGGCATGTAGCGCTTGGTGCGGCGGTAGACCAGGGAGACCTTCTCCACGCCGGGGATACGCTTGGCAGCACGGGCAGCGTCCATAGCGGTGTTGCCGCCGCCGATGACCACCACATTCTTGCCCAGCTTCAGGCTCTCGGGGGCCTTCTTGGCCTTCTCCAGGAACTCGATGACGTTCATTTCCTCGCCGTACTCCATGCCGGCGCTGCCCTTGTGCCAGGCGCCGGTGGCCAGGATGACCTGGGTGTAGCCCTTGTCGAAGAGCTCCTGCACGCTCTTGACCTCGGTATTCAGCTCCACCTTCACGCCCATGGCGTTCATCAGCTTGACGTCGTTGTCGATGGCGGCGTCGCTGATCCGGAAGGCGGGGATCACGTGGCGGACGATGCCGCCCAGAGCGTCCTTGCGCTCAAAGATGGTCACGTCCACACCGGCGCGGCCCAGGAAGTAGGCAGCGGACATACCGGCGGGGCCGCCGCCGATGACGGCAACCTTCTTGCCGGCCACGGGGGCGGCGGGCTTCAGCTTGGGCAGCAGGGCCTCAAAGCCGCCCTCGGCAGCCTTCAGCTTCTGGGTGCGGATATACACGCTCTCGTCGTAGGCGTTGCGCATGCACTTGTCCTGGCAGCGGTGAGAGCAGATGGTACCGGTGATAAAGGGCAGGGCGTTGCGGTGGGTGATGATCTGGAGGGCCTCCTCGTACTTGCCCTCGCTGACCTTCATCAGGTAGGCGGGGATATCCTGCTCAATGGGGCAGCCGTTGCGGCAGGGAGCCTCGAAGCAGTCGATGAGGGGCACCTTCTTGTCCATCTTGCGGCTGGGGATGGGCTTCATGGGCTTCTGGTAGTGGACGTCGGTGACGAACTCCTTCACCAGGGCATCGGCCTTGGCCACGTCCACGCCGGTCCAGGGCTCATAGCTGATGTCCATCAGCTCCTTGCCGATCTGGCTCATGCGCTGATAGCCGCCGGGCTTGAGGACGGTGGTGGCCATGGTGATGGGCCAGATACCAGCCTCAAACAGCTTCTTGATGGAGTGGATGTCGGCGCCGCCGGAGTAGGAGATGCGCAGCTTGCCCTTGAACTCCTTGGACAGCATGCCGGCCAGGGACAGGGACAGGGGGTACAGGGAGCGGCCGGACATGTACATCTCCTCGCTGGGCAGCTCGCCGGCCTTCACGTCCACGGGGAAGGTATTGGTTATCTTCACGCCGAACTCCAGGCCCCGCTCGCCGGTGAGCTTCATCAGGCGGTGGAACATGGGGATGGCGTCCTCCCACTGCAGGTCCTCCAGGAAGTGGTGGTCGTCAAAGGCGATGTAGTCGAAGCCCAGGCCGTCCAGGGCCTTGCGGGCAAACTCATAGCCCAGCAGAGTGGGGTTGCACTTGATGTAGGTGTTCAGGTTCTTCTCAGTGATGAGATAGGTGGCAATGCGCTCGATCTCATCGGGGGGGCAGCCGTGGAGGGTGGACTCGGTGATGGAGTCAGACACCTTGGGGGAAATGGCGCGCACATAGGCCTCATCCACGTTCTGGAACTTGTCCAGGTTGGCCATGGCCCAGTCCATGCACTCCTTCCACACCTCAGTCTGGGAGGCGTCCATCATGCCGTTGATGTACTTGTCCACCTTCTCGCTCTTGATGCCGGCCAGGTCGTAGCCCACGCTCATGTTGAACACGAAGCCGTTGGGATCGCCCAGCTCCAGCTCCTTGGCCAGCAGCTTGCAGGCGAACCAGGCCTTGACGTACTCGGCAAAGGCCTGGGGCACGTACAGCTCGGTGGACCACTCGCAGTTGTAGCACTCGTCGGCGGCGGTGATGCAGGGCTTGTTGACGCACTTGGAGAGCTCGTCGCCGTCCATGACCTGAACGGTCTTCACCTCAAAGAAGCGGCTGCCGGCGGCGTAAGCGGCGATGATGTTCTGGGCCAGCTGGGTGTGGGGGCCGGCGGCGGGGCCGTAGGGAGACTCGATCTTCTCCTCAAAGATGGGCAGGGCCTTGCCATCGGCATGCTTGACCAGCTTGGATACGCCGAAGATAGAGCCCTGGCTCTTGTACTCGCTCAGGATCCAGCTCATCAGGTGGGCAAAAGGCATGGGACGCATAATATCGCTCATAATCAAAACCTCCAGTTATCGTTATAACTCGGAATTACATCTTGTTTTTACTTTTGGGGGATTTCTTAGTAAGTGCAGTGGTTCAGCTCTCCCCACAGTTTTTTACTCTGCTCCATGCACCAGGCGTTGATCTTGTCTTCGTCAATGCCCACGAACTCGCGGTCCTTGTAGAGCACCTTGCCGTTGATGATGGTGGTGCGGCAGTTCTTGCCCATCATGCCGAAGAGCATGTGGCCGTCGATGTTGGCGTCGGAGAAGGGGGTGAAGGGCTTGTAGTCCATCACGATGACGTCGGCGGCGGCGCCGGGCTTCAGCACGCCCAGAGGCTTCTTGAAGTAGCGGGAGCAGATCTTGGCGTTGTTCTGGAAGAGCATACCGGTGGCCTCACACCAGCCCACGTTGGGCATGCAGGCATTGTGGCGCTGCATGGGCAGCAGGACCTTCAGACTCTCCAGCATGTCGTGGGTGTAGGCGTCGGTGCCCAGGCCGATGAGGATGCCCTTGTTGTACATCTGCAGCACGGGGGAGCAGCCCACGGCGTTACCCATGTTGGACTCGGGGTTGTTGCACACCATGGTGCCGGTCTCCTTGATGATGTCCATCTCGGCGGGAGAGACGTGGATGCAGTGGCCCAGCATGGTCTTCTCACCCAGGATGCCGTTGTACAGCAGACGGTTGATGGGCCGGCAGCCGTAGTTCTGCAGGGAGTCGTACACGTCGTTCATGCCCTCGGCCACGTGGACATGGAAGCCGGTCATGCCATCGTTGGCCTTGACCATCTTCTCAAAGGTCTTGTCGGAGATGGTGAACAGGGCGTGGCCGCCGAACATGGCCTTGATCATGTCGTCGTCCTGCTCCTTGGCCCACTTGGCAAAGTCGGCGTTCTCCTGGATGGACTGGTCGCACTTCTCCTGGCCGTCCCGCTCGGAGACCTCGTAGCACAGGTTGGCACGCATACCCAGCTCCTTGCACACGTCCTTGATGGCGAAGAGGGAGCCGGGAATCTCGCAGAAGGAGGCGTGGTGATCAAAGATGGTGGTCACGCCGTCCCGGATGCAGTCCAGCACGGTGGCATAGGCGCAGGCGCGGGTGCCGTCCAGGGTCAGGTGGCGGTCGATGTACCACCACTGGCCGTCCAGCACCTCAAAGAAGTTGGTGGGGTTGAAGCCGTTGATGGACAGGCCACGGGCCAGTCCGGAATAAATATGGGTATGGACATTGATAAGACCGGGCATGATGACGCCGCCCTTGGCGTCCACGAACTCGGCGTCGGGGTACTTGGCCTTCATGTCGGCCAGGGAGCCGACCTCCTTGACCACCTCGCCGTCCAGAACGACGGCGCCGTCCTCCAGATAGGGAAGCTCCTCACTCCGGGTAATCAGTCTGCCATTTCCGACCAGCAGCATAATAAAGTCCTCCTTTTCGTTTTTCATTTCTCCGTAAAAAAATTGCCCATTCCTGGTGGAATGGACAGTTGAAGTTCGGCTTTTCAGAGGTTGCGGCAGCAGCCTCAGCAGAACCCAAGGTCCATCCAGCCCGTGCGCGAAAGCACTCCGTTGCAGCCACAACTTTTCATATGAAAATTTGTAAATATTGACTATAGTTTAAACCCTTCGATGGCTCTATCATACCACAATTCGCACGGAGATGCAACACTTTTGTTTGAAAAACAAAAAATTTTTTAGGCATTCAAAATCAGTTGAATCTTCCACGGAATGTGGTACAATAAAAGCGATCATCAAAGGGAGTCTGACGCCGGGGCGGCTGCATTCCAATCAGTGGAAACCCCTGCGTTTACATAGTGCATCCCCGCGCGGACCCACGTAAGGAGGGAATCGACATGCCAGAGGCATCTACCCTGCAATTCCTGCTGAAGCTGGCAAAAGGCATCGCCAGTCAGTTTGGCCCCAACTGCGAAGTGGTGGTCCACGATCTGGCCACCAACGATCCGGAGAGCTCCATCGTCGCCATTGAGAATGGCCAGGTCACCGGCCGCAAGGTGGGGGACGGTCCGTCCCATGTGGTGCTGGAGGCACTGCGGGGCAACCGGGATCAGCTTCAGGATCACCTGTGCTATCTGACCCGCACCAAGGATGGCAAGATCCTCAAGTCCACCACCATCTACATCCGGGATGATGACGGCACCCCCATCGGGATCTTCGGCATCAACTACGACATCACCCTGATGCTGGCCATGGAGACGGCGCTCAAGCAGTTCACCGCCACCGAGAAGGAGGAGAAGGAGCCGGAGGCCATCTCCCGCAACGTCTCTGATCTGCTGGATGAGCTGATGGAGCAGAGCGTGAAAATCGTAGGCAAGCCGGTGGCGCTGATGAACAAGGAAGACAAGGTGAAAGCCGTGCAATTTTTGAACGACACCGGTGCCTTCCTGATCACCAAGAGCGGCGACAAGGTGTGCAAATTCTTCGGCATCTCCAAGTACACTCTGTACAGCTACATCGACGAAGCCAAAGAGTAAGTTTCCGGCAGGGGCGGGCTGTGTTCTACACAGCCCGCTTCTTTCTCCGGATAAGTGAGGACCCGGCTCCCGTGGGAGCCGGGTCTCGTTTTTCTTACTTGCTCTGCTTCTCCTTGGGGAGAGTCAGGTTCAGGATGATAGCCAAGATGGTGGCGACCACCACGGAGGAGGAACCGAACACGGTGTTCACCCACTCAGGGAAGCCCTCGCCGGCCAGGCAGCCGGACACCTGAGTGATGCCCACGCCCAGAGCCACGGACAGGCCGACCACGGAGCTCTTGCGGGGAGTGAAGCCGCCCTCAGTGATCATGCGGATACCGGTCATGGTAATGGTGGCGAACACGGAGATGGTGGCGCCGCCGATGACGCACTGGGGAATGGTGGTGAGCAGGGAAGCAAACTTGGGCACCAGGCCAGCCACCAGCAGGATGCCGGCAGCCAGGGTGAAGACAGCCCGGTTGATAACCTTGTTCACGGTGACGATACCCACGTTCTGGCTGTAGGAAGCGGTGGGCAGGCCGCCGAAGAAGGCGCCGATGATGCTCATGATGCCCTGGCCAATGATACCGCCGGACAGCTCCTTATCGGTAGGCATACGGTCCATGCCGCCCATGGTGGTGGAGGACAGGTCGCCGATGGTCTGCACCGCGTTGACCACATACACAATGGCCAGGGACACGCAGGCAGAGGGAACGAACTTGATCTCAAAGGGCATGACCTCGGGCAGAGCGAACCAGGCAGAGGTGCCCACGCTGGAGAAGTCCACCATGCCCACGAAGTAGGCCACGATATAGCCCACGATCATACCGATGAGGATAGCGCCCAGCTTGAAGATGCCCTTGGTGAAGTTGGACAGGATGACCACCACCACCAGGGTAATGAGGGCCACCACCCAGCTCTTCACATTGCCGAACCACTCGGTGCCGGCGCCGCCGGCCATATACTTGACAGCGGTGGGATAGAGGGACAGGCCGATGGTGAAAATGACGGTGCCAGTGACCAGGGGCGGGAACAGGGGGCGGATCCACTTGACGAAGATGCCGAAGACGATGGCCACGATGCCGCCCACGATCTCAGCACCCAGGATCGTCGCAATGTCAAACTGCGCGCCGATGGCCTGGAGAGTGGGAATGTACGCAAAGCTGATGCCCATGATGACGGGCAGTCCGGAGCCGATGCGCCGGAAGATGGGGAAAAGCTGAAGCAGAGTGGCAAGAGCAGTCAGGATCAGAGAGACCTGGATCATCAGGGTCTTCTCCGCCTCGCTCAGACCACAGGTATTGGCAACCAGAATAGCAGGCGTAATGATACCCACTACCGCAGCCACCACGTGCTGGAGGCCCAGGGGGATCAACTGACCCGGCTGGGGGATACCGTTCCATTGAAATACGGTATCAGCGCTCTTTGTTTTTGGTGTACCCATTCCAATCACCTCACAAAAAATTTTTTGCCCAAATACTTTTTTTGCTCACCCAAACTATACCCCATTTACACTGGAGATGCAAGTGGAAATTGAGGTACAGGGGCCAAAATTCGCCGCCGCTTTTTGTGCAATTTGGAAAAATCTTTCCCCGAATTTGGGGACAGAAAATAAAATTTCAGTACCACAATTAAACCATCAAGTTTTATCTGATCTGTATGTTATCCCCATTTACACACTGTCTTTCCGGGGTGGACTTTCCAAAATAGATATGCTAGAATGGCACTGCCGCGTTTTTGCGGGATTTTTGTTTCAATGTTTTGATTGGAAAGGATCGATGGATATGGATACCACCCTCAGCACCCTGAGCAACCTGGCCATCTATATCGCTCTGGTTATTGCGGGAGCCTTTATCGGCTCCCGGCCCGGCGTCCGCAGCCGTCCTCTGGTGTGGGTCGGCAAGCTGCAGTTTGTGGCTCTGATGATCCTCATTGTCACCCTGGGCGTAAACCTGGGTGCCAATGATGAGGTCATCGCCTCTCTGGGGCAGATCGGCCTGGCAGCCCTCTTGATTACAGTACTGGCCATGTTTGGCTCCATTCTCTTCCTGACGCTGCTGCGGCGATTTGTTCTTAAGCTGGACCATGTGGGACTCCCCCAGGGCACTGCCCAGACCACCCAGGAGGAGGGCCATACCGCCGGCAAAGCAGACAACTCCCTGACCAAGTGGATCGTTATTGCGGTGGTACTGGGTATGCTGGCGGGCCGCTTCGTCCTTCCCTCTGCCGTCACCGCCCACTGCGGCACCGTCATCAATTTCGGCCTTTACCTTCTTCTCTTTATGGTAGGCATGGATATGGGCAAGCAGGGCACCTTTGTCAGCGACATCAAAACCGCCGGCTTCCAGGTGCTGCTGGTGCCGGTGGCGGTATGCTTGGGCACCCTGGTCTTTGCCGCTCTGGCGGGACTCTTCCTGCCCCTGGGCGTCAAGGACTCCATTGCCGCCTCCGCCGGCATGGGCTGGTACTCCCTGGCCCCCACCCTGCTGGCTCCCTACTCCCTGTCGGTGTCAGCAGTGTCCTTCCTTTCTAATGTCATGCGGGAGATCTTCTCCATTCTGGCCATCCCCTTTGTGGCCCGCTATGTAGGCTACGTGGAGTGCGCCGCCCTGCCCGGTGCCGCCGCCATGGATACGGTGCTCCCCGTGGTGGTGGGTGCCACCCACGAGCGCATCACCATCTACTCCTTTACCTCCGGTGTAGTGCTCTCCCTGGCGGTACCCATCCTGGTGCCCGCCATTGTGGCCCTGCCCTTCTGAGGAGGATCAAATATGGAGATTGAACGCCGCTGGCTGGTGGATCGCTGGCCTGACCTGACTCCCAATACCGTTCTGGAGATGGACCAGGGCTACTTTGCCGTCCGTCCCGCCATCCGCATCCGCCGGGAGACGGTGGTGGGAGGCTCCACCGCCTACGTCCTGTGCTTCAAAGGCAAAGGCGGTCTTGTGCGGGAGGAGATCGAGCTGGAGCTCACCTCCGACCACTACCACCGTCTGAAAGCTATGCTGAACAAGCCCATGATCCAAAAGGAGCAGCGCCGCTTTTCCCTGCCCGGCGGCCTCACCCTGGAGGTCAACTCGGTGGACCCCCAGCTGGACACCGGCTTCTTCTACGCCGAGGTGGAATTCCCTGACGAGGCCTCCGCCCGGTCCTGGACGCCCGGCGGGGAACTGGCCTCCTACCTCTCCCATGAGGTCACCGGTCAGCCTGGAGAGAGCATGGCCGCCTATTGGGAGCGAACCCGTACCTGAGAATGCGAAAAGACGCCCTGCGGATTACTGCAGGGCGTCTTTTGATATGTATGGCTTAAATCAGGGCCTGAAACAGCTTGCAGGCCGTCTCCAGCAAGGGATCCGGAAAATCAAAGTCCACACTGTGGAGGGGAGCATGATCCTCTCCGTCTCCCAGCAGGAACATGGCTCCCTCCGCCTGACGCAGGTACCAGCCAAAATCCTCCGAGCCCCGCATGGGCTCGGCCATCTCCACCACCGGCAGTCCCAGCCGGCGGGCCGCCGCCCTTACCTTTTCTACGGCAGCGGGGTGGTTGGCAGTCTCGGGGAACACATCCTGCTCCTCCATGGTCAGCTTCAGGCCGTCCCGGTCTGCCGCCTGGCGGGCCAGCACGGTCAGCCGCTCCTGCAAGGTGTCCAGCTCCTGCTGATACTGGGCCCGCAGGGTGAGCAGCAGGGCTCCCCGGTAGGCGGAGATGCCGAAGGCAGGCTCTCCCACGTCCATCTGGACCACGGTGGCCATCACCAGCCCCCGGTGGTCCTCCCGTCGGGTCAGGCCGGGCAGGGCAGCTACAAGGCCCGCCACCGCCTGGGCCGGGTTGCGGCCCAGCTCGGGGGTGCTGGCGTGGGTGGATACCCCTTCAAAGCGGAAGGTCACACCCTTGGAGGCGCAGTTCATGGTCCCTTCCCGTAGTGCCACCGTATGCAGCGGATAGCCGGGCATGTTGTGGAAGGCGTACACCTCGCCGATGCCCTCCTCCTTCAGCAGAGCGGCGCAGGCCTCCCCTCCGCCCCCCACCTCTTCGGCGGGCTGGAAGATCAGGTACACGTCCCTGTCCGCTCCGGTCTCCTCCAGGGTGAGCCCCAGCAGAGCCAGGGCGGCGCTGTGGCCGTCGTGGCCGCACTTGTGGGACACTCCGGGGCACTGGGAGCGGTAGGGCAGGTCGCAGGTTTCCTCAATGGGCAGGGCGTCAAAGTCCGCCCGGAAGGCGATCTTCCCCTCTCCCCTGCCCCGGCACAGGGCATAAAACCAGTCGCCCCGGTCCACAAGCTCCAAATGAGTATGTTCTCTGAGAAACTCCATTAGGCGGGCTTTGGTCCAGATTTCCTGTCCGGACAGCTCCGGATGGGCGTGGAGCTGATGGCGAAGCTCCACCGCCAGGGCCAAATTGGGATTGCTCACTGGTCTTTTCCCTTCTCCTTTTTCTCCTCATCCGGTTCAGGGAGCACCTCCACCCGGATCTCCAGCACCCGGCGGTGGTCCACCTTGGTGACGGTAACGTCCAGGCCGTCAGACTGGAACCGGTCGCCTTCCTCGGGGATGCGGCCGATTTGCTCCATGACCCAGCCAGAGATGGTGTTGGCGTCGCACTCGCCCTTGATGGAGAACAGGTCGAACAGGTCGGTCAGGTCGGCGGAGCAGGAGATGAGATAGCTGCCGTCCTCCTGCTTCTTGAACTCCTCAATGACCTCGTCGTGTTCGTCCCAGATCTCGCCCACCAGCTCCTCCACAATGTCCTCCAGGGTCACCAGACCCTCGGTGCCGCCGTACTCGTCCACCACGATGACCATGTGAGCCTTCTCCCGCTGGAGGATCCGCAGCAGCTCGGAGATCTTGGTGTTGCCGGTGGTGTACAGCATGGGGCCGGTAATGGCCTTCACGTCGGTCTGGCCCCGGTAGCGGGCGGCGTGGAAGTCCTTCTCATGGATCACGCCGATGATGTCGTCAATGTCCTCATGGTACACCGGAAGACGGGAGTAGCCGCTTTCGGCAAAGGCCTGGGCGATCTCATCCATGGAGTCGGTATCTTCCACCGCCACGATGTCCACACGGGGGGTGAGGATCTCATCCACCTCCATGTCGTTGAACTCGATGGCGGAGCGGATGAGCTTGCTCTCATGCTGGTCCAGTCCGCCCTCGCTCTCGGCCTGGTCCACCATGGTCACCAGCTCCTCCTCGGTGATGCCGCTGTCCCCCTCCTTATGGAAGACCTTGGACAGCAGCTTCTTCAGCAGGCTGAACAGGAAGTTCACCGGGGTGAGAATGGTCATCAGAATGCGCATTATGGGCGCGGAGAACATGGCAAAGCTCTCGGGATACTCCTTGGCCAGGCTCTTGGGGGAGACCTCACCAAACACCAGCACCACGATGGTGATGACGGCGGTGGAGATCACCGCGCCGTTCTGCAGGCGCAGTCCCTCGGTAAAGAACACGGTGGCCAGAGAGGAGGCAGACAGGTTGACGATGTTGTTGCCCACCAGTATGGTGGAGAGCAGCTTGTCGTACTGCTCCACCAGCTTGAGGGCCAGAGCCGCCCGGCGATTGCCGGCGTCCGCTTTGCTCTTGAGACGGATGCGGTTGAGGGACGTAAAGGCCGTCTCCGTAGCGGAGAAGTAGGCGGACAGGATCACGAGGATCACAAGGATGACTACCATGGTTAAACTGGAACTGTCAGGCATAAGAAAACAATCACTCCAACTTTTTAAGTTTGTTTGGAACGCGCAAAAGGACAACCCTATCTCTCCCTGAGAGTAAGGCTGTCCCGTTCCATTGATTCTGTCATGCAGTTGTTACTGGGCGGAGGTTCGTCCACGAGGGCTCACCGTCTCCTTTATGGTTTATTGATGTTAAGTATACCATAGCAGTTCCTGGAATGCAAGCAAAAATGAACACATCCACCAGCGAAGCTGGTGGTTGTCACTATGCGGGCATAGCCCTTTGTTCCTCGCGGACGCGTACAACGCGTAATACGATCTGCCAACTGCGTAAGGACTGCTACTTGCCGCCCGTAAACGGGCTGTTAGATGGGATTCTCAGTTGTTCTCCCATCTCGTCCTCTTTTAGTTGGTTCCTCACATACTCCGCAATTCGGCTCTCGTTTTTCCCTACTGTGTCCACATAGTACCCTCTGCACCAAAATTCTCGGTTCCGGTACTTGTATTTCAGCTCGCCGAATTGCTCATACAGCATTGTGCTACTCTTCCCTTTCAGATACCCCATAAAGTGC
>NZ_NFHG01000021.1 GCF_002159265.1 Flavonifractor sp. An82
GTTCCTCCAGCTGAGCTTCCGGCGGATAACTGACCGGCGGACGGAGTTCCGGCGTTTGGGTCATTTTCTGTCCGGCGTTTTAGATTTTTTTCCGTCCGGCGTTGACACAAAGAATACAGCCTGATTATAGTAATTGCCTGAATTCAAATGGAATATTCCAAAACAATATTAATACTTTATCTTTCCCGCTAACTGATCATGCAAATATGGACGAATTGAAGCAACAATGATAGCTCGGATCTTTTTTTCCTGGTTAATAGTGATGGAGAATTTATCTCTCTTGTTAAACATTTTCAAAATGAACTCATAATCGTCATATCCGTCGTAACCATTGTATTCACAATCAAACGCTCCATCTTCATACAGCTTCTTTAGAATCTTTCGCGAAAAAAACTCTGGAGAAAGAGAAATAAACTGGTTATTTTCCACTGCATGATACAGTTTGAACATCTTTTCTCGAACTGCCACTTCGTCATCCAAATCTTCTCGACCAAATTTTTTAATGCAGGAACTTCCAATGGGAAATAGAGTATTCCCATTTACGACATTTTCAATGGTAAATAGATAGTATAAATGCTCCTTGCCACAAACGCAGGATTCACTCAGAGTATCATCTTCTTCGCAATCAGCAATTTCCCATTCCGTTACAGCAGTATCCCAATCATTTGCTGTAGATAATTCAAGTACTCTTCGTATAAGTCGTTCCCAATAAACACTGGCCATAAGTATTATACCTCCCTTCTCCGTTCAGGTTTTACTACAAAGTAAAGTACAGTTATTATTTGTTGCGCTTAATCTGAATTGCCGGAAAATCGAGAATTTTTGAAGCAGATAACGTGCCAGCCGGCAGATCCAGCAAATACTCGACTTCTGTTGAGTCAATGCTCAATCCATATTCTACGGATAATTCATCCATAAACTCTTTAGCAGTAAAAACATTTTCCTGAAGCAGCATCATAACGGATGCTTTCAACAGTGCCGGGGAAGCTGTAATAAGTACATCATCCAGCGGTTCTTCTTTCCTTTGACCACGCCGTTGCATGATTCTAATCAACGACTGATAGTCCTCTTTAGAGATTACGGCAAGCTTTTCAGCTCTTCGAATCATTGCCGCGATCGAAACTCTCCATTTCTTCTTGAGCTGTTTGTAATAAACGATTGTCTGTGGGCCAGCTTCTGCATCTTTTCTGAAGGTATCTTCTGGAAGCAAGAAAGCTGCCGCAAAATCATTTGCTTCACGTTCTCTGCGCTTAAATTCCTCTTTTGAAAGGTCTTCAATATCTTCGCTCCATTCATGTAGACAAATATGTCCGAGTTCATGAGCAATATCAAAGTGAATCCGTGCAGCAGATGTTTTATTATTGGAATATGCGATAAGATAGGTTGGCGTGCCAGATGTCCCTACAAGCTGACTAAACGCATCAACATCATCCGTGCTTGTAGAAAAAGAAGTGACTAAAATACCGTGTTGTTCCACAAGAGATATGATGTTGTCAATTGGACCACGACCAAGTCCCCATGCGTCTCTTAATGCATAGGCAGCTTCTTCAGGAGTAATACCTTCTGGGAAAGCAGGTTGTTCATATACTGGAAAAGAAATGTAATCCTGTAACAGTGAATATATCTGAGAAAGAAAACTCATTTTTACAATCTGTTCGCTGCGGTATTTCTTGCTGGTAGTAAGAAGTGACCGAAAATATACTGTACTCTCTGCACTGGATACTGGATGCTCATAAAAGAATTTAACAGGAAATCTAAGCACACGTGATAAATGTTCAACGAGTTCTTTTCCTGTTGGCTGGCTTTTAGAAATCTCATACATTGAGAGGGTTTGGCGCTGACAACCGACTCTCTCTGCTAATTCGGCAACAGTTAACCCTCTATATATGCGTGCCTTTTTCAAGCGCTCACCATTAAACTGGGCTTTCATATGGGGTGCTCCTCTTCAAAACAGTAATTGTTGGTTGGCTAAGTATCTGTACTTTCAGAAAGCCATATAAGGGTGTTGCTTTGGTGATCCTTATATGGCTAATCTATTAGCCATCCTTTTGGAAAGAAATTTTTGTATCCTTTCTCTCAGGTCTGTCTTTCTTGCGAGCCATGGCTTTCGCTGTAAGAGAGAGTCCACGTCCCGGCTTGTTTTCCGGTGCTGTAGGATCGGAAACCTTCTCTACGACAATACTTTCGTCTGCGTTAATGTACTTAGACCAGTCTTGTTCGCTGCCCCGGGCAATATCCAGGGAGGGAGTGACCATAACCGCACGGATATGCGTAAGACGATACCCTGTTGTATCAAATAACACAAGGACATGGTGACGAACAAGATCGGCGTCGCTTCCTAAATCACGTAACAGCGTTTGCACTAACTCCGCAAGCCTTTCTTCATCAGAAAACTGGTGAGGAATTAGACAGAGCTGCTGTTGGTCTATCAGAAGATCTTGATTAAACTGGCGAGCCATCATGTCAATATAGTGCATCCGTTTGCGCTGCCGTTGCCGTTTCTGCAATTCCGCAAATCGTTTTTCGCGCATAAAGGTGAGTATGCACTGTGTGGATTTTTCAAAAATCACTAACATCTCCCACGGGCCACGATGTGCTTTTGCGATAGTGCAATCCTCTATATCCAGAGCCTTGACAACATTTGTATTCAAGAAATCCCAGATGCGAGAAGGAACGCTGTTTCGTGTTTGAAGGTCATTCCGCTGGATGTCAGCTTGAATGTCATCGCCAACGGCATCTTCTACGCAACGAACGACTTTGGAAACCAAGTCAGTAGAAAAGGAAATGATGTCTGTGTGCATGCTGCACCTCCTTGCAAAGTTTGACTTAATTATAGGCGTTTTATCGAAAAATGTCAAGGACTCTATTTGGCAAGATTCTTCAATTTCTACACCATAAAGCAAAAAGAATACAGCTTGATACGAGAAAAACTCATCTCATCTACTTAGAATCCAGTGAACTCCAGTAGATGTACGTTCTACAGCCTGATTATTTTGATTGTGCAGTAACATAACTGCAAACACAACAGATGCAGAAACCGCCCTTCTTCTATGTTATGGAGAGACTAAAACTATATGAAGACATGATTTTCTTGCGAATCTCTATTGGATGTGCTATTATTAGACACAACGCTGTCAGGTGTTGGAAGTAGCCTTGGCGGCACGAATGTATAAACCAAATGCTCTGCCGCATGGCAGAGCATTTTTGCTTGTCCGTATGGTCTGCTCATAAAATGTACTATTTCAAATGTTTTGATGGACATGGAACACACCAGAAGCTGGGGGCACCAGTATGACAAATCAATTTCTAACGAATTATACGGAAACCACTTTTTTAGAAAAACTCAAGGATAATTTGCGCCGGTGTACTTCCTTTTGTTTTTCGGTCAGCTTTATAAAAAAAGCTGGCCTGGTTTTGTTATTCAAAGATATAGAGGCTGCTGTGGAGCGAGGGTGTAGAGGTCGTATCATTACTTCCACCTATCAAAACTTCACGGATCTTGAGTCACTGAAAAGTTTCTTCTCGCTCATGGGGCGTTGTCCTAATTTCCAGTGCCATCTGGATTATGAGTGTTTTCATGATTCGGGTTATGCCACGCTTGGGTACCATTCCAAGGGATATCTGTTCGCGTTTAACGATCACCAAGAGGTCATTGTAGGCTCCTCAAACATTACCCGGTATGCCCTGCTCAAGAATATTGAGTGGGATGTAGTGGTGCAGGATGATGCTGTATATAGACAGGCCATGGAGGAATTTGAAGATAAGTGGAATGCTACTCATCTACTGAATTCAGAAATTCTAAATCTGTATGCCAACAAGCTGAATTTTGCAATTGAGCGGTGGGATATGGATTATGACCTGTCAGCTGCGCTTGTAAAGCCTAACTTTATGCAACGCAAGGCTCTAAAAGAGTTGAATCGCTACCGGGCAGTAGGTACAAATCGAGCACTGGTGGTTGCGGCGGCAGGCAGTGGTAAAACATATCTGGCAGCTTTTGACGCACTGAATTTCAATCCCAAACGTCTGCTCTATGTAGTGCATGAGGGGTCTATTCTGAAAAAATCACTGGAAACATTCCAGGATGTGTTTGGCAGCGCCGTGTCCTACGGCATATACAGTGGAACCAGTAAGGAATCCGATGCGGACTTTGTCTTTGCTACGAATATTACCATGTGCAAAACACTGGAGCTCTTTCGTAAAGACGAATTTGACTACATCATTATTGATGAATGTCATCACGCTACAGCTGAGACCTACAAGAAAATCATTGCTTATTTTGAGCCGGAGTTTTTGCTGGGACTTACCGCTACGCCGGAGCGGATGGACAACCAGGATGTTTTTGAGCTGTTTGATAAGAATGTACCCTATGAACTGCGGCTTCGAGATGCGATTGTCAACGATCTGGTGGTCCCATTCAAATACTATGGCATCCGTGATTCTCTGGTGGACTATGGCCTGACTGCCAAAGAAGAGCGGCGCTTAATTGCACAGATGGCCAATGATGAGCATTGTGAATTTATTGCGGAACAAATTGAAGCCCATCGTCCGAAAGGTAAGCTGAAGGCACTTGCCTTTTGCCGCAATGTCACCCATGCCCGTATGATGAGTGAAGTGATGGGGGAACGATATCATACTGCCTACCTGACAGGGCGAAATGACATTGGTGAACGAATCCGCGCCTATAATGATCTGCAAAGCGACAGCGCCTCGCTGGAAATTCTTTTTACAGTGGACATTCTCAATGAAGGTGTGGATATTCCCGGCGTAAATATGGTTCTCTTTTTGCGCCCCACCGAATCCTCCACCATTTTTATTCAACAGCTTGGCCGTGGCTTGCGAAAATATGATAACAAACCCTATGTAACAGTGCTGGACTTCATCGGAAACAGCTATAAACGTAGTGTGCAGATCGCATTTGCACTGTCCTCTTTGGCAGAAAACTTTGTTGTGGAGAAGCGCTTGATGGCCTCTCTGGTGCGGGATGATTTTGTAGCACTCGGGCTTTCTGAGTACGGTGTAGAGATACGTATTGATGATCTGAGTAAAGAAGAAATTTTGGACTTTATTGACCAGGAGAACTTCAATGCCATCAAGTACCTGAAGCAGGACTATTTTAACTTCAAAAAGTATATGAGCTCCGAATTTTACCCGCGGCACATGGACTACCTGAATAACGACTGCGCCCCGGATTTGATCCGCTTCATGAGTATCAAAATTGGCGGCAAAAAGACGGGCTGTTATTACAATTTCCTGACAGGGATCGGAGAAGAACATCTGCCGGTATTTACCGAAGAACAGACGGCTTTCATTGGATACCTTTCGGGCCTGCTCCCTCTGGTGCGCCTCCATGAGTTTGAGATCGTCCGCTGCCTCATGAACGGTACCAGCAGGATAGAAGAACTCGATCAGGAATTGTCGGAAAAGATCCCTGGTTACAGAAAAGAGCAGCTGGAACACGCTTTGCAGTTTTTGAAGGTTGTCACCAGCGGCAACGATACTCTGTCTCTTTGCATCAAATTGGATGATCAGTTGCAGGAGTATGTGGATGACCTCCTGACCTATGGTATCACCCGCTATTATGCCGACAACGGGGAGGAGACTGGCTTCAAACTGTGGCAGAACTACCGTATGGATCAGGTGCAGCTGAAGCTGCTGAAAAATCCCGGCTATACAGCCGTTGGGACCTACTACTACGATGACTATGTAGTAATCTTTGCTTCTTTGAAAAAGGATTTGCCGGAAGCAGATAAACTCAACTACAAAGATAAATTTTTGCAACCAGACGTATTTCAGTGGGAATCTATGGCGCATCTTCCCGTGTCTGATTTAGCAAAGCTAAGGGCCAGCAGCTATGCCCATTTGTTTATTCGAAAGGTATCCAGTGAAAACGGCATCGTTCTACCATTCACCTATGTAGGAAAAGGGACGCTACATAATTGCCGTAAAACAGAAACCGGGAATGGCACATACCTATTTGATGTGGTAATGGAGCATAGTCTGCCGGATTATTTGCAATATGATTTTGGGCTGACGAAATGATGGAACAACTTGAAATTATTCGTTCTAAACGACGGACAATTGCGATTGAAGTTAAAAAAGATTTGCGTATTGTTGCCCGAGTACCGCTGGAGATGAAGGACAATGATATTCAGCGGTTTGTGATGGAAAAGCAACGATGGATCGAGAAACATCTGCAAATTGTAAAGAAGCGTAACGAAGAAAAAGAAACTCCGTTTACAGTGGAAGAAATTCACGCCCTGGCTGATGCTGCCTTGAAGGATCTCCCACAGCGTGTGGCAAAGTATGCTCCTATCCATGCGACACATCTGTCCGAAGTGCGTAAACAAGAGTTGGACCATCTGATTGATGACCTGAAAAACCGGGCGGATGCCGGCGTGTACAAGTACCAGGAAAAAGCCGTCTCCGGCACAGGCCATATTGGAATGTTTGGTACTGGGTTCTACTCATTCCAAGGCAAGACAGATATCCAATCCGTGCGCACTTTTATCAGGATGTGCGTAGATCTTCTGGATATGACGGACGATGAGGAGATGTTCCAGCGTGCCGTATCGGTGCTGACGAAATCGTTTCGTGGAATGCAGGCCGCTGCAGCCTCTGTGGTACTGCACTGCCTAAAACCGCTTACCTTCCCGGTCATCAACAGCAATGTGGGCAGTGAGGATATTTTTGCCGCACTGGGAATTGAGCTGAAATCCCGCGGAAAATTGGAAAGTTATATAGATAACTGCCGGAAAATCAAAACTTTCCGGGATGCTAATTTCTCTTTCAAGAATTATCGGATTCTGGATATGGCAGCGTGGGAGCTGTCTGCCGATCCCATCCGCCGTGTTGTCAGCCAATATAAAGAATCCTTTGACGCATGGTTTCCAGAAGAAGCATATAAGTGGCGGGCCGTCCAGTGTTTCCAGGAGCATTGGAATCCGGGGAGATCAGATTTTGCTGAAATGCTGAAGGAATCTCTGGCACAGGCGGGCAATCTGATGGACACCAATTACTCCTTTCCACGCAAGATGATCACATTTTTTGCGGAAAAAGAACCCGATACGGTTTGGGACATGTTTCAGCGACTTCTGGCCCCTCAAGCAGATATAGTGGAAGAAATTCAGAATTTTGAGAAAAGTGCAGACACCCTGTTAGCCAAATATCAGTTCAAAGAAAGCATGAAACAGCATTATCAAGGGGACCGCACCATTTGCACCTATCTGTTCTTTGCGCAGCCCGACCGGTATTTCCTCTATCAATACGGGAAACTCAAAGCTTTTCTGGCTGAGACAGATTTACAGGCCACCTGCAAAATGGGAGATCCCCAGAATGTACTTACCTATCAGGAGGTGGCTGACCGGGTCCTTGCTTGTGTCCAACAGGACAGCGAACTGCTGAATATGTTCCAGATCAAGCGAGCCGAGTTGGGGCGTGAATATTATCCGGACGATGGACATCATCTGTTAGCCGACGATATCGTCTACTTTGGAAGCCAGTTGAATAAAAGCGATTATTGGCCCTCCTTGGCAGAGTATGATCCGGAGATCAACACGGAACAGTGGTTGGGACTTCTTGCGGACAGAACAGTCTGCACGGTGGAAAATCTGCAAATTCTGAAAGCCATTCAACAGGCAGGCGGAGAGGCGACCTGCAAACAGCTGAGTCTAAGATTAGGGGATACGTCTGCTCATTATAACGGCAGTATGGTTCAGCTTGCCCGGAGAGTGCAGGAAAAAACGGGGTGCCCCCTGGTTCAGAATGAAAACAACGATCAGAAATGGTGGCCGATTTTGTTTGTGGGCCGTACAGCGCTCCAGGATCAGCCTGGTACATACTCCTGGAAACTTCGTGATGAATTAGCAGATGCATTACAACGTCTGCCGCAGATAGAGGTGAAAAAACCGATGCCTTTTGCAAAGAACACAATTCTTTATGGCCCTCCTGGGACGGGAAAGACCTACCAGACCGTCAACTATGCTGTGGCGATCATAGAGGGGAAATCGCTGGAAGATATCCAGGCAGAAAACCACGAAAAGGTCTTGGAGCGGTATCGGCAGTACCGGCAGGATGGGCGGATTGAGTTCACTACCTTCCACCAGTCTTTTGGGTATGAAGATTTTATCGAGGGAATTCGTCCCAAGTTCTTCGGCGAAAACGAAGAAGAGGCCGGTGAGATCCAATATGAGATTACGAAGGGTGTATTTAAAGCATTTTGCTTGAAAGCACAGATCCCAATCGCAGATGCTAAACAATCCCCCTACGGCTTTTCCGACACGCCTTCTGTATGGAAGGTCTCTCTCGGTGGTACAGGAGGGCATCCGCTGCGTAACTCCTGCATGCAAAACAACTGTATTCGCATTGGATGGGATGAGTATGGCGAAACCGTCACAGACGAAACGAATTACTTTGTTGGCGGAAAATATGTGCTGAACGCATTTCTGAACCGGATGCAGTTAGGAGATATTGTCCTTTCTTGCTATTCTGCCCGAACCATTGATGCCATCGGCGTTATCACCGGTGATCCGGAATGGCTCCCAAATGAAGATCACTATAAGCGTTCCCGAAAAGTAAACTGGCTTTTGAAGGGCAAAAAAATTGATATTGAAGAGTTTCAATTATCTCGATCCCTGGTTCAATCTACGGTGTATCAGCTGGATACCACCGCAGCTGAAGTCATCAAAGTCCTTGAGAAAAATGGCTTTACACCGACAACTGCGGTAGAAACAAAGCCTTATGTATTTATTATTGACGAGATCAATCGTGGAAATATTTCCAAAATTTTTGGAGAACTGATCACATTAATTGAACCCTCCAAACGTCTCGGCCAAAGTGAGGAGTTACAAGTCAGACTGCCGTATTCTCAAAAACTTTTCGGGATTCCGGATAATGTCTATCTGCTGGGCACCATGAATACGGCGGACCGTTCCATCGCTCTGCTGGATACCGCCCTCCGGCGCCGGTTCAGCTTTGTAGAGATGATGCCGGACAGCGGCATCCTGAATGGCATAGAAGTCGAGGGTATTTCCGTCAGCGGCCTGCTTACGACGCTGAACCGCCGGATCGAGGTGCTGTTTGACCGGGAGCATACGCTGGGACATGCCTTCTTTACCCCTCTGCGTCAGTCTCCGTCCATCCAGACCCTGGGTGAGATCTTCCGGGATAAAGTCATTCCGCTTCTTCAGGAGTACTTCTATGACGACTATGAGAAAATCTGCCTTGTGCTGGGGGATAAAAAGCGTCCGGATCGTCAGCGATTTTTCAAGGTGGAAACAGCCGATCTGCAGAGCTTGTTCGGTACAGAACTTGAATTTGAGGTAAACCCCACATACCGCATCAATCCAGATGCATTCTTTGATGCAGAAGTGTACCGGAATCTCTGACTGGCGCAGTCCATTGGGAGGTGAACTCCATTGAAACAATATACCATTCGGGAATACATGGGGTTTACCCGGAATGGCCCGCCGCGGGCAGGTATGATCTCTTTGCCGGAACACGCTTTCGATCAGCTGGAGCAGTTTATTTTATCCAATCGGGAGAAAGGCTCCAGTACCCAGCCGCTGGAGTTGATGAGTCTGAGTGCAAGGCCCGGCGTGGGCAAAGTGATCACCGCCAAAAACTATGTGGGAGTGATCACTACCAAAGACGGAACAGAGATTGAAATTCTGCCCAAACTGACGTTGGCAGGGGACAACAGTGACCAAGCTGTTCGCAAGGTGTTTCTCACCATGCTTCGAACAGTTCAGGAAGCCCCATTCAAGACATTTCGCACTGCCCACTTGAATACTTCCCGCATGCGTTTGCTGGACCTGTTCGTGCGTATGTTTTTGGACGAGGCCCATCGGCTGATTCAACGCGGCTTGAAATCGGATTATACGACAAAGCAGGACAACGAAACTTGTGTCCGTGGGAAAATCGTATTCTCAGAGCATATTCGAAAAAACCTGCTGCATCGGGAACGGATCTTCGTGGAGTACGATGTATTCAGCGTGGATTGTCCGGAAAACCGCCTGGTGAAGTCCACAGCGCTCTACCTGCAGCGGCACACCACAGATCTACAAAACCGCAGGGATCTTCGGGTCGTGCTATCTGTCATGGAGCAAGTCCCGGTATCCCAAAATGTGGAGCAGGACTTCCTGCGCTGCGGGCAATCCCGTTCTATGGCAGACTACCAGCGGCTTCTGGAGCTGTGCCGGGTGTTTTTGCAGGGGAAGAGTTTTACAGCCTTTTCCGGCGGGCAGGCCGCCCTGCCCCTTCTTTTCCCCATGGAGCGCGTGTTTGAAAGCTATGTGGCGGCGGTCTTGCGGAAAAATTTGGACTCCAGGCAATATCGTGTTTATGTGCAGGCAAAAGGTAAATATCTCTTTGAACTGCCTCAAAAACAGTTTGCCCTGCGGCCAGACTTGGTGATTGAAGATTTGAACAGCGGGGAAAAGACCGTATTAGACACCAAGTGGAAACTTCTGTCCCCTCAGTGGCACAATTACGGAATCTCACAGGCTGATATGTACCAGATGTACGCATACCAGAAAGAATATGCGGCAAAACAGACGGTGCTGCTTTATCCGGATTGTGAGGCAATAGCAGATCAGAAAATTCCTTTTTGCTATTCTTCTTCCAGCGGGAGCCTGGTCAGGGTGCAGACCTTGCATTTGGATTCTCCGATTGCTATGGTTGAAGCGGTAAGAGAGTTACTGGATATAGCGTCCCAGCCTTCAAAATAGCAATATACGGTCATCATGAAGAGCGTACAGCGAAACGGCGAAAGGAGGTCTGCGATGGATAGCCCAAAATACATGCTCCTGATCAACGGGCAGGATAAGACTGACTCCGTCGCCAGTTTCCGTTTCCAGGACGGCATGTGCGAGGTGGTCTATGCCACTTCCCCTAAAACGTATCGCTACCGTGCCGAAAAAGTGCAGCTCCTAAAAGTACAGAGCCGAATTGATCCCACGCAGTTTATCATTACCGTGGACGGAAATCCTCTTTCGCAGGTCGATGAGATTTTGGATTTTGGCCCCTTTTATCGGTTCCTCAGAACTGGGAAAACAGCTCTTACATACCCCAAAAGCCAGGTGGAACTTCAGAAAAACTGCCTCACAAACCAGAAACAGGCTGGTGTTTTTGAATATTTCAAAGAAACGGCAGCGGCGGTTAGTCTGGTAGCCGAAGGCGGTCTCAATATCCTGAGTGCCCAGTACGAGCGGGTCAAAAGTGTCAGCGACGCAACCGTTCTCTCCTGCTACCTGGATTCTTCCAAGAAGCCTGCGGTGCGGGCGCTTCCCGAGGCAGTCATCTATCCCTTTGGCCTGAATCAGAGCCAGAAAACAGCGGTGGAGAACGCCCTTTCCTCCCAAGTCAGCATTATCCAGGGGCCTCCCGGTACCGGAAAGACACAGACCATTCTGAATATCATCGCCAATGCGGTCCGAAACGGCCAGACCGTGGCCGTTGTCTCCAACAACAACTCCGCCACCTTGAATGTGGCGGAAAAATTGGAGAAAAAGGGCCTTTCTTTCCTGACCGCTTTTCTGGGGAGCCGTGCCAATAAGGATCACTTTCTGGAGGCACAGACGGGCCGATATCCCGATATGTCGGCATGGGTTCTGGAACCGGAGGAGAAGTCCCAGTTGGACCAGGAAGTGACGGGGCTCTCCAAAGAACTCAGCAAGATGCTCAACGGGAAGAACCGCATTGCCGCCATTGAGCAGGAACTTCTGCAGTTGACACCGGAGCAGCATTATTTCGGTGAGTACTACAGCACCTATGCCCAGGCGCCCAAAGATGAGGTGAAAGGGCTCTCCTCTCAAAAGATTTTGTCCCTCTGGTTAGAGTACGAACAGCATGCTCAGCAGCAGAGCAAATTGGGCCTGCTCCAGAAGATATGCATCCTGTTTCGCTTCAACCGCAGTGCGCTGAAAGTGTTCCTCCAAACACCGGAACTGGTGATCCCGTATCTCCAACGGCAATTCTATGTGGTGCGCCGGCGGGAATTGATGGAAGAGCGGGCGCAGCTGGAGAAAAAGCTGGAGCAGTATGCCTTTGACCAAAAGATGGAGGAACTGACGGAAAAGTCTCTGCGGTTATTCCGGGCAGAACTGAGTGAAAAGTTCCATTGGCAAGAGGCCCGCAAGTGTTTTGAAACGCGGGATTTCCGGGGAAGATCCCAGGAATTCAATCGAGAATATCCGGTAATCCTGAGCACGACCTACTCCATCAAGGGCACCCTGAACTTTGAACATACCTACGATTATCTCATCGTAGATGAGGCTTCTCAGGTGGATCTGGCCACCGGTGTACTGGCCTTCGCCAGCGCCAGGAATATCGTCATTGTAGGCGATCTCCAGCAGCTTCCCAATGTACTGGACAGCCAGAATATCCATAAAAGCGAGGAAATCTGGGAACAGTATTCTCTCCCGGAGACTTACCATTTCTCCGCCCACAGTCTGCTCTCCTCTGCGATTGCTGCATGGCCAGAGGCTCCTACTGTCCTTTTGCGGGAACACTATCGCTGCCATCCCAAGATCATCAATTTCTGCAACCAGAAATTCTATGGCGGGAAACTCATCGTCATGACAGAGGACCATGAAGAATCGGATGTCCTGACCATGTACCGGACAGCGCCCGGCAACCACGCCCGTGGCCATCTGAACCAGAGACAAATTGATGTGATCCGACAGGAGGTCCTTCCCAGCCTGGAAAGACAGGGATATGGGAGTATTGGCATCATCACGCCGTACCGAGACCAGGTGGCGGCGATCCAAACCCAACTGGGCAAGGGACTGGAAGTGGCTACCGTCCATAAATTCCAGGGGCGGGAGAAAGATGCCATCGTCCTGACTTCCGTGGACAATGTCATTACGGACTTTGTGGATGATCCCCGGATGCTGAATGTAGCGGTGTCCCGTGCAGTTAAGTCCCTGACCGTCGTTACCTCCCAGGACCCGCAGAATGACCGAACCAACTACGGCGATCTGGCCCGCTACATTGAGTACAACAACTGTGCGGTGATTGAGAGCGCGGTGTACTCCGTTTTCGATTTGCTCTATCAGGGGTACGCTGAGCAGCGGCGGGCCTTTTTGAAAAAGCACGGGCGAGTTTCAGAATACGACTCGGAAAATCTTGCCTATGCTGTGATCCAGAATATCCTTCAAAAAGCAGAGTTTTCTTTTGTGGACTGCGCAGCCCATGTGTCCCTGGTCAATCTGGTGAAAGACTACTCCATATTGACGGAGGAAGAAACTGTGTACGCCCGCAATCCCTTGACCCATGTGGACTTTCTCTTGTTCCGCCGCATGGACAAATCGCCTCTGCTGGCCATCGAAGTAGACGGTGCCGCTTTCCATGCCGAAGGGAGCATCCAGGCGGGCAGAGATGAAAAGAAAAACCGGATTTTTGAGCTGTGTGGGATTCCGCTGCTGCGGCTTCGGACGGATGGAAGCGGCGAGAAGGAGCGCATGGAGCAGGCGCTGTTGGCGGCAGTTTCCAACAGTTAATAGAACATTGACACCATACAGAGAAGAGGAAGGGCAAGATGAACGTTATCTGCTTCGGCGACTCCAATACCTACGGATACGATCCCCGAGGTTATTTCGGCGGGCGCTATGACGGGGACAACCGGTGGGTGGATATCCTGGCTGCGGAAACCGGATGGACGATCTCGAACATGGGACAAAACGGCCGCGAGATTCCGTCCGCCACTCCCGCTTTCCCTGCTGACACAGATCTGCTGATCGTCATGCTGGGAACCAACGATCTGCTCCAAGGATGTAGTCCTCAGCAGGCTGCTGAGAGATTGGAGCGATTCCTTGCGGCTGTTCCATTAGACCGAAACAAGCTCCTGCTGATCGCACCGCCGCCGGTGGCCCTGGGAGCATGGGTACCCAGCCCGCAGCTCATTGATGACTCCCGTGCCTTCGCCCGGCTCTGTCAAACCCTGGCTAAGCAAATGGGTATCCGCTTTGCCGATGCCGGAAGATGGGACATCCCTCTTGCCTATGACGGCGTACACTTCACGGAGCAGGGGCACAGGGCCTTTGCTGCCAAACTTCTGGAGGAACTCAAATGAAACGAATCTTACCCCTGCTCATTTCCCTTTTGCTGTTACTGACTGGATGCGGCGGAAATTCCGCCGACGGCTCCTACCAGCAGATCACCCAGGAAGAAGCCAAAGAGATGATGGACTCCCAGGAGGTCATCATCCTGGATGTGCGTGAGCAGGACGAGTATGACAGCGGGCACATCCCCGGCGCTGTCCTGCTGCCGGTGGGTACCATTGATGAAGATACTGCCGCTGAGGTGATCCCTGGGAAGGACTCTACGGTGCTGGTCTACTGCCGCAGCGGAAACCGCAGCAAGACCGCATCATCCACTCTGGCCGAGTTGGGCTACACCAATATCTATGAGTTCGGCGGCATCAATACCTGTCCCTATGAAACCGAGCCGTAAGAAAACAGTACGAGGTGTCCGGCATGAAGCAACTGACCTGGGAAGAATACTACGACGGATTTTATGACTGGTCGTCCAGCACCCAGAAGAGCTACGCCTATCGCCTGTCCGATTATGGTCCCGCAGACGAGGTATGGGAGATCGCAGAGGAACTCGATTTTGTGGATAGTGCCTTTGCCGCTAAATTTTTGGAAAAGGCCTTCTCTGCCGGTGTCCGGTTCACCCCGGAGCAGGTGCTGGAAATGGTGGCTATGGTGGATCAGTCCCTCCTGAGCAAAATGGCGGAACAGACAACGGTTCCCTTCAACCGGGAGCAGTTGGAAGAGATCTACCTGATGATTGATGATTTCTCCTTCCGAAAAATCTCCAGGCGGTCACGCATTGATGTGTTTGATGATGTGAAAGAACTCCGGCGGCAGGCAGCGGCATCCTCTGCTGCCCGTCCGAAAAAGAAAGGCGGCCTGCTGTCGGCATTGGCAGCCTTCGCAGCCGGAGCGGCAGTCGCCGGTCATCTCAACAAGAAGCATGACGGACACTGCGACGGTGACTGCGCCAACTGTCCGCCCCATTACGGCTATCGCTATGGCCGCTGGTACTACGGAAAGGGCCATCAGTACGGCTGTGAGTTTGGCGGCAACAAAGGGGACGGGAGCCTGTAAACGGAATAAAATCTACATCGCCTATACAAAGAATAAGGCCGGTGGGCGCTTCGGTATGAAGCGCCCGCCGGCTCATTTTATTTTCTCGTGCATATTTTCAAAAATTTTTTCTAATGAGGGTTGTGTATTGTCTCAAAAATGTCCGTTGTAAGGTGAAGGGACATTTTGATTGTCATTTCCTTCCGTATTTTTCACGCAGACTCTGGTGACCCTCCTGATACTTCCGCCGCAGATCGTCCGCTGAAAAGGTCTGCCATTTGGGATCGTCTGTTCTGAGATCCAGCAGCATAAATCCTTTCGGGTAGTGCAGTTCCGGGTCAAAGCCGATATCGTCAGCCACCATTCTTTGCCAGGCTGTTTCCGTCGGCGAAGTCTGCGCCGCACCCACGGAATAGTCCTCCAGATCATGCATGGTGTCGATCTTCCGGAGAAATTCCTCCGCAGTCAACTTTCCGTCCAGATAGTCAATTCGGGCCAGACGGGCATTCTCGCTCCAATCTCCATATTGCAGGTAGTCCATGGGAATCAGGTCTTGCCGGTTTTCAGGGAGAGCAGTGATGTAGCGCTGCATACGGGCATACATGCGATCCCGTAGTTTTTTATAGACCAGCAGTGCCTCGTCCTGTTCCGTGTCCAGGTTGCGTTTAAAGCGGGAACCTCTCTGCTTGCAAGGAAAACCGTCCGTCTCCCGGTCACAGTAGTGGGTTTCCTTTCTGGTCTTGGGAATGAAATAGCGCCAGCAGTAATCACAGCGGGCAATACGCTGTTTGTCCTGATGAAAGTACAGGGCAAACTGCAGCGCCAGCAATCCAAAGATGGAGTAGGCGGCATAGACCGGGTGCTCTCCCGGCTCCTTCGGGAGCAGGATCGGATCACACAACGATTTTAGCTCCGGATAAGTTTCAACCAGTTTTTCATACCGCTCCTGCTGCGTGGCCCGCTCCATGCCGTCGCAGGCAATCTCCAGTGCGTTGCGTAAGTACACCTGAGCCCGAATGGGCTCCTCCAGAATCTGAAGCAGCTGTGCCGCGGCATTGAGGAGGAACAGCGCACTGCCGTCATCTTCCTGCCGCAGGGACTGCTCCAACAAATGCCCCAGTACAAAGTAACCCACCGGATCGATGTCCCGGAGCATACTTGGCAGCAGCAGTGCCTCGGCGACAAAATCCTCAAAGTCTGCCATCGAAACCTCAAGCCGCTCCTCGAGCAGAGGATGTTGTTCCCGCAGGTTTCGGATCTCCCGGCGGTACGCGCTGTAATCGATCTCCGAAGCGGCGATCAGATACTCGGCGGGAGTTGCGGCGGGAAGTGCAATCTCCCAGCCGTTTGCATGGTGCAGGGTCACGGACCATCTATTTTTATCCTCTGCCTTCAGCAGCAATGCGGTCATTCCATCTGCCATCTGCTCGCCTCCTTTCAAGATCACTTCCTGATGTAAGCGATTCTCTTTTTATTTTACAATGAACGCAGCCGGAAGGGCAACTGCACCTTGAAAAATAAATACCCATCACCAAAAACGATACTCACCGGGGAAGTACTGCCATGACGCTGTCGCGGACAAACAGCTGAGCGTACCAGGGGGAAGAAAACGCTGTGTGTGTCAAACAAGGCCGCAGGGCAGGAACAGGTATGGTGATGGCCGGACAGAAACAAAAAAGACCGCTGAACTGCTGCAACAGTTCAACGGCCCGCCGCGTTTCGGAAAACACAGCCCTAACTGTGTTCAGTCTATCAGAGAGACCTCCGAAACGCAAGAACAATTTTTCTCTGCATTAAAAATGATCGGAGGTATTGAAATGAAGATGTCAGTCTGTAAAAGCTATGACGACCTGCCGCTGTTTCTCAACGCGAATCTGTTGGCGCAGGTGCTGGGCGTGTCCATCTCCACCGCCTATGAGGTGATGCACGAACCCGGTTTTCCGGTACTGCGTGTGGGCAGCCGCATGGTGGTACCGAAAGAGAAGTTCATTCAGTGGGCGGAGGAGCAGTCTGGAGGTGCCAAATGAGAAAGCAGAACTGGCCCAAGCGTGATCCCATCAAAAACTATTTCCCGCTGCCCAATGAGATCTACGATCTGGGATTGTCCCGGGGCGCGATCTCGGTGTACAGCTTCCTGCTGCGCCGGGAGGACCGCAGGACCTATCAGTGTCTGCTCAGCTACCGGGAGATCGGCGACGGCGTTGGCATGTGCGTGACCACAGTGAGAAAGTATGTGGCGGAGCTGGAGGAGCGATCGCTGATCCGCACGGAGCACACCTCTGTCATTACCAGGGACGGCCGCAAGCGCAACGGCCGTCTGCTCTATCACATCCTGCCCATCCAGATGTCCATCAACCAGTACTACGAGCGGCAGTTCCAGGAGGCCGACCTGGCACTGGAGCGGCAGAAGGTAACAAAGCGCCTGGCCGCGCTGGAGAGAAAGGAAGGTGCAAACAATGCTGATGCAAATGCTTAACAGTCTCATCGAGCACACCCCTGTGCTCGCCGCCCGGCGCACCGTGAAAACAAAGTGGTACATCATCAACCGGTACAACGAAAGTCATGATGACACCATGGATGAAAATGCGGTGATGCTCTTTCTCTGTGATGAACAGCGGGGCGATCTCACGGAGGAGCAGCGTGCCTTCGCCAAGGAGAAGAAGGCAGAAGTACACAGCAGTTTTTCTCTCAGCGTGTATGAACTCATTCTGTATCAGGTCATGCACAGCCTGCATCTGGTGTCCGGCCCCGAGGATTTCGCCACTGTCTTTTCCAAGCCAAAAGACGGTGAGACTGGCCGCCAAATCCCCCCGTGTAACGGCCTGTGAGGGGCTGTGTGCCCTCCCTGGGGACAGGGCAGAGTCCCTGCCCTACCGAGGGCTTTTGGACGGCTTTGGGCCGGATTTTCGGAACAGGAACCACGGAGGGACGAGGAGCAGGAGAAACCCCTGGCGCTTTTGTGCGCCCGGGCAGTCACATCCGCCCGCAGTGCGGGCGGTTTCGGGGATTTGAAGTTGGCGCTGTTTCGGCCAGTAGGCTTTGAGATTGGCGCTGTTCTTGTAAAAAATCGCCTGAATCCCCGCTGTTGTGGGATTTCAGGCGGCGCTGATGAGAAAAGGAGGCGATTTTGGCGATGAAAGAGTTGAAGAAGAAACACTCGGTGTGGCTGAGTGAATCGGCCTGGGCCAATGTGGAACATCACTACCAGGCGGACAACTGCTCCACCAAAAACGAGTACATCGAAAAGGCGATCCAGTTCTATTCCGGCTACCTGGACACGGAACACGCGGAGGAATATCTGCCTCGTATTCTCTCTGATGTGCTGGAGGGAAAGCTGGGTGCCTTTGGAAAACGCATGGGGCATCTGCTCTTCAAGCAGGCAGTGGACCAGGATCTGATGGCGAATCTGTTCGCCAGCGGTACCAATGTCGACCTGGATACGGTGCAAAAACTTCGGGTACGCTGCGTAAAAAATGTGAAAGAGACCAACGGGGAAATTGATTTCCAGGATGCGTTTCGGTTTCAGAAGAGGATCGAGGAATGAAGGGTCTCATTCAAAAGTCCGGCTACATCAAGCCGGGAAGCGGCGGCGGACACTACGCTGAGTACATCGCCACCCGAGATGGCGTGGAACTGATGGAACCCACGGCAGGCGGTGGCTACCTGGAGTACATTGCGGAGCGTCCCCGCTCTCACGGCCTGTTTTCAGCGGACGGTGCTGCTAATCTGGAGCAGACCATGGAGGAGATCAACGCACACGCCGGTCCGGTGTGGACCTTCATCTACTCCCTGAAGCGGGAGGACGCCGCACGGCTGGGCTACGAAAACGGCGAGAGCTGGCGCAGATTGCTGCTGGCCCATCAAACAGAACTGGCGGCGGCCATGAAAATCCCGCCCAGCAGCTTTCGCTGGCGGGCCGCCTTCCACGATGAAAAGCACCACCCTCACATCCACATGATGGCCTGGTCTGCCGATCCCAGGCAGGGCTATCTGACGGAGAAAGGCATCGAGCAGATGCGCTCCCAGCTGTCCAACGACATCTTCCAGGATGAGCTGCTGTCCCTCTATCAAGAGAAGGATCTGACCTATCAGCAGGTACGGGACGCGGCAATAGAGGCCATGGGCCGTCTCATCCGAGAGATGAAGTCCGGACTCTGCGACAGTCCTGTCATCGCCGGGCAGATGGAAACGCTGGCCGGAATGCTGTCGGAGGTCAAGGGCAAGAAGGTGTACGGTTATCTCAAAAAGCCGGTTAAGGCCCAGGTGGATGCCATCGTGGATGAGCTGGCCAGACTCCCGGAGGTGGCGGAGTGCTATGAACACTGGAACCGAATGCGGGATGAGTTGGAGCGGTACTACAAAGACACGCCACGAGAACACAAACCATTGTCACAGCAACAAGAATTCAAGGCCGTCAAGAACATGGTCATCCGTGAAGCAGAGGAACTGCGTTTGGGTGCTTTCACATTCGAAGATACGGCCATGAAAGATGAAGTGGATGAGGACCAGGAGGAGGTGTACTACGCCTGGTCCTCCCGCTGGCAGATGGCGGAAGCCTACCAGAACGCCAAGGAGATTCTGTTGGAATATGAAAACACAGAAGCGGAAAAGGCGGAGCAGGTGCAGTTGATGGAGCAGCTCTGGGGCGCCGGCTTCACCGTGGCCGCTCACCTGCTGGGCAAGTGCTGGCGGGATGGAATGGGTGTGCTGCCGGATGACGAGAAAGCAGAATTGTGGTTCCACCGTGCAGCCGAAGCCGGTCATGACTTTTCCCAATACGCTCTGGGGAAGTTATTGCAGGGGAAAAAGCGGATGGAGGAAGCGGTGTCCTGGTATGAGAAAGCGGCGGCGCAGGGCAATCCCTACGCCGCCTACCGGCTGGGGAAACTGTATCTGGAGGGAACGGATGTCCCGAAAAATGCGGCCAGGGCTGTGGAGTATCTGAGCGATGCCGCGCAGGAGGGCAACCAGTATGCCCAGTACACCCTGGGTAAGCTGTACCTTGCCGGTGAGGATGTGAGTCAGGACAGAGAACAGGCATACCGCTGGTTCTGGGAATCCGCGTCACAAGGAAACGAGTATGCCCAGTTCTTTCTGGATCACTTCAATGACAACCACAGTCCCAATGTGCTCCTGTCTGCCACCAAACTCCTCCACCACATGGGCCGGATCTTTCAGGACAACTCTATTCCGCCCTGCCCGCCGGGCAGTCAGAGGGCGGACCGTAAACTGCTCCAGAAGATCCGTCAGAAGAAAATCGCCATGGGCCACAAGCCGGATGACCATGAGGAGGAGCAGAACATGGGTGGCATGACCATGGGCGGGATGTAGGCGTATTAAAATCTGACATGCCAAAACAAAGATAAAATCTCTTCACAGTCCAAAAATCTTTCTGAAAAAGTTTCAAATAAGGGGTGGATATTGGGAGACAGTTCGGGTATTGTGTGTTGCTGATAAGGAGGCGACGCGCAATGAACGACTACATGAGAGCACTGCACCAGAGGTTCTTCCGGGAACCGGATGTGTCAGAGTTGGAAGAGGATATCGAGAACACCCGCCAGGAGGTCCGAGACTTCTTGGATAAGATACAGCGGCGCAGGCTCATGCATCTGGTGGACAGTCAGAATCTATTGAAAGAAGAGATTTCCTTGGCCAGCTTTACCGCTGGGTTCAAACTGGCCTGGGGACTGAGCAAAGAACTGGAGGCGGATGGCTTGTACTCCTTCGATGAGGAGGAGACGGAACGCGTCTGCCGCAGAATGGAACAGGAGGAGGGATCAAGATGACAAATCGACTTCCCATTCAGCGGTGCCAGTACTGTGGATGCGAGGACATCGGTCTTGGCTGGCAGCACGGCGAAGCGCTGGTCACATTCAAGAAACACGGAATGCTGGGCAACCGGCTGCGGTATCTGATCTGCCGCCGCTGCGGCGCTGTGCTCTATCAGTGCGTGGCGGAGCCTGACAAGTATCCTCCTGTGAAATAGGCTGCACAGTAACCGCACGACAAATGAAACTGAAATACTGGAGGTGAAACAACATGGCAAAAAGACGACCATCCGGAGATGGCATGGTCCGCAAGCGGGAGGATGGCCGCTGGGAGGGCCGCATCGTGGTGGGACACAAGGAAAACGGTGAGCCCATCTTCCGATATGTGTTGGCCAAAACTCAAAAAGAGTTGCTGGCTAAGCTTCACCGTGACATGGATATCTATCAGGACGCACAGCTCACAGAGGACAGCCGCATGACTCTTGGCGAGTGGCTGGATCGCTGGATGGAAGAATACGGTGCCGTCACCCTGCGGCCTAACACCCTGCGCAGCTATGAGCAGTACATCCGGTGCTATGTGAAGCCGTATCTCGGCGGCAAGATCGTCTCCCGAGTCACACGGCTGGACATTCAAAAACTGTACCGGAAGCTGAAGAAAGAGGGGCGTGTCCACGACCACCCGGAATATGGACACGAGCTATCGGACAGCATGGTGCTCCGCATCCACGCCATGCTCCACCGCTGTCTCAAGGATGCGGAACGGGACCACATCGTTCCTTACAACCCAACGGACGGTGTCAAGCTGCCCAAGAGCAACTACAAACCAAAGCAGGTTCTCGACCGAGAGCAGATGGATGCCTTCCTGGCGGCAGTGGACAAGAATGAAATCTGGCGGGACTTCTTCTACACGGAGTTGACCACCGGCCTTCGTCGAGGTGAGATCTGCGGTCTCATGTGGAGAGACTTCGATGAAAACGCAGGGACGCTGAAAATCCTCCGCTCGGTGAATGTACCTAAGCGGGGTGAACTGGAGATTGGCGAGACCAAGACTGAGAGGGGTAGACGCACTATCCGTCTGCCCCCCAGTACTGTCCAGCGGCTGAAGGAGCGAAAGAAACACGCTATCAGTCAGTGGATCTTCCCGGATCCTCTGGCTCCGGAGAAACCGGTGCGGCCCAGTGCCGCCTACTACTGGATGAAGGTGCTGCTGAAAGAGGCGGGACTGCCTCACATCAGGTTCCATGATCTCCGGCACACTTTTGCCACCCACGCCTTGGCCAGCGGTGTGGATGCCAAGACTCTCTCCGGTACTCACCCACCTGGCCGGACGGCACCAAGCACTCTAAATGCGTCTATGCTCATACTCGTGAAGAATGTGAGGAGAAACTGAAGGTGCTCATCCAGCAGCTGAACGCAGAACGGAAAGCAATTCTGGACCGGCTGCGAGGGATCCCATCGCCTGAGAAACTTACCAAGAAGCAGCGGCAGATCTGGGAGTATATGAAAATTTACCCCGACGAGACAAACTACAGTGTCATCGCCAAGGGGGCAAAGGTGACTCGGCACACGGTGGCCAAGCACTTTGCGATGATCCAAAAGATGTTGGGGATGAAGGAAAACCCTCCCCCTGCACTACCCTGATTGCCAGGTAGTCCCGCTTATGGTATGATAGCCCTATCAAGTGAGGAGGTGCCGTCATGCCCCTGCACATCGTGCGAAATGATATCACCACCATGAAGGTGGACGCCATCGTCAACGCCGCCAACGAGAGCCTGCTGGGCGGCGGAGGTGTGGACGGCGCTATCCACCGTGCCGCCGGGCCGGAGCTGCTGGCTGAGTGCCGCACCCTGGGCGGCTGTAAAACCGGGCAGGCCAAGATCACAAAGGGATATCGCCTGCCGGCAAAGTTTGTGATCCACACCGTGGGTCCCATCTGGCGGGGCGGCAGTCACGGAGAGCGGAAACTGCTGGTATCAGCCTACCGCTCCTCTCTGGAACTGGCCCTGAGCAACCACTGTGAAACGGTAGCCTTTCCGCTGATTTCCTCCGGGGTGTATGGCTACCCTAAGGATCAGGCACTGAAGGTGGCCGTGGATACCATTGGAGATTTTCTGCTTGCCCATGATATGACGGTATATCTTGTGATCTTCGACCGGGCCGCCTACACCATCGGTGGGAAGCTCTTTGCTGACATTGCCGCGTACATCGATGACCGCTATGTGGATGCCCACACCGACAGCAGGGAGACTCAGCGCCGCCGGATAGCCATGGCCTCCATGGCCATGGAGGAAGAAGATTGGATGCCTGCCCCTTGCACCTCGGCTCCCTTCGGACTGGACGAAGCCCTCGGCAAACTGGATGAGAGCTTTTCTCAGATGCTGTTGCGGAAGATCGACGAGCGGGGCATGACCGACGCCCAGTGCTATAAAAAGGCCAACATCGACCGCAAGCTGTTCTCCAAGATTCGCTCGGATGTCCACTATAAGCCCTCCAAGCCCACCGCCATGGCCTTCGCCATTGCCCTGGAATTGCCTCTGGAGGAGGCACGGGAGATGCTGGGGAAAGCAGGTTTTGCCTTTTCTCACGCCAGCAAGTTCGATATCATCGTGGAGTATTTCATCGCCCACCGAAACTACAACATTTTTGAGATTAACGAGGCTCTCTTCGCCTTTGACCAGAGCCTACTGGGTGGGTAATGGCGAGGAGAATTGGAATATGAACAAGAAGGAGATTTACGCGCTCCTCAGTACCAGAAACATCTGGCATGAGGTGACGGAGCACAAAGCTGTTTATAACATGGCAGAGGTAGCGGAGATCCGCCTGCCCTACCCGGAGGCCGATGCCAAAAACCTCTTCATCCGGGACGACAAAAAGCGCAATTACTATCTCATCACGGTCAAAGGAGACAAGCGGGTTGACCTAAAGGCTTTCCGGCAACAGAACGGCACCCGGCCACTGACCTTTGCCTCGGATCTGGATCTGATGGATATTCTGGGGCTAATCCCCGGCGCGGTGACGCCTCTTGGTCTGCTCAATGACCGGGAACACAAGGTGACCTTCTGGCTGGATAAGTCCTTTCTGGGGGGCTCCGGCCTGATCGGTGTACACCCCAATGACAATACCGCCACCGTATGGCTCAAAACCCAGGACCTGCTCCGGCTCCTGGAGGAGAACGGCACGCAGATCACCCTGTTTGAAACATAGCAATTTGTCGCCCGCCGGGCGACCTGTCCAAATCAAAATTCCCCTATACTGTGCTTGTAAATCAAACAACACAGCATAGGGGGATTTTTTATGAAGAAGAATTTGACGGAACTGGTGTTCATTCTGGACCGCAGCGGCTCCATGCAGGGGCTGGAGGGCGACACCATCGGCGGCTTCAACGCCATGATCGAAAAGCAGAAGAAGGAGCCGGGCGAGGCCTTTGTCTCCACCGTCCTCTTTGACGATCAGACCGAGGTGCTTCACGACCGGGTAAAAGTGAGCGAGGTTCGCCCCATCACCGAAAAAGAGTACTATGTCCGGGGCTGCACCGCTCTGCTGGATGCCATCGGCGGGGCCATCCACCACATCGGGAACATCCACAAATACGCCCGTCCTGAAGATGTGCCGGAGCACACTCTCTTCGTCATCACCACTGACGGCATGGAGAACGCCAGCCGCCGCTACTCCGCCCAGCGGGTCAAGGAGATGATCCAGCGGCAGAAGGACCGCTACGGCTGGGAGTTTCTCTTCCTGGGGGCCAACATCGACGCGGTGGAGACGGCGGGCCATCTGGGTATTGCCCCTGACCGGGCGGTGAACTACCATTGCGACAGCGTGGGCACCCGCCTTAACTACGAGGTGGTGGGTCAGGCCGTGGCCGCCGTCCGGTGCAGCGCCCCCTTGGATGCGCACTGGAAGGACGCCATTGAGGAGGATTTCCGCAAGCGGCAGAAGAAGGGGCGGCGGTAATCTGCCGTCAAAACAGATGAGGGGCGGAGGCTACACCTCCGTCCCTCATCTATGCGTAGGAGAAAATCCATTCTTTACTTCAGTTTGGCACCGTCCTGGAATGCGTTGCCTACCTTCTCGCCCAGTACCCGGTATGTGTGGTGAATGGGATCAAAGGTGATGGGCCGTAGTTTGTCC
This sequence comes from Flavonifractor sp. An82, assembly GCF_002159265.1. Taxonomy (GTDB): domain Bacteria; phylum Bacillota; class Clostridia; order Oscillospirales; family Oscillospiraceae; genus Flavonifractor. The sequence continues at coordinate 24,986 of NZ_NFHG01000021.1, forward strand.
GGGTCGATCTTCCCGTCCTCGTCCAGCACGGACTCGTCGGCGCTCACATTGACGATTTCGCCCACCAGGCGGCAGCTCTCCGGGTCGTAGCTCACCAGGCGGCACTCCACCGCCATGGGCAGTTCGTCGATGAGAGGTGCGTCTACAAATTCCGACTTGGTGGTGTGCCAACCGGCCTTTGCCACTTTGTCCGCCACCTGGTTACCCGACTCAATTCCCACATAGTCACAGGCCACCATCTGCTCCACCGTGGCCATGCTCACGGTGAAGGCCTTGCGGGCCAGGATGTTGGCGGTAGTTTTATGGTCTTCGCTGATGCACATGCTCAGCTCCTTGTCCTCGCTGATGCCACCCCAGGCCGCGTTCATGGCGTTGGGGGTGCCGTCCTCATCGTAAGCCGCCAGGATAAAGACCGGCTGGGGATAAGTCCAGGGCTTGGCTCCAAAATTCTTGCGCATGGTAATCCCTCCTTATGATGTTCCAATACTAAGTGGTTTGGGACTATTATAGCATAAGTTCCGGCTTTGGAACATGGGGAGCGGTTGCTGAAGATAAGGCACTATGGTATGATATGGGTTACTTATCTTGGAGGACCAGATTTTGCGAACAGAATGGAGAACGACATGAGAGAAGTAGATTCCCAAAGCACCTCCCGGGCGCTGGCCTTTGAACTGTGGATGAAAGCCCCCATGCCCATGGTGACCCTGATGAAATCCCTGGATGTGACGGCGCTGGTGCGTCTGAGCCGAAAGCAGAATTATAAATTCAATATGCTCCTCTGCTGGTGCATTGGAAAGGCGGCGGCCGGGATGAAGGACTTCTACCTGCTTCCAGTGGGGGACAAGCTGATGCAATATGACCGCCTGGCCGTCAATACGGTGGTGGCCACCCGGGGTGGCGGCATCGCTACCTGTGACATCCCCGTCTCCGACAACCTGGAGCAGTTTGACCGGGACTACCGGAAACTCACTGGGCAGGTCCGGGAGAGTGGAGAGAGCTATGAGCTGGGCGAAGAGTATATGGTCATCGGCACCTCCGCTCTGGCGGGGTATGAAATCGACGGCGCAGTGAATATCTATGCCGGATGCTACAACAACCCCTTCCTCATCTGGGGCAAGTACCGGAAAAAGTGGCTGCGGGCCACCCTACCGGTGTCCTTCCAGTTCCACCACACCCAGCTGGACGGTATCCCGGCGGCAGAATTTCTGGAACGACTGCAACGGGAAATCAAAGAAATTTAGCAGTTCCTCTTGACTTTGACGCTCCGTCAACTGGTACCCTATTCCCAAGGAGGGATATCTATGGAATATTCCATTCAGGAGCTGTCGCACCTGTCCGGGGTGACCACCCGCACCCTTCGCTGGTACGACCAGATCGGCCTGCTGAAGCCCAGCCGGGTGGCGGAGAGCGGCTACCGCTATTACGGCGGGGCGGAGGTGGACCGGCTGCAGGACATTCTCTATTACCGGGCCCTCGGGGTGGAGCTGGCCCGGATCAAGGAATGTCTGGACGATCCCTCCTTTGACCGTCTGGCCGCCCTGCGAAACCACCTGGCCGCATTGGAAGCGGAGCGGGAGCGGCTGGAACAGCTCATCCGATCGGTGAAAGACACCATCGGAGCGGAAGAAAGGAATGAGATCATGAGCGACGAGCAGAAATTTGAGGCGTTCAAGCAGCGGGCTGTAGCCTATAATGAGGAAGTTTACGGAGCGGAGATCCGCGCCAAGTACGGCGACCAAGAGGTGGACGAGGCCAACGCCGCGGTGATGAACCTAACCCAGGCGCAGTACCAGGAGTGGACGGAGCTGGGCCGGGAGATCCAGGAACAGCTGGAGACTGCCGTCCAGGCCGGGCTGTCCCCGAAGGATGAGGAAGGCAAGGAAATCACCGCCCTCCATCGCCGGTGGCTCACCATCACTGGGAACCGATACGACCCGGCCAGACACCGGGGGATCGCGGAGCTCTATGTGATGGACGAGCGGTTTACCGCCTACTACGACAAACAGGTGCCCGGCTGCGCCCGCTTCTTGCGGGATGCTGTGGCCTATTGGGCGAAATAAGGATGAAACAGGCCCCCGGCTTTTCGCCGGGGGCCCCTCTTACTCCGCCGCTATGTCCCGCTTTTTGAGATACCGCAGGGAGAGCAGCGCAAATAGAACAAGGTAAGCCAGAACAGAGAGTGCGAAAGGCAACAAATCCAGCTCCATCTGAGGATTGTTGGCCCGCATTCCGATGCACAGGAGGGAGTAGGGAAAGGCGTACCCAAAGCCTTGGGCGGTGAAAAGAAGTCCCACAATGCCCCCTGCAAGACCGAAGGCCACCGGCGGGGCAAAGGCCCGGATCACCATGCTGAAAAAGAGCTGCACCGCGCAGACGGAAATCCCCCCCAGGGCCCCGCAGAGGAGCCACCCGGGCAGTTCCGGCGGCACAGGGGCAGAGATGCCCACGATTTTCCCGCTGATGACGAACAGCGTCCCAATCCAGACCTGGGAGAGCAGGGAGAGAACGGAGGCCCAGACCAGTTTGGCGAGGTACAGATCCTCCACTGGCACCGGCGCGGTGAGAAAACTGTTCCAATTGTGATCCGTGTGCTCCAGCCGCCACTGCCAGGCGCAGAACACCCCCAGCAATGCCGGAAGAAAGAACATGGAGGAGAACAGCGTGTGCTGGCTCCACAGGCTGTACCAGGCGTCATCCAGCACCTCTATGTTCCCCAGGTAATTCCCCGTTCCCAGAATAGCGGGAAAAATGGGCAGCAGCACAAAGGCCAGCCACACTGGGGAGCGGCGGCACTTCTGTAGTTCCGCCTTCAGGCAACGAAGCAGCATATCTCACACCTCCTTCCGGACGAACAGCGTCCGGCCAACGGCCAGAAATACAGCCGCCCAGAGAAACAGCAGGATGAGGTCCGCGCCTTCCGGCCACCGCCAGGAAAAGGTGGTGATCCGGGTGGCGGCGTCCCAGTCCATATCCACCAAGGCCAGGAGGCCGTAGTATCCCCAGGGTACGCACCGAATGAGAGCCGGCGGGAAGAGCATGGAGAGAATGCCAAGGAAACTTCCGGCGATGCCGCACACTAAGGCGGCGGCCTGATTTGTAAAGCGTAGGGACAGCCCCTGCTGGAGGGCGTAGACCATTATACTGACCGCCCAGGAGATCAGAGTAAACAGGCCAAACCTGCCCCAGGGAATGACCCCTTGAAAGCCCTGATACATCCCTACTGCCAGAAACAGTGCTGAGCGGATAATCAGCAGTACGGCCAGCACCAGGGCGCCCCAACTGAGTTTTGCGGCGTAGAGCTGCCCCGGCGCCGCCATGGTCTCCAGCAGTTTCCAGGTGCCGCCCTTATGCTCCAACTCACAATTACGGCTGGCCAGAGTGGCTACACTGATGGGCAGGATGATGGCATCCACCATGGATAAATTGTAGAGCAGAAGCATCCAGCCCCATTTCAGGTCCTCGGCATCCTGCCGGGTAAAGAAGGCGCCCATCCAGATCAGTTCCACGGCCAGTACGGCGGCGCAGACCAAAAGGATCTTCCGGTGGCGGCACTTGAAAAACTCCAGTTTCAGCAGTTTCACAGGCTCGCCGCCTTTCCCGTCAGTTCCAGGAAGATGTCCTCCAGGCTCTTTTGACGCTCCTCCAGGCGGATGACGCCTAAGCGGCGCTCTGCCAGCAGCCGGGTAAGCTGGGCAGCCAGTTCGTCGGTGAGGATCGGGAGAATGAGATAGCCCTCTTCCTCCCGGCAGGACACGGACTTTTCCTGGAGAATAGCCTGGGCCACGGGGTTGTTGGTGGTCCGCAGGGCCAGATGGTGGCGGCTGCGGCCATGAAGGGTCTCCAGAGTGTCCTGAAACACCAATTCCCCCTCACGGATGATGGCCACATGGTCGGCCATCTGGTCGATCTCGCTCAAAAGGTGGCTGGACACCACCACCGTCATGCCGAACCGGCCCGGCAGTTCACAGATCAGCTCCCGCATCTCCTGGATGCCCGCCGGGTCCAGGCCATTGGTGGGCTCGTCCAGAATCAGCAGTTTGGGATAGCCCAACAGAGCTGCCGCCAGGCCCAGCCGCTGCTTCATGCCCAGGGAGTAGTGGGCCACCTTCTTGCCGCGCTGGCCGTCCAGCCGGACGATCTGCAGCACCTCCCGGATATTTCGCTCCGGCACGCCCCGGAGGGTCTGGATGATCCGCAGGTTTTCCTCCCCGGTGAGATGGCCGTAGTAACTGGGACTTTCGATGAGGCTTCCCACCTGCCGGAGAATCGAGAGACGGTTGGCGCCGTCCATTTTCTTTCCCAGCACCTTGATGTTTCCCGCCGTGGGGCGAACCAACCCTAAAATCATTTTCAGAGTGGTGGACTTTCCTGCCCCGTTGGGACCGAGGAACCCATAGATACTGCCCTCTGGCACATCCAAGTCCAAATGGGCCACCCGCAGGGTGTTTCCGTACTGCTTGCACAGGTCATGTGTCTCAATGATATTCATGGCAAGACCTCCTTACGCTCCAAAGTATAGCGTCTCTGCCTTACACCCCGATGAAGCCCACCTTACGTTTACCTTACTTTCTCGCCCGAGACTGGACGGAGAGGAAAGTGGGGGTATAATGGTGACAGTCGAGACAAAGGAGGCTCGTAGTATGGCCTATCGCATTTTGATTGTGGACGATGAGAACGCCCTGCAGAATATGGTCAAAGAGATTCTGACCCAGTCGGGCTATGAAACTGTGTCTGCTCTTACCTGCGCCCAGGCGCTGGAGCGGTTTCATGATGCCTCTCCCGACGGAGTACTGCTGGATGTGAACCTGCCCGACGGCGACGGCTTTACCCTCTTTGGGAAACTCCGGGAGGTCCGGGATGTGCCGGTGCTGTTCCTCTCCGCACGGGACGAGGACGCCGACCGGCTCCGGGGACTTGGCCTGGGGGCGGACGACTACATCACGAAGCCCTTTCTTCCTCAGGAACTGCTGCTCCGGCTGCGCTCGGTGCTCCGGCGGGTCTACCGAGAAACACCGGACACTTGCCGTTTGGGGGATGTAGAGATCGACTGGGGTAAAAGTTCTATTCGCCGGAATGGAGAGGAAATTGCTCTTACTGCCAAAGAATTCTCTCTGCTGAAGAAGCTGTGGGAGGCCCGGGGCAACATTGTCACCATCGATGCCCTGTGCGCCGCCCTGTGGGACGGCCCCCTGGTAGGCTAATCTGATAGGTCGCCTCCAAAAAAGTCAGTTTTTCATTCCTATATCTTGTATTAATAAACTTCAATATAGTCATATGTGCAAAAAAATACTTCTTGATCAGGTGTGGTAGCTGCTACCGTTGTCCGGCCAGAAGGGCTCTTTTCATGTTCGGATTTGATGTTGCCTTAGAGTTATAGAAAAGTAATCGCCTTTAAAACAAATGATTTCAAAGAAAAATTAATGCGTTCGCATAATTGTCATCGTCGCACGCGGAAAAATGTGATATACTGATAAATATGACATTCCAGTTCATACAGTCAGTTTTAAGACGAGGTGCGAAAAATGGCAGTATCTTATAAAAAACTATTTAAAATGCTTATTGACCGAGATATGAAGAAGAAGGATTTTCGCGAGTTTGTGGGCATTAGCTATTCCACCTTAAACAAACTGGAAAAAGGCGAAAACACAAATGTCGAAGTGTTGGAGAGAATTTGTCTAAAGCTCAGCTGTGGTATTGATGATATTATGGAAATTCTACCGGACAGTCCTGATAATGGAACAGGTCGAGGTGTAGAGTAATATTGGGGAGGAACAATCAGCAGGATGGAAAGAAAAGAATATAGTGCGGGCGCAGTGAAGATGTCCTTCTGGTTTGTCGAGTTCCGCAAGGTTGTCCAGCTTCTTCACGACGGGAAAAGCATGGATGAGATAAAAGCACTCGCACAGAGCGAAAATATCTTCGCAGCACCGACCGCGCTGCGCTGCAATCAAATTTATAGTACTGTGGCCGGGAGAATCAGATCGCTGGATCAGAGTTTTATCCCATTCTTCCTGTCCGGCGACCTGGCGACACAGAAACTCTATGCGTTGATTGCAGCAATGGCATATGACACACTCTTCTTTGATTTTGTCTATGAGGTCATCCGGGAGAAGATGATCGTCGGCAGCAACGAGCTGACAGACAGTGATGTGCGCGTCTTTTTCAAAAACAAGCAGCAACAAAACGAAAAAGTGGCTGGATGGACGGACGCAACCTTGGTTCGCTTGGGGCGTTGTTATAAGACGATGCTTTACGAAGCCGGGGTCATTGATAAATCGAAAATGGCCAGAACGATATTGAAACCAATCTTCGATCCAGAGTTGTCCCATTGGTTGGAGCAAAATGACATGGCAATCTACGAGAAGGCACTGACGGGGGTGAGGTAATGGATTTAACCGCAAGACTTGATGCAATGGAGGCGGCAATCAAGAAGCCTTCCTTCCGGCAGAGCAGCGGAAAGGCTAATGAGATCAACTACTGGATTTTTGATTATCCGCCAGAGAAGGAACTGGAAGTCCGTGAGCGGATCGAGTATATGAAGAACAAAAACCAGAAAGGTACTGACGAATATCAATTGCTTGTCTTCGACCTCTACGACATTATCATTGACTTTTTGGAGCGAAAGAATTTCGTAGCCAAGTGTTGTGACTTCGAGAAAAAACGGGGCTTCGGGCGGATCGTAAAGGCAGTCAGCAACTCCATGAAAGTAAGTGAAAACGATAGCCTGATCGTCCAATATATTCAGGAGAACACACCGGAAAATGCCATCGTCTTTCTGACAGGAGTGGGCAAAAGCTATCCTCTCCTGCGCTCCCATAATGTGCTGAATAATCTTCATCAGTCCTACCTCCGCGCTCCTGTGGTTATGTTTTTCCCCGGAACATACAACGAGCAAGAACTGATTCTCTTTAATGAGATTATCAGTATTGAAGACTTCGCAAGGCGCGTCAAATCCTACATTGACCGAAAGGGAAACAACCATCATGTTGTCTTCCTCGTTGATGAGATTGGTCAGTATATCGGAGAGGATTCCAAGCTCATGCTCAACCTCCAGACCGTGACCGAAGAACTGGGCAAGGAATGTATGGGCAAGGCATGGGTCATCGTGACCAGCCAGCAGGACATTGACTCTATCACCAAGGTTAAGGGCAACGACTTCTCTAAAATTCAGGGGCGCTTTGACACCCGTCTTTCCCTCTCTTCTGCCAATGTGGATGCGGTTATCAAGAAGAGAATCCTCGAAAAGACGGATGCGGCAGCGCAGTCCCTCCGGCTGCTCTATGAGCAAAAAGCAACTATCATCAAAAACCTCATCGTCTTCAACGACACGGCTGAGAAAAAGCTGTATGCCAATGAAACCGATTTTGCAGAGGTCTATCCCTTTGTTCCATATCAGTTTAACTTGCTTTCCAGCGTATTAACCTCCATCCGAACCCACGGCGCGTCTGGCAAGCATCTGTCCGGCGGTGAGCGCTCCATGCTGGCGCTCTTCAAGGAGTCCGCCGTCAACATCATGAACGAAGAGATAGGCGTGATCGTACCCTTCCACCGCTTTTATGATGCGCTGGAAAACTTCTTGGATCACAGTCATAGCGGCGTAATTATCCGCGCCTATGACAACAGCTACATCAACCCGGAAAAGAAAGATAAGGATGTCTTTGCCATCAATGTCCTGAAAACCCTCTTCATGATCAAATATGTGCTGGAGATTGAAGCAAACATCGAAAACATCACCAGCCTGATGATCGAGAACATTGACGATGACCGCATAGAGCTGAAAGGCCGCGTGGAGGATGCGCTAAAGGTCCTGATACGGCAAATGCTCGTACAGAAAAATGGCAGCATCTATGTCTTCCTGACCGATGAGGAACAGGAAGTCAACAACGAAATTGAAAAGGAGAATGTGGAGACCCCTGAGATCATCACCAAGGTGTCGGAGATGATTTTTGAGGACATTTTTCCCGGCAAAAAATACATATACCCTGCATTCAATGGCCGCTATGCATTCTTCTTCAATCAGGCCGTGGATGACCGCCCTTATAAGGCAAACCAGAGCTACGATGTGGGAGTTCGCATTCTGACTCCTTGGTATGATGGCAGCACTGATGATGCCACCCTTCGTATGATGTCCGGTCAAGGCAAGGAAGTTCTGGTTGTGCTTCCCGGCGATGCAGAGTTCCTGAAAGAAATTCAGTCCTACTTGAAAATTGAAGGCTTTCTGCGCAAGAACACCTCTACCCAGCTGGCAAAGTATGAGACCATCAAGGAAGCAAAGCGCGCGGAAATGCGAGAGCGCAACGCTAATGCAAAGCTCTATCTGACCGAGGCATTGAAAGAGGCTACTGGATTCCATCGATCAGGCAAGAAAGCGGGTGCTGGAAGTTCTTGCTACCAAGGAATATAACGACCAGAAACGCAGCGACTACTTCTCTCAGTTCCAGGAGCTCAGAGATGGAGCAGAGCATTGCAACAATGTGTCTTCCCTCAGAAGTTATGGGGACAAGGCCGATGCGCTCAAGCTCCGGCTGCTCAACGAGATGGCTGCCGTGGACACTCAGCTGGCAGAGAAGAAAGCTAAGGAAGAAGCGCGCCGCAGTGCTGAGGAAGCTCAGAAGAATGGAACACCTGCCGATGAGGTGAATGTTACACCCGCACCGGTAAAAATCCGCAAGACGAAGAATGTCTCCATTAAGATGATGACAGGGACTTCTTCTTGGCGTCTGGAGAGCAAGGCGGACATCGACAAATATATCGCCGGTTTGCGTGAGACATTGGAGGCACAGCTGGAAGAGGATACAATTGTGAATGTAGAGTTCTAAAAATAAGAGATTGGACTGGAACAGAAATGAAATTTACAATAGGAACAGTATCTAACTCGTTTGATTTATCTGAAGACCTGAAGTTGATTAAAAGTTCCATTCTTTATGCCGACGAAATAGAATTAATTGGAATGGCAGAATATGCATTATATCACTATATTCCAAAGTACCTTTTCAACGCAAAGGACTTGGATGTAATGATTCCAATGTTGAGAACATTTCTGCAGTCTATAAAGTTCAATGAAAGCGAGGAGCTATTAGAACAATTAGATTATATTGATGCACAAATTAAGACCTATACATCACGTTTCAAAAAGAGAAAGTATCGCTCGAGGCAAGAGATACTTGCTCAAATGCAATTAAGAAATTTTGAAGCCCAATGCAGAGAACAACTCGCAAGTAGTATACAAGAGCTTTACATTCACCCAAGTTCACAAGAAATAAAGGACCTCTTAGATCAGCAGATCGTCTCCGTTTATGACTATGGATTTGAGGGGTTTGATGTCAATGAACTGTGCGGGGGATATTTTGCGAATTTGATGAATGCTATGTACAATGGAACGGCATACCCTCTTTTTGATAGCACAAGTAGTAACTTGATTGATTCCGTTATTAAAACGAAATTATTAGATATTGGTAAACTGGATAATAAAGTTTTACGGCACGCTGGAGTTGCTTCGAAAATACTTATGACATTACCAACATTAGCATCTGCATCGATAGATGAATTGATTTCGTTAAGAAAAGAAAATCAACTTCCTCTTACAAATTTTCGTAAAGCAATCTATGATTTTTCAGACCGGATTCAATCGCTTCCTTGGGATGAGAATTTTCAATATGACTGCTTGCAGTTATATAATACTCAGGTTGTACCGCAGTTACAGGAAATCAACGAAATTTTAACGCAAACAAGCGTATTAAAGAATTTAGGAAAACAGGCTTTAGCTGACGAGGAGCTGAGGAAAAAAGCCGGATATGCTGCTGCGGGTTTAACGACGGCAATCACGACCTCAACAGACCTGTTTGGCGTTTTTAATTCCATAAAGGCCTTTATTCTTGTTGCTGGGATAGCTGCAATCTCCAAGGAAGCAGTAACGGGGTTCCTCAAGATTGCAGACCTATACAATAAGGCACGAACCGAGGCAACAGAAAAGACAGACGCCGCAAGGAAAAATGTGATGTATTATTATTATCTCGCATCAAAGATTTGATTTTTAAGGGGGAAGGAATGAGCCAATGAACAAAACAGCAATTAAAAACTTTGCAATCTGGGCGCGGAATAAGCTGATTGCCGATATTCAGTACCGCGCCGGATTGATGGGAATTACGGCACAGGGCATCAAAAATGCCCTTCCCCAGTCCACTCCGACGATGGAATTCTACGACATCGGCACTGCTGAACCGTACTCCATCACCGGCAATGCGATTCAGCAGCGGCAGAAGCTGGTGGAGATCATCCGCCAGAAGGAGTGGGACAGCGATTATTCCACCGCCTACAAATACATTCTGGAAGAGGTGGCCTACACCTGGTTCAACCGGCTCATTGCTATCCGTTTCATGGAGGTCAACGACTACCTTCCTTCCCGCATCCGGGTTCTGTCTTCCGAGAGCGGTAAGCTGGAGCCCGATCTGGTCACGACCCCCTTTGATGCAGATCTGGACTTCACCCCCGCCGAGGAAGCGACCATCCAGCGGCTGAAGACTGACAATGCATTGGACGAGCTATTCCGGCTGCTCTTCATCAAGCAGTGCAACGCCCTGAACGAGATTCTTCCCGCCCTCTTTGAGAAGACCAGCGATTATACCGAGCTGTTGCTGAACCTCTCAGTGGTGGATCAGGACGGCGTGGTCTATCACCTCATCCACGATATTGACGAAGACGATTTCAACATCGAAAAGGGCGGTCAGGTGGAGATCATCGGCTGGCTGTACCAGTATTACAACACCGAGCCGAAGAATGCCGCCTTTGCCAAGAATGGCAAGATTACCAAGGATGAAATCCCTGCCGTAACCCAGTTGTTCACCCCGGACTGGATCGTCCGCTACATGGTGCAGAACAGCTTAGGCCGTCTCTTCATCGACAAGCGTAAGAGCGAAGGTATCTTTGCTGATGGGCGTAGTCTGGATGAGATGACTTGGGATGAGGCAGAGGAAACGCGGATTGCTACCGAAAAGCAGCTTGCCGAGCAGATGGAGTGGAAATACTATCTGCCCGAAGCTGCGCAGACAAAGGAAGTGCGGGAACAGCTCGATAAAATTCAGCAACAGAGTGAGTACAAAGATGTGCGGGACATCAAGGTCATCGACCCCTGCATGGGCAGCGGCCACATTTTGGTCTATGCCTTCGATGTGCTGATGCAGATGTATGAAGATGCCGGATACAGCCAACGGGATGCAGCCAAGAGCATCCTCGAAAACAACCTCTACGGCCTCGATATTGATGACCGTGCCTATCAGCTGGCCTATTTTGCCGTGATGATGAAGGCGCGGCAGTACAACCGCCGCATTCTGAACGGTGAAATAGCCTGCCATGTCTATGCCATTCAGGAGAGTAACAACATCAACCGCGCCCACCTGAAATATCTCGGTGCGGGCATGGATGATCTGGAGGTCAACACGGCCCGTGTGCAGTTGGAAGGTCTGCTGGACACCCTGCAGGATGCCAAAGAGTATGGCTCTATCCTCAAGGTGGAGAGCTACAACTGGGAACTGCTGCGTCGTTTTGTGTCCGCTGCGGATGCCGGGACGCAGATAACTATGGATAGCACGGGCTTGGAAGTGACGGAGGAGCAGCTGATGACTCTCATCAGCATCGTGGAAACAATGACGAGGAAGTACGATGCAGTAGTCACTAATCCGCCATATATGGGTTCTGCTGGCATGGAGGCGAAACTTTCTGGCTATGTGAAAAAGCACTATCCTGATAGCAAAAGCGATATGAGCACTGTGTGCATGGAAAAGGCCATGACGATGTGCAAATCAAGCGGCTATGTGGCGATGATTAACATTCCTGTATGGATGTTTTTAACATCGTATACCAAACTAAGAAAAGAACTCTTATCTCTTAAAACAATAAGCTCGATGCTTCACTTGGGGCGTGGGGTGTTTGGAGCCGATTTTGGCACGACAGCATTTGTTATCAGAAATGAGCGCATTTTTTCGTTCAAGGGCGTTTATCGAAGACTGTTTGACAAGCCAAGTTTAGTAGATAACGAAGCCGCAAAGCAAAAGCTCTTTTTTAGTGACAAAAAATGGTTTTTTGCAATACAAGAGTCCTTTATGGAGATTACTGATACACCAATTGTCTATTGGCTAAATGATGCTAGTTAAGGACTGTATCTCTATTTCTAAGCACGACTGGGACTCCTTTGAAACCTCTTGGGATTTCAAGCGGCATCCATTATTGAACTATGGTATATCAATTTATAGTGGGCTCGGTGATGGAGCAAATCCGCCTACATCATATTTTGCGGTTGAAAAAAATGAAACAACCTTCAAAATTCATGAGAAAGATATGCCGAAAGCATATACGATTCAATCTGCGTTTGAAATGTGGGAAACAGTTTGTAATAAACATTTCAACCAGCTGAAAGCCAACGAGGAAGAGCTGAACCGCATCTTTATCGACATCTACGCCCTCCAAGATGAGCTGACCCCTGAGGTGGCGGATAAGGATATTACCGTCCATCGCATTTACAATACCAAGGACAATGTACCTGAGAGCATGAAGGGCAGCAACTATATCCGCACCAAGCGGGATGAGATCGTCTCTCTGCTTTCCTACGCCGTGGGCTGCATGTTTGGCCGCTATTCGTTGGATACCGAGGGGCTGGTCTATGCGGGTGGGAACTGGGATGAGAGCAAATACAATACCTTTTTGCCGGACGCAGATGGCATTCTGCCCATCACCGACGAAGAGTATCTGGAGGACGATATTGTTACCCGTTTGTGCAGCTGGCTGAAGGTAGTTTATGGAGAAGATACCCTGGAAGAAAATCTGGACTTCATTGCCAAAGCCCTCAGTGGCAGAGGAAACAGTAGCCGGGAGATTATCCGTAATTATTTTCTCAAAGATTTCTTCAAAGACCACTGCAAGATCTATCAGAAACGGCCTATTTACTGGCAGTTCGACAGTGGAAAGCAGAACGGCTTCAAGGCGCTGATTTACCTCCACCGCTACACGCCGGACACCATCGGCAACCTTCGCGTAGACTACCTCCACAAGATGCAGCGGGTCTATGAGTCGGAGATTGGCCGTATGCAGGACATGATCGACCACAGCACCAATACCCGTGAAGTGGCTGCCGCCAGCAAGCGGAAGGAAAAACTCCAGAAACAGCTCAAGGAGTGCCGTGATTACGATGAGATGATCGCCCACCTGGCCCTGAGCCGTATCGAACTGGACTTGGACGATGGTGTGAAGGTCAATTACCGCAAGATACAGACCGCAGCTGACGGCAAGCTCTATGAGGTCCTGGTAGATTCCAAGAGCATCATGGCAAAAGAAAAATAAGCAGGCGATTTTACTCTCTGGTGTATCTGAAAGAATCGGATAGGCTACAATAATATAATGTGAAAACTCTAATCTGGATGAAAGGAAGGAATCAACAATGGGTTTTAGGCTCCAAGCGGTTAAAATGCAAAACTACGGAAATATTCCGCTATTTAAGTGCTCTGATTTTGCCAACATTAACCTTATCATTGGCGAAAATGCAACAGGCAAAACCTTTTTGCTGAAAGCGCTGTATTCTGCTATCCGCTCTATGGAGGATTACAAGCGCGGAGACGATGTTCGCTCCATGAATGAGATTCTGGCCGAAAAGCTGCGCTGGACATTTCAGGTTGATAAGTTGGGCGATATTGTGAACCGCTCCACAAGTGAGTCTTTGCGCTTCAAATTAAAAACGGACCATCCCCAGAACTGCCTTGAGTATCAGTTTTCCCAAAGCACTACTACAAAGGTTGTCAATGTGACTGCGCCAGAGGCTCAAAAAGAGGGAAATTCTATCTTTATCCCGGCAAAAGAAGTCCTTTCGCTTTTTTCTGTTATTCTGAAGTCGCGAGAGGTGGATAAGTCTTTTGGGTTTGATGACACCTATTATGATCTGGTAAAAGCGCTCCGAATCGCCCCCTCCAAGGGAAAAAATTTCACCGCTTTCTCAAAAGCGCGAAAAGAACTGAGTGCTGTTATCAATGGAAAAGTAGACTATGATGACAATAGCGGCAAGTGGTACTATAAAAATGATGCCAACCAGAAGTTCTCTATTGGCGCAACATCAGAAGGCGTCAAGAAGATTTCAATTATGGACCGTTTGCTGGGCAACGGCTATGTAAACAAGGAATCCGTGCTTTTTATCGATGAATTGGAATCTGCCCTGCACCCAGATGCAATTTGTGATTTTCTCGATATGATTTCTTACATTTCTCACGAAATGGGAATTCAGGTGTTTATTTCTACTCATTCGTATTTTGTAATTAAAAAACTGTATTTGATTGCATTAAAATATCCTGACGAAGTAGCCTGCATCTCTCTCGCCAAGGGGAAAGAGCCTCAAATTTGTAATCTCAGCGATGGAATGCCGGAAAACTCTATCATTCAAGCATCGATCGACCTTTATAAGCAAGAAGTTACAGAGGTGCTGTGATGGGAGTGATTATAGAGGAATCGGGGCTTCGATTTGGCGAATATTATGAGAATCAAGTTTTCCAAATTGAAAAAAGTCCGCAATATACAAAGAGTCTGCGAGACAATGGTATAAAAACTTGCGAATTTATTCTGCGTAAGGGCAAAAAACTTTATTTCTTTGAAGCGAAACAATCATGTCCAAAGCAGATTATGAAGGATATTCCGGATAAAGATGAAAAGAAAAAACAGTATGATGAGTTCATAGAAGAAATTGTTTTGAAAATGCGCCATTCTCTTTCTCTCTATGGAAATATCCTTCTAAAGCGGCAGCCACAAGACAACGTTCCCGAGAAACTGGCAAATCCGGATTTGTCTAATTCCCTCATCTATCTGATATTGGTCATCAATCCACCGGAAGGAGAATGGATGCCGGAACCGGAGCTTCAAGACGACTTGCGGCTACATTTGAAAGATGAGATGAGAATCTGGGGAATAGAATCTCTGTTTGTAATCACCCCACAGCAAGCCAGAAAGAAACAGTTTATTATCTGAGGGACTAAAATATGGCAGGATTAAGTTTAACTCAAATCATAAACAGGCTCAATGAGGAGTTCACCGGGGATACCCGTAAACTGGTTTTCTGGTACGATGACAACGGCGAGTTCGTAGAGGATATGCAGAATGTGATGCTGGACAATGCCAAAGTCTACTTCTTGCAACCGGACAACCAGTTTGCCACTAAACTCTTTCTGGAGCGGACTGACACAACAACCAATTATCTGATCTATGCACCCTTCCCGAAGCCCGATGTCCGGGATAATCATTTGGAAGACACCTTGTTGTACTCCAAACGCTTCTTCGCAGACCGTGCTTCGCTGCTTTCTGTGGACTTGGGTATTGATGAAAAGTACAAGCCAATTATCGAAAAATACATAAAGTTCTTTGCCAGCAAGGAGCGGACGCAGCGTTTCTACGATCTGGAGATCGAGAACTTCAACGAGGAAAACATCATCACCGGCCTTCTGTCGGCTATTTGCCGCACCCGGACTTGCTCTTTCGAGGAAGTTATCAGGGTCATGCTGACGGACAATACGCTGGAAGACAATAAATTCCTGATTGAGATTGAGAAGTACGGGCTTTTGAGCGACTTCTGGAAGTTGTGTGAGCAGCACTTCGGATATGCGGATGTGAAACCCACGCTGGAAAAGCTGGTTGTGACCATGTTTGTTACTTATACAGCTAAGTATGTGCCATCCGAGCTTCCGAAGCCGTGGAAAGTATTTTCCTCCTACAAGGCCGGTAACATCATTGCCTTCATGGATAACCTGATGAACAACATTCTATACCGCAGCCGGTACGATGAACTGTCTGCTCATGTTGCGGAAAGGCTAAACGCACAGACGGTTTTCTCCGACTATCCGTCGGAGGATTTGGTGAGCTGCGATACCTTTGCTGTCATTGACCAGATCCTCATAAAATGGCTTGTGGAGCGGCTGTTGGCCGAGGACACCGGTGCAAAGCTGGATGAGCTGACCATCCCCCAGCTTTGTGAGAAGAGAAGCAAGATGCACTTCGGGGAAAAGGCCGGAAGCCGATATCAGATGCTCAGCAGCGCATACCAGATGATTCAGGCCGGAAATTACCACTGCCCGGACAGCTTCAAGGACATCCTGCGGCAGTATCGGGAGACAGACTCCGGGCTCGACTACGAGTACCGCCGTTTCTACTCCGCCTATGACCAGATCGAGGACACCACGGCCTTTGAGCCGCTGCGCGACTTCGTGGAGAACATCTACACCAACGAGTATCTGGAGACGCTACTGCCCAAGTGGAATAGCGCCATGCAGGAGCCGAATGTTTTCATGCAGCTGCCCTTGCAGCGGGACTTCTACGACCGGAATCTCAAGAATGCCAAGGAACGCACTGTGGTGATTATCTCGGATGCCATGCGCTATGAAGTGGGCAAGGAACTGTTTTGCAGAATGCAGGACGATCCCAAGTGCTCGGCAAAGCTGGAAGTGCAGCTGAGTGTACTGCCCTCCTATACTCGCCTTGGTATGGCGGCACTGCTCCCACACGCCGAGCTGACTATGACCGATGACTTCAAGGTGCTGGTAGACGGTTTGCCCTGCGATAACCTCTCAGAGCGGGAAGCCGTCCTGCAAAAGTACAACAGCGACGCGGTTTGTGTACAGTTTGACAGCATCAAGTCGCTGAAAATTGCGGAGCTGCGCAGCATCTTTACCGGCAAACAGGTGGTCTATATCTACCACAACCAGATCGACGCAAGAGGCGACAAGCCGAACACCGAGGATGAGGTGTTTGTGGCTTGCAGTGAGGCAGTTTCGGAGATTATTGACCTGATCCGACGCATCTCCACCAGTGCCAATACATACCGCTTCATCGTCACAGCGGATCACGGTTTTATCTATAAGCGGGACAAGGTGGCCGAGAGCGACAAGATCGGCGGCATCAAAAGTAAGACCGCTTTTGCCAACCGCCGCTTTGTGGTTGCATCAGAGCCGATTTCCGGGGATGGTATTGCCAGCATAAGCATGGGAACGATCCTGCGCAGCGCAGACACCAAATGGGTGTCTTTTCCCATCAGCGACGATGTATTCAAGGTAGCTGGTGGCGGTCAGAACTATGTCCACGGTGGCTCTTCCCCGCAGGAAATGTTGGTGCCGGTGCTTGACATCAAGATGGAACGCGGACACATGGAGACCCGTAACGCCGGAATTGCGCTGGTGAGCATGGTACGCAAGATCACCAACAAGATTACTATTCTGGACTTCATCCAGTCCGAGCCGGTCAGCGATATAGTGAAGTCAGCGACCTACCGCTTATTCTTCCTCTCCGAAGACAACGAGCGCATTTCCAACGAGAACACCTACATTGCGGATAGCCGGGATCAGGACGCACAGAAGCGAATTTCCCGTATGAAGTTCCAGTTCAAAGACAAAAAGTACGACAAGGACAAGCAGTATTTCTTTGTCGTGTGCGACGATGCAACAGGGCTTGAAGTGTTCCGTCATCCTGTCATCATGGACTTGGCGTTTGCCGATGATTACGGGTTTTGAGAAAAGAACATAACGGGGGGTGGTATCAATGGCTGATTTTATGGAGACCGAAGATAAACGGTCTGTGATCAAAGAGAAACTGCGGCAACAGTTCGATGGAAAGATCGTCCGCAAGGACTTGACCAAGAAAATCAAAGAGGGCGCAAATGTCCCGGTCTATGTTTTGGAATTCCTTCTGGGACAGTACTGTAGCTCAGATGACCCGGAAGTCGTTGAGGACGGGGTGAACAATGTCAAGCGCATTTTGGCAGACAACTTCGTCCGCCCGGATGAGGCGCAGAAGATCCTCTCCATTCTCCGGCAGCGGGGCAGCTACACCGTGATCGACAAGATCACGGTCAACCTGAACATCAAGCGGGACTACTACGAGGCCGAGTTCTCCAATCTTGGCCTGAAAGACATCCCCATTGATGAAGAATATCCTGCCAAGTTTGACAGGCTGCTCTGTGGTGGTATCTGGTGCATTGTTCAGCTGGATTACGAATACATGGAAGAAGACCGAAACGGAACGCCGATCCGCATTCGCAAGCTCACGCCCATCCAAATGCCCCATGTGGACATCGCTGATCTGAAACAAGGGCGTAAGGCGTTCACGCAAGACGAGTGGATGGATGTGCTGCTACGCTCTATTGGCATGGAGCCGAATACGCTTTCCTACCGCGAGAAGTGGTTGCTCATCATCCGTATGCTGCCGCTTGTGGAGAACAACTTCAATCTCTGCGAGCTGGGGCCGAGAAGCACAGGCAAATCTCATCTCTATAAAGAGATTTCCCCCAACAGCATTCTGGTCTCCGGTGGACAGACCACCGTTGCCAATCTCTTTTACAACATGGGTCGCAAGACCGTAGGTCTGGTTGGCCTTTGGGACTGCGTGGCCTTTGATGAGGTTGCCGGTATCAAATTCAAGGACAAAGATGGAGTTCAGATCATGAAGGACTATATGGCCTCCGGTTCCTTTGCCCGTGGTAAGGAAGAAAAAGCGGCCAATGCTTCGATGGTTTTTGTGGGCAACATTAATCAGAGCGTGGATGTGCTGCTCAAGACCTCCAGCCTATTTGATCCTTTCCCGCCGGAGATGGGGACCGATACGGCCTTCCTTGACCGCATTCACTGTTATCTCCCCGGTTGGGAGATTCCCAAATTCCGTCCTGAGCATTTTACTGATGACTACGGCTTTATCACAGACTATCTGGCCGAATTTATCCGCGAGTTGCGCAAGGAACAATACGGAGATGCCCTCGACAAGTATTTTCGCTTAGGTTCCAACCTCAATCAGCGAGACACCATAGCGGTGAGACGAATGGTGGATGGACTGGTCAAGCTGATCTATCCAGACGGCGAGTTCACAAAAGCGCAGCTGGAAGAGATCCTGAAACTTGCGCTGGAGATGCGCCGCCGCGTCAAAGAGCAGTTGAAAAAACTGGGAGGCATGGAGTTCTATGATGTGAACTTCTCCTACATTGACAAGGACAGCTTTGAGGAAACCTATGTGTCTGTACCGGAACAAGGCGGTGGCAAACTGATCCCAGAGGGAATGTGCAATCCCGGTCAGGTCTATACCGTATCTCAAGGAAAGTCCGGTATGATTGGCGTATTTCGTCTGGAGTCGCAGATGCTTCCCGGCAACGGAAAGTTCGAGCGCACCGGCCTTGGCTCAGATCGCGAGGTCAAGGAAGCGACGAACACTGCCTTTAACTTTCTCAAAGCCAATGCAGGACACATCAGCGGGATGATTAGTACCACGACGAAGGATTATATCGTCAACTATCAGGATTTGCAGGGAATCGGCATGACGAATAAGCTTGCTCTTCCCACTCTGATTGCGCTGGCCTCCATTGCACTGAATAAGCCTACTGTGAGCAGTCTGGCGGTTATGGGAGAGATTAGCATAGCCGGAACAATGATGAAGGTTGATGAACTGGCAAATGCTCTGCAAGTCTGTTTGGATAGCGGTGCAAAGAAAGTGTTGTTACCTATCACATCAGCAGCAGATCTTGGTTCTGTTCCATCTGAGCTGATCGGTTGCTTTAATCTAATTTTCTACCAAAGTGCAGAAGATGCGGTGTTTAAGGCTTTAGGTGTTGAGTGATGATGACCTTTTCAACATGCATTTCTTTTCTACGCTACATTCAGGCTGCCCCTATAGCTATGCAATGGTACTGTCGAACATGAAAACGCGAAAGATGAGACAGTTCCAAAGTAAACCTGGGTAACTACTCCAAGCACAGATTTATCTTCCAAAAAACGTGAGAGTGGTTGTTGAAAAATTGCAATGATCACTCTGTAGGCAGTAACCAAAAGCGTATACAGAAATGTGAGGTGACCAGATGGCAGAAAGAAAAATTCGCGCTGGGTACTACCGGCGGTATGACGGCAAGGTGGTCTATGTGGTCTCCCTGGCCACCGACGCCGACACCGGCGAGGAAAGTGCCATCTGGACCACCTACCCTTTTGCGGCTGTCCCCAGATACTACACCTCCAGCAAAAAGTCCTTCTGTGCCTTTGTGGAAGTGAACGGTGAGCGGAAAGCCAAGTATAAGCGGCTGCTCAACATGAAGATCTCAGGTGAAGTAATAGAACGGCTGGAGGAAGAAGGCTTCCGGGGACCGGTTCGTAAACGGCAGCGACCACAGCCGGATGAAACATACGACTCCCGCAAGTACCAGCAATCTCTTACCTACTACGCATACGCAAAAGATCTCTGCGAGCACTACAACTTTGACCGGAGCAAATATCGCCTCTGCGTAAAGGAAAAGAGGTTCGTTGCCATCACCAAAAGTAACTTCGCCAAGCTGAAAGAGGACCTGCAGTTTCTGGACAATGCCCTGAAAACGGTGCTGGCTGCATACTAGGATTATTTCCGGGAACGATTCATGGATGGCCTGTCCATCCGCAAGTACGCGGAAGCCCATCAGCTGAACCGTGGCAGCGTGGACTATCAGCAAAAGAAATTCTTCTCTGCCTTGGCCTCTCTGCTGAAAGAGCGGGACGAGGCGGAGGGAACATGCCGGCTGCTGAAACCAGCACAAAAGTAAATAATCCAACCTCAAACGGAGCGTCTGCACAAAGCAGGCGCTCCGTTTTTCTGTCAAATATATGTCAGTGGGATATATTTTCCCCTATACAAGTAGAGAGGTAACTCGGACACCATCCAAAGGTTATGTCAAACCTATGTCACGCGCAAATGTTCGCGGCTAAAGAAGTAGAGGGAGTTTTGAGAAGGAGATGGTCAACACGAAAAAATCTGTCTACAAAAACCACACCGAGGCAAGGGCGCTGGGCGTATCACCGTCCAGCGGGTATGAACTGATGCACCAACCGGATTTCACGGTGCTGCGTGTGGGCAACTGCATGGTGGTGCCGAAAGAAAAGTACATTCAGTGGATGGCGGAGCATACAGGAGGTGTTATATGAAGTTCCAACAGTGGCCCAAACGAGATCCCGACAAAAACTATTTCAAGGTTCCCAACGAAATTTTTCACATCGGTCTCAGCTACCCGGAGATCTCCATCTACTGCTATCTGCTGAGCATCGAGGACAGAGAAACCTACCAGTGCTACCCCAGCTACAAAACTATCGGTAAGGCGCTGGGTATGAGTGAGAACACCGTGAGCAAGTATGTGCGCAGCCTGGAGGAGAAAGGTCTCATCCGTACTGAGCCGACGATGGTGCGAAGCAAAGACGGCAGGCCTCTCAACGGAAATCTGCTCTACACCATCCGTCCGATCCAGGCAGCAATCGAATTGTTCTACGAGCGGCAGTTCCAGCAGCTGGAGGAGGATGCTGCCCGTCAGAGGGCGATGGCACGCTTCGCAGAATCGGCCCGTGAAAGCCCCCAGAACGCCCTGTGTGCGCCTTTCGGGGAGGAAGCGAGTCCCAGTGCCGACCCGGGGTTGAAGGCCCGATTTGGCCCGCTTTCGGAGGAACTCTCAAGGACGAAAGAAAAAGCAGGATAAACGACGGGGTCGCAAGCGCCCCCGTCAGAAGCATCTCTGCCCGCAGTGCGGGCAGTTGCGGGGGCTTTTGCGGGGATTGGAAATGGGGTCGAAATCCGGGCAGTGATATCGTCTCTGCGGTCACTATCCCCAAAAGCCTACTGTCACAAGGAAAAAACAGGGGTCAACCCCCGGAAAGGAGAACATTATGAGCAAAAAAGAAAAATTCCCCCTCTACCTCTCACCGGAGAAAAAGGCCATCCTGGAGCGCCGGTATCAGGAGGACGGGAGCCGGAGCATCACCGCCTTCATTGAACGGGCGGTGGACTTTTATCTGGACTACCTCAGTGCCAACAGCGCCGGACTGTTTCTTCCCACCTCCATCAAGTCCTATCTGGACGGAAGGATGGGACAACTGGAAGAGCGGCTGTCCTCCATCGCCTTCCGGCAGGCGGTGGAGCAGGACATGGTGGCCGGTATCCTCGCCGACGCGTATCAGTTCAGCGGCGAGGATCTGCGCCGGCGGCGGGCGGAGAGCGTTCAAAATGTACGGAAAACCAATGGCCGCATCTCGCTGGAGCAACGGGTGCGTGATGCTTGGGAGGAGGACGATGAGTGGCAGGATTGATTGTGAAGAGCCCTTATCTCAAGTGCGGAGGCGGCAGTTCGGTCAGTGGCTATCTGAGGTACATCGGCACACGGGAACGGGTTGAGATCCTCACAGATGACCGTCCGCCCACTCGAAAGCAGGAGCAGCTCATCACCAAACTGACAAAGGATTTTCCGGAGGCCAGGGAGCTGGGCGAGTATTCCGATTACAAAGACAAGCCCACCAAGGCCAATGCCTCGGTCTTTATCACCCGAGCACTGGAGGAAAACTGGTCTCAAGTGCAGCAATCAGATGGCTACATGAAGTACATCGCTACTCGGCCTCGCGCGGAGCGGCTTGGTGACCACGGGCTCTTTGGTGATGAGGAGGCCGTGAATTTGGAACAGGCCATGCGAGAGCTGGATCAATACAACGGGAATGTGTGGACGCATATCCTCTCACTGAAGCGTGAGGACGCTGCGCGTCTTGGATATGACAATGCCAAAGCGTGGCGGAACCTGCTCCGAGCCAATCGCAATGAAGTCGCTACCGCTATGAACATCCAACCAAATCACTTCCGCTGGTATGCCGCCTTCCACGATGAGGGCAAGCATCCCCATGTCCACATGATGGCGTGGTCGACACAGCCGGGAGAAGCATATCTCACGCGGGATGGTATCCGCAACATCAAATCTGCGCTCACCAATCAGATCTTCAAACAGGAGATGCTCCACACCTACGAACAGAAGTCACAATCGAGGGATGAACTGGTGCGGGAGGCACGCCGCGCGATCCGGCAGCTCACCCAGGAGATGACACGAAGTATCTGTACGACTCCTGAGATTGAGCAGAAGATGGAGCAGCTGGCCGGACAACTGGAAACGGTCAAAGGCAAAAAATCCTACGGCTACCTTCCCAAGTCCGTGAAGAAAACCGTGGACGAGGTAGTGGACAAGCTGGAGGAGCTGCCAGTGGTGCGTGAGTGCTACGACCGGTGGTGCTGGCTCCAGGATGAGGTAGAGAGCTACTACCACAACAACCCCAGAGAGCGAAAAAAGCTGTCCCAGGAGAAAGAGTTCCGGCAGATCAAAAACGCTGTCATCCAGGAAGCGGAGCGCATCCGGCTGGGCGAGATCTCTTTCGAGGACGATGGCATATCTCAAACTGATGAACCGGAACACGCGCGGAATGAATCCCAAGCCTGCCGGGAACTGTGGCGAATCATTGGGAATGAGGACATTTCTCTGGACTACCGTGACCGGGCGGTGGAGAAGCTGGAGCAGGTGGCGGAGCGCGGCGACGCCCACGCGCAATACCGGATGGGGCAGCTCTACCGGGACGGTCCTCTGCTAATCCCGGACAACCATAAGGCAAAGCGCTGGCTCACCCAGGCAGCGAAACAAGGTCTGCCGGAAGCACAGTATGGGCACAAGCGGATAAGGATCTAAGCGGTTTTGAAATTCTGCCATGCCCACTGTACCTGAAGAAATGTCCCCATAAAAAGACCTGAGCAGCAGGCGACTGCCTGCTGCTCCCAAGAAACGATATGAGAAGTGGAGATGATGATCTCGTTCATCGGCACCTGGAGTAAAGCGCTCAGTGCATAGAGGTTATCTACACTGGGAAGGCTCTGGCCCCGCTGCCATTTGTAGATGGCTTGCGGCTCCTCAAATCCGAAATAGTGCTGGAGATCTCGGACTGTCAGGCCGCGATCCTTCCGGAGCCGGCAGATATTCGCCCCGGTAGCCACGGGATCGATGACAGGAAACTGAATCATGGACATATGGATCGCCTCCATTCATCAGGATGATCTCCGCCTCAGCCTCAGCGGAGTACTTCAGCATACCTGATATGTTCTGAAATAGCAAGCGATTTTTGCCATTTGTAATGAGATTGTTATAGAAGAGTCCATGATTGAAACACCCACAGTGCTATCAGCATATCAACTGGCTATCACTGTGCCATGCCCTCTGGGGTGATTATACCAAGACAAAAAAAGGAGATGATCAGCTGTGACGCAGTTGGTTCCATTGGACAAACGCAGTAAGAAAGCCCAGCGGGAATACCACGCGAAACAGCGTGGCTCCTGGCACGGGGTCAACCCTATCACCCGAGCCGTACAGAACAGGAAGACTTATGACAGAGCAAGAGTTAAACAAGCGGATCGCCGAGATCTTGGGATCTACTAAAAACGAGCCCGGGTGCGATCGACGTTCTGGCCGCCAATATCGCCGCACCCAGTGTGTCAGGCACTCAGACCATCTTCTGTTTTTGATTCAACACAGCAGGTATGCACCAAACATGGGGTATATCAAGGGAGACTATGAGAGATTAAGAACGTTACTTCATTCTGGACTGCATGTTCAGTATATGAAGTCCAGCAATTGTCAACGGTATCTGAAGCGAAGATCCAATCGAAAGGTCCGTAAGTATTTCGACCTATCGAAGAAGGGCAACCAGTATCGCAAAGTGTTCGAATACTGGTGGACGCTCTATTGAATTTAAGATTGGTCAAAGATTGACTTATAGCAAGAGAAATCCTGCTTCACGACCTACACAGCGTAGACATACGATCAGGAGTAGCCGACAACCGGACCGATAGAAACGGCAAAATGCGGAAGTTTCCCCGTTAGGGATGGGTTAGGGATTTGGTGGTTTCGGCGGCTATCCTCGTTCGTGTGTCCACCGCATCTCCGCCCTTGGAACCGCCGCAAAACAGCAATCTCCAAACCACAAAAACTGAACTCAAAACGCAGAAAAACCGCCTAAACAGGCGGTTTTTCTAAGAAAGGTGGTCCGAGTGACAGGATTCGAACCTGCGGCATCCTGCTCCCAAACGGTTGAAGTAAATTTTTTGTGGTTATTTCCAATTGGTTTTAACCCTTTCCGCTACATTTCACTCACTCTTTGACGCTCTTAATTCCATTGTTTCCGAGTGCTCCGGCGCTGTCTGTGGTCAAACATGTGGTCAAAGAGCCCTTCTTGACCAGGTACGGCATCCGTGAATACGCCGCCTGAAACGGTGCCCTTAGACCGCACGAATGGTGCACTCAGACCGCTGAAATGGTGCATGGTCACCGCAGTCATGGTGCATTGACAGGATGGCCACT
>NZ_NFHG01000022.1 GCF_002159265.1 Flavonifractor sp. An82
TGGGCAACGCCCAAAACGCTTGGACGCCGCTTGCGCGGCGGCTCGCCTGCGCTCGCAGGAGCACGCTTAGCCCAGCAGGTGACAGGCCGCGTAGTGACCCGGCGCGTGCTCCTTGAACTGGGGCACCTCCTGCTTGCACTTCTCAGTGGCATAGGGGCAGCGGGTATGGAACCGGCAGCCCGTGGGGGGATTCATGGGGGAGGGGATATCGCCCTGGAGGACGATCCGCTGCCGGGACCGGCTCACCTCGGGATCAGGCACAGGCACAGCGGACAGCAGGGTCTTGGTATAGGGGTGGATGGGGTTCTTGTTGAGCTCATAGCTCTCGGCCAGCTCCACCAGGGTGCCCAGGTACATGACGCCGATGCGGTTGGAGATGTGGCGCACCACGGACAGGTCGTGGGCGATGAACAGGTAGGTCAGGCCCAGGTCCTGCTGCATGTCCTCCAGCATATTGACCACCTGAGACTGGATGGACACGTCCAGAGCGGAGATGGGCTCGTCGCACACGATGAACTCGGGCTTAACCGCCAGGGCGCGGGCAATACCTACGCGCTGCTGCTGGCCGCCGGAGAACTCATGGGGATAGCGGTTGGCGTGCTCGGTGTTCAGACCCACCCGGGCCAGCAACTCCTTGATGCGGTCGGTGCGGTCCTTCTTGTTGGGGCACAGCTTATGGATGTCCAGAGCCTCGCCGATGATCTCGCCCACCGTCATACGGGGGTCCAGGGAGGCGGAGGGGTCCTGGAAGATGATCTGCATCTTCCGGCGGTAGGGCAGCATGTTGGCCACAGTGGGCTTGGGAGTCTTGACGTGGATCAGGTTGCCGTTTTCATCCTTCTGCCAGGGGTCCTCGCCCTCAAAGATGGGCTGACCGTCATAGACGATCTTGCCGGACGTGGGGGGATGGAGCTGGAGGATGGTACGGCCCAGGGTGGTCTTGCCGCAGCCGGACTCGCCCACCAGACCCAGGGTCTCGCCCCGTCTGATGAAGAGGGACACGTCCTCCACGGCCTGGACGCCGGGGCCCTTGACGCCCTTGACGCCAAAGTACTTCTTCAGGTGGTCCACCTGAACGAGGATATCATTTTTCTCACTCATGGTCGCCCGCCTCCTTGTTCTCGGTCTCTGCCGCGGGCTTGGCGTCCGTCTGGCCGGCCTTCTCCTTGGCCATCTGCTCCTGCACCCGCAGCCAGCAGGCGGAGCGGTGGTTGTCGCCCAGCTCCACATAGGGGGGCATCTTCTGCAGGCAGATCTTCATGGCGTACTCGCAGCGGGGGGCGAAGGGGCAGCCCTCGGGAGGATTGAGCATATCCACGGGGGTACCCTCGATGGGGATCAGGCGCTCGTAGCTCTCGGCGTCCACACGGGGCATGGACCGCAGCAGGCCCATGGTGTAGGGATGGCCGGGCTTGTAGAAGATGTCGTCCACGGGGCCCTGCTCCACCATCTTGCCGGCGTACATGACGGAGACCTTGTCGCAGATCTCGGCCACCACGCCCAGGTTGTGGGTGATGAAGATGATGCCCATGTGGGTCTTCTTCTGCAGCTCCTTCATAAGCTCCAGGATCTGAGCCTGGATGGTCACGTCCAGAGCGGTGGTGGGCTCGTCGGCGATGAGCAGCTGGGGATGGCAGATCAGGCCCATGGCGATCATGACGCGCTGACGCATACCGCCGGACAGCTCATGGGGATACTGCTTCATGCGCTTTTCCACGTTGTTGATGCCCACCAGCTCCAGCATCTCCATGGCCCGCTTGGCGGCCTCTTCCTTGGTGACCTTCTTGTCATGGGCCTTCAGGGCCTCCATGAGCTGGTTGCCGATGGTGTACACGGGGTTGAGGCAGGTCATGGGGTTCTGGAAGATCATGGCGATCTTGTTGCCCCGCAGGTCGATCATCTCGTCCTTGCTCTTGGCCAGCATGTCCTCACCCTCGAAGGTGATGGAACCGCCCACCACCTTGCCGGGGGACTGAAGCAGGCCGATGATGGAGTAGGCCTCCACGCTCTTGCCGGAGCCGGACTCGCCCACGATGCCCATGACCTCGTCATAGTTCAGATCATAGCTGATGCCGCCCACGGCCTTCACCTCGCCGGCGGGGGTGAAGAAGGAGACGTGGAGATCCTTGACTTCCAGCAGCTTGCCGCTCTTTTCGTTGTTTTCCATGATGTCTCCTCCTTTCTTACTTCTTCAGCCGGGGATCCAGGGCGTCCCGCAGGCCGTCGCCGAACAGGTTCAGGCACAGGATCATGACGCTCAGGATGGCGGCGGGGATAAACAGACGGTAGGGGTAGCTGGTCAGACCCTTCAGGGCGTCCGAGCACATGGAGCCCAGGCTGGTCATGGGGGCGGAAACGCCCATGCCCAGGAAGGACAGGAAGGACTCGGTGAAGATGGCGGAGGGGATCTGCAGGAAGGTGGTGGTCACGATCTGGCCCACGCAGTTGGGCAGCAGATGGCGCTTGATGATGCGCCCGCCCTTGGCGCCCAGGGCCCGGGCGGCGGTGACATACTCCTGCTGCTTGAGCTGGAGGATCTGGCCGCGGATGATGCGGCTCATGGTCACCCAGTACAGCAGACCGAAAGCGATGAAGATAGAGATCAGGTTGGGGCCCAGCACGGTGACCAGCTCCTGAAGGGGACCGTCACCCGAGTTCTGGAAGTCCTCAAACAGGGGCTTCAGGGTGGCGCCCAGCAGCAGGATGATGAGCACCTCGGGAATGGTGTAGATGATCTCCACGATGCGCTGCATGACAGCGTCCACCTTGCCGCCGAAGTAGCCGGAGATGGAGCCGTAGATGGCGCCGATGATGAGCACAATGATGGCGCAGCAGATACCCACGATCATGGACACACGGGCGCCGATCATGGTACGCACCATGATGTCACGGCCCTGGGTGTCACAGCCGAAGACGTGGGGGAAGACGGACTCGCCGTTGGCGATGCGCTCCAGCTCGTCGTTGGTATAGCCGAAGGGCTTGGCCTTGATGCCCAACTCCTTGCGCAGCTCGTTGACGTCAGTGCTGGCGCCGCTGGTCTTGGCCTGAGCGCGGATGGTGGCCTCCTCCACGCGGCTGAGCTCGCGGCCCTCGGCCGCGGCCTCGGCGCGGGCGGCCTCCACCGCCTCATCCGGGGTCATCTGGGCCTCGGCCAGCTTCTCCTGGTCCTCCAGGGAGTAGTGCCAGGGGTGGATGTTATTGGCGCCGGGGATCACCTGGTCATAGCTGTAGGGCACCAGCAGGGGACCCACAAAGGCGAACAGGCCGATGAGGATGACGATGACCATGGCCACCATGGCCACCTTGTTGTGGCGCAGACGCCGCCAGGCGTCCTTCCAGTAGGACACGCTCTTGCGGTCCTGAATGAAGCTCTCCTTCTCCTGGGTGGTAGCCGGCTCGAAGGCATTCTCCGGCAGGTCGTTCCAGTGCAGGATATCCTCCACGTCGGGCTGAAGGGAGCCGAGGACTTTCTTTCTCTTGTTCTCCAACTCAGTTCCCTCCCTTGCTCAGATTGATACGAGGATCCACCAGCTTGTACAGCAGGTCCACCACCAGGTTCATCACGATGATGAAGGCGGCCAGGAAAATGGTGGTGCCCATGATAATGGGGTAGTCACGGTTCTGGATGGACGAGACAAAGTAGCGGCCCAGGCCGGGGATGGAGAAGACGGTCTCCACCACGAAGCCGCCGCACAGGGTAAAGGCAATCTGGGGGCCCAGGTAGGTGATGACGGGGATCAGAGCGTTGCGCAGGGCATGCTTGAAGATGATCTTCTTGTTCTTCAGACCCTTGGCCCGGGCAGTCTTGATGTACTCCTGGTTGATGGAGTCCAGCATGGCGGTACGGGTCTGCCGGGACAGATAGCACATGGGATAGAAGCCCAGGGCCAGGCAGGGCAGCACATAGCTGCGTATGCTTCCGTCAAAGATGGTGGGGAAGAACTTCATCCCCTCGATGCCGCCTGCAAACACATAGAGCAGCATCGTGGCTACCACGAAGCCTGGCATGGATATGCCTATGGTACAAATGACCCGCAGCAGGCTGTCCACCCACGTTCCCCGCTTGTAGGCGGCCAGACAGCCCAATGGGACGCCCACCAAAATAGCCCACAAAATGGCGATGATACCGATGGTGGCGGAGACGGGGAACATGGTGGTGATGATCTCCAGCACGGGACGGTCCTTCTGCATCTTGATGGAGTTGCCGAAGTCGCCATGGACAATGTTCGCCAGATACTTGCCCAGCTGAACGATGACCGGCTGATCCAGGCCATACTTCTCATTCAGAGCATCGATGGTGGCCTGAGGCGGGGTCTTCTCAGACAGCCAGGGATTGCCCGGAATGGCGTTCATGAGCAAAAAGGTCAGGCAGGTCACGATAAACAGCGTGAGCACTGCCATCAACACTCTTTTCAAAATGTATTTTGCCATTTCTTCACTTCCTATACCATTCTCTGTGCATTCTCGTAAATTGCCCCACAATAAACGTCTGTTTATTTTATCGTAAATACCCCTTTCCGTCAAGAGTTCTACGGCCTGAATTTGATGGAATAGCCGTCAAATCTTGCAGCTGTCCTTGGTAAGAGGACACTTTTCTGCATAATTGTCCATTTTTTCTTTCGAAGGATGGTGCTTTTTTCCCTTGTACCGCCTGCTTTTCGACGCTTTTTCTCACTAGCGCGGTAAAATTCGCTAATAAATATTCATATAAAAGGCCACAATATTCATTTTAACGGAAATCCTGCAAAAGGGCGGCTTTGAATCCCGCCCCACCGCCCGGTTGCAAAACGACCCCGAGGGGATAAAAACGGGGCGGACAGACGCGGGAAACCGCGTCCGTCCGCCCCGTTGCATCTGCTCTTTTAGTCGAAGCCCAGGCCCATATAGCCCTGGGTCTCCTCGCCCCAGAGGGCCCCCTTCTCCCGGTTGTACCACTTGACCATGCCGAAGGGCTGGAGATAGCTGCCCTGCATGCCGTCCCACTGGGCGGGGGTACGCACAAAGCACCGCTGCCCGGGCATTTTGGCCGCCAGGGCGGCCAGCCCCCGGGGCATATGCTCCGGCGGCAGCAGCAGCTCCTTGAAGAGCACGCTCTCTTCATTCAGATACTCCGCGGCGGCGCAGCCCCGGAAATCCCCTACCATAATGCGGTACAGTCCGCCGCCTGACAGCTTGCCCATGCCCTCCTGGTAGCGGATGAGCTCCTCTCCGTAGAGCACAGAGGGGATGCCCTCCAGCGCGCTGCGGCGGATCTCGTTGTACTCCTCCGGTCCGATAGGCTCCACCTTGTCCTCCGGGCGGGAGGGCGTGGTCATGCTGCGCAGCAGCTCCACCTTTCGGGTGAAGAAGCCGGGCAGAAAGCCCACCATGGAGAAGAATTTGAACAGGCTGGCCTCGGCGGGCACCACGGTGACGCAGTCCGCCCCCCGCTGCCGGAGAAACTCGTCCGCATAGAGCAGCAGCTGCCGGCCGTAACCCTTGCTGCGGGCGGCGGGGTCGGTGGCCAGAGCATAGATATACCAGGCGGCGGCGGTACCGCCGCCGGGCAGGGTGACGGTCTGGGGCAGCAGGGCCAGCATGGAGGCCAGCTTTCCGTCCTCCAGCAGCAGGAGCATGTCCTCCGGCCGCCAGCAGCACTGGTAGAACCAGTCGATATAGCGGGGATCATCCCCAAAGGCCGCCTGCCACAGCTCCTTCTGGATCTGTACTTCATCCGGTCGGGACGGACGGATCTCTACCATGAGAACACTCCTCTCATTTCTTGTCCGCATTCACGCTTTCATAATGGCGGCGTACTTCTCCACCAGCAGGTCGGGGTAGTAGGACAGCTTGGCTTTTCTCAGGCCCTCCCACCGCACCTTCGGTGCGGCGGGTACCCCTTTCTTTTACTTCCTCGGGCGGAATCAATCCGCCCTGCGGCAAGCCGCCCTTCCGGGCAGCTTGTTCGCGCAATGCGCGTCCCGCTGCGCGGGTCCCTGTGGAGGGCCTGCCGGTCATTCCTTCATGACAGCGGCGTACTTCTCCACCAGCAGGTCGGGGTAGTAGGACAGCTTGGCTTTTCTCAGGCCCTCCACGCCCATGTCATCCTCCCGGTTGAGGTACTTCACCTCCGGGTGGCGCTGGCGCACCCACCGGGCAAACTCCCGGTTGATCATGGCATAGGCCCCCTGGAGCTCGCCGTAGGCCTTCTCAAAATGGACGTCGTAGGTGTCGGCAGACAGCTTGTCCCCCATGGTGAAGGCCACCACCTCGCCGTACACCCGGATCAGTCCCCCCTCCAGGCCCAGCTCCTGGTAGTGCTCCATGGCGGTACGCAGGGCAATGCCCTCGTCGCCCAGGTCCCGCTCTTCCGCCTCGCCCTCCCGCTGGAGGGAGCGGCGGTACCACTCCCGGTCCATCTCCAGGCACTCGGGCAGGCTCTCCGGGGTGATCTCCTCATAGGTCCAGGTGGGGTTGTTCTCCATGAAGCGGTTGATATGGTTGCGCTTGGCGTGGAGCTTCTTGCCCCCCAGGTCGGCCAGCCGGTCGATCTCATAGAGGTAGTCGTAGCCGTCCCGGTCGGCCACATAGTCAAACTGGTCGGGGAAGAACTCCTCCAGCTCGGCCATCTGGCCCCGGGTCAGGCACACCAGCCGCAGGGGCTGGCCCCGGCCGTCGGCCTCGGCCTTCAGCGTGCGGATGGCCCCGGCAATATCCCCCGCCCCGGCGGGGTACAGGTAGCTGCATCCCATCCGGCCGCAGAGGTGGGTGAACAAAAAGCCGTTCCCCTGGGCAATCTCCACGTTGAAGGCCTTTTTCCATACATAGATATTGGTAAAGTTATAGTCGCAGCCCCGGTAGTTGCCCCGGGCCAGCAGTCCGTCCACCCAGGCCTTGTCCGCCGGGGTGGGCGCTTTGAATTCGATCATGGGGTTTTTCTCTCCTAACCATTTCCCAGTATGCCGACATGATATCACGGCCTTGGGGAATTGGCAAGGGAAATCCGGCGAACGGGCCCGGAAGAGCAAAAACGGGCGGCCAAAAGGCCGCCCGTGGCTGTCTGATGTTGGGACCGGGTGGCAGTACACCCTTACAGCTCAGGATAGATCTGGCTTTTGCGGGGAAGCAGGACTGCTGCCGCCAGATAGATCATACTCCACAGCCCCACGGAGCAGAGGGTCAGGGCGATCCAGCCCAGCCGGACCAGAGTGGGGTCTATGTTCAGGCACTCCGCCAGACCACCGCACACGCCGGCCAGCTTGGCGCCCCGCTCCACACGATAGAACTTCTGATGCCAGTTCATAGACACCCCTCCTTTTTATTAAAATAGCACATCACGGTGCAAAAGTCCAGAATTTTTCCAAGAATCAGTTATGTCCCTTCCTCCACCAGCATGAGGCAGCCGTCGGCGTCATACTTGAGACGCTGGACCTCCGCCTTGGTGTTGCGGATGATGTCGTCCATACGCACACTCTCGGTGACGGTGGCCACAAAGGTATAGGCCACACCGTGGCGCTTGGCCCGGCCGGTACGGCCGATGCGGTGGGTGTAGTTCTCCATCTCGTCGGGCACATCGTAGTTGAACACCGCGTCCACGTCGTCGATGTCCAGGCCCCGGGCAGCCACGTCGGTGGCCACCAGCACCTTGATCTCGCCCTTCTTGAACTTTTCCAGGGTCTTTTCCCGCACCCGCTGCTGGATATCACCGTGGATGGCCTGGCAGGAGATGCCCCGCATCTGGAGCAGGCCGGCCAGCCGGTCGGTCATGTTCTTGGTGTTGCAGAAGGCGATGGCCCGCTCGTACTCCCCGTGGGTGATGAGGGCCACGATGGTGTCCAGCTTCTTCTCCCGGCCGTCCAGGTCGATACGGTACTGGGTGATATCGGGCTTGGACTCCTCCACCGGGCGGACGGTGATCTCAATGGGGTCACGCTGGTACACCCAGGAGATGTCCATGACCTCCCGGCTGATGGTGGCGGAGAACATGCCCAGGTTCTTCCGGTGCTTCAGCTGGTCCAGGATGCGGGTCACGTCCCGGACAAAGCCCATGTCAAGCATGCGGTCGGCCTCGTCCAGCACCACAGTCTCCACCTTGTCCAGGCGCACGGTGCGCCGCTTCATGTGGTCCATGAGCCGGCCGGGGGTGGCCACCACGATCTGGGGGCGTTTCTTCAGGGTGTTGATCTGCTTGTCGATGGGGGCGCCGCCGTAGAGGCACACGGTGCGCACCCCCTCCTTGAATTCGCACAGGTCCCGCAGCTCCTCCTGGATCTGCACCGCCAGCTCCCGGGTGGGGGCCAGCACCAGGGCCTGGACCTCCTCCCGCTCCGGGTCGATGTGCTCCACCATGGGGATGCCGAAGGCAAAGGTCTTGCCGGTGCCGGTGGGGGCCTTGGCAATGACGTCCTTCCACTGCATAAAGTAGGGGATGGCCCCGGCCTGCACCGGGGTGGCCTGGACGTAGCCCTTTTTGTCGATGGCCTTCATCACTTCAGGGGACAGGCCCAGGTCGGCGTAGTTGACGATCTCGTTGACCTGCTCGCCGTTGATTTCCATGGGTACAAAACTTCCTTTCCGTTTCAATCTGCCTGATTCAAGGTCCCCACAGGCATCGAAACTCCCTTTCGTACCCAACGCCCTCTTTCCCCGGGGCGCGACCTCAAATCGTACCGGAAAAGTGTATCATATTCCCCGAAAAATTGCAATCCTTTCCCCTCAGAGGCCAAAAAAGCCCCGGTCCGCCGTCAGGCGGGCCGGGGCTTGGGATCACAGAACCTTGGACAGGAACTCGATGGTGCGGGGCTCCTTGGGGTTGGCAAAGAAGGCGTGGGGCTCGTTCTGCTCCAGGATGTGGCCGCCGTCCATAAACAGGACCCGGCTGCCCACCTCCCGGGCAAAGCCCATCTCGTGGGTGACCACCACCATGGTCATACCCTCGTCAGCCAGCTGCTTCATGACCTCCAGCACCTCGCCCACCATCTCGGGGTCCAGGGCGGAGGTGGGCTCGTCGAACAGCATCACCTTGGGCTTCATGGCCAGGGCCCGGACGATGGCAATGCGCTGCTTCTGGCCGCCGGAGAGCTGGGCGGGGTAGGAATCCGCCTTCTCATCCAGGCCCACCCGCTTGAGCAGGGCGGTGGCCAGATCGTCGGCCTCAGCCTGGCTCATCAGCTTGGTGCGCACGGGAGCCAGGGTGATATTCTTCCGGATGGTCATATTGGGGAAGAGGTTGAAGTGCTGGAACACCATGCCCATGTGCTGGCGGATCTTGTCGATATCCGTCTTGGGATCGGTGATATTGGTACCCTCAAAGCTGATGGTACCGGCGGTGGGGGTCTCCAGCAGGTTGAGGCAGCGCAGGAAGGTGGACTTGCCCGAGCCGGAGGGGCCGATGATGACCACCTTTTCTCCGGGATAAATATGCTCGGAAATGTCGTCCAGCACCAGATGATCCCCAAAGGATTTGGTCAGATGTTTAACGTCGATCACTTTGACGCAGCCTCCTTTCCAGTTTGCCCTGGAGCCAGGTGAGAAGAATGACCACCACCAGATACATGATGGCGATGCCGATGTAGGGGGGCATGTAGTCAAACGTATTGCCGGCAATACGGGCCGCCCGGTAGGTCAGCTCGGTAAGGCCGATAGTGTTGACCAGGGAGGTGTCCTTGAACAGGGTGATGAACTCGTTGCCCAGGGAGGGCAGGATGTTCTTGAAGGCCTGGGGAATGACGATAAAGCGCATGGTATCCAGATAGCCCAGGCCCAGGGACCGGCCCGCCTCCGTCTGGCCCACGTCCACGCTCATCAGGCCGCCCCGGACGATTTCCGCCACGTAGGCGCCCGAGTTGATGCCCAGAGCCACCACGCCCACCATGAACTTGTTCCGGCTGGAAGCAAAGACCACAAAGCCCCAGATCAGGATCTGCACCAGCATGGGGGTACCCCGGATGACGGTGGTGTAGATCTTGCAGATGATGTTGAGGATGCCCAGAGGGATGCTCTTCCGGCGGCCGGGGCGCTGCTGGTCATGGGCGGTACGGATGACCGCCACCAGAACACCCAGGGCAACACCTACGATCAGGGATACCACCGTCAGCTCGATGGTGGTCAGCAGGCCCTGGAGGTAGAGCTGCCAGCGGTCCCCCTCCAAAAAGGCGGCATCCAGCCGGGGCCCCAAATTGTTCAGCCATTCAAACATAATTGCCTCCTTCTCTCAGGCTACGGGAAAAAAGGGCGGCCGGAAAGGCCGCCCTTTCTTGTAGTTGGATTTACTCAGCAGTGATGTACTTGTCCACGATGGACTGGACGGTACCGTCGGCGATCAGCTCGCTCAGAGCGGTGTTCACGGCATCCTTCAGAGCGGTGTTGCCCTTGGCAAAGGCGATGGCGTAGTCCTCCACGGCGAACTCAGTATCCAGGATCTTCAGGCCCTCGTTCTGAGCCACAAAGGACTTGGCGGGCTCGTTGTCGATGACCACAGCATCCACCTGGCCGTTGACCAGAGCCATGACGGCCAGAGCGCCGTTCTCATAGGCGGTGACGTGGTCCTCGCCGTAGCCGCCGTTCTCGGGGGTGTCGGAGCAGTAGATGTAGCCGGTGGTAGCGGTCTGGCAGCCGATCATGTCAGCGTTGGCCAGGTCGTCGATGGTCTGGATGGGGGAGTCCTCCTTGACGATGACCACCTGCACACCGGTGGCATAGCTGTCGGAGAAGTCCATGACCTCCAGGCGCTCATCGGTGACGGTGATGCCGGCCATGGCAATGTCGCTCTGGCCGGTCTGCACGGCGGTGAGAGCGGCGTCAAAGCCCATGTCGTCCACCACCAGCTCCAGGCCCAGCTTCTCGGCGATGGCCTGAGCCACCTCCACGTCGATGCCCTCGAAGCCGCCGTCGTCGGTGGTCATCTCATAGGGAGGGAAGGCGGCGTTGGTGGACATGTGGAGCTTGCCCTCTTCCACGGTGGTGAACTCACCGGTGGCGGCGGGAGTGTTGCTCTCAACAGAAGGGGTATTGCTGTTGCCGGAGGGAGTCTCGGCATTGCCGGCGTTGCCGCCGCCGCAGCCGGCCAGCAGGGACAGAGACATAACCGCGGTCAGGCCCATGAGGGCCAGCTTCTTGAAATTCTTCATACTGTATTCTCTCCTATTCATTGCGTTTGACGCGTTCCTCTTTGTGTTCCTTGAATTAGGTGACTCTTATTATACACCATATGCAAAAAAATGCAATATTTATTCATTCGTCAAACCCAACAAAAAACCGAAAGGTTTTCCCCCGTTCTCTCTCCGCGCTGCTGTGGAAGGGGGTGACAGTCACATAATGCTGTTATGTGAGCAAAGGGGCCTGTTTTCAGCGTTTGAAGGGGTTTACTTCCGGGAAAACAATGTGGTATAATGACGGCGATATGTTCACATATGGTTTTGAAAACCAGAAAGGAGGCATCCTTTTGGAAGAGATCCGCGCATTGAAAGAGCGGCTGGAGGGAGAGCGGCCGGTGGACTGGGAGGGTTTCCCGGATATCGGGCTGTATATGGACCAGCTCATCAGCTATATGCCCCGCCAGCTCATCCACTACGGGGAGGGTGAGGCCCTCACCTCCGCCATGGTGAATAATTATATTAAGGACGGGGCCATGCCCCGGGCGGAGGGCAAGCGGTACTCCCGCACCCACCTGGCCTATCTCACCGCCCTGTGCGCCCTCAAGCAGGTGCTGTCGGTGAAGGACGCCGGCCTGCTGCTGGCCTCGGCGGCCCAGGGCAGGGAGCCCAGCGAACTGTATGAGCAGTTCCGCATGGAGCTGGATCGGGCCCTGGACGTGACCGCCGGTTCCCTGGACCCCACCGCCGGGGAGGAGGACCTGCCCGGCCTGGCTATGGCCCTGGCCCTGCGCAGCTACGCCGACAAGCTGGCCTGCCAGCGCATTCTGGAGCTGCTGCGGGCCAAGCAGCCCCCCAATGAAAAAGAAAAGAAAAAACGCGAAAAAGACTGAATGATACAGGAGGTCCTCTGAACAATGGGAGATTATGTGATTCTGACTGATTCCTCCGCCGACCTGACGGCGGAACTGGTGAAGGAGCTGGGGGTAGAGGTAATCCCCCTGTCCTTCACCATGGAGGATAAGATCTACTACAACTGGCCGGACAACCGGGACATTGACCCGGCGGACTTCTACGCCCGCCTGCGGGGCGGGGCCATGGCCACCACCTCTGCCGTCAACGTGGCCACCTACACCGACGCCATCGAGCCCATGCTGAAGGAGGGCAAGGACGTGCTGGTGCTGGCCTTCTCCTCCGGCCTGTCCACCACCTGCAACTCGGCCCAGATCGCCGCCGGGGAGCTGATGGAGCAGTACCCCGACCGGAAGGTGGCCGTGGTGGATACCCTGTGCGCCTCCCTGGGCCAGGGCCTGCTGGTGTGGTATGCCGCCCGGATGAAGCAGCAGGGCAAGACCATGGAGGAGGTCCGGACCTGGACCGAGGAGCACAAGCTGAACCTGTGCCACTGGTTCACCGTGGACGACCTCCACTTCCTCAAGCGGGGCGGCCGTATCTCCGCCGCCACCGCCGTGCTGGGCACCATGCTGTCCATCAAGCCGGTGATGCATGTGGACAACGAAGGCCACCTCATCAAGGTTGGCACCGCCCGGGGCCGCAACGCCTCCCTGAAGGCCCTGGTGGACCACATGGAGGAGACCGTGCTGGACCTGAAAGACCAGGTCATCTTCATCAGTCACGGCGACTGTTTGGCCGACGCCCAGAAGGTGGCCGATGACGTGAAGAGCCGCTTTGGGGTGGAGACCGTCATCATCAACTACGTGGGTCCCGTCATCGGCGCCCACTCCGGCCCCGGCACCGTGGCCCTGTTCTTCCTGGGGAGTGAGCGGTGATGGAGGATATCAAGTGGCTGGAGGTGGTGCTGGACACCACCGAGGAGGAGCTGGACGGTCTGTGCGCCCGGCTCACCGCCAACGGCGTCACCGGCTTCGCCATTGAGGACGAGGAGGACTTCAAGACCTTCCTGGAGCAGAACCGTCAGTACTGGGACTATGTGGACGAGGACCTGATGGAGCAGATGAAGGGAGTGTGCCGGGTCAAGTTCTATGTCACCGACGACGACCACGGCAAGGCCCAGCTGAAGCAGTGGCTGGAGGGCATCGACAAGCCCTACACCACCGCGTCCCTGGGGGACAACG
This sequence comes from Flavonifractor sp. An82, assembly GCF_002159265.1. Lineage (GTDB taxonomy): Bacteria > Bacillota > Clostridia > Oscillospirales > Oscillospiraceae > Flavonifractor. The sequence goes on from NZ_NFHG01000022.1 coordinate 13,169, forward strand.
ACTGGGCCCACTCCTGGCAGAAGTACTACAAGCCCATGACGGTGGGGGAGAAGTTGTGGATCGTCCCCGAGTGGGAGAAGGATCAGACCCCGCCGGAGGGCCGCACGCCGGTGTACCTCAACCCCGGCCTCACCTTCGGCACCGGCAACCACGCCTCCACCCAGCTGTGTCTCATGGGGCTGGAGGAATATGTGGTGCCCGGCCAGCCGGTGCTGGACCTGGGCTGCGGCAGCGGCATCCTGTCCATCGCCGCCATGGCCCTGGGGGCCTCCACCGCCGTGGCGGTGGACATTGATCCCAAGGCGGTGGATGTGGCCTATGAGAACGCCGGTCTCAACGGCATCGGCAGAGACCGGTACACCGTCCGGGCGGGGGATGTGCTCTCCGACCAGGCGCTGGTGAAGGAACTGGGGCAGCAGCGCTGCCCCCTGGTGCTGGCCAACATCGTGGCCGACGTCATCATGCCTCTGTCCGCCAAAGCGGGGGAGTGGATGACATCTGACGGCGTATTCCTGTGCTCCGGCATCATTGACACCCGGGCCGACGAGGTCCAGGCCGCTTTGGAGCGCAACGGCCTGCATATCATCCGCCGCCGGGAGCAGAACGGCTGGGTCTCCCTGGCCGCAAAGCTGGCATAATGTGCACGAAAAAGGACGTACCGCAGGCGGTACGTCCTTTTTTGCCTCTCAATGGGGGACTCTATTGGTCCGTCTCTTCCTTCAAATTTTCCAACGCCACCCGGGTGGCCTCGATGACGAACTGGGAGAAGTTGCAGTCCGTGCCCTGAATGGCCTTCTCCACCTCCTCCAGGATCTGATTGGGGAAGCGGATGGTCTTGGAGGTGGTCCCGGGAACGGCGGGCAGCTTGAATTTTGCCATACGATCACCCCGTCTTACATTTTGTCATTTACAATGTAATACGTGCTGTGTTATAAGTATGTAAGACAAAAAGTAAGACACCAGGAGGTAATAGGATGGATTGGGAGAGCGCCTATCAGCAGTGCCCGCCCTTCGGTGTTGGTAAAGGCCCTTATACCTGGGAGACCTGCCGGGTGATGGAGACCGTTCGACAGGACCTGGCGGCACTCCGTCAGGGGCTGACCGGAGAAAAAAGCCGTCTGCTGGAGCAATATCTGGAAAGCGCGGAGCAGTACCTGCACAGCTGTTGCCGCTACTATTATTACCGGGGCATGCTCCATGGAACCAGAGAAGCTCTGGAGATTTGGACGGAGGAATACTGCTCCGGAGGGGAAACCGGATAGGAGGACGGGGCCGCAGCCCGCGTAGGGGCGGCCCTTGCGGCCGCCCGCCGGTCTCCGCCCCATGAAAGCAAAAACCGGCGCCGCCCCAGACAGGGCGGCGCCGGTGTTCGTTTTGGATTACTCCGCGGAGATCATATAGTAGTACACGGGCTGACCACCGGAGAGCAGGGTGATCTCGGCCTTGGGGCAGCACTGGGTGAAGAGCTCCAGCGCCTTCTGGGCCTCTTCCTCAGTAACGTCCTCGCCGTAGAAGATGTTGATGAACTCGGCACTCTGCTGGGCGTCGGCCTCGGCCAGGCGGCGCAGCAGGGCGTCCAGATCGGTATCGGTACCGAAGAGCTGATGCTCGGTGAGGGCCAGATAGTCCCCCTGCTTGATGGCAAAGCCGTCAAAGTCGGAATCCCGGGCAGCATAGGTGATCTCGGAGGTGTGGACGTTGCCGATGGCCTCGGTCATGGCGGCCACGTTGTCCTCCTGGGAGGCCTCCAGGTCCATGACCATCAGGGCGGAAATGCCCTGGGGCACCGTCTTGGTGGGCAGCACCACAACCTGCTTGCCCTCGGCCAGAGGGACGCACTGCTGGGCAGCCATGATGATGTTGCCGTTGTTGGGCAGCACAAAGACGATCTCCGCCGGGGTGGCGTCGATCACCTTCATGATATCATCGGTGGAGGGGTTCATGGTCTGTCCGCCGCTGATGACGCCGTCGGCGCCCAGGTCCCGGAACACGGCGGCCAGGCCCTCGCCGGCGGCTACCGCCACCACGCCGTACTTCTTCTCGGGGGCGGCGATCTTCCGGCCGCCCTCCTGGTGGTCGTGGTCGTCTTCCAGATCGTCGGTGCTCTGGATGTGGCGCCCGGCGGCCAAATCCTCCGCCTGGGTGCGCATGTTCTCGATCTTGGCCAGCTCCAGGGTACCGTACTTCTGGGCCTCGGTCAGGGCGGCGCCGGGGATGTCGGTATGGACGTGGACCTTGAAGCAGTCGTCGTCCTCGCCGATAACCAGGCTGTCGCCGATGCTGTTCAAATAGGCCTCAAAGGACTCCAGGCCCTTGTCGGAGGTCTTGCGGACGATAAACACCGTGTCAAAGGTGAAGGTGATCTCCTCGGCGGCAATGGCGGCATAGTCGGTCTTGTTCTCCGACTTGGCGCTCTCCTCTCCGCCCTCAGGCAGGGGCAGACCCCGCAGGGAGTCCAGCATACCCTGGAGAATCACCAGGAAACCCTTGCCGCCGGCGTCCACCACCCCCGCCTTCTTGAGGACAGGGTTCATCTCGGTGGTGTGCTCCAGGGCCACCTGGCCCTCGGCAATGGCGGCCTCCAGCACGGCCTCGGGGTCGTTGGGGGTCTTGCGGGCGGCGTCGGCCGCCCGGGCGGCGGCCAGACGGGACACGGTAAGAATGGTGCCCTCGGCGGGCTTCATGACTGCCTTATAGGCGGCGGCCACGCCGAAATCCAGGGCGATGGCCAGATCCCGGCCGTCGATCTCGTCCTTGTCCTTCACGGCCTTGGAAAAGCCGCGGAAGAGCAGGGACAGGATGACGCCCGAGTTGCCCCGGGCCCCCCGCAGCAGAGCGGAGGCGGTGGTGCCCGCAGCTTCTCCCACGGTGCGGGGCTGCTTCTTGCGCAGCTCGGTGGCAGCGGTGGAGATGGTCAGGCCCATATTGGTGCCGGTGTCGCCGTCAGGCACGGGGAATACGTTCAGCTCGTTGATCTGCTGTTTCTCAAGATTGATGGAGGCTGCCGCATGGATGATAGCCTGGGCAAAGGACGCTCCGTCAATGCGCTCTCTCATGTCTGTGTTCCTTCCTTTCAATGGGCGGGCCGGCCTCAGCCGATGACCATGGAGTCAATGCAAACGTCCACATTGCGCACCTCTGCGCCGGTGGTACGCTGCACGATATAGCGGACCTCGCTCATGATGGAGCGGCTCACCGCCATCAGATTCACGCCGTTGTCTACGATGATGTGCAGTTCGATGGAGACCGTGGAATCCTCGTTATAGGTGACCTTGACGCCCTTGCCCATGGATTCCCTGCGCAGCAGGTGGACCAGGCCGTCGGTCTTGGAGCGCACAGCCATGCCCTTCACGCCGTAGCAGTTGGTGGCGGCGGCGCCGGTGATATTGGTAAACACTTCGCTGCTGATGGTGATATCGCCCCGTTCGGTTTGCAGCTTCATTGACTGATCCCTTCCTTTCGTGGGGTGTCTTCATGGCATCCCCGTCAAAGCGGGGGAAAAGGTTCCCTTGATTTGTCCTTCTATTGTATTCCATTTCACTCCAAATTACAAGGGAAAAAAGTTTCTGCAAAGTGGGAATGTACACTTGTAATTTCCCCCAAAACCGTGTACACTGTACCCATCGGTATTTTGTTTTTACCACAAAAGGAGGCTGTCGGACGATGAAAAAGTTTTTCTGCTGGATGGTGAAGATCCTGGCCGTACTGGCAATGCTGGGTGCGGTGATCTATGCCGCCGTGGCTTACTGGGATAAAATCATGGAGCTGGTGTGCAAGGTGAAGAGCCTGATCTCCGGCACTGACTGCGATTGCTCCATGGAGGACGTGGACTTCGCCGACTGGGAAGAGTAAAAGTCACCTCCCCAAAGCGGCCCTGCCGCTTTGGGGAACAGGTATTCAGCCCGCCGCGCGCAGAATCTGTCCGCTGTAAGCGGACAAATTCCACACTTGCAGGCTGAGAAGTGTTTTTGCCCACGCACATGTCGCGGTCAAAAACAGATTTGGACTTTTTTCGCGCCTGCGGGCGCGAACTCTGCGAGGCTTTTCAAGTACAAAAAGGCCGCTGCCGTAGGCAGCGGCCTTTTTTATTTCTGAGGCGGGCGGCACAGACGGCCGAAGTACCAGCCGGTGACCCCGTTTTTCTTCACCAGGGCCCGGTCTGCCAGCCGGCGGACGATGGACAAGATGTCCCCCGGCTCCACCGCCGGGCGGTAGTCGGTGGATTCCTTGCACAGGGTATCCTCCCCGGAGCGGTAGAGGTAGTCGGTGAGCACATCCACCTGCCGGCCGCTCTCCAGATGGCGGCAGCGGCACAGGGCCCCGCCCCGCAGCAGCACCTCCACCTGGCTGTGGCCCCAGCGGACGTTCACCGATTCCTTGGTCTCCTCCTGGGGGTCCAGCGCCATGGCGGTGGGCAGGCCGTCGCAGGCAAACCAGGAAAAGCCCTCTCCCGGTTTTTGGGGGAGCACCAGGGCGTTGAGCTGGGCGTCCCGCTGGAGGGCGCATCCCCCGTCGATGGAGACGATGTGCTGCTCCTCACACACCAGGGGATGGGTGGTGGGCACACAGGGGTTATAGAGGGTCACCGGGGTGTGACCCACGATGCACCACCGGCGGAACTTCACGCCCCGGTCCAAAAAGCTGTCGTTCTTCATGCAGTCCCAGGCGGACATATCCTCCAGCCGGTCCTCGTCCCACACCCCGCCGTGGACAAACAGGTAGTCCGGGGTGAGCAGGATCTCGGGCATGGCGTCCAGAAAGCGGAGCTCCGGCTGGAAGTGCTCCAGGATCACCTGCCGCAGGGCGGGCAGGTCGTCGGGGGAGCGGGTCTCAAAGCCCGCCTCCTGGCCCATCTGGAGCAGGGTGCACCGGCTGCGCCACACGTTGAGGTAGTGGTGGAAGAACTCGGGCCGCACCTGGGGGGACTCCACAAACTCGGTGACCAGGTCGTCGCAGTTGCCCCGGACGCAGTACACCGTCCGGCGTCGGGAGAGCTCCATCACATAGCGCAGCACCGACAGGCTGTCCGGGCCCTTTTCCACCAGATCCCCCAGCAGCACCAGGATATCGTCGGGGCCGTAGCCCGCCCGGTCCAGCGCCCCCTGGAACAGGGGCAGGCTGCCGTGGATATCACTGATCACCAGCACCCGCCGTCCGGCGGGGAACTCCAGCCGCTGTATCCGGGCCTTTCGTGCCATGGTGACCACCTCGCTTTATACGGAAACTGATTTCTGAGCCTGATACAACTTAGCGTATTCGCCGCCCTTGGCCATCAGCTCCTCATGGGTGCCCTCCTCGGCGATGCCGCAGCCGTCAATGACCACGATGCGCCCGGCGGAGCGGATGGTGGACAGCCGGTGGGCGATGATGAGGGTGGTGCGGCCCTGGGCCAGGGCGTCAAAGGCGGACTGGATGCGGGCCTCGGTGACGGTGTCCAGGGCGGAGGTGGCCTCATCCAGGATGAGGATGGGCGGGTTTTTCAGGAAGATCCGGGCAATGGACACCCGCTGCTTCTGGCCGCCGGAGAGCATGACGCCCCGCTCGCCCACCTGGGTCTGGAAGCCCTCGGGCATCTCCAGGATATCGTCGTAGATCTCGGCCCGCTTGGCGGCCTCGATGATCTCCGCCTCGGTGGCGTCGGGCCGGCCGTAGCGGATGTTGTCGTAGATGGTGCCGGCAAAGAGGAACACATCCTGCTGAACGATGCCGATGTGCTCCCGCAGGTCGTGCTGCTTGAGCTCCCGCACGTCCTGACCGTCCACCAGCACCCGGCCGTCGGTGACGTCATAGAACCGGGGAATGAGCTGGCACAGGGTGGACTTGCCGCCGCCGGAGGGGCCCACCACCGCCACGGTCTCGCCGGGGCTGACGTGGAGGGTGATGTGCTCCAGCACGGGCTCGGGGGAGGACTCGTACCGGAAGGTCACGTCGTCCACCAGGATGTCGCCCTTCACGTGGTCCAGGGTGCGGGCATCGGGGGCGTCCTGGATGTCAGGCTCCACCCGCATGAGCTCGGTGAACCGCTTGAAGCCTGCCATGCCCTGCATGAACTGCTCCACAAAGGCGGACAGCTTGCGGATGGGGGTAATAAAGGTAGTGACGTACAGGGCGAAGGTGGTCAGGTCGATGAAGTCCATCTGGCCCTCCATGATGAGGAAGCCGCCGAAGGCGATGACCAGCACCGACAGGATGCCCATGAAGAACTCCATACCCGACTGGTAGAAGGCCATGGTCTTGTAGTAGCCCCGCTTGGCCCCCCGGAACTGGTCGTTGGCGGCGTTGAACTTGGCGCTCTCAGCGTCCTCGTTGGCGAAGGCCTTGGCGGTGCGCATGCCGGAGATGGAGGACTCCACCTCGCCGTTGATACCGGCCAGCTTGGCCTTGACCTCGATGGAGGCCCGCATCATTTTCTTCCGGGTGAGAGCGGTGAAGGCGATGAAGATGGGGATGACGGCGAACACCACCAGGGCCAGCTGCCACTGGATGGTGAGCATGATGCAGAAGGCGCCCAGAATGGTCACCGAGGAGATGAACAGGTCCTCCGGGCCGTGGTGGGCCAGCTCGGTGATCTCAAAGAGGTCGCCGGTGACCCGGCTCATGAGCTGGCCGGTGCGGTTCTTGTCGTAGAAGGAGAAGGACAGGTCCTGCATGTGGGAGAACAGGTCCCGGCGGATATCCGCCTCCATGCGCACGCCCAGCAAGTGGCCCCAGTAGGTGACGATGAAGTAGAATACCCCCTTGAGCACATAGGCCAGGGCCAGGGCGGCCATGACCACAAAGAAGGCGGTAAACATCTGGTTGGGCAGCAGGTTCTGCATGGCCTCACGGGACACCATGGGGAAGAGCAGATCCACGATGCAGATCAGCAGGGCGCACACCATATCCAGCAGGAACAGCTTCCAGTGGGGCTTGTAATAGGAAGCGAATATCCGCAGATAGCCCCGGTTTTTAAAGTCTTTTTGGTTGGTCATGACTCTCTCCTCTCAAAAATCCGTTACCTTGTAGTATAGCCCGCCATGGTTGGCTTTGTCAACCGATGGCGCTCACGCAAAAGAAGGCCCAGAATGCCCCATCAACACCAGGGCCAGGAAAAACCGGTTGCACCCTTCCAAGCGTTGCAGTACAATAAAATCAAGCGAATGGAACGGGCGGGCGTGGGAGTATCGCACCCCCTGTCTCTATGGGGGAATACCCCCCACGCAGCAAATCATCCGCGCCATGCTTACTGCCCGCAGATCCATTCATTTTTTGCAAAGGAGTTGGTCCCAGTGGAAGGATGGAAACGAATGTTAGGCGCTTTGCTGGCAATCCTCCTGCTGACAGGCGCCGTCCCGGTCTATGCCGCGGAGCAGACAGAGATGCCGGACTATTTCGGCATTCAGTCTGACGCTGTGAAGACGACAACCGGCCACACCTTTACCCTCAGCTATGGACGGCCCGGCGAAGAGGTCTATGACAGTTTTGAAGTAACGGATGATTTCTATTACGCCATAGAACCAGACGGCCAAATTACAGTGACCAACACCAACCCCTCTGATACCGGGTTTGTGTACATGTACTGTGAGGTATACTATCCCAAGACCTCCATGACGGGCTATGACGGAAGCACGATCCAGATTCCCGGCGGATATTTCTGCGATGTGGATGAGGACCTTTATTATTTGGGCGAAAACGGCCAGTGGATCTCCGTCTGGTACGGCTACTGGCTCCTGGGCGCGGTGACGGAGGATGACCGTCCGGGCAAGCTGCTGGACTACGGGGAGTCCTGTACCTTCCGCCTGCCTGACGCCGGAACCGACGGGGCCTATCTGCTCCACTGCTTCTACTTTGACTCGGCAATCACCAACACCCAGCCCGGCGAGGATGCCGTCTATACCGAGTACCAGCGCAATCTCTACATGTATCAAGATACCGCCGACACTGTGGCCGGCTTTACCGACGTACACGAGAGCGACTATTACGCCGACGCGGTGGTATGGGCCAAGGAAAACGGCGTCACCGGCGGCACCTCCGCCACCACCTTCTCGCCTGCCGCCACCGTTACCCGGGCCGAGGCTGTGACCTTCCTGTGGCGGGCCGCCGGATCGCCGGAGCCCTCCTCCCTGGTCTCCCCCTATACGGACGTGACCAACAAGGGATCTTACTACTATAAGGCCGTCCTGTGGGCGGCGGAGCAGGGGATCACCGGCGGCATCGGCAACAACCAGTTCGGGCCCACCGTTACCCTGGCCTATGACCAGATCCTGACCATGCTCTGCCGGGCCATGGGAGAGAGCGCCGCCGGCAGCGACTGGTCCGCCGCGGCAGTTAGCTGGGCCTCCAAAAACGGCCTCACCGACGGGCTGACCTTCAGTGCCAAAGCAAACTGTCCCCGCTCCGATGTGGTCTACTGCCTGTGGAAGCAGCTGTCCGACGGCACGCCCATTCAGCCCGGCGGCCAGGACCAGACCTCCCAGGGTCCCACGGAGCAGGAGGTCTACAACACCATCGTGGCCCTCAAGGCAGACTATCCCGAGGGGATGCGCTGGACCAACGACAACTACTACCACTCTGACGCCATGCATTTAACCGGCTACGGCTGCGAAGGCTTTGCTCTGATTTGCAGCGATACGGCCTTTGGCGATCTGCCCGCCCGGACCCACACCTCCTTTGACCAGATCCGGGTGGGGGACCTGATCCGGGTGGGGAACTACCACACCATCGTGGTCCTGGAGAAAAAGAGCAACTCGGTGATCGTTACCGAGGGCAACTTCAACAGCTCCATCCACTGGGGGCGGGAAGTGACCCGAGCCAGTCTGGAGCAGTCCGGCTTCTCCGTGCGCACCCGCTATCCTGAGGCATAACACAGCTGCCCCATACACCGCCCCGGAGCTTCCGGGGCGGTTTTTTCCCCACTCTACCGCTGTTCGGTTGCCAAATTTCTGTCCATGAGCTATGCTGAAGAGGAGAGGTGATCCCTGTGTACGACATGGACAAACAGGCCTTTGGCGCCTTTGTGGCCGGGCTGCGGAAGGAAAAGGGCTGGACCCAGCGGGAGCTGGCCGACCAGCTCCACATCACCGACAAGGCGGTGAGCAAGTGGGAGACGGGCGCCAGCATCCCGGACACCGCCCTGCTCATCCCTCTGGCCGAGCTGCTGGGGGTGACGGTGACCGAGCTGCTGCTCTGCCAGCGGCAGGAGAAGCCCATGGAGCCGGAGGCGGTGGAGGATGTGGTCAAGACCGCCATCCGCTACGCCGGGGGCAAGCCCAAGCGGGCCTGGCAGGAGAAGGGGCGCTGGCCCCTGTGGTACGGCCTGTCTCTGGTCATGGGCGTGCTGGGGCTGTGGGCCAACTGGACCTGGACGGGCATCCCCGAGGTGCTGCTGACCCCCGTCCTGCTGGGGGCCATCTTTGGGGCCTGGTTCTGCTTCTTCACCCGGCTCACCCTGCCGGAGCTCTACGACCAGCATCCCATCGGCATGGTGGTGGACGGGCCCTTCCGCATGAACATGCCCGGTCTCACCTTCAACAACCGCAACTGGCCCCACATCGTTACGGCGGGGCGGGTGTGGTCCTGCACCGTCATGGCCGGGCTGCCTCTGCTGTCTCTGGCCCTGGGGCTGCTGGTTCCTGCCCTATGGGAAGTGATCCAGCTGTGGGTGATCCTGGTGCTCACCCTGGGCGGGCTGTTCATCCCCTTCTACCTGGTGGGCAAAAAGTATCAATGATACCGACCGGCAGCCTGTGAGACAGGCTGCCGGTCTTTTTTCCGCCCGAACAGGATGAGGTCCGCCGCTGGCTGGCTTGGCTATCTCTCCGATAAACGGAGCGTCAGCTCTATTTCATCCCCGTCCTCTGCTCCGGTCTCTGTAAAGCCTTTGCTTTTATACAGATTCAGTGCCCGGACATTCTCTCTGTTACAGGTCAAGGTTACCCGATTGGAAGCGCCAAAGGGTTTGGTCCCGATGTAATCCAGTACCCGGTCCAATGCAGCGCTGCCATAGCCCCGGCCCTGATAGGATTCATCCACAACCATATGCCATATGTCATATTCCGGGATATCATAGTCGTAAATCACCATAACATAGCCCACCATGGTGTCACCTTTATAAATTCCAAAAGGCTGGCATTGTTCCCGATAGACGTAGGCTTGTGCAAGGCTGCGGATCGGATGGGAGACAAAACGCTCCTGTCCCGGTGCAAGGTTCAGATGAAATGCGTCGATAAAGTTTTCTTCGGTAATGTTTCTGAGTTGAATCATAAATTCCTCCATAAATCGTCCTGTCTGGTTTGTATGAATATCTATGGAAGAACCAACGATTGCATCAAGACGCAAAAAAGCCGTGGTTGATCCACCACGGCAAAAGAAGTCTATCAAAAGCGATTATACTGCAGCCGAGGCCTTCAAAAGATATTCAGATTTCCTGTTCCCTCTGTTATTTCTCATAATGAAGCACCTCGCTTTCCTTTCAATTTGATATTATCATAATACCGCTCATCCATCCTGTCAATCACTGCTTTTTGCCCAAAACAGGCGGCCGGCTTGCTTCCGTTCCGGTTTGGTGATAGAATGGGCTGGATTTTTTACAGACAAAGAGGGAAAGTCAATGCTGGAATATCTGCTGATGGTGGCCTCCCAGGTGGGCACCATGTTTCTGATGATGGCGGTGGGCTTCGTGCTGGCCAAAATGGGCAAGCTGACCCAGGCGTCCATCCCCCAAATGACCAATCTGCTGCTCACCGTGGTGCTCCCCTGCATGCTCATCAATTCCCTGCAGCTGGAGCGCACCCCCGCCCTGCTGGGGGCCATGGAATACGCCTCTCTGCTGGTGATCGCCCTGTACGCCCTCTACTGCCTGCTGTCCATCCCCCTGTTCCGGAAGCAGCCCGAAGCCACCGCCAAGGCCCTCCGTTTCGGCACTCTGTACGGCAACGCCGGCTTTATGGGCCTGCCCCTGATCCAGCTGGTGCTGGGGGACCACGCCTTGGTGTACGGCGTCATCAATCTGGTCATCTTCAACGTGTATAACTGGAGCCACGGCGTGGTGCTCATGGGAGGCCGCAAGCAGGTCTCCCTGAAGCAGGCCGTCCTCAACCCCGGCATCATCGGCACCATCATCGCCCTGGCCCTCTTCCTGTGCGGCATCATCCTCCCGCCCATGGTGGGCAACGCTGTCAGCTTTCTGGGCAGCATGAACACCCCCCTGGCCATGGTCATCATCGGGGCTCAGATGGCGGCCGCCGACTGGAAGGCGGTCTTCCGCAACCGGTCCATCCTGGCCGCCGCCCTGCTGAAACTGGTGGCCATGCCCCTGCTCACCGCTCTGGTCCTCTTCCCCCTCCATCCCGAGCCCGACCTGTACTGCACTCTGGTGCTGCTGGCCGGGGTGCCCACCGCCAGCATCACCGCCATGTTCGCCCAAAAGTACGGTCAGGACGTGTCCACCAGCGCCCAGCTGGTCACCGTCACCACCCTTTTCTCCGTCCTCACCCTGCCCTGCTGCGGGGTGCTGGCCGCCATTCTCAGCGGGGCGGCCTGAGGGCGAAATAGTTTCAAATGCTTACAAAATGGCTTTTACCATTTACTTCACAGGCGGGCCAGTGTTAAAATATTGGAATCATCCCATACCCCGGGCGGACTGTCGCCCACAGCACAACGGAGGTTACCATGAGAAAGCAGACCATTCTGACCGGGGCGGCCGCCCTGGTTCTGGCCGTTTTTCTGGCCGCCTGCAGCGGACCGGCTCCGGAGGTCACACCCTCCCCCACCGCCGCGGCCACACCCACGGCTACCCCCACGCCCGAACCCACGCCTACCGCCACACCCGCCCCGCCTGCCGAGCCCCCTCAGTGGGGAGAGCAGGTCTTTACCCAGACCTACACCGCCGGAGACGGCACCCAGGTCATGAGCGTGCGCTACACCCTGCCCATGGTGCAGAACACCGATACCTGCCCTGCCGGCGAAGTCATCAACAACTGGTATAAGGAGGACGGCGCCAGCCGCATGGAGGGCGCCGAGGAAAACTACGAGCAGGTGGTGGCCGACTACGACGTGTCCAAGGCCGCCGGCTTTTCCTTCTCTCCCGTCACCGAGGAGATGAGCTACAAGGTGCTCCTCTCCACCGATCAGGTCATCAGTATCCGCCGCACCTGGTACATCAACAGCGGGGGAGCCTACCCCACCGTGTTTGAGCTGGCCGAGAATTTCGACCCCCAGACCGGCATCAAGCTGACCTTCACCGACTTCTTCACCGACGCCCAGGCCGTCCGGGAGCGGGTGGTGGACGCCTTCCTGGCCTCCTCCGAGATCTCCGCCGGCGGCTATACCTGGGCCCAGATCTCCGCCGCCTATCAGCCGGAGCAGTTCTGCCTGTCCTCCGATGGGTACACCTTCTGGATCCAGGGCAACACCCTGAACAATCTCCACTCCCCCGTGGAGGTCACGCTTCCCTATGACACACTGAAGGACGTGAGCTTGTATGCAGCCCAGTAAGCCCCTGGAAGGCCATACTTATCCCCTGCGCATCGAGGGCTACAGCAGCGACGGCGCCGGTGTGGCCCGGCTGGACGGCATGGTGGTGTTCGTCCAGGGGGGCGTCCGGGGAGAGCTGTGCCAGGTGCGGCTCACCCACGTGGGTCGCTCCGCCCTTTGGGGGGTAGTGAAGGAGATCACCGAGCCCGCTCCTGCCCGGATCGCCCCCGACTGCCCCTACTACGACCGGTGCGGCGGCTGCGCTTTCCGGCACATCACCTACGCCGAGGAGCTGGAGGCCAAACGCACCCGGGTGGAGGACTGCCTCCGCCGTCTGGGTGGCGCAGATATTCATGTCACCGAGATCCTGGGGGCCGCCCGGCCCGACCGCTACCGCAACAAGGCCCAATTCCCTGTGGCGCCCGGCCCCCGCATCGGCTTCTACCAGGCCCGCACCCACAAGGTGGTGGACGTACAGGACTGCCTGCTCCAGAGCCAGGCGGCCGCCCGCCTGCGGGGAGCGGTGAAAAGCTGGATGGTGGAATATTCCATTCCCGCCTACAACGAGAAGGCCCGCTCCGGTCTGGTGCGCCATGTGTATGTACGCACCAACCGCCGGGGGGCGAGCCTGTGCTGCCTGCTGGTCAACGGGGTGGGCGTGCCCCGTGAGGCCGAGCTGGTGCGCACCCTCCGCGCCGCCGAGCCGGGACTTATAGGTATCGTGCTGGGAGTCAACAAGAGCCACTCCAACGTGATTTTGGGGGACTCCTACCGCACCCTCTGGGGCCAGGACTTCCTGTCCGACACCCTGTGCGGCTCCCATTTCCGCCTGTCCGTCCCCTCCTTCTACCAGGTCAACCCCGACCAGACCGAGGTGCTCTACGGCAAGGCGGTGGAGCTGGCGGGGCTCACCGGCAAGGAGACCGTGCTGGACCTGTACTGCGGCATCGGCACCATTTCCCTGGTGATGGCCCGGCAGGCCGCCATGGTGTGGGGCGCCGAGGCGGTGCCCCAGGCGGTGGACGACGCCATCCAGAACGCCCGCCGCAGCGGCATCACCAACGCCCGCTTCCTGTGCGCCGACGCAGGGGAGGCCGCCCGGCAACTGGCCCGGGAGGGGGTGCGGCCCGACGTGATCTGCGTGGACCCGCCCCGAAAGGGGCTGGCGGAGGACGTGGTGGCTACCATCGCCCAGATGGCCCCCAGCCGGGTGGTCTATGTGTCCTGCGACCCGGCCACCCTGGGCCGGGACGTGAAGCGGTTCGCCGCTCTGGGCTACCGGCTGGACACCGCCACCGCCGTGGACCTCTTCCCCCGCACCGTCCATGTGGAGACCGCCGCCCGGCTGATCCGGACAGATGCTTGAATCCAATCCAACCAAACTGCACAGCCGTCCGTCGCTTTTGAAAAGCGGCGGGCGGCTTTTTTGCGCTTGACAGGTTTACTCTAATGTGTTAGATTAAACATGTACTCTAACAGATTAGAGAGGAGGTGCACCATGGAAATCCCCAAGGTATTTGAAAGCGAGTACCGGTTCTGCCGCATCCTGTGGGAAAACGAGCCGGTCAAGAGCAGCGATCTGGTGCGGCTGTGTCAGGAGCAGCTGGGGTGGAAGCCCACCACCACCTACACGGTGCTGCGGCGGCTGGGGGACCGGGGGGTTCTCAAGAATGAGAACACGGTGGTCCGTTCCCTGGTAAGCAGGGAACAGGTGGAGACCGCCCAGATCGACGAGATGGTGGAGAAGACCTTCGGCGGCTCCCTGCCCGCCTTTGTTGCCGCCTTCACCCGCAGCCACAAGCTCTCCCGGGCGGAGGTGGACGAGGTTCAGGCCATGATCGACCGGTTCCGGGAGGAGGAGCACCATGACTGAGCTGTTTTTGGAAGTGGCGGACCGGGCCGTGGCGGCAGGCTGGCTGATCCCGGCGGTGCTGCTGCGGGACAATATCTACCAGAGCGAGTATGTGACCTCCCCCTTTGTGCTGGGGCTGATCCGGCCCAAAATCTATCTGCCCTTCTCCCTTGGGGCGGACACCATGGGCCATGTGCTGGCCCACGAACAGGCCCACATCGCCCGCCGGGACCACTGGTGGAAGCCTCTGGGCTTTGCCCTTACCGCCGTATACTGGTTCCAACCCCTGATGTGGGTGGCCTATCTGCTGTTCTGCCGGGACATTGAGCTGGCCTGCGACCAGCGGGTGGTCCGGACCATGGACCCCATGGGGCGGGCAAACTACTCCCAGGCCCTCCTGGATTACAGCACAGGCCGGCGGCCCCCGGGGGCCTGCCCCCTGGCCTTTGGCGAGGCGGGGGTAAAGACCCGGGTCAGGGCCGCCCTGCACTACAAAAAGCCGGGATTCTGGGTGGTGCTGGTTGCGGTCCTCCTGTGCGCCGGTGCGGCGGCGGCCTTCCTCACAAACCCCGTCGACGCCAAAGAGGAGCCCGCCCAAACCACCGACGCCTTCATCGCCGACACGCTGTCCAGCCTTACCCTGGGCACCGACGGCACCCTATCCTTCACCGTGCCCGATCCCATCCCCACCCTGGAGGATGGCGCGGTCCGGCCCTTCATGACCCTGAGCGCCACCTTTTCCGATCAGGCGGGCAGCTTCTCGGTACAGAAGCTGCTGGACAGAGCTGTGGACTGGCAGCCCGGCCAGACCTACAGCGGCATGCTGGACGCCCAGCGGGGCCAGCTGGTGGGAATCACCTTTGTGGTCTCTCTGGAGTCTGAGGTGGAGCCCGGCGTATATCAGCAATACGCCATGGACCATCTGGAGCTGACCCCGCCCTTCCCCTATGACCGCCCGGCGGGGTACACCCAGCCCTCGGTGGCGGTATCCGCCCGGGGGCAGACCACCGATCTGCTGTACACCTTCTCTGACGGCCAGCAGGCCCGGCTCTCCCTGGCCCTGCCCGCCGGTCTGGAAGTGGGCGGTCAGCTGGAGGAGGACACCGGCCTGCCCGGCCTGGCCCTGCTGCGGGACGGGCAGCAGGTGGGCACGGTGCTGCTGTACGGCCTGGGAGCCACCGACGAGCCCACCCTGGCGGAGGTGGACACCGCCGCCCATGCCCTGCCCATGCAGATCTTCGCGGAGGTGGCCCTCTCCAACCACGCCGGATATGAGGATTACCATGTGGTGACCCACAGCGGCACCGGGGCGGCGGCCACCGCCCACTACGTCTGGCAGGAGCTGGGAACCACCGACGCGGCGGCCACCGATCCCTGGAACAGCATGGACTGCGTGCTGGCCTACGACTGGAGCGTCATGCCCTGTTTCGTCCAGCTGACCCTTCAGACCGGCGTCCTGGACGCCGCCGGCCTCACCGCCCTGGCAGAGAGCCTGACCCTGACCGCCGGCTGACCCTTCCACGCCCATCCCCCTGCTTCGGCAGGGGGATTTTTGTGTTTCCGCCCCCTTTCTCTTGCTTTAACAGGGCAAAGCATTTATAATATAAATATCGTATTCGGGTCCTTTTGACCGGAAGCATATGGAAATCCATTGACTTTAACCAAGAAGAAGGCTTTGCTATGGATATGGAAGAGGATACCTGCGCCCGCAGTTGTATTGACTGCGGGTCTGCCGCTTGCAACGATCTGAACCATTCCGACGCCTTTCCCCCCTTCTGCCTGTCCAAAAATCTGGAGCAGGAGGTGCTGGAGGAGGCGGTGGCCTGTTATCAGGAGGCGGATAACCACGCCGCCATGGTGGCAGCGGCCCAGGTGGAGTGTGAGCACTACTGCCAGTATACCCGGGTGCAGGAGATCGTGGAATTTGCCAAAAAGCTGGGCTTTCACAAGCTGGGCATCGCCACCTGCGTGGGCCACGACAGCATGTTCTACAAATACTCCGACGCACTGGTCACCACTCTGGTGGCCAAGGACCGGGTGCTGGGCCACAACCCCGCGGCCGCCCTGTACAACGCCGAGTCCTACTATAAATCCAAGTTGTTCGGGCCGGAAACGACCTGAGTCCCCGGTATCCCACCCGGGTCAGTCGGTCCGGCTCGTACAGCAAGCCCCTACCATCTCAGATTAACAGGGAAAGGTGGAGCGCGCTTATGTATGAGCAGCACATTCAATCGGCCATCGAACTGACCCGCAGCATGGTACATAGATACTATTGTGAAAACGATGTGGACGCGGTCATCGCCCTGATGGATGAGGATATCATCTGGCTGGGCATCGGCGAGCACGAATATGCCTCCGGCCGGGAGACTGTGGCCGGGATTTTTCGGCAGGTCCGGGGGCAGGTCCCCAAATGCACCATTTCCAATGAGGAATATCAGGCCCTTCCCCTGGGACCGGACGTCTGCCTGTGCGCGGGCCGCCTGTGGATCGCCACCGACGCCTCCACCCAGATCAGCCTCCGGGTCCATCAGCGTATCACCACGGTGTACCGCTGGGTGGACGGCACGCCCCGCTGCCGCCACATCCATATCTCCAATCCCTACGGAGAGATGGTGGAGGACGACGTGGGCTTCCCCACCAGAATGGCCCAGCAGTCCTACCTGTATTTGCAGGAGCATCTGGCGGCCCAGACCGCTCTGCTCCAGCGCATGAGTTACGAGGATTCCCTCACCGGGCTTTACAACCGCAACAAGTATAACGAGGTTATGGCCCGGGACTGGAGCGGCAGTCCACAGCTGGGGGTGGCCTGCTTTGATCTGAACGGGCTCAAGCAGGTCAATGACCACCGGGGCCACAGCGCCGGGGACACCCTGATCTGCCGTGCCGCCCGCCAGCTCCGGACGGTTTTTGACGGCAAGGCCTACCGCATGGGGGGCGACGAGTTCCTGGTCATCGACGACACCCTGGACGAGGCCGCCTTCCGCTCCGCTGTCTCCGCCGTTGAGGCGGGCATGGAGGCCGAGCACATCAGCTACTCCGTGGGGGTGTCCTGGCGGGCCGCCCCGTGCAGCATCAGCCAGCAGGTGGAGGAGGCCGATCAGCTGATGTACCAGAACAAACGGGAATTTTACAGCATCCGGGACAACGACCGCAGACAGCGGTAGCCGTTGGCCGGACATACAGTTCAATCCTTCCGGGGGCGGCGCTGCCGCCCCCTTGCCTTTTGTCCGCAAACCGTGTACAATCCTCTTGCGGCCTGGCCGCATCAGTTTACTTTTTCTGGAGGGATCTGTCATGCGTCTGGCCCGTCCGGTGGGCGATATTACCCAGGGCTCTATCTGGAAGCAGCTTCTGTCGCTCTTCTTTCCCCTGTGGTTCGGCACCTTTTTCCAACAGCTGTACAACACGGTGGATACCGTGGTGGTGGGCCGGTTTGTGGGCAAGGTGGCCCTGGCCGCCGTAGGCTCCACCGGTGTCATCGTCAACCTGACGGTGGGTATCTTCACCGGCCTGGCCGCCGGCGCGGTGGTGGTCATCGCCCAGCGCTACGGCGCCCGCATGGCCGAGGAGGTCCACAAGAGCGTCCACACCGCCATGCTGCTGTCCGTCATCATCGGCGCCATCTTCATGGTGGCAGGCTTTATTCTCACCCCCTGGGCCCTCCGGGCCATGGACACCACCGCCGACGCCCTGCCCGGGGCCATCCTCTACCAGCGGGTGTATTTCCTGGGCATGATCCCCAACGTGATCTACAACATAGGCACCGGCGTGCTCCGGGCGGTTGGAGACTCCAAGCGGCCCCTGTACTTCCTCATTGCCGCCTCTCTGTGCAACATCGTGTTGGATCTGCTGCTGGTGGTGGTCATTCCCCTGGGCGTGCTGGGGGTTGCCATTGCCACCGTGTCCTCCCAGGTGCTGTCGGCAGTCCTGGTGGTGGTTTCCCTGATGCGCTCCGAGGGAGCTCCCTTCCAGCTCTTCCCCACGGAGCTCAAACTCCACCGCCAGCCCCTGTCCGCCATCATGAAGGTAGGCGTGCCCACCGCCCTCCAGTCGGTGATGTACTCCGCCTCCAACATCGTCATCCAGTCGGCCATCAACTCCTTTGATACCGACGCGGTGGCCGCCTGGACGGCCTACGGCAAAATGGACATTCTGTTCTGGATGACCATTACCGCTCTGTCCCAGGCCCTCACCACCTTTGCCGGGCAGAACTACGGCGCAGGAAAGTACGACCGGCTGAAAAAGAGCGTGCGTATCTCGGTGGTCATGAGCGCCGCCATCACCATCGTCATGAGCGCCGTCCTGGTGCTCTTTGCCCGACCCATCCTGTCCATCTTCAGCCCCGACCCCGACGTGCTGGAAATCGGCGTGGAAATGGTGATTTTCCTGGCCCCCTGCTACATCACCTACATCCTGGTGGAGCTGCTGCCCGGCGCCATCCGGGGGGCGGGCAAGTCCCTGGTGCCTATGCTCATCTCGGTATTCGGCGTGTGCGGCCTGCGTCTGCTGTGGCTTTTCCTGGTGGTGCCCGTCCACCACACCATCGTCATGGTGGAGGCCAGCTACCCCATTACCTGGACCACCACCTCGGTGGCTCTGCTGCTCTACTATAAGTTCGGCAAGTGGCTGACCAAGCCGGAGGAGCTCTCCCTCCGCTGAGCGCCACGTCCTTCTTTTCCCCTAAAAGTACAAAAAATCGCCCTGTTTTTTGCGAATGAATCCTTTACAACCGGGCCAGACTATGGTAGAATATCTTGGTCTGTGAACAGACGCTATTTTTTACCCCGGACTTCGTCTCCCGGCTTACACCGGCCGGTCACGCAGCCCGCGGGCACATTGATTGAAAGGTGGAAACCAACCATGATCCGTAAGGACGAAAAGACCGCTGTTATCGAAGCCAACCGCACTCACCCCACTGACACCGGCTCTCCCGAGGTGCAGATCGCCATTCTGACTGCCCGCATCCAGGAGCTGACCGAGCACCTGAAGATCCACAAGCACGACAACCACAGCCGCCGCGGCCTGCTGAAGATGGTCGGTAGGCGCCGCAAGATGCTGGACTACCTGATGGACAAGGACATCGAGCGCTATCGTGCCATCATTGCCAAGCTGGGCATCCGTAAGTAATTACAGAATTGATAGGGGTGGCGCGGACCTCCGTGCCACCCCTTCTTCCCATCCGTCAGAGCACGCTTTTTAGCAGTTGAACCTGGGCCCGGCGGGCCGGACCTGGGTTCAAGTGCTAAAAAGAGCCTGGCTCTGATGTGTGGGAAACACCAATGAAAAGGAGGAACAACCTGCATGTCAACCATCATCAAGCACAAGGAATTTACCAACCGCAAGGTGTACAAGACTGAGGTCGCCGGCCGTCCCCTGACCATCGACGTGGGCAAGGTGGCTGAGCTGGCTACCGCTTCCGCCATGGTGACCTACGGCGAGACCACCGTGCTGGTGGCCGTCACCGTGTCCCCCCGTCCCCGGGACGGCGTGGACTTCTTCCCCCTGAGCGTGGACTTTGAGGAGAAGCTGTACGCTGTGGGCCGCATCCCCGGCTCCTTCATGCGCCGCGAGGGCCAGCCCTCCCTGCCCGCCGTGCTGGCTTCCCGCGTCATCGACCGGTCCATCCGCCCCCTGTTCCCCTATGACTTCCGCAACGACGTGGTGGTCACCGCCACCGTCATGAGCGTGGACCGGGACTGCTCTCCCGAGGTCACAGCCATGATCGGCGTTTCCGCCTGCCTGGCTTACTCCTGCATCCCCTGGGCCGGCCCCATCGGCTGCCTGGAGGTGGGCTATGTGGACGGCCAGATCGTCATGAACCCCACCAACGAGCAGAAGCACGCTTCCCAGCTGGACCTGACTGTGGCCGCCACCGACAAGAAGGTCATCATGATCGAGGCCGGCGCCAAGGAGCTGCCCGACGACATCATGTACGAGGCCATTGTGAAGGCCCACGAGGAGATCCGCGCTCAGGTGGCCTTCATCAACCAGATCGTCTCTGAGATCGGCAAGGAAAAGATGACCTACGACCACGCCGACTTCGACCAGGAGCTCTTTGACAAGATCGTGGAGGCCACCATGGACGAGGCCAAGGCCGCCATGGACACCGACGACAAGAACGTGCGTGAGGAGCGCTGGAACGCCCTCATCGAGCACTGGCATGAGCTCTTCCTGGAGGACTATCCCGAGATGGACAAGTACCTGGAGGAGATCACCTACAAGTTCCAGAAGAAGATCGTCAAGGCCTGGCTGCTGGAGGGCCACCGTGTGGACGGCCGCGCCAAGAACGAGATCCGTCCCCTGGCCGCCGAGGTGGGCGTGCTGCCCCGCGTCCACGGCTCCGGCCTGTTTACCCGCGGTCAGACCCAGGTGCTGAGCATCTGCACCCTGAACACCCTCTCCGCCGCCCAGAAGCTGGATACCATCTGGGAGGAGGAGGAGAAGCGGTACATGCACCACTATAACTTCCCCGCCTACTCCACCGGCGAGGCCCGTGCCGCCCGCTCCACCAACCGCCGCGAGAAGGGCCACGGCGCTCTGGCTGAGCGCGCTCTAGAGCCCGTCATTCCTCCCGTGGAGGAGTTCCCCTACGCCATCCGCGTGGTGTCCGAGGTCCTTTCTTCCAACGGCTCCACCTCTCAGGGCTCCATCTGCGGCTCCACTCTGGCCCTGATGGACGCCGGCGTGCCCATCTCCGCCCCCGTGGCCGGCATCTCCTGCGGCCTGATCCAGGACGACGACGGCGGCTTCACCACCTTCATCGACATCCAGGGCGTGGAGGACTTCCACGGCGAGATGGACTTCAAGGTGGCCGGCACCAAGGCCGGTATCACCGCCATCCAGATGGACATCAAGAACGACGGCCTGTCCCATGAGATCATCAAGGAGGCCCTGGCCATCACCAAGGACGCCCGGTACGCTATCCTGGATGAGATCATGCTGCCCTGCATCGACAAGCCCCGTGCCGACGTGGCCGACACCGCCCCCAAGATGGTGAAGATGAAGATCGACGTGGACAAGATCCGCGAGGTCATCGGCTCCGGCGGCAAGGTGATCCAGAAGATCTGTGCCGACACCGGCGCCAAGATCGACATCGAGGACGACGGCACCATCTATATTGCCGGTACCGACAAGGCCTCCTGCGACGCCGCCAAGAAGACCATCGAGACCATCGTGTTCGTGCCCGAGGTGGGTCAGCTGTACTACGGCAAGGTGGTGCGCATCCTGCAGTTCGGTGCCTTCGTGGAGCTGGCTCCCGGCAAGGACGGCATGGTCCACATCTCCAAGCTGGCTGACCGCCGTGTGGAGAAGGTGGAGGACGTGGTCAACATCGGCGATATGATCTGGGTCAAGGTCACCGATATCGACGAGAAGGGCCGTGTCAACCTGTCCTACCGCGATGCCCTCAAGGAGATCAAGGCCAAGAAAGAGGCCGGCGAGCCCATCAAGTAATTCCAAATAGGATAAAATCCCCGCTGCGAATTGCAGCGGGGATTTTTTGTGTTGTGGGGCCTTACCCCTGCTCCAGCAATTTCATGAACTCCTCGCCGGTGATGGTCTCCTTCTCCAGCAGGTAGGCTGCCAGATTGCGCAGCTGGTCCTCGTGGTCACGCAGCAGGGCCAGGGCTTTCTGATGGGCCTCCTTCACGGTGGCCACCACCTGCTTGTCGATCTGAGCCGCCGTCTCGGCAGAGCAGGCCAGAGAGGTGTCGCCCCCCAGGTACTGATTCTGTACCGTCTCCAGGGCCACCATGTCGAACTGCTCCGTCATGCCGTACCGGGTGATCATGGCCCGGGCCAGCTTGGTGGCCTGCTCGATGTCGTTGGAGGCGCCGGTGGTGATGTTGTCCTCGCCGAAGATCAGCTCCTCGGCGGCCCGGCCGCCGGTGAAGGTGGCGATCTTGTTGGTCAGCTCCGCCCGGCTCATCAGGTTATGCTGCCCCTCGTCCACCTGCATGGTGTAGCCCAGAGCCCCCGAGGTGCGGGGGACAATGGTGATCTTGGTCACCGGGGCGGAGTGAGTCTGGAGGGCGGCCACCAGGGCGTGGCCCACCTCGTGGAAGGCCACGATCTTCTTCTCCTGGGGGGAGATGACGGCGTTCTTCCGCTGGGCTCCGGCGATGACGGTCTCCACGCTCTCCTCCAGGTCGGCCTGGGTCACCGTCCTGCGGCCCTGCCGCACCGCACGGAGGGCAGCCTCGTTGACGATGTTGGCCAGCTCCGCGCCGGAGGCCCCGGCGGTGGCCCGGGCGATGGCGTTCCAGTCCACGTCGCCGTCGATGTGGACGTGCTTTCCATGGACCTTCAGAATGGCCACACGCCCCTGGAGGTCGGGCAGCTCCACCGGTACCCGCCGGTCGAACCGGCCGGGCCGCATGAGGGCGGGGTCCAGGCTCTCCGGCCGGTTGGTGGCCGCCAGCAGCACCACGCCCTTGCTGGAGTCAAAGCCGTCCATCTCGGCCAGCAGCTGGTTCAGGGTCTGCTCCCGCTCGTCATTGCCGCCATAGCCGCCGGTATCCCGCTTCTTGCCGATGGCGTCGATCTCATCGATGAACACGATGCAGGGGGCCTTCTCTCCCGCCTGCTTGAACAGGTCCCGAACCTTGGCGGCACCCATGCCCACAAACATTTCCACAAACTCCGAGCCGGAGATGGAAAAGAAGGGCACCTTGGCCTCGCCGGCCACGGCCTTGGCCAGCAGGGTCTTGCCGGTACCGGGAGGGCCCACCAGCAGCACGCCCTTGGGCAGGCGGGCGCCGATCTCCGCATACTTGTCCGGCTGATGGAGGAAGTCCACCACCTCCATCAGGGATTCCTTGGCCTCCTCCTGACCCGCTACGTCGGCAAAGGACACACCGGTGGAGGCCTCCTCCACATACACCTTGGCATTGGCCTTGCCGAAGGTCATGGCGTTGCCCATGCCGCCGGGCAGGCTGTTGCCCATGCGCTTCATCATGAAGCGGGAGAGCAGCTGACCAATGAGGATGAAGAGGAAAATGGGCAGCACCCAGCTGATCAGGGCGGCCAGGATGGGGTTGGCCTGGGTGGGGATCTCAGCGGTAAAGACGATATCCGGGTCCTCCCGCAGCTGACCCAGCAGCCGCTGCCCGTCGTCGGGCCAGATGCCGGTCTTATAGTAGCCCTCCTTGCCCGAGTCGTCGGTACCGATAAAGACGATCTCCCGGCTGTCCTCGTCCAGGGCCAGCTCGCTTACCTGGTTGTTGTCCACCATGGTGAGAAACTGGCTGTAAGGCACCTCAATGACCTGCCGCTCCAGCACAGTGGGGAAGAAGAAGGCATTGAGGAGCATCAGCACCACCAGGGCCACGGCGTAGTAGAAAATCAGCGGTTTTTTGGGCGGGCTGGGTTTTTTCCCGTCGTCTTTGATCTCTTGCATGACAAATTCCTCCGTAGTACGAACAATATTTCTTATGCTAAATAAATCATAGATTTTTTCCTTGGAAAGTCAATAGCTTTCCCCCAGGTTTTACACATTATTCATATAAGATGTGGAAAACCCGGAGCGGTTTCCCGCTCCGGGTTTTGTCATTCAATATCCGTTTACCAAAGCGTCCAGCACCTTGGCGGCCACCGAACCGGCCACGTCGGCGCCTGAGCCGCCGTTCTCCACCAGCACCACAAAGGCGTAGGGTGCGTCCTCGTTGCGGAGGAACCCGGCAAACCAGGCGTGGGGCGCATTGCCGCCCCCCACCTCGGCGGTGCCGCTCTTGGCGCAGATGTCCATGTTGGGGAAGCGGCTTGCGCCATAGGCGTCAATGACGTTGCGGGACATGATGTCCGCCAGGGTGGCAGCGGTGGACGACTCGATAAGGGTACCCGTCTTTTGGGTGAGCTGGGGCAGGGAGGGCAGGCCCAGCTGGTTTTCCACCTTCAGGATGAGCCGGGGGACGGCGGCCTGTCCGCCTCCGGCGATGGCTCCCATGTAGGTCATGATGGCGCAGGGATTGGCCAGGTCGTTGTACTGACCCACGCCCGCCCAGGCCAGCTGGCCGGTGGTGCCGGAGAAGTCGAACCGTCCGGCGGCGGAGGTAAGGCCGCTGACCTTGTAGGAGGAGGTGAGACCCGCCTTCTCGGTGTAGCTCTGCATAACCTCCGGTCCCAGCTCGGCGGCCAGCTGTCCAAACACTCCGTTGCAGGAGTTGGCCAGGGCCCCGTAGATATCCATGGTGCCGTGGGCGTGGGGGCAGGTGATGGCCTCGCCCCCCACGTCGGTGGAGCCGGTACAGGTCCAGGTCCGGTCAAAGAGGTCGGGGATGTTCTCGATGGCAGCGGCCAGGGTCACCGTCTTGAACACGGAGCCCGGAGGGAAGGTGCCCGACAGGAAGCGGTTCAAGTACACGCCGTCATAGGCCGGGTTGTCCTCCACGTTCTCCGGGGGATTCAGGGGGTCGTAGGTGGGGGAGGACACCATGCATAAAATCTCCCCCGTCTCATAGTTGTATACCCCCACCGCCCCCTTGCGGCCCCCCAGGGCCTGGTAGGCGATGTAGTTGAGCCGGGCGTCCAGGGTAAGGTAGAGGTCGTTGCCGTTGCCCAGGGGGGAGTAGGCCCCGGTGATCAGGTTGAAGCCGGACAGCTTGTCGGCAAAGGCGGTGAGGGCCCCGGTGCCGATCTTGCCCTGGGCATCCCCCACGGCGTGGAGGGTAGCCTTGCGGACGGTCTCATTCTCGTAGTAGTGGCGGCTGCCGTCCTCATCCGCCCAGGAGAGCACGTCCCCGTCCCGGTCCAGCACCCGGCCCACCGAGAGCTGGCCCTGGCTGTTGTACAGGTGGCGGTTGGCGGCGAAGGAGGCCCAGCGGTTTCCGTAGAGCACATAGCGCACCACATAGAACCCCAGCCCCAGCACCAGGGCGGCGGCCAGCAGCAGACAGAGGAAGGCCCTTCTTTCAATCTTCTTCATATTGGTCCTCCCATTGGTCGGTGCGTTTCATGGACAGCTCCGCGTTCTGCCGGTCCTCCTTCCGGGAGGGCAGACGGATGGCAAAGCTGGCGTTCTGGCGGGTATCGGTGGCCTTCAGGTAGGCCAGCAGGCCCCAGGAGGCAATCATGGCGGTGCCGCCGTTGGATACGAAGGGGAAGGTGACGCCGGTGAGGGGCAGGATATCCACCGCGCCGAACACGTTGAGGCAGGTCTGGAACACCATCATGGAGGTAGCGGCACAGGCGGCGATGATGTAGAAGGAGGACCGGCCCGCCCGGCAGGCCCGGACAGCAAACACCGCCAGGGTGACGATGGACAGGATGGCCAGCACCGCAATGATGAGGCCCCACTCCTCGCACAGCATACCGAAGACCAGGTCGGTGTCGCCTGCTCCCACGTTGTGGAGCCAGCCCTCGCCGGGGCCCACCCCCACCAGGCCGCCGGAGGCGGCGGCCGACATGGTGCGGGTCTGCTGGTAGCCGCTGCCCACCGAGGCGTTCTCCCAGGCGTGGCCCCAGGTGGCAAACCGACTCATGATGTAGGGCTTCACCGACAGCACGGTGAGTACGGCGAACACACCGCCGCCGCAGATGAGGGCCAGGGTGGCCCAGTCGCCGGAGCGGAGGTAGGCGATGACCAGGAAGGTGATGAAGAAGATAGCGGCGGTGCCGAAGTCGCTCATATAGGCCAGGCAGGCCAGGCACACGCCGGTGAGCACGATGAACAGGCCCAGGTTTCGCTTGCGGAAGAGCCGCTCCAGGGTGGCGGCACCGGCAAAGATGTAGCAGATTTTGGCGATCTCCGAGGGCTGCACGCTGATGCCGGCGATGGAGATCCAGTTGGCCGCGCCGTACTTGGGGTCGGCCAGACCCAGCTTGTACAGCACCACCGTCAGGCTGAGGAAGCCGATGGCCGCCCCCGCCATAAGCCAGCGGATCTTTCTGGCCCGGTCCAGATCCCGGAGAAACACCCCCAGAATGAGGAAGAGGATCAGCCCCAGCACCACACACAGAAACTGCTTGAACAGGGCTGCCGTGTTGGAGGAACAGGTCACCGACAGGGACAGGGTGGACAGGAAGAAAGCAATGGTCTCCATCTCAAAGCCCACCCGCCGGGTGGCCCGCAGCACCAGGAAGTAGAGCCACATAACCCCCGTGAAGCACAGGAAGGTAAAGGGGATCATGGGGGAGGCCCCGGGGCTCTCGCTGATGATGAGCTGGACGGCGGTAAGCACCTGGAACACGGTCAGCAGCACCAGACCCAGCCAGGGGGACACCGGGCGGGACCGGCGGCGGGAGCGCCGCCGCTTGGCCTTCTCCTCGGGGGAGAGGGGGAGGAGCACTGTCTCCACCCCGCCCACCGCCAGCACATCGCCGTACTGGACGGGAGTGGCGTCGTGGACCGGCTTGCCGTTGACGGTGACGCCTCCCTTGGAATTCAAGTCGTAGGCGGTCCAGGTGTCGTCCTCATTGCGGATGAGGGCGGCGTGCTGCCGGGACACCACCGGATAGTTGAGCACCACGTCGCAGCTACTCCCCCGGCCCAGAATGTTTTCCCAGTGGGTGAGGGGCTCGTTGGCCCCGTTGGGCAGGGTGAGGTAGGCCCACACCTCGGGCAGGCAGGGCACCGTCAGCAGGGAGCGGATGGTGCGGATGAGGATGAGCAGGGCCAGCACGGGAAACACAAAGCGCACGATGGAGGTAAACCAGGCGCACAGCACCTCGTTTTCCGCCAGCCAGCCGGTGATCAGTTCCATACCGCCCACCTCCTTTCGCATCAGAAGCATCCAAAATCGGGGGGCCTGGGCAGGCCCCCGGTCCCTACAGCAATGGCTGCTGAATAAACCGCGATGCGGTTTATTCGTGCGGCGGTAGCCGCGCAATTTCATAAAACGGCCTGAGGCGGCCGTTTTTATGAAATTCAGCCATTGCTGCAATGCGTAATTCCGCTGGTGCGTTGAGACGCACCAACGGAAGGTGCAAGGTTTTTGGGCGATTTAGTCCAAAAGCCTTGCACTTGAACAAAGCCACCCGACCTTAAAAGATGGTACTTTCAAGGCACTCGGCTTTGTTCAGTACGCATTACAGTATAGCACAACTTGTCCCGCCGAAAAAGCGCAAGGGCCGCCTTGTCCGGTATTTTTAAAGAATTTTTCACATTTTCCACCCGGTTTTCCACCACTTGCGGCGGCGGCCTGACGGGGGTATAATGAAAAAAAAGACAGGAGGATGATCAGATGGCATATCTTGTGGACGCCAGGGGCAAGCCCTGTCCCACCCCGGTGATCATGGCCAAAAAGGCCATGGCAGAGGGACATGAGACCTTTACCGTGCTGGTGGACAACCCCACCGCCGTGGAAAATCTGAAGCGCCTGGCGGACAACCAGGGCTTTACCGTTTCCGTCCGGGAGGACGGCGGCACCTTTGCCCTGGACTTTGCCAAGGGGGAGGGGTGCGCCGCCTGTGAGGAGGCGGTCAATTCCCCCCTGCCCGCCGCCGGAGGGGACTGGGCGGTCTTTGTGGGCCGGGACATCATCGGCGACGGGGACCGGGAGCTGGGCACCAACCTGATGCGCATGTTCTTCTATACCCTGGCCCAGGGGGAGGACAAGCCGGGAGCGGTGCTCTTCATGAACGCCGGGGTCAAGCTGCCCACCCTGGACGAGCAGGTGGCCGATCACCTGAAGGCCCTCAGCGACGCCGGGACGGAAATTTTGGTGTGCGGCACCTGCCTCAACTTCTACGGCATCGCCGATCAGCTGAAGGTGGGCACTGTCAGCAACATGTATGACATCGTCACCCGGATGCAGAAGGCCGGGAAGGTGATCTCCCTCTGATGGACTACGGCGTGATCACCTTTACCTCCACCTACGGGGCCATTTATGCCCAAAAAGTGCTCAAGGGGGTGGCCCCCGTCCAGGTCATGCCGGTACTGCGGGAGATCTCCCTGGGCTGCGGCATCGCCGTCCGGTTCAATCCGGAGGACCTGGAGGGGGTCAAAGCCGCCCTGGCCGCCTCCACCCTGAAGGAGGGGGAGTACGCTTTCTACGCAATTACCGGCAGCGGAAAGGACCTGACCGCGCAGCCCCTGTAACCAGCCAAACAGAAGCAGCCCCCCGCGCTGGCGGGGGGCTGCTTTTTGATGCCTGTCTTACTTGAAGTACTCGGCGCCGCTCTCGAAGAGGGGCTGATACTTGTCGCCGGGGATGTTGAGGGCAACGTGGTCGCCCCGCCGCTCGGAGTGGCCCATCTTGCCAAAGACCCGGCCGTCGGGGGAGAAGATACCCTCAATGGCGTACAGGGAACCGTTGGGGTTCACGTCGATGTCCATGGAGGGCACGCCCTGAGCGTCCACGTACTGGGTGGCCACCTGGCCGTTGGCCACCAGCTGGTCCAGCACCTCCTTGGGAGCCACAAAGCGGCCCTCGCCGTGGGAGATGGGGATGGTGTGGAGGTCGCCCACGTTGGATTTCAGCATCCAGGGGGAGTTGACGGAGGCCACCCGGGTGGTGACATACCGGCTCTGGTGGCGGCCGATCAGGTTGTAGGTCAGGGTGGGGCAGTTGGCGTCCATGTCCCGGATCTCACCGTAGGGCACCAGACCCAGCTTGACCAGGGCCTGGAAGCCGTTGCAGATACCCAGCATCAGGCCGTCCCGGTTCTTCAGCAGGTCGTGGACCGCGTCGGTGATGGCTCTATTGCGGAAGAAGGAGCAGATGAACTTGGCGGAGCCGTCGGGCTCGTCGCCGCCGGAGAAGCCGCCGGGAACAAAGACGATCTGAGCCTTGCGGATGGCCCCCTCCAGGGCCACGGTGGACTGGAGGAGATCGTCGGCAGTCAGGTTGCGGATGACCACCGTCTCGGCGTCCATGCCCGCCCGCAGGCAGGCCCGCACCGAGTCAAACTCGCAGTTGGTGCCGGGGAAGACGGGGATGACCACCCGGGGCCGGGCTATCTTAGACTTGCACACGGCGGGGGAGCGCTTGTCCCAGGAGATGGCCTCCACCGGAGCGGCCTTACCCGCCCGGGTGGGGTATACGTCCTCCAGCACGCTCTCGTTGAGGGAGAGCAGCTCGTCAATGGAGGCGGAGTCGCCGTTGACGTTGACCACAGCCTCGGCGGTGGTGTGGCCGATGAGCAGCCCGCCCTGGCACTCCTGGGTGAGCTGGGCCACAATGGCGCCGGGCATGGGAGCATCCCAGTCCAGGCTGTTCTCCACGGAGGTGAAACCGATAGAGTTGCCGAAGGCCATGTTCATGACGGCCTCGCCCAGGCCGTTCTCCACGGCCCAGGCCGCCTCCACCTTGCCCTCCTGATGGAGGGCGTGGAGGGTCTTCCAGGCGGACTTGCTGTCCTCAGAGGCAAAGAGATACACCGGCTTGCCCGCCGTCTTGAACTCGGGGGAGAGCACCTCACCGGCCTTCACCGGGGCGATGGCGAAGGAGATGAGGGTGGGAGGCACATCCAGGTCCAGGAAGGAGCCGGACATGGAGTCCTTGCCGCCGATGGCCGCGCATCCCAGCTCCAGCTGGGCATCCAGGGCGCCCAGCAGGGCGGCGAAGGGCTTGCCCCACCGCTGGGGCTCGGTGCGCAGCTTCTCAAAGAACTCCTGGAGGGTCAGGTAGGCCTTCTCATAGTCTGCGCCCGCCGCCACCAGCTTGGCCACTGAGGTGTACACCGCGCTGTGGGCGCCGGCGTAGGGGTGGTTGGACAGCTGGTCGGGGTCGCAGCCCCAGGCCATGACGCTGGCCTGGTCGGTCTCCTGGTTGGGCTCCACGGGGAAGAGGGCGGCCATGGCCTGGGCGGGAGTGCGCTGGCTCTTGCCGCCGAAGGGCATGAGCACGCTGCCCGCGCCGATGGAGCCGTCGAACCGCTCGGTGAGGCCCCGGCGGGAGGCGGACTTCAGGCTGGCAGCCATCTCCCGCAGGGTGCGGAACTTCTTGTCGCTCTCGGGGGCGGCGGCCTTTTTGTCCACCTGGACGCAGGCGTGCTTCACCGCGCCGTTGGTGTTGAGGAAGGCGCGGGACAGGTTGGCTACGGTCTGGCCCCGCCAGGTCATGACCATGCGGGGGCTCTGGGTGACGGTGGCCACCTGGTAGGCCTCCAGGTTTTCGGAGGCGGCAAAGTCCATCAGGGTCTGGGCGTCCTCGGGGGCCACCACCACCGCCATACGCTCCTGGGACTCGGAGATGGCCAGCTCGGTGCCGTCCAGGCCGTCGTACTTCTTGCGGACGGCGTCCAGGTCGATGGACAGGCCGTCGGCCAGCTCGCCGATGGCCACGGACACGCCGCCGGCGCCGAAGTCGTTGCACCGCTTGATGAGGCGGGTGACGCTGGGGTTGCGGAAGAGCCGCTGGAGCTTGCGCTCCTCGGGGGCGTTGCCCTTCTGGACCTCGGAGGCCATGGTGTCCAGGGAGGCCAGGTTGTGGCTCTTGGAGGAGCCGGTGGCGCCGCCGATGCCGTCACGGCCGGTACGGCCGCCCAGCAGGATGACCACGTCGCCGGGGGCGGGGGTCTCACGGCGGACATGGTCGGCGGGCGCGGCGCCCACCACCGCGCCGCACTCCAGGTGCTTGGCGATGTAGCCCTCGTGGTAGAGCTCGGCCACATGGCCGGTGGCCAGGCCGATCTGGTTGCCGTAGGAGGAGTAGCCGGCGGCGGCGGTCTGGGCGATCTTGCGCTGGGGCAGCTTGCCCTCCAGAGTCTCATTCACCGGCACCCGGGGATCGCCGCAGCCGGTGAGGCGCATGGCCTGATGGACATACACACGGCCGGACAGGGGGTCCCGGATGCAGCCGCCGATACAGGTGGCGGCGCCGCCGAAGGGCTCGATCTCGGTGGGGTGGTTGTGGGTCTCGTTCTTGAACATGAGCAGCCAGTCCTGCTCCCTGCCGTCCACCGTGGCGGGGACGTGGATGGAGCAGGCGTTGATCTCCTCGCTCTGGTCCAGCTCGGGCAGCAGGCCCCGCTTCTTCAGGGTCTTGGCGCCGATGGTGGCGATGTCCATGAGGGTCTGGGGCCGCTTTGCAGCTTTCTCCTCGCCGTACACCTCCACTCGGGCGGCCAGGTAGCGGTCATAGGCCGCCTTGACAGCGGGGTCGGTGATATCCACGCTGTCCAGATGGGTGGAGAAGGTGGTGTGGCGGCAGTGGTCGGACCAGTAGGTGTCCACCACCCGCACCTCAGTGAGGGTGGGGTCCCGCTTCTCTTCATCCCGGAAATAGGCCTGAAGGAAGGTCAGGTCGGCCAGGTCCATTGCCAGGCCGTACTGGTTGAGCAGGCTCTCCAGGCCCGCCTGATCCAGCGTGCAAAAGCCCTCCAGCACCGCCACGTCAGCGGGCTCGGGATACTGCTGGAGCAGGGTGGCGGGCTTGTCCAGTAGAGCCTGCCGGCTCTCCACCGGGTTGATCAGGTAGCCCTTGGCCTTATCCAGGTCGGCCCCGGACAACTGGCCGGAGAGCACATAGACGGTGGCGGAGCGGACGGTGGGCCGCTCGCCGCCGGTGAGCATCTGGATGCACTGGGCGCAGGAGTCGGCCCGCTGGTCGTACTGGCCCGGCAGGGCCTCCACCGCCAGCAGGGCGCCCTCCGCCTCGGGCATGGTCTCGTCCCACAGCTGATCCACCTGAGGCTCGGACAGGATGGTGGTGCGGGCGGCCTCATAGGCGCTCTGCTCCACACCCTCCACGTCGTAGCGGCGGATGACCCGCACGCCGGTGAGCCCGCTGAGCCCCAGGGTGCCCTTCAGCTCTCCCAGCAGGTGGCCGGCCTCCACATCGAAGCCCGGCTTTTTCTCCACAAAACAGCGAAATACCTTCCCCATAAGTTACCTCCCTTAAATTGCCCCGCGGATGGAGTGACCTCCATCCTGCCCCGCGGGTGCCGCCGTACAGCGGACGGCGCGCTTTTGACCCGGTCAGCGCGTCTTTCCGCTCTGCCGGGTGGTTCTCACCCATAACTATAGCACGGCGGCGCTGGCGGCGGCAACCCAAAATCAGCCTGCGGCGGGGCTTTTGGGAAAATTGCCGCAAAAAGGCCCTGCCGCGGTACGCGGCAGGGCCTATATTGTCCTGTTTTCTTATCCGTTGGGCAGGGGGATGGTGAATTCCTGCACCCCCATGAAGCCGGGGGCAATCTCGTACTTCTCAAAGAGGACCACCACATTCTTGTCGGCGTCCAGGTAGAAGGTCTGGTCGCCGGAGATGGAGGTGAAGCCCCCCTCCCCCTGGAGGAAGAAGATGTTGTCCGGGTCCTGGCTGCGGCGGGCGATCTCCTCAGAGATGGCGGCATTGGCGATCTCCTTGTAGTCGGGGCCCAGCAGGTCCTTCAGGGTAACCTCCCGGCCGGCCGTCAGGTCGATGTTGTAGGCATAGTGCTCGGTGTAGGCGCTGGCCAGGGTCTCGGTCTTGGTGATGACAAAGGAGAGGTACTGCTGGCTCTGGCACTTGATCTCATAGTCCACGCTGATGATGATGGGCATGAAATCGTCAGGGTCGCCACCGGTGGCCACATAGGCCTCCTTGGTCTCCCTGGCCCGGTCCTCCGCCTCCTGGAGGATCTGGTCGATGCGGGTGGAGATCTCGGTGTTGATCCGCTGCTCCAGGTCGGTGTCCCCGGCCAGATCCAGGGCGGGCAGGCGCACGTCGATCAGGTGATCCCGGTCCTCCACGGTGTACTGGGTGACGGTAAACACCCGGGCCAGGTCCCCCAGCACCGGCACCTCGGCCACAGCCTGGGCAAAGGTGGGGCTGGCGTTCACCAGCAGCACAAAGCAGGCGCAGGCGGCCAGAGAGGCGGACAGGCTCCGCCGCACGGTCCGCCGGTGGGTCCGCTTGCGTTCGCCCGCCCGCAGGGCGGAGGCCACGGCAAAGTTCAGTTCCTCCGGCGGCGGGGTCTCCCGGTACTGCTGCCGGGCCTGCTCCCATAGGTCCTTCATGTTGCAACCTCCTCCCCCGTGAGCTCCCGCAGCCGGCGCAGGCTCTTGTACAGGCGGGACTTCACGGTGTTCAGATTGGTCCCGGTCACCCGGGAGATCTCCTCCAGCTTCATGTCCTCAAAGAAGCGCAGGCGGATGATGGCCTGCTCCTTGGGGCCCAGGCGGTCAATGGCGGCATACAGGTCCAGCCGCTCCGCCGGGTCGCTGGCAGGGGCGGGGGAGTCGGCGTTGGAGTCCTCCAGGGACACCAGCCGCTTGCCCCGCCGGTAGTGGTTCATGCTCTCATTGAGCAGGATGCGGTAAAACCAGGTCTTCATATACTCCGGCTGACGGAGGGAATCGGATTTGGACAGGGCCCGGACGATGCTCTCCTGCACCACATCCAGGGCAGCGTCCCGATTTTTGACATAGCTGTACGCCAGGCGGTAGAAATCCTCCTGGTGGGCCACGATATACTCGCTCAGCTGCTGCCGGATGTTGGTGTCCAAAGCCGGGGTACGCTCCTTTTTACTGGGCCGCCGTCTGGGCCGCCTGATAGGCCTCGGGGGTGACGGTGTGGCACATGAGATATTCCAGCCACTTCTGATACCAGGCCTTGGTA
The DNA here is from genome assembly GCF_002159265.1 of Flavonifractor sp. An82. Classification (GTDB taxonomy): domain Bacteria; phylum Bacillota; class Clostridia; order Oscillospirales; family Oscillospiraceae; genus Flavonifractor. The sequence continues at coordinate 46,952 of NZ_NFHG01000022.1, forward strand.
TAGTGGACGCCGTCCACGGTGGCTTCGGCGGGCAGGATGCCGTTTGCATCGCTGAGGGCGCTCTTCACGTCCACCAGCGCCACCTGGCACTCCTCCGCCAACTTGGGAAACACGCTGTTGAAGTCGGCCACCCGGTCGTTGTTCACGTAGGAGGGCTGCTTCTTCTGGGCGCAGATCTCCGGGTTGACGGGCACCAGATTCTGCAGATAGATGACGGCGTCAGGCTGGGCGGCCTTGACCTCCTCCAGGAAGGACTTGAAGGCCTTGTAAAAGCTGTCGGTGCCGGGGTAACCCAGCTCGTTGATGCCCAGGGAGATATAGATCTTCTTGTACTGGGGACCCCGCTGGAGGGCCTCCACCACGGTATACTTGCCGCCGTTCATCTCCACCACCTGGCGCTTGCTCATGTCAAAGATGTTCAGGCCCTTGTAGCAGTAGAAGGTGGCTCCCTTGATGCCGCTGTAGATCTGCAGGCCGTCGGTGCGGGAGTCGCCGATGAAGAGGGCGTCGGAGAAGTAGTCCATCTCCACCGCCTCGGACTGGGGCACCGGCTGGGTGAAGGAAAAAGCGGCCCCCTGGGTGTTGCCGGGGGTAG
>NZ_NFHG01000023.1 GCF_002159265.1 Flavonifractor sp. An82
CCTCGGCGAATTTCAGGTACTCCGCCTTTGTCCAGAACAGCATTTCACGTCCCTTGGGCTTGCCCATATTGCCCGCCTGGGCAGCGGGATTGACCTTTAGGTTGTAGTGCCGTACCGCATGGTTGAACACGGCGCTCAACTGATTGTGCAGCGTTTTTAAGTACACCGGAGAGTAGGGCTTGCCGTTCTTGTCCCGGTAACCCAGCATTTCATTCTGCCAGGCGATGACCTCCTTGGAGTGAATGTCGCACATCTTCCGCTTGCCGAAGTACGGCACCAACTTCTTGTAGAGGATATGCTCTTTCGTCCCCCAGGTGTTTTCCTTGATACGGCCTTTCATGTCCGCCACATAGACAGCCACGAAGTTTTCAAAGGTCATTTCCAGGTCGGCGGTCTGTTGTTGCAGGAATGTCCGCTCCCACTCCAGAGCCTCCCGCTTGGTGGGAAAGCCCCGTTTCATTTTCTTTACTTTCTTGCCCGTCCAGTCCTCGTAGTAAAAGGACGCATACCATGTGCCCTTTGCCTTGTCTTTGTATGCCGGCATTGTGGTTCCCTCCTTATTGTCTGTCCCGCAGCCCATAGAATTTTTCCTCGAAGTAGCGCCTGCTTACCCGTCCGGGAATGGTGAGAAAGCCTTTTTTCTTCAGCTCCTCGTTCATCTCCCGCACCAGCTTGTAGGCGTAGGGCTTGGAAATGCCCAGCTCCCTGGCGACCTCCTCTGCTCTCACAAACAGCTCCTTTTCCATGGTCAGCACCTCCTTATTTTAGTTTCGCAAATATGTTAATGTCACCATCTTCATTATACATTAACATAAGTGTTAATGTCAAGAATTTATTTCGCATTTTTGTTAAAGATTATCTTGCATCTTTCGCTTTTTTGCGCTATACTATTGGCAAAGGCGGTGGGATATTATGACAGTCGGAGACAAGATAAAGAAAATCCGCACCTTTCGAGGCATGACACAAAAGGAATTGGGGCTTGCTATCGGCTTTGAGGAAAAGGGAGCGGACAACCGGATCGCCCAGTATGAGACGAATTACCGTGTTCCGAAACGGGAACTGCTGGACAAGATGGCCGAGGCGCTGCGGGTAGACCGCCAGAACTTCTACACCATCGCCCCCGGCTCTGCCGAGGACTTCATGCGGACATTCTTCTGGCTGGACGAGGACAGCCCTGGCGCTATCCGCCTGTTCCAACTTGTCCGCAATCCGGGCAGAGCAGGGGCCGCTGATGATACCGCTGTACGGTACAATGATAGCGATGACTGGCCCGCACACCCTCCCGTGGGTATGTACTTCCAGTATGGCCTTGTGGACGAGTTCATGCGGGAATGGCTTTTTCGTCAGCAGGAGTTACACGCCGGGGAGATCACCAGGGAAGAGTATTTTGAATGGAAACTCAACTGGCCCCATACCTGCGACGATGGCCTGGAAAGCGAATATTATATCCCTTGGCGGAAAAATAAATAAGACAAGCAAAAAAACCGCCCTGCTGAATTTGTCGTTCAGCAGGGCGGTTTTGCTTGTCCCTTTGTGATTATTCTCTTGGGAATACCGGGCGAACACGAATAGTATCAATCCAGTATCAAGAGCCACAGCGATGGGCAAAAAAGCCTGTATTCATGCGGGTTTGCGCCGTTTTGACGGTCATTCCCACTCGATGGTAGCCGGGGGCTTGCTGGTGATGTCGTAGACAATACGGTTGATGCCCTTGACCTCATTGACGATACGGGTGGAGATCCGGTCCAGCACGTCATAGGGGATGCGGGCCCAGTCAGCGGTCATGAAGTCGCTGGTGGTAACGGCACGGAGGGCCAGGGTATAGTCGTAGGTCCGGCCGTCACCCATGACGCCCACGGAACGGGTGTTGGTGAGTACCGCGAAGTACTGGTTGATGTTCTTGTCCTCACCAGCGGCAGCAATCTCCTCCCGGTAGATGGCGTCGGCATCCCGGAGGGTGTCCAGCTTCTCCTTGGTCAGGTCGCCGATGACCCGGATCGCCAGGCCAGGACCGGGGAAGGGCTGGCGCATGACCAGATACTCGGGCAGGCCCAGCTCACGGCCCAGCTGACGGACCTCGTCCTTAAAGAGCAGGCGCAGAGGCTCGATGATCTCTTTGAAGTCCACATAGTCGGGCAGACCGCCCACGTTGTGGTGGCTCTTGATGACGGCGGCATCGCCGGCGCCCGACTCAATGACGTCGGGATAGATGGTACCCTGCACCAGATAATCCACCCGGCCGATCTTCTTGGCCTCTTCCTCAAAGACCCGGATGAACTCCTCGCCGATGATCTTGCGCTTGCGCTCGGGCTCGGCCTCACCGGCCAGCTTCAGCAGGAAGCGGGTCTCGGCGTCCACCCGGACAAAATTGATGTCCCAGCGGGCAAAGGCGGCCTCCACCTCGTCGCCCTCGTTCTTGCGCATGAGGCCGTGGTCCACGAACACACAGGTCAGCTGCTTGCCCACAGCCTCGGCCAGCAGAGCGGCCGCCACGGAGGAGTCCACACCACCGGACAGGGCCAGCAGCACCTTGCCGTCCCCCACCTTCTCCCGGATGTCCCGGATGGCGGTGTTCTTGTAGTCCCCCATGGTCCAGTCGCCGGTGGCGCCGCACACCTCATAGAGGAAGTTGCGGATCATATCAACGCCGTGCTGGGTATGATTGACCTCGGGGTGGTACTGCACGCCGTAGAAGCCCCGCTTCTCGTCGGCAATGGCCACGTTGGGGCAGGCGTCGGTATGGGCGGTGAGGGCAAAGCCCTCGGGCACCTTAGCCATATAGTCGCCGTGGCTCATCCAGGAAATGCCCTGCTCCGGCAGGCCCTTGAAAAGCTTACAGGCGGTGTCGTAGTAGGTCTCGGTCTTGCCGTACTCCCGGGCGGTATCCTCCTGAGCGGCTGTGACCTGACCGCCCAGGGTGTGGGCCATCAATTGGCAGCCGTAGCAGATTCCCAGCACGGGCACACCCAGCTCAAAGATGGCGGGGTCCACATGGGGGGCCTTCTCATCATACACGCTGTTGGGGCCGCCGGTGAAGATGAAGCCGATGGGCTCCATGGCCTTCAGCTGCTCCAGGGGGGTGGTATAGGGCTTGACCTCGCAGTACACGCCGCACTCACGGACACGACGGGCAATGAGCTGGTTGTACTGGCCGCCAAAGTCCAGAACGATCACGGTCTGATGGGACATTCAAGTTCCTTCTTTCTATGGAGTCTATGGTTTTCCAAAGCATTACGCAACAATTACAGTTTAGAATATCATATTTTTTCCCCGGGCGCAATATTTTTCCCGCCGGCGAACCGCCTTTGAAGCAGGCGGTACCATCCCCCGCCCAGGAAAAAGCCGGTGCAGCGGCCCACTGCCGGATTGCCCAGCAGGAGCAGCAGTCCCGCCCACACCACCAGCACCTGCCACGGCTGGACCAGCAGCCAGGGATATTTCAGGCGGATCAAATGAAAGAAAAATCCGTGGAGCAGGTAGATGGACAGGGTATTCTGCCCCAGGCTGGTCACCACCGGGATTCTGCGCTTGAGATGGGGTGCAAGACCCACAAACAGGAGGAAGATCGCGCTGGCGGCGCAGCACATAATCAGTGCCCGTATCTGCCAGCTGTAGCCCAGATCCTCATAGCCGTAGGCCCCCAGCATCATTTTTGCGGTCACGCCCCGCTCCAGTAGCAGCCACTCCAGGAACAGGCAGCACAGGGCGGCAACGCCCAGAACCACAGCTCTGCAGGTCCGACCTGCCTCTTTCCAGCGGCTGCGCAGACCCTCCGCCCGTCTGAAGTAGTAACCCATCAAAAACCAGGGCTGGAAGGCGATGATCCGGGAGGCGCTCCACTGATAGTCGATACTCTTGTCAAAGCCAACCAGCAGCGCCAGGACCACCGACGCCGCCACCATCAGCCCCTGCTTTACAGGGAACGGCGTATCATATACCGGCAGCAGGAGGGTATAGACCATCAGCACAAAGAGATACCACAGGATCCAATAGGGCCTGGAAAACTGAACATGGACCCATGGGTCCCCCAACTTTTCCACAAAGGCGGTGTACAGCCACTGGAGGACCAGATAGGGCAGCGCCATGCCGAAGATCCATTTCGTCCGGTCAAATCTGGCAAACATGCCGCTGAGAAACAGAAAGGCGGGCATATGGAAGGAGTAGATCAGCCCGTAGAGGAGTTCCCTGCGGGGAAATTCCCCCGCGATCTCCAGCAGGTGCCCCAGCACCACCAGTGCCATCAGCAGGAAGCGAATATTATCATACTGATATTCCCGTTTTCTCATACCTGTTCCGCCTTCTCTCTCTTCCCACACGTCCTGTTCAGGATAGCATGTTTTTCCCCATCCCGCAACAAGGCAAAATCCGCCGGACCATATGGGTCCGGCGGATTTCTCTTTAGTCCTTCACCTCTGCGCCGCCCCATTCCACGGCAGTGAAGCCGGTGCGCTCTGGAGCGGTGAGGATCTGGTGCTCCATCTCCACCGGCTGGTCCAACTCCTGCCAGGCCATAAACACCCGGATCAGGGTATCAGGTACCGGGTCGATGGTAAGCACAGCACTGTCAGTGTAGGCCGTAGTCTGGAAAGAAATCAGATTCCAGGCGTTCCCTTCCATCCTGGGCAGCCAGTAAATAATAAACTCGTTGGCCTCTTGTTCCGTCAAACCCAGGTCAGTCAGAGCACCCTCCAGGAAAGCGGCGGTGTCCGCCCCCGCCACGCAGAAGCCGGTGGAGAAATCATACTCTGTGTCCGTCTCCCCCTCCCAGAACAGGCAGTAGTATTCCCTGCCGGTAAGGGGATCAGTGAGGGTACCGTCGGGAGAAGCGTCCACCGTCCACCCCTCCCCGTACGCCGGGTAGGTGGAGGTCAGTTCCCCGTCAAAGTCCAGCGTAACGGAGACTTGTGTCTCCCGCTCGGGATAAAGATAAATCACTGGCTTGGCAGGGGCCACGGCACCATCCTCATGTACGTTTTTCGCACAGCCAGCCAGCCCGGCACCCAGCAGGGTCAAAGCCAGCATCAGCAGTAGCCATTTTTTCATCGCGCTACCTCCGTTCCTCCCCACTCCACGGCGGTGAAGCCGATGCGCTCCGGGGCAGTAAGGTTCTGGGTCTCCACCTCTACCGGCTCGTCCAGGCCCTGCCAGGCCATGAATACCCGGATCAGGGTATCAGGTACCGGGTCAATGGTAAGCACCGCGCTGTCGGTGTAGGCCGTAGTCTGAAAGGAAATCAGGTTCCAGGCGTTTCCCTCCATTCTGGGCAGCCAGTAGATGATGAACTCGTTGGCCTCCTGTTCCGTCAGGCCAAGGTCGGCCAGAGCACCCTCCAAAAAAGCGGCGGTGTCCGCTCCCGCCACACAGAAGCCGGTGGAGAAGTCATACTCCGTGTCCGTCTCCCCCTCCCAGTACAGGCAGTAATACTGCCGCCCGGTGGAGGGATCGGTGAGGGTGCCATCTGGGGCCGCATCCACCGTCCAGCCATTTTCATAGGAAGGGTAAGTTGATGTCAGCGTGCCATCATAGTCCAGTTTGACATTCACCTGGGTCTCCTCCTCCGGGTAGAGGTAGATCACCGGCTTCTCCGTGGTTGCCTCCATGACGCACCCGGACAGTCCCACGGCCAACAGTCCCGCCGCCAAAGCCATTGCCAACCATCTGCGCATAAAAACTCCTCCTTCCAAATTCTGTCCTGTTATTATATCAGACGAATTTGAAAGGAGGAAGTTCCCATTTTATTTAGATCTGGGTAATATCAATGGGCCGCAGGTCGGAGGGCCGGCCCTGGGCACGGACGGTGAGCATGGCCCGGGCGGTGTCGATGGCGGTGATACAGGCCACGCTGTGCTCCACGGTGGAGCGGCGGATGCGGAAGCCGTCGGTATCGTGGCGGCGGCCCCGGGTGGGGGTGTTGATGACCAGATCCACGGTGCCCGAGGCGATCATGTCCAGAATATTGGGGTGGGCCTCAGAGACGCGGGCCACCTTACGGGCGGGGATGCCGGCGGCGTTGAGGGCGTCGCAGGTACCGCTGGTGGCCAGGATCTCGATGCCCATGTCAGCAAAGCCCTGCGCGATGCCGATGATCTCTCCCTTGTCCTCATCCTTGACGGTGATGATGATGCGTCCGCCCTTCTTGGGGGCCTTCATGTTGGCACCCTTGAAGGCCTTCAGCAGGGCCTGGGGGAAGGACTCGGCCAGGCCCAGGCACTCGCCGGTAGACTTCATCTCGGGGCCCAGGCCGGTATCCACGTCGGTGAGCTTCTCGAAGGAGAAGACGGGCATCTTCACGGCATAGTAGTCGGCCTCCTTATATATGCCGGTGCCGTAGCCCAGGTCCTTCAGCTTCTGGCCCAGCATGACCTTGGTGGCCAGGTCGATGATGGGCACGCCAGTAACCTTGGAGATATAGGGGATGGTACGGGAGGAGCGGGGGTTGACCTCGATGACGTACACCACGTCGTCGTAGATGACGAACTGGATGTTCACCAGGCCCACCACCCCCAGGGCGCGGGACAGGTCATAGGTGTAGCGGTAGATGGTCTGCTTGTGCTTCTCCTCAATGTGAATGGGGGGATAGACGGAAATACTGTCGCCGGAGTGGACGCCGGCCCGCTCGATGTGCTCCATGATGCCGGGGATGAGCAGGTCCTCCCCGTCGAACACGCCGTCCACCTCCACCTCGCGGCCCATCAGGTACTTGTCCACCAGGATGGGGTGCTCCTGCTCCACCTGGTTGATGATGCGCATGAACTCGGTGATGTTGCGGTCGTTGTAGGCGATCTCCATGCCCTGGCCGCCCAGCACGTAGGAGGGACGCACCAGCACAGGATAGCCCACCTCGTAGGCGGCCTCCAGGGCCTGCTCAGTGGTGAACACCGTCTTACCGGCGGCACGAGGGATGCCGCACTGGTTCAAAATTTCGTCAAACCGCTCCCGGTCCTCGGCGGCGTCCACGCCGTCGGCGGAGGTACCCAGGATGGGCACACCCATGTTGGTGAGAGCCTGTGCCAGCTTGATGGCGGTCTGGCCGCCGAACTGCACCACGGCGCCCCAGGGCTTCTCCAGCTCCACCACGGCCTCCACGTCCTCAGGGGTCAGAGGCTCAAAGTACAGCTTGTCGGCCACATCGAAGTCGGTGGACACGGTCTCGGGGTTGTTGTTGATGATAATGGTCTCATAGCCCAGGCGCTTGAAGGCCCAGACGGAATGGACGGAGCAGTAGTCGAACTCGATACCCTGGCCGATGCGGATGGGGCCGGAGCCCAGCACCAGCACCTTCTTCTTGTCCTGCCCGGGCCGGTGGGCCGCGGGAGTGGCGGCGGCCAGATAGGGAGCCTCCGGGATGTGGGGAGCCAGTTCGCCCACCTGGGGCAGATGGAGCTCCTCGGCGGCCTCGTTCTCCTCGTCATAGGTGGAGTAGTAGTAGGGGGTCTGGGCCTCAAACTCGGCGGCACAGGTATCCACCATCTTGAAGGCGGGGCGGATGCCGTAGCTCTCCCGCAGGGCCTTGATCTCTCCCCGCTCCTTGCCGGACAGGGCGGCGATCCAGGCGTCGGAGAAGCCCATCTCCTTGGCCATGCGCAGGGTATCGGCGTCCAGATGGCCGTGGTCCAGCTTGTCCTCCATGTCCACAATGTTCTGGAAGCGATCCAGGAACCACAGGTCGTACTTGGTGATCTTGTTGATCTTCTCGGGGGAGAAACCTCGGCGGAGGGCCTCGGCCACCACGAAAAGCCGCTGGTCGTCGATGTTTACCAGCCGGTCCTCGATCTCCTCGGTGTACAGCTCATCCAGGCCGGGCAGACGCAGGGACTTCACCGGCAGCTCCAGGGAGCGGATGGCCTTCATCAGGGCACCCTCGAAGGAGTTGCCGATGGCCATAACCTCGCCGGTGGCCTTCATCTGGGTGCCCAGGGTGCGGCTGGCGGTGGTGAACTTATCAAAGGGCAGGCGGGGGATCTTGAGCACGCAGTAGTCCAGGGTAGGCTCGAAGCAGGCGGTGGTCTTGCCGGTCACCGCATTGGGGATCTCGTCCAGGGTATAGCCCAGGGCGATCTTGGCGGCCACTTTGGCAATGGGGTAGCCGGTGGCCTTGGAGGCCAGGGCGGAGGAGCGGCTCACACGGGGATTGACCTCGATGACGGCGTACTCGAAGGAGTCGGGGTTCAGGGCCAGCTGCACGTTGCAGCCACCCTCGATCTCCAGAGCGGAGATGATGTCCAGGGAGGCCTTCCGCAGCATTTGGAACTCCCGGTTGGCAAGGGTCTGGGTGGGGGCCACTACGATGGAGTCGCCGGTGTGGACGCCCACCGGGTCCACGTTCTCCATGGAACAGATCTGGATCACGTTGCCGGCAGAGTCCCGCATGACCTCGAACTCGATCTCCTTCCAGCCGGAGATGCACCGCTCGATGAGGACCTGGCCTACACGGGAGAGGTGAATACCCCGGTCGGCGATCTCCCGCAGGGACATCTCGTCATAGGCGATGCCGCCGCCGGTGCCGCCCAGGGTGTAGGCGGGGCGGACGATGACGGGATAGCCGATGCTCCCGGCGAAGGAAACGGCGTCCTCTACGCTCTCCACCACGTCGGAGATGACGCAGGGCTGGCCGATGGCCTCCATGGCGTCCTTGAAGCCCTGGCGGTCCTCCGCCTTGCGGATGGACTCAGGGCTGGTGCCCAGCAGTTTCACGCCGTACTGCTGCAGGATGCCCTGCTCGTGGAGGTTCATGGCCAGATTCAGGCCGGTCTGGCCGCCCAGGGTGGGCAGAATGGAGTCGGGCCGCTCCTTCTGGATGACCTGCTCCACGCTGGCGATGTTCAGGGGCTCGATATACACATGGTCGGCGATGTCCTTGTCGGTCATGATGGTGGCGGGGTTGGAGTTAACCAGCACCACCTCCACGCCCTCTTCCTTCAGGGCCCGGCAGGCCTGGGTGCCGGCGTAGTCAAACTCGGCGGCCTGGCCGATGACGATGGGGCCGGAGCCCAGCACCAGCACCTTCTTGATATTCGGATTCTTGGGCATTACCGGTCACCTCCCTTCATGCTGTCCACAAAGCGGTCAAAGAGATATTCGGTGTCCATGGGCCCAGGGGAGGCCTCGGGGTGGAACTGGACGGTGAAGCAGTTGGGCCGCTTGTACTTGAGGCCCTCCACGCTGCCCTCGTTGACGTTGATGTGGGACACCTCGGCCACAGCGGGGTCCACGCTCTCGGCGGTGACCACATAGCCGTGGTTCTGGCTGGTGATGAAGGCCCGTCCGGCGGCCAGATCCTTCACCGGATGGTTGCCGCCCCGGTGGCCGAAGCGCATCTTCCGGGTCTCGGCGCCGGTGGCCAGGGCCAGCAGCTGATGGCCCAGGCAGACGGCAAAGAGGGGCAGGCTGGAGTCGTAGAGCTTGCGCACCTCCTTAATAATGTCCACATTGTCCGCCGGGTCGCCGGGGCCGTTGGACAGCATGACGCCGTCATAGCCGCCGGACAGGATGGTCTCCACCGGGGTATGGGCGGGGTAGACCATGACCTGGCAGCCCCGCTTCTGGAGGCAGCGGATCATGTTTTCCTTCACGCCGTAGTCCATCAGGGCCACCCGCAGCAGCTGCTCCCCCAGAGCGGGGTAGAGCTGGGGCTCCTTGCGGGTCACCTTCTCCACGGTGCCCTCCACCCGGTAGGCATGGATCTTCTCCAGACACTCCTCTACATGAAAATGCTCCGCACAGGTGATCATGCCATTCATGGTCCCCTGACTGCGGAGTATTCTGGTCAATGCCCGGGTATCCACGCCCTCGATCCCGGTAATGTCATATTGTTTCAGATAGGCGTCCAGCTCCCCTTCACAGCGGAAATTGCTGCCCCGCCGTGCCAGGTGCCGTACGATAAAAGCCTCGGCCCAGGGCCGGGAAGACTCGTTGTCCTCGTGGTTCACGCCGTAATTGCCAATAAGGGGATAGCTCATCACGATCCCCTGTCCCGCATAGGAGGGGTCGGTCAGGATCTCCTGGTAGCCGGTCATGGAGGTGTTGAATACCATCTCACACACCCGGTCGGCGGGAGAACCCATGCTGACGCCCTCAAAGACAGCGCCGTTCTCAAGAATCAGGGTCGCCTTCATCTCCTGCATCACGCCTTTCTTTCCTTGGTATTTGTTCGATTGTACTCTAAATCTTTTCCTGGGGCAACTCTCTTTCTTCCTCAATTTTCAAAATTGTAATTTTGGACAAAATCCGGGGCGTCACTGCCGTTTTTCACGGTCAATGCGCCCCGAATATCTCAAAAATCTAAATTTGGCCTCATAATTATTTTGGTGGCTCCACATCCACCACCACCAGCTCCGGCCGGTTGAACAGGCGGGGCACCCGGGTGCTCTCCCGGGCCAGGCCCCGGCTGACAATGAGGGTGGTATTGCCCAGCTCATAGCGGCCGCCGGCGTAGGAGGGGAAGAAGCCCTGATTGGGGGCCAACACCCCGTTGATCAGGCCGGGCAGCCGCCACTGGCCTCCATGGGCGTGCCCAGCCAGCACCAGGTCGAAGCCGCTGCCGGCATAGTCGGTCACCCGCTCAGGCCGGTGGGTGAGCAGTATAGAGAAATGGCTGCCGTCCAGGCTGCCGCTGGCGGCAGACAGCTGCCACTGCCACCGCGCCTCCCCCGCTTCGGGATCGTCGATACCGCCGATCTGGAGCATCTGACCGCCCGCCGCGGCACAGACGCAGTCGCCGTCCAGTACCACGGCCCCGCAGGCCTCCACCAGCCGCTTGATCTCCGCCAGCCGACCGGTACGGTATTCATGGTTGCCCGAGGCATAGTACACCGGCCACCGCTCGGCCAGCTTTTTGATGGTGCGCAGGGCCCGCCATTCCTCCAGCCGCGGATGGTCGTCCACAATATCGCCGCACATTACCACCAGATCGGGGTCCTGGGCCGCCACAGCCCGCAGCAGATCGTTCTGGTTTTTCCCATATTTACAGGCGTGTAGGTCGGTGAGCACCGCCAGACGGATGGGCGCCTCCACCTTTTCGCTCTCCACCACATAGTGCCGCACCGCCAGACGCGCATCCAGGGCCGCCAGCAGGACACCGGCTGCCGCGCTCCCTGCGGCCAGGGCAGCCACTGTCTTTTTCTTCATTTGGTTCCTCCTTCTGCATATCCGTTTCTCTCCCGGCCATACTGAAGATATCGCTGTCACGGGAGGTCATTGCATGGTCATCGCGTTTCTGCGCACCATCATTCTCTATGTCTTTATCATCGCCGGCATCCGGCTGATGGGCAAGCGCCAGGTAGGTGAGCTGGAGCCCTCCGAGCTGGTGCTTGCCCTGCTCATCGCCGATCTGGCCGCCGTCCCCATGCAGGACTTCGGTATTCCCCTGCTCACCGGTCTCATCCCCATCCTCACTCTTCTATGCCTCACCATGGCCTTGTCGGTGCTCACCATGAAGAGCGTAAAGTTCCGGGCGGTCCTCTGCGGGCGGCCCAGCATCATTGTGGAAAACGGCAAGCTGCGTCAGGGAGAGATGAAGAAAAACCGCTTCACCCTGGACGAGCTGATGGAGGAGCTGCGGATGAAGGGGGTCACCGATCTGTCCACCGTCAAGTACGCCATTTTGGAGACCAACGGCCAGCTGTCCGTCCTCCCCTTCGCCGCCCAGCAGCCCCCCACCGCCCAGGATCTGAACCTCCACCTGCCGGAGCCCGGCCTGCCGGTGGTACTCATCAACGACGGCCGACTCATCCGCCGCAACCTGCTGGGGCGCGGCTTCAACGACCAGTGGCTGGAGAAGCAGCTGAAGGCTCACAAAGTAGACCGGGTCCAGGACGTGTTTCTCATGACGGTGGACGAGACCAATCAGGTCTGTCTCATTGAAAAGGAGGGGGGACGATGAAGCGCTTCTGGATCGCGCTGGCCCTGCTGGCCGCCCTGCTGTGCGGTACCCTGCTCCACACCTATTCCCTGGGTGGCTTTACCAGGCGTCTTACCCACTCTCTGGAGGGGGCCCAGGATCTGGCCCGGGCCGACCGCTGGGAGGAGGCCCACACCCTGACCGAGGAGGCCCTCCAGACCTGGAGTGATCGGGACGTCTATCTCCATGTTCTGCTGCGTCACGCCGATACCGACCAGATCTATGCGGGGTTTCAGGAGGTGCTGGCCCTGCTGGAGAGCCGGGAGTACGGGGAATACGCCGCCGCCAACGCCCGGCTGGTCACCCAGATCGGACTGCTCAGCGAAGCAGAGCAGCTGACCTTAAAAAATGTTCTGTAAATGGGCAGGAGGGGATGCCGCAGCTTTGCAGCATCCCCTCCTCTTCTCCATTCACATCACTTTTCCGCCAGCAGCTTGTTGAGCTCCTCCATAAAGGTACTGATATCCTTGAACTGGCGGTACACCGAGGCAAAGCGGACATAGGCCACCTCGTCCACCGTCTTCAGCCGCTCCATCACCAGCTCGCCGATACGGGCGGTAGGGATCTCCCGGTCCATCTCATTCTGGAGGACCTGCTCGATCTCGTTGGCCATCTCCTCCAGGGCCGCAAAAGATACAGGCCGCTTCTCACAGGCCCGGATCATGCCGTTGAGCAGCTTGGTCTTGTCAAAGGTCTGGCGGCTGCCGTCCTTCTTGATCACCATCAGGGGCAGGCTCTCCATGGTCTCATAGGTGGTAAAGCGCTTATGGCAGGCCAGACACTCCCGGCGGCGGCGGATGCTGGAGCCCTCGTCCGAGGGCCGGGAATCCACAACCTTGCTCTCCGGGTGGGCGCAGTACGGGCACTTCACGGCGGCAGACCTCCTTCTATCTCTGGGGCGGGCTTGGACCTCGCCAATATATAGTGGCTATACACAGTGCATTATACCATAAGCTGTTCCCGGTTGGTATCCCTAAAATCAGAAAGTTTTTGCATATGCCAGGAAAAAAGCGGGCAGACTAAGGACGGTGAAAGCGAGGTGAGCGCAATGCAGAACCAGTACAACAACCAGAAGAAGTCCCGTAACCAGAATCCTGCCCCCCAGGACTGCAAGCATCCCCAGAGCAAGAAGCAGGAGCAGCCCCAGGATAAGACCGGTGATCCCAACCGTCATTGACCCCTTTCCCGTGGGCCGGGTGTTCCCGGCCCACAAATTTTTTTAATTTTTTTCATTTTTCCTATTGACATTTTTTTTGGTTTTGCTATAATAACATCTGCGCTTACGAGCGCGGCAATCAAATAGCGGGATTGTGTAAGGGTAGCACAGCAGACTCTGACTCTGTATGTGAGGGTTCGAATCCTTCTCCCGCTGCCAAAGCGAGACAGCCTATGGCTGTCTCGCTTTTTACTTTGTGTATAGAGAACTGCTCAAATAGAACAGCGCGCCAACCACTGGTTGGCGCGCTGTTTTTCTTTTATTGCTCCGGCTGCTGCCTGCAAGGAAACTCCTGTCCTGGAACAAGTCTCTGACGAAGGAATTCCAACAGAGTATGGAGGGCAGGATTCTGGTTATCCTTTCTCCAGAAAAACCGGAAAATTACCCGGCTGCATCCTTTGGGCAAGCCCTGACTGTAAAGTCTGTCCGTATTAAAGGTTGCGCAGTACGCATCCAGCAGGGTAAAGCAGTTTCCCGCACGCAGCCGAAGAAAGAGGTCCTCGGTATTCCTGACCTGAAGAAGTTTTGGGGCGGCAGTGTTGTAATAACGTAAAGTCTGCTCCTGAAAACTCTGAAACATATGGGCAGGGAAAACAGTAAGAATAGTCTGGCTCTGAAAATCTTCCCCGGTAATATGGCCACGGACAGCAATGGGGTTCTCCGGTGCACACACCAGAATCAGCGGAGATTCCATCAGCGCCATAGAGTCGTATTGCTCTCGCTGAGAAAACTGAATATCAGGAATAATAATTGCATCCAAATCCTCCGTCTTCAGCTGCTCCCCTGCCAGCCCGCTGAAAGAGTAGGACAAACGAAGATCAGGATGAGCCTCTTCAAAAGCCCGGAAGTAGCCTTCATATATTTCTTCCAGCAACGCATAACTGTATAGCCCTACCCGAACACCAGCCTGAACAGGCTGGCCTATTTCTCTGGCCTGCATCAGAGCCTGATACAGCTGCCCCTGGATATGCTCGAACTCTTTCAGCAGAAATTCACCAGCGGGAGTAAGCGACAGAGAAAAACGGCTGCGATAAAAAAGCGCAACACCGATCTCTTCCTCCATTTGGCGGATAATCCGACTGACGCTGGGCTGAGTGGTATACAGCCGCTGCGCAGCCTCAGTAAAGCTTAACGTCCGGGCCGCCTCCAGAAACACTTTGATGTGCTTACTTCCAATGCTATACATTTCTGTCCCTCCCGGTCTGCAGCACTTTCTGCAAGACCATTATATCGAATTACCCTGCCGGTGTCACGATAATTCAACAGCCCGGACCGGAGGCGCACACCGATCCAGGCTGTCTCTGAATAAACTTAGTTCTTTTGAATAAATTCAATAAGCACGCCGGAGTTGTCCCGAACAAACATTACGTTGTTGTTCTCCATCCTTATCTCATGGGCAATATCCACACCGTTGGCCACAAATTTTTCCTTCAGCGCCTGCATATCCGGCACCTCAAAGGCCACATGCTTGGTCCCAACGGTCTGCAGATCAGAGTTGGGCGTCAAGCGCTCCTGGGGAAGCGGCTTGGGTGCATCGTACCGGAAAAGTTCCA
Organism: Flavonifractor sp. An82; assembly: GCF_002159265.1. Taxonomy (GTDB): domain Bacteria; phylum Bacillota; class Clostridia; order Oscillospirales; family Oscillospiraceae; genus Flavonifractor. The sequence continues at coordinate 14,669 of NZ_NFHG01000023.1, forward strand.
GCTGAAACTCTCTATTCTGAAGAAAGCAGACACGCGCTTTCAGTGCAGGCACATATTCATCCTGCACCAGAGCAAAGTCCAGATTTTTTGCATACCATGCCAGCGCGGCGTCCATATCAAGGACGCTGATGCCCACATGCAGCGCTTTATAAGTCATACTTTCATCCTCCTCAGATCAGGCCGGGGATCATGACATACAGCAGCACAGCTGCCAGCGCAGCGGCGGTGGTCCAAACCACAGTCTGCCAGAAGTACGCAGGATAGGACTGGAGATGGTTTGTCTTGGACATAGACTGGCAGATAAGTACCGTACCATTCCAGGGCAAAGATTCAAAGGTAATGGAAGTAAAGGCGGCGATACGCAGCACTGCGTGGGGGTTGATGTCGATTCCCCTGGCCTGGGCCACGGAAAGCGCAAGGGGAATGGAAACCATCAGCGCAGCCGGAGGCGAAGAGGTAAAGAGCACGATCAGAGCCACCGCCAGGAATACGAACAGATAGATATTGATATTCCAGGAGGCCAGGATCTCGGTCAGGCCCTGGAATGCGGAGGTAGACTGAATGACAGCAGCCAAAGCGGCAGGTGCGCTGATCATCATCAGGGCTCCGGGGAATTGATCAGCGCCGGCATTGAGCGTAGTCTTGATCGCCGCAATGCCGGAACACTGTGTACCATGCGGAGAAACACGGGGGATATACTGCTGCATCAGTGCCAAGTTGATCAGAATACCAGCAGTAAGGGCAATAGCAATATTCAGATGGAGTACGGTGTAGCAGACAAAAACAGCAATAAGGGGCAGCAGCGCCACAAAAAAGTTGGGCAGCTTACGCTCCGTGGCATCAGGGATCTTCTGTACCGGGCCGTACTCAAAGTGCTCGCCGGCAGCCCGTGCTTTGGTAATCATGATATAAAGTGTCAAAAATCCACCCACAGCAATAATAACAGCACCCACAATACCGGAAACCATGCCAGAGGTGGCGCTCACTTCATAACCCATACTGTTCATCGCAGAAACCGCGATCACGTTGGTGATCTGGGGCGCGCCGGGCGCTGCCATAAAAGCACAGTTCAGCACCAGTAAGCCGGGAATAAAGCGCCGGGGAATATCACAGGCTTCCGACATGAACAGAGCCACAGGGAACAGAGTAAAGGTGAGCACATAACCATCAATACCGCCCATAGTAAACAGGCCACCAATGATCAGCATGATGAACAGTGCAATTCCAATCTTTCGGTTTCCGGACTGATTCTTCAAAAAACTTTTGACCAGCATATCGGCAATGGAAGTGGCCGCACCGGTATCAGTAAAGATCCGTCCCAGGATACAGCCCAGGAAAACAATAGAAAACAAGCTGGTCATGATCCCATAGATTCCGCTCACATAGGTTTCGGTAAATGCGGAGAGGGGATCCATTGTGTTGGTGACTGCGACGATCACGGCGCAGATAGCGGAGACATAGTAACTGCTGAATCCAATATAGACTAACAGTAGGAAGAGTACGAGTGAAACAATAATGCCTATGAGTCCCAAAGACATTGTGTTTACCTCCTTCAGTGTTCTCTCTTTTTCGCATCGCGGAGTTGGATCGGTCGACCACCGCTATTTTAGCAGATCCACTGTATGCAATAAAATCGAACTTTTGAATCTTAGATATGCAATAATTCATTGCCGCAAAAGGAAAGATATACTTTTCGTTGGGATGAATTGTCAGTATAATTATCTTGCTGATAGAACTGCGTCTCAGTATCTGCCCTGATCCCGATGACGCTCAAGGAGGAATAAATATGCAAATGGACAAAATGGTAATCTTTCATAACCTGCTGGACGAAAACGCCCGCCCTGCTATGGAGCGCTGGTTTCGCCGCAGCCACGTGCCCGACGTACTGGTTCAATTTCCCTGGACGGTCCGCTATCTGCTATACCGTCCCGTGCCCGCCCCTCCCGGAGCGGAAAACGCCGGTTTGTATACCTACCGCATCCATGAAAACTGGGCTTTTCACATTGATGACCGGCGGGGCCGTAAAGGCCTGATCGGCATGACCCCCGAACCAGTGAAAGACGTTATTGATGCTGATATCATCCATATTCCGGCCGAACCCACCGAGGATTTTCTGGGCCAGGACTGGAGTTATGAACAGCACCCTATCCTCCGCTGGGTAATCGCCTACCGCTACCCTGTAGGAACAGATAAAGAGGCATGCGATCGCTTCTTCTTGGATGTACAGGCCAAGGAGATTATGCAGATGCCCGGGTTGATCCGTTTCTTCAGTCATAAGGCGATTGAATTTGAGGGCAGCGCCCTACCCGTCACCACCAGCGACAAGCTGGAGGGCGGTGACCAGAGCAAGCTGGCCAATCTGATGCGACACTGGGACCGGCTGTCCGAGCTATGGTTTGAGTGCAACGATGACTGGGTAAACGCGGTGCTGCGTAATCCGCCCAAGTTTACCAAACCTGATTGGGCCACCTCTGATACCTTTCCCTTCCTCAAGCCCAAGGATGATTTCATCCACACCTTCCTGCTGGAGTCTCCCGACTGCGACTTCGCTAAAAACTTTTCTCAGTTGTACTATTGACCTGACACACAGCAGCACACTTTGTCTACGCACCTCCTCCCTGTCCCCAGCGTATACTGGGACTGTGAAGGGCAGACGCCTCTCACAAATTTGATTGGGGGTACTTCATCATGTGCTGTAGCAACTGGAATCGCTGCTGCTGCCGCTGCTGTGGCTGCCGCTCCTCCCAGAACTCCGGGAACACCAATTCCCAGTTCTCCAACCTCTCCATCTCCATGGAGTCCGGGAATGGCACCGGCCTGCCGGTGTATCTCACCATCCCCGCTTACCTGTGGGGCAACACCCAGGACGAGGACGACAACTCCTGCGGCTGCCGCTGCTGCTAAACCCCGCGCCGCCCTTCATCGGGCGGCTACTTACCCCCAATTTTCGCCCTGCGATCAAATCGCAGGGCGTTTTTTTATCCCCTTTTGTGAATTTAAACAGTTCTATGATCTGATCTCAGCGGTTTCCAAAAAAAGTCTTGACAAATCCAAAACGCCTGATAAAATATGCTTAAATTATTTTATTTAAAAATTTTTAAGTAAAATGATTTAACTAAATTTTTTGAATTATTTTGTGAGGAGCATTATCATGGATTTTGAGAAGATTAAGGATATCATTGTGGAGACCCTGAGCTGCGACGCCGACAAGGTGACCCCCGAGGCCCGTCTGGCTGAGGACCTGGAGGCCGATTCCCTGGCCGCCGTGGAGCTGTCCATGGCTCTGGAGGAGGCCTTCGGCGTGACCATCGCCGACGAGGACCTGCCCAACATGAAGACTGTGGGCGACCTGATGAAGTACATCGAGGATCACGCTGAGTAATGAGGAAGAAAACGGGCATCGGTGCAAACCGATGCCTTTTTTCCGAAAGGAGCCGCTATGACCAACCAAGAGATCTTTGAGCTGATGACCCGCTTTGACCAGAGCGGCATCACCACCTTCAAGCTGACCACCAAGGACTGCACCCTGGAGCTGGGCAAGGGCGCCGCCGTCCTCCCCGCCGCTCCCGCCGGTGTAGCCGCTCCCGCTGCCGCCGCCCCTGCGCCTGTCCCCGCGGCTCAGCCCGAGGGCCCATGCATCACCGCCCCCCTGGTGGGTACCTTCTACGCCGCCTCCGCTCCCGATGCCGCTCCCTTTGTCCAGGTGGGCGACAAGGTAAAGAAGGGGCAGACCGTCTGCCTCATGGAGGCCATGAAGATGATGAACGAGGTCCACGCCCCCTGCGACTGCACTATCGAGGCCATTCTCCAGGAGGATGGGGCCCTGGTGTCCTTCGGGGACCCGCTCATTCGCTACCGGGAAGGGTGATTCCATGTTCAAGCGTATTTTGATCGCCAACCGGGGCGAGATCGCCGTCCGGGTCTTCCGGGCCTGCCGGGAGCTGGATATTGAGCCCGTTGTGGTCTACTCCCAGGCTGATTCTGAGGCCCTCCACGTCCAGCTGGCGGAGCAGGCCTGGTGCATCGGTCCCGCCCGCTCGGCGGACAGCTACCTCAATGTGGACGCCATCCTCACCGTGGCCCAGGCCACGGGATGCGACGCCATCCACCCCGGCTACGGCTTCCTGTCGGAAAACGCCGACTTTGCCGACGCCTGCGCCCAGGCGGGCATCGCCTTCATCGGCCCTTCCGGCAACGTGATCCGGGCCATGGGCAACAAGGCCGCCGCCCGCAAGCTGATGGTGGCCGCCGGCGTACCGGTGGTCCCCGGCTCCGACGGGGCGGTGGACACCGCCCAGGAGGCCAAGGCTCTGGCCGATTCCATCGGCTACCCCGTCCTCATCAAGGCCGCTGCCGGCGGCGGCGGCCGGGGCATGCGCCGGGTGTTTGAGCCCGACCAGCTGATCCCCCTCTTTGAGGAGGCCCGCAGCGAGTCGGTGGCCTGCTTCGGCAGCGGGGAGATGTATCTGGAGAAGCTGATCCTCAACCCCCGGCACATTGAGTTTCAGATCCTGGCCGACAAAGAGGGCCATGTGATCCAGCTGGGGGACCGGGACTGCTCCATCCAGCGGCGCAACCAGAAGCTGCTGGAGGAGTCCCCCTCCAAGGCCCTCACTCCCGAACTGCGGGAGAAGATGGGGGCCGCCGCCGTGGCCGCCGCCAAAGCTGCCCACTACGAGAACGCCGGCACCATCGAGTTTGTACTGGATCAGGAGGGCAATTTCTATTTCATCGAGATGAACACCCGTATCCAGGTGGAGCATCCGGTCACCGAGCTGGTTACCGGTATGGACCTGGTGCGGGAGCAGATCCGCATCGCCGCCGGCCTGCCCCTGTCCTGCACCCAGGAGGATGTGGTGCAGAAGGGCCATGCCATCGAGTGCCGCATCAACGCCGAGGACCCGGCCAACGACTTCCGCCCCTGCCCCGGCAAGATCGACTTCGTCCATCTGCCCGGCGGCTTCGGCGTGCGGGTGGATACCGGCCTGTACACCGGCTACACTCTGCCCCCCTACTACGACTCCCTGATGGCAAAGCTCATCGTGTTCGCCCCCACCCGACTGGAGGCCATCCGTCGGATGCGCCGGGCCCTGGAGGAGCTCATCATTGAGGGACCCGCCAACAACACCGATCTGCTCCATCAGATCATGCACCACCCCGACTTCATCCGGGGCAACTACACCACCGGCTATCTGGAGGCCAACATGGACACCCTGCTGGCCTGGAGCCGCAGCGGAGAGGAGGAAGCTAAGGCATGAGCAACGTCTTTGCCCAGCGGCGTCAGAAGCTGCTCAACCTGAAGGCCCTCCGGGGCAGCTCCCCCGCTCCCGCCCACACCGAGGAGACCTGTCCCGCCTGCGGCGGCACCTTCCGCCGCCGCGACCTGGTCATGGCCCGGTACGTCTGCCCCCTGTGCGGCCACCACTACCCTGTAGGGGCCTACTACCGGCTGAGCCTGGTGCTGGACAAGGGCACCTTCCGGGAGCTGGATGCCCCTCTGTCCTCCAACGATCCCCTGTCCTTCCCCGGCTACGCCGCCAAGCTGGAGGGGGCCCGCCGCCGCACTGGCATGAATGAGGGCGTAGTCACTGCCACCGGCCGCATCCACGGCCAGAAGGTGGCGGTGGGCGCTCTGGACAGCCGGTTTTTCATGGGCAGCATGAGCGCCGCCCTGGGCGAGAAGGTCACCCGGCTGGTGGAGTACGCCGAAAAATATAAGCTGCCCCTCATCCTCTTCTCCGCCAGCGGCGGAGCCCGGATGCAGGAGGGCATTCTGTCTCTGATGCAGATGGCCAAAACCTCCGCCGCCCTGGAGCGCTTCTCCCGCAAGGGGGGGCTGTACATCTCGGTGCTCACCCATCCCACCACCGGCGGCGTCACCGCCAGCTTCGCCAGCCTGGGGGACATCATGCTGGCCGAACCCGGCGCCCTCATCGGCTTCGCCGGTCCCCGGGTCATCGAGCAGACCATCGGCGAGAAGCTGCCCGAGGGCTTCCAGAGTGCCGAGTACCTGCTGGAGCACGGCTTCCTGGACGCCATCGTCCCCCGGGCCCATCTGCGGGACACTCTGATCCAGCTGCTGAAACTCCACGGAAAAGGAGGGAGCGACCGTGGCAAATAATCTTACCCCCGCCCAGCGGGTGGCCATGGCCCGCCATCAGGAGCGGCCGGGCACCGCAGATTTTATCGCCGCCCTCTTCACCGACTTCTTTGAGCAGCGTGGCGATCGTCTGTGCGCCGACGACGGCAGCATTTTGGGGGGCGTGGCCCTCTTCCACGGCCAGCCGGTCACCGTCATCGGCCACCGGAAGGGCCGCACCCTGGAGGAGCATCTGGCCTACCACTTCGGCATGCCCTCCCCCGAGGGCTACCGCAAGGCCCAGCGGCTGATGGAGCAGGCGGAAAAATTCCGCCGCCCCGTCATCACCTTCATCGACACCCCCGGCGCCTACCCCGGCCTGGAGGCCGAGGCCCGTGGCCAGGGGGAGGCCATCGCCCGCACCCTGGCCCTCTCCTCCGCCCTCACCGTTCCGGTGATCTCGGTGGTCACCGGTGAGGGAGGCAGCGGCGGCGCCCTGGCCCTGGGCGTGGGCAACAAGGTCCTCATGCTGGAGAACGCCGTCTACTCCGTCCTCTCCCCCGAGGGCTTTGCCGCCATCCTGTGGAAGGACTCCTCCCGCAGCGACGAGGCCTGCGACGTGATGAAGCTCACCGCCGCGGACCTCTTGGAGCTGGGCGTCATTGATGCCGTCATTCCCGAGCCCGCCGAAGGAGCCCATACCAATCTGCACGGCGTGTGCAAGGCGCTGGACGCCGTGCTGGTGAAGGAGCTGTCCGCCCTGAACAAGATGAACGGCCAGGCGCTGGCCGCACAACGCTATAAAAAATTCCGCCTGATGGGCAGTAAGGCCCTGAGAAAGGAGCGCCCATGAACGGAATCAAACTGCTGAGTACCGGTTCCGCCCTGCCCCGGCAGGCGGTAACCAATGACGATATGGCCAAGATCGTGGAGACCAGCGACGAGTGGATCGCCGCCCGCACCGGTATCCGCAGCCGCTACCACTGCACCGACGGCGAGAGCCACACCACCCTGTGTCTGGCCGCCGCCAAGCAGGCTCTGGATCGCTCCGGCATCGGCCCGGAGCAGATCGGGGTGTGTATCGTGGCCACCCTGTCCCAGGACTTCCTCACCCCTGCCGCCGCCTGTATCCTTCAGCGGGATCTGGGCTTTCCGGAGGACACGGTGTGCTTTGACCTGAACGCCGCCTGTTCCGGCTTTGTATACGGCCTGCACACGGCAGAGTGCCTGCTGGCCGCTTCCGCCCGGAAGTACGGCCTCGTCGTGGGCGTGGAGGCTCTGAGCCGCATCATCGACTTTACTGACCGAGGCACCTGCGTCCTCTTCGGGGACGGAGCCGGCGCCGCCGTGGTGGAGTGGCGGGAAGACTATCCCTCCCTCCACGCCGTGCTGGGCTGCCGGGGCAACCAGGATGCCCTCTATGTGCCCGGCGCCAATGCCCCCGTTCCCTCCTACATCCACATGGACGGCAAGGCGGTGTTCCGTTTCGCCGTGGAGGCTCTCCCCCGCTGCGCCAAAGAGGTGGCAGCGAAGGCGGGCATTACCCTGGACGATGTGGACCGCTTTGTGTTCCACCAGGCCAATCAGCGCATCATCGACTTTGCGGTGAAGAAGCTGGGGGCTGATCCCGCCAAGTGCACCGGCAACATCGCCCGCACCGGCAACACCTCCGCCGCCAGCGTGCCCCTGCTGCTGGATGAGCTGGTCACCTCCGGCCAGCTGACCTCCGGCCAGAAGGCCCTGTGCGTGGGCTTCGGCGGGGGACTGACCTGGGCGGGAGCGCTTTTGGAATTGGCATAAGGAAACAGGCGACCTTTATGGCCGTCCGTTGTTAGATAAGGAGTCTTCCATGAAATTGAACGAACTTCTGGGGATCGAATTCCCCATTATTCAGGGCGGCATGGCCAATGTGGCCACCGGCGCTTTCGCCGCAGCCGTATCCAATGCCGGCGCTCTGGGCCTCATCGGCTCCGGCGGCATGGATGCCGACGCCCTGCGCCGTGAGATCCAGGCGGCCAAGTCCTCCACCAACAAGCCCTTCGGCGTCAACCTGATGCTGATGAATCCCCACATCGAGGACCTGGCCAAGGTCGTGGTAGAGGAGGGCGTCCAGGTGGTGACCACCGGCGCCGGCAACCCCGGCAAGTACGTCCCCGCCTGGAAGGAGGCCGGCATCAAGGTCTTCCCCGTGGTGGCCGCTCCCATCCTGGCCAAGCGGCTGGAGCGCTACGGCATTGACGGTGTCATCGCCGAGGGCACCGAGAGCGGCGGCCACGTAGGCGAGATGACCACCATGGCCCTGGTGCCCCAGGTAGTGGACGCGGTAAGCGTGCCTGTCATCGCCGCCGGCGGCATTGCCGACGGCCGTCAGATGGCCGCTGCCTTCGCCCTTGGGGCCTGCGGCGTGCAGATCGGCACCTGCCTGCTGGCCAGTGAGGAATGCCCCATCCACGACAACTACAAGCAGGCCGTGGTGAAGGCCGGCGCCAACGATACCACCGTCACCGGCCGCACCGGCGGGGCCCCCGTCCGGGTGCTCAAGAATAAGATGGCCCGGGAGTACCTGCGCATGGAGAAGCAGAACCTGCCCCTGGAGGAGATGGAGAAGCTGACCCTGGGCTCCCTCCGCCGGGCCGTATTCGACGGCAATCTGGACACCGGCAGCTTTATGGCCGGGCAGGTGGCCGGTATGGTGAAGGAGGTCCGCCCTCTGCGGGCCATTTTTGAAGATATGATGAGCGGCTGTCAGGCCGTTGTGAAAGGACTGAACCTATGAGCCTCGCATTTTTGTATGCCGGACAGGGCAGCCAGCACCCCGGCATGGGAGCTGACCTCTATGAGACCTATCCCATGTTCAAGCAGGTGCTGGACAGCGCTGACGTGGATTTTGACCTGAAGACGGTGTCCTTTACCGACCCCGACGGGGTGCTGAACCAGACCCAGTACACCCAGCCCTGCATGGTGGCCTTTGCCGCCGGCATGACCGCCATCCTCTCTGAGCTGGGCATCCGTCCCGACTACGCCGCCGGTCTCAGCCTGGGCGAGTATTCCGCTCTCCAGGCCGCCGGGGTATTCACCCCTGCCCAGGCCATCTCCCTGGCCGCCTTCCGGGGCAAAGCTATGGCCTCCGCCTGCGCCGGTATGGCCTGCGGCATGAGCGCCGTGCTGGGGCTGGACCGGGAGAAGCTCCAGCAGGCCTGCGACCAGGCCTCCGACCTGGGCGTGGTGGAGATCGCCAACTACAACTGCCCCGGCCAGCTGGTCATCGGCGGTGTACAGGCCGCCGTGGACAAAGCCGCCGCATTGGCCCGCGAGCTGGGCGCCAAGCGCTGCCTGCCCCTGAAGGTCAGCGGTCCCTTCCACACCTCCCTGCTGCGTCCCGCCGGCGACGCTTTAAGGGAGAAGTTCCAGGAGATCACCTTTGGCCAGATGGCCTTCCCGGTGCTCTTCAACTGCCTGGGCCGGGAGATGGGGGAGAACGACACCATCCCCGCCCTGCTGGAAAAGCAGGTCCAGTCCTCCGTCTACATGGAGGACACCATCCGCCGGCTGGAGGAGCTGGGGGTGGACACCATCGTGGAGATCGGTCCGGGCAAGGCTCTCAGCGGCTTTGTGAAGAAGACCGCTCCCTCCATCAAGACCTACGCCGTGGAGACCTGCGCCGATGTGGTGGCCCTCTCCGCCGCTTTGAAAGGATAACTGTATGAGCATGAATGGAAAGATCGCCGTGGTCACCGGCGGCAGCCGGGGCATCGGCAGGGCCATCTGTCTGGAGCTGGCCCGCCGGGGCGCCAGCGTGGTGTTCTCCTACGCCGGCAACACCGCCGCCGCTGAGGAGACCCTGGCCGCCCTCAAGGAGCTGGGAGTGGAGGCCCGTGCCGTTCAGGGCAGCGTGGCCGACCCCGCCGCCGTCAAGGCCCTGATGGATACCGCCGTGAAGGAGCTGGGCGGCCTCCACATCCTGGTAAACAATGCCGGCATCACCCGGGACAACCTGGCCATGATGCTGAAGGAGGAGGACTTCGACGCGGTCATCGAGACCAACCTGAAGGGGGCCTTCCTGTGCATGAAGGCCGCTGCCCGGCCCATGATGAAGGCCCGCTACGGCCGCATCATCAACCTCAGCTCGGTGGTGGCCCTGCGGGGCAACCCGGGCCAGATCAACTACTGCGCCAGCAAGGCGGGAGTCATCGGCATGACCAAGTCCCTGGCCAAGGAGCTGGGCGGACGGGGCGTCACCGTCAACGCGGTGGCCCCCGGCTACATCGCCACCGACATGACCGCCGCCCTGCCCGAGGCCGCCCGGGAGGCCATGCTGTCCACCATCCCCGCCGGCCGGGCCGGCACCCCCGAGGATGTGGCCGCCGCCGTGGCCTTTCTGGCCTCTGACGAGGCGTCCTACATCACCGGGCAGGTCCTGAGTGTTGATGGCGGCATGGGTATGTGAGGAGGAACAAGATCAATTATGGAAAAACGCAGAGTAGTCATTACCGGCATGGGGACCGTCAATCCCCTGGGCCATAACCTGGCCGACACCTGGCAGGCCGTGAAGAACGGCGTCTGCGGCATTGCCCCCATCACCCACTATGACGCTTCCGCCCAGAAGGTCCATCTGGCCGCCGAGGTGAAGGATTGGGACCCCACCACTGTGCTGGATAAGAAGGAAGTGCGCCACATGGCCCGCTACTCCCAGCTGGCCATGGCCTCCGCCAAGGAGGCGGTGGCCGACAGCGGTCTGGACCTGGAGTCCCTGGACCGCACCCGCTGCGGCGTCATCGTCTCCAGCGGCGTGGGCGGCATCGCCATGACCGAGAGCGAGCAGATGCGCTGCTCCGAGAAGGGCTTTGACCGGGCCTCCCCCTTCTACATCCCCTCCACCATCGCCAACATGGGCGCAGGCCTCATCGCCATCGCCTTCGGCTTCCAGGGCATGTGCACCTGCCCCGTCACCGCCTGTGCCGGCGGCTCCAACGCCGTGGGCGACGCCTTCCGTCACATCCGGGACGGCTACGCCGAGGTGATGCTGTGCGGCGGCGCCGAGGCCGCCGTCACTCCCCTGTCCATCGGCGGCTTCACCTCCATGCGGGCCCTCCATGTGGGCGACGACCCCAACCGGGCCTCCATTCCCTTTGACGCCCAGCGTTCCGGCTTCGTGCTGGGTGAGGGTGCCGCTATCCTGGTGCTGGAGGAGTACGAGCACGCCAAGGCCCGGGGGGCCAAGGTGTACGCCGAGGTGGTAGGCTACGGCTCCACCTGCGACGCCTATCACATGACCGCTCCCGCCCCCAATGGGGAGGGCGGCGCCCGGGCCATGGCCCAGGCTCTGGCCGACGGCGGCGTGGCCCCTGAGCAGGTGGGCTACATCAACGCCCACGGCACATCCACACCCCTGAACGACTCCGGCGAGACCGCCGCTATCAAGACCGTGTTCGGCGACCACGCCTACAAGCTGGCGGTGAGCTCCACCAAGTCCATGACCGGCCACATGCTGGGCGCCGCCGGTGCGGTGGAGGCCATCTTCTCCGCCCTTACCCTGAAGGACGGCTTCCTGCCCGCCACCATCCACTATCAGGAGCCCGATCCCGCCTGCGATCTGGACTATGTGCCCAATGAGGGCCGTCAGGCTCAAGTGGAGTACGTGCTGTCCAACTCTCTGGGCTTCGGCGGCCACAATGCCTGCGTCCTGTTCAAGAAGTGGGAGGGCTGAGCGCGATGGAACTCAACTCCAACCAGATCGCAGAGATCCTGCCCCACCGCTACCCCTTCGCCCTGGTGGACCGCATTGTGGACGGGGAGTCCGGCAAGTGGGCCAAGGGCATCAAGTGCGTCACCGTCAACGAGCCCTTCTTCCAGGGCCATTTCCCTCAGTACCATGTGATGCCCGGGGTGCTCATTATTGAAGCTCTGGCTCAGGTGGGAGCGGTAGCTATGCTCTCCCTGCCGGAAAACAAAGGAAAGCTGGGCTTCTTCGGCGGCATCAAGAACGCCCGGTTCCGCCGCCAGGTCATCCCCGGCGACGTGCTGGAGCTGGAGTGCGTCATCACCAAGCAGAAAGGCCCCGTAGCCGTGGCAGAGGCCAAGGCCACGGTAGACGGCGTCCTGGCTGTGTCGGCGGAACTCACCCTCGCCCTGGGTAAGGATTCCTGATTGCCCTTCCCTCCGCTTTTTGTTATAATAATGCGTACTGAACAAAGCCGAAAGCCTTGGAAGCCGTGGCTTTCAAGGCCATTTGGCTTTGTTCAAGGCGCAAGGTTTTTGGAGAAAATTCTTCAAAAACCTTGCACCTTCCGCTGATGCGCTGAGGCGCACCAGCGGAAATACGCATTGTAACAATGGCTGAATTCCATAAAAGCGGCTCCTTGAACCGTTTTATGGAATTGCGCGGCTACCGCCGCGCGAATAAACCGATTTACGGTTTATTCAGCAGACATTATAATACCGTTGAAAAAGATATTGTTTTGCGGAGGCGCGGGCATGCTGGAAGAAAAATTTGAGATTGTGTATACGAAATTCAAACTTCATTTTTACCAGGAGATCTTTGAGCGCTTTCAGAACCGGGAGGCCAGCCTGACCACGGTGGAGACCTTCGCCATGGAGACCATTCAGGCCCTGGGGTCCCCCACCATCAATGAGTTTGCCTCCTTCATGCGCATTTCTCCCCCCAACGCGGCCTACAAGATCAACAGCCTCATCCGCAAGGGCTATGTACGGAAGATCCAGTCGGAGCACGACAAGCGGGAGTACCACTTGATCGTGACCGAGAAGTACAAGGAGTACTACAACGTCAGCAGTGACTATGTCCACGTGGTCACCGAGCGAATGAGAGAGCGGTTTACCCCCGACGAGTGCGCCAAGCTGGAAGAGATGCTCACCATCATCAGCAAAGAGCTGATGCCGGAGATCCAGCTGGGCTCCGCTGAGGCCTGAGATCTTCAAACCAGTGGCTTTGCCACTGGTTTGAGTAAGATACAGTCTGCCGCGCGCAGAATCTGTCCGCTAAAAGCGGCCAGATTCCACACTTGCAGCCTGAGAAGTGTTTTCAGCCACGCACATGTCCTGGCTGAAAACAGCTTTAAACTTTTTTCGCGCCTGCGGGCGCGAACTCTGCGAGGCTTCATATGCCGGAAAGCATTCACCAAATGAAAAAAGGACGTGCTGCGATTTGCAGCACGTCCTTTTTGTCATTCAATATCCAGTTCCGGCGGCACGTCGATCTGGTCGGAGACGTACTTGCCGTTCTTTTTCCGCTGGCGGACACATTCCGTGAGCAGATACTCGATCTGTCCGTTCACTGAGCGGAAATCGTCCTCCGCCCAGGCGGCGATGGCCGCATAGAGCTTGGGGGACAGGCGCAGAGGCACCTGCTTCTTGCCGTCGCCTGCCATATCAGTACAGGCTGCCGGAGTTGACCACCGGCTGGGCGTCCCGGTTGCCGCAGAGCACCACCAGCAGGTTGGACACCATGGCGGCCTTCCGCTCCTCGTCCAGTTCCACCACCTGCTTCTCGCTGAGCCGCTCCAGGGCCATCTCCACCATGCCCACGGCGCCGTCCACGATCATCTTGCGGGCGTCAATGATGGCGCTGGCCTGCTGGCGCTGCAGCATGACCGCGGCGATCTCGGGGGCGTAGGCCAGGTAGGTGATGCGGGCCTCAATGATCTCCAGACCGGCCTGGGCCACCTTGCTCTGGATCTCCTCCTTGATGCGGGCGGCCACCACCTCACTGGAACCCCGCAGGCTGCCCTCGTCGGCCACACCGTCGCCGGTGGTGTCCACGTTGGGGGCCACATCGTAGGGGTAGATGCGCACGATGTTGCGCAGGGCGCTGTCGCACTGGAGGGACAGGTACTCCTTGTAGTTGTCCACATCAAACACCGCCTTGGCGGTATCCACCACCCGCCACATGACGGCGATGCCGATCTCCACCGGGTTGCCCAGGCAGTCGTTGATCTTCTGCCGGTTGTTGTTCAGGGTCATGATTTTCAGGGAGATCCGCTTGCCCCCGGCCTGGGCCTCCGCCTTCTTCTCCGCCTTACCGCCGTCCACATCGCCGCTCTGGTTCAGCTTGGTCTGGGCCGCGGGATTGACGCCGGAGCAGAAGGGGTTGACGTAGTAGAAGCCCTCCCCCTTCAGGGTACCGATGTACTTGCCGAACAGGGTGAGCACCAGGGCCTCCTGAGGCTTGAGCACCTTCAGGCCGCACAGGAAGATCCAGCCCAGGGCCAGCCAGGCGATACACACTGCCATTACCGTGATAGCCAGCGGGTCGGGACCGCCGAACCAGGCGGACTCGGCGGCCTCCTCCCGGATGGCGGCCCACACCAGAGCCACAACAGCTACCACATACAGGGCCAGAATGAGCAGCAGCATGGGCATACCCTTCTTCTTACCCTCCAAAATCTTCTCTTTCATATGAGCACCTCCGCTCTCCTTTTGATATCAAAATCATATCACTTAAATATCTTCCTGTCAATCTATTTTGTTAACACTCTGTAAAACTTTTTTTATTTGGTTTTACTATAATCTTTTCAGAAAAATTTCAGAATGGGAAGGTATTCTTGTAGCAGCAAACCTGAATCCACACAAGAAAGGAACCTGCAGATGCGAGTTTTGATTGTAGAAGACGAACGGCGGCTGGCGGAGGCCCTGGGACAGGTCATGGCTGAGCAGCGCTATCAGGCCGATGTGGTATACGACGGGGCGGACGGCCTGGACTACGGCCTCACCGGGCAATACGACGTCATTATCCTGGACGTGATGCTGCCCAAGCTGGATGGTTTTGAGGTGGCCAGCCGACTGCGCCACGCCCATGTGTCCACCCCCATTCTGATGCTCACCGCCCGGGACGAGATGCCCGACAAGATCGCCGGTCTGGACCACGGGGCGGACGACTACATGACCAAGCCCTTTGATATCGGGGAGCTGCTGGCCCGGGTGCGGGCCCTCACCCGCCGCCAGGGGGAGGTCATCGGCGAACAGCTGGTGGCCGGAGATCTGACCCTGGAGCTGTCCACCCGCTGCCTGCGGTGCGGCTCCAAGTCGGTGCGGCTGGGCTTCAAGGAGTTTGACGTGCTCCGGCAGCTGATGGTCCACCCCCGCTCGGTGGTCCCCAAGGAGGACATCATCGCACGGGTATGGGGTCTGGAGTCGGACGCCGAGGACAACAATGTGGAGGTATATATCTCGTTTCTCCGAAAGAAGCTGACCTTTTTGGAGTCCACGGTGGGTATTGGCACCGTACGCAAGGTGGGCTACTATCTGGAGGTGCCTGTCACATGATCCGGCGGCTGCGATAGCGCTTTATTCTCATCAATCTGCTGCTGGTAGGCCTGGTGCTGACGGTGGTGCTGGTGCTGCTGCTGGCCTCCAACGCCCGGCGGCTGGAGAATCAGAGCACCGCCGCCCTTTACATGGTACTCAGCCGCCAGGATGGCGAGAACGCTCCCCGTTTTGAGTTCAATGTGCCTCCGTTGGAACAGAAGGACGGAGACGATGACCGCAACGCTTCCCTGATCCCCGTCTTCTCCGTTACCGTGGAGGGCGGACAGGCCACAGATATCAACGACGGCGGTCAGGTGGATGTATCGGAGGAAACCGCCGGGCAGGCCGCTCAGGAGGCACTGGCTACCGGACAGGATTATGGGGTGCTCCCCAGCCTTGGCCTGCGCTTTCTCATGGAGCACACTCCGGAGGGGACCACCCGCATCGCCTTTGCCGACCAGACCTGGGAGCGCAGCACCATGCGCACCCTGGTGCTCTCCTGCCTGCTGATCTGGCTGCTGGCTATGGCCGCCTTTTTCTTTGTGGGACTCTTCCTCTCCTCCCTGGCCCTCCGGCCGGTGGAAAAGGCCTGGAAGCAGCAGCGGCAATTTGTGGCCGATGCCTCCCATGAGCTCAAGACGCCACTTACTGTCATTTTGGCCAATATCGGCATCGTACTGGCTCACCCGGACGAGCCGGTGTCCACCCAGGCCAAGTGGCTGGACTATACCCAGGAGGAGGCCCGGCAGATGAAGGGGCTGGTGGAGGACCTGCTTTTTCTGGCCAAGTCGGACAACGCCCGGCTGACCGCCCACCCCACCCAGGTGGATCTGTGCCAGCTGGTCCAGGGCTGCCTGCTCCCCTTTGAGCCGGTGGTCTTTGAGGCGGGGGTGACCCTGGAGTCCAAGCTGGAGCCCGGCCTGACCCTGACGGGAGACGAGCTTCAGCTGCGGCGGCTGGTCCGCATCCTGCTGGACAACGCGGTCAAATACGTCGGCCCCCCAAACCCCGCCGTCACTGTCACCCTGGCCCGGCAGCAGGACAAGCTGCGCCTCACCGTCCACAACACCGGCGATCCCATTCCTCCGGAACATCTTCCCCACCTGTTCGAGCGCTTCTACCGGGCGGACGCCTCCCGGAACCGGAGCCAGGGAGGCTACGGCCTGGGACTGGCCATTGCCCGGAGCATTGTGGAGACCCACCGGGGAAAGATTTCCGTGACCAGCACCGCCGCCGTCGGCACCACCTTCACCGTCCTGCTCCCCCGGCGGTAGGCTTGTATTTTGGTCCGGTTTCCCGTATACTGGTGGCAATACGTGTACGAGGTGGATTATGGATCTCTGCAACAGCAATGATATCAAGGCCCTGCTGGGCCGACACGGCTTCCGCTTTTCCAAGAGTATGGGCCAGAACTTTCTCATTCAGGGCTGGGTCCCCCGGGACATTGCCGACGCCTCGGGGGCCGACCAGACCTGCGGCGCCCTGGAGATCGGCCCGGGCATCGGCCCCCTCACCGTCCAGCTGGCCCAGCGGGCGGGCAAGGTGGCCGCCATTGAGCTGGACCGGGACCTGCTGCCCATTCTGGGGGAGACCCTGGCCCCCTATGACAACGTGACCGTCATCCCCGGGGACGCCATGAAGCTGGATCTGGCCGCCCTGGCGGCAGAACAGTTCCCCGGGCTTACCCCGGTGGCCTGCGCCAATCTGCCCTATAACATTACCACCCCCGTCATCACCGCCCTCATTGAGGCGGGCTGCTTTGCCTCCATCACGGTGATGATCCAGCGTGAGGTGGCCAAACGGATCTGTGCCGATCCCGGTACCAGCGATTACGGCGCCTTCTCCCTCTTCTGCCAGTATTACACCACCCCCGAATACCTGTTTGAGGTTCCCCCGGAGTGCTTCCTGCCCGCCCCCAAGGTGACCTCGGCGGTGATCCGCCTGGTCCCCCGGACCGAGCCGGTCCAGACCCTTGTGGATGAAAAACGGTTCTTCCGGGTGGTGAAGGCCTCCTTTGCCCAGCGCCGCAAGACCCTGCTCAACGGCCTGTCCGCCGCCTTCGGCGACAAGCTGAGCAAGGAGCAGCTTCGGCAGGCCATGGCCGCCGCCGGACTTCCTGAGGAGGTCCGCGGGGAGAAGCTGGGCATCCCGGAATTTGCCGCTCTTGCCCATGCCATCCAGGCTCTGGAGGGTTGATCTCCCGGTGCGCAAAAAGGCAGATTGAAACTGCGAAGAAGCAAAATTGCAAAATCCCGCGGTATAGAGGAATTGACATTATAACCAATTTTGTGTATGATTGTCCCATAGCATTTGTCAGTTCCGGGGGTTGTCCGCCCCATCGGAGCCCCTGAGCGATCAAAATGGGAAAGAGGTCATGCATTATGGCAAACATTGATTTGAATCAATACGGCATCACCGGCGTCACTGAGATCCTCCATAACCCCTCCTACGAGGTTCTGTTCCAGGAGGAGACCCGCCCCGACCTGGAAGGCTACGATAAGGGCCAGGTCACCGATCTGGGCGCCGTTAACGTCATGACCGGCATCTACACCGGCCGTTCCCCCAAGGATAAATTCATCGTTATGGACGATACCTCCCGGGATACCGTGTGGTGGACTTCCGACGAATTCAAGAACGATAACAAGCCCGCCTCCCAGCAGGCGTGGGACACCTGCAAGCAGCTGGCCATCCAGGAGCTGTCCAACAAGAAGCTGTATGTCATGGATGTGTTCTGCGGCACCAACAAGGATACCCGCATGGCCATCCGCTTCATCATGGAGGTGGCCTGGCAGGCCCACTTCGTGAAGAACATGTTTATCCAGCCTACGGAGGAGGAGCTGGCCAATTTCCAGCCCGACTTCATCTCCTACAACGCCTCCAAGGCCAAGGTGGAAAACTACAAGGAGCTGGGTCTCAACTCCGAGACCGCCGCCATCTTCAATCTCACCTCCCGGGAGCAGGTCATCCTGAACACCTGGTACGGCGGCGAGATGAAGAAGGGCATGTTCTCCATGATGAACTACTTCCTGCCCCTGAAGGGCATGGCCTCCATGCACTGCTCCGCCAACACCGATATGAACGGCGAGAACACCGCCCTGTTCTTCGGTCTGTCCGGCACCGGCAAGACCACCCTGTCCACCGATCCCAAGCGTCTGCTCATCGGCGATGACGAGCACGGCTGGGATGACAACGGCGTCTTCAACTTTGAGGGCGGCTGCTACGCCAAGGTCATCAACCTGGATAAGGAGTCCGAGCCCGACATCTACAACGCCATCAAGCGCAATGCCCTGCTGGAGAACGTCACCGTGGACGAAAACGGCCACTGCGACTTCGACGACGATTCCGTCACTGAGAACACCCGTGTCTCCTATCCCATCGACCACATTGAGAAGATCGTCCGTCCCGTCTCCGCCGGCCCCGACGCCAAGAACGTGATCTTCCTGTCCGCCGACGCCTTTGGCGTGCTGCCCCCCGTGTCCATTCTGACCCCGGAGCAGACTGAGTATTACTTCCTGTCCGGCTTCACCTCCAAGCTGGCCGGTACCGAGCGCGGTATCACCGAGCCCACTCCCACCTTCTCCGCCTGCTTTGGCCAGGCCTTCCTGGAGCTCCACCCCACCAAGTACGGCGAGGAGCTGGTGAAGAAGATGGCCAAGTCCGGCGCCAAGGCCTACCTGGTCAACACCGGCTGGAACGGCACCGGCAAGCGGATCTCCATCAAGGACACCCGGGGCATCATCGACGCCATCCTGGACGGCTCCATTCTGAAGGCGGAGACCAAGACCATCCCCTACTTCAACCTGGCCGTTCCCACCGCGCTGCCCGGGGTGGATACCAATATTCTGGACCCCCGCAATACTTACGCCGATCCCGCGGAGTGGGATACCAAGGCCAAGGATCTGGCCGCCCGCTTCGTGAAGAACTTTGCCAAGTACACCACCAACGACGCTGGCAAGGCTCTGGTAGCTGCCGGTCCTAAGGTGGACTGAGCCCTTTCCATATATCCTTTGGTCGTCCCCGGTGCCTTCACGCACCGGGGACGTTTTTTGATGCGCAGGCCTCCCTTCTCCCGCATAGCATGGAGAAAAGGAGGTTATTTCTATGCCTATCATCTACCTCTCCCCCTCCACACAGGAGAACAACCTGTACGTCAACGGCGGCACGGAAGAGGAGTGGATGAACCGCCTGGCCGATGCCATGGAGCCCTACCTCACCGCCGCCGGTATCCGCTTTTCCCGCAACACCCCGGACATGACCGCCCTGTCCTCCATCCGGGCCTCCAACGCGGGCAACTACGATCTCCACCTGGCACTCCACTCCAACGCCGCTCCTGAGGAGCAGTACGGCCAGGCCCGTGGTATCCTGGTTTTCTACTACCCTGGTTCCGCCGAGGGCAAGCGAGCCGCCCAGCTCATTGCCAACGGCCTGAAGACCATCTACCCTCTGCCCAACAAGGTGCGGGCCGAGTCCACCACCTCCGTTGGCGAGGTGCGCCGGGTACGGGCCCCCTCCGTCTTTCTGGAGCTGGGCTACCACGACAACCCCGACGACGCCGCCTGGGTCCAGAACAACCTGGACGCCATCGCCCGCAACATCGTCCTCTCTCTGACGGAGTACTTTGGTCTGCCCTTCCTGGAGCCCCAGTTCCCCCGCCCCGCCGTGGTGGACGTCTCCTGGGGCTATCTGAACATCCGGGATAAGCCCGCCGCCACCGCTGCCGTGCTGGCCAAGGCCTATGACGGCACCCGCCTCACTGTCCTGAATCAATGGGAGGACTGGTATGTGGTAAAGCTGGACGGCATGGTGGGGTGGGCCAACAGCGCCTTTATCACGCTGCTGTAAACTCATTCGCTCGTTCATAATTCGTTCACAGTAAGTTCCAAAAGGGTTCACCACTTCAAGCGGGAATCTGTTATCATAAGAAGCGTCAGGATACCAAAGATAACAAAGACATGACTCCTCCTCTCTTCTCTCTTTTCAACGCACAACCCACTGTCTCCCGCAGGGCGGCAATCGCTCCCTGCGGGGACAGACCAAAACTTCCGCGCCTCTGCTTTCAGGGGCGCGTTTTTTGATGCCCGCTGTATCCTTTTCCCCCGGGCTGGCTATACTGAGAAGGCAGACCTGCCCGAGGAGGTGATACGATGGCTTACGTGGACCCGGCGATCCGCCCCCAGTTTGACTCCATGCCGCCCCACCTGCGGGAGCACATTCTCGGCATGGGCGTCCGGCTGGAAACCATGTCCGACCTGATGGGCTGCCTGGAGCGCATCATCGCCGAAGAGGGGGATAAGTAGGGCCTCCCCAAAATATTTTGAGAAATTTCAATTTTCCTCTTGCATTCTGTCACAAGCTGTGCTAATATAATTAAGCTGTCAGCAAGAGAGTAAGTCTCCCACTGATATGCGGCTGTAGCTCAGTTGGATAGAGTGTTTGGCTACGAACCAAAAGGTCGGGGGTTCGAATCCCTTCAGCCGTACCAGGAAAGGCAATCACTTCGGTGGTTGCCTTTCCTATTTTTATTTCTGTCTTTTCCGTTCGGAAGCGCTTGACAAGCGGGTTGCGCCGTGCTATAGTTCTGCATATCAAATCGGACGGACAATCGTCCGCCGCATAGCGACAAGGGAAGTCCACAGGAAAAAGCCGCAAGGCTTGCCGAAGGAGCAAAACTCTCAGGTGTTTCCCCCGGGAAATGAGGACTGTGGATGGATGTGGCTCTGGAGAAGTCCCCTCAGCGGGGATGCCGAAGGTGCAACGTGCGCTCGCAGCACGAATCTCTCAGGCAAAAGGACAGAGTGGATCGCAGCGACATCCGGCTCAGGCCGGATGTCTTTGTGCTGTATTTCAGGGCCAGACCGCGGTGTGTGCGGTTTGGTCCTTTTCTTTGCCGCAATCCCAAAGGAAAGAGGAGAGTACAATGGAATGGATCGAAGGACTGGTGGGTGCGGTGAACACCGTGCTGTGGGACTATGCGCTGCTGTTTCTGCTGGTGGCCACCGGTATCTACTTTACGGTACGGCTGGGCTTCGTCCAGCTGCGTAAGTTCGGGGAGGGCATGCGCCGGCTGTTCGGCGGCTTCTCCATGAAGGGGGCCCGGGCAGGCAAGGAGGGCATGTCCTCCTTCCAGGCCCTGACCACCGCCATCGCCGCCCAGGTGGGCACCGGTAACATCACCGGCTGTGCCACCGCCCTCTACTCCGGCGGCCCCGGCGCCATCTTCTGGATGTGGCTGTCCGCCTTCTTCGGCATGGCCACCATCTACTCCGAGGCCCTGCTGGCCCAGAAGTTCCGCACCGTGGATCAGGACGGCCACGTCACCGGCGGCCCCATCTACTACATCCGGGCCGCCTTCCAGGGAAAGTTCGGCAAGTTCCTGTCCGGCTTCTTCGCCGTGGCCATCATCCTGGCCCTGGGCTTCATGGGCAACATGGTCCAGTCCAACTCCATCGGCGACGCCTTCCACACCGCCTTCGGTATTCCCAAGCTGGCGGTGGGCATCGTGGTGGCGGTCATTGCCGCCTTTATCTTCCTGGGCGGCGTACAGCGCATTGCCTCCTTCACCGAGAAGATCGTCCCCATCATGGCCCTCTTCTACATCGTAGGCTGCATCGCCATCCTGTGCATCAACCACAGCGCCCTGCTCTCCGCCCTGCGCTCCATCTTCGTGTGCGCCTTTGATCCCCAGGCGGTGCTGGGCGGCGCTCTGGGTCTGACCATGCGGGAGGCCATGCGGTACGGCGTGGCCCGGGGTCTGTTCTCCAACGAGGCCGGCATGGGCTCCACCCCCCACGCCCACGCCATGGCCAAGGTGGACAAGCCCCAGGATCAGGGCATCATCGCCATGATGGGCGTCTTTATCGACACCTTCATCGTGCTCACCCTGACGGCGCTGGTCATTCTGTCCTCCGGCATGCTCCAGCCGGTGAACGGCCCCCTCCAGGGCACCGCCCTGGCCCAGGCCGCCTTCAACGCCGCCTTTGGCTCCTTCGGCAACGCCTTCGTGGCCATCTGCATGCTGTTCTTCGCCTTCTCTACCATCATCGGCTGGTATTTCTTCGGCGAGCTCAACGTGAAAGCCCTCTTCGGCAAGGGGGCCGTCAAGGTATATGCCGTCATTGTGGTGGCCTTCATCGTCATCGGCTCGGTCCAGAAGGTGGATCTGGTGTGGTCTCTGTCCGACATGTTCAACGGGCTTATGGTGCTGCCCAACCTGATCGGCCTGCTGGCCCTCAGCTCCCTGGTGGTCAAGATCAGCCGGGGCAGCGACAGCCTGCATCGATAAGATAAAAACAAGCCCCCCGGCTATACCGGGGGGCTTGTTTGCTTATTGGTTCAGAAACTCCATGGGGTCCACGCTCTGGCCGTCCTGTGCCACACTGAAGTGCAGGTGGCCGGGCAGAGCGCTCTCGGCAATGGCAGTTTCTCCCACCGAGCCGATCACATCTCCCACGGTGACCACATCCCCTACCTCCACGGTGGGTACGGCCGCCAGGTTGGCGCAGGTGGTGGTCAGGTTGCCGCCGTGGTCGATCACCACGGTGGTGCCCATCATCACGTCCTGGATCACCTCCGTGACCACGCCGGAGGCAGGGGCCCGCACCTGGTCCCCTACAGCGGCAGCGATGTCCACACCGTCGTGGGTGCGCCAGTCACCCATGGTGGCGTCATAGGCCAGCGCCTCTACCGTATAGCCCGTCAGCACCTCCCCCTGTACGGGCCAGGAGAGGGACGTGGGCGCGCTGGCCTATGACGCCACCATGGGTGACTGGCGCACCCCCGACGGTGTGGACATCGCTGCCGCTGTAGGGGACCAGGTGCGGGCCCCTGCCTCCGGCGTGGTCACG
>NZ_NFHG01000024.1 GCF_002159265.1 Flavonifractor sp. An82
TTCGGCCATCTCCCTTAAAAGTATTCGACACACTTTTAAGATAGCCGGTCTTTAGGCGTGGGTCAATTTTTGCCCGGCGCTCCAGGTCTATTTTACTCCGGCGGTGACAGGACGACTCTGGGCATCCCTATGTACTGAAAGGTGTGGATCATTCCAATGAACAGGTTTTCTTGCTTGGCGTTAGGAAAAAACTCAATGTAGCGCTGGCCGCAGTGGTGGCAGATCATAGCGAAGCATGCCGCACGGTATGTGTTTCCGTTGTAGTCCAGCACATCTGTGAAGCCCCAGTCCATCTGGTAGGCCTCGCCAGGCGCTGTGGTGTAACGGCGCCCTCGGTTTCCTTGGGGAGCAACCTGCTGCCGCTTGGCCGGGATGAGATGCTTATAAGCGGCGATGTACCGTTTCACTGTGCTGCAGCTTCCGGTAAAACCAATCTCCTGTAGCCGTTCCAGGCAGACCGCAGAGTTGCTGACACCATCTCTGAGCAAGCGATCCAGAACAGCACTGTAACCGTCCAGAATGTGCTCCTTTTTCTCTTACCCACAAGACCATGAACAGTTTTACAGAAACCATTGGCTTTTAGACGCCGAAGCTTGGCTCGGGAAAGTCCGGTCCGCCGACCGAGTTCCGCAAGGTTTATCTCATCTATGCTTGAAAACTCTCCGTGCTGTGCTTCCATCTCTGCGATGGCCTGTGCTATAATGGGCAAGAAGCCATTGCTTTGTATTCCTTTCATACGAATCCTTTCTACTGGGTTGTTTGGTCACTGTCCAGTATAAGGGGTCTGAAAGGTTTCAGTAATGGCTTTTTCTTTTGAACTCAAATTGGCGATTTCTCCTGAGCGCTATGGGGCTATTTCAGCTGGGCCCGAACATCAGCGCCCAGAACCTCACGATATCTACCCTCATTGACTGTGATTTCCACAAAATTGCTACACTTTCAAATTCCCCGCCCCAGTTACGACGCAGATAGTTCTCATCCACATAGACATACAGATAGTATCCGCCCTGTAGAGGGCGGTTCCGCCAATCCTCAATGTTGTACGATTTCTTGTTCAGCCCACTGACGGTGGAGGGAGAGACCTTGCTACCCTAGAATGCCTCGGTGATGTTCTTCTTCAACAAGAACCTCTTCCACCCTGCTCTCCCGGCAGCAATACCGCTCAATAATGGAAGTTTCAAAAGAGATTCCATTGAGTTTACGCTCCCTGAGGATGTCCTCCCCGGAAGTGGTGGTAAGATTTCGCCTATAGTGGCCGCTGCGGTAACCTTGGTATTGCTCATTGCGCTCGTACCGGGCTACCAGTCCAGTGTTCTTACCGTCTCGTGTCTAAGTTACAATAAGATGAGCAACTTGGTGACCAATTGTACCTTGGATTTATAAACCCGCAGATAAGACAATTTGCTATTCTCTTGTTGTAGCATTCAATTTAAGTAGGTTGAGGGGCAGTATGCCGGAGAGTTTTCGTCACGAAATAGCTTAAATGGTACTGCAAAAAGATAAATTCTGGTTGCAAATTCTTGGTATTGGAAGAATTCAGATAAAGTTCGTTGGCAGCAATATTTCCACGGGCAAAAGCATGCTTGCAGTCATGTGGTCCTTTGGAGAAGTGGTGGTTTTATCCTTTAGAAGTATGTCACGTCGCCAATGAACTGAGCCAGCTAACAGTGCTGCTCAAAAATCTAGACGACGAGACCCGTGTGAGAATGGGATCTGTTGGCAATTATCATGCGCCGGTGGCCTGGCTGCACCATAGTGCTGGTCTTTATGTCTCAGTAGTCAATTCAATACTAGTCCATTACTACAGAAACAACAATTTAAGATGGACCCAGACCGACAAGAATGATGCTGGCCAATTACGGTCTCGACCGCTGGCTTATACTGCCGAGATATTGTACCAGAGGAGGAAATCCGACTTATCGTGAAGACCTACTACCAGCAGTATTATAAAATACAGACCATACTGAAGAATAGTTTAGATCTACCTGCTGGATGCTGTTTTCTGTACCAAACCGGCTGTTTACCAGTCAGCCTCATACCTATGGCAGCAAGGATACGGCACTAGATATATACTCGCTTCTGTCTGTGGGCACTTGGGTGTCATGCCAAAAGCAGCTTTTGGTAGAACAGGTTAATTCCCCTCTCCAAGCAACTTCTGCCGGGTTAATTACCCTCAAGCAAGAGATGCCGTCCTTGGCATTTTCTCTAGCGAAGTATTACATGGTAATGAGGAAGTTTTACATTAACCCCTTCCTTCTCCCTCAACTCATGGCCTAAATGGGCTCCACACAAACAATTAGAAATATACACCGTTTTGATTGCAAAAAAGTAGCCAGTGCCATTTGCTCATATGCTCAATTTGTTGATAGAATAAACTATCTTTTGCTCTCATATTCTCCATGGAGGTTCAGTATATAATTTATATATTACTGTCGGTTACAACACGAGTAATTTCTTTTGCAGAGCTAACTAATTGAATATTATATTCTTGATTTGGCAAAAAACCAAATCCATATGTTACACCTAAGAATGATATTCCGCAGGTTTTTGCTCCATTTAAATCATGGATACTATCACCAATCATAATACTATTATCTTTAGGTATGCCAGTTGTATTCATACACATTTCAATTAACTGCGATTTAGTGCGGGTATCGTATTTATCCATACCATATATAACGGTAAAGAAATTCAAGATCCCCATTTTTTTTAACATAATTTTTGAAAATTCTTCTTTTTTTAGTGTAGCCATTGCAAGCTTTACACCATTACAAAAAAGCTCTTTTAGGGTTTGCTCAATACCTGGATACAAAGAAGCTTCATGAATTCCATAATTACTGTAGTAATCACGATAAGCTGCAACTGCCGAGCGAGCTTCTGGTTCGGAAAATCCAAAACGGCTTGTATACGTTTGTAGCAACGGCCCACCAATTACAGAGTAAAGAATTTCCTCGCTTGGTACAGGGCGTCCCATTATTTTATGTGCATAGCGATGACTATTAATAATACCTAAAGATGTATCCGCAATTGTTCCATCCATATCAAAAATTGCAAGGTCGTACATGGATTATACCTCATATTTTGTAGGTGTTATAAAATGATAGTCTACACCAGACAAGGCCAGCCTCAACTGCCGAGCAATATTTTTATTTTTTGCTTCGCTCTCTACTCGATCTATTGGATGCATATAGGTGCTAATGCAGTAATTGTTAGAAGAATCCACATCAAAACCATCCATACCAGCTATTGAAATGCTGGAGACTCCTACTGATTTCAAAATTCGAACCAGCATAGCACCGGCATTATCTGCAGCACGGCCTTCCCCAATAAAACTTGAGTAGTTAACAAAATTCACACATTCAGAAGCAACTTCAATCAAATTCGATGTAGCAATAATTAAATCAGGCTTTTTATTAATACCTCTAATCAAATCTAGACGTTTACGATTACTTACAAAAAGCATATCTGCTTCATATTGGGGGCTAATAAAATTAACTGAAATAACAAAAGGATTCTCTTTTTTTATGTAAGATATAATCTGTTCTTTATAAATATTTAAGCTGGCACCCGAACACAAAATTAAAGCATTTCTACCCTTTAACTTTTCAGACAACAAAGCTCGGGTTTCATCATCCCGAATTTGGCAATTTTGATAAGAATGATATAAATCTTTTATCAATTGAATGTCATATAAATCCCTCTTATCTACTGGGAGCAAACTTAAAATTTTAGAAATATCCGCAATACTAAGAGTACCTTTATTCAGCAGGAATGAAGCATAATTAGGATGACAGTTTTCTGTTGCCGATAAAAAATAGGGTAAATCATATCCCCACCGTTGCTGTGCATAAATGCTCATCAAAAATTGATCTGCAATAGTCAATAAAGAGGTTATAGAGTAATAAACTCCAATATTTACATTAATATACTCTGCCAGAAGTTCAGTAGAAAGGTTTCCTACACCTCGGCCCATACCATAAACAGATGCATCAATAATAATTTTTCGTGAAGACTCCGCACGCATCAATTCCTGAGCATTGGAAAACGAAAGCTGCAAGTTATTATGCGAGTGAAAACCGACATAAATATCTTTGTGTAGATTGTGGTCAATGAGATAAAATAATCGAAGCAGATCATGACGATACAGAATCCCTAAAGTGTCCACTAAGTACAATGCAAAAGGACGAAGGTTATTTACATCTTGAATCAATTGAAGTAATTCTTCATCTGAATAAGAAGTCGTACCTACTGGCTGGATAAATATCTGATAACCTTTATCCATAAGCGCTCTGGCAACTTGTTTTGCTTCTTCCCACTCATGTTTATGAAAAGTCAGACGAATGCCATCAATAGAGCTTCCATCACAGGGTAATATTTTATCAGGAGAAATATCCCCTAACGCAATCATAGCCACATACATGGTTCCTTGCTTTTTGGGAAAAATAAAAGGGGTAATTTGCAAAGTAGAAGAAAAAATTGACACATCAGAATTATATGTACAATCCTTCAAAAAACCACACTCAATAATATCAATATTAGCTTCATTTAAGTAGTTAACAATACTATATATAGCAGAATTACCAAAATGCCATTGGTTAATATATCCTCCATCGCGAAGTGTACAGTCAAGAATTAAAGGCTTTTTCATAAAGATATTTCTCCATTTTCAATTTTTTTAGATATAATACGGCTAATATGCTCCAAATCTTTTGGTGTATCCACAGAAAGGCTGTTGGCTTGCACTTCAATCATCCTGACTTTTTGTCCATTCTCAATAAATCTTAATTCGTTTATATCCTCAATTTTTTCATTATATCCTTTAGGTGTATTTGCAAAGAATTTTAGTGCATTAATATCATAAATTAAAACACCAACATGTTTATAATATACATAATCTATAGAAGACTTAGGATACGGGATAGGACTTCTAGACATAAAAAGTGCATTGGACTGGAAATCCGTAACAACTTTAATATTTGTAAAGTCGACAGCTTCTACAGGGCTTTTAATTTCTGTCATTAAATTACCTACATATAAATCGCACTTTTCTTTTACAGTCGGTATAATTGCTTTAATAATTTTAGGATCAATTAGCGGCTCATCTCCATTAATTACCACAAAATAGTCTGCAGGGATTTTTTGTGCAACCTCATATACTCTTTCTGTACTCGTACTATGATCTTTTCTTGTCATAATACAAAGCATCGAATATTTTTTACATATTTGAAAAATTCTATCATCGTCTGTGGCAATATAAACTTCATTAATCTGACGCACTTTCTTTACCTGTTGATATACCCACCATACCAGGGGATATCCGCATAGATCTGCTAGTGGTTTGCCAGGAAATCTAGAAGATTGAAATCTAGCTGGAATAACTGCTACAATTTTCATTTTATCACCATTTTCTTTCGTTCAATGCAGAAGCGCTAAATCATAAGAAATCGGCACTACTAATACAGTTGCTACAATTTAGCGGTCAAGCATATAGGCTCAACTGTGCTAATTTTATATATGCTAAAACCACTTTTAATAGCAACGCGCAAAACTTTGAAGCCTTATCTTTGGAGAGCGCAGCTAGTTAAATTTTAGCGTAAAGGCACCAAGTTCCTACCCACTAACTTAGATATTGTTGTGTAGAATACAACGCTCTACAGCAGCACGCATATTTTTGTGGAATTTACAACAGTTTTTATTACCTCGCTTAAAACTGTTTGCGCCCGGCAGAAACAGCCATGGGGCTATATCACCTGGGCCCCAACAAAACTATATTTTAAAAGTGTATGGGTAAAATCTACTAGGATCATTTTGGATATATGTTTTAACTAGCTACCTCATATGTAACTCTTCAATTATAATTATCAATTACTACTTTTGTATTTTGTCATCGTAAATAAGAGTAAAATATATATTTTAGTTTAAATACTATAAAGTTCAGCAAATTAGTTATATTAAATTTTTACTTATGATATCTATGCTATATTTTTTATGATTTTGCACTTTTTTCCCAGATTGTAATATTGCAGAAAGGGCTAAAAGTTCCATAGCGTCTACAATTTTGTATCTATTGCCAAGAATGTATTGGTTTAAAGCTGACAACTCTGTACAACCAAGTATAAATGTTTTCTGTTCTGTTGATCGTGATGAGATACCATTAATTATTTGTGTCAATTTTTTTGCACACTGATAAAGTACTTTTTCTCCAGAATATTTTATTAAATATATAATATCATTTATTTTTTGACACTCTTCCTCTTGAGGATATTCTATATTAAGTCCACAAGTATCAAAAATTTCATATATTCGTGTTTTGACTGTCCCCAACGTTCCTAATATCACAACTGATTTAGGCAGATCACTTTGTTTAATATATGCAGTTGTATTTTGCACCATATTAATAATGGGAGCTGCTGAAATATTTTGAAGTTCTTTTATAAAATAGTGTGATGTGTTACACGGAATTAAAACTATTCTGGGATTCAGTTTATTTAGTTCTTTTATTCCCTCAATCAGTTTCGGTAGCGGATTTGTTTCTGTAGGGTCTAACAAAAACTTAGTTCGGTCTGGTATTTGACTTTTGTTGGCTACAATAATATTCAAATGATCTTGATCGCATAAAGCATAGGTTCGAGATATTATCATTTCTAGCAACATAGATGTTGCCAGTGGGCCCATACCGCCTAATATACCGATCTCATACATTGCGTATGTCCTCTCATATTTTATTCAGTTAATTCTTTACCAATTAGTTTATAATAAATTCTAACTAGTTTTTTATTTTTCGCCAAAGAATATCTTATTTTAAATAGTAAATACCAAATTGTAATTGACAAAGTGTATTTTTTTTCTTTTTTTAAAGAGTTTTTAACTTTGCCGGCAAAATACTTTTGATCTGCTGCCAATGCACAACCAATAAATTTACTTTTATTTGCATTAAAATAAGAAAGGTCAAATATCTTCTGATATTTTTCCAGAACTCCCCATGCATAATACAAAGAAATCATTCGCCTACACTTATGACAGTATCCGCAATTCAAAGCATTACTCTTATATTGGCCTCCAAGTGACTGCTCTACCGCACAAACTTGCAAATGTCTATGTGATATACTAAATTTATCAATGAATTCAACTTTTTTAAGTCTTTCTGCTTCCATACCTGCAGAATAGATTTTTAAGTTCTCTACTGAGATTTGTGCAAGAGTAAACAAATCAAACCTTCCACCGCTCACTATAATATTTGGATCTATTGAAAATTTATCTACCGTGAATGTAGAAGAAAAATAATAAATAGCAAATAATTTTTTTAAGGCATATGCAGCACTTATATACTGAAGAGTAAAATAATGATTAAATAATCCTGTTGTCTCATAGAAAGAATACAAATTTGTAAAAAGCCATACAAATTCATAACCTAATTCTTCAGATATTCTTTCTTTTTCAACTTTGTCTCTATTAAATAATGCTCTAATACGATCTTCAACATTATCATTTGATGATATATTGTTGAACATAACATGTGTTAAACCAAAGTTTCCACAACGCTCCTTTGTATATTTTAGCATTGTATAAAAGGAGTCAACTCCTCCAGAGTTTCCAGTAGCAGAAGCGTTGGCAATACACGGTATTTCCGCAGCCTTATCTGCAATAATTTCTATTGTGTTTAAATCTGGCATATTTTCTGCTACAATTGGAATATAGTATGTCGAAAGTTGGAAATACAACTGCTCTGTTATAGGTGCCTCACATATAATATTTTCATTGTTATACATGGCTGAATGTAAAAGTCCTAATATAAAAGCATCGCTTCTTTCGTAGCAATAATATTCTGAATATTTTTCATCTGTTTCATAATATAAAGTACAGATTTTATTTTTATACTCCACATCAGCACATAGGCGTGATGTACCTTTATCATGCAAATGGATCACATAAGGTTTTCCAATTTTTATAATGCCTTTTTCCACATTCATCATTCCTTGTGTAGTATTTGTTTTATGGCTGAAATAGAAGTAATATTTTTTAATCCAAGCGTCTCCGCTTCACCTAAGTATCCATCAATTATAGAACCAAAATACTGAGCCATTGGATTTCCAGAAATATTACAGAGCTTATTTGTGTAAATATTAGTACCTATATTTTCTATAATACTATTTAAATTAATAAGGCTTCCTGAAAAACTTGATATTATTACTTTTCGAGTAAAGTCACAACCAATTTGAAATATCTCCCATGGAATAGATGAATTTTCTGCAACCTGCAATCCCGCAGCTTTAAATCGTTCAACACTATCTCTTGGGTGTACCTTCACAATAAGATTTTTATAGCCAACAATTTCTGCAATCTTAATTGCAACTTTAAGTTCTCCTACAGGAAATCCGCCTTCAAAATCATAGACAGAAGATAAATATATATATTTTTCTTTATATTCCTTAGGCTTTTTACCATCAAGAAAAACATTAAACAAAATATTTTTTAGTTCGACATCATTTGTGTTTATCGGTGGTATACTAACCGGTTCGTACGGGCCTTTATATGCCTTTTTGTTGAAACAATAGAAATTCTTTCTCTTTTCTCTTGCATTCTTTTTAAAGAGCAGTTTTCGAATTACTCTTATCAGCTTTGCTACTTTACAATCACTATCCGGAGTAGAGTAAGAAAGCAACCCCTCTTCCATTACATTGCAAAGAATTGCTTTATTGACTTTTTCTAATGAAGCATACAATGCACACATAGGAATATCATAGTTAAATCCGATAAGTTCGTCATAGAAAAGGTCTGCTTGCATACCTTTTGGATAAATTCCTTTTACTCCCTCAAGCAGATATTTCAAAAATGATTTACTATTATTTCTGCTAACTTGAAAATGATACACGCTTTCAAATAGGCCTGTTTTTTGTAGGTTCTTGCTTATTTGTTCTGAATTTTTAGACACATCAGTTAAAATAACAGAGGCTTTATCATGTTTTTTCAGTGTTAATTTCATTCTTATTGCTACAATAAGCTGATAGTATGTATTGCAAAAAAACAAAACCTTCATAATTTTAATTCCTTTATTTCATGTCAAAATGTGTTAACTTTTGCAATCCAGTTTTATTAAAAAGTCTACACATCAGCTTGAATAGCGGCTTCGAAAAGTAAAATATACTAATTGCAATTTTTCTAGTTTTTATAAATCCTCTATACGCCATTATCTGTCTCTTATTTTCTTTTAAAAATTGTTCCGTATGGGCTGATGGCTCTCGAAGCTCCTGATTTTTTTCTGAATAGTAGTGAAAACATGTACTTATGGCATACATGGCTGCATTAGCCAGGCACTCATCTACTATTTCTGGATATTCCTTCAAAGCATAATCATAATGATCTTTAAAACCTAAAAACTCATGATACGGTTTTATGGGCTTAGGTGATAATGTTATACCAGCATCATTCTCTCGATATTTATAAAACGGCTCTGCAATGAAGCCAACATTCTTTGCTGCAGCAAATACTTTAAAGGTTACTGGTATATCTTCATATAGACGTCCAACTGGGAAACGAACCCCAGCCCAACATTCTTTTTTATAAATTGCTTTTACCACATGGCTTCCAATTTTGTCTAATAAAATTTCACGTGTTACATCCCGTCCTGTAAGTATAGATCCAGATTTGTAAAACTGGTAACGCTCTATTTCTTTACCGTTTTGTACTCTACTAATCTCGCAACACACAATATCTAACTCTGCACTAAGCAAAAATGAAAGCATTTTATCATATGCTTCCGGATCAATCCAATCATCACTATCAAGAAAGGCAATATATTCACCGGAACAATTGTCTAGTCCAGTGTTTCGTGCAGATGCTAACCCCCCATTTTTCTTATGTATTACAACTATCCTTGAGTCTTTTTGCGCATATAAATCACACAAATGAGGACATCCATCAGAAGAACCGTCATCCACTAGTATTATTTCTAGATTTTTATAAAATTGATTTAGAAGTGAATCAACACATTTGCCTAGATATTTTTCAACATTGTAAACAGGAACAATAATACTTAATTTAGGTTTTACTTCATTTTTACTCATACACATTCCTCAAGCAGCTCACATATTTATCCTATATTATTTATTGTATTAATAGCCTGCAAATGAATTGTAGCCATATTTTCTATTGTGTAACTTTGAATAAGCTGAAGGGATACTCTAGACATATTTGTTAATAATTTTTGATTACTAAAAAGATAATAGATATAATTAGCTAATGTAGTATCATCACCTACATTGACTAAATATCCATTTTCCCCATTTAACACCAAGTCTAAACCTGCAACACATTTATTTGTAGTAATAATAGGCAAACCACACGCCATTGCTTCATTTATTACTAATCCCCACACGTCACTGACTGTCATTAGACAAAACAAATCTGCTGCTCTATAATATTTCTTTAAATCCTCTTTGCTCAAAAACTCTACATAATGCACATTTTTAAGCCCAGCTTCTTTTGTTAACCTTACAAATTCTTCCGTCGGTTTTCCGCCAACAATATACCACCCAATGTTTTTTTCTAATTTCTGAGCTGCCCGTAATAAAACGTCGTACCCTTTCCCGTAACCAGCCATATATGAAAACCTGCCTACGGAAATTATCATTTTTTCTTCTGTAATTCCTAGTTCGTAACGCAGTTTTTCCTTTTCCTTAAGACTTGCAATATCTGAATATATATCATTTTTATATAATGAAGTAAAAGGATGATTAATTATTCTATTATTAGGGACTCCATACTGATTTAAAATTTTATTGGTTGCCTTTGACCCCGAAAGACAGTATGGGAATTTGCTTATAATTTTTTTCTTAATATAATTTATATAACTTTTTTCTTTCTCATTATATACCATACCATCAATATTTACATAATAGTTATAATGATGACAATTTAAATACCAAATATTTAAAAGTTGAGTAGAAAAACCGTATCCGTCAAGCAGTATAGCGTCGTACTCTTTACCATGTTTTCTAACATAGCGAATAAACTCTAAAGATATTTTTCCTATTCTAGGTAGTTCTATTCCTTTCATTAATGTATATCTACAATTTTCAGGACGTTTACTCATCCATTTACTATTTCTGGCTTCATCATTATCAAGTAAATAGAAAATATCTACTTTTGCATATTTCCCCATCTCATTTAGCCAATCAACACGATAAGGAAATAATGTCGATGTAGCAAATAAAATTTTCATTGACATAGTTTTACCGTCACTCTCTCTTTTCACTTATTCTATACACAAGCCCATCAGCATTTTCTTCATTAACATTTATTCTTGGGACATAAAATCTATTTTTTTTAAGCATAATATTATTAGTACCACTATCCACAGTTCCAAATGCTGCAATATAGCCTTTCTCTGAAACAATATTTCGATAGTCCTTTGGACACATATAAACAGATC
This sequence comes from Flavonifractor sp. An82, assembly GCF_002159265.1. Taxonomy (GTDB): domain Bacteria; phylum Bacillota; class Clostridia; order Oscillospirales; family Oscillospiraceae; genus Flavonifractor. The sequence goes on from NZ_NFHG01000024.1 coordinate 11,432, forward strand.
CATAAGGATACGCGTAAAATTCACACTTTCTTTTTATTATTTTTTCAAAATTCAATGCCTCTATTTGTTTTACTACCTCATTTTTATCTTTATAGTCTCGTAGCCCAACATGATTGTTAGAATGAAAGCCCAACTCGCAAATGGGATTCTCAACCAGTTCTTGTATGTCTTTTGATGAAATATAATTCTTTTTGTCTATTAGCTCATTAGTTATAAAAAACGCAAACGGAATATTTAATTCATTAAGTATTGGTACTGCATTATCAATTACACTTTTATAAACATCATCAAATGTGATAGCAACACGCACAAAAGGTACGTTAGTTTCTTCATTTAAAAATAAGGCGTTTAAACTGCTAAACTCTACGCCAGTTTCTTTTAATTTAATAATTGTTTTAAAAAATCTATCTTTTGATATAGAAAAGTTTTTATTATGAATAGTTTGGTTTATATATAATGGAACCTCATGAAACATTAAAAAATATATATTATTTCTTTTATGATTCCATATACACTGAAGATACCGCTGCTTGATCGCGCAAATAGCTTTACCTATTTCCATATATATGACCATTCCTTTCCGCTGCGCTCCAAGGCACCAAAGAGGATGAAACACAGTGCCCCTAACGCAGCAAGTCGATATTTGTTAGAATGTACTTGAGGAAGCAGGCACACTACAGAGCACGTGGAGGTGAGTAGGCTCAACCTTGCTGTTGGACTGAATATATATGTGTGCCGGATGCTCTTTCAAGCACCAATGAGTAGGGCATGGGACCCTGTAACCTTATCTTTGGGGAGACGGACTACTTCAATCTTTCAGTGAGCATCCAGTCCCTGCCTGTTCCCTCAAATACTGTTTCGAGGGGATGTGTTATGCTTAAAATCGTTTACCGCATCTGCTGCGGGATGGATGTCCACAAATCCTTTGTCGTTGCCTGTATCGCTTCTACTAATGAGCAGGGCGTGACAACCTACAAGAGCAAGCGCTTTTCCACGTTCACTGGTGATTTACGCCGGTGTGCTGCCTGGCTGGCCGAGAATGACTGCAAGGATGTGTGCATGGAATCCACCGGAAAGTATTGGATTCCCATTTACAACATTCTGGAGCGCACCTGCAATGTTGTCCTCGCTCACCCCAAATATGTGAAAGCCATCCGAGGCGAGAAAACGGACAAGCGGGACGCCAAGTGGATCGCCGACATCTTCAAGCACGACCTCGTCGCCGGGAGCTTTATCCCTCCAGCGGATATTCGCCAGCTTCGGGATTTGGTACGTTACCGCTGGAAACTCACCAACTTCACTACCGGCGAGAAAAACCGGGCGCAAAACTGCTTGACGGTCTCCAATTTCAAACTGGATGATGTGTTCTCGGACGTGTTTGGTAAAGCCGCCTCTGCAATCACGGTCAGGATTTTGGAAAAACCCGCGACAAAAATCACGGATGTTTCCAGCTTTCGCACTAAGCGTATGAAAGCAACTGACGAAGAAATCCTTGCTGCTGTGGACGGAGAGATGTGTGCTGAACAGGCTGAAAAGCTCCGCATCATCCGTTCCCACATGGACAGCCTGGAACGGTGCAAGCTCAATCTGGAATCCCTGATCCTGTCCACCGCTGAGAAGTACCTTCCCCAGCTCAACCTTGTTATGACGGCGCCGGGTATCCAATCCTTTTCCGCTATCGGCATCATCTCGGAAATCGGAGTGGATATGTCCGTGTTCCCCACCTCGAAGCACCTATGCTCCTGGGCTGGTCTTACGCCGCAGAACAACGAGAGTGCCGGGAAGAAGAAAACTACCAGAATCGGCCGGGCCGGAGCCTATATCAAGCCGCTGCTTGTTCAGTGCTCTCTTAATGCGATCCGCGCTAAGCAATTCCCGGAGGTTCGAAACCGCTATCTTGCGCTCAAGAAACGCAGAGGGCACAAAAAAGCAATTATCGCCATTGCCAGAATGCTCCTAACAGCTATCTACAATATGCTCAGGAAGAATGAGCCGTACAATTCCGAACTCTACCGCAAGAGCGATCGCCCACCTGCACACCGTGAGGTTTCCGTGGAGGAAGCCATCTTTATCCTTCAGCGGCAGGGGTATTGGGTGACTGCTCCATCCACCGCTTAGACTTTAAGCATAACTGCATTCTTCGCCCGCTCTTAGGGGGCTTGGTTTTGTGCGTCCTTTTTCGGAATGGTACTTAGATTACAATGTTTCAACCTTCTACTCCCAATGATGCATAATGATTGAGAATACCTTTTCGGTACTATAGTATTCTTTTAAATAGATACCCACTTTTTCAGCAGACTGACTCAAATCTGTATTGATTATTTGCTCAATAAGATTGCTAAACTTTTTTATATCGTTAGACTCACACCACCAGCCAAACTCTCCTTCAACAATTACCTTACCAATATCTGTACTTTGATCAGTACACGCTAAAATAGGTAATCCTGCCTGCATATACGCAAGAAGTCTTGACGGAAAATTAGGAATAGTAAACCGATGATCCAAGAAAATCATACCCACATCACAGGCACAAATCATACGATCATACTCATCTTTGGGCAAACTTTTGAGCAACATTAGGTTATCCTGCTCTGTACTATCTACATAATGTTGTAGCTTGGAAAATTCAGTACCGCTACCTACAACAATATAAAAGGCTTTTTTATTGTCTTTCTGGGCTTTCAAACATTCAATCAGGAATGGAATGCCCTGTGGTTTTCCTAGGTTTCCACCGTATACAAATATAATCCGATCCCGTGGAATCTTGTATTTATCTCTAATGGATTGTAGTTCCTCCTGGGTAAACCTCATAAGCACTGGTTCAATGGCATTGGGGCACACCTCCACCTTATCTGCCTTAATTTCCGGGTTATGATCTAAAATATATTTCATATTAGCAGAGGACATACAACCGATAAAATCAGATAGATGATACAATATTTTTTCCTTATGGCGGAAGTATCGGTAGAGAAAACTTTTGGGTCCATTTTTGCTCATGATTCCTAAGTCTACGGCATTCTGAGGAAAAATGTCCTTAAGCATTAGGTAAGATTTGGCTCCGCATTTTTTCTTTACATATCTAATGACTCTTGCAAAAGTAACAGGTGGTGTTGCATATAGCACCAGATCAAACTTTATACCAGAAAACCACTTTTTTATGCCAGAAATGAACTGCCTTTCAATTCTAAGTGTAGATATACCCTTTTCCAACCAATTTACCTTTTGTATATTTCCAATTCTCAATTTAAGTATCTTATTTTCTCCAAAATAGATTATATGGGACTCCTGGTTTCTTCTTTTCTCAACCGGCGAAATACAGCATACCACATGTCCATTTTTTATAAATTCTCTCAATAGATCGCAATAAATATTGCGTTCACTAAATGATTCAAAATCAAGCAGCGACAAAAAAAGTATGTTCATTACTGCACTCCCCAGTCATTTCCTTACTTAAAGTCCCATTTCATTGGTCTTTATTTACATACCCTGCTGTTCGTATCTTTTTTATGTTTACCCTCTTAGCCGATACCAATATAGGTGCAAGTCTCCTTTAGTGGTTTTGCAAGCACTGTACCGGCAGCAATCATACATATGCTAGGAATATCTACGTCATTTATTACAATTGCATTAATCTCAATTCAAGTTTTGCAACCCAAAACAACTTTCCCATCCAAATGTCCCCCACTGATACATGGATCAACTTTCCCCAAATTAAAATCATGATCCACAGATGCGCAAATGTTAATAACACAACTATTTTCATTTAGCAACAAGGAGTAATCATTGCTCCTGCCATGACCACACTACCATCTCCTATTGACACATTCTGGCCGATTGCGTCTCTACAATGTGTCAATCTTGTTAGAGAAAAAATAATATAATGGATATTTGCGTTTTTTCTGTATTCTCAAAGAAAACCACTTTCGCTTTTTTAGTTCCAAGCGGTACAGGTGATTTACCGGTTTACGCAGCATGCCTGGATTCTGAAATACGGTGCCTACCCCGTAATGTTGGCGACATAAGGCACCTTAGCCCATCTGCACACAATACCTCCATATATATTCGGCTTAATCGTATAAATAATGACCAAATTAGGCCTTTCTGACTTGCGCATTCGCCCATGCTGTCTGAACAGCGACAGGTCTGTGGCTGTATTAATGCCGCGGCGTTCTACCCAGAGTATCGATTAACTTGCAGCCTGCTTACAGCAAAGGTTCCAGCATAGCTCCGTTAGGCAATGATAGAATAACAGAATTTTCCCTCAGCAGTTCTATAATTGACTCTCTTCGAAACTGGTAGAGTCCGACGTCATTATTTGCTAAAATCAATACTTTCATTTGATCTTCCTTGCAGGAACACCCACGTAGGTTCCGCTCTCCTTAATGTCATTTATAACAACGGCGCCTGCTCCCACCATACAATTTTCACAGACTGCCAGATTATTGCTAACAACTGCCCCAATGCCGATCCAGGTGTGATTCCCTACAGTCACCGAACCAGCCAAATGGGCTCCCACCGAAATATGTACATAGTCGTTCAGCTTGCAGTCATGATCCACCGAGGCGCAGGTATTGACAATACATCCTTTTCCCATCACGCTTCCAGGATTGATTACAGCTCCAGCCATGATTGCAGTACCGGGTAATATCTGCACATCCTCAGCCACAACCGCGGCCGGGTGAATCAAAACCGGAACATATATTCCCTTTGTTTCCATCTCTTCTTGGAGTCTTTGACGAACCTGCGCATTTCCAATGGCAACAAACCCATCACATCCAAACTGGAAGATATCTTGACTTTTACCCACAACAGGATATTTTCCGCACTGTACTCTATCTACACTGTCATCAAAGAAAACAATTTCCTGGTAGCAACCCAATTGTTTTGCAATATCAGCCACTACTTTGCCATGGCCGCTTGCACCAATAATGCCCAATTTTTTCATTGCTTCACCGCGGTTCCTCTAAATTCTTCCATGGTAGCAGCAGTCTCCGAGCTGATTCCCTCACGCTTGACAAACGCCTTCATAACAGTGCTAAAAATAATATGTACATCCCCCAAAAATGTAATATGGTCCACATATTTTACATCCAGTTTAAATTTTTCCTCCCATGACACGGCATTTCGCCCATTCACCTGGGCATAACCAGACAGGCCGGGGCGTACCTCATGGCGGCGGCGCTGCTCCTCATTGTAAAGAGGCAGATATTTTACCAGAAGAGGTCTGGGGCCGATCACGCTCATATCCCCCTTGAGAATATTGAATGCCTCGGGAAGCTCATCCAAGCTGGTAGAGCGCAGCAGCTTCCCAAATTTAGTCAACCGCACGTCATCGGGCAGCAGGTTGCCATGCTCATCCCGCGTATCTGTCATGGTGCGGAATTTATACAGCTTGAAGATCTTTTCGTCCTTTCCGGGCCGATCCTGAGTAAACAACACCGGGCTGCCCAGCTTGACCCGCACCAGGATGGCCACAATAAGGTACAGCCAGCAGAATACAAGAATGGCAGCCAGGGCGCAGAAAATATCAATGGGCCGCTTAAAGAATCGCTCATAAGGCCCATACGACTTATGCTTGGTCTTCAATCTTTTTCCTCCTCGGTCACACAAAGCAGCTGCGGATGATCTCAATAATGGCATCCTGCTCCTCAACCGTCATCTTATTGTCGCTAGGGAGGCACAGTCCCCGCTGGAAGATATCCGCACCCACATCTTCCACACCGCCGGCAATGTAGGCGTTGGTGCGGGCCCGACCATTCCCCTGCCGGGTCACAAAGCCGTTCATCCGATAGATGGGCTGCATATGCATGGGCTTCCAGATGGGCCGGCCCTCGGCATTGTACTTTGCGAGTGTTTCCAGGATCTCTGTGGGGCAGCTCTTGCCGGGCTCGCTAATATATAGGGTCTCCGTCTCACCCCGCACCTGGCGGCACATGGCTTCCCGGTCAATCAGCAGGCAGGACAGCCAGAAGTTGGGCTCAGAGTTCTCCCCATCGTAAGGATTCATGGTAACAGGCAGGTCCTTCAACCCCTCCTGATAGCGCATATAAATGGCTTTCTTCTGGGCTATATGCTCCTCCAGGTGTGGATACTGGCCTCGCACCACGCCGGCAATCACATTGCTCATGCGGTAGTTGTAGCCCAGTTCCTCATGCTGGTACCAGGGTGCATTTTCCCGGCTCTGGGTGGACCACTTCCGCGCCTTGTTGGCCGCCTCCAGATCATCGCTCAGCAGCATGCCACCAGAGCTGCCAGTGATGATCTTATTGCCATTAAAGGAAATCGCGTTGTATGTACCAAACGTTCCGGTCTGTACCCCTTTATAGGTGGCGCCCAGGGATTCGGCGGCGTCCTCGATCAGCACGGCCCCATGCGCATCACAGACCGCGCGAATCTCATCCAGCTTGGCAGGCGTACCATATAGGTTCGCCATCACCACGACTTTGGTCTCAGGGTAAATCTTAAAGGCCTTTTCCAGCGCAACAGGGTCCATATTCCAAGTATCCCGCTCGGTATCAATAAAGACCGGAACTCCGCCTTCATATACCACCGGGTTGACTGTAGCCCCAAACGTCATATCAGAGCAAAACACCGTATCACCGGGCTTTACTCCAGCCAGCTTGACACACAGGTGAAGAGCGGCTGTTCCTGCCGAAAGCGCTACAGCATACTTGCACCCCACCTTTTCGCAGGTCAGCCGCTCCACTTCATTGATGTTCTCACCAACTGTAGACATCCAGTTGCTCTCATAGGCCTGGGTCACATAGTTCAGTTCTTCCCCGTGCATAGTAGGGGTGGAAAGCCAAACTTTTTTCTCAAAGGGTTTCATTTCTTCTCTCTCCCATAGATATTGATGATACGAAGCAAACCGACCCACGGCTCATAGATGGCTGTGGGTCGGTTCTCTATGTCGATTCTGTTTTTGTGCATGAGGATGAGACTTACTGCACCTTGCTCAGGAGTCTCTTTCAGCTGCCGTTTCATACACACAAAACCGACCAAAACACTTACAGAAATACCACCTGCGACAATATATTATCTTCCTAATTATACTGATATTGTATTGCCCTTGCAATATTCTAAAGATAAAAAACAGCAAAAAAAGACCCAAAATTTACACAAACAGATGACGAAATGCTGCGCCGCACTTTCCTTACTTATCTTCGTTTTATTTTACTGTCCGTTTCAGTTGCCCACCAATATCCTGTATTTTTTTGGCATACCATTTGTTTTCAACTCAGTTCGTCAAAATTCGACAGATTAACTATTAAAAGTCAACCCTCAAAATGAGTGGAAGTACTCACAGACAGATGGTTCAAAAAGGGTATGGCAAAGCTGAGGTCTAATCAGACCCCTGCTGTCTATTCAAAAAGTTGGCTCAAGCCGCTGAGCGATAGGGCTGCCGGGATTTCTCCATGGCGAAGATAAGCCGCACCAACTTCTTAGCTGCATGAGAGATAGCCACATTGTAGTGCTTGCCCTCCGCCCGTTTCTTTGCGAGATAATCGGAAAAGGTTTGGTCCCAAAGGCAGACATACTTGGTGGCGTTGAAAAGTGCGTAACGCAGATATCTGGAGCCCCGTTTCTCCATGTGTGGGTAACAGTTATTCAGTTGTCCGGACTGGTAAGTAGACGGTGACATACCAGCATAAGCCAGCAGTTTGTCCGGAGAGTCAAAGCGTGACAGATCTCCCGCTTCAGCCAGGATCATGGCGCCCATGCGGCAGCCGATGCCGGGGATGGTCATGATGGGAGACTGGATCTCGTCCATCATGGTCTCAATCTCAGCTTCAATTTCATGGATTTCAGCATCCAGTTCCCGAATGAGCCGGATGGTATGCTGCAATTCCAGAGATTTGGCAGGCATTCTGGAACCAATGGATATTCGTGCAGCATCCCGAATTGACAATGCCACATCTCGCTTGTACCGGCCCTTAGAGGCCTTCTCCAAAAGAGATTTGAGGCTTGTCAGGTGTGCTCCGGCAACCTGTTTGGCTCCCGGAAACTCCTCCAGCAGGGCATAGACAGAGGCCATGTGGAGCGTTGGAACCAGCTTTTCCAACTCGGGAAACAGAATGCAGACCAGTCTGGAAACCGAGGTTTTCAGCTTGGCGCGCTCCTTTACCTTGTCAAAACGGTATCTGGTGAGTGACTTTAGTTCCTCGTTGTGGTATGCTGTATCCGTGTAGGGTTTGAGGCCTGCATCGGATAACAGCATAGCCGCAATCGTTCGTGCATCTACCCGATCGCTCTTGGTCTTTCTGAGGCTGAGACTTTTTCGGTAGAGATTTGTGCGCAAGGGATTCAAGACATAGGTGGCCAGACCATTGTCTAAAAGAAACCCCAGCAGATTGTAGCTGTAATGCCCGGTCGCCTCAAGCCCTACTCTTATTTTGTCCCGAGGTGCGGTACAGGCCTGAATCTTCTCCAGCAGCGTATGGAAGCCATCCATATTGTTAGAGATGGTGAACACATCCGCCAGGACTTCGCCCTCAGAACTCTGGATAAAGCAGTCGTGCTTGTCCTTTGTCACATCGATACCAACGGAAACGATCATTTCAAAAACCTCCAACGGTAAATCTGTGATGCTGTTCCACATAACACTTTGCTTTTGTAGCCTTGTTCCACATAAACCGTCTGGCGGTATTTAACTGATTAACAAAACTGCAAAGGGCTGTGGTTGGAACCTGTCGAGAACCATCTTGTGGTAGGAGGCGATTACCAATCCACAACATCCCTTACAGTGTAGCACAGCCCTTGGAGAGGGGCTCTAGTAACTACTACTCTATAATACAAGGTGACGTAGTGCAACTCGGAGACAGCGCCCCAGAAAATGGTTGTCAATGTTTTTCGACAGGATTATAATGAAACCAATTATCAATGCAGAATACCGGTATCTCTGGGGGGTGCGTGCAATGACAGATCGACCCTTTCCCTTGACGAAAAACCGATACTTTCCCCATAAGCACCTGCGGGCAGCCGACTTCGAGCGGGAACAGACCTATTCGGAGCAAAAGACAGCCGCTATGAATCGCTGGACGCTGGGCAGCGGGATACTGACCGGGCTGGAGGTATGCCCCCTGGGAAAAGAGGCCCTGTCGATAACACCCGGACTGGGGGTGGACCAGCAAGGGCGGTTTCTGGCGGTACCGCAGTCCCAGGTGGTACCGCTGTCAGCCCTGCCTGGGCTGGAAACACTAACCGGAGATACCGCTTTTTTATGGCTGATCTATGAGGAAACCTGCTTTGATCCTGTGCCGGTATCCGGGCAGAACCGAAAGCAGGACGGCGCGATACGGGAGGAAACCACCTTTTTGCTCACCGACACCCATGTGTCCCTGTGGGACCCGGCAGAGCAGCATTTGATCGCTCACCACCTGCTGGCGGAGCATCCCACGCTGCAGGTCTATCAGATGCTGCCATGGATCCTCCCCAGGCAGGGCACGGTGGAACTGCGGCTGCGGCTGCGCAGCTTTGAGCCGGAAACGGTGCTGCTCCAACTGCACTATGGGCCCCAGCTGATCGGCTATGTGGACAGCCGTACCGGCAAACCGCTGGAGATAGACCAGACGCTGCGGATCCCGCCGGGAGAGACCGTACTCTGCTTCTCTCTTTCTCCCCTGCCTGACAGCCAGCAGGCCGGTGCCTTTTCCCTTCCGCCGGAGCAGCTTCGGCTGACCTGGAAGCAGCATAGCCTACAGCCCAGCGCCCCCCTTACCCTGCAGTTCCATTGCTCCGACTCCCCCAGACGAGAACTGAAAACACGGCTGGAACATTGCGCCCTGTATGACCAGCCGGGAGACGGCCCAATCGGCGTCCCCCTGGCAGGGCTCCGCCTGGAGCGGACCAGTCTGAGCGTAGAACTTTGCAGCAGCTTTCCTTTGCGGGCCAACCGGGCCTGCTCCGGCTGGATCGAAACCCGGCTGGAGGACTGCATGGCGTACTTTGGGCCACCCCAACCCGTACAGCCCCAGCCGGCTCCGGAACCGGAAGAACCCCAGTGGTGCAGCGGCGTGATCGACCTTCCCCTCCACCCAGGCAACCGGGATGTGATTTTTTACACCGACGAGACCCCTCATGGTCTGGGTCTGGGTCAGGTCTATATGGATTTCGGCCTGGAAAACACCATCCCGGCAGTCAACCTGCGGGAGCATGAAAGCGATGTGCTGCTGGGAGACCCCTCCCTCTTCGCCCAGGCCAGCGGTACCTATGACTGCCCCATTGAGCGGGGCATTCGCCTGCATCCTCAGCGGGGTACCTTCGAGCTGGCGGTGCGCCCCCGGGGAGAGCTGCGGCAGGAGGTGCTCCATCTGCGGTGGCACGCCTGGCGGGCAGGTCCGGAACCGCAGCCGCCCCAGCCTGCGGGGACACTGCTGCGGCTGGAGCCTGATCTGATCCGGGTCAAGCCGGGAGACCAGGTGCTCTTTGTGCCGGTATTCACCGACGGCGGGAGCCGCCCCTGCGCCTTCTATGTGGCCAGCCAGCGGGACGGCCAGGTGGACCGCGACGGGGCCTATACCGCTCCCCAACAGCCGGGCGTATACCAGGTGTGGGCCAAAACCTGCACCGGCATGGCCCAGCAGGTCTGCGCCTTTGTTCTGGTGGAAGATGGAGGGCAGCTATGAGCGGTGTGGTATGGGACGATCTGCACATCGTCTGCCGAATGTGGAACACCCCAGCCGGACGGGCCGAGCTTTGCAGAGATGGAGCAGACAATCAATGGACACGCTTGGTGTTCCATAACCCCACCTGGCAGCGGCAGGCCCTGACCTGCCCCGGAACTCTGCCCATGCGAACCGAGGGAACCGGTCTGGCGGTACTGCTGCCCAGCTGCTGCGGCCCATCCCTGGAGCAGTGGCTGGAGCGATACTCTCCCACGCTGGAGGAGCGCCGGGAAAAGGCCATTGCCCTGGTGGAACAGGTGCTGGAGGATGGGGTCCCCTTCTGGGCGGTTGCCCTGTCCGCCCGGCCGGAAAACCTCTGCATCACGGGAACAGGAGCGGCCTTGCACTATCTGGGAAACCCCCGCCTGCAAGCCGATCCCTCTTTGGCGGGCGCGGTATGCGGGGTGGCCCGCCTGTGCCGGGATCTGATGACGAAAGACCTGCCCCGCACCCCGAGGCAGCACAATCCCCCCGAACTGGAGCTGCTCTGCCGCCGGGCAGAGGAGGGCTACCAGACCTGGGACCAGCTCTATGAGGATTTAAAGGCCCTGCCCACGGAACTGACACCCGCTCAGACGCCCAAACAGCTGCTGAACCGGCTGTTGTCTGGGCTGAAGCGCTGGGCAGGCCCCGCCCTGCGGGTAGCGGCGGTGGTGCTGGCAATCGCCGCGGTGCTCTCGCTGGCGATCGCCTGGCGGGCCTGGATACAGGCACGAGACCGGGCCTGGCCAGGGATGACCCCGCTGGGCACGGAACAACTGAACTGATTCCCATCGGACGGAAGGAGGGCAGGCCATGGCGGACGACACCCAAAAGCGGCAGTGGAGCCGAAAGGATTACTGGCATGTGGGGCCGGTATTCATACGCAAACCCTGGTTTCTCATGCTGGTCATCGCGGGAGCTGCGGCTATCCTGGCCCTGTTCGGACTGCCCTTCTCCTTCTTTACCCCCGGGGACACCGGCCCACCCACCTACTGGTACGGAGACAAGGCCTTACAGGAGGTATCGGGCCGGGTGCGCATTGTGGACAGCGCAGGCGTGCTCCGTTATGAGGGAGACGTGGTCAACGGCGTGTATTCCGGACAAGGGGCGGTATACGACAGGCTGGGACGGCTGGTCTACGTAGGGCCTCTGGAGGACGGCTTCTTTCAGGGGAACGACGGCGCCCTCTATCGGGAAGGCAAGCTGTATTACAAAGGCCAGATGGTGAGCAACCGCTGTGAGGGCCTGGGGCAGATGTTCCATCCGGATACCGGCCGCTGCGTGGCGGAGGGCACCGGCAAGGAATACACCTCTGACGGAAGCCTGCTGCGGGAGGGCACCTTTGCCTCCGGTCTGCTGGAGGGCCAGGGACGGGAATACAGCACCACGGGCGTGCTGCTGCGGGAGGGCACCTTTTCCGCAGGCCTGCTCCACGGCCAGGGCACCCAGTGGACGGAGGAGGGCGCCATGCTCTATCAGGGAGCCTTTTCCCACGGGGTCTATCAGGGGGAGGGCATCCTCTACGATCCCCAAACCGGGGGCATCCGCTACAGCGGTAATTTCCGCAATGGCCAGCCCATGGGCTACGGTACCTTGTACCACACCAGCGGCCAGGCCCTGTACACCGGGCAGGTGTGGCAGGACAGGCCCAGGGGGGACGCCTTTCTGGGCTTATCCCTGGCGGAGCTGGAGGAGGCCTTTGCCGAGCACTGGCTGCTCTACATAGGCGAGGATGAAGCTGCCTTTGTCTACCCCACCTTTGGACTGATGTTCTTTACCGACTGTCCCATAACCCTGGTGACTACAGAGGGACAGGGGGAGGAACTGAGTCCGGCCCTCTCCCCCAAAGACCTGGTCATCAATGAGGTGCTGTCCTACGGAGATCTGCTGCCGGGCGCACCTCAGCCCGATACCAGCCAGACCGTGGACCCCCAGCCGGTGGACTGGCGGGACTGGTTCAGCAGCTATGCCCTGGGGCGGACGGCATCCCCCAAGGTGGAGCAGACCGGCCCCTTTGTTTACCGCTTTACCCGGCCCGAACAGGGCATTGAGACGCGGCCGGCTTGGACGGCCTCCGGCAGCGGCCTGGGCACCCTTCTGGTGCTGGACGGCGGAAAGGACGGAACGGTGCTCTGGCAGAGCGCGTGGAGGGAGGATGAGCCATGAGTCAGCAGCTGGTATTGCTACAGGCCCTGTCCCTGGTGCTGGAGGGCCTGCGGAAGGAGCTGGTCCCGGTGGTGCTCCAGCAGGCGGACGAATTGCAGCTGGCCTACCCCGGCGACAGCACGGAGGGGCGGCTTTTCCTCACCTGCTACGATGTGGCGGATACCCGGCCCTTTGGCGTTCCCCGTCCCATTCCCCAGGGACCCACGCTCCAGCAGGCCCCCAACCGCTATCTGGCCCTGCGCTTTCTCCTCTACGCCAACCGAAAGCGCCCCTTTGGCGGGCTGGAGGCGGTGGACGAGCTGGTGCTGCTGGAAGGGGCGGTGCGGGCGGCCCACAGCATGGGACCGCTGGAGCTGGAGGGAGAGCCCCTGCGGCTCCAGCTGGAGTCTCCGCCCACCAGTGAAAAGACGGCTCTCTGGCAGAGCATGGGACAGCCCATCCAGCCCGCGCTCTACCTGATGCTGGAGGCCATCCCCGTGCCCAGCAGCCGGGTCACCCAGATCGCTCCCGTCAAGGAGCTGTATCTCCATCTGAAAGGGAAAGGAGGCACATCCCCATGAAGCCTGCTCTTTGTACCGGCGGCGTGATCCAGTGCAGTTTTGGGACGGCACCCGTTCCCCTCAACAGCACGCCCACCGCCAAGGTACTGATCAACGGCAAACCCATGGCCACGCGGGCCGACCACATTCCCATAGGGAATATCCCCTCATTTGGGCTGTGCAGCTGTGTGGCCAACCCGGCGGTTCAGGCTGCCACCGCCGCAGCCATGGGCACCCCCACGTCGGCCCCCTGTGTGCCTGTCACCACCGCCCCCTGGCAACAGGTACAAAAGAAGGTCAAGGTAGGCGGACAGCCCGCCCTGCAGCAGGGCAGCAGGCTGACCTGTCAGTGGGGCGGACAAATCTCCGTCCGGTTTCCCGGACAAATAAACGTATATCTGTAACCAACAGCCGTAAATTCATCAGAAAGAAGGGACGCATATGGCAGAATATCTGGCTCCAGGTGTGTATGTGGAGGAATTTGACTCCGGCGTCAAGGCCATGGAGGGTGTTGGTACCAGTACCGCAGGATTTATCGGTCTGGCGGAAAAGGGACCCACCAAGGGAACCCCTGTGCTCATTACCAGCTTTGCCGAATACCAGCGCCGGTTCGGCTCCTATCTCTCTCCGCAGCGGTACGGCAGCAACCGCTTCCTGCCCAATGCGGTCGAGCACTTCTTTACCAACGGAGGCAGCGCCTGCTATGTGATGCGGGTGCTGCCCGAGGACAGCAGCTCGGCAACGGCAACCCAGGGCCGCTTTCTCTTCACCGCCAAGGATCCCGGTAAATGGGGCAACCGGCTGAGCATTGTCATAACCGCCGGCAGCAAGGGTAAAACTCCGGCAGCCGACGACACTCTAACCCTGAGCACAGAACCAGGCGCGGAGAGTGAAGCCCACACCACGGAGCTGTTCGTCCTGGATGTTGTGGTGAGCCACGGCAGCATGACCGAAACCTATTCCGGCTGCACCCTCAATCCGGACTCCCCGGATTACCTGGTGACCCGGCTTCAGCTGTCTCAGCTGGTGACCGTGGAGCTGGCAGAGCAGACCGAGGAGGAAAGCAAACAGGGCGGTCCCCTGGCCAGCCTGGGCGGAATGGGCGATCGTCTCACCATCCGGCTGTCCGGCGGTACCGACGGCCCCCTGCCCATTCCGGCCACCAGCCTCACCAGCCTGTACAAGGGAAACGACGCCATTCCCGGCCAGCGCACCGGTCTGGCCGCCTTTACCGAACTGTCCGATGTGAATATCATGGCCATCCCCGGTGTGACAGACCAGGATGTGCGGCCGCCCTCATCGCCCACTGCGAAACCATGGGCAACCGCTTCGCCGTGCTGGACACCCCCCAGGACAAGGTGGATACCACCAGTCTGGCGAACTTCCGGGGCATCTATGACAGCTCCTATGCCGCCATGTATGCCCCCTGGATCAAGGTGTTCGACCCCCTGTGCAACCAGGCCGTTTTCCAGCCCCCCTCCGGCGCCGTGTGCGGCATCTATGCCCGCAGCGATACCCAGCGCGGGGTGCACAAGGCCCCGGCCAACGAGGTGGTGCGGGGCTGTACCGGCCTGAGCGTCAGCTACAACACCGCCGAGCAGGCCAAGCTCAACCCCATCGGCATCAACCTGATCCGCGCCATTCCCGGCCAGGGCATCCGGGTGTGGGGCGCCCGCACCTGCTCCAGCGACGGCAACTGGAAGTACGTCAACGTGCGGCGTCTCTTCCTCTTCCTGGAGGAGTCCATCCGGGCCAACACCAACTGGGTGGTCTTCGAGCCCAACGACGAGAGCCTGTGGGCCAGGGTAAAGGGCACCATCACCCTGTTCCTGGAGACCCAGCGCCGCAACGGGGCCCTGGCCGGTTCCACGCCGGACCAGGCCTACTATGTCAACGTAGGTGCCACCACCATGACCCAAGACGATATCCTCAACGGGCGGCTCATCTGTGAGATCGGTGTAGCTCCGGTGCGCCCGGCTGAATTTGTGGTCTTCCGCATCACCCAGATCACCCAGAGCACCACCTGATACTGCTGAGGAGGGACGAAATTATGGCGGATATTATCTATCCATTCAAAAATACAACTATAAGGTAACCATTGACGGGACCGAGGCGGCCGGCTTTTCCGAGGTCTCCGCGCCCGACATCACCGTTGATCCCATCGAGTACCGGGAGGGCAACATGGCGGGCAAGACCCCCGGCAAGCAGCCCGGCATTCTCAAGTATTCCAACGTTACCCTGAAGCGGGGCACCACCGACTCCCCGCTCTTCATGGACTGGATGACCGAGCTGAAAAACGGCACCGTCAACCGCAAAACCATTGTGATCACCCTGGTGGACGACGAGGGGAAGGACTCCGCCTCCTGGCAGCTGGAGAAGGCCTGGCCCACCAAGTACACCGCCCCCGACTTCAACGCCACCAGCAACGAGGTGGCCATCGAAAGCCTGGAGCTGGTGTGCGAGGGCATCACCCGCACCATGTAACCGGACGAAGGGAGGAAGCGCCAAATGCAGCTACAGACCGAATACCCCTTCCGGGAGCTGTGCCGCCAACTCTCGTTCATCTCGTACCATTTCCACTGGAGCCCGAAGAATGGGCTGACCCTCCCCCACCTGGAACGGGAACGCTTCTGCCGGGAGATCCGTCAGATCAACCGCCAGAGCAACGGGAAGAAGAAATATTTTTGAGTTGTAAGAAAGGGGGGAGCGTATGAGCAAAGATCTTCTGAACCAGTATTCCTTCCGGGTCTTCCTGGAAGGCGCCGAGGCATTGGAGCTGGGCTTTTCCAGAATCTCCGGCCTGCAGGTCGGTGTGGAGACCACCACCTATCAGGAGGGGGGCGTCAATGACCGGGTCCATCTCTTGCGGGGGCCCATACAGCGCGGAGGCACCCTGCGGATGGAACGGGGCGTCTATGCCGGAGAGTTCTGTCCCCTCTACGTCACCGGCACCTGGCTGCCTGCCCTGAAGCTGCAGGTGTATGCACATCCCAGCCAGAAAAAGCCGGGCAAGACCTATCTGTTTTCCAACCTGATCGTCAAGAGCTGGAAAGTGGGGACCATGGACGCCCTGGAAGGTCGAATTATGATTGATACCTTTGAGGTGACCAACTATAGGAAGTCAAGTCTTTTGCGAAGAAATTTTTAGTGACGAAAAAAGAGCGCAGGAAAGCAAACCATCCAGAGGAGGGCCGAAAAAAGGGAGAATCTTAGTGGATCATGGTCGGATCATAACGGATATTTTTGGTTTGCAGCGTGTAAATGACCCGCAGAAGTTTTTTGGCAACATGGGTCAATGCCACACGATGAGGCTTGCCCTCTGATCTTTTCTTGGTGTAATACGCGGCAAAAACTGGTTCGCTGGAGATGAGAGGTAAGCAACAATTCATTAAAGCATACCGAAGCCGGGATGAGCCGTGCTTAACCATATGTCCGGTATACTCAGATTGCCCGGATTGAAAATAGCCTGGTTCCAGACCTGCAAAGGCAAGCATTTTGGAAGGGGTCTGAAATTTGCTGAAGTCTCCAAATTCCGAGAGAATCACGGCGGCAGAGAGCTCTCCAACGCCGGGAATGGATAAACAGGGCGGATCGATTC
Organism: Flavonifractor sp. An82; assembly: GCF_002159265.1. Taxonomy (GTDB): domain Bacteria; phylum Bacillota; class Clostridia; order Oscillospirales; family Oscillospiraceae; genus Flavonifractor. Next base: position 28,381 of record NZ_NFHG01000024.1, read on the forward strand.
CCCGAACGCACTCTTTGATTTGAGCGTCCAATTCATCCACCTTGGAGTCCAATTGGGAGTAAAGCTCCAGAAGGATATTCATCTGATCCAAGAGATAATCGCTTTGAGTTCCAACAGTGTTTTTTGCTAAAGCTTTGAGCTGGGTGAAATTACTCAGAGTGAATCTGCCACGGGAAAGTTTGCGCAGGGCTTCATAAGAGCGTGCGTTCATGTTGGCGATCCGTTCCGGTGTCTGGTAGTGCGCAAGGATGTACAGGGCTGTGACAGAAAACTTGTCTTTAAAGAAGGTTTTGAACTCAGGAAACAGTTTATCCAAGACGTTGGTAAGCTCCACCAGTTGTCTGCTGCGCTGACGAACCAAACTATTGCGAAATCTTGTGAGTGACTTTAGCTTATCCAAGTGGTAGAATGAGGACGGATAGGGCTTGTACTCTACCGTCATCACATACTGGGCGATGCTGAGCGCATCAATGGAGTCGGTTTTCGTATTTCTGAGGGATTTGCTGCGAACGAATCTGGAAACCAGAAGCGGATTGAACTCCATAAAGGTGAAGCCGTTGGATTCGAGGAACAGCTTCAGATTTTGCCCATAGTGGCCGGTAGATTCAAGCCCTATCTTCTTTTCACCTTCCAGACTGTCCAGCAATGCCTTGAAATGCGAAAAGCCCTCCCGGTCATTGGAAAAAGACCATGAGGGCATAACGGTATCACAGAGTTCGTCAATGATGGCGCAGTCGTGTTTGAACTTAGAGATGTCGATTCCTATAAAGTACATGGATTTCCTCCTTTTGTTTAGATTAGCACTGCTGGTCTCCACAGATGACTTGTCCATGTATTCACGAAAATAGAAACGTCAAGCGTTAACCAACGAATCACCAATGCAGGCAAGCCACTGTGGTCTGAGTCACCTCAAAACAGTCTTGCTGTAAGAATATAGGTACAGATCCACAGTGCTTGACCTGATTATACTGCAGGTAGCTACTCCTGCTGTATAACCAATTTTCGAGGAAAGGAGAATTAATAAAACCACCCCTTTCGAGATGGTTTTATTATACGTGGACTATGAATCCATGCTGCTGCTCCCCCTGTAACATGCTGGGGCTGTGTCTACACGCCCACCCTCGCCATCCTGCGGCAGGCGGTAAACGGCACCCGACTGGCCGGGGAACCGCTCCGAAACGCACGATAACCGTCCGCCCGTCTCACAATTGAAATACCCTCATCTTCCATGATATAATACCCCAAACTTTGGTTCTGCTTTAGTTTAAAGGGGGAGATAGCAGTGGATGACAGTTCCAGATGGGCAGAGGTGGTCACAGATGGAATCCCTGGAGAATTGCTGCTGGTATTTACCCTTTTGATCTGGGCGATCTTTCTTATGATCCTGTGCTCCAATCCCAAAAACAAGTTGAACTTCTGGTGTTTCTGCAGCGGGATGCTGTTCAGCATCGGGGCGCTGAAAGAATACTTGTTCTATACACTGGGGCCCAGGCTGATTGAACTTGGTATCTGGACCAGCGGATGTTCCGAGACGCTTTACTCTCTGCTCAGCGCCGTTTTTTATTATCTCTCTATGCCGGCGGTGGTGATCTTCTGCCTGTACTTTCACCGGCTGGATCGCACCCATCCCCGGCTGTTCCGCCGTCTGCGTCTGCTGTTGTATCTGCCGGCGCTTCTGCTTGCCGTCATCTTTCCCTGTACCCAGACGCTGGCATTCCAGCAAGTGCCCGCCTTCTGCCTGGTAGTAGGCCTGTATAACTGGTGTTACGGTCTGATCGGCACAGGCATCCTCATCCATGTCCTGATGGCGGAGCGGCTGAGCACTCATTTCTCCCAGCGCCGTCTGGCAGCGGCCAGCCTGCTGGTTCCTCTTTGGTTCTGGCTGATCTCCGCCTTTCCCTACCATGCCTTGGGCATTCCTAATCTCAGCAAACTCTGGCAGATCAACCTGATCGTAGTCCTGTTTGTTCTGCTCTATTTCCTCTACCACGCCTGCCGGGACGGAATCTGGGGCATTCGCTTTCGAAAGGAGACCTATGACTGGGGCACCGGAAACGTGGTACTGCAAAAAAACGCCAAATATGTGGGCCACGCGCTGAAAAACGACCTATCCAAAATCGAGTGGTGTACCGACTTTCTGGCCGCCCAGGGAGCGCCCGCTCGTGAGGTGGATATTCTCCGCCGCTCGGTCACCCACCTGAAACAGTTTGTCAGCCGGACACAGCTCTACTCGGATCGGATCTCCCTGTTCCCCGAACCATGCGACATAAAGGACCTGTTCCAGTCCCTTGCGGATGCGTTCAACGCCGCTCCCGGAAAGACGGCGTCTGTTCAGATCATCACCTGCGCGGACACTCCCTTGACCTGTGACCCCGCTCACGTGGAGGAAGTCCTGCGCAATCTGATTGCCAACGGGCTTGATGCCGCAGGAAAAGACGCAACGGTATCTCTCTCCTATCAGCAGCTTCCCCGTCGGCGCTGTGCCGTGATCACCGTGGCAGACAACGGATGCGGCATGGATAAGGAAACGGCCAGGCAGATTTTTGAGCCCTACTACACCACAAAGGCCGGAGGGGACAACCTGGGACTGGGTCTGTATTACTGCCGGAACGTGATGAGCGCCCATGGCGGCAGTATCCGGGTGATCTCCGCGCCGGGGAAAGGCAGCACCTTTTCCCTGTTCTTCCCGGTCAGGCGCAGAAAAAAGAAGGAGGGACAGGCATGGAGCTGATCCGTATTCTGGTGGTGGAGGATGACCCGGACTTTCAGTACCTGATCCAGCAAAGTCTGGCGGCTTATGACGATCTGTCACTGATCGCCTGTTGTCCGGACGGCGAGACAGCCTGTCAGGCTGCCCGGCAGGAAGACCCTCACATTGTGCTGATGGATCTGGCCTTACCTACAGATCCCATGGAAGGGGTATCGGCCGCCCGGCGCATCCGTCTGGAAACCCGGGCCAAGGTAATCCTTCTGACCTCTTTTGATGACCCAGCCACCGTGATCCAGGCCAGCGTGGAGGCCTTTGCCTCGGCCTATGTACTGAAAAGTCAATTTCCCCTGCTGGTGCCTACCATTCGGGAAACCGCCCGCGGAGTCATACCCCAGTCTCACCTGATCTGCTCGGCCCTGCTGCAGCGGCTCACACCGGCAGAGCTGACGGTGTTTCAGCACATGCTGGGAATGCCGGTAACCCTCCACTCCTCCGAAAAGACCATTGCCAACCAACAGACCGGGGTCCTGCGTAAGCTAGGGCTGCATAACAAGCAGCAGCTGCGTCATATCTTTTCGGCCTATTTTCCTCAGATCGAAGCATGAATATAACGACTGCACCATCGCCTCCATTCCCCCGGGAACGGAGGCGATTCCTATATTTCTTGGGAACAAAAGAAAAATGTGGATGATATAATTGTTATAATTAGGGAACCGGCAATTTCGGACCCCAGAAACGAAAAGAGGGATGATAAATGAAACCGTACAGACGTATCCTGGCTGCCCTAATATCCATTCTGCTGCTGGGTCAGTACGGCGGGTTTGCCGCAGCTGCGGCAGTGGGGGAGAACCTGCCTAATTTACCGGCGATCACGGTTTTGGCGGCCCAAACAGGTACATTTACCGACAGTAGCTTCAGTTGGACCCTGGATGATGATGGCTTGCTGACCATCCGCGGTACCGGTGTGATGCCCAGCGAAAAGCCCTGGGGCAACAATGCATACATCACCCAGATCGTACTGGAGGAGGGGCTCACCCAACTCCCCAACGATGCCTTCAACGGATGTTCTTCCGTGACCGCCGTCACCCTGCCCAGCACCCTAACTGATATCGGCGACCGTGCATTTTATAATTGTGTCGCTCTAACCTCAATTAACTTTCCGCAGGGCCTTTTGACGATTGGCGACTCAGCTTTCCGCTGGTGTACTGCGCTGAAGGAAATTACCTTGCCTGGCTCCCTTACGAACTTTACCAGCGCCTTTTCGCAAGCCGGGCTGGAACAGGTCACCCTCCAAGCAGGGATCACGACCATTAGCGAGAATGCATTCTCCAACTGCTCCTCATTGCAGGAAATTACGATACCGGAGACCGTTACTTCTGTGGGAAAGGATGCCTTTCGGCGGTGCTTCTCTCTGACCTCAGTCTCACTGCCCAACACAGTGATCCGCATAGAAGCGGGAGCCTTTCAGGAAACAGGACTGACCTCCTTCTCTATCCCCGCAGGGCTGACCGAGCTATCGAACAACGTACTTTCCAACACCGACATCACATCAATCTCTATCCCGGCCCACATTAAAACAATTGGAAACGGTGCGTTCAGCGGCTGCAATCAGATGCAGACGCTTACCATCGCCGAGGGCGTTACCGCCATCGGCGCGAATGCCTTTGAAAACTGCAGCAGTCTCACGGAGATCACGGTGCCGGACAGTGTGACCAGCATTGCCGGATATGCGTTCAAACGGTGCAGCAGCGTGGTAACGGTAAGACTGCCGGATCAGTTGAAGGTCCTCTCAGAGAGCGTCTTTGCCGAGTGCGAGGCGCTGGAGTCCATCAATATGCCCGCTGCACTTGAGGTAATTGAGGCAGGCGCGCTGGATCTATGCAAAAAAATACGGACAATTATTTTGCCAAGCGGAGTCCGCGAGATTCGTGATCGCGCCTTCCGGGGCTGTGAGAGTCTGCGGGAGGTGGTAATCCCAGCCAGCGTAACCTCCATTGCAGGCGGAACAACCAACAGTGCGTTCTATTGGTGCTCCAACTTTACACTGTATGTGGAGCAGGGATCCTATGCCGAGACCTATGCCATGGAAAATAACTACACCTATGAATATATTGTAGATGGCAACCGGCTTTCCCTGACCGTAACCGGGCAAGATGGGGCCCCCGTCACCGAGGGGTATACCATTGTCTGGCACAATGGGGATACGGAGGAATGGCTGGGCAGCGGCAACGCCATACTGGTAGACGAGTCAGTAAGCCAGGTATCCTATCAGGTGGTGCTAGACGAAAGTCTTGCCTTTACCTACCGTCAGCCTGACCAGGTTTTCGTAGAGGTGCAGGAGGGAGATTCGGCTCTAACCTGCGTGCTGGAGCCGATGGAGTCAGCAGACATTACCGGCTGTGTCAAAAACGAGAGCGACGAGGCGCTTCAGAGCGCTCAGGTGACCTTGACCCAGCGCACCGCTACCGGTTATGAGCAGGTACTGGGGCCGGTCACCACCGATGAGGAAGGCTGGTTTACCCTGACTGGCTGCCGGCTGGAGGGCACACTGTCCATCCAGGCAGCGGGCTACTATGCCCGGAATATTGATCTTATTCAGCCAAGCAGCGAAACGCAACATGCAGGCATAATCCGGCTGACCCCCATCCCTGAAGCCCGAATCCAGCTTGAGCTGAAGCTGCAGCACGCAACCGCAGTGGGGGAAGATGCAATTACCACCAGCCTCACCGACTGGACCGGCCTTGAATTTACGGTTTTCAACCGCACACAAAACAAGGAAATTCCAGATGTGACAATCCAGGCTCCCTACCTAGTGGTAGGGAATGCTGCCTCAGACGGAGATGTGCTGCAAATTTCGGTACAGGATACTGCCGGTCGCATGACGGGAGGAGAGCCGACAGAGGTAATCTACAGCGTAGCCGGCAGCAAGGCTACCATCACCATGCTGCAGAACGGATACATGGAGGCCAATCTGGTAGGCAGCGGCAGCAAGCGGGTATTCCTTTTTGACTCCAACGCTAAAGGGCTTGGTTCCTATTCGGTTGGTGAGCTTCTGTTTACCTCTGACTGCCTGCCCGCAGGCCATTATCAAATTGCTGTAATGGAAAAGACTTCCCTGCTGAGCCATGTGTCCAATCTGTCCATCCTGACCACGATGGGGCTGGTCGAGGGAACGGATTATCTGCTAAAGGATGTGGAGATTAAAAACGGAGCGGTCACTGAGCTGGGTGATCTGTCTGTCCCGGAGTTGGGTGACGGCAGGCTGAGCTATACCGTGCCGGAGGGTACCTCGGTCCTGGCCAGCAAAGGGCAGACCGTGGCCGGCCAGATGGTGACCATCCGAGCCCAATATGAAATTGACCAGCAGTATGACACCGAGCAAGAAAAGCTGGTGGTGGAACTGCCTGACAACTGTGAACTGGTGACGGGCAGCGTCACCTTCAACGGTACCATCACCCGTTATACACTGGCAGGCAATATGCTTACCGTCCCCACCGGGCAGTCTCAGGGCGTGCTTCTCTTCCTGGTAGTACCCCAGAGCAGCGGCAGCTATGGGGTCAATGTGGCCCTGGAAATGCGCCAGGGTGAGAATCAGGCAGCGCAGCCCATCGGCACCGCCAGCTTTGTAGCCACCGCCATGGAACTGAACGTACTCTGCCGTACCGCCCGTAGCTATATTATGGCGGGGGGCAAGACGATGCCTGACAGTAAAGTGGAAATCTATGACTCTGACAGGCTGGCCGCCACCACTACCGCCAATGCCGTGGGTACCTGGTCCGTTCAGGTGCCTCTGCATCCCCGTTATGAATTTGAACTCCACACCATACAGGCGAAGGTGACTACGCCAGACGGAGCAGAGATTCTGTCCGATCAAATAGAGGTCACTTACGACGCCGGCTATATCGACGCCGACAGCATTACCATGATCAACATCGCCCACGACGCGGGACTGTCCCCGGTGGAGTACCGCAACCAGGTGGATTTGACTACGTATGACTCCAAATCGCTGGTATACCGCTGGTGGCCGCTGTATCCTGTATTTACCTTCGTAGTAGACTTCAGCGAAAACGATCCCCAGCGGCTTCAGAACATTTATGTAGTGGCGGAAAATACGGCGGGAGAAGAAACCTGGATCCCCTGTACGTATCAGGAAGGAGAGGGCTGGACCGGAGCTTGGACCTTTGATACGGCGGAAAGCCTGCCGGTCAGCCTGTGGGTCTCCTACGACTGCGAAGGCGTTCCGTCCATGCTCAGCGAAAACACCATGGCATATCTCCAGGAGGATATAACCGCCCTGTGGAATGATCTCGATGCCTTGGCGGAGGATATTCCTGTAGAGTATGGAGATATCCAGATCGCAGAGGACGGCATGGGATTCTCCATGCCCATTTATCGCACGGAAACAAGCGGCGAGCAGACCGAAGTCGGAACCTACCAATTTCAGGAGCTGGACTACGACGATTTTGACCTGGACGAATGGGCAGAACTGGGATATGAGTCCTTCACCGTCGAGGACGGGACCGAATTTTATATGCGCACGGAGTATACCTCCAACAGCGCAACTACAATCTACGCTTGCCCGGATGATGCATATTTGGTACAGGATGTCATTACGCTGAATGCCCCGCTGCTTCAGACGTTCCGCGCTGGGGATGTCCGCGCCTTTGAGGATTTTTCAGGAGTTTATGATTTATCCAACACCATTGCCACCTGTCTGCCGGGCTGGCCGGGCACCGTTGCGGAGTTCATCAATTATGGCGGTACCGCTTATTCCCTCTGTCAGGGGGTAAGTGCTTACCATAGTTTGCTGCGCGCTGAGGTCACTAATCTTTATACACTTCTGAATGTAAAATGCACCAGCACCAGTGATTACCGGCTGGAAAGCTCAGATCGCCTCAGACTGTGGACAGAAATCATCGGCATATCCGAACAGGTTGATCAGTATCCAGACGATGTAACGCTCATGTTTTTAACCTCAGTGGCAGCGAACAAGGCTATTGATAAGCTTGTTGATATGGGAAAGAACTCGGCCATTAAAAAGCTTCCTGCTTCTGCAACGGAACCTATCTTGAAGTCATATCAGGCAACAATAAGCCGTTTGAGCAACCAGCTAAACGGCTGGGTCACAAGCCAACGGATCGAAAAGGTGTTTAACTGGGGACTGGAATTTGGTGATAACCTAGTTACCAGCGGAGCAACCAATACGGCATTGGACATGACTGGAATCAAAAGTGTGCTGGATCCGGTTGCCTTTATGCATGATGAATACAGCCGGATTTATCTGGATATCTCTGCGCTGCAGCACAAGATCATCGACGCCTACCAGGATTGTGGCGGCGGTGGCGGCGGCGGAGGAGGTGGC
>NZ_NFHG01000025.1 GCF_002159265.1 Flavonifractor sp. An82
GTCCGACAGTTTCACGCTGTCAATGCTCCGGGACCCAAGGGGGTCCTCTTTCAGGACGGACATCAGGTATTCCCGGCCCTTCACGGTGCTCCGCTTGACATTTTTCCTATGGCTGTTCTGCCGGGCGTAAAGCTGGCAGACCGTCATCTTCTTGCCGATGGTGTCGATCCCATCGTTAATGTCACGCAGGATCTCCTTCACCTTCTCACGGAGCGAAACATCGTCCCGCTTGCCCGTGGGGGTCTTGTCGGTGGGGACCAGTTTCCAGGCATACACGAATTGAGTCTTTCCGCAGGCGTCCGTGTACTTGTAAGCGTATCTTCCGTCTTTTCTCTGGCTCTCTCCAGTTCTTAAAATTCGACCTTTGCTATCGCGTCTTTTCTCTGACATGATGTAAAGCTCCCTTCCATCGCTGGAATGAGCCTCGATATGGCAGCGGGGATCATTACCTTTGCGGCAATCGATGCAGAGTTCGATGTGGACGTTTCTTTTATTGTTTCTCTCAGCATATTCAAACCTATCAGAGTCAATAGAATGAAAGACAGAATACGAGAGATAGGCGCGATGTACTGAATTACGGTTTCCCCACATAAAAAGCCGAGAAGGGGCATAATTGACTGAAAGCCGCCAAAATACAGGCCGGTTACAATACACGCTTTTTTACATTGTCCTTGAATAGTTAATCCTTTGCCCACAGAAACGGCAAAAGCATCCATCGCAAGACCAACTGCAATTAAAAGCATTTCTACTCCGTTCAACTATGCCCCTCCTTCAGCTCCGATTTACACAGCCCAGCCAAGGCTCTCTTGCTGAATACGGAACAGCTTATGATACAGACCGTTCTTCTTCATCAGCTCATCGTGGGTTCCATGCTCTACCAACCGTCCATTGTCAAGAACAAGGATCTGGTCCGCATCCACAACTGTACGGAGGCGGTGGGCGATCATAATAACCGTTTTACCTTCCACCAGTTTGGCAATCGCCTTTTGAACCAAGACTTCATTCTCCGGGTCAAGGGATGCTGTTGCCTCATCAAGCAGAATAATGGGAGCGTTTTTCAGCAAGGCGCGGGCGATGGAAATACGCTGGCGCTCACCGCCGGAAAGGGTGCTGCCGTTTTCGCCGAGAACCGTCTGATACCCGTCCGGCATCTCCCGGACAAATTCATCACAATAGGCGGCTTTGGCAGCAGCAATTACCTGATCGTCTGTTGCGTTTGGATTGCCAAGACGGATATTGTTCATAACCGTATCATTGAACAGGGTCACATCCTGGAACACGAAGGACATATAAGACATGAGGCTTTCCGGCTCCATACTCTTGATGTCTTTTCCGCCCACGGTGATCTTACCCTGCTGGACATCCCAAAAGCGGGAAATCAGTTTGGAAATCGTGCTTTTACCGGAACCGGACGGGCCAACGAGGGCAGTTACGCTTCCCTGGGGGATTTTGCAAGAAACATCTTTGATGACATCTTCCTGATTGTAGGCAAAGGTCACATGGGAAAGCTCAATATCACAGTTCGGGACCGTTTTCCCTTCACCGTCCATTGCAGGAGTGGTGAGCAGGGTACGCATACGGCTTGTGACCACATTCAAATTCAGCAACGAGGACAAATTTGCCAGGATTGACAGGATCGGGCCGTAAATCCGTGTTACCATCAACAGGAACATAAGCAGCGGAAGAAGCTCGATCTGCCCATTCGTCAAGAGGATAGCACCGACAAAGATTGTGATACCAACGCCTGCCTGCAAAATCATACTGGCACTGGACATGAACACACCGACAGCCATTTCTACCTTGATGGCGATTTTTTTCATGGCAAGCAGAGCCTTATCCAACGCACTGAAATGAGAGCCGGACAGCCCGCAGGACTTGATGATCTTCATGCCTTCCAGGTATTCCTGTACCTGGTCAGAGGCAGCCAGCTTTGCGTCAACCTGCTTTTCAAACAGTTTCTTTTGATGGTTCCGACTGAGCCAGATAATGAGGAAGGCAATCGGAACCGTGATGAATACGCACAGAGCAAGCCGCCAGTCAAAGAAGGCCAGCAGGATGCAGGTCAGGGTCACCGTGATGCCGTTTGCAATCAGCGGAGGGATCGTGCTGCTGAGCAGGGACTCCATGCTGCTGCAATCTGCCATCATATTCGTGGTCAGTTCGGAAAGGTCCTTGGTGTTAAAGAAATTCATAGGGAGTTTCCGAAGATGCTCCGCAATCCGCAGCCGGGTCGTGTTTGACTCCTTATACGAGGCAATATAGGTTTTGCGGTAATCGTTTTTGGCGGCCAGAAATACCAGGATGGCCGAAACAATACCTGCGCCCCACAGCATCCAGATATGGTTCCACTGAATGGAGCCGCCACTGACAAAGGGTGTCAGAATTTCACTGAAAATCATAACAGTTACACAGAACGGCAGAAGCATAGCGAGGTTCGTCAATGTGCAGGCGAAGATTGCTTTTTTCAGATCTGCGTAACCCTTGTCTGATAAAAAGAGAGCTTTTTGTAATCTGCTCATAGTTACACCGCCTTTCCGCTGATTTTCCAGCCAATCGCTTCTGTATAGTGGTTCCACATCTGTGCATAGCGTCCGCCTGCGGCCACCAGCTCGTCATGTTTTCCTTCTTCGACCAGGTGACCTTTCTCCATGACGATGATCTTATCTGCATTGCGGATCGTGGAGAGGCGGTGTGCAATGATGATAACTGTCTTACCATGCATCAGCTTTTCAAAGGCTTTCTGGATCAGATATTCATTCTCCGGGTCGCTGAACGCCGTTGCCTCATCCAGCACGATGATAGGCGAGTCTTTGATAATAGCCCGCGCAATGGCAATCCGCTGGCGCTCGCCGCCAGAGAGGTGGATGCCTTTGGAGCCGACCACCGTGTGATACCCGTTGGGCAGTTTGGAGATAAATTCGTGGCATTGAGCCGCTTTCGCCGCCGCAATCACTTGTTCCTCACTGGCCGAAGGGTTGCCCATGCGGATATTATCCAAAATGCTCTGCTTGAACAGGAAAATATCCTGGAACACAAAGCTGACATGGTGCATCAGGTCATCCTCCGCCATATCTCGCACATCTACACCGCCGATGGTAATGCTGCCGGAAGATACATCCCAAAACCGGGAAATCAGATTGGCAATCGTACTCTTGCCACCGCCGGACGGGCCAACAATAGCCGTGATTTGTCCCTGCTTCGCAACGAAGGAAACATCCTCCAGCGCCTTTTCGTGTGTATCTCCCGTGTAAGAAAAGCTGACATCCTTGAAAGCAACATCATCATTGGCGGGTTTCTTGGGATGGCTCGTTTCCGGCATTTCGGGGATGTTCAGAATTTCATCCATCCGAGCTACGTTTCCATCAATCTGCATGAACGACTCGGAGATATACATGATCTTGTTCAACACGCCGGAAATTGCGGGTACAAAGAGCAGATAGAAAATGAAGGTCATGGCAAACCCAGCAAAATCATCCGACCTGGAGCCGATTAAAATTCCGACGGGTACAAGGATCAGATAAACATTATTGATGATTGTGGTGAAGGCGGGCATACAGTTCTGCCAGCCCAGGGAAAATTTCAGGACCCACTCTGTATATCCGGTAATCGCTTCTTTGAGCTTTTTGAAAGAGGATGCCGTCTGGTTAAATGCCTTCACAACCGACATTCCACGAACATACTCCACAGAAGCGTTGTTCATTTCCTCCAGGGCCTTTTGATACTTGCCCATGTTCTCTTTCATCTCGCCGCTGCCAAAGCCAATAAACTCCGCAACAAACGCCAGAACGATACCGACCAAAGAGGCAAGCCCGAACCGCCAATCAACGGCCAGTAAAATGATGACCATGACGATGGGGGCTGTGACAGACGCCACGAAATCCGGGAATTGATGGGCAATGAACCCTTCCACGCTCTCGATATTCTCATCCATGATTTTACGCAGGCGCCCGCTGCCGATGGTCAAATGATAGCCCAACGGAATTTTGGTGATATGGTCAGCGAACAAGACCTTCAGCTCGTACAGTGTGCCGAACGCCGCCATGTGGGAACTGAAAATAGCCAGAAAATATAACAGGATATTCGCCACGATCCCGGCGAGCGCCAGCCATCCATAATTCATGACCATCCCCATATCCAACTGGTCAAGGTTCGGAAAAACACCGATAATTGAGCGGATCATAAAATAGACCGCTATGTACGGGATGAACGAAGCAATGGCCGCCAGTGACGAAAGAACCGCAGCTAAGAATACAAGGCCCTTTCTGTCAGAAGCCAATTCCATGCATCGTGCCAAACCCGTCTTTGGTTTTGCCTGTTTCGACTTTGCGTTTGACATAGCATGAACCCTCCTTAAAAGTGAAAATGGCGAGGTTAGAAATTGCTAACCTCGCCATTCATTTTATCAACCTTTGAAATTGCCTGCTACTCCATACCTCTGTTCCGGCGCCAAAAATAGCCCAAAGATACCAGAGAGTTAGCCGCAACTATATCGTGCTTAGACAATGCCCGCCTTCTGGAAATGCTTTTTGAACACGCCTTTTGCAATCAAAGCGCCGACGATGCCTGCAACGAAGGTCACAACAGCAATGATGACTACCATTGTTCCATTCATAAAGCTATGTAGCTCCGTCAGATACTCGGCACTCACGCCGTTAGAGGTGGACATATCATCCACATAGCCGGTCATGATGACCATAGGGAGATAGGTGCCCAGCGCAAAGAATGTCATATAGACGGAATAACCAATGGTATTCAGCCAGAAGCTCTTGTAGTGGCCGGCGCGGGCCAGCAGCTCCGCAATTACGGCACCGGCAATAAAGCCAACGGCAACCGCCCATCCTGCGCCAATTAGAAACTCGATCAGGCTGATCACCACACCGCTCAAGAGAACGCTCCCAGCCTTTGGCACTTTAGCGCGCATCAGCATATAGATAATGCCTCCGGGAATTGCAGCAATGGCGCTCCCAAAGGCGAAAGTCACCACGGTAGCTGCGGAGGCAAAGATGCACACCATTACCACAGCAAAGAATAACACCGTAAAAATGCCCAGCGTGATAAAGTCCTTTGCTTTCATTTTGTCGGATGCCCCGACAGGTTTTGCTTGTTCACTCATACAGATAGCCCCTTTCTATTATTTGTATATAACTAAGATGAAGTCCTTTCAGCCACGCGAATGACACGGGAACAAATCTTCATCAGTAGTTCATTGTCATGGGAAATCACCAGGATGGCTTTCCCTCTTTTGGACAGCGCACTTAAAATTCCTGCAACGCTCTCCATGTTTTTGTAGTCCAAGCCGCTTGTAGGCTCATCAAAAATAAGTACCTCTGCATCCCGGAGTGCCGCAACGCCAATAGCGGTGCGCTGCTTCTGACCGCCAGAGAGGGACATTGGATGCCGCTCTTTATAAATTGTCAAATTCAGCTCGTCCAGAATATCATCTATTCGTTTTTCATCTTTATCCTTTTGGTCGGACAATGCCAGCAGTAGTTCCTGGTAAACGCTATCAGTAAACAGTTGATAGTCCGGGTCCTGCATGACAAGATACGCTTTCTTGATCCGCCGTTTACTTGGAACCGTACTGTTTTTGTATAGAACTTCTCCATGCAGTTCCTTTTGCAAACCACATAGGGTTCTGGCCAAAGTTGATTTGCCACAACCATTTTTCCCTACCACGCCGACAATTTCTCCAGGGTAGACACAAAAGTTCAGGTGCTGCGCCACGGGTTCTCCCTTTTCATATCCAATCGCCAGATCTCTGACTTCGACAGCCGGGGTATCGTTTCGAGAGGGTGCTGTTTCGGGAAGCTCTAACCTTGTAGGCGTATAGCTTCTAAGTCCCAGCGCCTTGATTTGCTCGGTACTGAGTAAAGCAAAATCACTGGCGGACCAAGATTGTTTCAGCTTACCATGCTCCATAAGGACAATGCGGTCGGCAATCCCATTCAAGAAGTAAAGGCGGTGTTCGGATACAATAATCGTTTTTCCCTGCGCCTTAATCAGCAAAAGTAGCCGTCGTAGTTCTTGAATGGCCTCCGGGTCCAGGTTTGAGGAAGGCTCGTCCAGAACAAAAATATCAGGGTTTAATGCGTAAACACTGGCAAATGCTATGGTCTGCTTTTGTCCGCCGGACAAGTCAAACAGGTTGCGATCCTTTAACTTTTCAATATGTAATTCCTGGATAGTCTGTTGGTAACGGTCCAGCATCACTTGATAGGGCATTCCCTTATTTTCCATACCAAACACAATCTCGCTGTCCGTATCCAGACTAAAAAACTGACTGCGTGGATTTTGGAAGACAGAGCCTATCTTGTCCGACAAATCGTGCGGTTGGATCGTGCGGGTATCAACTCCGTCAATGAGAACCGTCCCGGACATTTCCCCTTCGTAAAAGTGGGGAATAAGTGTATTTATCAACCTGGTCACACAAGTCTTTCCACATCCAGATTCGCCAGTAAGGACAACACACTCCCCTTTTTCAATCTGCAAATTAAAATTTTGCAGATTCTCCCGTTCAGCACCGGAATATTGAAAAGATACATGGTCAATATCAATCATCATCATATCCTCCCATATATCTGATATTTGCAGAAAAACAGCACCACAAAGGCAACGAGAAAGAAGAACAGTACCATCCAATCTTTAGCATGAACTTTTAGCTGAATGAACGAAGTCCGTTGCGCCGGATTATCAATGCCTCTCGTCACCGCAGAAGCAGATAATTCTTCTGCAATCGAAGCAGAGCGCATCACGATGGGGATAGCGATTGCCTCCAGAATGAGCATGGGGCGCGTGAATACATTTTTCCAAGAAAGGGCGATGCCTCTTAACTTCATCGCGTCATAAATATTGTGGATCTCCTCACTGAAAGTAGGAAAAAAGCGCAATACCATAGCGAATGTAATGGTAATGCTCCGAGGAATTTTTAGCGAGTACATGGCCGCAATCAATTCGCTGACTTTCGTTGTAGCGATAAAGGTTGAAGCAAAGAGTACCACGGGTATCATTACCCGGATAAACAATGTGAAGATCGACAAAATAGTTTCGATGGCCTGGGGAAGGAAGGCGCAAAGCTGCTGTATGGCCGCAATCACCACATAAAAGATGATGTATTTCAATACAATCTTTTTCTGCCCCATCAGGCACGAAAGAATACAGATAAAGGAAAAACACACGCTGCCAAGGACAAAATCTTTCAAGCCAAATACCATGAAGTTGATAAGTAAAAATAAAAGCAACTTGATTCGAGTATCTATGGTCAGCAGGGATACCACCTCCTAAATAAAAGCCGATGCGTTAGCATAAACTAACCGCACCGGCTCATTATATCTTTTTGCGTAAATTTTTTCTGCTCCATTCCTCTGGAAAGACCTGAAAAACAGCCCGTTCTTCCTATCTATTTTTTCCGGTAGTCTTTTGGGAGCATCCCATACACAGATTGAAACGCTTTAGCAAATTTGCTGGCATTGCTATATCCAAGTTCTAAAGCTATATCCCCGATTTTCATTTTATTTTCCGAAAGCCACTGGGCTGCTAAATTCATTTTGTATTTTTTGAGATAGGCATACGGTGTGTCCCCATAGATATGGGAAAACACCAGATGAAAAACGGAGAGGTTCAAGTGTGCCTCTTTTGCCAACTGCTCCAGGGAAACTTTCTCATCCAAGTGAGAAATAAGGTATTCTCGAATAGCTTTTGTAGTCTGTATCTGCTTCTTATCAAAATATTTTAGATCGCACCCGTTGACTTGTGTCAGCTGATCCATGTGATACAGAAGCTCGATGGCCTTGATTTTGAAATAGCCGATGGGCTCCATTTCTGCCGCAGTATACAATTCTGAAAAAAGATGCTTTAATTGTGGCGGGGTCTCACTGACATACCATCTTGTTTCTATTCCCAGTGTAGTTCCGATCTTATCAAGATCAATGGGAATTGTCTGCATCATCCGACGCGTTCCGACCGAAAGTGCCTGCCGGTCTATGACAAGACTGACTCCATAATATTTTCCCAGCGGAAAAGAAAAAGAAACCGGCAAATGCTCTGTTGCTGCAACACTAAAATAGCCCTCTGGCAAATACGACACAGTATGATTAGCGAATTCACATTCATACCGGCCGGTCTGGCAGTGCGTGATCTGAATAATATCTGGATTAAACTTTTGTGTTTCCATAGACTCATCTGATTCAAAATCGAGGAAACAAAGCTGTATTCCCTCAAACAGATTATAGTTTTTTACAATTCCCCGGCCTTTGCAGCCATAATCTACGACTACACGATCATCACTTTGCGCCAGAACTTTGGCCTGCATACCGTACCAGTCTTGATTGAAACTGGCATTTCCCATTATCCTCACTCCAATCAGTTAGTTATAACTTACTGATTTTATAATAACACACGCCTGGACAAAATTCAAGAAAATAGCCCATTTATAAAAAGTATTTTCTTGAATGTTCGGCCAAAATCTCCGTTTCAAATTGTAGTATTAGTAGAGGGAGAATACGAGGGTAGGATTACGATAGCAAGCACAGCCAGTGAGTACCCACTGGCGGATTTTTGATTTAGGGGGACCCCTGCCCCTAAATCGAAAAATTGCTTGCTGGGATAGTCCCAGACCCTTATGGAAACGGAGGCGGCGCAGCATGGCAAACCGAAAGCGGAATATCCAGATGAAGTTTTGGGTGACAGAGGAGGAAAAGCGGCTCATTGAGGAGAAAATGGCCCAGCTCCACACAAAGCGGAGCGGCGCCTATCTCCGCAAAATGGCGATTGATGGGTACATCATCCAGGTGGACACCACCGACATCAAGGAGATGACCCGCGCCCTCTCCGCCATCGGCCAGAACATCAACCAGATCGCCAAGCGGTTGAACGCCGGCGGTCCGGCCTACCAGGCCGACATGGAGGAGATCCGGGAGAGGATAGAGCAGATATGGCAGTTACAAAGACGCATCCTATTAAGTCAACGCTGAAAGCGGCCATCGACTATATCTGCAATCCCGATAAGACAGATGGGAAACTGCTGGTGTCCTCCTTCGGCTGCTCCGCCGAGACCGCCGACATCGAATTTGCCTGGACCCGCCGCCATGCCATCGACAAGGGCACGAACCTGGGCCGGCACCTCATCCAGGCGTTTGAGCCTGGGGAGGTCACGCCGGAGGAGGCCCACCGGATCGGCATGGAGCTGGCGCGGGAGGTCCTGGGGGGAAAATATGAGTTTGTCCTCACCACCCACATAGACAGGGATCACGTCCATAACCACCTGATTTTCAATGCGGTCAGTTTCCAGGATCACCGGCACTACCACTCCAATAAGCGGAGCTACCATGAGATCCGCCGCACCAGCGACCGAATCTGCAAGGAGCATGGCCTGTCCGTCATCGTCCCAGGCCGGGACAAGGGCAAGAGCTACATCGAACACCAGGCGGAACAGAACGGCACCAGCTACAAGGCGAAGCTGCGCTCCGCCATCGACCGGCTCCTGCCCGGCTGCGCCGGCCTGGAGGACCTGCTCCGCCGCCTTCAGCGGGAAGGGTACGAACTGAAACGGGGCAAGTACATCTCCGCCAGGGCACCGGGCCAGGAGCGGTTCACCCGATTGAAGGCCCTGGGCGCCGACTACGCAGAGGAGGCCCTGACCGCCCGGATCGCCGGCAGGCCCAGCCCCTCCCGCCAGCCGAAGCAGCGCACCGGGAAGCCCAGCCTGCTCATCGACATCCAGAACAATATCAAGGCCCAACAGAGCGCCGGTTACAAGCATTGGGCAACCATCGAGAACTTGAAGCGGGCGGCGGAAACGCTGAACTTCCTGACGGAGCATGGCATCGGAAGTATGGAGGATCTGTCCGAGCGGTGCGACGGGGCGGCGGCCGCCACCGCCAGGGTGAAGGCGGACCTCCGGGCAACGAAGAAAGAAATGGAGCGGCTGACCCTCACCATGAAGCACGCCGCCACCTATCGCCAGCTCCGTCCCCTGTATGAGGAATACCGCCAGTCCAGGGACAAGGAGAAGTTCCTCCGGGGGCATGAGGGCGAAATCATCCTGTTTGAGGCGGCGGCAAGAGAGCTGAAACGCCTGGACGCTGTACCCCTGCCCGCCACCAAACGGCTCCGGGCCGAGATGGACGGGCTCACCGCCAGGCGGACCGCCCTGCAATCGGAATATCGGAAGGCCCAGCGGGAGGAGCGGGAGTACGACACCCTCCGCCAGAATGTGGAGGCCCTGCTGGAAAAGCCAAGGGAAGCCGAACCGCAGAGGCAGCGGAATCACGAACTGGAATAGGTAGGATTGTGCGCTTTGCCGGACTTTTCAAAGGCCCCTGGGCGCAGTCAGATTTTCCCGGTATAATGGAGACAGGAATGGAGGTGCTGCCAATGACGAGAACCGAGGCCGTCAAGGACTTTTTCAAGAAGGCGGTTTTGCCCGTCGCCATCGCCGGGCTGCTGTACTGCATTTTCAAATCCGCCTGCATCAGGAATGGAGAGCTGGATCTTCTCTGGCTCTGGATAGCGTCCAGCCCCGGACGCTTGAAAGTCGTTCCCCGCACTCCATCATCGGTGAAGTGCCGGATATTCGTAAAGCCGTTCTTTTGCGCGTAGTCCTCCAAAATGCGCTTTTGGTTTTCTATCGACACGCTTTCCCCGGCTCGCTCATCGTCATGGGAAAGACGCTCGTACAGGGCTGTGATTTTTCCCTTGTCCGGCTGTTTCTTCATGGGGTGTAACCTCCTTTCTTGAGGGTGCGCGCTCCCTTTATCCTTATTGTAAATTACCATTCGGGTCAGTGACCACATAGGAGGAATGGCACTGGAGCAGGTTGGGCTTGACGAAAAACCTCGTCTTGCCGGAGCCGGAACCGCCGATGACCAGGATATTTTTGTTCCTTGCGTACTTGGGTTCCTTCGGGCGGCTCGACATGGTGATCCGCTCCGTTTGTGTGAGCAGGACGTTTTGGGAAAAGTCCTTGTCCATGTAGGGGGCGATGTCGGCCGGGGTGCCCCATCTGGCGCTCCCGTACTCCATGCCCTTGCGGTATTTCTTCGCGTTCTTGCCCTTGGAGTAGACCACCAGCCGGATCAGCACCGCGCCGGCGGCGCCCACACACAGATCCACCAGATGGAAGCTGGGCGCCAGACTGGCAAAGGCCGCCGAAAAGCCCTGCCCGATGTGGAGCAGCTTCTCCGAGGCGTCCGCCCCAGGGGAAAGCCTCACACCCTGGCAGAGCTTGTTAAAGAGATACACAAAGATGAGATACGGAAGGTTGCGGATGATCTGCTTTTTCAGCTTGTCGGTCATCGCGCCACCTCCCGGTCCTTGGCCTTGACCTTCTCCCGTTCCCGGTGTTTGGCCTTGGTCTGTTCCTGGGCCTGGGCCAGCCGCTCCCGGATGGTGGGGCGCTTCTCCCGGTTCAGGGTCATGGCGGTGAACTCTTTGAAGGCCGGCTGAAGCTGGTCCTTGTCCTTCGCCTTGAAGAACACATAGTAGTGCGGTGGGTCGGTTGTGGGGTCCTTTTTCAGGGCATAGTCGATGTCATACTTCTTCGCCACCGCCGAAAACGCCTTGATGTTCTGCTCCGTGATCTCGATGTTGGTCAGGGAGGCCCCATGCTGTTTGAGCTGGTGCAGGGTCTGTTTCCCCTGGTGTAAGCTGCGCTGGGAGGGCTTCTTCTGCATCTCCTCCAGCACCTTCTTCACGGCCTTTTGGAGCAGGTCCGCCGTCATCTTGCCGGTCTCCACCGAAAGAGAGACCACGCCCTGGGTGATTTCTTCCTGCACGCACATCACCTCCGATCTCCGCCGCCGTACATATCGTGGCTCACCAGGGAAGTGTAGTAGCTGTCGATGGTGGCCGGGGCGTTATACAAAGCGGCCAGCAGGTATTTCTTGATATTGCGGACATAGGTGGTGTTCTCCCGCATCCGGTCCAGCACATACTCGATGTGAGAGTTGTCCAGCTTCAGGAACCGGGACTTGACCACCTCCGCCGGGTAGTCGTCCCCGGCAATGCGGATGGTCTCCCGGCGGGAGCATACCGTGTCCACCATGAGCTCCACCAGCTCGTCCAGACGGTCCCGGTCAAGCTGACGGTTCTGGATGAGGCAGTCATACTCGATGTTCTCCAAAATGAGTTCCCGATAACTCTCACGCTCCTGCATCCAGTCCCGTCCTTTCCGGTCCGAGCCCCTGGGGGTTTGGGGGATTGATAGGACAGGATTTGATCCTTCCGTACTTGATAGATCTTTTTTTGATTTTTCTTTACTTGATCTATTAGTATTTAATTGTGCGGGGTTTTCCTGTTCAGGTTCTCCCAAGACAGGTAAAGCCTGTTCAGGATTATCCAGGACTGGATTTTCCCGTTCAGGTTTTTCCGGTTTAGGTTCCGGCGGTCTGGGCTGCTCCAGGATGGTGTACTCGATGGCGCCGAGCTGGCCGTTGGGGTTGCGGACCCGCTGACGGATCACATAGCCGTGTTCCTCCAGCTCCCGCACCCCGGCGCAGATACTGTCAACGCCATCCTTGCAGATCCGGGCCAGCCCCTTGGTGGTATAGTCCCACTCCTCCGGCAGGGAGAGCATGAGGGAGAGAAGGCCCTTCGCTTTCAGCGAGAGCGACTTGTCCCGCAGGTGATGGTTGGACATCACCGTGTAATCGCGGGTTTTCTCAATGCGGAATACCGCCATGTTGGATACCTCCTTCCTTCGGTTTTGAAAAGTGTTCGTTTCGGCGGGTTTACGCCCCCATATCACCGCCCGGCCTCCCATAAGGGAAAGGATATGGGCGGCCTCGTTTGCGCCGCCCACAGGCGAAAAAACAGGGGATTTCCCACCCGTATTCATACAGTTTTGCGTACCCCCGGCAGGGCATAAAAAAACGCCACAGGTTTGTGTTACCCATGGCGTTGCCCCGGCAGATGGCCGGTCTGTATTCAGTTATATGGTCACGGGGCGGAGGCCCCGATTGACGGGTGCTGTATCCGTATCTTGGCATTTCGTGGTCTTTCAGCGTGTCAAGGCTCACTCAACAGTAGTAAAATCGTAGTAAATGAGATGGTTTTGACCTGTCTGAAATGCCCGTGGATACAGTGTTTTCAAGGGATAATCAGATTTTGGCTTGATTTTTGGGTAGAAAATCTGTATACTGCGTTTATGCTCTTGGCAACACCATGGCAACAAAAAATCAGATAGCCATCACTATCTGAATAATGAAAAGAATGACAATATCATGAACTAAATCCCATAAGCAAATCTGTTTAGAAAACTTCTGACAGGAGCGTTTGAGAGTCGTGTTGTTTTAGATGGGAATTGCATGTTCCGGAATTGGCAAGCATACAGCTATATACTATAACCATGAAGCCCAGGGAGTACATGCTCCCTGGGCTATCCTTTTATCTGGAGGTATGGTTATGAACGTACTACTGGTCCCACCCCTGGAGCCGCCCCGGACGGTCGAGTTGGACAACACCCTGGAGGCCATGCAGCAGGCGGTAGGAGGCCCCATTCAGGCGGTCTACCCCTTTGAGGAGCCGGTGGCCCTCATCTGCCACGAGGAGGGCAAGCTGGTCGGTCTGACCCTCAACCGCTGTCTGCGGCTGGACAACGGGGAGATCTACGACATTGTCGCAGGCACCTTCTTCCTGTGTGCCGCCACGCCGGACAGCGAGGACTTTGAGAGCCTGACGGCGGAGCAAATGGAACACTACCGCCGCCGTTTTGACCGACCGGAGATTTACCTATGATGGAGCGGCTTATGGAGGACGGCTTCCGCTACGGGGAGCCGGTGTACACCCAATGCTCAGAGGAGATGATGGCCTTGTCAGAGGAACTGCGCAAACAGTTGGACCAAGAGACTGCCGCCCTGCTGGACAAGTTGGAGGATGTCTTTGTGAAGCGGGAAACGGCTTCTGTGGAGGGGGCCTTCCGGGAGGGCGTCCGGGTGGCCATTCTGCTGGCACTGGATCTCTTTCCGCCATCCGGATCGTCCCAAAACTAAACTACATACTATAAACTACGATGGCCTCGGGGAAAGCCCCGGGGCTTTTTTGCGTTTTAAAGGAGGAATTTCTATGAAAGAACTGCACACCTGCGAGTTCTGCGGCGCCGCTCTGCCAACCGAGCAGCTGTACCACTTCGACGGCCAGGACCTGTGCGCCCAATGTCTGGACAACCATACCCTGTTCTGCCGCCACTGCGGGGAGCGGATCTGGGAGAGCGACAACGCGGGTACATCCGATATGCCCCTGTGCCAGAACTGTTTTGACGACCACTACACCAACTGCTGCCGCTGCGGCTCTCTCATCCGGGAGAGTTCTGCCTACTATGAGGAGGGGGACGAATATGACGAGCGGCCCTACTGCCTGGACTGCTTCCATACCCTGTCCCGGGACAAGCCCATCCATGACTATTACTACAAACCGGAGCCTATCTTCCAGGGAGAAGGGCCCCGGTTTTTCGGTGTGGAGCTGGAGCTGGATCAGGGCGGCGAGGAGGCGGACAATGCCCGGGATCTGCTGGATATCGCCAATGCCAACCATCCACTGATGTACATCAAGCACGATGGCTCCCTGGACGACGGCCTGGAGCTGGTGACCCACCCCCTGTCCCTGGACTGGCAGCTCCACACCATGCCCTGGGATATGATCTGTAAGAAAGCCCTGGCTCTGGGCTACCGCAGCCATCGGGCAAACACCTGCGGCCTCCACATTCATGTAAGCCGCACTGCTTTCGGGATTACCCAGCAGGAGCAGGACCAGGCCATTGCCCGGGTGCTCTACTTCTTCGAGAAGCACTGGGAGGAGCTGCTGAAATTCAGCCGCCGCACCCAGCGGCAGCTGGAGCGCTGGGCAGCCCGTTATGGCTACAAGGAGCACCCCATGGACATTCTGGACTTCGCCAAGAAGGGCTACCACGGGGGACGGTACACCTGTGTCAATCTGCAAAACCCGGATACGGTGGAGTTTCGGATGTTCCGGGGCACCCTGAAAACTAACACCATTCTGGCTACGCTGCAGCTGGTGGACCAGGTCTGCAGCTGTGCGGTCTGCCTCAACGATGTGGAGCTGAAAAGCCTGGCCTGGACCTCCTTTGTGTCCGGATGCCGCCAGCCGGAGCTCATCCAGTATCTGAAGGAACGGCGGCTCTATGTGAATGAGCCGGTAGAAAGCGAGGAGGAAGCCTGATGTGCTGTTTGTTTGGAATCATGGACAACAACGGAAATCTCACCGGTAAACAGAAGACCAAACTTATCCGGGCACTGGCAGCGGAGAGCGAGGCCCGGGGGACGGATGCCGCCGGTATCGCCTACAACAGCGGCGGCAGACTCCAGATCTGCAAGGGTCCCGGCCCCGCTCGCAAACACCGCTTCTTCGTGCCGGGGGACGCCAGGGTGGTGATGGGACATACCCGAATGACCACTCAGGGGGATGCGAAATATCCCCAGAACAACCACCCCTTTGCGGGAAAGGTGGGCAGGCTGCACTTTGCCCTGGCCCATAACGGAGTTCTGTACAACGACAGGAGCCTCCGCAACAGCAGAAAGCTGCCCCAGACCCGCATCCAGACGGACAGCTATGTGGCGGTGCAGCTGCTGGAACAACAGGGAGCCCTCACATCGGACAGCCTGAGCGAGATGGCTGAGACGGTGGAGGGCTCCTTTGTGTTTACAGTGCTGGACCATAAGGACCGGCTGTATCTGGTGAAAGGGGACAACCCACTGACCATCTGGCATTATCCCCGGCCGGGACTGTACGTCTACGCCTCCACTCTGGCCATCCTGCGGCAGGCGGTGAACCGCACCTGGCTGGCCGGGGAACCGTTCCGGGAGGTGCCGGTTTCGGACGGAGAGATCCTGAGATGGGACAAGCATGGCCTGACCACGGCTGGGCACTTTGCGATAACCTATCCCATCTATCGCCCATGGCATCCCTGTACCCGCTCGTATCAGCCGGACCGGAGCTATCTGCATACCTTGAAGAACATCGCCTCTGCTCTGGGCTATACGCCGGAGGACATCGACGAGCTGCTGGAGGCGGGGTATTCCACCGATGAGATCGAGGATGAGCTGTACGGGATCTCCAGCTGGCAGGGGTATCGTTAGGGTATACCCCAGTGAGACAGTAAAAAAGATTCCCAATAGGGTCGGTTTCGGACATTTGAGACGTCTCATTTGTCCGACCCGCCCTATTGGGACTCGTTCTGTCAGATCAGCTTTGCCAGTAGCCCTTCAAAGAGAGGCAGGTAGCAGGTTTGAATCCGCCGGAAAATCTGGTCGGCGGTGTTCTCATCGTAAATATGGGAAGTCATATTGCGGTCGTTGAGCAGGCCGATCCATCCGTCGCTGTCGGAGATCAGACCGTCCGCAAAGGCCTGCCGCATCACTGCCTTGGGGCTGTTCAGTTCCACATGGCCCTGGTCCAGCAGCCACTCTCTGGTAGTCTTCCAGGCCAGCTCACAGGTGAACTCAAACCGCTGGATGATACCGTCCCGGGCCAGCTGCGGATCGGAGGCGGATTCGTATCCCGCAAGGCCCTCCTTCAGACGAAGCAGGGCGCTCTCAAAATTCTCCCGTTTGATCGTAAACTTGTCCATCAGGATCACTCCGTCCTTTTTCATGTTATCCAACAGCGCCTGGGATGTGTGGTCGTCCACAAACACCACATCGATCTTATGGAGGCTGGGAAGGTCGTCCACCGCATTCAGCAGTTGAGGCTGACAGGCAGCCGGGACCCCCCAGAGGGCAAAGTCGTAGTCACTGTCCGGGCGGAAATTCCCTCTGGCCCGGGAGCCAAACAGGCACAGCCGCTGGGCATGATAGCGCTCCGCTACCGCTTTCATCTCTTCGATCAGGCGATCCATCCGGCTCCCTCCTCTGCGTTTGTGCTCCTCTATCTTAGCACAGAGAAGCGCACACAACAATACAAGAAAAGTATACCACAGAATAAAACAGAAATCATGTTGAAGGGAGAACGATCCCGCAATGAAAATCGGATATATCAGGGTAAGCACCCAGGAGCAAAACACCTTGCGTCAGGAGGTGCTGATGGAGGCACTGGGTGTGGACCAAATCTATATTGATAAAATGAGCGGCAAAAACGCTGAGCGGCCCCAGCTGAAAGAGATGATGTCCTACGTCCGCCGGGGAGATACCGTCATCGTGGAGTCCATCAGCCGCTTCGCCCGCAACACGAAAGACCTGCTGGAACTGGTGGAGCAACTGGCCGCCAAGGAGGTGGTCTTCATCTCCCAGAAGGAGGCCATCGACACCGCCACCCCCACCGGGAAATTCATGCTCACTGTGTTTGGCGCGGTGGCCGAGCTGGAGCGGGCGTACCTCCTCCAGCGTCAGCGGGAGGGGATCGATATCGCCAAGACCCAGGGGAAATACAAGGGACGAAAGCCGATACAACCGGACGATTTGGATGCTGTGATCGACCAATGGCGCGCTGGCCACATCACAGCCGTGCAGGCGATGAAGAAGCTCGGGATGAGCAAGGCGACCTTCTACCGGCGCATAAAGTGCATTGTTCCGAAAAAGAAATCCGGGAAATCCGGGAAAAATCCCGGATTTCCCGGATAGTTTACTTGATTTCGCGCTGCAAAATAACTTCCAATCCGGATTTGAGTTTCTCTGCAAGTTCTTCCCGCAGCAATGATAACGCCAGATATTCTACGATGCAAGGGCGCAGATAATTTCGCATATCTTGATTGCTGACATCAGGAAGTTTATCTGGCAAACCGGAGTTTGCAATATGCATTGCCGGATTCTCTCGGTGAAGCAGATCGTCTTCACCCAGAGAACGCTTTTCTGAGAGTGTGCTCATTTCGCGCAGTGTTTCCAAATACAGGGCCTCACGCGATTGGACCTCTGCCTCTTGTTCGGCGGCTTTGCGTAGGATATTTCTTTTCAACCTCCTCTTTTCTTTTGCAAGAAAACTTTGATGCGTCATAAGCCAGTCTCGTATCTGCAAATGGATCTCAACGCGGCCTTTGCTGTCATACTCTTCTCTCTGTGGCCCAAACCAGGGATATGACTTCAAGATTGCTGGGTCGAAATGCACCTGCTTGTCTGTATATAAGCACACAGCTTGGTAGGCTTTCATCACAGGTAATTTTAAAAATTCTGGATCCTGAATCCGATCCAATGGATAGTTTGTCAGTATTAGGAAGAGTTCCCGTTGTAGATTACGGGATTTTCTATCAGTAGGGACTACACTCTGCAGTGCAGTAAGAAGGTCACAATAATAATTAAGGTTTTGCTCCCCAAAATTTAGCTGTGAAAGATCAAATTCGCAGACACGCTGATCCCATTTTGTGTCTGCAAGTAGATGTCGCCCTTTGGTCAGATAGAGAAACCATACGAGTGCAGAAATTTGGTACCTTGCGCCCTTTCGCTTATCAATAGCAGATAATTTTTGAAAGAGAAGAGTAGCGATCTCACAAGTATGTTCAAAGTCTTCTGTATCTGCATGATCTGAGGACTTGAGAGACTCTTTTAACTGATTTTTGATAAAAAGCGGTAGCGGCCGGGAGTGTGCGGGTCGACTTTCAGCTTTGTCAAAGTCAAATCCCTGATGTAAAAGGTGTTTGATCTCAGCCTTCAGTTTGACCAGTTGGTTCAAGCGATTATTCGAAAGGAAAGCTTTTTTTAAAGCTTCTTTTGCTTGAAGCATCTCTTGATATCGCTGCCAGATCGTTTCGTTGATAGCAGGATAATATTTCGGTGCTCTGCTTGTGATGTGAGGCCACCGATGCTCGGCAGTGCAATAAGCGGGGATCCAGAGATATATGGCGGATTCATACTGGATATCAGTAAGTGGCTCTTCCGTAAACTGGTTCAATACGGTCCTGGCATCCTTGCCAAAGAGATAGTGCCTTTCCTCTTCGTCGCGCCAAAATATTTCTTTGACAGTTTTGTGCTCATCGCTACATTGGTTGACTAAATTTACAACCAACGCTAATGCCCATTTGAGCGGGATATCAGGATATATATTCCGAATAGAATACCATGCCCTAGTAACATAATCTATATTCCTAAATATTTTAGGATCCGTTATGACATTCATCTCGCGCAATATCTTTTCTGTTTCCGAATAGCAATATCTATCAGAAAAATATTCTCTGCGTTTTGTATTGGCGTAACATTCCATATTGTGATAGGCCAAATTATTTTCTGATGTAACAAGGCGCTCCCTGTCATCAGTATAAAGGATCCCGTCTTCACTCAAGAAAGTGAAATATATATCAAGCCGCTCCTCAAACGAGGCGTTTGTATAGTCTCTCAACCATCTCTCAAAAGAAAGTAATTTATCACATAACGGAGCTTTCTGCTTGATTCGTTTGGGAAAATCACTGATCAGATCATAGACTTCTTGGTATCGAGGATCCGTTTGAAGAATTGGCGTATTATTCAGCATCGTCTGTGCCCTGGCCGACGGTGTTAGTCTCCTCATTGCCATAAAACCCATCCTAACCTTTGCTGCACATATAGAGGTCGTCAGAATATGCAACTATAAATAATAAAAAACGATCATACAGGAAAAATATTTCGGTACAGAAAAAATGTTTCGGTTTTACCGTCTCCTATTTGCAAATGCGCCATTAAGAGCCGATTTATGTACGATATAGACAAACCAAGTAGAGAGGACTGTCATAATGTTCCAATAAATCCCAAGCGCAAAACAAGCCACGATAAAGAGTTTAAAGGTGCAAAAAATGGAACTATATAAAGAAAAATGAAACAATTTTTGATTTTATATTCCCGTATTTGCAGATTCGAGAATTAGGGGGACATTCGGTACAATGGAGGCAGACCAAACGGAAAGGAGCAGATACCATGTTCGAAGGTTTTACGACCGAGAAGCAAACCACTATGTCCCCCAGCCTGGGCATAAAAGCAGTGAGGCCCTACATCGAGTGGGGGACGTCCCAAAAGTCCAAGCAGCGGAAAAAAACCAAAAAGAAGGCCAAGAAGGGAGGGAAGGCACCGAAGCACGCTGAAATCAATCGGGAACTGATCCCCCACTTTTACCAAGCTATCGCTGTGATGGACCGTACCAATCAGAGGCTGTGCGAGCTGCTGGAGCGGTCCTTGGAATCCACAGAGGACAACAGAAGGGGTGTCTGGATGAATGGCAAACTTTATTGGATCCGCCGCAACCTTCTCTCGGACTGGGAGGTGGTTTTGTGAGTGGAATCGGAACCTGTCGTGACGGCAAACGGCTATGCAATTTCGATTTTACGGTCACCCAAGTCTATCGCTGGGCGGATGGACCGAACTGTGGGCACCTGGCGTTCATTGACCTGAATTTGCGCTCGGACGCTGGGTGCTATCAGGAACGGATTCCGGCGGAGTGCATCGCCAAGCTGGAGTTTCTGAAGCGGCATCCCGATCTCTGTCTCTATCGGGGCAGTTACCGGGATGAGCTCTCCGCCTGCCTCTCTGAGGGCATCTCGAAATATCTTCAGAAAAAGAAAGGGGGTCTTGCCTTCAGCCAGACAGGGCTGCACCGGTTGGAGAAGAGAGTCGTATTCGTAGCCGGGGACCGGCTGATCGGAGGAGGTGAGATCGACGCGGTCTTTTCACCGGACATTGCCTGCCTGCATTTGGAGCCGGCCCGGTATGAATCGGGATGGCAGGCAGAGGAACTGTTGAACCGCCTCCAGGCCAACGGCCCGGTTGCCATCCCTGTCTTCGCATTCGGGATCCTGACCGCACTCCAGAGCCTGGTTCTGGAGTGCGGGATCCCGCTCACCAGTGTACTCTACGTCAGCGGACGGTCTGGGCTGGGAAAAACCGAGACCGTGAAGCACTTTTTCGCGGTGTACGACCAAGGCGATACCGGCCGCCCTGCGCTCATTACCGAGGCGGGAAGCACCATGGCCGGCTTTCGGGAAAACCTGCGAGCGGCCCGGGATCTGCCTGTTGTGCTGGACGATCTGTGCCTCTCAACAGGAAAGAATGCCCAGCGCAAAAGGTTGGAAATTGGTGCGCAAGCCATCCGGGAGGCCTCCAACAAGGGGGCCGTACGGACCAAAGCGGGCGAACATGGGTTAATTCCATCCACTGAGGCCGGGGTAGCCATCACGGCAGAGTTTGACATGGAGACGATCTCCGATGTGACCCGCTGTATCATCGTACCCCTGGACCATCCCATGAAAGGCGGGCGGACAGATGACCGTATCATTGCCGCGGGGGCTTTGTCCGCCTTCCTGGAATGGTTTGTTCCCCGGTATGAGCAGGAGGCACAGCTGCTGCGGGAGCGTTACCAAGCCCAAATAGAAGCGAAGCGTCTGAGTCGGTTGGATACCGGGCTGTTCTGCCTGCGGTGGGCCTTTGAGCGTTTCATGCGCTTTGCTGTGGAGACAGGTGCGACAAATGAAACCGGTTACGGTGAGGCTATCGGTTTCTTTGATCAAAGACTGGAGACCTGGAACAAAAAGCAACGGCAGATCCTGGACCGCATCGAATCCACGATCCCAAAAGCGTCCATCCCACGTCTGCTGTTGTTGGGGATCCAGCACCAAGAAATCCCCGTGAAGCAAAAACTGAAAAAGCTGAAGGAGGGCTACGCGGTCATCCAAGGCCAGGAACTGTTACTCCCGCCCGGCCTGGCAGAACAGTTCATCTCGGCGCAGGATGGATATCGGGGGATCAGCCGGAATAGGATAGGGAGAGAGCTGAAGTCTGCCGGGGTGCTGGTCACACACGAGAGGGACAACGCCAACACAGTAAAAGTAGCAAAAGGATTTCCCAGGGTCTACCATATCCGACTGGACCGGCTGGAAGAAGCTGCACGATCTTGAGACAGGAGGAGATCGATTTGAAGGTAGTACATCTGCATCCGCATTCGGAGCGTCCTGAGGACCAGCGCACGGCTGCCCTGCTGGCCGTCTACCGTGCCTGTGTGACAGCGCTGCGCAGGCGGCGGGCTACTACTTGATAGGGGTACAAGAGATCCAGAGGTGAAAGGAGGTGTCCGCTTTGGACGCGATCTATGCCCGGCAGTCCGTGGACAAAGCGGACAGCCTCTCGATTCAGGGGCAGATTGATCTGTGCCGTCAAAAGGCGGGGGAAGAGGTCCAGATCTATCAGGACAAGGGGTATTCCGGCAAGAATACCAATCGCCCGGCCTTCCAACGCATGATGGAGGATGTGGAGCGGGGCCAGATCCAAAAGATCATTGTCTACCGGCTGGACCGGTTCTCCCGCTCCATCGCCGACTTTGGACGGCTGTGGGAAATCTTGAAGAAGCACGATGTGGAGTTTGTCTCCATCAATGAGACCTTCGACACGTCTACCCCCATGGGGCGGGCCATGCTGAACATCATCATGGTCTTTGCCCAGCTGGAGCGGGAGACCACCGCCCAGCGGGTGCGGGACAACTATTATCAGCGGGCCAAGCTGGGCGCCTGGCCCGGCGGTCCTGCCCCCTATGGCTTTATGATCGGCAAGCTGCCGGGGCCGGATGGAAACCTGCTCCCCGGGCTGCTGCCCAATGAACAGGCGCCCGTGGTGGAGCGGATCTTCCAGGACTATGCCCGGGAGGGGGCCAGCCTGGGCAGCGTGGCCCGGGCCCTGAATGCGGACGGTATCCCGGCGCCCAAGCGGGCCGTATGGGACAATGTGTCCCTGTCCCGGTTACTACATAGTCCATTATATGTCATGGCGGACGAGGATGTCTATCTTTATTATCAGGGAAAGGGGCTCAATTTCGCCAACCGGCTGGAGGAGTTTGACGGGCTCCACGCCGGCATGGTGGTGGGAAAGCGGGATCGGAGCGCCGGCAAGTACCAGGACCTGAAAGAACAGCACTTTTCCCTGTCCACCCATTTCGGACTGATTCCATCCGCTCTGTGGCTGCAATGTCAGTATAAGCTGAATGCCAACCGTCAGCTGGGCGGCTCAGGCCGGGGAAAGCACACCTGGCTGTCCGGGCTGCTGAAGTGCGGGTGCTGCGGATACAGCGTCAAAGTCAACCGGGACAAAGACAGGTACTATCTGATCTGCAGTGGCCGCTCCAATCTGGGGCTTTGTGATGCCTCGATCCGGGTAGATCTCCGGACGCTGGAGGCCTCTGTGGAAACGGAGCTGGAAAGACTGCTGGCGGAATGCCCGGATACGGCAGCGGATCCGGCAGAGGACCAGGAGACGGCTCAGGCGCTGGCACAGATCGATCAGAAGATTGAACGGCTTATCTCTGCGCTGGCCGAGAGCAGCGAACTGACCATGCCCTATATCAACCGGACCATTGAAAAGCTGGAGAAGCAGCGGGGGGAGCTGCTGGAGCATCAAAGCAAGCTGCGCAAGGTGTCCCGGGCAAAGCCGGAGCATCTGAGATTTGGTCCGCTGACCTTTGAACAGAAAAAACTGGTGGCAGTCCAGTTCATCGAGGAGATCCGCCTGTCCGGTGAAACGGCGGAGGTCATCTGGAAGGTATGAGCCCGCAGCAAAGATCTGCGGACTCATACCTTTTTTCTGAAGATGATGCTATCCCAGACAAACCAAAAGGATCCTACCGGAAGAGATGCGGCAGCGATACATGCCCCATACATCTTCCGGTGGGTTCCTTTTTTCATGCTTCCAAGTGCTAATCTTGCTGCCTCTGGGACAACTGAAGCAACGGCTGGTTATTTCTTCTTATAGCCGCACTTGGGGCAGACGCCATTTTCGTTCAGGGCAATCCCGCACAGGGGGCAGCGGTCGATCTGATTATGGGTCTCGAATTCGGCGGAGGCAGCGTTGACGCCGCTGGTAAAGGTGATCTTGGCAATGTTCAGCTTGTCCTTCAGCAGGTCGTAGACAATCTTGATCATGCCTTCCACCGTCAGGGTCTCCTTGGTGACCACCAGGCGGCACTCCGGATAAGCGGTGGCCAGTTCGGTCTGGAAAGCGGGGCCCTTCATCTGGTTCTGAGGGGCGCCGTTGCGGATCCCCTGCTCCTCGTATACCTTCAAAACGGCAGGCAGAAGGGGGTCGTCCTCGCGCAGAATCAGCGCGTGGTCAAAGTTTTTCAGAACAGACCAGGCGGTCTTCTGAATCTCATTGCAGGGGAAAACCATGTTGACGCCGGGCTCGATGGTATCTTCCACCTCGATGGTCAGCACGCCGGTGTGGCCGTGAAGATACTGGGCTTCGCCTTTGAATCCATAAAACCGGTGAGCGTATTGCAGATCCAATGTGGTAATGCTTCTCATAGAAAAACCTCCTTGCTATTCATAGAACATATATTTCAATTGAACGGATGCGTAAACTGCAACCCTGTGTTCTGTGTTAAGCATACAGAAAAGGTAGGACTATGTCTGTGATCAAATCACGCTGAGTCGCATTTTAGAAAAATATTCTTTGCACATCTGGGCGGCACTGGCCGATTCTTTTCTCTGCCCGG
Organism: Flavonifractor sp. An82; assembly: GCF_002159265.1. GTDB lineage: Bacteria > Bacillota > Clostridia > Oscillospirales > Oscillospiraceae > Flavonifractor. Next base: position 24,376 of record NZ_NFHG01000025.1, read on the forward strand.
TTGACAGCCCGCCATGCGCTCCCGTATACTGGGGGCACCATGAGGAGGGCGCGCCATGAGTTTTGAACACTATTTTCCCATCTGGGACCAATTGCAGCCCAATCAGCAACGTCTGCTCTTGGATTCCCTGAGTTACCAGAAGGTGAAGAAAGGGGCCCTCCTGCGCGGCAGCGGTACAGGCTGCTCCGGGCTCGTACTCATCCGTTCCGGACAGCTGCGCGCCTTGGTTTATTCCGAGGAGGGACGGGAAATCACCATCTACCGCCTGTTTGACCGGGATCTGTGCCTGTTCTGCGCGCCCTGTGTGATTCGCTCCATCCAGTTTGAGGTGACCATACAGGCAGAAAAAGACACAGAGTTCTGGAATATCCCGGCTGACGTCTACCAAGCGCTTATGGTGCAGTCTGCGGCGGTGGCCAACTACACCAATGAGCTGATGGCCAGACGGTTTACCGAGGTTATGGGCCGGATGGAGCATTTCATGTGGAAGAGCATGGATCAACGGGTGGCGTCCTTTCTGCTGCAGGAAGCCGCTATTGAGGGAACCTGCACCCTGCGGATTACCCACGAGGCCATTGCCAATCACCTGGGTTCCCATCGGGAGGTGATCACCCGGACACTGCGGGATTTCCAGGATGAGGGTATGGTGAAGCTCTCCCGGGGTATGATCACCATTTTGAACAAGGAAAAACTGGAAGGCATCTGTCGTTAATGGAGTTCCCCTGTACCGTACATGGTACAGGGGAATTTTTGGCATTTAGTTTATGAGGATTTTGCGGCCTCCCAATGGTTGGAAGATCAAAATGCTGCTGGGGAGACAGGGAGCGTTATGCGGAGACTGCAAAACAGGACATGGGCCTAAAAATGGTGACCAAAATAAAAATAAATTTGTGAAAATACACAACATTGTGAAGGAAATTTTATTTGACATCCCATAATGACAAAATCTTTCCTTCTGTCTATAATGAAAAGTAACACCATGTTTTCCCATAACATACCAATGGCGGTGCGCTAAGGGGGTGTGGAGGAGAAGCGACCGTACAGTCAAAATCAAAATTAACCCGTGAAAGGATGAACCACGGATGAAACAAAACTGGAAACGCGCCCTGGCTCTGTTTACCACCCTGTGCATGCTCATGGCGCTGCTGCCCGCGGCTCTGGCCGCGCCCGGCGACATCACATATGTTCTGGATGAGGACGGCATTGACTCCGGCGCGGTGTATGCCATCTATACCAGCGAGAGCGACAATAGCAAAAATCGCATCCTCTACCACACCGGTACCGGCAAGACCGATAAGGTCACCGGCGCGGCCAGCGGCAATGAGCTGACTCTGAACGGCGGCTTTGACGCCTCCCGCCAGCTGTGGAGCATTACCGCTGTGGAGGGCGGTTACACCGTCCAGAGCGTAAACAGCGGCCGCTATCTGGACCTTTCCCAGACGAGCTCCTCTAACTTTGCCACCTCAGACCAGGCTGTGCCCCTGACCATCACGCTGGATGAGGAGACCGGGCTGTACACCATGTCTTCCGGAGAAAATTATCTCTCCTTTGCCCCCAATAGCAACGGAGCCTTCCTGACCGGCAGCACCGGCTACGGCCTGCGCTTGTTCAAGCAAACAGAGGAGCCCGAGCCCGAACCCGAACCCACCGATCCCCTGGCCATCCCCGGCTACACCCAGCTGACGGAGATGCCCGCCGGTGGTCTGGACACCTCCAAGTATTACCTGATTGTCACCAAGGACAGCGAGGACAACCTCTATGCCCTGTACATCAACCAGGCGGGAACTAGCGTGAGCTCCGGTGATTTGAAAGGGGCTAACGGTGCCTGCACCGCCACCCTCACGGTGAGCGGGGATACCGTCACCGCTGCCTATCTGAACGGCGGTGCGTCGGTGGATGTGGATGACCTCCGCATTACCGTCAACACCAGCGGTGACGGCTACACCTTCCGTTCCGGGAACTACGGCCTGGCCCTGGGCAGCAAAATGTTCAGCACAGACTACACTGCCCTGTCCGTTTCGGCAGATGAGGACGGCCTGTGGACCATTAAAAACACCACCAGCGGCCGCTTGCTCAGCTTTAATCAGAAAGGCAGCGACTGGTCCCAGTATCCCGGCAATATCACCGACTTCTGGGGTCCCAACGGTGGAAAGAATGACAGCTTCCCCATCTACCTCTATGTTCAGGATGGCGTTACCGTCCCCGTGGACAAGGGCGCGCTGAACGCGGCCATTGACGAGGCCGCTGCCCTGAACGAAGCGGACTACACCGCCGACAGCTGGAGCGCCCTCCAGAACGCCCTTACTGCGGCTCAGGGTGTGGCAGACGATGATACTGCCACCCAGGCCCAGGTCAACGAGGCCTGCGCCGCCCTGGAGGACGCTCTGGACGCCCTGGTGCGCCAGCTGACGCCTCCCGACAGCGTACCCACCGCTACCGCCTATATCCAGGATACCAACGGCATCGACTCCGGAGCGGTGTACGCCATCTATACCAATGAGGCCGACAGCGGCAGCAGCAACCGCATCCTCTACCACACCGGCAGCGGCAAGACTGACAAGGTTACCGGCTCGGTCAGCGGCAATGAGCTGACTCTTACTGGTGGCAAGTATGCGGATTCTACCCAGCTGTGGACCATCACCACTGTGGAGGGCGGCTATACCGTCCGGAGTGTGGACAGCGGCCGTTATCTGGATCTGTCCCAGGCCAGCTCCTCCAACTTTGCCACCTCCGCCCAGGCGGTAGTCCTGACCATCACGCTGGATAAGGAGACCGGGCTGTACACTATGGCTTCCGGCAGCACCTATCTCTCCTTCGACCCCTCCGGCAATGCCACCTTCCTGACCGGCAGCACCGGCTATGGCCTGCGCTTCTTCCAGCAGACCGAGGTGCCCGCCGAAACGGTGGAAGTGGAGGATCTGATCCCCGCTTCCGGCACCACTCAGGACGAGCCCTTTGCCCCCGGTACCGGCGGCAGCAACAACTTCCGCATCCCCTCCATTATAACCCTGGACAGTGGCCGTATCCTGGCCGCCATTGACGCCCGCTGGAACCACCTGGGCGACGCCTGCGCCCTGGACACCATCCTCAGCTATTCCGACGACGGCGGCGAGACCTGGAACTACTCCTTCCCCAACTACTTCGGGGACAGCGTGGATGCCAAGCAGAGCTACGCTACCGCTTTCATCGATCCGGTGATGGTCCAGGGCAAGGATGGTACCATCTATCTGCTGGTGGACCTCTTCCCCGGCGGTGTGGCCATCAACACGGCTCCTATGCAGCCTGCCCGAGCCACCGGCTATGTGGAGATCAACGGCGTGCAGCGGCTGGTGCTCTATCTCTCCGGCAATGCCAGCGAGCAGACGGATACCAATTACGCCTGCTATGTGGGCGACTTTGTCAATGGTTACGCTCAGGTCTATAATGCGGCGGATGACTCGGCTACCGGCTATTACGTGGACGACCACTATTACCTTTACTACAGCGATACTACCCAGAACCCGGAGCAGGACAAGATCTACTGCCAGCAGCTGGGCAGCAGTAAATTTGTCCAGCAGAACGTGTTCTTCTATAACGCCCAGCTCCACGCCCGCTGCGCCACCTACCTGTGGCTGGTGACCTCCACCGACGGCGGCGAGACCTGGTCCGCCCCCACCATCCTGAATCCCCAGGTCCGCACCGGGAAAGATATGTTCTACGGCGTGGGCCCCGGCGCCGGCCTCTGCCTGGAGGACGGCACCATCATCCTGCCCGCCTATACCTTCAGCAACCAGATCGCCAGCTTTGTCTATTCCACCGACGGCGGCGAGATCTGGCACCGCTCTGAGGATGCCACCAGCTCCGGCCACTGGTCCAGCGAGAGCTGCCTGGTCCAGATCGACGAGACTACCGTGCGTCACTTCTACCGGGACAGCTACGCCACCCTGTACTACACCGACCACACCTGGAACGGCCAAAGCTGGGAGGCCGGCACTCCCGTGGATACCGGCGTCCACAAGACCTACAACAACCAGCTCTCCGCCATCACCTACTCCCGGCAGCTGAACGGCAAGGACGTCATTCTGGTGTCCACCGCCGCCGGCAGCGCCAACAGCCGCACCAACGGCAAGATCTATACCTTCACGGTCAATGAGGACAAGACCATGGAGCTGGTCCACACCTATGAGGTGACCGCCAGCGGCGTGTCCTACGGCTACTCCAGCCTGACCGAGCTGACCGACGGCTCCATTGCCGTACTGTATGAGGCTGCCAGCAGCCGGAGCACCTTTGTGGTGATTTCCTGCTCTGATCTGGGAATCCCGGCCCAGGAGCCCGGTGACGGCGGCGACGATGGTTCCGACGACGGCAACGATGGTTCCGGCAGCGGTTCCTCCTCCGGCGGATCTTCCTCCGGCAGTTCCTCTTCCGGCAACAAGACGGAGACCGTAAAGAACCCCGATGGTTCCACCACCACCACCGTGACCAAGCCCAACGGCACCGTTACCGAGACCACCAAGTACCCGGACGGCTCCTCCGAGGTGGTTGAGACCAAGAAGGACGGCACTGTAACCACCACCGCTACCGACAAGACCGGCAACAAGACCGAAGTGGTGGAGAATCCCGACGGCTCCAGCCAGACCACTGTGGACAACAAGGACGGTTCCTCCTCTGTCACCAAGGTGGACGAGGACGGCAAGGTGGAAGCGCAGGTAACGCTGCCTGCCGCTGTGGTGGAGGACGCGGACGGTGAGGCAGTGACCCTGCCCATGCCTGAGGTGCGGGCCACCGCCGACCGCGATGAGGCGCCCACCATCACCGTGGACCTGCCCCGGAACACCACCGCCAAGGTGGAGATCCCCGTCCGGCGGGTCACCACCGGTACCGTGGCTGTTCTGGTCCATGCCGACGGTTCCGAGGAAGTGATCAAGAACACGCTGACCACCGATAACGGTGTGACCGTCATCCTCTCCGACGGCGATACCGTGAAGATTGTGGACAATTCCAAGGAATTTGTGGATGTGCCCGACAGCCACTGGGCGGCTGAGTCTGTGACCTTCGCGGCCAGCCGTGAGCTGTTCAACGGCACCAGCGACGTCACCTTCACCCCCGCAGGCAACATGACCCGTGCGATGATCGTCACCGTCCTGGCCCGCTATAACGGCGTGGATACCACCAGCGGCAATACCTGGTATGAGGCGGGCGCCGCCTGGGCGGTAACCAACGGCGTGTCCGACGGCACCAACCTGGACGGCACGGTGTCCCGTGAGCAGCTGGTCACCATGCTGTGGCGCCTGGTGGGCAGCCCTGTGCTGGAAAAGGATTTGACCGGCTATCCCGACACCGATGAGGTCAGCGACTGGGCGATCCGTGCCATGGTGTGGGCCGTGGAGAATGGCATCCTCACCGGCAACGGCGCCGGAGAATTGAATTCCCAGGGTACCGCTACCCGCGCTGAGGTGGCCACCATCCTCATGCGGTTTGTGGCAAACAACAGCTGATTTCTAACCAAACAGCAGTCTAAGGCCGCCGCCTCTGTGCTTGTTATACATGGAGACGGCGGCCTTTTTGTGGCTCGAGCATATTATTTATCCACGAAAACGACCCCGGTGAACGCATTGTGTGCGCTCACCGGGGTCATTTGGTTCATGCAAGAAATGCCGGTGTGGTTTACCGGGCCTGCAATTGGTCGAAACGCATCAGGATCGTAGCGACCTCGGCCCGGGTGGCAGTGCCCAAGGGGTTCAGCTCGCCCGCGCCATTACCGGTAATCACGCCGTGATTGATGGCCCAGACCATGGCGTCAACGGCCCAGGGGCTTACAGAGGTGCCATCAGGATAGGCAGACAGATTGCCTTCGGCAGCGGGGCTGCCCATCAGGCGCCACAGCATGGTGACCAACTGCTCACGGGTCAGGCTGGCCTCCAGGTTGGTGCCGTCGGACACACCGTTGGCGATGGCCCAGGCAGCGCCCGCCTCATACCAGACGGAGCCGGTGGAGGTGTCCACGCCGTCGTAGCGGGCCAGAATGGTCAGGATCATGGCCCGGCTGGTGGTCATAACGGGAGAGAACGCGGTAGCGGAAGTGCCGTTCATGAGGCCGGTTTCATAGACGTATTCCACCGCCCCACAGTACCAGTCGTTCTCCGCCACATCGGTAAAGGGCAGGTCAATGGTCTGGCTGTCCTCTTTCACAAAGGCGGCCTCAATGGTAACCTGACTGCCGGGCATATCGAAGGTGTATTTGTTGTCTCCCTTGTAGGACAGTTTCACAGAGCTGCCGTTCTTGGCGGTGACGGTCAGGTCATCCAGTACGTAGCCCTCGTCGGGCTTCACGGTAATGGTGACGGTGTCGCCCTTGTCGGCACGGCCGGGATTGACGGTTACCTTGCCTCCGGTGGTCTTGTCCACGGAGACCAGATAGCTGCCGGAGGAAGAGAAGGAGCCGCCGGTGGGAGATTCCGGCTCCGGTTCCGTGGTGGTGACAGTCAGCTCCAGACGAATGGTGTCGCTGTATACCCCGTCTTTCAGGGCGGCAGCGCGCAGCACCGTGTTGCCGGTAATGGTGATGGGGCTGGAATACACCAAAGCCTCCTCCGTACAGGGACAGGTATCGTTCAGGGTATAGCGGATGACCGCGTCCTGGGTGGCGGTGGTAAGGGTGATTTGAGTGCCGGCGGTTACCGTCATCCCCGAGGTGACGGGGGTGCCGTCCGGCAGAGCTGCGGTGACCGCCTGAGGCTGCTCCGGTTCAGACGGCTGGTGGGGCAAATCCGCTTCCGTCATGACGATCTGCACGGAAATCGTCTGGGTCAGGCCGGAAACCGGCTCCGTAACACGGAGCTGACCAGTGCCGGGAAGGGTTCCGGACAGCGTGATGGAGGCGCGTCCATCAGAATCGGTGGTAACGCTTTGGCCGGATACGTGCATCAGGCTGGGGGTCAGATTTTCGATGGTCAGATTCTGCCCTTCAATCCCCGGCTCAAGTGTCAGGATGAGCTGTGTGCTCTGATGGATTACCACCGCGGGAGTTCCTTTCACCGTAATGCCTGTAGGACGCTGTACGGGGGTGGACACCGTTGTGGTGCTGACTTCCGAGAGGGGAGTACCCGCATAGTTTTGGGCGCTGGCGGTAACGGTCAGAGTTCCTTCATACAGGCCGTTTTCCGGCACAACGGAGAACCGGGTGGCATATTGGTGTTCCTGCTCCAGATCGTACTCCGCGTCCAGAGGTGTGACAAGGACCTCGGTGCCGTCCAGGGTGATGGCCTTCTGCACACTTTCAATGTCCATGTACTGGCTGAAGACCACCTCCATGCGGTCGGTGTAAGTGGTGACGCTTTCCACCTTCGGCGCGGCAGTCGATACCATGCCCACATTGACCTCAGTCTGGGGCGGCGGGACGGGCAGCCACTCGGAATAGGGCGTTTTGTAGCCGTTCTTTTCGTACTTTACCTGCCACAGCCCCACAGGAACATCCCACAGGTACATACCTTCGTCATTGGTATAGAGCGGATTTTCCTGATCGTAGTCAGAAGCATCCCAAAGTTCAGCCGTAGCAGTTTCATCTTCCTTGTAGTACAGAGTGGTTTTTACACCCGCCAGACGGTTGGAGGGCACCGCCTCATAGACATAGCCGGAGGGGTCAATTGTTGGGGTTGTGCCGGTTTCCTGCGTGGTGCGTTTGTTTTGCTGGTCAAATCCGCCGCTGCCGCCGGTACCATTTGCGCCGCTGCCGTTGGTGCTGCTGCCGCTGGTTCCGCCGGTTCCGCCGCCGCCAGGTTCTCCGGAACCGCTGCCGCCGGAGCTGCCACCGCCGGAGCCGCCGCCACC
>NZ_NFHG01000026.1 GCF_002159265.1 Flavonifractor sp. An82
CATCCATGCCCAGAAGGGAGCATATTTTTGAGCGGTAGGCTTCCGGTGCTGTAGCCGTAAAGGCGGCAACCACTGGGCGCTTTTTCAGGGTGGAGATCCATTTGCCGATCTTCAGGTAACTGGAGCGGAGGGTATAGCCCCAGTCCAGCACACAGTGGGCTTCATCCACCACCACCAAGCTGGGCGGATTGTTCTTGATGGCTTTTTGAAACGCTTCGGACTGTAAGCGTTCCGGAGTAATGTAGAGGAATGGAGCACTGAGGTCCAGCGCACATACAGGGCCGTCCGTGGTCACCGTGATACGACCGAAGTCCATGGGATGGTTGCCTGAGATCTGATCGGCGCGGATCCCTTTTGCGTTAAGCGCCTGCACCTGATCCTCCATCAGGGACAGAGTGGGCTCGATAACCAGGGTCCAGGTATAGTGCTTCTGGTGCATGACCAGGGCAGGTACCTGGAAGATGGCGGATTTGCCTGAACCGGTAGGTGCAATAACCAAAGTATTCCGTCTGTCCAAAATGCTGTTGATAGGTTGGATCTGGTACTTGCGTAAGGTCTTTAACTGAAGTGCGTCCATGGCTTCTCGAACGTCATAATTGATCTTCATACAAAAACACTCCCAACATGATGATTTGAGCTGTTTTGTGTAGCTCTATAATCATGTCAGGAGTGTTTCGATTTATAATGGCTTTTGGTGACCTGTTTGGTGAATTCACTCGTTTGGCGGGACATTGCATAAACCGCATGCAGAGGCGGGTAAACTCCATTTTCATCCATATTCGTGTTATCAGGGGGATACTTAATAGGGCTCAAAAACAGCTGCTATTCCTTGGGGCACAGCAGCTTGAAGCGGTTTGGGAACCATCCACATCCCACTGGATGGGCTCCATACCGATGGAGCGAATGGCGGAGATCACATGGTTATCATACTCCCCGTAAGGGCAGCGGATAAGGGTGGGGCGCACCCCGGTAATGGCCTCGATCTTGTCGTTGCAGGCCTCCACATCGGCCACGATCTCCTCGGTGGACAGGCTGTTGAAGTGGGCATGGGTGTTGGAGTGATTCATGATCTCATGGCCCGCGTCGTGAAGGGCCTTCACCGACTCGGGGTATTTGTCCACCCAGTCCCCCACCACAAAAAAGGTGGCTTTGATCTGATATTGGCCCAGAATGTCGATGAGCTGCTGGGTATCCTCGTTGCCCCAGGGTGATGTAAAATAGCGGCCCTTGGGGCTCTAAGGCTCCAGGAACCGCTGCCCGCTTCTGGTAAAGCCGGATAAAGCCTCATAAGGCGTCTGTACCTTTCTGCCGCCGGAGGAAAGCTGTCGCATTTCGCGGAAATCCGTGCTATGATAAAGGCAGTTGGCGGCATTCTATCCAGCCGCAGGGAACCGAGGTACAGGGGAGGCATGTTTGACATGAGTGTGACGGTGGCGGATTTATTGAAGCTGCCCAGCCTGCGCAACGCCCGCCTGGCGGCGGGGAGGGGCGGGCTGGACAGGCCGGTGTCCTCCATCTCCGTGCTGGAGTACGCCGACGCCAATGCCCTGCAGAGCGAGCTGTTTGAAAACAACGAGTTCTACGGAAGCGAGATTGTGATCACCGGCTTCACCAGCATACCCCGGGATGTGGAGGCCCAGTGCGCCAACATCCGCCGGCTGGCCGGGGCGGGGGAGGTGGGGCTGATCCTGTTCTATGTGGGCATCTTTATGCCAAAAGTAGACCGGGAGCTTGTCGAGCTGGCGGACAGCCTGGACTTCCCCCTCATCGTCATGCCGGAGAAGCAGATGAACCAGCGGTACTCCGAGGTCATCTGCGAGGTGATGGAGGCCATTTTCCGGGATCAGAACTCCGCCGCCGGCCTGGTGGGGGACATCCTCCAGCGCATGTCTCTCCTGCCCGAGCACCAGCGGACGCCGGACACCGTGCTCCGGCTGCTCAGCGACCGCATCCGGGCCTCCGCCGCGCTGTCTGACCGCGCCCGCCATGTGCTCAGCGCGGCCAACTGGCCCCGCACGCTGGAGTTCCGGCCGGAGCAGGTGCTGCCCGCCCTCCCCGCGCTGCCCCAGCCCTGGGGAGCGCCTATGGAGCTGGAGGGCGGCCGGTTTCAGCTCTACCGCTGCTCCCTGTCGGATACGGCCTCCGGCATGGAGCTGTTCCTGCTCAAGGAGGGGACGCCCCTCTCCCCGGAGACGGCCCGCCAGTCGGCGGAGGTGGTACGCCTGGCGGTGAACCTGTGGGGCCGGGGCCACGACCGGGAGGTGATGAGCGAGCTGGTGCGGGCCATCCTGCGGGACGAGCCGCTGAAGATGCGCCGCCTGGCGGACATCTTCCACGTGGACGTGGCCTCCATCCACAGCATGTGGGTGCTCCACAGCCTCCGGGCCCAGGGGGACTTTCCACGGGATGTGCTGCCCCTGGTGCTGGAGGCGCTGTCCCACGCCTGCGGCGCCCTGGTGGCGGACGCCTATGAGGGGGACGTGGTGGCCTTTATGGACTGGCTGCCCGAGGCGGCCGGCGCGGAGACCATGGCGGAGGCCCTCTGCGCCCAGATGGCGCAGGCCGGGCTGGACGGCGTGCTGGTCACCTGTCAGGATCTCACCACCACCGCCGACGTGCGCCGGGCCTATCTGGCCATTCGGAAGGCGCTGCCCGACGCCCTCCGGATCTGGCCCGGCCGGGGCCGGTACACCCTCCGGGAGATGGAGTTCGCCCAGACCTGTCGGGAGACGGTGGCCGCCGGCGAGGCGGCGGTGCAGCGGGCCCTGGCCCCCCTGGAGCCCATCCGGGCCCTGCGGGAGGGGGCGGAGCTGGTGCACACGCTGCAGCTCTATCTGCTGGACACGGATCGGAGCGTCACCCAGACCGCCCAGGCCCTTTTTGTCCATAAGAACACCGTCAAATACCGGCTTCAGCAGCTCGGCGCCAGGCTGGGGCACCCGGTGGCCAAGTTCCCGGAGGCCTTCGGGCTCTATACCGCCTGCGCGGTGGAGCGCCTGCTGGAGGGCTGAGGCGGGCGGGCAGGGCCGTCTCATTGTCCCTTGGGACAATGAGACGGCCCTGTTTTTCTGCCTGGAAACCAATTACTTTTTTGCTGTAAAGAGTTAAAATATTCCTCAAACCAGCGATACGCGCTGGATCGAGGAGGGATTTTCACATGAACAAGCAATCCGGCTTTGAGATCAAAGCGGAGCAGCGGCAGAGCTGGCAGTCCATCGCCCTGGTGTGGGCGGGGGGCATGATCTGCGTGCCCTGCCTGATGGTGGGCGGCGTGCTGTCCGGCGGGGGCCTGCCCCTGCCCCACATTGTGGCCGCCATTCTGATCGGCTACGGGCTGATCTGCGCCTACATGATCTTCATCGGCATGGCGGCCTGCGACACCGGGCTGCCCGTCTCCGTGCTGGCGGAGGGAGCCCTGGGCCGCAAGGGCGCCCGGTATATCATCAGCACCCTGCTGGCCATCGCCTGCGTGGGCTGGTTCGGCATCCAGTCCGCCACCTGCGGCCAGGCCTTCGCCACCATGACGGCGGACATGCTGGGGCTGGGGGCGGCCAGCCCCGCCATGGTGGTGGTCTCCTCCATTGTGTGGGGCGTCATCATGCTGGTCACCGCCTGCGCCGGCTTCAAGGGCCTGAAGTGGCTCAACTACCTGGCGGTGCCCCTGCTGGTGGTGGTGTGCCTGTACGGCCTCATCGCCGGCATCGTCCGCAATGACGGCGCCTCGGCCATCATGGCCTACGCCCCGGAGCAGTCCTCCGGCATGGTGTTCGGCATCTCCATGGTGGTGGCCTCCTTCGCCCTGGGCGGCGTGATCTCCGCCGACTACTGCCGCTTCGCCAAAAGCCGGGCGGACGTGGTCAAGTCCTCCATCCTGGGCGTGATCCCCGCGGGGCTGTTCATGCTGCTCACCGGCGCCCTCATGAGCATCGTCACCGGACAGTACGACATCTCCGCCATCCTGGCCAGCCTGGGGGTGCCCCTGTTCGGGCTGATCGCCCTGGTGCTGGCCACCTGGACCACCAACGTGACCAACGCCTACTCCGGCGGCCTGGCCCTGAGCAACCTGCTGGGCTTTGACGAGAGCAGGTTCAAGATCACCACCGGCATCGCCGGCGGCATCGGCACCCTGCTGGCCGCCTTCGGCCTGCTCAACGCCTTCCAGGGCTTTTTGTCCCTCATGTCCGCCCTGATCCCGCCCCTGGCCGGGGTGATCATCGCCGGCTACTGGGTGGTGGGCCGGGGCCGGCTCGACCGCTTCCAGCGGCGGGAGGGTTTCTCCGCCCCCGGCGTGATCGCCTTCCTGGCGGGAGCCGTCCTGGCCTGCATCACCGGCGGCACCTTCGCCAGCTTCCCCGCCCTGGTGGCCGCAGCCCCCTGGCTGAACATCCCCTTCTTTGTGGGGCCGGTGAACGGCATTGTGGTATCCCTGGTGCTCTATATGGTGCTGGACAAGCTTATGCCCGCCCCGGCCCCGGCCGAGGCATGACAGGCAGAAAACAAGAAGGAGGAACCCATTTTGCGACAGATCGGAATTCCCGAGATTGAGGACATTGCCCTGGGCGCGGCCCTGCTGGGGGCCGGCGGGGGCGGCGATCCCTATGTGGGCAAGCTGGTGGCCATCGGGGCGGTGAAGGAACACGGCCCCGTCACCCTGCTGGAGCCGGAGGAGGTGCCCGACGACGCCCTCATCGTGCCCATCGCCATGATGGGCGCCCCCACCGTCCTGTGTGAGAAGGCGGTGGGCGGCAGCGAGTACAAGACCCTCTACGACACGGTGTCCGGCTTCTTCGGCAAGCCCATCTACGCCTTCATGCCCATGGAGGCAGGCGGGGTCAACTCCATGCTGCCCATTGCGGCGGCGGCCCGGCTGGGCCTGCCCCTGGTGGATGTGGACGGCATGGGCCGGGCCTTCCCGGAGCTGCAGATGGTCACCTTCACCATCGGCGGCGGCTCCGCCACCCCCATGGCCCTGGTGGACGAGAAGGGCAACTCCTGCATCTTCAAGACCATCACCAACAAGTGGACGGAGGAGCTGGCCCGGGCGGTGACCATGGCCTGCGGCGGCTCGGTGTCCGTGTCCCTCTACCCCATGGAGGGGGCCTTCATGAAGCGGTACGGCGTCCACGGCATCGTCACCCGCAGCCAGAACCTGGGGGCCGCCATCCGCCGGATGAAGGAGGTGGCCGACGGCACGCCGGAGGAGGAGTTTTTCCGCTTCACCGGCGGCCACAAGCTGTTCCGCGGCAAGATCGGCGACGTGCTGCGGGAGGTGCGGGGCGGCTTCAACTTCGGCAAGGTGATGCTGGAGGGCATCTACGAGTACAAGGGACGCCAGGCCTTTGTGGAGTTCCAGAACGAAAACCTCACCGCCACGGTGGACGGGGAGATCCTGGCCACCACCCCGGATCTGATCTGCCTGGTGGACACCGAGACCTTCACCCCCGTCCCCACCGACGCGCTGAAATACGGCAAGCGGGTGCTGGTGGTGGGCCTGGAGTGCTTCCCCCTGTGGCGCACGCCGGAGGGGCTGGCCCTGGTGGGGCCCCGGTACTTCGGGGTGGATACCGACTATATCCCGCTGGAGGAGCGGTGCAAGGGAGGCCGCGGCTGATGTATAAATTAGGAATTGACGTGGGCGGCACCAATACCGACGCGGTGCTCATCGACGAAAACCTCAAGGTTGTGGCCAGCGTAAAGCGCCACACCACCCCCGACGCCTACGACGGCATCCTGGACGCCGTCCGCGCGGTGCTGGAGGAGTCCGGCGTGGATCGCAGGGAGATCGGCCAGGCCATGCTGGGCACCACCCAGTGCACCAACGCCATTGTGGAGCGCCGCCACCTGGCCCCCATCGGCGTGCTGCGCATCGGCGCCCCCGCCACGGTGGGCATCCCGCCCATGGTGGACTGGGCGGAGGATCTGCGCTCCATCGCCGTGGACACCGCCGTCATCGGCGGCGGCTTTGAGTACGACGGCAAGGAGCTGGCCCCCTTTGATGAGGAGGCGGCCCGCGCCTTCTTCCAGGGGCTGAAGGCCAAAGGGGTGCGCTCGGTGGCCATCTCCTGCGTGTTCTCCACCGTCCGGGATGACCATGAGCGGGCGGCCGCCAGGCTGTGCCGCGAGGTGATGGGGGAGGACGTCCACGTGTCCGTCTCCAGCGAGATCGGCTCCATGGGCCTCATTGAGCGGGAGAACGCCACCATCCTCAACGCCGCGCTCTACCAGGTGGCCCAGTCCTTCACCGAGGGCTTCGCCCGCTCCCTGGCCGACCTGGGGGTCACCAATGCCCAGGTCTACCTCTCCCAGAACGACGGCACCCTCATGACCATGGACTACGCCCGGCGCTACCCCATCCTCACCATCGCCTGCGGCCCCACCAACTCCATCCGGGGGGCCAGCTATCTCAGCCGCCTGCGGGATGCCATCGTCATCGACGTGGGGGGCACCACCACCGATCTGGGCGTGATCCAGCACGGCTTCCCCCGGGAGTCCGGCGTGGCGGTGACCATCGGCGGGGTGCGCACCAACTTCCGCATGCCCGACGTGGTGTCCATCGGCCTGGGCGGCGGCTCCATCGTGCGGCAGCAGCCCGACGGCACGGTCACCGTGGGCCCCGACTCGGTGGGCTACCGGATCACCGAGGAGGCCCTGTGCTTCGGCGGCGCCGTCTGCACCGCCACCGACATCGCCGTGCGGCTGGGCATGACGGAGCTGGGCGACCGGGAGAAGGTCATGGGCCTGGACGAGGGCTTTGCCCGCAAGGCCCTGGCGGCCATCACCACCCTGGCGGAGGATGCCCTGGACGCCATGAAGGTGTCCGCCGGCGACGTGGATGTGATCCTGGTGGGCGGCGGCTCCATCATCCTGCCGGAGAAGCTCTCCGGCGCCCGCAGCGTGGCCAAGCCCGCCGAGGGCGGCGTGGCCAACGCCATCGGCTCGGCCATCTCCAAGGTGTCCGGCACCTGCGAGAAGCTGGTGGATTACAATGAGTTCCCCCGGGAGCAGGCCCTGGAGCAGCTCAAGGCCGAGGCCGTGGAGCTGGCGGTGCAGGCCGGCGCCGTCCGGGAGACCGTGGAGATCATCGACGTGGAGGACGTACCCCTGCAGTACTACCCCGGCAATACCTGCCGGGTGAAGATCAAGGCCGCCGGGGACCTGGCGTAAGACCATGGAGTCCCGCCGGGCTGCGTGAACATTCATTCCAAGCTATACCTCCCCGGCTCAATTGAGTCGGGGAGGTTCCTTACTGTCTGTGCCGTCTCTGTGTGTTATGCTCAGAGCTGGCATCAGATGCAGAAGCATACGTACAAGGGCACCGTGTCTGTTTTCCATGTCAAATTTTTTGTGGACAGCTTGACGGCGTACTCCGGTTGAAAGGCCTTTTGATATCGCCGCTGTCCTGGCTGGAGAAACTGGACAGGGTGTCGTAGAGCTGTCTGGGGCCGTCCACATGTGCGCTTTTTACCTCCACGCTCTGTCCTTTCGCCTTCTGTCTGCAAACCGTTTTGACAAACTTCAGCAGTTCTAATGCCGGCATGGGATGTCCTTCCTATTTTGATTTACAAGCGGTTTAGCAAATCCTCTTTGCAAATGCAACCGAATTTTGCAAAAAAGAAATTGAATTTTCAAAATAAGTCGGGAGGGATTACGGCTCAGACCGTAATCCCTCCCTCCGCCTCCAGAAGCCCCAGCTCGTTAGAGAAGGTGTATGTAATCTCAACGTGTCCATCCTCGAAGATTCGGATCTGTTTGATCGTCTCTGCCACAGTGACGCGATCCAGTTCGGTCAGCTTCCCATAGCGGAGCAGCGCCTCCACCCAGGGGTGGTGCAGCGGGTCGGACTCCACAGCCTGGGAGAGCTGCTCCATCTGGACATGAAGGGCCTTTTCCTGTCGCTCATAGTCCTCCCGGTAACGGAGATAGTCCTCCCGGCCCAGCAGGCCGTCCTGGTAGTCCTCATAGGAGCGCTTTTTGCGTTCCCGTATCCGCTCCAGACTGATCTCCAGCCGGCTTTGCTCCGCCTGAAAATTCCGCCGGGGGCACTCCGCCCGCTCGTCGGCCAGCTTCTTCCAGTCCTGGACAGCGGCGATGATGCGGTTGAGATCCGCCAACACGATTTCCTCCAACACCTTGTGGGAGATACTGTGCTTGCTGCACACGGTGGGGCCATAGCGCTTGTAGGAGCCGCAGTTGTAATAGATGCCGCCGGCGCTCCGGGTCTTGACCATGGCCCGCCCACAGTCTCCGCAGCGGAGGAAACCGGCGAAGGGGCTCTGGTTCTGTTCAAAATTCAACTGGCGGGTCCGCTTGCCAAGAAGTTCCTGCACCCGCTCCCACTGGGCGCGGTCAATGATGGCCTCGTGGGTGTGGGGAACCACCGTCCAGTCTGCCCGCGCCTTCTGTTTTGCTTTGCCGTGCATGGTGGGGCGTAAGGCGCGGCCCTGTTCCATATCCCCCACATACATCTGGTTTTGCAGGATACGGTGGACCGTGGCGTAGGTCCAGTAGGTGGTCTGCCCCAGCCGCCGGCCGTTGTGGTAGCGTTCACCGGAGAGCCGCTTGTACTCGCTGGGGCTGGGAACCCCCTCTGCATTGAGCAGCTTGGCAATTCTGACTTTTCCCTCTCCCTGCTCGAAGAGATCGAAGATCCGCTGTACCACCTGGGCCGCCGGAGGGTCGATCAGCAGATGATTGTGGTTGTCCAGGTCCTTCCGATACCCATAGCTGGCGAAGGCCCCCACAAACTCGCCCCGCTGCTGCTTGGTATGGATGGCGGAGCGCACCTTGTCCGAGATGTCCCGGGCGTACTGGGTGTTGAACAGGTTCTTCATGGGCAGGAGCATATCATAGCGCCCCCGTTCGCTGTCCACGTGGTCGTTGATGGCGATGAAGCGTACCCCCAGGGCGGGGAAGACTTTCTCCAAATAGCGCCCCACTTCGATATAGTCCCGGCCAAAGCGGGACAGATCCTTCACCAGCACACAGTTGACCTTCCCCTGGCTGATGTCCGCCTCCATGCGGCGGAAGGCGGGGCGGTCAAAGTTGGTGCCGGTATAGCCGTCGTCCGCATAGTAGTCCGCCAGTTCCAGCTCCGGATGCTCCGCCAGATACTGCTCCAGCTGCTTGTGCTGGTTGGCAATGCTGTCGCTCTCCACCTTGTCGCCGTCCTCCCGGGACAGGCGCAGATACGCCGCCGTCCTCCAGATTTCCATGACCGCCCCACCTCCTTCCTGTCACAATGTCGGTATGTACCGGGGCTTACTTGCTGTGGGCCTGGATCAGGGCCCGGAGCAGCTCCTCCGGGCTCTTGTCCCCCTCAAAGCAGCGGGAGATCCGCCAAGCATCGTTTCTGTTGTTCTGAGCGGCCTGCGGTGCCATAGCCGCCGCCTCCTTTCTGTGTCAGGATACTCTAGGGTATGGGCCTTCTGGGGCCGGTATGCAGCCCCGGCAGGCCCATACAAGTGAGATCATGAGTTAATGATGCGCCTAGGGGTGGAAACCATTTCGTTCAGCCGGCAGTGTTCCGGCAGCAGGCACCCAGGCGGGGCGGCCTCGGCGAGATGCTCTAGAAGGTACTCCTCGGCGGATTCAAAGTCCCCGAACTCCAGGATGAGGACCTCGCCGCACATATAATGCCCACACAGAAGGGCGTTCGCATAGTCGCCGGTGATAATACCGCCGTTTCCCCCAGCGGTTACATAGTAGGACTCTTTCATATTGGCCTCCTGTCGTTTCATGTCAAGGTACGAGATAGACAGGGAATGACCGCCCGCTGCCGGCCGCGTTCAGCGTTATCCCTGAGCTTGTTGCTGCTGTTCAAACTGATCAGCCCGTCCAGACGCGATCAGTATAGCAGAGAGGGATACAACTGGTCTTCGATTTAGCGGTCCGTTTTGAGGGAAAAAACTGGTCCGCATCCTGTTGAGATGCGGACCAGTTAAGCCTGGCTCATATTGGCATATCGAAAAAACCTTTATCGTCACAATATAGCGAACGGTGAACATCATTAAAAATCTTAAAAATGCCCGCCTTCTCCCTTAGTTTCACATTTATTTTTGCTTTAGACAAGACCCTGGCCTCTTCTATAAGGTCTTTAATTCCCGGATCTTGGTGAGTTAAACAAAATCTGAGATAGGGCGCGTCGGAACAATTAACTCCAGATACAGAGAAGGGCTTAACTTCTGCATGAGACGCTATTACATGGAGACCGTAATCGCCTATGCGTAAATCCATGTATGCAGCTGGCCAAAATACGTTACCCCAGGAATTATCCGGAAATATCAAAGAAGGATTCCTTATGGTTTCTCCCAGAATATGGCCAATAGGGTCTATAGAATAGCAATAGGAACTATATGGTTCCCATAAGGGCATTTCAATTCCGCACATCGTCCCCGCGCTGGAAATATTAGGATAATCAAGCTGGTTAACTTGAATTTTATTGTACTCACTCGAAATTAGCGCTCCAAATATATCGACTCCCCTCTCAATCCACTGCTCTTTAGACGCTGGCCTTAGACTATGGGGGATTACAATATCATATATGCTTGGCAATTGACGTGAAATTGTTTGAATATCCTCTAATCCGATACAAAATTTATTGAGGTCACATATTACTTTCCTAAGGCATACAATTCTCCAGTATACCGCTGGGCAACGAATAATAAAATGCCTAAATCTTTTAAGAGCTTCGAGTATACATGGCTCAAAACAATTTTTCCAACGTTCCGAACCATCTAAATTTGATGTCGATACTCCAGCGCGATGTTCGTTTTCTTCTTCAATCGTCTTTATACATGATGCCAATTCCGCTACCAAAGATACACCAGAGCACATTTCATAATACCAAGCATCTTCATCACAAAAGGGGTCTTCACTATGTTTACTAAGCTGTCCTTCAGCTGTTGCACGATTTTGATATATAAATGAATGAACCATTTCAGCCCGGCCCCGCTTGGCTATAAACCGGCCGTATGCTTCTAAACGCCCATCTTGACAAATTGGGAGGGTACGAAATACTTCCCTTCCCCTTTGCTTACCTATTTTTTCCGTAGTATATTCAATTTGGAAGGGTGCGCCTTCTTGTAATTGTTTTCGCTTGGAATTGCACATATTGAAGATTGATGCGCACCATTTTGGCAAATCAATTTCAGATATATCCTTAACAGGATTATCTATCCCTTTATGAAGACGCTTTCGGCGGCATGATAAATACTTTAGTTGAGGAAGATCGTATATTACAAAATAGTGAGCTGGTTCCATTAAATAAGAAAACTCTCTCTTTTCGGAATTTTCTAATATTTCAGAAAACTGCTGGATTACTTCACCAGCTTTTGTTTGACACAAAACATCATCTAGTTCTTTGCCCTGGTCTAAACTTATCAGCTGGTTGGTGGTCTTCTCTATCAATTCTTGTATTTCCGATGTGTTATAATGGAAAATATTAACTAAATTCCCCCTTTTCTTGGCTTGTGCTTTTTGATTTGCAGGAATTGAAGACTTCTGTAGAAGATAGTGCTTGAGGTTATAGTCACGGCATTTTATGGCCTCTTCTTTAATTGCATTTTGGCACAGACCACATTTTATAGTCTCTTTTTTAAGAGAATCGAAACATATGTTGCTGGGGCTTTCTATAAAGTTGATTAACCATTTTTTATAATCATTTGGAATTTTTTGTTTATCAGATGGTGGCTGACATGACATTTCAAATACTTGTTTTCTAATAGTTCCCATAAGCAGTTTCTCCAATGCTTGTGATTTGCCAGTAGGCTCCCCTACAGTTTCGTGACTATTCATCCCTATATCTCCTCCCTGGCCCATATGTATTATTTTTTGCTAAATTGATCCTGTAATTTAAAAATATCCCTTGGATCGGGACCCATTTAGGGCCCCGATCTCAGGATTTAGCAAAACTTTAGCAGATCTTCAGGTCTTCCGCGCTTTCTGTGGGAGCGCCGCTGGCTGACGGCGCACCCCCTATCAAGCATTTGCCCTGTCCATCCTGATAGAGAAAGTACCCTACCTCCAACCGTGAGATCAATTGCATAAAGGCCTTCCGCTGTTGTGATGTTGAACTCAGTGTCTTTGCCAACTTACAGACGTTCCGGTCGTCTGGATAGAAGTAGACCCTCAGCGCAGCCTGATCCAGTGCCTTCAGCGCATCTTCATCGTCGATCCACTGCGAAGCAAACCAACCACTAAGGTGGTACTTGCGGCCCTCCCGCAGAATCCGTGTGAGGATGCTCTCCTCGCGGAACCGAAATCGTTGGCACTCGTCTACCACGACGACCACCGGGCAAGTATCATTTCCGGAGGACAGCTTCTCTCCCCACAGATCTGCCAAGAGCACCTCCGTGATGACCGTCTGAACCGCCCGATCCAAAATTGTGTCAAATTGCAACACTTTGATACCGGGTTCCCGCAACTTCCAATCCACACCATGTCCACTGCCAGGAAAGAACCGGCCCAGGTCACGGAGGCGGGCTGTGGTGGCTTCCATTTTCCGTGCTCGCCCCTGCTCCATGCAGATCCACTCCGCAAGGTTGGAAAAGCTGGGGGCTGTCCCGGCAGTACGAAGATATTCTGCTGCCGCGTCCCGCAGATACACCGGCTGAGCATTCCCCTTGATGCGGTATGCGTCCATGATGATCCCCGATAGCCTGGCGGCAACATCTTCAATCTCCTCCGTATACTGTGCGCTCAGTGGAAGACGACGAAAAGGATTAAGCTGTGCAGCGAACTCCCGTACATTGACGGCCTCCCAATGAGCAGTGTCAAGCGTACTGCTCTGCCGATAGTCTCCAGAGCAGTCGAAGACAATACAGCGTACACCCTGACTAGGAAGCTGTGCGATAAGCCCTCGGAGAAGGTAGCTTTTCCCCCTGCCGCTTTGACCGGACAGATAGACATGGGAATTGCTTGCATCATCCCACTTAAGCGGGGCCCCCTCGCGGGAGTACCCTACAAACAAGGTAAAATCCATGATAATCCCTCCCTTCTATGACAGTTCAGGGGAAGGCTCGCCCGGCACACCGATCAGTTCGCGGTCAACAGAGTACACCTGCAGATAGCGGCGCTGACCATAGGCATTCCGGGCCGACAACCTGGTTGTGTATGACGCGGCGTTGGTACGCTTTCCCTTCAGCAGCCCTCGGCGTGCCAGCTCGCGCTTTACCGCCACCGGATCACAGTCAGCCTCCAGACAAATTGCCTGAAACGCCGCTCTGTCGAATGCATAGGCCTCCGCGTTACGATAGACAGCCCCATAGGGCGGTTGCTGGGTCCACGACTGCCCCCATTGGTATAGGACGAGCTTTTTTTCACGGATTAATTTCCGCGCCGCTTTGGCAAAGAGTTCCGCTAAGCCATCTGTCAGCTCCTGCCTGCAGGAACTTGTCACTAAGGCCTGGATCAGCTCATCTTCCCAGGTGTCGCCGACCACCTCGCCCAAGGAAAGCGAAAGATATTCATAGAATTCCGTCAGGAAGGAGGCCACTCCCCGCAGAACCCCAAGCACACTTCCACAGTCCGTTGACAGTTCTAGGTCATCTGCGACCCGGCGGGCTGAAATACCTCCCTGCTGAAGGCATCTCTGAAGGTCGGAAATGTGCTGCACCGTATACGCCGCCAGCGCCGACCAGTACTCTGCTTTGAATCCATCCGAGCAGAGCTGTTCGCAGAGGGTTAAGTCAAAGGCCTCCCTCTCCATGTGGATCGGAATCATCTCTGTCCATTCACCCAGTGGCGAGTCCTCCCGGCCCAGGACGACCGAAAGTGCGTGAAATGGAACCGTACTATCGCCGGGCAGATGCACGCACCTGGTGTTTTGTGCATCGCTCAACTGCTCCAAGTTCTTTAGGCACGACTTCCCAACGTCTGTTTCACGCACCAGCAACAGGTGATCCTTACACCCTGCCAGCTGTCTGCAGAATTCGGCTGGGTCAGCAGAGAGGGGGATAACTGCCTCATTGTTAAGACTCAGAAGTTCTGTGAGATAACACTCCTCAGTCCCTCCCGGCACACTGAGATACAGAGCTCTGGGAATATGGTACTGCCATTCGTTTAATAGTGTAGCCAAGAAGCCGCTATGGAGCCACAGAAACAAAAGGCTACGCATTGCCGGGTTCATGATCGCTGAGAACGCTTTCATCTGGTTCTCGGCGGCGGTCTGTGCCGCGGTAAAGGGAGGGGTCTTTGGCCGCTCAGGCTCCTGGATTGGAACCGAACAACCCCCGCTGGCTCGAAAACCAGAGAAAATCCGAAAGTCCCACAGGTTTTCCATTTTTTCCCATCCAGCAAGGTAGGGGATATATACCGGTATCAGCATGGAATCCGCTTCGCTGCGGATCAATGCCATTGTATGCCTCAAGGAGCTATACAGCAGAATCTTCGAGTTGGTGTGCTGCTGAAGGCTGTGTATGAGCTTCTTGTCGTTGAAGTACACATCCTCGCTGATCAAGAGCGGCTCGGTCACACAGCTGAAGGTCAGCTCGATGTGAGGCGTCACCTGATACGGTTCAGCAAACTGCAGGAGTCTGGCCTCCAGGAAGACGAAATCTGTGATCCGCTGTGGCTTCCCGCTTGGAAGCATGACCAGGTAGCCCTTCTTATCCGGGCTGTACAGCCTCTTGAGGGCCTCCTCCTTCAAAGCGCTCCTTTTTTCTACTTCCCGCAAACGTTGCCGATACTCATCAATCGTTTCCTGCATCTGTATCGCAACTTCTGGGGCTACCCCCCACGACTGCACCACTACCGGCGGTTGAGCGTTGGGCATCGGCTGCGGAAAACCCTGTGCAGGAATCTGGGATGGAGGGAACGGCTGCTGAAATCCGGGTACTGGCGCCTGTGAACCTGCTGGCGGCACTTGTTCATATGTGCGGCGAGTATACCGGATGTCCAACTGCTCGCACTGACTTCCCTGACCCGTGTAGTTTGCCTGACTCATAATGATGCTCCCTTCTGCCGCTCCTGTTTCTTGCGGCCCATATGACTTTCTCCAGACTGGCCTCGGAGGCCTTGCCGGAGTTCAGCCATAGTTTACCATCTATGGTCTCAGGAGGCATCGCTGTTGCGGTCCAGATTTCGCGAAAAAAACGGACCGCTATATGCACATATTATGTCGGCCCCAAATGCCAGGGATTGCTTACCTGTCGTCGCCAACATTGGTATAGGGTTTTCTCTTGCCTTTATCGGGAGTGAGAAATTATTTTTGATTACGGAACAACATAGAAGTAAGGGGCCCCTGGGGAAGGTTTTCCTTCCCCTTGTGACCATTAACAAAGCAGAAAACAAAATACATGATTGTTAATGAGAGATTATTACCACAGTATAAAAGAGAAAGGAAAAATAAAATCCATACAGGAGATGAGGACAATGTCCACCTATAAGGTCTTTGGCTATCAGGAACATCACAAGTTTTATGATGAAAATGCCTATTGGGATGCTACTCATTATATCACAAATCCGCAGAAAGCGGTCTATACAGGCGGCTGCAATCTTACATCACTGGATACTGCGTCGAAAGAAACGGAGGAAACAGCCGAGTCCTTCGGGAAAAACAGTGGTAAGCGCATACGCCATTCAGAGCTAAGTTTTTCCAGGGAGGAAGGGGTGACAGCAGAGCAGGCCAATCAGTTTGCCCAGGCAATCATCCAGCATTACGCACCAGAGTATCAGATTATGTATGCTGTACATGACAACACCGAGAATGTCCACATTCATTTTGTTATGAACCAGATTTCTTATGTGGACGGGCACCGCTATCAGGGAAAGAAAAAAGACTATTATGATTTTATGCGCCACATCGGAGCTGTCACTCATCTTCCGGTCATTCCTGTCAGATCTTGACTGTTTTCTTCATATCTCCTATCCTGAATTTCTGGCCCGATAGAGCGTGGCCCTCTTGATGCCTGTCAATTCTTCAATCTCCGCCACGGTGTGCTTCCCGGCCTCGTAGAGTTTCAGCGCCTGTTGAAGCTTACGCTGGTCGCACCGGGGCCGTCCGCCCTTCCTTCCACGAGCTCTGGCCGCTTTCAGGCCCTCACGGGTGCGCTCAGCAATCACATCCCGCTCAAACTGGGCCAGAGCAGACATGAGGGTGAACAGCAGCTTGCCGGTGGAGGTGCTGGTGTCGATCTGTTCCTTCATGCTCACCAGCTGTACCCCCTTCTCCCGCATCAGCTCCACCAGCTCAATCAAGTCTTTGGTGCTCCTGCCCAGCCGGGACAGGGATTCCACGATTACCACATCCCCAGGGGCGATATGGGCCAACAGCTTGTTTAGCTCCGGCCTGTCCCGCTTGGTGCCGGTCATTTTCTCCTGAAAGATGATCTCGGCCCCCTGCTGGCAGAGCATGTCCAGTTGCCGCTCCAGGTTTTGGTCTATGGTGGATACCCTGGCATAGCCGATCTTCTGGTGATTCACAGCTTCAACCCTCCCCGCAGTAGCTCCAGGATGATGCGGACTGCAAGGTAAAACCCTCTGTCGAACTCCATCCTCCTCTCCCACTCGTGGTAGCTGTCCTGCTTGTTTAGAAATGTCTGCCACTTCTCCCGGAGTTCCTGGGGGATGCGGACGTTCACGTCTTCCTTTGCGTCGATCACCTTCTCCCCCTCCTCGGCGTACTGGTACGCCTCCTCCTGCTCCATGGGGATGTTTAGCTCACTCTCAAAGAGCCATTGCAGAATTGATTTCATGCTAATATAACCTCCAGTCAAAAAATATGGAACATGCGACGCTGGCCGCCCATTTTGTTGCTTGCATATTTCTATCAATGGTGATACTATGTAGTAAATAGAGATAATTTTGAAAATATCGAAATGAGGTGCATTCCGGTGAAGTATGAGGAAAGCCCGATTCTAGAGCTGAAGGAGATCATCAACACCGACTTCAAAAAGGAGATTGTCGCCCTTGCCAACACAGACGGCGGCGAGATTCTGGTGGGTGTCGCCCGGGACGGGACGGTCACGGGTGTAGAGCATCCGGAATCCGAGATGGAGAAAATCGGGAACATGATCCGGGATGGAATCAAACCGGATCTGACCGCCTATACCTCCATTGAGGCAGTGAACACGGAGGGAAAGACCATCATCCGGGTTGCAGTGACCCGAGGACTGAAGCGTCCATACCACCTGTCTGACAAGGGGCTCAAGCCTTCCGGTGTCTTTGTGCGTCACGGGGTCTCCTCGGTGCCCGCCACAGATGAGTTCATCCGGGAGATGATCAAGGAGAGCGACGGAACTGTATTTGATAAGATGCGGTCCGTCAACCAGGATCTGACCTTTGACTATGCCAGCCGATATTTTGCCGAACGGAATCTGGCCTTTGATGACGCACACAAGCGGACTCTGGGGCTGATGGACGAGGATGGCTACTACACCAACGCGGCACTGCTCCTCTCCGACCAGTGCGGGCACATCATTCGCTGTGCGGTTTATGATGGGGTCACTAAGAGCACGTTCAAAACCCGGAAGGAGTTTTCCGGTTCCCTTCTGCGGCAGGTGGATGAGACCTACGACTTCCTGACTCTGAATAATGGCCTGCGCTCCGGCTATGACGGCCTGCGCCGCATCGACTATGCAGACTATCCGGATGCGGCTCTCCGCGAAGCTCTGCTTAATGCGGTGGTCCATCGGGACTACGACTACTCCGGCAGCATTATCATCAATGTCTACGAAAACCGGATGGAGTTCATTTCCCTGGGCGGCCTGGTCAAGGGACTGACCCTGGCCGATATCAAGGGAGGCGCTTCCCAGCCCAGGAATATGATCATCGCCAATGTTTTCTACCGACTGGAACTGATCGAGAGCTACGGCACCGGTATCCAGAAGATCATGGAGAGCTATGCCGGCTCTGGGATGGAACCGGTTTTCGCCCCAGCCCCGGCCTCCTTCGTGGTCACCCTTCCGAACCGGAATGCCGTGGGTGCGGAGCAAGGGACCGTATCGTCCGATGCGGTCAGATTCGACCCCACCCTGAGCCAGGAGGATAATGTACTGCGCCTGTTGCGTGCAAAGGGCTCTATTACCCGTAAGGACGTAGAGGGCTTCCTCGGCTGCTCCGCGTTCCCCGCCAGCAATGTGCTGAAGCGGCTGGTGGCGGAGGGGAAGCTCATCAAGGTCGGTGCGGCCAGGAGCACCCGATATGAACTGGGCTCCTGAGCCATTTTCAAAAAGAGCTTTTCCGCATCGTCTCAGAAACGCACGGCAAGTGAGACATAGATTTTGATACGGGTTTTGAAACAGAAACAGGGGCCTGGAAGGGCGATTTTGACCCCTCCCGGCCCCTGTTTCATAAACGATGGTTATTGATCCGGCAGGCAGATGATCCGGCCGCCAATGTTGAGGAACAGCTCCGGGCGGGCAAACCGCCGTTCGTAACGGCTTATCTGCTCCTCGGTCAGGCTCGCCAGTGTGTCGCTGTCTGCTGGAGCACCACACAGGAAAAAGGTTCCGCTGACAATATCATAGATCCGGCCTTCTTCATCCCTCAGTGCCCGGTTCAGAGGCAGGTTTAACAGCTTCCCCGCCTCGTTGCACACCAGGGCCACCGGTTCGCTGAATGGGTAGAGTATCTGGATACCGGGTCAGATGCCGCAGTTCCCGGAAGGTCTTATCTGGGATAAAACTTCCCTTTAGTAATCCGGCACGGAGTAATGTGGCGATCCATTGCGCGTCCCGCATATCCGTTTTACGCCCAGGCACATTCTTCATGTGGCGGGCATTCACGACCAGAATGCTGATCTGCCCATCAAAACATGGCTCCAGCATTTCGTAAATAGGCTGCCAGTAGATCCCGGTGCTCTCCATAGCGACATACGCCGATTTCGAAGGACGTTATGTTAAAAAAGTGTTTGAGACGCAAAAATAGGTGGAAAAAGTACCGCATTCCATTGGAATGTGGTACTTTTATGGTTGTGGAGGAATGGTTTGAATCACCGACCTCCGGGTTATGAGCTGATGCCGACGGTTCAATCTGTTGGTTTCAGGCACTTTTCAGCCCTTTTTGTTCCGGAAATCTGCCAAATCCCGGAGGCCTTATGCGTTCTGTTCCGCACGAATTTTTCCTGTTCTGGGTCAGATTATGGGTCAAAGTTTTGCCAACCTCAGATTTTGCGTTGCAATAAACAAGAGAATGGCCCGCTTCAGAAGCAGAAACTTCACCATTGGCAGGAGATGATTTGTTGCCGCTAATTCCATTATAGAAAGCAACCATTTGCCCTATCAATGCAACGAAGGGCAAAAAAGAGGCCCGGCAGAATAGAATTCTGCCGGGCCTTCTCTGGCTGAAGGGGGAGAATTTGGGATCTTCAGCCGCGGCAGCAGCTGCCTTGAAGCCTTTTGAGGCTCTAATAGCTGCCCTGTTGGGGAGGGCGCCTCTGTCAGGGATTCAGGTTCTTAAAGTAGTGATGCGCCCAGCACTCGGTAACGATCTTCCGGGCGGCAAACAGGGCGGCCAGGGAGGGGTCCAGCTTGGGGGCTACCTCCACCACGTCCATGCCGATGATGTTGAGGCCTTCAAAGAGGCCCTTCAGCAGATCCAGCAGCTGCCGGGCGGTGAGGCCGCCGAACTGGGGGGTGCCGGTGCCGGCGGCGTAGGCGGGATCCAGGCAGTCGATATCCAGGGTGATGTAGACCTTGGAGAAGCGTTTCATGTGGCCCACCACCTGCTCCAGCACCGCCGGGACGCCTTGGTGGTCGATCTCCGCGGCGGAGAGGACGTTGACCTTGTTGCTGTGGTAGAAGTCCAGCTCGTCGGACTCGATGGAGCGGATGCCCAGGAAGTAGAGATGGTCGCTGTCCCCCACATGGGACAGCTCGGTGGCCCGCCGCTCGGTGGAGCCGTGGGACAGAATGTCCCCGTGCATCTCGTGGCAGAGGTCGAAGTGGGCGTCGATGTGGATGATGCCGAAGTCCTCATCCACGGCCCGGTTGATGCCCCGGTGGACGGGGATGGTCACCGAGTGGTCGCCGCCGATCATGGTGAAGAACTTGCCCGCCGTCACGGCCTTGAAGGCCAGCTCCTCCGCCTCGGCAAACATCTCGTCCCGGTCTTTCCCTACGCAGTCCCCCAGATCCTTCACCTTCAGGGGGGAAATGTCCCGGAAGTCCTCGGTGGTTGGGGAGATGGTGTGGGTGATCTTCCGCAGCTCCTGGGGTGCCTCGCAAGTGCCGGAGCGGAAGCTGACGCCCCCGTCATAGGGGATGCCGAATACCGCAATGTCCACATCCTCCAGGGAGAGCTCCGGATGGTTCAGGCCCGCCCAGATGGTGGGATCCTCTGTAACAGAATTATGCAGCAGCATGGTTAAACTCCTTTCTCGTCCTGTTCCCGGATGCCCCGGTCGAAGTCCGCACGGACGGCGGCCAGAAGCTCGGGCTTTGTCAGCAGGTCATAACCCACGCCCGCCAGGCCGCAGACGCCCAGCCGGGTGGCCTCCCGGCCGCTCTCGGTGACCGTCTGGGCGGCGAACTCCTCGGTGTGCAGATCCAGGCCCTTGCAGCTATGGATGCCGATCATGCCGTGGAGGGTGGGCACCCGGAAGCTCACGTTGCCCGCATCGGTGGACAGGCGGTTGCTCTCCTCCACCTCCACCGGCTCGCCCAGGGCGGTCATGTTCTCTTCAAAGCTCTGGAGCAGGGGCTCGTTGAGCAGGAGCGGCTGGGTGGGACAGAGGTACTGGGTGATTTTCAGTTCGGCCCCCACGCTGTCCGCCGCGCCCTGGGCGCAGTGGGTAACCCGGTCCACCGCCCGGCGGGTCTTCCACTCCTGGTCGCAGCGGATGTAGTAGCGCAGGGAGGCGTAGTCCGGGATGATGTTGGGCAGGGTGCCTCCGCTGTTGAGGATTCCGTAGATGTTGGCATCCAGATACTGCTTGACCTGATTGATGGAAGTGTAGGCCAGCACCGCGGCATCCAGGGCGTTGATGCAGTCGCTGCCCGGCCCGGCCTCGTTGGCGTGGCACTTCTTGCCGAAGAACTCATACTGCACCGGATAGATGCCGATACTGCCCATCCGGCCGCAGGTCTTTTGATAGGGATGGAGCATGAGGGCGGCATCCAGCTCGTCAAAGGCGCCCTCGTCGGTGAGCTGGACCTTGGTGCAGGTGATCTCCTCGTCAGGGGTGCCGTATACGACGAGGGTGCCGCCGGATTTGTCCACTACCTGCCGCAGGGCGGCCGCCGCACCGGCAGAAATGACGCCGATGAGGTCGTGGCCGCAACCGTGGCCCACCTCGGGCAGGGCGTCGTACTCGCACAGGAATCCGATCACCGGCCTGCCGGAGCCATAGACCGCCCGGAAGGCGGTGGGCAGGCCGTGAAAGT
Organism: Flavonifractor sp. An82; assembly: GCF_002159265.1. Classification (GTDB taxonomy): domain Bacteria; phylum Bacillota; class Clostridia; order Oscillospirales; family Oscillospiraceae; genus Flavonifractor. Next base: position 21,321 of record NZ_NFHG01000026.1, read on the forward strand.
TCTCCTCCACCGCGAAGCCCTTTTCCGCCAGCCAGTCCCGCAGCAGCTTGGAGGCGTGAACCTCCTCCAGACCCAGCTCCGGGTTGTCGTACATCTCCTTGGAGATCGCCCACAGCTCCGGCAGGAAGCCCTCCACCGTCTTTTGAATTGCCTCTTTCACGCAAATACCTTCTTTCTTATCACATGGGCCCGAGCTGGATGGCGTTGGCGATCAGCACCAGCACCGCGCCCGCCGCGAACTGGAGGCCCAGCAGGGGCACAAACCAGCGGGCCCACTTGCCATAGGGGACCTTGGCCATGGCCAGGGCGGCCATGAAGGTGCCCGCCGTGGGCACCAGGTTGTTGGACAGGCCGTTGCCGATCTGGAAGATGATGCAGGTGGTCTGCCGGGTGATGCCGGCCATGTCGCCCATGGGCAGGAGGATGGGCAGGGAGGTGGCCGCCTGGCCGCTGGCCGAGGGAATGAGCAGGTTGAGGAAGTTCTGGAACACGTACATGCCCAGCACGGTCAGGGCAGTGGGCAGAGAGGTGAGCAGGCCGGAAGCACCGTACAGGATGGTGTGGAGGATGTTGCCCTCTTCCAGCACGATCAGCACGCCGCGGGCAAAGCCCACCGCCAGGGCACCGGTGGCGAAGTCGGCCACGCCCCGGCCGAAGAGGACGCCGAAGCCGTTGAGGCCCACCCGGCCCACAAAGCCCACGATGATGCCCATGCCCAGGAAGAGGCCGGAGATCTCGTTGATGTACCAGCCCCATTTGAGCACGCCCACGATGAGCAGGGCGAAGGTGGCACCCATGACCAGCAGCACCACCTTGCGGGTGCCGGTCAGCTCGGGCAGGTCGTTCAGATCCACCTTCTCCTCCCGCTGGCGATCGAATTCGTACATCAGGCTGCGGGTGGGGTCGGCCTTGATGCGCCGGGCATAAAGAGATACATAGACCGCCGCGATGGTGAGCATCACCACCAGGATGATGAGGCGGTACCACATGCCTGAGTAGAGGGGCAGGCCGGCGATGCTCTGGGACACGCCCACGTTGGCTGGCTGGACAAAGGAGCCCGCGTAGCCGCTGGAGCTGCCCACAATCGCCACCGCCAGGCCGGTGATGGAATCGTAGCCCATGGCGATGCAGATGGGCACCAGGAAGGGGATGAACACCAGGCACTCCTCAAACATGCCGAAAGAGCCGGCGGCGAAGCCCACCACAAAGATCATGATGGGGATGAGCAGCCCCTGCCGTTTGGAGGTCTTTTTGATGATACGGCCGATGCCTGCCTCAATGGCCTTGGTCTCTGCCACCACGCCAAAGGCGCCGCCGATGACGAAGATGAAAGCCGCGATGTTGGCCGTCTCGATGATACCCTCCTGTACGGACATGAGCGCCTTCATGGGGGTCACCGGAGTCTGTTCCACCCGGTGGTAGCTGCCGTCCACAAAGACCTCCACGCCGTTGTCATCTACGTAGGTGTCGTACTGACCTGCCGGAACGATATAGGTCAGGATCGTACACACGGCGATGATGAGCAGGATCAGTGTGAACATGTGGGGGAAGGTGATGCCCCGTTTCTTTTTTTCTGCCATCTTTTACCCTCTCCTAACTTCAGATAGTTGGTTCAAGTAAAACCACTGCCCCTATTTCAGCAAACCGGATGCCAGCACGGAAGGGTTCTCGAATTTAGTTAGGAAAGGCTGCATTTTCAGGCATTTCCCGGTTGGGATACGCCGATGAGGCTGGCTGTACACGGAAAAAGGCAAGAAATTTTGCGCAAAATCGCAAAATTTCTTGCCTTTCGCAGTCAGGTATTCAGATGATATTTCATCATCTTGTATTGGAGCGCCTGGCGGGTCAGCTTCAGCTTCTCCGCCGCCTCCGTAATGGTGCGGCTTTGCTCCAGCGTGCGGACAATCAGGCCCTTCTCATAGCGGCGCACCGCCTCCTGCAGGCCCATGCCGTCCGGCAGGGCCTCCTCCGCCGGTTCCACCGCTTTTTCCTCCTCGTGGTAAAAGATGTACCGCGGGATGTCGCTGAGCTGGATCACAGAGCCGGTGCACAGGTTAAAGGCCGACTCCACCGCGTTTCGCAGCTCCCGCACGTTGCCGGGCCAGTCGTAGGCCAGCAGGGCGTTGCGCACCAGCTCGCTGACCCCTGTGATCGTCCGCTCCATTTTTCGGTTGTACCGCTCCACATAGAAGTCGGTGAGCAGCGGAATGTCCTCCGGCCGCTTCCGCAGGGGCGGCAGGGCCAGCTGCACCACCCCCAGCCGGTAAAACAGATCCCGCCGGAGCAGTCCGTCCCGCACGGCGGTGATAGGATCCACGTTCATGGCGGAGACGATGCGCACATCGCTGTGCACATCCTGCTCTCCGCCCACGGGCCTGAACTTCTTCTCCTCAATGGCCTTCAATATCTTGGCCTGGAGGGAGAGATCCATGGAGTTGACCTCGTCCAGAAAGAGGGTGCCACCGTCGGCCTGCTTGAGCAGGCCCTTCCGGTTTTCCGCGCCGGTATAGCTCCCCCGGGTGGTGCCGAACAGTGTGCTCTCCAGCAGGGTGGTGGGAATGGCCGCGCAGTTCTGGGAGATGAAGGGGCCCTTGGATCTGGTGCTGTGGCTGTGGAGGGCCTGGGCAAAGAGCTCCTTGCCCGTGCCGGTCTCCCCCCAGATCAGCACCGGAGAGGGGTTGGCGGCCACCCGCTGCACGGTGTCCTTCAGGGCCAGCATCTCCGAATTCCGGGTGATGATGTCCTCCAGGCGGAACAGGCCCGTGTGGGGATTGGTCAGCCAGTGGTTCTTCCCGTCCAGCTGGGAGTCCTTGTGATAGAACACCGAGGTCTCCATAGTGCCGATGACCGTGCCATTGTCCTCCAGAGGAAAGGTGGAGGTGACCAGCATGACCCGCCTGCCCCGGAAGTCGGTGAGCACCTGCTTCTCGTTGAGGATCGGCTCCCCCGTCCGCATCACCCGGAAGTGGCTGGAGGTCTCTTTGGTCAGCTCCGGATACACCTCCAGAATATTTTTCCCGATAAAGCCCTCGTCAATCAGACCGTTCTCCTGCTCTGAAAACATGGCGGAATATTCGATTATTCCATGACGATCTGCAATCAGAATGGCATCCACGCCGTCGTGAAGCCTGGACATGTAATTCAACCATTTTCCGATCATGGTGTGTCCCTCCTCGTAAATCCGTGCGGCCGCAGCTCCGTTTTTTACTAAACTATAGCATAAAATATTTTCTTGCACAATTCTGTAGGTAGCGATGGAGAATACGGTTGCGCTTCTTCGGAGTTCGCTATACAATACATGTATGAAATCGCATCGAGTTGACTTACAGCGCAAATATTCCGCAGATTCTATGTGAGTAGGAGCAGCCCGGGATGGCGGAGTTCCTTCTTTCTCCTGTTGGTGCAGTACGATTACGGGGAGGGAAAATATGTTAAATAGCTATTTGGACAGTGTTCTTGGGTTGTACGAACGCACGGATGCCATTATCATCACGGACTGTAAGGGGTTTATTGAATACTCCATCATGTTTTCCAACGAAGTGAACAATTTAAAGAGCGCCCATGTTACAGGTATGCATATCCTGGAAAACTATCCCAGCCTCACAGAAGAAACCAGCAGTATTATGCGGGTACTAAAAAATGGGCAGGAAATTCTCGACGAAAGACAAATGGTAACCAATTACCGCGGGGAACAGCTCTACCTCGTCAATTCCACCTTTCCAATCAAAGTGAACGGCGAAATTATTGGCGCCATCGAGGCATCTGTTTATGGGGACAAGACGCTGCTGGAGCGGATGCCTGACCGGAGCCTTCAGCGCAAGCGGCCCAGGAAGCGCCTGTATACGTTGGATGACATTATTACGAAGAGCCCTAAAATGCTGGATATTAAGGAAAAAATCCGGCGGGTAGCGGTCAATCCGTCCTCGGTGCTGATTGTGGGGGAGACGGGGACCGGGAAGGAGCTGGTTGCCCAGTCTATCCACAGCCACAGCAACCGATCGGATGGGCCTTTCCTCTCCCAAAACTGCGCAGCTATCCCCAGCACGTTGCTGGAGAGTATTCTGTTCGGAACCACCAGAGGGAGCTATACCCAGGCGGAGGATCGCCCCGGCCTGTTTGAGCTGGCCAACCATGGCACACTCTTCCTGGATGAGCTCAACTCCATGGATATCGCCCTGCAGTCTAAGATTCTCAAGGCGCTGGAGGACAAAGAAATCCGCCGGCTGGGAGCGGCAGCCTCCACACCGGTGGATGTGCGTGTGATCTCTGCCGTCAATGAGGACCCCTTCACCTGTATCGCGGAGGGGCGGCTGCGGGAGGATCTCTACTACCGGCTGGGGGTGGTACAGTTGCGTCTGCCCCCTCTGCGGGAGCGGCCGGAGGATATCCCCTTGTTGACAGAGCACTTCATCCGACGGCTGAATCAAAAAATGCATCATCAGATCATCGGCGTGAGCACTATGGTAATGGATCTCTTTGCGCACTACGGCTGGCCGGGCAACATCCGGGAGCTGCAGAACGTGATGGAGAGCTGCTTCAACACGGCGGAGTCCGAGACGGTCACCATCCGGGATCTGCCGGAGTTCCTGTTTCGGCGGCGTCTGGAAAAGCAGCCCCGCTTTGACAGCGGGCGGACCCTGCCTCAGCAGATGGCGGACTTCGAGAAGCAGTTGATTGGCCAGGCCATCAGCGAAACAAGGAACCTGATGGATGCGGCCAGGCTGCTGGGGATCTCCCGGCAGTCGCTACAATACAAATTACAGAAGTATCAGTTCTGACGGTTCTGCGCAAAAATTTTTTATTTTTAAAAAATTTTTGCGCAGAATATATTCCCTCCCTTTCTGGAAAACTTCCGAAACCGGTGTCGGTTTCGGAAGTTTTCTGCTGTTTACGGCACAAAATATGATGTGTTCACTGATGGCATCTCCTTTGCTGTGATCTAACGCATCCTGTAAAATGAAGGAGGATTCTGCCATGTATTTGGACTGTTACGAGGAGGTCAGGCGCCTGACCAAAGAGCTGGTATCCATCCCCAGCATTGTCCGGGAGCCCCAAGGTGAAACCAACTGCGCCAGGTATATCTATGAGTACTATATGGGACTGGACTACTTCCAGCGGCATCCGGAGCAGGCCCGGCTAATCCAGACAGAAAACGATTTCGTGGAGCGGCACAGCGCCTACGCCTATGTGAAGGGAACCAAGGGAACCTCCAGCCGCACTGTGATCCTCATCGGTCACATCGACACCGTGGGGGTGGATGATTACGGCGTCTTCAGGGATTTCGCCTTTGACCCGGATCATCTGCCGGAAAAATTGCTGGAGCTGGACATCGGCGAGGAGGTCCGGGCAGACATCGCCTCCGGGGAGTATATGTTCGGTCGGGGTGCACTGGATATGAAATCCGGCGTGGCGGGCCATATGTACCTCATTAAATATTTCTCGGAGCACCCGGAGGAGCTGGACGGTAACCTCATTGCCTACGCCGAGTGCGACGAGGAGGACAATTCCCACGGTATCCTCACCGGCCTGAAGGAGTTCAAACGGCTGAAGGAAAAAGAGGGGTTTGACTATATCGCCTGCATCAATGCCGACTACTCTACCGGCTACAACTTGGCGGACATCAACCGATATATCTACTTCGGCAGCATTGGCAAGCTCCTGCCCTCCTTTTATGTCCGGGGCAAGGAGACCCATGTGGGACAGGCCTACGGCGGCCTGGATCCCAACCTGATTCTGTCAGAGCTCACCCGCCTGATGGAGCTGAACACCGACCTGTGTGACGAGGCCCAGGGGGAAGTGACGGTCCCGCCCATCTCCCTGAAGCAGGCAGACTTCAAGGAAGGCTATACAGTGCAGACCGCCCTGGCGGGCTATGCTTATTACAACTTCTTTACCCACAGCATGTCCCCGGTGGATGTGATGGCCGTGAGCCGTCAGAAGGCGGTAGAGGCTTTTGGCAACGTCATCCGCCATGTCAACGCCTCCTATCGACGGTACTGCGAGAAGAGCCATGTGGACTATGAGCCCCTGCCCTGGAAGAGCCGGGTGTACACCTGGGAGGAGTACTGCGACTATCTGGAGCGGCGCCGCGGCCCGGAGTTCCGGGAGCACATCTTCCGCTTCGCCCAGCAACTAAATGCCGACGAGCCAGCCCTGGATCTGCGGCTGTTCAGTGTCCGGGTCATAGAAGAGGCCTGCCGCTGGGATGAGGATAAGTCCCCCATGATTGTGGTGTTTTTCGGCTCCATCTTCTCCGCCCGCATCGAGATGACGGGCAAGACAGAGAAGGAGAAGGAATTGCTCGCCGCTGTGGAGCGGGCTGTCCAGACAGTGCAGCCTGTATGCGTCAATCCTATCCAGATCCGCATGTTTTACCCCTATATCTCCGACTCCAGCTTTATGGCTATCAGCGACGACGTGTCCACTATCGCGGCCATGGGGAAGAATATGCCGTCCTGGAAGACCAAGTATTTCTATGATGTGGATCTGGTTCGCGAGATCAACGTGCCCGTGGTGAACATCGGCACCTTCGGCAAGGACGGGCACAAGGTGACCGAGCGGGTACACATGAAGTACACATTTGAGCACGTGCCCAACATGACCTATCTCACCATCCGTGACAGCCTGGCTTGACCCGCCGGGCAGAAGAGAGGGAGCAAGCAATGAAAAAGCATCTTATAAAAGACAGCATCATCACCGGCCTGGCGCTGTTCTCCACGATGTTTGGTGCCGGCAATCTGATTTTCCCGCCTCAGATCGGGCTATTCAGCGGTAGCGCCTGGTTCCTGGGCGCCATGGGGCTGCTGTTGGGCGGCATCATCCTTCCGGTGCTCGCCCTCTGGTCGATCAACAATGTGGGAGAGGGCGCGGAATCGCTGATGGGGCATGTACACCCAAAATTCTACGATGCCTTCTATCTGGTCAACAGTACCCTGCTTGCCATGGGCTCCACCCTGCCGAAATGCGCGGCCTCCACCCATGAGCTCGCGGTGGCGCCCCTGTTTCCAGATGTCCCGATCTGGATCACGGTCATCGTATTCTTTGCTCTGGTCTACTTCTTCGCCAAAGACCGGGAATCCGTGATTGACAAATTGGGCAAGTACATGACTCCGCTGCTACTCATCCTACTGGCCGTTGTCCTCATCAAAGGCGTTGTGGACCCCGTGGGACAGCCGGTTGATACCGGCATTGAAAACCCCTTCGGCTCGGCCCTGCTCACTGCCTATAACACCGGGGATCTCACGGTGGGTATCCTGTTTGCCGGTGTCATCATAGGAGATCTCCGCCGGCGCGGATACGACCGGAAGGCCAGTAAAAAGGCCGCCTTCTCCGCCGGCCTGGTGTGTGTTGCGGCCCTGTTTGCCGTCTATGGTACCATGACCTATTTGGGCGCGACGGGCAGTGGGATCTATCCGCAGGACACCCCACAGACGGTCCTCCTCTCCGGCCTGATCCGGCAGATTATGGGGACCGCGGGCATTGCATGCCTGGGCGGCGCCGTGACCCTGGCTTGCCTGACGACAGCGGTGGGCCTGGGCAGCACGGTGGTCTCCTTCCTGTATACCTTTTTCCGGGAGAAAATTCCTTATAAGGTCCTGCTTCTGATCGCCTGCCTGATTGGTGTGTTCATGGGGATCACAGGGGTGCAGAATATTGTCAACTATGTTACCCCCATTTTCCTGGTGATCTACCCGGCGTGTATCGTCACTACGGTCCTGGGCTTGCTGAATCGCTTCCTTCCCAACGACGGGTTCTATAAGGGGGGTGTCTTGGTGGCCCTGATTCTGAGCCTGGGTGACGCCGTGCTCAGTGTATTCCCAAACCTGGAGTGGCTGAAGCATCTGATGTCCATCTTCCCCTTGGCGGAGATGGGATTTGCCTGGCTGATCCCATCGATCATCGGTATGTTTGTGGGCGGACTGCTCTACCGCGGTAAACCTAAGTTCTCCCTCCCTGTCACCCACGCTGGTGAGACGTCGTCTGTATCGAACTAGGCCACGGTATATTCTGGCGCGTCCTATTTGCCCACAGTGAAAATGATCCCGGAAATACAGGCCCGACGCACCCAGAAACCGTGCGGTAGGTGCCCTGTGGGTACCCGCTGCCTCTCTGAGCAGTTTTGCATGTGAAGTGCCCCTACCAGATATTTCATGTGAAGCCTCATAAGGCCGGGGATACTAGCGGGAGACAATATGCGGCAAAGGTTGCCCATAGCAGCGTACTATTGCCCTAAACGTCGGTGAACAGGCCATGGAGAGCCGTACGAAGTAGCAAGCAAGTACGGGACCGCCGGAAAAGTGGCGTCACCAGGGGCATTAGGTCAAGGGGTACCAAGGGAGGATGCGTTTATCAACTCTCGGGTGGGGCAAGCAGGGCGCCTGGCTTGCCGCAAGTGGCAGCCGGCGCATTTGTGGGAATGGCCCGCACCCACTCCAAAATGAGAGACAGACGACCACTGGAAGGCCTCTGTCGCGGCCGTGTGAGCCCTGTGTGCCGTTTTCGAAGTGAGGATGGAGGCGGTGCCCATGTCAAGGGTACTTGAACGGCGTTGGGCCGTGTGTGGGGCGGCGGCTGTCTGGGCAGTCATGACGCGGTAATCTTGATAATCTAGGCCATTCAATTCCAGAAGAAAAACGTCCCCGGGGGCCCCGGTTTGGGGCCCTCTGGGGGTGTTCGATTTTCGTACTAGGATAAAGGGAGGTGGTCGCAAGCGCCCATCTCCCGGCCACAAAGCCCCGCAGTGCGGGGCTTTTCCGACTTTCGCGGAAGGTGCACCTTTTCGCCACAGTCGGCGGTTTTAGGTGGTCGGCGATTTGAGAAGTCCAGTGTTCCCAGCCGGTTCCGGCCGTTTTGACCGACGCTGTGGCCTGAGAACGCAAAACTTGCGCCGCAAAACAAAGAAGGAAGCCCTTGCTGAGGCGCAAATGCGATGCCGTTGACAAAGAGATACTCCGGGCAGCCAAATGATAAGGATCTGTTAACTCTGCCGGTTTGGGGTGGCTATTTTCATCCTTCTGCGGTATTGTGTGGTGCTGCGAAGGAGGCGAGAGCCATGCGAAAAACACTGGAGGATCTGTACTACGGAGAAATCCGGCCCCACGACCGGGAGATCGATATGGACTCCGAGCTGGAGAAGGCAATGGGCCGGGCGGAACGGTGTGAGGAAAAGCTTGCCGTCATGCTGGAGGGGGAGGCTAAGGCCCTCCTGCTGCGGCTGATTGACGCGGACAACGAGGTCAGCAGCAGCGTATACTCCTGTTTCCAAGCGGAAAACTCCACGGACATAGTAAAGCCCCGGTAGCTGCCAATCTGCACCGGTTCGGAACCTTTGACCTCCTTACAGGCGTCCAGCAGGGCTGCACCGGCGTTTTCTTTGTCGGTCAGCACATCGCCCCGGATCTCCATCCCCGCAAAGCCATCCTCCGGGTGAGGATGGGCGGCCAAGGTCTCTAGATCCGCTTCAAAGCCTTTGATAAAGCCCTTGTTGGTTTCGATTTCCTGGGGGAAGTATTTGAGCAACTGATCCTCCAGGCGGTACTGCTTGCTCTGATGGTCAGCTTTCATCAGCTTCAGACGCGCAACCTCCACATCCAAAT
>NZ_NFHG01000027.1 GCF_002159265.1 Flavonifractor sp. An82
CGGTTCCTCCAGCTGAGCTTCCGGCGGATAACTGACCGGCGGACGGAGTTCCGGCGTTTGGGTCATTTTCTGTCCGGCGTTTTAGATTTTTTTCCGTCCGGCGTTGACAGTCCTGACTGACAATATGAAAAGCGTTGTGTTTCACCGGGATCTGGAGGGCCATCCGGTCTGGCAGAAGGACTACGAGGTCTTCATGAAAAACCTTGGTTTTGAGACAAAGCTCTGCAAATCCCGTCACCCCTTCACCAAAGGCAAGGTAGAGCGCCTGGTGCGATTTGTGAAAGACAACTTTCTCACTGGCCGGGTATTCTACCATGTTACCGACCTGAACTGGCAGGCGCTGGAATGGTGTAACCGGCAAAATGGTACTTACCACCGGGTGGTGGACGGGGTGCCCCAGCAGATCCACGGAGCAGTATGCGGAGAACAGCTGCGCATTCTGCCAGAGACGGAGTCGGTGCGGCTCTATCTCTGCCCGGAACGCCGGATCTCCTTTGACGGGTTTGTCAATTACGAGGGCCGCCGTTTCGGGGTGCCGTACAGTTATCCCGGTGCTACAGCCAGGGTAGAGCGCAGCGGAGATACATTGTACATCTATTCAGCAGGTCTGAAAGCACTCCTTGCCACTCATGATGTGACCTGGAGCCGCAGGGACAGCTTCTGTGAGGGCCAATATGAAGCACTGATACAACCAGAGGAATTTCCAACTGCTCCTGTGCAGACACAGATCCAGCAACTGCCTCAGCCGTCCGGTAATCTCTCCTTTGCCAAATTTGACTTTGACAGGGAGGAGCCGGTGTGAACGAGACAATTTTTGAACAGGTTGAGGTGTTTGCCTCTGTCCTGAAGCTGGACCTCTCAGCAGAGGAATTTGCGCAGTTTGCAGAAGACCAGGAACTCTCAGAAGCTGGGATGGAAGCGGTGCGGGCGGTTTTCTCTTACCTCAGCGAAAAAAAGCAGCAGACTACGATCCAGACACTGCTGAAAATGAGCCGCCTTCCCACAAAGGCACCCAAAACCTTTGAAAACTTTGACTTTTCGTTGCTCAAGGGAAAGGATGTGGAACGGCTGCGGGTCCTGCCCTCACTGAACGCCATCTATTCCCACCGTAACCTGGCCTTCATTGGACCGGCCGGTACAGGGAAAACCCACTTAGCCCAGGCCTTTGGCTATGCCTGCTGCCAACACGGGCTGAAAACTTACTTCATTAAGGCCTCTGAGCTGCGAGACCGGTTTACGACTGCAAGACGCTCCGGCAAGACCGATTCCTGCCTCAGCGGTCTGGTGCGGCCTTCCTGTCTGATTATTGACGAGATTGGCCACTGTGCCTTTGACAAGGAAAATACACGCCTTTTCTTTGACCTGATTGACCGGAGGTACAACAAGGCGGGCAACTTCAACATGATCTTTACCAGCAACAAGAATCCATCTCTGTGGGGGGAGGATTTTGAGGAGGACGCCACGCTGCTGTGTACCCTGGACCGCATCTTTGATGATGCCACCGTGTTCAAGCTGCGTGGAGAGAGTTTCCGTGGAAAGAAGCTGGAGACAGTATCTTTGCAGACCGGGAAGGTGTCTGCTGTTGAGCCGGTAGCCACAGAGAAATAAATATTGCCAATCTGGGTTGTTTGGTTATTTTATCTGATCTCAAATTGGCGATTTCTGTTGCACCCCAAATGGTTTTTTCTACTGAGCGCCAACACTGATGAGGGTATAAAGGAGGACAAGACCAACTGGGTCAGCTTTTTTCAATGGCTCCGCAGGCGTGGTTTGGACGGTATGGAACTTATTACTTGCGTCAAATGTCTTGGTATGCTGAAGACTGCAGGAGAAGTATTTCCTGAAGCGAAGTATTAGCGATGTACTGTTGCCTTCTAACGTCTAACGCAGCGGATTCTCTGCTGCGCCGAGTTCCAAAGTGAAGCTAGTGGCTTAGGGCCATCTACTCTCAAGAAAGTAAGAACGTTGCCTAGGAGACAATTTAGGTTGTAGTGTAAGAACTCATTCTCCTATGAAGTTAAAAGACAATACAAATAGATGTTAGGAGTGGGCTAAATTAACTGCAGTGTAACTTCGTTTGTGTCAGAATGATGGGTAAAAGCACATTAGAAATTTTGATATGACTGTACCCAAAGAATTAAATCGAATATTTGTATATGGGCACTGATACCTAAAATAAGATAGCAGTTAAATTTCTTGCTGAATGCATATCATCCTGCATATGTGATATTACATTCTTATGTGGCTAATTGGGCGTTCTTTATTTCTGTTATACCGCATTCAGGAGAGTGGTCCGATTTTTTAACTTGGAAAGTGGCGGTGAAATAATTAATGTCACAAAAAAAGATTGGTGCAAATCGAGCACAAGCACGCAAAAATATTATAATAAATATTTTTGCTAAGGTAGGTGTAATGATATTACCGTTTGCTACTCGAACGGTTATCATTTATTCATTAGGTATAGATTATCTTGGCCTCGATACTCTTTTTTCCTCTATCTTAAATGTCCTGAGTCTATCAGAACTTGGATTCAGTTCCGCTATCGTGTTTTCAATGTATAAGCCTATAGCAGAGGGGGACGATGAAAAGGTTTGTGCGCTTCTTACATATTATAAAAAGATATATCGCATTGTCGGATGTATTATCCTTGGCATAGGGCTTATCCTTCTACCAAACATTCAGCTTTTTATTGCGGAAGGAACAAAATATCCATCTGATGTTAATCTATATGTGGTATATTTAATATTTCTTAGTAATACTTGTATAAGCTATTTTTTGTTTGCATACCGCAGTTCTATTTTAGTAGCTACTATGCGCACGGATATTGATGCAATTATTGAACTTGTAAGATGCATAGTTCAGTATGGCTTACAGCTATTGGTAATTGTCTTGTTTAAGCAATATTATATATATATATTAGTGCTTCCGTTTGTTACAGTAGCAATTAATATATTTAGAAATCTATTGATTATAAATAAATATCCTGAATACTGCAAAAATGTGACGCTTGAAAAAGAAGAAAAAAAGCAGATATTCTCCAAAGTTAAAGCGTTAATAGGAAATAAAATCGGTGGTATGGTTTTTACAACGGCGGATAACATTGTAATTTCTGCTTTTTTAGGACTTGAAGTACTGGGTAAGTTTTCAAACTACAATTTGATTTTTACAACTGTATATGCTATAGAGTCAGTGGCATATACTTCAATTCAGCCGGTAATAGGTAATTTGCTAGTTACTAAAAGTCGCGAGGAATGTTATTCAATATTTCAAAAGTTATTTTTGATAAATACATGCATAACTGCTGTTTGTACGGCATGCTTTGTTTCACTTTACCAGCCATTTATGTCAGTTTGGGTAGGGAAAGAAGGTATGCTATCGACTGTTATTCCTATGCTATTTGCAGTCTATTTTATGGTAAAAAGCATAAGACGGTTGCTATTCCTGTTTAAGGAAGCGGCAGGCATGTGGAAGGACGATTTTTGGAAACCATATGTATCTGTATTGGTCAATCTCATAGTCAACATTGTGCTAGTGCAGATTATAGGCTTGCCTGGCATACTTATATCTTCAATAGTTGCAATATTGGTTGTTGAAATTCCTTGGGAGACATATGTTTTTTTTAAAAAATTCTTTGAAAAAAGTCCGAAACAATATGCATTTCTTTTTGCACTTGCGATTTTATTTAGCGGAATAGTTGCACTAATCTGCGGGATTGTGGCGTATTTTACATGTAAAATTGTGGCGTACCCGGTGTTGCGTATTGCGGTACTGTTTATTGTGTGTTTGCTGCTTGGAATAGGTTCATGTATCCCTCTTCTTTTAAAATCTTCGTGGAAAGCTGATATAAATAATATTAAAAAGCAAACATAGTTTCCGAGATTTATAAATTTTATAATGACTTAAAAATATTATTATATACTTATCGAAGCCGAATTTATATTGATTTATGGATCGAGAGGGACATGGAAATTAGTATTCAGTGACTCAACTATCATGTTGTAGTGTAGTCATACTATTTTATTTTAATATATTTTGAACACGGAGAAATTTTAATATCTGTTGCTTCTTTATATATTAATAGTGACACTGTTTAGTATAATACTCCAAATAGGTGGCGAGTATAAACAAGTTATAGAGGTATAAGTACTTACATTAGTTTGATTTTTGTAAGTTTAAGTGCTTACTACAGGCTCGGTTATAAAATGCCATCATATGTCTAATTGTTGAGAACTATTAAATTTGTTCAAGAAATGATTAGATGCCACAAAATAATTTTGGTTTAAGGTGATAGGTGCTTTCTGGCTTCTAAAGATATTATAAAAAATTGAATAATTATTTGTTTTTCCATTACTCGCTAGTATGGATTTTTATAACAATACTTCCGAAATGTGGATGACGCCTATTGCTAAAAACTTTTTGAGATTTTGGGACGTGTTTTCGACAAAAATACCGGCTGTCACTTGCTTAGAGGCTGATTAACTTTAAAAAATGGCGTATCAAATTTGTTTGAGGTGTAACTATATGACACAATTTACAAATAAGACCCTTCTCATTACTGGAGGTACTGGTTCATTTGGCAATGCTGTACTGAACCGCTTTCTTCAAACAGATATAGGCGAAATACGCATTTTCTCCCGTGACGAAAAAAAACAGGATGATATGCGGCATGAATTTCAAGTAAAGATGCCTGAGGTAGCAGATAAAATAAAATTCTATATCGGTGATGTACGAGATCTTGCATCTGTGAAAAATGCCATGCACGGTGTGGACTACATATTCCATGCGGCGGCGTTAAAGCAGGTTCCTTCCTGTGAATTCTTTCCGATTGAAGCTGTTAAGACTAATGTTTTAGGTACAGAGAACGTTCTGACCGCTGCAATTGAGGCTGGGGTCAAGAACGTGGTATGTCTGTCTACAGACAAGGCCGCTTATCCCGTTAATGCCATGGGAACTTCCAAGGCCATGATGGAAAAGGTCATCGTTGCCAAATCCAGAACCGTATCTCCGGAAAAAACTAAAATCTGCTGCACCCGCTACGGTAATGTGATGTGCTCCCGCGGCAGCGTTATTCCGCTATGGATTGATCAGATTCGCGCTGGGAATCCCATTACAATTACGGATGGTACCATGACGCGATTTATTATGTCTTTGGACGAAGCGGTAGACTTGGTACTCTTTGCTTTTGAGCATGGTGAGTCTGGCGACATTCTCGTGCAGAAAGCCCCGGCCTGCACCATTCAGACCCAGGCTGAGGCCGTCTGCGAACTGTTTAACGGTAATAAGGATGCCATTAAGGTGATTGGTATTCGTCACGGCGAAAAGATGTATGAGACGCTGCTGACCAATGAAGAATGTGCCAACGCCATTGATATGGGCAATTTCTATCGTGTTCCCTGTGATAAGCGTGGCCTAAATTATGATAAATATTTTAAGCAAGGTGACACGGAGCGCAACACCCTGACAGAATTTAATTCCAACAATACCCGGCTCTTGACTGTGGAGGAAACAAAGAAAAAGATTGTAAGTCTGCAATATATTCAAGAGCGACTGGCGGAAGAGGGAAAGTAAGATGAATATTCTGATCACCGGAGCAAAGGGGTTTGTGGGGAAAAATCTGACAGAATCCTTAAAAAACATTCGTGACGGCAAAGACAAAACCCGCCCAAATCTGAGGGTGGATGAGTTGTATTGCTACGATATTGACTCCACCAGTGAGGAGCTGGAGGTAGCCTGTGCAGCCTGCGATTTTGTGTTCAATCTGGCTGGTGTCAACCGCCCCCAGAACAACGAGGAGTTTATGGCGGGTAATTTTGGCTTTGCCTCCACACTGCTTGATACACTGAAAAAGCATGGCAATACCTCCCCCGTGATGCTGTCCTCATCCATTCAGGCCACGCTGATCGGTCGGTACGATAGTGACTACGGCAGAAGCAAGAAGGCCGGTGAAGAACTGTTCTTTAACTATGCCAAAGAAACTGGCGCCAAGGTGCTGGTCTACCGCTTCCCCAACCTTTTTGGCAAGTGGTGCAGACCCAACTATAATTCTGCCGTGGCTACGTTCTGCAATAACATGGCCAATGACCTGCCTATTACGGTTAATGATCGCAGCACAGAGCTGGAGTTGCTTTACATTGACGACCTGGTGACGGAGATGCTGGACGCGCTGGAAGGCAAGGAACATCATTGTACATTTGATGGTATTGACACTGTTCTTTGTGACGAGGGCAGATACTGTGCCGCACCGGTGACGCACAAGGTAACACTGGGTGAAATTGTGGATTTGCTGGAAGAATTTAAAGCCCAGCCGCAAACGCTGGTGATGCCGGAAATTCCCCACAACTCCTTTGCCAAGAAGCTGTATTCCACCTATCTGTCCTACCTTCCTAAGGATAAGGTCTGCTTTCCGTTGAAGATGAATGTAGACGCTCGCGGCAGCTTTACGGAGTTATTAAAAACGGCGAACTGTGGCCAGTTTAGTGTAAATATCTCCAAGCCGGGAATTACAAAGGGTCAGCACTGGCATCACACCAAATGGGAATTTTTCATTGTGGTTTCGGGTAAGGCTCTGATCCAGCAGAGAAAAATTGGCACGGAGGAAGTGCTGAATTTTGAAGTTTCCGGTGATCGGATTGAAGCGGTCCATATGCTGCCGGGCTATACGCACAACATTATCAATCTGTCCAACACGCAGGATCTAGTGACAATTATGTGGGCCAATGAAACCTTTGATCCCAGCCGCCCCGATACGTTTTTTGAGGAAGTTAAATGAAAAAATTGGTAATCCTCGGGGCTGGAGGCTATGGACAGACGATTGCAGATGTAGCGGCTCAATCCGGGAAATATGATTCGATTTGCTTTTTGGACGACCATAGTACCCGGCAGGATGTTATCGGCCGGTGCGGGGACTATGCCACCTTCATCGCAGAAGATACGGTGCTGTATCCGGCTTTTGGAAACAATGAAATACGGCTTATATGGATCGAAAAACTGTTGGCAGAAGGTGCCGATGTATTGACACTGGTGCATCCCACGGCCTATGTCAGTCCGCGGGCATCCATGGGGGCGGGAACAATTGTGCTCCCCAAAGCGGTTGTGATGACGGATGCGAAAGTAGGAAAAGGCGTTATTGTAAACTGTGGTGCGATTGTTGATCATGGCTGTATTATCGAGGATGGTGTCCATGTCTGCCTTTCGGCTGTTGTAAAGGCAGAAAACTGCATTCCACGCTGCATGAAAGTAGAGGCCGGAGAAGTCATCGAAAACAGAACCTATCCCTTGAATGGAGATTAATCAATATGGAAATCAAACTGGATTATTCCGATATATCTTTCAAAAATAACGGCAGGCTGAAGCTGCTGATCATTGTGGGTACCCGCCCGGAGATCATCCGTTTGGCCGCAGTCATCAATAAGTGCCGCAAATACTTTGACACCGTCCTGGCCCATACGGGACAGAACTATGACTATAACCTCAATGGGGTCTTTTTTCACGATCTCAAGCTGGAAAAACCAGAAGTGTATATGGATGCGGTGGGAGATGATCTGGGTGCTACGGTAGGCAACATCATCAACTGCTCCTACAAGCTGATGAAGCAGATCCAGCCGGATGCGCTCCTGATTCTGGGAGATACCAATTCCTGTCTGTCTGCCATTGCAGCAAAGCGGCTGCACATTCCTATCTTTCATATGGAGGCGGGCAACAGGTGCAAGGATGAATGCCTGCCAGAGGAAACCAATCGCCGAATCGTAGACATTATCTCCGATGTGAACCTGGCTTATTCTGAGCATGCCCGCCGGTATCTGGCGGAATGTGGGCTGCCCAAGGAACGTACCTATGTGACCGGTTCCCCTATGGCAGAAGTGCTTCATGAGAATTTAAATGAGATTGATGCCTCTAACATTCTGGACAGGCTGAATTTGGAACCTCAAAAATATATTCTTCTTTCTGCACATCGTGAAGAGAACATTGACACGGAAAAAAACTTCCTTTCTCTGTTTACCGCGATTAACCGGTTAGCGGCACAATATGATATGCCGATTCTATATTCCTGCCATCCTCGATCTAAAAAACGGTTGGAGGCTTCGGGCTTTAAGCTGGACGAGCGGGTTCTTCAGCATGAACCGCTGGGCTTCCATGACTATAACCATTTACAGATGAATGCCTTTGCAGTTGTGTCCGACTCTGGTACCCTGCCCGAAGAATCTAGTTTCTTTACTTCAATTGGCCGGCCTTTTCCGGCGGTATGCATCCGCACATCTACGGAACGCCCGGAGGCACTTGATAAGGGGTGTTTTGTTCTTGCTGGAATTGACACCGACCATTTGCTTCAGGCAGTTACTGTTGCGGTGGATATGGTGCAATCGGGTGATAATGGGATCCCCGTTCCGGATTATGTGGACGAGAACGTTAGCACCAAAGTAGTCAAGATCATTCAGTCGTATACTGGTGTGGTAGATAAGATGGTTTGGCGGAAATATTAAGCGCTGTGCACGCAATACCATTAAACTAATACCAATGGAGGCGGACATATGAACATCAAGATTACCGACCTTTTAGACCTGTCCCACACGATGGCGGGAGACTATCTCAAGCAGTTCCAGTATCCCTGGGAGGCGCTGGACGGCATCAAGGAACTGATTCTCTCTCTTGGCGCTGGTCTCTCTCCTGAGGAATATGATCAGCCTGCCGAACATGTGTGGGTACATAAGAGTGCTACCGTTGCCCCTACCGCATATCTGGGTGCCCCCTGCATCATCGGTCCCGAGACCGAGGTGCGCCACTGCGCCTTTATCCGTGGTTCCGCGCTGGTGGGCGCCAACTGTGTGGTAGGTAACTCGGTGGAGCTGAAAAATGTCATCCTCTTTGACAATGTACAGACTCCCCACTATAACTATGTGGGCGACTCCATTCTGGGCTATAAGAGCCATATGGGCGCCGGTTCCATCACCTCCAACGTGAAGTCCGATAAAACGCTGGTGGTAGTCAAGGGCGATACCGCCATTGAGACCGGCCGCAAAAAGATGGGCGCCATCCTGGGCGACTATGTGGAGATCGGCTGCAACTCAGTGCTGAATCCGGGTACGGTGATCGGCCGCCGCAGCAGTGTCTATCCTACCTCTTGTGTCCGGGGCGTTGTACCTGAGGACAGCATTTATAAGGACAAGGATCATATCATCAAGCGCGAAGCTTGACAACAATCATAGACAATAGAGAAAGAGTGAAATAAATGGGAAAATATTTTGGAACAGACGGCTTTCGCGGGAAGGCCGGAGAAGGACTGACTACCGATCACGCCTACCGCATCGGCCGGTTTCTGGGCTGGTATTACGGCCGGGAGCACAGAGCCCGTATTGTGGTAGGTAAGGACACGCGCCGTTCCAGCTATATGCTGGAGTATGCCATCAGCGCCGGTATGGCGGCATCTGGCGCCGATGTGGGCCTGCTTCATGTGACCACTACACCTTCTGTGTCCTATGTGACCCGCACCGATCATTTTGACTGCGGTGTGATGATCAGCGCCTCCCACAACCCCTTCTATGACAACGGAATCAAGCTGCTCAACGGCGAAGGAGAGAAGATGGAGGACAGCGTCATTGCGCTGGTGGAGGATTATTTGGACGGAAAGCTGACGGTGGATGGACAGCGCATGGAAACGCTGCCCATGGCCACAGAGGAGCAGGTCGGCCACATCATAGATGAAGTGGCTGCGCGCAACCGCTATATGGGGTACCTTGT
The DNA here is from genome assembly GCF_002159265.1 of Flavonifractor sp. An82. Classification (GTDB taxonomy): domain Bacteria; phylum Bacillota; class Clostridia; order Oscillospirales; family Oscillospiraceae; genus Flavonifractor. The sequence continues at coordinate 9,736 of NZ_NFHG01000027.1, forward strand.
GTCGCTGGCCGTATACTCCTTTAAAGGTAAGCGAGTGGCTTTGGACTGCGCCAACGGCAGTGCTTGGCATATTGCGCCCCAGGTCTTTGAATCCCTTGGGGCAGAGGTGTTTACCATTAACACCAATCCCGACGGTACCAACATCAACCGCGATGCCGGTTCCACCCATATCGAGGGACTTCAGCGCTATGTGGTGGAAAACCACATGGATGTGGGCTTTGCCTATGACGGTGATGCTGATCGCTGCCTGGCAGTGGACGAAAAGGGCAACCTGGTGGACGGCGACCAGATCATGTACCTGTACGCCTGCTATATGAAAGAGCGGGACAAGCTGACCACCAATACGGTGGTGACCACTGTGATGTCCAACTTCGGACTGTACAAGGCACTGGAAGAGGCGGGAATCAATTATGAAAAGACCGCCGTGGGCGATAAGTATGTCTACGAAAACATGGTGAAGTACGGCCACCGCATTGGTGGTGAGCAGTCCGGCCATATTATCTTCACCAAATATGCCCGCACGGGCGACGGTATCCTGACTTCCCTGAAGGTGATGGAGGCCATGCTGGCCCGGAAGCAGCCCTTGAGTCAGCTTGTGGCTCCCATGGCGGTGTATCCTCAGGTGCTGATCAATGTGCGAGTCAAGGACAAGCAGGAGGCCCAGGCGGATTCCGATGTGCAGGCCGCTGTGGCTGCGGTGGCCGACGAGCTGGGAAATACCGGCCGGATCCTTGTGAGAGAGTCCGGCACGGAGCCTCTGGTCCGGGTCATGGTGGAAGCCCCTGCTCAGGAGCAGTGCCAGATACTGGCCCAGCGTGTGGTGGACGTGATCAAAGAGAAGGGACATGCGATCTGAGATTCTGGCAAACTCTGCGGCGGTCCGGTTAATCAGCGGCCGGCGAGAGATAGGAGTGCTATATTATGTCGATTTTAGTCAGCGGTGGTGCAGGCTATATTGGAAGCCATACCTGTGTGGAATTGGTGCAGGCTGGTTATGAGGTCGTTGTAGCTGACAAGCTGGTCAATTCCTGTGAGGAAGCGGTCCGCCGGGTAGAGCAGATTGTGGGCAAGCCGGTTGCTTTTGAAAAAATGGATCTGTGTGATCCCATCCAGGTAGAGGAATTGTTTTGCCGCTACCCTGAGATTGAGGCCGTCATTCATTTTGCGGGCCTGAAAGCGGTGGGAGAGAGCGTATCCAAACCCTTGGAATACTACAGCAACAATTTGATGAGTACGCTTGTATTGCTCAACGCCATGCGGAAACATGGGGTAAAGAATTTTGTCTTTTCTTCCTCTGCCACGGTATATGGCAATCCAGCCAGCGTACCGATTCGGGAAGACTTTCCCACCGGCGGCACCACCAATCCCTATGGTACCACGAAGCTGTTTATTGAGCAGATCCTAATGGATTATTGTAAGGCGGATCCTACGTTGAATGTTGCGCTGCTGCGCTACTTCAACCCCATCGGCGCCCACGAGTCCGGACTGATTGGTGAAGATCCCAATGGGATACCGAACAATCTGGTGCCGTATATTGCTCAGGTGGCCGTGGGCAAGCTGGAGCAGATTCACGTGTACGGAAATGACTACCCAACGCCCGATGGTACGGGCGTGCGGGATTACATCCATGTGGTAGATTTGGCTAGGGGACATATTGCGGCGCTTCAAAAGCTGGAGACCAACTGCGGGCTGTTTGTGTGCAATCTGGGAACGGGCAGAGGATATTCTGTGCTGGAGATGATCAAGGCCTACGAAAAAGCGTGTGGAAAGCCTCTGCCCTATGTGATTGACCCCAGAAGACCGGGCGATATTGCGGCTTGTTATGCCGATCCCGCGAAGGCAGAGAAAGAACTGGGTTGGAAAGCACAGTATGACCTGGAGGAAATGTGCGCTTCCTCTTGGAAGTGGCAGGCGACAAATCCAAATGGATACCGCAATTAAGATTTCTTGTTATATGATTTGGAAAAAAGAGATTTCCTGCGATCTTTAATTCGGTAAGGTGCCAAAGCCACCTTGAATCTAATGGAATTATGTGCTAAAATGACAAGAAAGATTTAAGGCTTAAATGGCGCCGGAATCTCTGGTAGCGATGTGTTATAACGTAAATATTTGAATATGGAAATGGGTTACCTGGTTTTGCAAATACATGATTGAGGTTATATGTAAAATTTGATATAATCTGCGTGGATTTTGCAAAATAATACGGGTAAGGAGATAGGCAAGGATATGGTGGAAAGAAAAAAGGAAAATATGGAAATAGATTTGATGAGGTTGCTATTTCTCTATCTACGCAAGTGGTGGCTGATTTTGCTGTGTGCTATTATAGGTGGAGGTATTATGTATTTCTACACAGCGAATTTTGTAACTCCCATGTACCAGGCTGGAGTGACCATTTACGTCAATAATATCGAGAGCGGACAGCAGATCGATTATATCTCCGGCAGCAATCTGACCGCCTCGCAGCAGTTGGTCAGTACCTATGTCAACATTATCCGCAGCGATACCGTGCTGGAAAAAGTGGCGGACAGCATGGAAATGGATATTTCTGCTGAATACATCCGTTCCATTATGTCAGCTTCACAGGTGGGCGAAACAGAACTTTTTGATGTTTATATTTCTCATCCCGATCCTGAAATGGCTGCCTTGATTGCCAATGCGGTGGCAGAGGTGGCGCCTGGCGAGATTGAGAGTTTTGTGGAGGGCAGCTCCACTAAAATTGTAGACTATGCCAAGGTGCCGGAGAGCCCCTATTCTCCCAGCTACCGGAAGAATATTATGCTGGGAGCGGCGGTTGGCGTTGTCCTGATTGTGGCCATCCTTACCGTTCGGGATTTGCTGGATGTACGGATCAAAAGGGAAGAGGATCTGCTGGAGATCTCTGATTTGCCGGTACTGGGGCGTATCCCTGTGTTTACGTCTGGTAAGGGCCAGAAACGGTAAGGATTTGCGTACTCAAGAATGTGCCGATATACACGGCTGAGGAAGAGAGACAGAGTGCATGATGATTTCAATCAAGAAGAAAAAAGGCGGTGCGCATGTGTCCAAGCGGACGCAGAGGCGAAATACCGAAAGCCTCTCTATTTTGGAGGAGCGAAAGCACCTTTTGACGCAAAAGGATGACTTTTTTACCCAGGAAGCCTACAAGACGCTGCGCAGCAACGTTATCTTTTCTCTGACGGGCGAAGAGGGGAACAAAATCATTCAGGTTACCTCCGCCATGATGTGCGAGGGAAAAAGCATTACCTCGGTGAACCTGGCCATATCCTTTGCACAGACGGATCGGAAGGTTTTGCTGATTGACTGCGACCTGCGGCGGCCCAAGCTGGCCAGCTTACTTTCCATGGGTGCGAATGTGGGATTGAGCAATGTTCTGGTGGACCACACACTGCTGGAGCAGGCCATCCTTCCCACCAAAGTACCCAACCTGAGCGTTATGACGTCGGGAGAGATCCCCCCCAATCCCTCGGAGCTGTTGGGCTCCAAGCGGATGACGGCACTGCTGGAGGAGCTGCGGCAGGTCTACCATTACATCATTTTGGATACGCCGCCTGTCAATATGGTGACGGATGCAGTGGTCCTGGCGCCGATGAGCGACGGCGTGCTGTTTGTGGTGCGGGCCCGGCATTCGGACAAGGGCAGCGTGCGGGAAGCCACCGAGCAGCTGGAATATGCCAAGGTCAAAATCCTGGGCTATGTCCTGAACGGAGTGGATCCGGAGCGCGGCGGCTATGGTTCCGGAAAGTATCGGAAATACAAGAAGTATAAAGGCTATGGCTACGGTTACGGGTATGGCTACGGCTACAGCAGCCCTCCGTCCAATCCGGACCCGAAAGAGAAAGGGAAAACGGAATGACCGATTCACACACCCATATTCTTCCCGGCATGGATGATGGAGCACGGGATGTGGAAACCAGCCTGGAGCTGCTCCGGATGGAACGGGAGCAGGGTGTGGACAGAGTCGTTTTTACCCCTCATTTTTACCGGGAGAAGGAGGATGTGTCCTCCTTTTTGTCCCGGCGGTGTGAGGCCCTTTCCCGTTTGGAGGCGGCTGCGGCGCAGCTGCCGGCACGGGAGCGAGTGGCGCTGCCCCGGTGGGAACTGGGTGCAGAAGTGGCCTGGATGCCAAATCTGGCAGACCGGGAGGAGCTAAAGGATCTTTGCCTGGGGCAAAGCAATTATTTTCTCCTGGAATTGCCCTTTACCCCCTGGAGAGACCAGATGATCAGCCAGCTCTATGAGCTGCTGGGCCGGGGACAGTTTATCCCGGTCATCGCGCATCTGGACCGCTACTGGGACAAGCAGCGAAAGGAGCAGATCGAGCAATTGCTTCATCTGGGTGTCCCCATACAGTTAAGTGCAAATATATTGTTAAAATTCTTCTCTCGCAGGAAAGCGTTGCAGATGATCCAGCAGGGTCAGATTTTTCTGCTGGCGTCGGACTGCCATAGTCTCCACCATCGCCCGCCCAACCTGGGACCTGCCGTAAAGGTTGTGGCCCGAAAGTTGGGATGGCGGCAGGCGCGCCGCCTGTGCCGCTGGGCAGAGGATGTGAGTTCAAAGCGGGAAGAATTATGATATAGATACAGCGCATTAGAAGAAGTGAGGAGGAAACTGCATGAAAAAAGTCGGAAGAAAAGCAGCCAGCATCCTGCTGACACTTTGCATGTTGCTCACCATGCTGCCGGTAAGCGCACTGGCAGTTGATACAGCTTCTGTATCAACAGACTTTACACTGGAAGGTACGAGTGACTGCACTGGGTCCGGCTGGAGCTGGGTAAACAGCACCAAGACGCTGGTGCTGACCGGCGGAACGATTTCGGAAGCGGTAAATGACGGGTTTAATGACTACTTCGCCTTTATTCTTCCGGACGGATCCACGATTGAACTCAACAGCAGCAGCACTGTGAGCTGTTCAAACGCGGATTCGCCATACGACATTCGGTGCAAAGGTGATCTGACCATTACAGGTAACGGCACCCTGAATGTGGAGAAGGTAAGCGTAGGGGGTAAACTGACGGTTACAGGTGGTGCAACTGTTTATTCCTATATGATCGACGCAGACCCTGTTGCGGTTGATACAGGCGCGGATCTGAATGCCATTGTTACCGTCTCGGAACTCAAATTTGATAGTGACGTTATAGAAATAATAAGTTCTTCTAGTATCTATGGCAGTATTACGCTGAACACCGCCGACGGAAATTACTTCAGTGAGTTGGGAGCGGGCATTACCCTGATGGATGACGCCGTGCTGACCATTCCCGCTGACACGAATCTTGAGCTGGTGGATCTCCAGGGTAACGGTGTGATGAAGGTGCAGCAGGGGGCTACGGTCATTTTCCCTGCGAGCACTACCATGGAAGCGATTGCAGCTATGCCCATGGAGCTGGAACCCGGTGTGACGCTGAAAATTGCCGCTGGAGAAGGCACTGACAGCACTCCGGTGTACACCGTCACCTTCATGAATGAGAGCCAGGTATACCATACCGCCTTTAGCCAGGAGGGGAATACCATTGCCCAGCCTGCTGAACCCAGCAAAGAGGGGGACGCCTTTGGCGGATGGTATAAAGAGGATACCTTTGTTACACAGTGGGACTTTACTGCGGATACCGTGACTGCCAATACCACCCTCTATGCCAAGTGGGAGAAGGAGACCGTTGAGCCTGCGGCTGGCGTAGCCGAGATTGATGGTAAGCCCTATCCCACCCTGGAGGCGGCCATTGAGGCGGCTCAGAGCGGCGAGACCGTGAAACTGATTGAGAATGTTGACCTGACCGAAGTGCTCATCATTGACAAGTCCGTGGATCTGGATCTCAACGGCTACACCATCCGGCAGACCGGCTCCACCACCATGGAGTGGTGCAGTGCATTTGGCTGTCCCGCCAGTATGTGCCAGTGGAATTGTGAGAATAGCGGGCACGTGAGCACGCAGATCCGTGATGCTATCCATGTGGTAGGCGGTCAGGGTGCTGAAGTCGCTGTAAATATCTATGATAAGAGCGAAGCCCAGACCGGCGCGGTGATCGCCGGTGAGAATGCAAACTTTGCCGTGGCGGTCTATGGTAACAATCTGCATCTGAAGATCTACGGTGGTACCTACTCAGGTGGAAGTAGCTTCTGCGTATTTAATAGCTACAGGTGGAATCAGTCCTGGACCACCCTGTACGGCGGAACGTATAAGAACGGCGTACAGGTAAATACCATCAGGGACGGCACATTCCAGGCCAAGCTGGGCAGTGATGAGACCTGGGTGTGTGCCTATGATATCCATGATGGTACCTATGGAGAGGGCACTGATGCGCAGGCCACCGAGTTTTACGGCGGCACCTTTAATGGGAAAGCCCAATGCTTTTCCCGGGGACAGATTGCCGGTGGAACCTTCAATGGATACCTGCGCACCTGGCAGAATGTACAGGGGCTTTCCAACTGCACCATTAACGGACCCTTTGAATGGGGCAGCTGGAGAGAAGATCCCCCTCCCGCCCTTACCAATGTGACGTTTGGCGAGAATGCGTCGCTGGTACATGATGAGAATTATGAAATTATAGGCAACCTGATAGTGAAAATCGGCAGTGTGGCTTTGATCGGTAGTCAGAGCTACGAGACCCTGGAAGCGGCTTTTGCTGCGGTGGAAGATGACCAGGAGACAACCATCACCCTGCTGAAGGATATTGCGGTGTCCGCTCCCATCACCATTGGTGAGGCTAAAAATGTGATCTTCAATATGAAGGGCCACACCATTACCGCTGGTGAGGGCTTCTCCACCCGCGTATTTACCAACAATGGTACGCTCACCATTACTGGCAATGGTACCATTGACGTGACCGCTGCCGGTGCAAACGGCTACGGCGCTGTCAACAACTATGGTACTCTCACCGTAGAGAACGGTACTTATAAGAATCTGAAAGAGTCCAATGCCAGTACCTTCTACAACAGAAATGGCGGTACCGCTACCTTTGGAACTCCCACCATTTATGGCGGCGGCGGCTGCATTGGTACCGAGGTGAATACTACTACCACCATCAATGGCGGTTACTATGAGAATGAGACTTACCCCGCCGTTGAGAATCGCGGTAACATGACCATCACCGCCGGTACCTTCAAGAACACCTCCTGCTCTTCCTGCGATGGTAGCAAATGGGGCTATACCGTCCGCAGCGGCGAGAGCTCTGAAAATGCCTACCTGAAGATTGAGGGCACTGCCGCAGACAGCGTGAAGGTCACGGGCGTTCAGGGCGGCCTGGCTGTGATTGGCGGTACGGCTGACATTTATAACGGCGTCTATGAGACTGTGGCTTGTGATGTGCACACCACTGGATCCAGTGCCTTCTATGCCGGATACTTTACCGGCGAGTCCTATGAGACTGCGGTTACCATCTATGACGGTACCTTCCAGTCCGTTTCTAAGACCGCCGTGCTGGTGGGCAATGACAATCCTCCCCCCGACAGCGGCGCCGGTAAAGACTCCACCGTCATGATCAAGGGCGGCACCTTTATCGGCGGCGATGCGGAAAAGACCGCTATTACAGTGGATAATACAGACTATGCCAAGGGCGGAGCCAGCATTTCCGGCGGCACCTTCTCCTCTATGCCTAGCGAAGAATTTTTCGCCGAGGGTTTTAAGCCTGAGCAGAACGAAGACGGCACCTGGGGCGTGGTGGAAGACACCGCTATCTTTGAGTCCGGCAGCGGCACAGCGGAAGATCCCTATATCATCATGAACGCAACCCAGCTGGGCAGATTCCGCGACAGCGTCAATAGCGGAACCAACTATAGCAAGCAGTATATCAAGCTGGGCGCCGATATTGATCTGAGCGGCGTAGAGAACTGGGAGCCAATTGGAAACAGCACCAATAAATTCCAGGGTATCTTTGACGGTACCAAGACAACCGACGAGGATGGCAATGTGACGGAGACCTATATTATCTCCAACCTGACCATCAACAGACCGTCCCAGAGCGATGTGGGCCTCTTTGGTTTTACCACAGGCGGTGAGGTGAAGAACTTTACCCTGAACAATGCCAATGTGACCGGCTATTTGGATGTGGGCGCTGTGGCGGGCACCCCGTATACCTCCAAGTACACCAACATCAATGTGACCGGTACGATCCAGGTGAATGGCTTCTCTTATGTGGGCGGCGCTTTTGGTAAAAACGCCTATGCGAATATCACCGATGTGGACGTGACCGGTGACACGAGCAGCTATGTGAAGGCGCACAGCATTGACAATGTGGGCACCTACCGCACCTATGTGGGCGGCCTGGTAGGCTTCATGGGCGAGGGGAATATCACTGTCTCCGACTGCGACGTGAAGATCGACGTCACCGGCTCCACCGGAGACATCGGCGGCATCCTGGGCATCCTCCACTATGGCAACACCCTCAAAAACTGTACCTATGTGGGCAGCCTGACCCTCACGACTCCTAACACAAATGTGGCGGACGAGTTCGGCGCCCTGGTGGGCACGGTGTATAACGGCAGTCAGAATTACACCACTACTATCGCCAACTGCACCGCCACGGTGAACAAGGCACTGTCCGGGACAGAGAATGTAACAGACACCATTACCGCCCACGGTGACTTCTACAATAGTGCCTACGGTACCGACAAGGTTTCCATCGGCGCCAAGGTGAACGGCAAGGTGGTGGACCTCTACAACCGTGATGTGGCAAAGATTGGTGATATCTCCTACAATTCTCTGGTAAGCGCTGTGGAAGCTGCCAAGCCTGGCGACACCATTACCCTGCTGGGAGACATTGACCTGATTCCTGTTGATATCCCCACAGAGAACGGTGACGTCCATCCGCACATTGTGATCAACAAGAACCTCACGCTGGATCTTGCCGGTTATAAGATTGCCTGGGATGAACGCTACCATGAAGATACCTTTGAATGCACACTGCTGATAATCAATATTACCGATGGTGCTGAGGTAACAATCACCGGCAACGGTACGATTGATACGGAGGCTAAGTTCAACAACTCTTATGGTATTGAACTGACTGAGGGCTCCAAACTCACCATTGAAAATGGCACCTTTACAGGTGCAACCACGGCAGTGCAGGTAACAGAGGGTAAGCTGACCATTCTGGATGGCACCTTTATCCAGGCAAAAACAATTGCTCAATTCGCACCTAACTATGCAAAGTATGTAGTGAATGCCATTGATGCCAACTGGGCGGATGGCACTGCAGACATCAGTATTCAGGGCGGCTCCTTCTGCTTTGACCCCTCGGATAAGCCTGAGAATTCGGATAGAACCTACGTAGCCGAGGGCTTTGAGGCTGTCCTTAATGAGGACGGCACCTGGGGTGTGGCGGAAGCTACTACCTATGTCGCCGAGATCGTCGGCGGTCAGAAGTACCAGTCCCTGATTGATGCGGTCGAGGCCGCCACTGCCGGCCAGACCGTGAAGCTGCTGGCGGATGTGGAGCTGCAGCCGGTCGCGGGGCAGGACTATGCGCTGTTGATTGATAACGGCGAGTCCATGACCCTGGACCTGAACGGCCACAAGATCACCGCAACGCTCAATAACACAGCAGGATTCAATTTGATCGAGAACTATGGCGAGCTGACCATTACGGACAACAGCGAGGGCCAGAATGGCTCCATCGAGGTGACTGAGAACGGCTCTGCCGAAAAGGCGCGTACGAGCATCCTTTATAATGGGTATGATACTGGCAAGCTTACCCTGGAGGCTGGTACCCTGAAGCTGACCGGCGGCGAAGGCTCGAAGAAGCCGCTGTATGGCGTGTATAGCAGTGGTACCACGGTGGTCATGAATGGCGGCGCCATCGAGGTGCGCAGACTGAATAGTTACTCCGAATATAGCGAAGCCTGGGATGTGTACGGCATTTACAACCAGGGCAGCGACAGCAAGACCACGGTGAACGGCGGAACGATCACCGTTGAAAACCAGGGCCGGTATAACTCCGCTTACGGTATCTACAATGCCAGTGGTACCGTTTCGATCCACGGCGATCCCAACACCCCCTACATTGAGGCCAACGCTTTCAATGATGGAATATGGTATGAACACACTCTGTACGGAAAGATCACCCTCTATGGCGGCAAATACAATATGCAAACTGATACTGCTACGGGGTGGATCAAAAGCGATATTATCATCGCCGATGGATACGAGGAACAGCGCAATGGCGACCGCACTGTGAGCATAGTCAAGAGCCCGGTGGCTCAGATCGGCACCGCCAAGTATGATACTCTGGAAGAGGCTCTGAAAGAGGCTAAATCCGGAGATACCATCAAACTGCTTCAAAATGTTGCACTGACTGACCGAGTTATTATTTCTAAGAATATTACGCTGAATCTGAATGACAAGACCATCAGCTCCACGGCGGATTATACATTCTTGGTCAATCGGAATGTTTCCTTCACCCTGGAAAATGGTGAGCTGAAGACCACCAATAACACTGGCGCTAGCGTGTTCGGCTTCACAGGCAGTACGATTACACTGGCAAGCGATGCAAAGATTACTGCCGCCAATGCCGGAATTTTGGCCACCAACAATAAGGCTGACGAGGGCAATGCAACCATCAATGTCTACGGAACCATTGATTCTGGAGATGTGGCTGTTTGGGGTCAGGGACCGAACAATACCATTAATGTTGATGGTGCAACCATTACATCCAAGTATTTCGGTGTATATCAAAACGGCTCGTTTGGCGGTACTACGATCACCATTAAGGACAGTAGCATTACGGATAGCTATTCCGGCGGTGCGGGTGTTTATGTAGCCAACAGCAAGACCAATGCCGCTGATCCTGAGCAGGGCCTGCAGAAGCTGATCATTGAGAACAGTCAGATTAAGGGCGACACCGCTGTGGAAGTGAAGTTTACAGATGTGATCATTTCTGGCGAGAATACCGTCCTGGAAACCACGAATGAGGCGGAGCCTAGTTTTACGCCCAACAGCAGCGGCTCCGTTAGCGCGGCGTATGCCTTTGCCGTTACCCATAATGGTAAGGGGAGCCGCCAAGACGCAGCTGCTGGTACGGTTACCATCACCGGCGGCAAATTTACCGGTGCGTTTGGCATTCAGCAGCCCAATGGGGATCAGACTACCAGCGCCACCATCGCCATCTCCGGCGGCAGCTTCTCTGAGGAGCCGAAGAAAGATTATCTGGCCCCGTATTATGAGGCGACCCAGAACACCACTGGCGACGGTTACTGGACCGTCGATGTGGCTGCAAACGCCGAGGCCATCTGGATCAAAACAGACGCTACTACTGAGGCCGGCATGCTGAGTGCTCTGCTTGGTAAGGCCGACTCCGGCACCGTCCAGCTGCTGAAGAATGTCACGACTACTGGCTATGTAACTGTTGGTCCTAATGTAACTCTGGACCTGGCTGGTAAAACCCTCGATACAACTAATAGCGGTACTTTTAGTGTCTTTGGTAAGGTAGTAGATTCCACCGAGGGTGACGGCCTGCTGAAGCTTAAGGAAAGTTCTTATACCATCCACAAGGATAACCCCAGCCTGCCTATTTATGACAGCACTAATGGCGGCTATCGGCTGTATACCTATCAACTGACTACTCTGCGGATGTATGAGCCTGGAGCAGCCAATACAGTGCAGTTCTGGTTTAAGCTTACCTTTACCGATGAGGAAGCTTGGAATTTGCTGAAGACCGGCAATGAGAATCATGGCGTAAAAGTTAAGAGCAAATATCAGTTCTCGGATCAAACGGCGAGTGATTCTTGGTTCAGTTTCAACAGTGAGTTCATCCATTGGATTGCTGACCAAGTGGTAAGCAGCCAGTATACGCAGGATCAACTGGGCTTCTATCTCAATGTTACTAACACGAATCTGTTGGGTGAACGGACTATGACAGTTACCCCCGCAGTAGATACTGTGCCGTCTGTGGGTACTGAATCTGACCCAATGAGCTACTCCTTGAATCTTGGGGAGTAATTGTGAAAGGACAGAAGTATGAGCAAGAAAACAGCATATGAAAAGCCGAAGGCGGAAGTGTTGTCCTTTCGGCTGGAAGAAGAACTAATGAGCGGAGGTGCAGACCTGAATTTGACCTCCGACCCAACTGTCGGTGGCGGAGCCGGTGTCATACCGTTTTCCAATGATGATGCTTTGAACGACAAGAGCTCTTACCAGCTGCTGGACTGATCATGCTCTGTCAAGTAGCGGAACTTCTGGTGGAGATCCCGGCGGCGGACGGTATGGACCGCCGCTGCCGGGACTACCGGACGGAATCGGCCCTCCCGGCGGACATTGTGATCCGCCGGGAGGACTACCGGCCGGAAGCCTGGCCCACGCTGAGCGAGGACTATATGGCCTACATGGAGTCCGGCATCCAGTTCTATCTTGGGCTGCTGGGCTTTCATGGCCTGATGCTCCACGCCTCGGCGGTGGAGCATGAGGGACGGGCTTACCTGTTTTCCGGCCCCTGCGGGGCGGGAAAATCCACCCGCACCCGGCTGTGGCGTGACCAATTCGGCGCGGTGATCTTCAACGACGACAAGCCGGCCCTCCGCCGCATGGAGGAGGGGTGGTGCGCCTACGGTACCCCGTGGTGCGGCAAGGACGGCATCAACCAGAACCAAAAAACGCCCCTGGGCGGGATCTGTTTTCTGCGCCGGGACGATGGGCATGTCCAGATCCGTCCCATGGAGCCGTTGGAAGCCATCCGCAGTATCATGAGCCAGACTCTCTATCAGCTCTGGCCCAGGCAGATGGATCAGCTGCTTCCTCTGGTGGAAGGGCTGGTGACCGAGATCCCTATTTTTGAAATGAGTGGCCCACCCAACGGGGAGACGGCCGCACTGTGCCGGGATACCATGACCCGGGCGGCAAAGGAGCGGTTTGGATGAGACTCAAAGAAGGCTTTATGCTTCGGCAGGTGGCCGGCAGCTGGGTAGTCGTGCCCGCCGGCCGCGCCTGCGTGGACTTTGACGGGATGATCAGCCTCAATGATTCCGGGGCCCTGCTGTGGCGGACCCTGGAGCAGGGGGGCGGCCGAGCGGAACTGATTGCCGCTCTCACCGACACCTATGAGGTAGACCCGGTCCAGGCGGAGCAGGACATGGATGAATTTCTGGAAATTCTGCGTCAGGCCAACTGCCTGAGCGAATAACCCGGCGCGTTCCGCGCCGCGGGATGGGTCGGAGATGCTCCGGCTTGTCCCGGTACGCGGAACAAGCATAGAAAACACAGGAGGTTGTGCTATGAAGAAAGCAGTTTCTATGGCGCTTACCGCGGCGCTGCTGGCAGTTCCTGCAACTACCCTGCCTGCGGCAGCGTACAGCAGTACCCAGCAGAATACGGCGGAGGCACTGAATCACCTGGAGCTGTTTCTGGGAACCGGTTCCGGCTTTGAACTGGACCGCCAGATGACCCGGGTGGAAGGCATCACCATGCTGGTGCGTATGCTGGGCCTGGAGGATGAGGCCGACAAGGCACCCCACCACCCCTTCCAGGACGTGGCCGACTGGGCAGACGGTTACGTCAGCTGTGCCTGGTCCGAGGGACTGAGCAACGGTGTATCCAGCATCCGTTTCGGCAGTACTATGGAGCTGTCGGAGACCATGTTCCTCACCATGACGCTGCGGGCTCTGGGCTATGAGGACAGCGGCGAGGGAGCCGATTTCACCTGGGACAAGCCGTATACGCTGGCCAGACTGGCTGGCCTGACCGATGCCGATTCGGATGACGGCACCTTTACCCGAGGCGAGGCGGTGGAGGTATTTTGGAATGCCCTGTCTGCTGATATGGAAGATGAGGACAAGACGCTGTCCGATCAGCTGATGGAAGATGGGGTCTTTACCCTGCGGCAGCTGACCGAGGCCAGCAAGATCCAGGAGGGCGAGCCCATTTCCACCGGGGGCAGTACCGGAGGAAGCACTGGTGGCAGTACCGGCGGCAGCACCGGTGGAAATACCGGCGGCAGTACTGGTGGCAGCACGGGTGGAAATACCGGCGGTACTACCACGCCGGACAAGGACCCGGAGGACTATACCTGGGAAGAGTATCAGGCCATGACGCCGGCAGAGCAGGAGGCACTGTATTACCGCTTTGACAGCGTTTCCGACTTCTTTACCTGGTACAATGCGGCCAAGGAGAAGTATGAGGAGTCCCAGAACGTAATTGAGATCGGCCCTGATGGGTCCGTGGACCTGGGCGATCTGCTGGGGCAGTAAGGGGATTTGGAGTGGATCGCATCATCTCAATGGCGGATCTTTCTCCCCTGCTGGAGGAAGTCATCTGCTCCGGCGGGCAGGCGGAACTGACTGCCACCGGCCGCAGCATGCGTCCTATGCTGTGGGACGGGAAAAGCAGGGTGCGCCTTGCCCCGGCGGAATCTCTGCGCCGGGGGGATGTGATCCTCTACCGTAGACCATCGGGCGCGTATGTGCTCCATCGGATCACCGCCGTGACCGAAACCAGCTGTACCTGCTGCGGAGATGCCCAGAGCATCCTGGAGCAGGGTGTGGAGCGGGGCTCTGTGATTGCCAAAGCGCTGGCCTTTACCTGGCGGGGCCGCTGGGTGGCTTGCGCCAGCCCTGTCTATGGCCTGTACTGGAGATTCTGGCTGGCGGTGCGGCCCGTCCGGCGGCTGGTGAGCGGAGTGTATCGCCGCCTGCGGCGCATTGTGGGTAGGAGGAAGAACCATGTGTCAGACCTCCCGTAAGCAGCTCAAGGAGCTGCTGAAACCCTGGCGGCGGAAAGGTATTGTGCTGAGCGGATTGACCGCGCTCTCTTCCGTGCTGCTGGTGGCATTGGCGCTGGTGAGCCAGAAGGTGCTGGACAGCGCCATGGGACTGGGGAGCCGCTTTACCCTCTGGTGCGTGGCGTTGGGCCTGCTGGCCGTAGGGATTCCCGTGCTGAACGGGATTACCAATGCCTGGTCAGAGCGTTTGACCGATCAGGGCCTGCTGCTGCTCCAGCAAATCAGCATGCAGCGGTTGGGCAAAAAGGACTGCGCCGGTCTGGAGCCGTATCACAGCGGCCAGATCTTCAGCCGCTTGATTGGCGACTGCCGCATGCTGTGTCAGCGCTACACCGTAATTTTCCCAGCTACGGTGGGCCAGCTGATCCGGCTGGGCGGGGCCCTGATTGCACTGGCCGTGCTGGCTCCCATGATTACAGGGGTAGTGCTGGCGGCAGGCTGCCTGGCAATGGCGGTGGCCAGCGTGCTCCGAGGGTACCTGAAGCGGAAACACAAGGCCGTATTGGCCAGCGGAGACCGTCTGACCTCTGAATTGCAGGAGAGCCTGGAGCACCTGGAGCTGCGCCGCAGTGCGGTGGACCCCGTGGAGGGCAGCCGCCGCCTGCGTACATACCAGGAGCGCTGGAGACAGGACCGGGCGCGGCTGCGCCTGGTGACCCTGGGAGGAAGCACGGGATTTTCCGTGCTTGTCCAGCTGGCATCCGCCGCCCTTCTGATCTGGGGCGGCGTAGCCATTGGCACCGGAGGGCTTACCTTCGGCGGACTGACGGCCCTGCTCCAGCTGGCCAATCTCTTTCGCACACCGGTGGCGGGCCTGAGCGGCCTGCACAGCCGGCTTGCGGCTGTGGACGCGGCGGAGGACCGTGTATTAGAGTTGTGGGACCTGGAAGACGAACCGGACGGCGAGCGCCCGCCGGAGGGGGCCGTATGCCGGGCCATACACATTCGCAATGTGACCTTCTGCTATCCGGGGGAGGAACGACCGGTCTTTCAAAATCTGAATGCCAGCGTGGATCTGAACGGATGGACCTGTCTGACCGGCAGTTCCGGCCGCGGAAAGAGTACTTTGTACCGCTTGATTCTTGGGCTCTATCGTCCCCAGGAGGGAGAAATCGTGCTGGAGACCGATCAGGGATGCTTTCCCTGTTCCGCAGCCACCAGACACCTGTTTTCTCTGGTGCCTCAGACGCCGGTGCTGTTTTCCGGAACCTTGCGGGAAAACCTTCTGCTGGCCTGTCCCCACGCAACCGAGGCGGAGCTGCAAGGGGCGCTGAAACTGGCGCAATGCGGTTTTGTGGACAGCCTGCCCCAGAAGCTGGATACGCTGGTAGGCGAAGGCGGGGAAGGGCTTTCTGTAGGCCAGCGGCAGCGGATCACCATCGCCCGGGCGCTCCTCTCCGGCGCGCAGGTCCTTTTGCTGGATGAGAGCACATCCGCCCTGGACCGGGATACGGAGATGCAGGTGTGGAACAGTCTGACAGCCCGTTGGCCCGCTGCAATTGCAGCCACACACCGGCAGGATGTGTTCAAAGAGATCCCAGTCCGGCATCTGAATTTGAACGCCTCATATTGAATATGACAAATTTGTTAAAACACTGGAAAATACTCCAGAAATGGTTTATCATATGAGTAAGTTTCTTTTGAGTGGATACTCAAATGAAGGAGGACAGAAATTATGAAGAGGAAAATGTGGAAGCGTCTGGCATCCCTGGCGCTGGCAGCGGTGATGACTGCCGCATTGGTACCTGCCGCTTTTGCGGCGGATGAGGTCCCCCAGGGTGGAACCTTGACGCTGAGTGGTAATGTTACATATTCCAGCAGCGTCTATCATGTGTCTCTTCGGGCGGACCTCGCCATCTCTGAGGAGATTGCGAAAATCGTTGATGTGAACCGTGCGGACACCAAGAATCTGAAAGCGCTGCGGTTCACCTGCACCGCTGAGAATCCTCTGATCAGCGAGTTTACCGAGGATGCGCTGAAAGCCAGCGTTGACCAGATTGAAGCCAGCAAAATTTTCGATTGGGTCAGCACCACCAGAAACGGCAATCGGATCAGCGTGGAATTTAAACTTGATGAAGCTGCCATCTCGACGTGGGGCAACGAGTCCGCCGGCGAGGTGTCGGCTGCGCTGCAGGCGCCCATCCAAATGACGTTTTCTGATGATCTCAGCATGTCTCAGGTATGGGACTGCATCAGAAGCGCAAGCTCGGTTGAGACAACCGGCGCTATCGTGCTGACCAGCACGAGCGGCAGTATCCCTTACTATGGCGTTACCTCTGCGGTTCTGGCCAGTGATACCTGCATTACCATCATCTCTCCCACCGCCAGCTCCGGCAGCGAATCCGGCTCCGGCAGCGGCACCTCCAAGCCCACCTATGAGATTGAAGCTGTGGATACCCCCAACGGCGAAGTGAAGACCACTCCTACCCGTGCCTCCAAGGGCACTTTGGTCACCATCACGGTTACCCCTGATACCGGCTATGAGGTTGCCTCTCTGAGCGTTGTGGATGAGGACGGCAATGAAGTGGAGGTTGAGGATAAGGGCAACGGTAAGTACACCTTTACCATGCCTGCCTCCGAGGTGAGCGTGAACGTCACCTTTGCTGAGATTGTGGACGATATGCCCTTTGTGGATGTGGCGGAGAATGATTGGTTCTATGACTCCGTGCGATATGTCTATGATAACGGCTTGATGGAGGGCACCTCCGCTACTACCTTTGCTCCCACGCTTACCACCACCCGCAGCATGGTGGCCACCATTCTCTGGCGGGTCGAGGGAGAGGCTCAGGTGGATCATATCATGGCCTATCCCGATGTGGAGCCCAATACCTGGTATACCGAGGCTGTCCGCTGGGCTACGGCGGAAGGTATCATGGAGGGCTACGGCGATGGCCGCTTTGGTCCCAACGACTCTATTACCCGTGAGCAGCTGGCTACCATCCTGTATCGTTATGCCAAGTATAAGGGCTATGACGTGAGCGCTTCCGATGATCTGAGCGCGTTTTTGGATGCGGATCAGACCGGCGACTGGGCCGTGGACGCAGTAAAGTGGGCCGTGGGTTCCGGCCTGCTGAATGGTAAGGACGGCAGTCGCCTGGATCCCCAGGGTGTTGCATCCCGTGCGGAAGTAGCCACTATGCTGATGCGTTTTATGGAAAAGATCGCTGAGTGAGAAGTGCTTGCCGAAGCAAGCGGCAGATAGACTCTCATACAGAAATAGTGCTGGAACGGTTTGCTACGTTCCAGCACTATTTTCTTATGCAAGTCTATCCGCCTGCTCCTTTGACGACTACTAGATGTGTTGTCGTCAGTCCGCCTAGGAGACAGCCCACGGTGTTGTGAAGCATATCATCCCACTCAAAAAGACCCAGATGAAAGAGAAGCTGGGTGGTCTCGATGGCGGCAGAGAGAACCAGACCAGTGAGGCAAATGGTCAGCAGGGGCCGCTGTTGCTGCTGCACCCATCGGCAGCAGCAAAGCAGCGCCCCCAGAGGGACAAAGAGAAGCATGTTCAGACAGATCTGAAAGAAGAGCGCACGGTTCCCGTGGAACAGCACCTGGCCCCAGGACCATAGGGGGATCCATGCTGCCGCCTGCTGATGGTTTCCCTCTCGGGAGAAAAGGGTGAGCATCAGGACAAAGGCGGTATAGATGATGGCAGACCGTAGGGCAATCTCCTGCCGCCCCAACAAATACCAAAGAACCATGGCCCCGGCGGCAAAAATCAGCCACAGCCGGAGCCCCACAGAGCATAAAACAGCGCTGGCATAGGAAATCAAGGGCATACCTCCTGGGAGTATATGGAATAAGTGTACCATGATCAGCATGGCGCGTCAACCGCATGGCTGGGCGTGTGTCACCGCCGGAGTAAAATAGACCTGGAGCGCCGGGCAAAAATTGACCCACGCCTAAAGACCGGCTATCTTAAAAGTGTGTCGAATACTTTTAAGGGAGATGGCCGAA
>NZ_NFHG01000028.1 GCF_002159265.1 Flavonifractor sp. An82
GCAGATCCCGGGCATTGTCCGCCTCCTCGCCGCCCTGATCCAGCTCCAGCTCCACACCGAAAAACCGGGGCCCTTCTCCCTGGAAGATAGGCTCCGGTTTGTAGTAATAATCATGGATGGGCTTGTCCCGGGACAGGGTATGGAAGCAGTCCAGGCAGTAGGGCCGCTCGTCGTATTCGTCCCCTTCCTCATAGTAAGCAGAACTCTCCCGGATCAGCGAGCCGCAGCGGCAGCAGTTGGTGTAGTGGTCGTCAAAGCAGTTCTGGCACAGGGGCGTGTCGGCTGTACCCGCGTTGTCGCTATCCCAGATCCGCTCCCCGCAGTGGCGGCAGAACAAGGTGTTGTTGTCCAGGCATTGGGCGCAGAGGTCCTGGCCATCGAAGTGGTACAGCTGCTCGGTTGGCAGAGCGGCGCCGCAGATCTCGCAGGTGTGCAATTCTTTCATGATGATCCCTCCTAAAAATGCAAAAAGACCCCGGGGCTTTCCCCGAGGCCATCGTAGTTTATAGTATGTAGTTTAGTTTTGGGACAATCCGGATGGCGGAAAGAGATCCAGTGCCAGCAGAATGGCCACCCGGACGCCCTCCCGGAAAGCTGCCTCCATCACGACCCGTTCTCGCTGTCCGTAGGCGTCCCCCAGCTTCTCCAGCCACTCCCTACCCGCATTGTCCAGGAGATTGATCAGAGCATCGCCCGCCTCCAGGATTTGAGCCATGGCGCTGTGATAGGCTTCTCCACCGAGCTGTCGTTCTCCGTCCAACAGCCGCTCAATCATGGCGCACCTCCGGGAAGAGCTTGATGGCCCGAAACCATTCCGCATAGCGGGCAATCTGTTCCTCCGTCAGGCTGGTAAAGCGGTCGCTGTCCGGCGGCGCGGCGCACAGGAAGAAGGTGCCGGCGATCACATCGTAGATCTCTCCGGTATCCAGCCGAAGCGCCCGATTGAGAGGCAGGCCCAGGCATTTCCCCTCCTCGTTGCAGACCAGCGCCACGGGCTCCTCAAACGGATATACGGCCTGGATGCTTCCACCCACCACGGCCTGCATAGACTCCAGGCTGTCTCCAATCTCTGTTAGCCGTGGCGCCTTTCCTGGCTCTACAAGCAAG
Source organism: Flavonifractor sp. An82 (assembly GCF_002159265.1). Taxonomy (GTDB): domain Bacteria; phylum Bacillota; class Clostridia; order Oscillospirales; family Oscillospiraceae; genus Flavonifractor. The sequence goes on from NZ_NFHG01000028.1 coordinate 1,108, forward strand.
ATTCTCATACGTATTTCCTCCATAAAACAAAGATAGCCCACTGGAGTGGGATACTCCAGTGGGCTTCATAGATATAATTTATATCTGGTTTTGCGTGGAGGACGGATTTCAGACAAAATCATACATAGGCGGTCTGTCAAATAACTCCCGGGGGACCTGTGGTCTCTTCTGATTCAAGTATCAGGCTGGGTGTTCTCCGCCAGATATTCCTGGCAAAACTGCTTTAGGACAGGAATATCCGTAATGGCTGTCTCCCAAATAATCTCACGGCTCATACTGCCGTAGCTGTGGGCGACAAGATTCCGCATCCCCTTGATCGGGCCCCATTGAATCCGGCCTGCGGTGGCGGTACGGAATTCAGCGGAGAGCTTTCCGCTCAGCTCGCCAATCTGCAAAATGGAGAACGAGATGGACCGCTGGTAATCAGCGTCATGGTCAAAAGCGGAAAAATCCGCCCCATAGCGGGCAATCGTCTTTTCGATTTCCACGCAGTAATCCAGGATGTGCGCCAAACGCTGGCGATCAGGCGACTGCATAGAGTTGCACCTTCTCTCTCCATACGGCTTTCCGGAAATCCTCTTCATGAGGCATCTGAACAGGCTGTTCCAAGGAGCTGACTGTGATCAGATCGATTTTCTTCTGGAGAGCATCCTCCAAATCACAGTACAGCGCCCCGAGGGCAAACAGGCTCTTTAATGCGGTGCCCGTGGTGTCTACAAGCAGATCAATATCACTGTGTTCGGTCGCCTCATTGCGGGCATAGGAGCCGAAAAGATAGACCGCTTTCAGCCCGTATTTTTGGGCGACCGGCGCAATCCGGGCCTGAATCTCGGAAATAGAATAGACCATGTCCGCGCCCCCTTCCTTATTTTTCAGTATTAGTATAGCAGGAAACGCTGGCTTTTACAACCGCACACCACAGCAGGATCAGAGAGAAGAAATCCGATAATCGAGCCGGTGAAAGCGCCGCCAGACCTTCCGGGTTCTATGGCCTCCTTTCACCGGCCTGTGTACCATCACAGCTTCTTCCTGCTTGTGGCAGTGCCCTGTTAAAATAGTACACAGGATTACCGTATGGCGCTGTTTCCTGGGGGCCTTTCGGTCCTCCTCCAGCCATCTATCAATGATGGGGATGAAGTCTTGCAGCACCGGATAGCTCCGTGGCTCAATATCCGGCAGATTGTCCTCGCTCCAGTTTTCCTGGTAGGCGTACTTGCGGACAGTCTCAAAGCTGTGGCCGGTTATGCGGGATATTTCCCGCAAACTTGCCTCTTCATTTTCGTATAGGTCTTTGATATACTTGATTTGAGCCATTCGTAACACCTTTCTGCTACCCCCTTATGGTTATCCCACCTAAAGGGTAGCGTTTATTTCAGGTGCTGACAATGGCTCATTTTATTTGCCATTGGGGTGCTCACTTTTTGAGTACCATTTGCTACATTTTCATTTTACCGAAAACATAGGTTCATAGCCATACTGCTTCATAAGGGGATACATCAACATTTCAATTCGATATTTGTCAAAAATGCTTAGGTATTTGCTATGTTGACTGTATAGCGGCTTTGTATCAAATCCCTGCAACACAACTCCAGCTGTAGTCAATCCATCATGACCCTGTCCACACCAAGTAGTCTGGTACATTGTTTCGCACATCGGTATGTCGAGAAAGTCTGTAAGACTCTCTAAAGTTGCCTCTGGGTTGAGTTTCAAATCTTCAAAACGGATCACACTTATATGCTCTTTGAGGGGGTGTTCATTGGCAAACAGATAATCCTTCGGCAAAAATGTCCCAAATGCCATGCAGTAAAATGGATCCAGCTGATGATTTCCATTTGCATCTTTTGCCATAGGGTGGCTTTCCAGCATAAAACGCGTGACACTTCCTGCATGTGTAACAGGATCTCGAATAGTTGCAATCGCCTTATAGTCTGGATAAGTGTTAGCGTCCGGCGAAAACAACCACTCCAGGTCCATCGAAAACAACCAAATTTAGTCCACTGAAAATAACCAATCGACATTTCCATAGACTCCTTTACACTGGGGGTGTAGCCAACCCTCGGTGAAAGGAGTAAACATGAAGAAACCCAATTTAGCGGCTATGACCCCAGAGGTGGCGAAAGCCATTGAAGAGACGATGGCAGAACAGGGAGAGATGTTCTCCCTGGAGAAAGTCAACCTCGCGGAGCTGGGCCGGCGTACCGGTCTCTCACGCCAGAAACTGCGCCGTATGAAGGCGCACAATTTCGAGGACACACAGCACGCAGCCAAGGGACGGAAGTCTCCTGTAACCTTGCTGAGTGGCTACACGGGTCTCTTGGACGGGCTGCTGAGAAACGGCGTGACCAATTCTGCCGTGTGTTTAAGCAGGTTGAAAGAAAACGGCTATACTGGCAGCCAGACCACGATTAAGCGTTATATCGCCTCACACCAGCATCTTGTCCCGGCACCTCGCCACGCTGTTGCCTCTCAAGGAAAACGTGGGCGCAGGTATCTCACTGCACCTGGCGAGGCGTACCAGATGGACTGGGGCTTCGTGACGGTGGACTCGTATAACGGCCAGCAGTACCAAGCAGCGTGTTTTGTAATGATTTGCCATCACTGCGGCCAGCGGTATATAGAGTTCTTTCCCAACGCCAAGCAGGAAAACCTGTTCATCGGCATGGTTCACGCTTTCCGCTACATGGGAGTGCCCAAAGCCGTTCTCACGGACAACATGAAGAGCGTGGTGATCCGGCGGGACCATGAGGGCAAGCCGGTTTGGCAGATGTGACCCTCTCAGCTCCCTACTACAACTTTCAACGAGGCAAACGGAACTTATTTTTTTCAAAATTTCAAAACAAAATTTTTAGAAGTTCATTTTCCCTTCTGATACCCCATTGTCCCCTTATAAGAAATAAGTTTATTTATGTTTAAGGCTGACGGCCTCCACGCAGGACGCGCAGAGGCCGTCAGCCTTCATAGAATCTTATCATTCCCGTCCCATCCCTCGAAGAACAATCCCGCATCGTCTCTATCCTCGACCGCTTCGACGCCCTCTGCAACGACCTGACCTCCGGCCTGCCCGCCGAGATCGCCGCCCGGCAGAAGCAATACGAATACTACCGGGACAAGCTGCTCTCCTTCCCGGAACTGGGGGCGTGAGTCATGCCCTACAACCTCATTGCCGCCACCAACGAGAGCACCGTGGTGGCCAAGTACACCCCCAAGGGCCAGCGCTCCGACAGCTACCAGAGCGAGGCCGCGCTGGAGGCGGAGTTCATCCGTCTGCTCCAGGCCCAGGGCTACGAATACCTCGCCATCCACAGTGAGAAGGAGCTGATCGCCAACCTCCGCCGCCAGTTGGAGCTACTCAATGGCTACCAATTTCTGACAGCGAGTGGGAGCGGTTCTTCAAGTCCAGCATCGCCGGAGCCAACGACGGCATCGTGGAAAAGACCCGCCGCATCCAGGCCGACCATGTGCAGGTGCTGCGGCAGGACAGCGGCGCCCGCGATACCCGCTATGATGTGACCATCCTGGTCAACGGTCTGCCCCTGGTCCATGTGGAGCTCAAGCGCCGGGGCGTGGCCATCCGGGAGGCATTCAACCAGATCAAGCGGTACCAGCGGGACAGTTTCTGGGCCGCCAGCGGGCTCTATGAGTATGTGCAGATCTTCGTCATCTCCAACGGCACCCACACCAAGTACTACTCCAATACCACCCGCATCAGCCACATCAAGGAGATGGGCGAGGCCCGGAACAAGAGCAAAAAGACCGGCAACAGCTTCGAGTTCACCTCCTTCTGGGCGGACGGCAGCAACAAGGTCATCGCCAATCTGGTGGACTTCACCAAGACCTTTTTCTCCCGGCACACCCTGCTGAGCATCCTCACCCGCTACTGCATCTTCACCTCCGAGGAGCTTCTGATGGTCATGCGGCCCTATCAGATCGCCGCCACCGAGCGCATCCTGAACCGCATCGAGGTCTCGTCCAGCTACAAAAAGGGCGGCACGGTTGAGGCGGGCGGCTACATCTGGCACACCACCGGCAGCGGAAAGACCCTGACCTCCTTCAAGACCGCCCAGATGGCCTCTCAGCTTCCGTACATCGACAAAGTTCTGTTCGTTGTAGACCGGAAGGACCTGGATTACCAGACCATGAAGGAGTATGACCACTTTGAAAAGGGGGCGGCCAACAGCAACGCCAACACCGCCGTCCTCCAGCGCCAGTTGGAGGGCCCGGACGCACAGCTCCGCCTTTGGGAGCCCTGCTGGCTGCCCGTGCCGGGGAGCCAGTGGGCCACCCCGGCGGGCTGTGCCTATGTGGGGGAGCCCGGCCCCGGCGGCAACGAATGGGCCAATCAGGCCCTGTTCGATTACGACGGCAACGCTTTGCCCGCTCTGGAGAAGCTGCGGCGGGACGCACAGCGGGAGGATATACGCCATGGCGAATGAGCGCGGACGCACTCTGCGGGACCGGATGGCCTACTGGTCCCCGCCCCAGATTTCTGTGAACAGTCTGAAGCTGGCGGGGACGATCTTGATGGTGCTGTACTTTTTCAGCGCGGCGGTGGTGCAGAACGGCATCCTCCACGTGTCCCAGTACACCGCCGAGGAGTTCAACCAACTGCTGGCCGGCGACGGGCAGGCCATGCTGTGGGCGGGGATTGGCTCGGTGGACTCCGCGGTGGGGATCGTCGGCGTGCCCATTTTCGCCTATCTGCTGGTGCAGGGGGTGGAGCATACCTCCAATTTGCAGCGGTATATCCTGACGGTGCTGGCCTTCGCAGCGATCTCCGAGGTGCCCTACGACTTGGCCATGTTCGGCCAAGTTTGGAACTGGTCGGAGCAGAACAGCCTGTGGACCGCCTTCATCGCGCTGGTCATGCTGTGGCTGATGAAGAACTTCCGAGGCAAGGGCATGGTCCCCACTGTGCTCGGCACCGTATTCGCGGCGGGGGGCTGCTTCTGGGCCATCCTGTATTTGCTCCGGGAACGCAAAGGGGCCAGCTATGGACTGGGGGCACTGGTCAGCCTGATCTACGCCACCGCGCCCCTTGGCTTTGTGCCGGTGGCCCTGTGCGGCGGGGAGCGCCGGGATATGGGCCGGACCAAGTACGCGTACTATGTGTTCTATCCCATCATGCTGGCGTTGTTCGCTTTGTGGGGCAGCTTCATATAGAAAACAGGAGGAACTTTGATACACTCGTCATATAAGCACCTTTACAGTATTCCATATAGTCACGCCTTTCCCATATAAAAATATGCCGTACCTGAGTTGGTCAGGTACGGCATGACTCTTTTTGACACAAAATTGTACCTTCCACGCATGGCAAGGATTTTAATGTCAGGTCATAAACTCACGATTCTGCAACAACAAAAGCAGTGGCCATGCCGCCGGTTGTTGTGATGGAAACGAAAAGCGATGTGATCTCGGCACAGTCCAATATCGCTTGGAGAAAGCTGTCAACATAGATATATGGGCTTCCGTCCTCATTGTTTCTCGTCTCGATTCGGCGGTAGTCAAATCCCTTGTCAGCCAGCCTTGGGGCAATTGCTTTAAACGCAGCCTCTTTTACAGCAAATCGGGAGGCAAGATATTCTGCCGGGCCTGCCTTTTCTTGGGCGGCGGACAATTCTCCCTGGGTAAATACTTTGGACAGAGTGCCTTTGCTCATACGTTTTAACAGACCCTCGACGTCTCCGATGACGACCGTATCAATTCCGATCCCCCTGATCATGGCCATCTCCTCCTGCTCCCCTGTATGTTTACTCAACATTCCAGCGCGGAATTTTGAAACTGATACGAAAGGATATAATACTGCCGTTCTGTGGCAGATTCAGGTAGTTCTCCCAAAAGCTCGTTGATTTTTTCAAAACGATAATTGAGGGATGAACGGTGCATATTCATCGCCTTTGCCGTTTGGACTAGATTTCTGTCGTTCAAATAATACATATAGAGGGTATATGCCAGTTCAGTGTTGTTTTTTTGATCGTGTGCAGAGAGACATTTCAGTGTGGGGCAGAGGAAAACCTCCAGAGGCTCCTTTTGCAGGAACAAATTTTTCAAATGCACAAGATAATAATCTTCGTATCGGTAACAGCCGGGCACGTCGTGAATGGCCCGTGCCGCTTCCAAAGCCCTCAGTGCCTGAATATAGTAGGAACGGATCTCCATAATATTGGAAAAATGGTTGCTGAGGGAGGCATAGAGTTTATTTTTCACACAGAACGTGCAAAACGATTTGAGCGATGCTTCCGAAAGCCTGCCGTTGGGCATGACCGGGACCAAGGCGAGGAGCTTTTTCTCATAAACGACAATCCTGCTGTTGGCAAAGAGGTATTCAAGCTGATTGCGTATTTGCAGCATATTGACAGCGCCCGGCGTCAGCTCTGTTGAAATAACAAGGCAGCGCATATTGCCGGGGAAGGTGCGGTCCAGCTGATAAATAAATGCCTGATAGGCGCCGCTCACGACCACCGCCTCATCCAGCAGATCGAGGATAAAATGCTCAGACGGCCGTTTCCCATTTTGGTGCAGAAGCTCATCGTGTTTCATTTGCAAATAGATATAGCTGCGCAGAACCATCAGAAGCTCCCTGTCCATCTCAGTAAAGGTGTGCTCGAACTCATTGACCACGATATGGCCGTAATCCTTCTCGGCGCAGACAGATACCAGCAGCTGGTTGATCTGCATCTGCTCATGGAATGCCATGATCGGAATTTTGCTCTTTTTGACCCGGCTGTGGAGTGCCCCGCGATTTGCGAACGTGTAATCCCCGCTGGAAAATCCCCCGTTTTCAAGCAGCAGATCTGTAACCTGCATTTCTTGGGCCTGAAGTGCCTGTCTGGTAAGGCCAGCGATCCAGTAGGAGGAATCGAAAACCACGAGAGGGTTCCGCAGGAACGGATAGGCCGCATCCACCAGCGTCTGAACCCTTGCGCCCCCTGTCAAGGCATCCAAAAGCACAGCGCTCATGGCGCTTTTTTGATCCTCTATGAGAAAGCGTTCCCGAATGGTTTGGACGATGCGCCCTGTCTGTTCTGTTTGGATGAACAAAATGCAGCCCTGCCATGCGTTCAGCAACTGCGCTTTCTCAAATGCGGGGCCGGTGCAGAACACCAGATGGCCACAACCGCTCTGCGTCTGCCGCTTAACCGCCTCCAAGCTGTCGCTGATATACACCGTGTCCGGTAGCGGAGAGACATTCTGCTCCCGAAGGATCTCCCAGCGGGTCAGGCGGTCGTCTCCGAGGGGGGCGCCCAACAGCTCGGTTTTATCATGGGCGTCGAATAATTTCTGAAGCAAACTGACGGTAATACACATGAAACCTTCCTCCTCTGGAAAACTCTCATGCCGTTTTCTGTCGTATCTTTGTAATTATAGCAAATCGGTTGCCTACATTCATCGTACAAGTTTGTAGGAAACGGGTTTGCTTTTTCCAAAAGCTATGTATGTGGCATTTAGGGACAACCCGATTATAATTATATTATTCAAAAACGAACTGGTTCGCAACAAAAAATTCGTGGAAGTTTATAGGGGAACAGGAGGAACATGCTGATGAAAAACGCCTACACGATTCTAACGGTGAATCCCGGTTCGACGGGGACAAAGCTCGGGCTGGTCCGTGGGGACGAGATTTTGCTGGATCTGAACGTGGACACCCCGAAAGGGATGTTTCAGGACTGCCCGAATTTCGAGGATCAGGTACCCAAGCGTGAGCAAATGATTTGGGATATGCTGCGGGAGGCAAAGGTCGAACTGGAATCCATTGACGCCGTATCCGGTCGGGGCGTAGGCGTCCATTCCTGCACAGGCGGTACATATCTCATCAACGACCTCGCCTATGAGCACGCGCTGCACGACGTGGAAGGCATCAATCATCCTGCCACACTGGGCATCGTGCTTGCCGCCAAAATCGCGGCAAAGCTGAATGTGCCCGCCTACTTCGTAAATCCCATGAGTACGGACGAGTTGAGCGATGTGGCCCGGATGACCGGTATCCGAGATTTGTACCGGCCCTCCCACGCCCATCCGCTGAATATGAAGCAGGTGGCCATTCATCACAGCGAACTGATGAAGAAGCGCTATGAGGACTGCAATTATGTGATCCTGCACATGGGCGGCGGGACAAGCATCGCCGCCCACGAGAAGGGGCGGGCTGTGGACAGCACCCGCATCGGGGACGGCCAAGGTCCGATCTGCCCGAACCGGAGCGGTGATCTGTGCATTGACGATGTGATGACCCTGATCCGAAGGGGCATGACGCCGGAGGAGATTAACGAGATTGCCTCCCGCCGGGGCGGGCTCATGCAGCTGTGCGGTACCGACGATGTACGGAAAATCCGCAGCGAACTGATTCCTGCCGGAGATCAGCGGGCTAAGCTGGCGCTGGATGCCATGGAATATACGATGGTCAAATGGGCCGCCATGATGGCCGGGGCCCTGCGGGGGCAGGTGGACGCCATCCTGATGACGGGCGGCCTTGCCAACGACAAGGTCTTGGTGGAACAGCTCACCAAGGATCTGAGCTGGATCGCCCCCGTCTACGTCTATCCGGGCAGCTTCGAGACCGAGGCGCTGGCATCCGGGGCGATCCGTGTCCTGAGCGGCGTGGAGGAAGTCAAGACGTACACGGGCAAGCCGGTATGGAGCGGTTTTGCGTTTGACTGAGACAGGGCGGGCACAGTTTCCCGCGTTCACGGCGCACTGTCCCGAGGGTGTGCTGGAGATGAAGCTCACTGTCTCCCACTGTCACATAGACTCGTCCGGGCGGATGCCACCCCATGTGCTGGCCAAAGTGATGGAGGCCGCTGTAAAACGGCAGATGGAGGCGTACGGCTGGGACAGGGAAACGGTGGAGAAAAAGAATATCGCCTTGGTCGTCGGGTGGACCTCCATTCACATCAAGCGGCTGCCCCGTTTGGATGAGAACCTTTTGGTGCGGATCTGGCCGGGCCGGAAAAAATGCTCCATGCACGTTCGGAAATACGCGTTTTTCGCCGATACGGGCGAGACGCTGGTCAGTGCCGCGGTGTTGTTTCTGCCCATGGATCGAGCCAGTCGGAAGCTGACGGCGGCAGAAATCCCGGTTCTGCCGGAGGTGGTGATATCCGGAGAGGCAGATGTCCCCAGCCTGCGCAGGGCGTTCCCCGAGGAACTGCCCAACCGATTTGTACGGACAGTCTGTGCCTATGAAATCGACGAGAATGGGCATATGAACAACACTTGTTATCTGCAATGGGCCGATGAGCTTTGGGCGGGCGGTCACCATGGGCAGTATGAACCGCGCTCCATCTGGATGCAGTATATCAACGAGTTGATGGAAGGCCAGACGGTGGCACTGGGCTACGCCGTAGAGGGACAGTGCCTGTATGTGCGCGGGAGCGTTAACCAAGTGGATTCGTTTCTTGCCGTGATCCAATATGAATCCTGTGACGTTCCTGCCGGCGGCAGGGATCGTCTACAGTAGATAAAATACACCGAAGGAGAAACACAAACAAAACTATTTTGAACGGAGGGGCAAGGAAGAATGGTCGTAGAAAACAGAGGTCAACAGCAGAGCGTGCGGTATGTGGTGGATACAGACCGCTGCTGCGGGTGCAGGCGGTGCATCCGCAGGTGTCAGGAGAACGTGTGGCAATGGGACGAGGAGCACCATCACGCATATCCGAAGTACCCGGATGAATGTGTCCTGTGCTATCAGTGTGAAATGGATTGCCTGAACAACGTCATTGACATTCAGGCAATCGCTACGCTGCAGGTCGATCCGCTGGAGTACAGTGCGGAGTTGATGAAAAAAAAGGAGGCGGAACAGTAATGGCAGATGTGAAGGATTACGGTGAACTGTTTACTGCGGATATCTTGGTTGTCGGCGGCAGCATGGCCGGCCTGACCACTGCCATCCGAGCCAAGGAAAAGAACCCGGAGCTGGATATTCTGGTGATCGACAAGGGCGTCATCGGCTGGAACGGGCAATCCACAAAAGCCGGCAACGGGATCCGAGCCACCTCAAAGCATCCGGACGGCGTGATGAACGCCTTGGGTTATCTGGTGAACGCCCACACCCCGTTTTTGAACGATCAGGAATTCCTCAAGCGGTACTTAGAGGTTCATCGGGACAACATTGACTACATGAAGCACTGCGGCGTCCAGCTCTCCTGCGATGAGCAGGGCAACGCCACGCCGCTGCCGTTTATCCCTGACGCACTGGATATGGCGGGCATCTCCATCAACGTCAACGCTCAGCTCCGGTCCTTTGCCCTGAAGCTGGGTATCCGCTTGATGAGCCGTGTCAACATTTTTGAACTGCTGACCAGCAAAACTGGCAAGGTCATCGGCGCCATCGGCTTTGATATGGACCACGGCGAATGCAAGATCTTCCACGCGAAGGCGGTAGCTATGGCCACGCAGGGCTGCCATTTCAAGAAGATCGGTTTGGAGTTTATGGGATACGGCACCGGCGTAGGCGCCATGTACCGCGTCGGCGCGGTGATGCGGAACGTGGAGTTCTCCACCCAAGTGGACGTGGTATTCAAAAAGACCAACACGCCCATCTATGGCGGTTTTAACATGATCTGCAACAAGCACGGGGAGAACCTGACCCAGAAATATATCGGCCACATCGAGTGGGAGGTGACCCCCACCTTGGTCAACGCCATGGTGCAGGAGATTGCGGCGGGCAATGGGCCGCTGTGGGTGGATCTGGAGAAGCCTGACGAGGTCCGTATGATGATCGGCGGCACGGACATGGACGAGTCCACCCAGCGTATGCTGCGCGACAAGATGGCGTGGGAGCATTTGGTGTTCACCAAGACGGCGAAAAACATCGGCGATGTGGGCACGAAACCGGAGGCCACCATCAAAACGGTCATCCAAGTGGAGCCAATCAAAGTGGATACCGACATCAAGACAGATGTGGAGGGCCTGTGGGCCCCCGGCAAGGTCTCCACCCAAGGCAACGCTTACTTCGGCTGGACCCGGGGCGACGGCTTGGGCAACGCCGCCACTACCGGCATGATGGCCGGCGACAGCATCGCTCCCTATGCGGCGGCCGCGGACTGGGATGAACTTGACCTTGCGCAGGTGGCCGCACTGAAGGAAAAGATTTACGCTCCGCTGAACCGTCCCAACGGGCGGCAGCCGAAGGAGATCTATGATATGATCGAGCGCTATATCTTCGATGTCAACAAGTGTGTCCTGAAAAGCGAGGCTGAGATCCATAAGGTTTATCAGGACATTGCGGAGATGAAAAAGCTGATCCCCCAGCTCACGGCGGACGACCCCCACACGCTCTCCAAGTGCTTGGAGGCGGCGGACACCATCCTGTGCTTGGAAATGATCTTCCGCTCCGCGGATATGCGCAAGGAGAGCCGCGGCATCATGTATCCCCACTACCGGACGGACTATCCCGAGACGGATAACGAAAACTGGCTGAAGTGGATCAATATCCGTCAGGGCAAGGACGGCGAGATGGAGCTGTTCACGGAGGACATCCCCATGTGGAGATATCCCATCCGCCCGGAGGGGTACCAGATCCCTGAAGGCCATGTGGAAGAATACTACAAATAAGGAGGGGTGCGGGAATGAACACAGTCAATATCAAAATCAACGGCTATGACTATACCATGAAGCGTGGGATCACAATCTTGGACGCGTCCCTTGAGACGCTGAAGTTCCAACGGGAGTATCTGCGGCAGCCCATTCCCACGCTCTACTATCTGAAGGGCGTCAAGGATGTGGATGACTCCGGCGTCTGCGTCGTAGAGGCGGATGGCAAGCTGGTAAACGCCTCCACCACCCGCGTCTGCGAGGGCATGGAGATCCAGACCCGCAGCGACGCGGTGATGGCGGCCCGCAGAGAGGCCCTGGCGAAGATCTTGGCCATTCACAAAAAGAGCTGCATCTACTGCGCCCGCTCCACCAGCTGTGAGCTCCAGGAACTGCTTCACGAGTACGGCTTCACCGATGAGGCGGACCTGCCCATGGAGAAGATCGAGCTGCCTGACAACTCCTCGGTGGTGCTGGTGCGGGACAACAACAAGTGCATCCGCTGCGGACGGTGTATCAACGTCTGCGCCAAGGTTCAGGCGGTGTCCGCCATCTGCGCCACCGGCGAGGGGCTGGACAAGACCATCGCCCCCGCCTCCCCCAAGGGCCTGGCCGCCGCCAGCTGTGTCAACTGCGGCCAGTGTGTGGCCGTGTGCCCAGTGGGCGCCCTCACTGAGAAGCCCCAGTGGGAGCAGGTGAAGGAGGCCATCGCCGATCCTGAAAAGTTCGTGGTTGTCCAGGTGGCGCCCGCTGTCCGGGCCGCTCTGGGTGAGACCTTCGAGTTCCCCCTAGGTGTGGACACCGAGGGCCGTATCGCCGGTGCGCTGCGGCGGCTGGGCTTTGACAAGGTGTTTGACACCAAGGTTGGCGCCGACCTGACCATCATCGAGGAGGCCAATGAACTGATTCAGCGGATTGAGAACCATGGCGTGCTGCCGATGCTGACCTCCTGCTGCCCCGGCTGGGTAAAGTACGCGGAGCACTTCTACCCGGATATGCTGGACAATCTCTCCACCTGCAAATCCCCCCATACCATGTTTGGCGCCATCATCAAGTCTTGGTATGCGGAGAGGATGAACATACCCAAGGAGAAGATCATCACCGTCAGCGTCATGCCCTGTACCGCAAAGAAGTTCGAGATCACCCGTCCCGATGAGTGCGGCGCGGGCGTGCCGGACGTGGACTACGTCATCACCACCAACGAGCTTGGAAAAATGCTCAAGGACGCTGAGATCCAGCTGGAGGCGATCTCGCCCTCGGAGCGCTTTGATGAGCCGCTGGGAGAGGGAACCGGAGCCGGAGTTATTTTCGGCGCTACAGGCGGCGTGATGGAGGCCGCTCTGCGCACCGCTGTGGAAAAGCTCACCGGGAAGCCTCTGGAGAACCTGGAGTTCACCGACGTGCGCGGCATGAACGGCATCAAGGAAGCCTCTTACGACCTCAACGGCACCCAGGTCAAGGTGGCTGTGGTCTCCGGTCTGGCCAACGCCAACGCCCTGCTGACCCGTATCAAGACCGGTGAGGCGGACTATCAGTTCGTGGAGATCATGGCCTGCCCCGGCGGCTGCGTCAACGGCGGCGGACAGCCTCACCAACCGGCGGTGGTACAGGCACTGCAGGATGTCCCCGCAGTGCGGGCAGCCGCGCTCTATCTCAACGACGACCAGAGCGTCCTGCGCAAGTCCCATGAGAACCCGGAGCTGAACAAGATCTACGCGGACTACCTTGGAAAGCCCGGCAGCGAGAAGGCCCACAAGCTGCTGCACACCAGCTACATCATGCGGTAAATCAGGCAAGGCCGGAAAACTCAATGGAACCATGCGGCGATCCGACTTGCCGCATGGATCCATTAACTTCCAACCAATCAATTCTATCAGACAGGAGGCTAGAAACGAAATGAGTTTCAACGATAACGTCCCGAAACTGAAGCCCTATTCCAGAAGCGTATCCATCATCGGCGTGGGCGCCACTCCATTTGTGCGCGTCCTGGACGACCCCGCCGTAGACGGCCTGTGTGAACCGGAACTCTTTGGCTACGCCGCCCGGGACGCCATGAAGGACGCCGGGATCGACGGCAGCGACGTGGAGTTCTACATCCACGGTCAGGCCGGCCCCGGCTGGACCAGCAACTACGCCACCCCCAATATGCACGTTGCCAACTGGATCGGTATGAAGGCCAAGGGTTCCTACCACCACAGCGAAGCCTGCGCCACGGGCTATGTGGCTCTGGAGACCGCGGTGCAGTTAGTGGCCTCCGGGCAGTATGACATGGTGCTGAGCGGTTGCATCGAGATGCCCTACTCCATCGCCTATCCCACCCGCGTGCTCACCAAGCGCCGCTTCGGCACCGACGCCATCTTCCATGAGACGCTGTGCTCCACCCTGCCCCGGGATTATACCCTGTTCACCCGCGGCGCCCTTCCCTTCAACTCCGAGTCCTGGCTGGACTATTACGTCAAAGAGAACAATATCAGCCCCGAGGACGTGGACGCCTTTATGACGGCGCTGTCCATTCACAGCCGCCGGGCCGCCGCGCTGAATCCCCTGTCCGCCATCACCAGCAAAACCTACGACGAGCTGGCCGCCGAGGCGGGCATGGACTCCGCTTATGAGTACCTCCACTCCAAGTTCAACCCACTGATCGGCAAGTATATGCGGGGTGCTCACTTTGAGCAGCGATGCGACGGCGCTGCCGCCGTAATCGTCTGCCCGACGGAGAAGGCTTACCAGTACACAGACCATCCCATCGAGGTGCTGGGCGTGGGCCACTCCTGTCTGGAGAACAGCAACCCGAGGCTGGAGATGCAGGCCACCACGAACGCCTACCGCCAGATGAAAGAGCTGACCGGCCTGACCGGCGCGGATATGGATCTATTCCTGACCAACGATTTCTATAACCAGTCCCAGATGCTGGCCGCCGAGATCTGCGAGTATCTGCCCAAGGGAGAGGGCTGGCAGTATGTCCGGGATGGCCGTATCGCCTTTGACGGGGACCGCCCGGTGAACTCCAACGGCGGGCGCTGCCATTACGGCCACGCGGCGGGCGCCTCCGGTCTGCACGATCTCTACGAGGCCGTGCACCAGATGCGCGGCGACGCCGGGGCCACCCAGGTGAAGCACGAGGTGAAGCGCACCATGCTCCGCGGCTTCGGCGGCGCGCAGAACCTGCTGAATATCATGTTGGAGAAAAAGTGAGATGGGAGGAAACGCTGTCATGACAAAGTATGATTTGAAGCCCATCGTAAAGACCTTTTATGACGCACTGGAAGAGGGCACGATATTGGGCCGCAAATGCCTGCGGTGCGGACACATCGAGTTTCCCCCGTTCCTCTGCTGCAACGCCTGCGGCGGTCTGGACACCGAGTGGGTGGATCTGACCAATGTGCGGGGCGTGGTCAAGCAGGCCCTGCCCACCAAGGGTGCTTTCGGCGACCCTGATTTCCGCAATCAGCACGGCGACTACTTCGCCGTCGAAGTGGAGATCCCCGGCGCCGACCCCTTTAACACCAGCCTTCTGCATGTGGATTACGACAAATACGCGGAGTTCGACAAGGCGATCAGCGAAAAGCCCGTGGCGGTCAAGCCGCTGATCATCCAGGACGAGGATGTCAAGGTCGTGGTGTGGGAGATCGACGGGGAGAGCGAGTTCAAGAAGATCCCCGAGTTGAAGCCCGCGAAGAAGGCCGAGGAGTCCGCCCCCGCGGCGGTCCCAGTCCCAGCTGGACCCGCCGGCGCGGACGATGAGATCGCCCAGACCGTCATCAGCTGCGCGGCGGAGGCCTACGGCGTAGACAAAGCGGCCATCACCCTGGACACCGACATCCGCGAGGACCTCTCCAACGAGTCCATGAAGATGATCGTGATGATCTCCGAGATTGAGGAGCGGCTTCAGGTCACCATCGAGATCCAGGAGGCCAGCCTGCTCAACACCGTCGGCGAGTTCGTCGCCACGGTAAAGGAGCGGAAGGGCATCACTGTCGATCCTCAGCCCGCGGGGACGCCGAACGCACCCCAGGCCAAGGAAAGCGCCGCGAAACGCGCCGCCGCCCCCGTGGACGACCCGGTGGGCCAGACCGTTATCGAATGCGCGGCCGAGGCCTACGGCGTGGACAAGGAGACTATCTCTCTGGACACGGACATCCGTGAGGACCTCTCCAACGAGTCCATGAAGATGATCGTGATGATCTCTGAGATCGAGGAGAGGCTCCAGGTCACCATCGAGATCCAGGAGGCCAGCCTGCTGAATACCATCGGCGAGTTCGTCGCCAAGGTGAAAGAGAGGCTTTGAGCATGAGCTTTATTGATTCGATTTATGAAAAGGCGAAGGCCGATGTAAAAACCATAGCCATTCCTGAGTACGACAACGACTACATGATGAAGGCCGCTGTAAAGGCCCATCACGACGGGATCGCCAATATCCTCCTGGTGGGCCCCGCCGCCGAGGTACAGGCGCGGGCGGACGAGCTGGGCCTGGACATCGCCGGCATCCCCATTGCTGACCCGGGGGACGAGACCTTTGTCAGCGCCCTTCTGGATCGCTATGCCGCCCTGCCGGAGAAAGTGATGCCCAAGAGCTTCATTGCCAAACGGATCACCAGCCCCCTGTACCTGGCTCTGGTGATCGAGGCCGTGGGCGACGCGGACGGCACGCTGGCCGGGGTGAACGCCACCACCTATGAGTTCATCATGGCGGCCAACAGCACCATCGGCCTGAAGCCCGGAGTCCCCACCGCGTCCGGCATGCTGATCGTGGAGGCGGAGGACTTCGGCGGCCAGCAGGGTACCTGCTTCGGTATGTCCGACGGCGCGGTCTGCATTTCTCCTACGGTGGAGCAGCACGCCAGCATCGCCATTGCTTCCTGTGAGACGTTCCGCGCAATTACGGGCGTCGAACCCCGGTGCGCGTTCCTCTCCTACTCCACCGACGGCAGCGGCGGTTCCAGTGAACCTGTCAAGAAGATCCGCGATGCGCTGGCTTTGGCGCAAAAGCTGCGCCCGGATCTCAAGATCGACGGAGAATTCCAGACGGATGCCGCCATTGACGAACGCGTCGGGGCAAAGAAGGTGAAACGCCCCAGCGAGGTTGCCGGCAGGGCCAATGTGCTCATTTTCCCAGATGCGGCAGCCTGCAATATCGGCTCGAAGCTGGTGCTTCGCTTTGCGAAAGGCGTGAAGCAGTACGGGCCTCTATATCAGGGGTTCCGCCTTCCAATCTTGGATTGCTCCCGGAGCGATACTGATGTGACTCTCTACAACAACATTGCGCTGCTCAGTGTGCTTGCGGCGGATCAGCAATCGTAATAACGCAGTGTAGCGCCAATTTAGAAAGGACCGTCTGGATATCTTGACAAGGGAGGAACTTCACTATGGACAGTAAGCAGTTGACCAACAACCGCTTCGGCAAATGGGGCTGGAGCATGATCATCTACACACTCCTGCTCTACTATATTTACGCAGGACTCTGTGTAGACAGCATGAACCTTTACCCGGATGTGTTTGCGGGTATGTATGGAATGGACCGAAACCTGCTTCTGGGTTTGGCCACCCCTGCCGGTGTCATTGGTGTATTGGGCGGTGTGGTATTTGGCCACATCTGCATGAAAACAGGTGTCCGCCTGATGTCCGGCATATCATTGATTATCGCCGGTATCCTGTATATCATCTTTGGTTTTGCCAGCACCCCCGTTTTATATTTGATCGTACTCACTGCGCTGTGCTTTGTGGCCAACGCTTTCGGACTCATTTCTACCGCCACCCTGATGGGCAACTGGTTTCCCCGCAAGAAAGGCATTGCGCTGGGCTGGGCCACCATGGGCGCGCCTTTGGCCACAGCCACCTTTGTAGCCCTGTTGAGCACCCTGTACGGTGCCATCGGTCTGCCAATGACTTCTGCGGGCGTGGGTATCGTGGTGATGCTGATGGGAATCATCACCTTCTTCTGGGTAAAGGATTATCCGGAGGAGGTAGGAGTCTATCCCGATAACATCAAAGAAGGCGGCGAACAGCTGTCTGCTCAACTCAACGAGATGAAGTCCTACAAGAGCAGCTTCACTGTGGGACGTCTGCTGCGGGATAAGGATATGTGGCTCATTGCCGTCGGCTTTGGTCTCCTGTGGATGGTCACTGTAGGGATCGTGTCCCAGTTTGTGCCCCGGATGATCAGCGTGTGGGCTCCCGCTATGGGAGCTGAAGCGGCCCAAGGCAAGGCTATGCTCATGCTCACCGTAGCCGCGTTGATTGGGCTGGTCGGCTCCTATTTTTGGGGTTGGTTGGACCAGAAGGTGGGGACCAAGCCCGCTTCTTGTGTCTACTCCCTGTCTTATATCGCCGCCCTACTGTTGCTGATTTTTGCACAGGTGGAGATCCTCATCTATATTGCCGTTCTCTTTGTGGGCTTTGGCATCGGCGGCCTGCTGAATCTGATGCCTTCTCTGGTCATTTCCGTGTATGGCCGGCATGATTTTCAAGCTGCCAACAGTTTGGTATCTCCCATTGCCTCTCTGCTGCAAAAGGCTGCTTTCGCCTTGATGGCTGTTCTGCTCACAATTTCCAATGGTGACTACACACTGCCCTATGCTGTATTTATCGGGGTGGATGTGCTGGGATTGATCCTGCTGCTGTGTGTCACCAATCAATGTAAGGGCCGGCAGGATTGAATTGATTGACCAATCCTGTTCTCCTCTCTTAGCCCCCCGTATGCTCTTTATACGGGAGGGCACCCTTTTATCGAGCACAGCAGTTTCCGATTAACCAGAAAATCAATACCATGTGGTCTGGCCGGCAGCTCAGCATCCAATGCTATGATTAATACAAGAAAAATATAGCAATGAAAAGAGAAAAAATATATGGTGCTGCTGGTATACGTGCATCCAAAACGCAGGTTGCTCTGCGAAAAAACATTATACGTCTGTTCCTTTCTTGAAATCCGATGTTTCTGTGAAACATCGGATTTCTGTTTTTGTCGAGTTTTGATGGTTCATGTCGAAAAATTGTGCAGCTGGGACGACACCACAGTGTGGCAGCCCTATATCGCCAAATACCCATGATCACCAGCCTCAGAGTTCCACCTAAGAGGTCTGAAGCTGGTAACCATGTGCAGGTTGGCCAGCGCAGACCCCACAGCCTTTTTGCCACGATCTCCAACCTCAGATCCTCCAAAATTCTGAGATTGGAGACTATACATATGAGCTATGACATAACTGAAAGTGGGAAGCGTATTCGCCAACTCTGCATTCAAAAAGGATGCACACAAGAAAAAATGCACGAACGCTGAATATTGACAGAAGTTTTTATGGCCGCATTGAATCTGGGAAAAAGGGTTGCTCTGTGGATCCCAAGACGCCGGGCCGCTGCCGCCCCGCCGATCTCGTCCGCCAGCTTCAATGCCTCTGCTCGCTCCTCCGCAGTGTACCTCTTTCCCATGTTGAGCCCTCCTCAGCTTTCTCTATTTTACCATCTTTCCTTGCGTTCCGGGACTCAACTTTTATGATAACACTCCAGAGCCGGTCCTTGGGCATTTTGAATTGCTCCACCTGATTTGGCTTTTCCTCCTGCATGATGGACAGGATCACATCCGGGTTTAACTTGCCTTGCTCTGAAAAGCTCCGTATTTTGATGGCCTGGGCATGGGACGGAGTGCGGTCCTCGCCCTCCATAACCTCCAGCAAGGCGGTCTGCTCACTTTCTGGCAGATAGGACAGCTCCACGGCGGGGCGCAGGGCCATTTGCGGCTTGCCCGTTTCTTTCAGCACAGTATTGTCAACCATGCTCAAAATTAGGGGAATCAGGTTTATTAGGCGGATATAGCGGTGGATTTGCCTGGAACTATCGGGGGCTTCCGCGGCTAAATCGTTTCTGGAATTGATAGTAGCAGACTTTTGGCCCACTGGGCCAAAAGTTAAATCTGTGCATTCTCCCTGTCGCTTCATGGCATCCAGCTTCATTTTGTAGGCAAACGCTTTTTCTGATGGTAAGACCTGCTCCCGCTGAAGGTTGCTGTCCACCATGACGATGATGGCTTCATCGTCGGTCAGCTCCCGGACAATGCAGGGACACACAGGGCAGGCCCACCTGCTCTGCAAACTGTTCCACGATACTGGATTTCCCGATTCCAACAGTTCCCCAGATAAATACTGGCCGTACCAAGCCCACGTTCAACAGGATGTCCAGAAGCTGCTTCTGGTTGACGGTTGTTGTAAGGTTCATGGTTCCCTTCCTTTCCGGCGGATTAGCCGCCGATACACAAAAAGATAGCCCACCGGAGTAGAATGCTCCGGTGGGCTTCATAGATATAATTTATATATCGATGTACAGCTGGATCGGAAATCTGCCTCTCACCACGTAATACGGGAAAAAACGGTGGGGTTCATATCTTTGTCAAAATAGAGATAGTATCCAACATCCTCATTATAGGCTTGATAGACAGAATTTGTTTCGGCCGTAATGACAGCTCTCTCTGGATATTCAATCTTTCCAAAGATCATGGACATACCCTCGGCTTTGCCATTGCGAATAATGGTTACATTTTGAATGACCAGATTGCCCGCTCCATCAACGCTTGCCTCTGAACCGAGCGTTGCATCAATACTTTCATCCCTAGAAAAGCTCGGTATAGAGTAGGTTTCAGCAAACTTAAAAATAATTGTGCCGTCTAACTGACCTCCATCGGCCTCCCACCGATTCTCATCACCCCAGTACATGGGAAGATCCACCGACAAATCGGCTGTGTCAAATATGGTGGGGTTGGCAGATTCGATTTCCCCCACTGTTATATGGGCAGATCTTGGGTCACTGTCATCGTATTCAACTATGGCGCTATCAAGGTTCCCTGTACCAATTTCTGCAGGAAGAATTGTTGCCACCGCATTTACGAGCTCACTATCCGAAATTTCAGGGGGATCGTACGTATATTCTGTGGTACTCGGTCTTGAAGGCCCTGTCCATGTCCATACTCCACCCCGAAATTCCCATAGGCAGAAATCATTTTGCGTAACAGTACAGTAGGGGCCGTCTGTATACTGATGTAGATAAGATACCTCACAGGCATCGACCCGGTCTGGTGTCTCAATAATCTCTGTCTCAAGCAGTTCATCCTGAGGATAGGTTTTTGAATCGTTTGCTTGGAACCACTCCTGTACCAGTTCCGTACTCGGATAGGCTGTAATCTCATAAGTGCCGACATAATCCTGATAGACAGTCGTTAGTACCACTTCGTCATCTTCTGTTATATCATATTTTAACGAAAAACTGCCCGTGTAGATTGCATATGGTGACTCTGCCGTAGCAGTGCCATAATAATAATCGGATGTTTCAGTTAACTCCCATATCTCTGTTTCGAATGATGTAATTGCGTAAGACTCTCGATCACTTTCGGAGCCACTTGGGACGACACGCAACCAAAACGAATCACTTGATGACAAGTCCGCAATCAGTTCGGCCTCTGTTTTCTGCTCTGGAGCAGATGCCCCGCCAGAACTTCCGCAGGCTGCCGCAAATAGTAGTAATAGCCCTGCCTCCAGCAGCAGTAGTGTTTTTTTCATATCCCGCACCTCCAAATTATGTGCCCTAACTTTTCCCCAATTTTGATTTTATTTTTTTGAACCGCTCTACCTGTTCTACGGGAACTCCTTCGTCCTCATTTACAATATTGTGGCAGACAACTATGGGGATTGCGGAACCGAGGATATAGCCAATGTAGTATCCAATTGATGCAGACTGGAAAAATGTCACACAGAGAGACACAAGATACCTGGGGATTACAATAATCAACTGCTTAATAACCACCCAAAACAGGCCCAGTATTGCCCAAGCGACATTACCCAGCAGCCCATAATCAAAACCGTGGATATACTCCAGGAAACCGTCTACCACTATATTTCCGATACTCCGTCCAAATACGGCAAGGCCATTTTTGAGCCCATCCAGAAATGTGAGCTCCTCAACCACCCTGATATCTTCCAGCTTTAATGGAACCCCTAAAACGGAGATCTCATTTCTGGCAAACTCTGCGGTTCCGGCAATATGGAACAGATAGCTCAGGATGATAATTCCCAGCAGAATCCCTGTGCACACATTAGAGATTTTGGTGACAGTTTTGATCTCCTTTTCATTTTCTTTTTGATAGAGCTTCTCAGATAGTACGTTCTTTGCTTTCTCACCTGCATCGAGAGAGGCAATTTGACCTCGAAGTTTTTCTGCCTCTTCAGGAATTATACCAGCCTCTAACGCAGATTCTATCTCGTGATATTGACGCTGTGCGTTTACAGCTGCTTCTCTGGATGCATATTCCTTTCCAAGGGCCGTCCGCAGCTCCAGATCTATTTTCGTCAAACGATTGTGGATAATTTTTTCATACTGTTCTTTCAACACAGTTGGAAGTTCTATATCCCGCAAATACTCCTGGAATGATTGCAGGTTCGCCTCCGCACGGATGCCCTCGCCACAGTTAACATACCGCTGATGCACTTTCTGTACCATGGCCCGCAGCTCGTCTGCCTCGCCTTTTGTCCTGCAAACAAGCGGCGCCGCTCCATCCAGGAGAGGGGTAACGGTGCGCAATGACAGATCCAGTTCTGTCCACCGCCTGTGCATCGCCTCCTGATGTGATCCAGCTATTTGTGTGTGGAACTCACCCAGTCTTCTTTCACTCTGTTCAATGGCGCGCAGGTCTTGGTAATCTGTATCCGCCTCGATTTTCTGAATCTGAGCAAGTTCCTGCTTGGCTTCATCGGCCTCGCTCCGGGTAGGGAGCAAAATACCATCTACTGTTCGGTAAAGCCGGTCAAATTCTTCTACCGCTGACTCAATCTTTTGCCCCTGTTCGGTTTCTCCAAAAAAGTGGAGGCGTACCTCCATTTCGTGCTGCCGCCTTTGTGCCTCCAGTGCATGTGCCTCCGTATCCAAAGGAAGGGTGGATAGGTATTTTCCCAGCATGTCTCGTTTTGCCTGCTTGATGACAGAAATCCCAAAATATTCTTCCAAACACTCAAGCTGGCCGTCTTGATCCCCAAATTCTTGGAGCACAAGCCGGTACCAATCCTCCTGATATGGGTCCAACAGAAACGACTGCCGCAAAGCCTCCTTCTTTTTCTCGGGATCCGTTATGAGTTCGGCGTTATTGCGCATGGCTGCGGCTTGCTGCCCGGCTTCTTCTGTGATCACTCCTGCGGCTGCTGTCAGCGCAACTCCGGCCTTGGAGAGCGCATCAATCAGGGCAAAATGCAGCCAAAATGCAGCATACCATACTCCTTGCGAAATGCTGTCATAGGTTTTCGGATTTCTGAATATCTTGTTCTTCTGTGCATTGGCCGATATGGTTGAAATCAGCTTTCCAACTCCATTGAAGACCATATGTCCGGCTCCGGTTACCATGTTGAGGGCTCCGGCAGTGAACGCACCTTTCAGTGCACCAGAGAGGCCGAATCCGCCGCCGCTCCACCGTGCTCTGGTTTGCCGCCTGTATACACGGTACTCATCCAGTGTCTTTTGGTCCAGGGCTATCTCCGCATAGCGATCAAACACATTCATATAGGGCTCTGTCCACAAAGCCTGATAAGCGGAGTAGTGCTCCTGAAATGTCGTCCTGTCAATCGACAGGATATTGTGATTCAGAAGTTTTTTCACACAAAAATCAATGATGGGGCGTAGGCTCTCCTCCGCCTGTTCCGGAACATGTTTGACAACATCATCCAAAGATTGGTTCCCCTGATACAGCTGAGAAAAACGAAGCTTCGCCATGTTGGCCTGCTCTATAAATGTCTTCCGGTACTGATTATATGCCTCTAGCGGCTCCCCGACGGATACATATTCTCCCAACACCTGGAGCTTACTCATTATCCTCTCCTCCTAAATGTGATGGTGTCAATCCCAATTGAACCATCAGCAGCTTTGCCTGGTTTGGGTTACCCAGCGCAGACGCTTTGCCACGACCTTGCAGAGGATAAAGGCCAGTATCCCCAATGAAATCCATTGGGAAGTGGACAGTACCCCCAAAATGCCCCGGACGTCGTCTCCACGGAAAAATTCCAGAACAAACCTGCACACGGAATAAAGCAGAAAGTAGCTGGCTAGTGGCGATATTGAAATGTTTGCTTTATGATCAATAAGTAAGAGAACGCCGAAAATCAGAAGTAGGCAGGCCGCCTCAAATAGCTGGACCGGGATACGGGGTATGTCTGGCTCCATATGCATAGCGACGCTCCAAGTAGCCTCTTTCCCATAGCAGCACCCTGCAAAGAAGCAACCGATACGCCCCCAAAAGTGAAAGAGCGGAAAGCCTGGAACTATGATGTCAAGAAAAGGCTTTAACGGGATGGAAAAAATCCTGGCAAATAAGCATGCACCTATGATTGCGCCAAAAAGCCCACCATAGAACACAAAGCCGCTTGTCCAAATAATATAAATGGCTTTCTCTAGAGTAAAATCCTGCAAAATTTCTGGCAATTTTGTCATCACAAATAAGGCCTTGCTCCCCAGCGCGACTCCGATCACCAAAATAAGCATCAGGAGCAAAAAATGGTAGAATGGCATCCCCCGCTTTTGCAGCCTGAAGTAGAGGAACACCATCGTAAAAAACAGTCCGACAAATGCGAACAGCGCATAAGAAGGAATTACAAATTCTCCAAGATAGGGGAGCTGAAATATCAGATAAGGACACATGTGCCTAAATCTCCCTGATTAATGATCAGTTTGGCGAAAAAAATCCATTGATGCAGCTGGCGCAGCCGCTACACTCCATACATGTAGCACAACCGTTCACTGTACCCTCACAGGTGGCACATAGGGCGCTCGAAGTACATGACCCGCAGGCCCAGCATGCGGATTGGCATCCGCCACACCCAGTTGTGATAAACAGCCCGGATATACATATCACGAAAATGACCAAAACATGTACAAAATGCAATCTCTTCATGAAACTCCCTCCAACTCATACGACATTCCGTCTTGATTATATCACATGGTGCCTTTAATTCAATATGTTATTTATACTATATTAGTTGATGTTCGGGGCAAAAAGCATCCTACATACTATCCGTAGAGGTGATGCTTTTTGTACGCCAGAATTCGTAAAGCACGGGAAGATGCTGGATATACGCGGGAGAAGTTTGCGGAATTGTTGGATGTCAGTGTATCCTATTTAGCTGAGGTAGAACGGGGCCGCACCAACGTCTCAGTAAAAACGCTGATCAAAATCTGCAAAGTCTTGGGTTTGTCCGCAGACTATGTTCTCTTTGGAGAAAATCGTGAGGCAGACACTCTGTTGTTAGAAAAGATCCATCGTCTGGATAAAAAATACCTGCCCTTGTTGACTGATCTAATCAATGACTTGCTGGCGCTCTACGAAAAAGAGTGAAAGCACCACCAAGCTTGATAACAGCTCAGCGGCGCTCTCAAAAGGTATTTCCTTAAATTTCACATTTTCCTCCATCTCATACAGATGAACCAGTTGCCAGTCCATATGTTGTCACTTTTGTCTATTCCACCGCAGCACTGGACATTTTATTTCTTTTTGGTTATAATTTAGTTGTCTATATAACCTGGCATGTTCCATAAATCCAGAAGGGGGGTATCTTCAATTGGCACCGAGTATTGATCAGATTGTAAAAGGTATTTCTATTGTAGCCCAGGAATATCCCATCAAGAAAGCTGAATTGTTTGGCTCCTTAGCCAGAGGGCAGGGGCGGCCAGACAGCGACGTGGATCTGCTGGTTGAATTCACCACTCCCCGGGTTTCTCTGCTGACCTTGAATGGAGTGAAATACCGGCTGGAAGAACTCCTTGGCACGGAAGTGGATGTTGTCCATGGACCGCTTCCCAAGAGCAGTATACTCGAAATTGATAAGAGGATTTCTGTATATGGAGCATAGAGATACTGTCATTCTGAAAAAGGTCTTGTCCGAACTCAGGGTGGCTCAAGAGATGCTGGGAAGCAGCTCTTTTGCCGACTTTGAAGGCAACGAGATGTTAAAAAGGGCCATTTGCATGACCGTTATCAATATCGGGGAACTTGTGAAGAATCTCTCGGACGATTGCAGGAGGGCAAATCGAGCGATTCCCTGGAAAGAGATTGCTGGATTCCGGGATATTGCTGCGCACAAATATCAAACGCTTCGTATGGAGGATGTTTACGAAACCGTCACAGCAGATTTTCCCGTCCTTTATGATCAGCTGGAAAACATCATATCTTTATGAGTATGACTGGCAAAATGTTTTCCCTTTTTGTTTCCCTTAAGAGGAAAAACACATATAAAACTATCAGGCACGATACAACAAAAAAGTTTTCTGTTTCAGATAGACTGAGCCTATCTTGGCAAGGATAATAACCATTAAAATGTCGATCGCCGAATTCGAGTCCCTTCGGGCGTACCAAATGGAAAGGTTAAAAAAGATATTGAGGGAAAAACCTCAGTATTTTCAAGCCTTCCGAGGCTCGTAGATTGGAAAATCTACGAGCCTCTTTTTTCCGATATTCAAGCGAGTGGTCTTCATTCAGGCAAGACTTGAACTCGCGCATTTTTCATAGAGAATAAGGTTCATTGGGCCAAGATCTTGGAAACAGGATCTTGGCCTTTTTTGTTACCACAGAGGTGGAATCAGCAATTTGTTCAGACGAATGTAAATCCAGAAAAGAAAACGAGAAAAGGGGGATCATATGGGAAAGAAATTTTTTACAGAATTATCCCGGCGGCTCAATATAGACGGAATTGAGTCATCCGCCATAGAGGACAATCGGCTGGAGATATTCCTCCACGGCCAGCCTGCACTCTATGTATCACCTGGAAACGACGTATTCCTGCTTCCGGCCGGAAGAAAAAATGAGGAGGCCAGTGAATTGTACCATCAGGTGGCCGTGGCCGCGGACGAGGTATACAGTTATGTGGAAGCGATGCAAAACGCCCCCCTGCTCCATGCCTCTGGCCTGCATGAGGACTTCCGCCTGCTGGCAGACTTCGGCGGCGCGGCGCTGGCAGGCCAGGAACGAGAAAATGGCCAGGGGTATCAATTTGTAACCTGGATCTGGGACTATGACCGAACTGGAGTCAGCCACGGTCACTACTATGAAGATGACTTCCAGAGCGCCAAGCAGGACTTTGCTGTCCGCTCCGGCCTGGTCCCCAGAGCGCAGTTATTTACCCCGGAGGAACTCACAGAATTGTACCGCGCCGCGGAGCATTGGTTCTATGAAGGCCCGGAGCTGGACTACAAGCAGCAAAAAGCCATTCAGGAGGCCAGAACAAAAATCGAGTACACCGTCCCGGATCTGCAGAGCCGGTTGGAGCAGGCCCAGAGCCAGGAACCGCAAATGAATTTATAGATCCTACGCTGAACAAGGCGGGGGCCGTATCATCTGCCATCGGACAGAATACGGCCCCCGCTTTTTTGTTTTCAGAGCAGAAAAAGCAAGTGAGGTGCTCCGTGTGGATCCCAAAAAACTGAACAGCTATGTCGGGGTGGTCAATCAACCACCTCCTAAGTGGAGTAGTGTGAAGAAATGGCTGCTCCACATCAACTATGCGCCCGGCTATGCCCCGGAGCCGGAAGAAAAACCAGTGTGCCGGCAGTTCTCCCGATGCGAGGGCTGCCCCTATCCCGCCCACGGTTTCCTCTGTTGGGGCGGCGAGGATGACTGTATGCGCACCAGAGTAAAAAAACTGAACGAAAAGGAGTTGGAGCATGAGG
>NZ_NFHG01000029.1 GCF_002159265.1 Flavonifractor sp. An82
ATTTGACCGGCGCTTGCGCGGCGGTCTTTTTGTTTTGCTCTCTTTCGCCTCCTACTAAGGTTGCAAACTTTCCTCAATTCCCTGTTGACTTTTTATTTGCAGACTTCGTGATTTCAGTGGTGGATTTCTTAAACTCTACCTGGATGTTCTCGCCGTCCTCGATCAGCTTCAGAAGTTCGGCTTCTGTCATAGGAGCAACAGCCCCCTTTCGATGTTGGTTTTATATTTTTTTATTATACGAGATTTTGCACGCAATATCAAACGCATTTCCGATGGAAGGAGGAAGAGTCATGGCCACCACCCGCATTATCCCGCTGCACGCTGGCAAGGGCCGCACCGTCGGCAAGGCAATCAGCGACATCATCGACTATGTAAAAAATCCAGACAAGACCGACCACGGCAGGCTCATCACCAGCTATCAGTGCGATAGCCGCGTGGCCGATGCCCAGTTCCTGCTGGACAAGCAGACCTACGCTGCCCGCACCGGCCGGGTGCGTGGCAAGGATGACGTGATTGCCTACCACCTGCGGCAGTCCTTTGTGCCGGGCGAGATTACGCCGGAGGAAGCAAACCGGCTGGGCGTGGAGCTGGCCCGGCGCTTTACCAAAGGCAAGCACGCTTTCATCGTCTGTACCCACATTGACAAAGCCCACGTCCACAACCATATTATATGGAACTCCACCACGCTGGAGTGTGACCGTAAGTTCCGCAACTTTTGGGGCAGCACCCGCGCTGTCCACCGCCTGAGCGACACCATCTGTATCGAAAACGGCTACTCCATCGTGGAGGCTCCCAAGCGGCGCGGACAGAGCTACAACAAGTGGCTGGGCGACGCGGCCAAGCCCTTCCATAAGGAGCAGCTGCGCCAGGCCATCGACCGGGCGCTGGCACAGAAACCGGCCAGCCTGGAGGAGCTGCTGCGCCTGCTGGAGCAGGACGGCTTCACCGTCCACCGGCGCGGCAAAACCATCTCCATCAGCGCGGAGGGCTGGGGCAACAACGTCCGCTTTGACCGGCTGGGTGACGGCTACACGTTGGACGATCTGCTTGCCGTCCTCTCCGGGCAAAAGGAGCATACACCCCGAAAGGAAACTGCCGTGCAGGCTGCTCCGCCCAAGGTCAATCTGCTGGTAGACATCCAGGCAAAATTGCAGGCCGGGAAAGGCGCTGGGTATGCACGCTGGGCCAAGGTGTTCAACCTCAAGCAGATGGCTCAGACCCTCAACTATCTGTCCGAACACGGCCTACTGGACTATGCCGACCTGGAAACAAAAACGGCAGAGGCAACAGCCCGATACAATGCGCTATCTGCGCAGATTAAGGCGGCCGAAAAGCGCATGGCTGAGATCGCCGTGCTGCGCACGCACATCGTCAACTACGCAAAAAACCGCGAGACCTATGTGGCCTACCGAAAGGCCGGATACTCTCGGAAATTCTACGCGGAGCATGAGGACGAGATCCGGCTGCATCAGGCGGCAAAGAGAGCCTTCGATGAGTTGAACGTGAAGAAACTGCCCACTATCAAGGAGCTTCAGACCGAGTATGCCGAGCTGCTGGCGGATAAGAAAAAGATGTACGGTGAATACCGGCAGGCCCGTGATAAAATGCGGGAATTGCTGACCGTAAAGAACAATGTAGATCGAGTCCTGACGATAGACAGGACCGATGCGCCACAGAAAGAAAAAGACCATGACCAGCGGTGAGCCGGTCATGGTCAAAAGCGTTCGTCAGAACGCGCAGCCACAGATTGAAAATCTGTGTTCAAAGGGGGCTTGGGGGACTTCCCTCAACAAGCGCGTGGGGCTATTTGGATAGCCACAGGCATTGCTTGCCGATTTTAGTTGCGCTTACATCTTATTCGATTTTTCGCATTCTTTTCGGTACTGGGTGGGTAGCACCTGTACTACATCTTTGAACGCCTTAGAAAACTTTCCTTGGGTTTCATACCCTACCTGTGCGGCAATATCAGCGATGGTCGTATCCGTATCCCGCAGCAGTTTCATAGCCTGCCGTATCCGATATTCTTTCATGTAGCTGGCGATTGGCAGACCATATACAGCCTTGAACACCTCTTTCAACGTGGAGGTGTTGATCAAGTACCGCTTGGAAAGCTCATCAATCGTAAAACGCTGATCCAGATGCTCCGTCAGCAACTGATGGATTTCTTTAATCAGTTCTGTCTGCTGGGAGAAATATTGTGTCAGACATTTTCGAGTGGACTGAAAATCGTTCAGATAGATTAACAGCTCTTGAACTTTCAGTTTGAGATAGGGGTAAAGTATCTCGGAACGGACAGAATACAAGGAAGCAAAAATCCGATCCAACTCTGGACAAGCAGAAATGGCAACTGGTTTCCCGTCACAAAACATACTCTGCAATCTCGTAGGATCTACACCAGCTTCCTGTACTATGTCTGGACAATCTGTCGCTAAGTATTGCAAATCGACAGAAATTGAAATCCCTTGTGCATACCCCAATGGGAACATCATGTCGGAATCGGCGCAGCAAGCGGTGCTGTGCGCCGTCATGTCGCCTGCGCCCAGATAGATGGCCGTACCGCCACGCATATTCCAGCCGACCCGTCCGCTGCGGCAGTGGAACAATTCCAGCATGGAAGCGGAAGCGTCATGATGGAATGCTATTTGAGGGGCCAGAAAAATATTATAAGACGCTTCTATTCCAGGGAAAAGTACATATGTTTCCACCTTGCCTTTCCCAGAAGTCTTGGCCGAAAACTGATCGGTCAAGAGGGTTGGACCTTGCTCCGAAGCAAAATGGCGCACTATGGATAACTCGCCGGAAGGAACATCTCTCAACATTTGCTCAATATGAAATCGTTCTTCAGGCTTCATGCAAGACCTCCTCTCGTGAACCTTCTGTGGGGCAGATGATCTTTACCAATTTTTCAATCGTATGATGGAGCAGTTGGGCTGGTTCTGTATCGGCCGCCTTGTAGTAGACTTCCTTTCCTTCACGGCGGCTCACGATCAAACCGCTTGCCTTCAACTGTTTCAAATGATGAGACACAGCAGGACTGCTCATTTGTACCATCGCCGAAAGATTGATGACACATTCCTCACAATGACACAGTAACCAGAAGATACGAATGCGGTTTCCATCACTGAGCAGCTTGAAAACATCGGCAACGGTTTGAAAATCATCTGCGCGGGGCATATGATCGAATGCTCTCTCTAATGCCTGACCATGATTATGAGGCAGATGCGCTTGCGGCATATCGGGTCCCTCCCTTCTTCAAAATCATACCACATCGTGAAGGAATAAGGAACCCATTTGCGTTTACTCTGCCTTCGGAACGTCGTGCGTGTAATCCAAAATCCGAATATTTTCCCCTGCCTCTTTCTGGACCAAATCCTTCATTCGTTTGGCAAACGGACAGGGATACCCGATAGGCGTGCCCTTCTGGATACAGGAGGCGAACGCAATGGTATCAGCACCCAGTTCAATCAATTTGCGGGCGCGCAAAACCGACTTTTTGCCTGGGCAGCCGCCGCAGTTGATAAAACCGACGATCTCGATGTTGTCCTCTCCCTGGAAGGAGCCGGTATGCTCCCGGATCGCCTTAAAATCCGCGACGCCAGGGCAGTAATCCTCCGTCTGCATACAGCGAATAATTCCAACTTTCATCATGATACATCCTCTCTTTTTTGTTTTGATATAGAATAGGCAGGAACCACTGAAATGCAAATGCACGCATTTTCCAGGTGCTTCAAATATGTGCCGATTCCGCAACCAAGCATCGTGCAAAATCCGTCAGGTTGTGGGCTGGCGCAGTACGAAGCATGGCCTCATCCAAGGCATTTTCTCCCAAGCGATAGCGGTCCAGGGCATCGGCATCCTTAAAAATCCGATAGAGCAGGACGCCGTGTTCAAAGCCAGCGAGCGCGCCTTCTCCAAGGCCGTCCTCCCGGTCGTGATACGCCATGATCCGATAAACGCGCTCGTCATAAACAAGAGGATTGCTCCGGCAGAACTTTTTATAGTAATCGGCCGCCCGCTGCCCATGTCCTACATCCAGCCAGTCATCTTGACGGCGGGAGTCGTGAAAAACCGCCGCAGCGCCGAGTGCGTCCCACAGTTCCGGGGACAAATTCATCTTTTCCGCAATTAGAAGTGCATACAACAGCACTCGCGCGCAGTGGGCTTTGGTGTGCTTTTCGCTGCCTTTCAGGGAAAACTCCACCTGCTGCTCCAAGAAGCGGTCCCAACGGTCATAGTCACATTTTATAGCTTCTGGAATCTTCATACGCCGCACACCCCCCGGAGTGCGGACAGAATATTGCTCAAAGGACCGTCCAATCCAAAGGAGCGGGCTTTGATGTCATCGGTGATGTAGATTTCGCCCAGATTGATGGTCACATAGACGGAATTGGGTTCCTGCGCCACCAGACGCATGAGCGGAGCCTTGATGAGCTGATTGCGCCAGCCGATGCCCAGTTCCAGCACCACCAGCTTCTTGCCGTGGTACTTGTGTAAAAATGCCTGCATCCGCTGCTGGGCTGCGGTGTCGGGGATGAAGTTGGGGCCGCCTTCCATATGGACCTCCATCGGCCCGCCGCACCGGGGACAGCGGGGAACGAGTTCCGAAGGGACTTTCCCTCCCTGCTCGGCGGAAGCCATCTTCTCGGCCAGTTCCAGCGTGGGGTACAGCGTGTCGTGGCAGGGGCGGGCGCACTGCATGGTCAGCCAGTTCCCCTCGACCTCATAGATTTTCTCCGGGGCAAAGCCGCTCATCTCAAAGTGACACTCTCCGTTGGAGGTAACGATAAAATAGTCCTTATCGCCCACGATGGCCCGCAGATCCTGCATGACCGGCGTGGATTTGTATTCGCCGCAGTAGTGGTGGATCAGGCGGGACCAGAACCCCCACTTTTCTTCCTCGGACGGCCAGCGGGCTCCCATGCCTTGCAGTATGCACCGCAGGCCATATTTTCGCTTGAGGTCACCAAACAATTCCTCGAAGGCTTGGTTATCAGCAAAGAGATGCAGACCTTCTGTGATGGACAGTCCGTTGCTGGCCCCGATCAAAATGGCATCTGCTGCATGGATGGCTTCCACTACAGGTTTCAAATTTTCCATACAAACGCTCCTTTCTCTTATCTCGACACACTGCCAGTTTTGCATAATTTTTGCCGCAGCCGGGACAGTGTCTCTGCCAGATCCCCCTGCAAATAGAGGCTTTTCCCTTTGAGGTGCTCCGGCGCATGAGAATCTTTTTGATTCAGGCAGGCGTAAAATACATTCTCGTTTTGGGCGGTCAACTGCCAGAAGGGCAGCTTGATAATGCTGGGCGTCATTTCGCCCACGCCCAGCTCCAGCAGCAGGAGTTTCTTCCCGGTCTGCTCCATCAGCCAATGGCGGAGGAACGCATGGTAACGCGCGACACCTTCCTGCCAGGCGGTTCCCTCCAAAAAAGTGTCATCCCGTACCCAGGGAACCATGATTCGCCCACACGCAGGGCAGCGGGGAAGCAGATGGGTGGGCAAAACCATGCCTTGCAGTGCTCTGTTCATGGCTTCAACGGCGTCCCGGTTTTCGTAAATATGCTCGTGGCAAGGCTGGGAACACTGAAAATATCCCATGTTTCCCTGGTACTCACACAGCCGCTCCTGGGGAAATACTCGCCTGCATTGTCCATCCACATTGGTGGTCAGCACAAAGCAATCTTTGTCTGCAAGAATGGCCTGCAAGTCAAGATACGGCTGACCGGTAGGCAGGTGCCACATACTATAAATATATTTGGCATAATAGGCCCACTGTTGCTCCAACGAGGAATAGCAGTAGTAGAACCCTGCAAATGGTGATGTGAATTGGTAGTATTCTTTGAACTCCTGCAGGTATGATTCTATGGCAGGCATCCAGTGATAGTGATTATATCCCGCCGCGCTGGAAAGGCCGGAGCCTGCCCCCACCACGATGGCGTCAGCCTGCTGGATCAATTCGGCCAGATATTCGATTTCAGTTTTCATCCTGGTATCTATCATCCATCCTCTCGCCCGATGCGGTTTTCACCGCATCCCGCAGTACGATGGCAATGTCCCCCTTGATGGCCAGCCCTTTGCTGGACAGCTCTTGCGGAAGCAAGGCGTCCTTGGGGTTGACAGTAATATAAAACGCCTGGGGCAGTGCATAGGTCAGGTTCCAGAAGGGCTCCTGGATAAACATAGGCGTCATGCGGCCCACGCCCAGTTCCAAAAACAGGATCTTTCGGTCCTTGTTGGCCTGCAAAAATTCATTGATCTTGCGGTACTCATCCCGGTATTTTTGACCTTCCAGAAAGGTGTAGCCGCGCACCCAAGGCTCCAGTTCTGCACCACATTTGGGACAACGGGGGATCAGCTCGGTGGGGATACACAGATTTTCATCAATAGCGTCGTTCATGGCATAGATCATATCATGGTTATAGAACAGCTCATCATGGCACCGACGGCTGCACTGGAAGAAGCGGGAATCCCCTTGGATGGCGCTGAGTTTTTCTTCCGGCACGACGCGGGTAAACTGGAAGTCCTGATTCGTGGTCATGATATGGTAGTTTTTCCCCCGCAGCAGCTCCATCAGGTCGTAGTAGGGCTTGCCAGTGGGACATTCGTACTCCATATATCCATTACGGGCCAAAAATGCCCAGCGCGCTTCGGATGAAGGGTAATGATAATAAAATCCATTAAAGGCACCCACAAAGCCGTACTTTTTGTGGAAATCTCCCAGATATTTCTGAAACATGGCATCATTGTGGTAGAAGAAATCGAACCCGCAGGCCGCCGACATCCCCGCAGCGGCCCCACCAGTATGGCATCGGACTGGGCGATTTTTTCTACCAGCGTTTCTACATTTTGAGTATGAATGGTGTCTTGACATAAAGTCTTGCATTTCCTCAGCATGATTGACTTTCCTTTCAAAAGATGTTATTATTAAAATTACATGGTTGTATTGTATCATGTAATTTTGAAATTTACAAAATGGGAAAGCAGATTTTTGGGGGTGAAGGCATGAAATATTCCACAAAGTTGAGCGATACGCTCCACATCCTGGCGTTCCTCAGCCTGGGGCCAGACGAGCGATTCACCAGCGCCCGCATTGCCGAGAGTGTAAAGACGAACCCGGCCTACATCCGGCAACTGATGGCCGCGCTGAAAAATGCCGGGCTGCTTACCAACACACAAGGCCAGGCCAACGCCAGCCTGACCCGCCCCCCGGAGGAGATCACCATGCTGGATGTTTATCGGGCAGTGGAGGGGAACAAGCCGCTGCTCCACATGGATGTGGATACCAACCCGGAATGTGGCGTAGGCATCCATATCCAGCTATCCATTGCAGACTTTTACCAGGAGGTCCAGCAGGCGGCGGAGAAGAAAATGGCGTCGATCACCTTGCAGGATATTTTGGAGCGGTATCACAAGAAAATAGAGGGGCTGGATCTGTATCCAAAGCAGAGTGCAAATCGTTGAGAGGAAGACAGCAGAAATGAGTACACAGCAAAAAATTGGACTGGTGGTGGAGGGCGGCGGCATGAAGTGCGCCTACAATGCCGCCATTTTGGACCTGTTTCTGGATGAGGGAATCACCTTCAACTATTGCATTGGTGTCTCGGCAGGCTCCGGGAATCTGGTGTCCTATCTGGCCGGGCAGCGAGGGCGCAACCTGCGCTTCTTTACCGAGCACATCCATGACCCGGAATACTTCGGTCTGAAAAGTTTACTGAAGACAGGCGACCTGTTCGGCATCCAGCATATCTATGGGGATCTGACGCGGGCGGACGGGAAAGACCCGCTGGACTTTCCAGCGTTTCTGGCCAATCCCACGGAATACGAAGCAGTGGTCACCAACGCGCTGACGGGCAAGCCGGAATACTTTGGCAAGGACGCCATGAAGCAGGACGATTACCGCCTGATCATGGCGTCCAGCGCCATCCCGGTGGCCTGCCACCCGGTGGAACTGAATGGGGTGCCCTACTTCGATGGCGGTTTGACAGACGCCATTCCCGTCCGCCGGGCGCTGGAGCGGGGATGCGACAAGCTGGTGGTGATCCTCTCCAAGAACCGGGATTATGTGAAGAAGCCCCAGGGGATGCGTCATCTCTATCGCTGGGGCTGCCGGAAGTATCCAAACATCGTGGCCGCCCTGGACCGGCGGCACACCGTCTACAATGCCAATTTTCAGGATGTGTTCGCCCTGGAGCTGGCGGGAAAGGCCTTTGTCCTGGCTCCCAGTCACCCCTTCCGTGTCAGCACCTACTCCATGAAGGAGGCGGATGAGCAAGCGCTGTACGATATGGGCATGGAGGATTTTCGGAATCAGAAAGCGCGGCTCAAGGCGTTTCTTTCGGGTGAATGAGAGCGCAAAAAAGGGCGTGGCTTCAAGGCCGCGCCCTCATCTTTATGGGATATATTTTAAGCCCCACTGGGAAATCGCATAAAAGACAGGCAGTAGATCCCGCCCCTTCTCCGTTAAGGAGTATTCTACCCGTAGCGGCATTTCGTTGTACTGAATGCGCTGGACCAGTTCGCTGGTCTCCAGCTCCTTCAGGGCATTGGTCAGGGCGGTGTTGGTAATGGGTTTCAGCATCTTCTTCAGCTCCCCAAATCGCATCGGGGATTTGATGCACAATTCGTAGAGAATTTGCAGTTTCCATTTCCCCTGAAGCATCTGGATCACCGGCGTGACCGGGCACTTTCCACTCTCTGTCAGGATCACGCTGCTCACTTTCTCAGTAAATTCTTCATAGGTCATGATGATATTTTACTCCATTCTACAAGTAGTATCTTTTTTGATACCAGATATAAATATTTTGCGTACTTGATTGAATTGTTTTATCAGGTATAATAAATATACCGCAAGTTGACCATGTCGTCAACAACTAAAAATTTTAAGAAAGGTCTGAATACCATGAAAGAACTGAACATTATGGAGGCCACTGTCCTCTCCTCCCCCAACCCTCTGACGCTGATCTGCTCCAAAAAGGAGGACGGCACCACGAACCTGGCTCCCATCTGCTTTGTGTCCTACCTCTCCTTCAACCCGCCGATGGTGGGCTTCGCCACCGGCAAGCAGTCCCACACCGGCAAGCAGGTACGCCAGACTGGCAAGGTGATCGTCACCGTTCCCGGCGAGAGCCTGGTGCAGACTGTCATGGCCTGTGGAGCGTCCACCGGCGCCGAGACTGACAAGGTGGCAGCCAACAACATCGAGATGATGGCTGTGGAGGGCAGCGAAATTCAGATTCCGGCGGACACCAAGCTGGCGATGGTGGCTACCCTGCAGCAGTCGGTGGAAGTGGGCGACCATATTCTGCACATCTGCCAGGTGGACAAGTTCCTGGGCGATGAGAGCAAGAAGGGCCTGTATGCCTGGAACGGCTTCGGCAAGGTTGCGCCCGCCGTGGAGGGCTGATTCTTTCGCAATACCAGAGAGGAGGCGGCCGATGTCGGTCTGCATTAAGGATTTGATTCAGAATATGAACCTGGTCATCGGCTGTCCCATCGGGTGCAGCTACTGCTATGCAAGGAACAATGTCCGGCGGTTCCATATGATCGATGATTTCGAGAAACCGGAATTTTTTCCGAATAAGCTGCGGCTGATGGACAATCAGCGCCCCCACAATTTTCTTCTGACTGGGATGAGCGATTTTGCCTTCTGGGAACCAGAATGGCGGGACGAAGTATTTGATAAAATGGCCCAGAACCCGCAGCACCAGTACATTTTTCTGACCAAGCGCCCGGAAACCATTTCGTTCTCCACCTCACTGGACAATGCTTGGTTTGGAGTGACTGTCACGTCCAGCAAAGAGAAAGGCCGCATCCAGGCGATGAAAGAGCATATCCACGGGGGACACTATCAGGTATCCTTTGAGCCCATGTTTGATGAGATTGGTGAAGTGGACTTCTCCGGCATCGAGTGGATCGTCATCGGCACCGAGACGGGGCGGCGGAAGGGTAAATCCGTGTCCAAGCCGGAGTGGGTGTGGAACCTGACGGACCAGGCCCATGCTTTGGGTATCCCTGTCTTTATGAAGGAGGACCTGCTGCCCATCATGGGCGAGGCGCAGATGGTGCAGGAGCTGCCACTGGCCTTTCGGCGGGTATTGGAGGAACAGGCTACATGGCAGAAATAAAGGAAAATGGAATCCTGATTCGAAATATTGAAACCAAAAATATTATGACAAAATCCGCCCTGCCGGTGGGCGGCTATTCCGTCAACCCTTATGTGGGCTGTACCCATGGTTGCAAATACTGTTACGCCTCTTTTATGAAGCGATTTACCGGGCATACCGAACCTTGGGGCACATTTCTGGATGTGAAGCACTGGCCGGTAATCAAAAATTCGCAAAAGTATCAGGGGCTGCGTGTAGTCATCGGCTCTGTGACCGATGGCTACCTACCACAAGAGGAGCAGTTTTGCAACACCAGACGGCTCTTGGAGCAGTTAAAAGACAGCGGC
Source organism: Flavonifractor sp. An82 (assembly GCF_002159265.1). GTDB lineage: Bacteria > Bacillota > Clostridia > Oscillospirales > Oscillospiraceae > Flavonifractor. Next base: position 10,453 of record NZ_NFHG01000029.1, read on the forward strand.
GCGGAGATTTTGATCTGTACAAAATCTGATTTGGTTCTGCGGGACATTGACTTGCTGAAGGGGATGGAAAAGGTCACGGTTTCCTGGTCAATCAACACGCTAGACGAGGATTTCAAAAGCGATATGGACAACGCCGTCAGTATCAAGCGGCGGTTGGATGCCATGAAGCAGATTTATGATGCGGGCATCCGCACAGTCTGTTTTATCGCTCCTGTCTTTCCAGGTATCACAGACTTCGAGGCCATCTTTCATCGGACAAAAAATCAATGTGACCTGGTGTGGTTGGAGAATCTGAACTTGCGGGGTGCTTTCAAAAAAGAAATTTTAGATTATATTCAAAAGAAATACACTAATCTTTATCCGCTGTATGACACAATCTATAACAAGGGCAACCGTAGCTATTTTCATGCACTGGAGGAAAAGGCAGAAGAGCTGGCAAAAAAATACAACTGCCTCTTTGTAGACAACGAACTGCCATACGGACGGGCAGAGCCTGGGCATCCGGTCATCGTGGATTACTTTTACCATGAGGAAGTGCGCGGCTCGGAGAACACCGGACGGCGCAACAGAGAAGAATAATTCGGATAATAGAAAAGGTTCTGACATTGAGCTGCGTTTCAATGTCAGAACCTTTTTGCATAGATATAAGTATTTACCCGTTCAGAAGTTTTCTTTGCCCGCTCAGAAGAATTTGTACCCCACCCATTGATTTTCAAATTCTTCCGACCTACAATGTGGATACAACGATTAAATGATTGTTTTATTGATAACGAGAGGTGAGAGAAATGCTTTTGAAGGATGCGCTGATCGGGCGAACCTACACCGTAGAATCCATCCATTTGCCTTTTCAGTTGGAGCGGCGTCTGGAGGCTCTGGGGATGACCCGGCAGACCGCCGTTTCGGTGCTGAACCGAAAAGGGAAGGGAATTTTAATTATCAAGCTGCGGGGCACCCGCTTTGCCCTAGGCTATAACATCACGAAAAATATCACAGTGGAAGAAGGCGGCACATATGAGTGAGCATGAAATGACCATTGGGTTTATCGGCAACCCCAACTGCGGCAAGACCACCCTGTTCAATGCCTATACCGGAGCCAATCTGAAGGTAGCCAACTGGCCTGGCGTGACCGTGGAGAAGGTGGAAGGCGTGATGAAGGACCACGACCTCACCATTCACCTTGTAGATCTGCCCGGCACCTACAGCCTGACCTCCTACACTATGGAGGAGACAGTCTCCCGGCAGTTCATTCTCAGCGACGAGGTAGATGTCATCATCAATGTGGTGGATGCCTCCGCACTGGAGCGCAGTCTCTATTTAACTTTGCAACTGTTGGAACTGGGGAAGCCGGTGGTGCTGGCCTTGAACATGATGGACATTGTGGAAAAGAGGGGCATGGAGATCGACCTGCACCGTCTGCCGGAGATGCTGGGCATCCCGGTGGTTCCAGTCTCCGCCCGGAAACGCCGTGGGTTGGACATCTTGCTCCATGCCGCCGCCCACCACAAAGATTGTACCGACCCGGACTGCTTGATCCACCACCACAAGGTTTGCTCCAAACACCAGCACGATCACCACTCGGAATATGCCATGGTCTATTCCGACGAAATTGAGGACAAAATCGACCAAATCATGCCGGAGCTGAAGCGCCGCTACCCTGGCTTGACTAACTACCGTTGGCACGCGCTGAAGCTGCTGGAAGGAGACAAGGAGATCACGGAGAAGTACCCGGTGGATCTCCCCAAGGTGTTGGATCGCAGTTATGAGTCGGACATCATCAACCAGAAGTACGACTTCATCGGGGAGATTATAGGAGAAGTTCTGCTCCACAAAGAACGCCAGGACAAACTTACCGAACGGGCAGACAAGCTTCTCACCAGCAAGGTGTGGAGTATCCCCATTTTTCTGGGGATTATGGCCATCACCTTCTTTTTGACCTTCACCATCGGCGACTGGCTCAAGGGCTATTTCGAGCTGGGCATTGACTGGCTCTCCAGCGTGGCGCAACGTGGTTTAACGGCGGTTCACGCCGGGACAATCCTCACTTCACTGGTTGTAGATGGTATCATCGGCGGTGTGGGTACCATCGTCACCTTCCTGCCCAACATCCTGATCCTGTTTTTGTGCCTGGCACTGCTGGAGGACAGTGGTTATATGGCTCGTGTGGCCTATGTGATGGAGGGCGTTATGAGTAAGCTGGGGCTCTCCGGTAAAGCTTTCATCCCTATGTTGTTGGGCTTTGGCTGTACCGTGCCCGCTATTATGGCATCCCGTGCGCTAGAAAACAAGAGGGATCGCTTCAAGGTCATGTTGGTGACACCCTTCATGAGCTGCAATGCTCGACTGACCATTTACATCCTGTTCTCTGAGATGTTTTTCGGGGATAACGCCATGGTGGTGGCCTACTCCATGTACTTGATCGGCATCGTCGTTGCCATTGTGGTATCCGCCGTCATCCACCTGCTGGACCGGAAAAAGAGCGTCAATTACCTGATGATTGAGCTCCCAGAGTATAAGCTGCCCGATTCACGGACGGTGGCCATCTATGTGTGGGAGAAAGTCAAGGATTACCTGGAAAAGGCAGGTACTACAATTTTTATTGCCACATTGGCCATCTGGCTCCTGTTGAACTTTGGCCCCCAGGGCTATTCCCCGGATATGGCACAGAGTTTCGGGGCCATGCTTGGTAAGTGGCTGGTTCCCTTCTTTGCCCCCATTGGCTTGGGCTTCTGGCAGATTGCCTTGGCTCTGATTGCCGGTGTCTCCGCCAAGGAAGTGGTGGTGTCCAGCTGTGCTGTGTTGTTCGGCATTGTCAACGCCAGCTCGCCAGAGGGGATGAGTGCTTTTGCATCTGCATTGAACGGTATCGGCTTCGGGCCTCTCAATGCCTTCTGCCTGATGGTGTTCTGCTTGCTCTATATCCCCTGTGCGGCGGCTCTGGCTACTATCCGCAAGGAGTCAGGCAGTTGGGCATGGATGGGCTTCACTGCTCTCTTCCAACTGGTGGTGGCATGGATCGTTACCTTTGTAGTGTATCAGATTGGATCGCTTGTATTGTTTTAAGTAAGCTGATTTTACGAAGCACACCAAATTGAGATAGGAGGTTTGTATGGCATCTTTGATTTTGCTTGCCATATTGGCAGCGTATAGTATCTGGTCTCTGCGGCGCATGGTGAAACGGCGCAAAGAAAACCGCGATAGATGTGCCGGTTGCCCTTATCAAGGCACTGAAATGTGTCGATAGAAGTTGCATTTTACCCAAGTGGCAGAACCTTTTACCCAAACGGAAGGATTGCTTTCAAAGGCATTGACGATAAGGCATTGTCCGTGTATGATGAAGATACAGTTAAACGATGATTTAATTGTTCTGATAACAGAATCAAATTAAGAGAGGAGTTTTCAAAATGAAAAAAACTTATAAGATCGAAGTAGACTGCGCCAACTGCGCCAACCTGATGGAAGATGCCGCCCGCAAGACCAGCGGTGTGCAGAACGCTACGGTGAACTTCATGACCCAGAAGATGATCGTGGAGTTTGCTGAAGGTCAGGAGCCTGCCAGCGTGATGGCTGCGGTGCAGAAAGCCTGCAAAAAGGTGGAGCCCGACTGCGAGATCTTCCTGTAAGAGCCATCCCCCACAGGTGCCCCGGACGCTACGGGCGGAAGGGGCACTTTTGTTAATGAACAAGTAAACGATTAAGCAATTATGGAAAGGAAAGAGCGATATGCAAGAAATGATTGAGAGCGGCTTGCTGATCGTGGTCGCGGTATTATCCGTGATCCTTCTCTTGATTGGCCAGCGGCCCAGCAGCGGCATGACAAAGAGACAGAAAATCATGTTGGGAAGAATACTGACTGCAACGGTATTGCTGCTGGCATTGCAAACTTTGGGCTCCAGCGTCTTTGACCAGCTGGGCGCTGCCGGGCGCTGGGTACGATTGGCGCTCTATTTGGTCGATTACCTCATCATTGGCTATGATATTCTGCGAAAGGCATTCAAAGGTATCCGCAACGGCCAAGTATTTGATGAGAACTTCCTGATGGCGGTAGCCACCATCGGTGCTTTGGCTCTGGCCGTCTATGAGAATGGTGATTATCTGGAGTCCATTGCAGTTATGTTGTTCTACCAGGTGGGCGAATGGTTCCAGAGCTACGCCGTGGGCAGAAGCCGCCGGAACATCAGCGACCTGATGGACATCCGCCCCGATTACGCGAACATCGAGCGGGACGGCAAGCTGGAGCAGGTGGACCCGGACGAGGTGGAGATTGGCTCCATCATCGTGGTGCAGCCTGGCGAGAAAGTTCCCATCGACGGCGTGGTGACCGAGGGTGTGTCCACCCTGAACACGGCGGCCCTGACCGGCGAATCTCTGCCCCGAGACGCCAAAGCAGGCGACGAAATTATCAGCGGCTGCGTCAACATGACCGGCGTGCTGAAGATCAAGACCACAAAAGAATTCGGAGAATCTACTGTCTCCAAAATCCTTGACCTGGTGGAAAATGCCTCCTCCCGCAAGTCTAAGTCGGAAGATTTCATCTCCCGCTTTGCCAAAATTTATACCCCGGCTGTCTGTTACGCCGCACTGGCTCTGGCCGTTCTGCCGCCGCTGGTTCGGATGTTTGCCCTCGGCCTGGATGCCGGATGGGAAACCTGGATCTATCGCGCACTGACCTTCCTGGTGGCAAGCTGTCCCTGCGCGCTGGTCATCAGTATCCCGCTGTCCTTCTTCGCCGGTATCGGCGGAGCCAGCAAGGCAGGCGTACTGGTCAAAGGGTCTAACTATCTGGAAACCCTGTCCCAGACCAAGGTTGTCGTGTTCGATAAAACCGGAACCCTGACCCAGGGTGTATTTGAAGTCAACGGCATCCACCACAGCGAGATGGAGAACGCCAAACTGGTGGAATACGCTGCCCTGGCGGAGTCCGCCTCCAGCCATCCCATCAGCAAGAGTCTTCAGAAAGCCTACGGCAAGGAGATCGACCGCAGCCGTGTCAGCGACATCCAGGAGATCAGCGGCAACGGCGTGATTGCCAAGGTTGACGGGCACACCGTGGCTGCCGGCAATGACAAACTGATGGCGCGTATCGGTGTGGACTACATCAACTGCCACAGCGTGGGCACCATCATCCACATGGCGATTGACGGCAAATATGCCGGGCATATCGTGATCTCCGATGTGGTGAAACCCACCTCCAAGCAAGCGATCCAGGCCTTGAAGGCGGCTGGCGTGCAAAAGACCGTCATGCTCACCGGCGATGCCAAGCGAGTGGCCGACCAGGTGGCCCAGGACCTGGGAGTCGATCAGGTGTACAGTCAGCTTCTCCCCGCCGACAAGGTGGAAAAAGTGGAAGCCCTGCTGAAAGACAAGCCGGAGAAGGCGAAGCTGGCCTTCGTGGGCGATGGCATCAACGACGCGCCGGTGCTGGGCCGTGCGGACATCGGTATCGCCATGGGCGCGATGGGGTCCGATGCAGCCATTGAGGCTGCCGACGTGGTGCTGATGGACGACGATCCCATGAAGATCTCCACGGCCATCAAGATTTCCCGCAAGTGCCTGCGCATTGTTTACCAAAATATCGTGGTGGCAATCGGCGTGAAACTGATCTGCCTGGTGTTGGTGGCTCTTGGCTTCGCCAATATGTGGCTGGCCGTCTTTGCGGATGTGGGCGTGATGATCCTTGCCGTTCTGAATGCCATCCGCGCCCTGTTCGTAAAGAACCTTTAAGGCTTTTGAAAAACTATACGATGGGAGGGTCCCTAATGAGTCAAATCTGGCCCAATGAACCACACGGGCAGGAGTTGGAAAACCTGACACAATTATTTAAGGCTCTTGGGGACCCTTCCCGGATGAAGATTTTATTCCAGATATGCGCTACCGAAGCCTGTGTCAGTGATGTGGCGGGTAGACTCGATATGTCGGAATCTGCCGTCTCTCATCACCTCCACGTTTTACGTATGAATGGGCTGGTACGCAGACGCAGAAGTGGAAAAACAATCCTTTACATTTTGGCAGATGACCATGTGCGCTCCATCATCGTACAAGGATGCCAGCACGTCAAGGAGTTGCCACACCATTAAACTATTTGTGTGTTTTAATGAATTATGTAGCCCTCAACCAGTTCACAATATCACTCAAAAATAGTTATATTCCTGTTTATTAGTTTACCTGTCTGCCGGATGGCGGCAAAGAAAAAAAGCCGTCGTTCAGCAGGTGGTAGTTATGCCCAAATTTAGAGAGTGGCGGCTTTGCGTCTATCAAGGCCGCCGCTCTTTTTGTGCTTCATCCAGAACGACGCCCTTCTACTGAGTAGAGCGGCGGTTTACAGGAGGAACCGCCGTGGAGCACAGAGGACTTCGACATAATTCGGCAGGGATTTACCTGCCAAAAAAAGCCTGACCGTCAATCGGCCCCCATCTGCTTATGAACAGGCACTATCGTGGCTGGTTCAGAAGCACTATCAAACCTCTTTCAAAAGCGCCAGCCGCCGTACTTCGGAAGCTGGCGCTTTTCCTTGTCGTTTTTTCGGGTATTTTCCCGAACGGTGTCGCTCGCCGCCTCCGCTTCGCTTCACCCGTCAACCTGTGAATCGAAATGGAGGCACTAATGAAAGAGATCAATCTGCGGGAACTGTATCCCGATACATATAATACCGATACTTTTGTAGAAGTGGCCGACGAAGTATGGGCGGTGATCAGCTCCAGCCAGCGGGCGGAAGTTGCCTACGAGCGCCGGAAGTTCCGGCATAAGGCCCACTACTCCCTGGATTACGGAAACGGCATCGAAAAGGCAGCCCTTCCGCATACGCCTACCCCGGAGGAACTGCTGGAGGAAAAGCAGCAACGGGAACAGCTGTATGCTGCGGTGATGGCCCTGCCGGAGAAGCAGGCTAAGCGCATCTACGCCCGGTTTTACCTGGGCATGACCGCCGTGGAAATTGCGCACGCGGAAGGCGTCCACCCCAGTCGGGTCCGTGAGAGCATCCGGCGCGGGCTGAAGAAGCTGGCAGATGTGCTGCGTGCAGACAAGTAACATAGCGGTGGCTGCGTAGCAGCAAAAAACAAGCCGATGGAGGAATCTGCACTCCTCCATCGGCTTATTTGTTTTTCGTGTCTACGTTTGAAACAGGCTCGGCCGTTTGGACCATATCTTTTAGTTCGCTGGCCAACACACGGGTCGAGTTCAACAGCGCCCTTCTGGCAACAGGGGGACACGAAAGATAGATTTGCCGCATTTCGTTTGCGGCTTGTTCATCTTCCAGCATATCAGGAGCAAGCAAAGAATCCAGAGAGATGTCCAGTACCTTAGCGAGTGCTTGCAAAATCTCAAAAGATGGGTTCTTTTTGCCCCGTTCGCAATTTTGAATATGTTTTAGGGAAACATGGCTCAGATCCGCGAGCTTTTGCTGGGTAAGACCTTTCTTCTTGCGGGCGGCTCTCAGCTTTCCTCCCAATCTCTTCAATGAAGTCATAGGCATTATCGTCTCCTTATTACTACTCTAGTATTGAATTTCTCTCCTTTTCTAACCGTACTTACAATTGTCTCCGCCGAAATGGCATCGATACCATTGGACAGGTGCTGGACTTCCCGGCAGAGGAATGGAAAAATCTTCCTAATTTAGGTGCCAAGTCTGTAAGCGAGCTTTTAGGTGTGCTGGAAGAGATCCGTACTGGCAGCAGTCGCTTTTCCCTCGTAGCATGCAGAAGCCTGCCGACCGCGACCGAACTGATACCAACTGCGCCTCTGCCAGAAAAGCCCCAGGAAAAGCAGTTCTCCGAATGCATCAAAAATATCCAGCACTACCCGCCCGAAAGTGCCCCTGTCCGTATTGCCGCACAGTTGGATAAGCTGTACGTGGAACGGATGGGGCTCAATGTCCGAGCAGTTAATTCGCTGAAAAATGGAGAAATCTATACCGGATTGCAGTTGGTGCAAGCGGCGCCGGAGGAACTGAGAAACTTGCGCAATATGGGAGCCAAAACCATTGAGAGCGTACTGGAAAAGCGCAGTGAACTGCTGCAGGAACTGGAATGCGCGTTCCAAGTGGAATCCCATCTTCCGCCGCAGCCAGCGGTGAATGGAACGGACGGCCCCGGCGCCAATGTCGATGTTGATGCAGAAAGCCCGCTGCACCAATTTCTTCTTGAGCTCGCTCAATTCACCGGGCTGCAGCCCGGTTTCCTTTGGAAGGAAGCCATCATCTGCCGCAGCGAAAATCCAGAAGCCGTTGATCAGGAGCTGATTTCCTGTCTCTGGCAGAGAGAATACATTCGCACAACAAGTTGTCAGGCAATTCTTCGCTTGGTGGATGGACACCAATTTGGAATCAGTACACCTGCAATCCTGTCTGCCATGCCCACATATACCTCCGGTGATGTGCTGGACGGTCTGCTGTCAGAGCTGGAAAGTCAGGACCGTATCCGAATCCAGGGAGACCTGGTGCAGCGCCGTCTCCCCACCGCAATGGAGTTTGCACAGAATATCTCAGACGAACGTACCAAAGATTTCCTGCTGTCCAAACTGCGGGGAGAAACTCTGGATGAGATTGGGCGGCGCTATGAAATTTCCCGTGAGCGGGTACGGCAAATCATAAAACGTGCTTTGTCCCGTCGGCCTGTACTCATGGAGGACCGTTACCTGGCTCTGTATGACCGTTATGAGTTTTCATACGAGGAGTTTCGTCTGGCTTTTGATGAGCCGCGGGAAACCTACAACTATCTGGACATGATCCGGACGACCAAGGGCGAGCGCAAGCCCATCCGGGACATTTTAACAGATGAGAGTATCCCGGAGAATTACCGCCGGAAAGCAGAGCGCGCCATCTACCGGCAGTATGTAACCATCGACGGAGTTCGTATCAAGAAACAACGTCCAGAACTGGCACGTTATGTGGTGCAAACTTACTGCCGGGAATTGACCACTATGGAGGAGTTTCTCCAGTGGTATCAACTCCTTCTGGAAACGATTGGTGCATCTGAAGACCCTTCCCTTGCTTTGGAAGTACGTACTTATGAAAATAAACTGAGTATGTGATCATCATCTTCGTGGTCATGTTCATCGGCAATATGGGCCAGCGGGTGCTCCCCTCCACCGGCAATGAGCGCAAGGATCTGTGGATCGCCGTGGCTGTCAACACTGTTATGACCGCTGCCGCCCTGTTCATTCTGCTGTTCATCCAGTACGGCGGCAGCCTGATCATCGGCACCGGCCAGACCCTGATTCCCCAGATTGATATTTATGGCACCGGCCAGAACACCAGCTGCGGCTCTCTGGACTTTGCCTTCGGCTACTGCTACATGATGGGCGGCACTACCGGTGTGGTAACCTATATCTATCGCAAGTACGGCAACATCTGGCTGGGCGTCATCCCCGCCGCCATTTTTGCCGGCATGGTCACCCTGTCCGGCTTTACCGTGATCGCCTGATCCAATCGCTCCCATACGTTTTTACAACAGGACCAGCCGCCTCTGGCGGCTGGTCCCTTTTTTCATTTGCTTTATGATCCAGTTTATTCCTTTTTTGCGGCATCAGCCTTTGGTCATATTCCCATATAACTAGTAGGTTTTATATGTTTTTTTACTATCTCTGACAAAAATGTGTGGACCCCATGTTTGCCCTTGAACGGGCTGGGAACTTCGGCTATAATTCCCGTTGTTATGTTAATAAGGAATCACTTTGAAGCAAATCTGCCTGGGACTTATCCTGTCATTGTTTTTCTTTGCCTTTCGGGACCCTTACAACATAATCCATGACGACAGCGATTTCGCTGGATAATCCATCAATCACAAAGAGAGGAAGGTTGACTACTTTGATGCATTCACGTCGCGTCATTTCCGGTCTGCTCAGTCTGGCTATGACGGCAGGCATGTGTGCCACCTGGCTGCCCGCCGCATCTGCGGCTGACTCCGGCCGTCAGGCGTACTCCGTCGAGACAGACCAGGAGGCCACCGGCTCCATTGCCCTGACCCTGAACTTTGATCTGCCCCAGCGGATGAATGAAGTAACGGATCGGAATATTCAGCTTACCCTGACCGGCAACGGCAAGAACATTACCGTTTTTCTGAAAAACGGCACCGCTGACGGGGCCGACGGCCTGTCAGTTTCGGTAAAGGCCCTCAACGCCCAGGGGGTGGAGATGACCACCGAGGGGCGAATCGGCGCCTATGAGGCCGTCATCTCCGGTCTGCCTCTGGGCACCTACGAGATGGAAGTGACCGGCACGGGTTACACCGACTGCTCCGCCCAGGTCGTCCTCCAGGACTACTCCCAGCATGTGCTGATGAGCACCTCCGACGGTACCTTCTCCCTGGGCGACGTGGACGGCAGCGGCCATGTGGACAGAGAGGATCTGGAGGCCCTTTCCGCCCACCTGGGCACCAAGGACATCGCGGAGCTGGCGGTCTACGACCTTAACGGCGACAATCAGGTGGATATTACCGACCTGTCTTATGTTAATAAGATGATGTATGTGACCGGCGAGGCCAAGGTACTGTCCACCGCCGCCATCGTAACCCCAACGGTAGCCCACGGCGACACGCTCATTGTGGAAGGCGGCAATGTGACCGACCTCTTTACCGGGGAACAGTCCGTGACCCTCAAGCCCTCTGAAACGGCTGAGGAGCTGTCCATCCCCATCGATTTCGGTGAGAACTCCGTCACCATGAGTGAGATCTCCATCTCCTCCCCCAGCATGGAGGGCGCCATCCAGGCGGGTTCCGCTCTGGTGGAGTATGAAGAAGATGGACAGATCAAGACCAAGCAGATCCGCTTTGACGTCTCCGCCCCCGACGGGGTACACGCCATCGGCCGCAACGCCGGCCAGAGTGTGGTCACCATCAATCTGGGGGCCAAGGTGGCGGTAAAGAAGGTCACCATCACCGTCACCAGGGTGGAGGGTCAGACGGGCGACAAGCCTGAATTTGCCACCGTTACCCAGATCGAGTTCCTCAAGGACATCGTGTCCGAGGAGACAAAAGCGGATACCCAGGTGAAAGGCCTGGCTGCCACCGTGGGCGACGGCGAGATCACCCTGGTGTGGGAGAGCGTGAAAAATGTCGCCGGCTACACCGTGAAGTACGGCACCAATAAGAGCGCCCTGAACCAGAGCGCCAGCGCCAACACCAACCGCACGGTCATCTCCGGTCTGGAGAACAACACCACCTATTACTTCCAGGTCATCGCCACCAACGGCGACTGGAGCGGCACCCCCTCCGCCGTCCTGTCCGCTACGCCTCTGGCCGCCAGCATACCCGGCGCGCCCTCCAATCTGGTGGTGGAATCCGCCGACACCGCTCTGCGCATCAGCTGGAGCAAGACCAAGGACGCCACCTACTATCAGGTCTTTTACCGGGAACAGGGCGGGGACAGCTGGAAGCAGTGGGGGGACAACCTTACCGCCACCAGTGCCGTCATCACCGGCCTGACCAACGGCACCGCTTACGAGGTGGCTGTGAAGGCGGGCAACCACAAGGGTGTGGGCCCCTTCTCCGCCATTGCCTCCGGCACCCCGGACAAGGAAGGCTTCCAGATGCCCGCCCTGCCCGAGACCAACCGCATCGACAACAGCGAGATCACCTCCATTGTCATGCAGGATCCCGGCAATGTGGATAAGAAGCTCTGCCCCAACTTCAACCTCTCCAAAGACCTCACCGACAATGACCCCAACACCTACTGGGTGGCTCAGGAGTGGTACCGCAGCAGCAACATCACCTTTACTTTTGATACCCCTCATGATATGAACTACCTGCTGGTGGTACCCTATCTGGCTGCCCCTCACAAGAATATCATCAAGACCTACTCTCTGGTCATTCGGGACACCCAGGGCCAGATCCTGCTGGATGCCTCCTACCAGGCCAGCGCCATTACCGCTGAGGGCTATCTCATCCTGTCCTTCCCCGAGGTCAAGGGGGCCAAAAGCGTCACCCTTGGCCTGGCCGAGGTGGAGGGCGGCGGCGCACGAGTCAGCATTTCCGAGATCGCCTTCTACAACAGCGACACGCTGGCCGATGAGATCGCAGACCTCTTTACCGACGGTACCTTCACTGCGCTGAAGAGCCAGGTGGAGCTGGCTGATATTACCGCCCTGCGGGAGCGCCTCACCGCCATGAGCAGCTATTACATGGACCGGACCCGGCTGGCTGACGAACTGAATCTGGCCCAGGCCCTGCTGAACAAGGACAGCGATGCGCTGGGTCTGGTAAAGAACGACTTCCAGAGCCGCAGCACTTCCGCTGCCGCCGATCAGGCCGCCGGCCAGAGCGCCAGCGACCTGCAGCCCCTGGGCATTACCGCTCAGGCGGGAGCCACCGTGGCCATCTACGCCCAGCTGCCCGACGACGCCACCGTCTATGTGGTACCCACCCAGTACTACGGCGAGTCCGGCGTGTGGAAGGGCACCCCTGTTGCTCTGAAGAACGGCCGCAACTACATCAGCGTTCAGAAAATCGGCAGCCTCAGCGACACCCGGGGCGGCCCCCTCTATCTCACCTACTCCGGCAGCCACCCCGAGGACATCAAGATCCAGGTCCGTGTACTTCAGAACGCCTGGGAGATGCCGGTGCTGGAGCTGTCCAACTGGTACAACATGAATGAGTCCGACCGGAAGGATGCCATCCGGACCTACGTCCAGGATCTGACCGCCTATGTGGCCGCTCTGCCCACCTCCGGCCTGACCACCAACGTCCGCAACGCTACCGAGATCTCCACCCCCAGCGTGCTTCTGTCCCTCCCCGCCGACCAGGTGCTTTCCGGCCTGAAGGGCGTGGGCAATGACGAGGACGCCATGGTCAACACCATGTACCAGAACATTCTGGCCTGGGAGGAAGAGCTCTTCATCGCCAACAAGGTGCAGGGTATCATTGCCTCTGACGCCGCCCTGTCCGGCTATCAGTATCCCATGACCACCCGCCAGAACATCCGCTACATGCGCATGTTCGCCGGCGCCTTCATGTACGCTGCCGGCAACCACATCGGCGTGGAGTACGGTTCCACCTCCGCCCTGGTCCAGGGCAAGCCCACCTCCGCCACCGGTGCGGGCAAGGCCAACGGTCTGTTCGGCTGGGGCATCGCCCATGAGATCGGCCACAACATGGACAAGCTGGGTAAGGCCGAGATCACCAATAACATCTACTCCCTGGCCCTCCAGGCCTGGGACGGCAGTTCCATGGCCCTGAACACCCGCCTCACCGAGGACGGGCGTTGGGAGACCATCTTCAACAAGGTGGCTCAGGGCCGCCCCGGCTCCGCCAACAACGTATTCGTGCAGCTGGGCATGTACTGGCAGCTCCATCTGGCCTATGACGAAGCCGACCAGCCTCTGGCCTTCTACAACCAGTTCTTCAAGCTGTGGAAGTCCGGCGCGTACAGCGGCTATACCTACGACGAGCGGGTGGCCCTCATTGCCTCCAAGGTGGCAAAGCGCGACCTTACCGAGTTCTTCACCCGCTGGGGCATGACCCTCAGCGACGAGGTAAAGGGCATCCTGGACGGCTACCAGCCTGAGTCCCGGGCCATCTGGTACCTCAACGATGCCTCCCGCACCTGGCGGCTCCAGAGCGGCAGCGCCGCCAGCGGTTCCGCTGCGGTCTCCGCCTCTGTGAAGGATTCCAAGGTGACCCTGACCATCAGCCACACCGACAGTGACAAGATCCTGGGCTATGAGATCCGCCGCAACGACGTGGTCATCGGCTTTACCACCGAGACCACCTATGTGGACGATCTGGGCGCTGCCAACAACCTGACCTACACCTACTCTGTGGTGCCCGTGGACAAGCTGGGCAACCTGGGCAGCCAGGCCAAGAGCAATGAGGTCCGGGTGGCCTACGACAAGACCATCGATCCCAGCCTGTACGACCTGAAGCGCGGGGAAGACGGCACCATTACCATCACCATGAAGAGCGGCACCTCTGTCCCCGTCACCGGTATCAAGGTAACCGGCAGCGGCCTGTCCGGCCAGTACACCGTGAAGGTGAAGGCCGACACCGATGCAGAGGAGTGGACCACCGCCAAGACCGGCACCCTGTCCAACGACACCGTGGTGGCCTACTTCAATAAGCCCGGCGCCGCCGAGAGCGACACCCGCATCTGGACCTACGACGCCGCTGTGCTGGAGATCACCGGCATCCCCGAAGACGCCAACGTTCAGCTGCTGGACTACCCCGGCGACCGCGTGGACTTCTACGAGGGTGCCACCGTGGGCCTGCTGAAGGACGACTACCGCTACGGCGATGAGGCCGACGAGGTCATTGAGGCGGGCACCCTGGTGATCCTGGGTACCTACCGCGGCGATCCCACCTATAACTATGTGGGCGTTGAGGCGGTGTACAACACCACCAGCGAGGCTGACGAGGCCAACGGCGTCACCACCATCACCCGCCCCATGAATGGCTACGGCCTGCTGCTGGCTGAGATCCCCGCGGACGGCGCGGTCAGCGACACCAGCGACGGCTTCTTTATCTTCGTGCCCGACCTGGAGTCCGAGAAGGATCTCAATGAACAGGACGGCGTCACCGACGCCTATCCCCTGGAGATCCGGGCGGTATTTTACCGTACCGACGAGCCCGGCAGCACCAACAGCCAGCGTATCACCAGCCAGACCCTGTGGATCAGCTTCCCCGGTGAGGATGATCTGCCTCTCATCGATCTGAAAAGCGACCTCAAGTAAACCGAAAGGATGAACATGTTGCGCAAGCTCTCTGTCTTATTTTTCACCCTCTGCCTGCTGACCGCCGCCCTTACTTCCTGGGCGGCGGCGGCCAGCGGCCTGCGGCTGGTGAGCTCCTCCACCCAGGCTGCCAGCCAGGAGGTGGGCTTCTCCGGACTGCCCTCCAACTGTCAGAGCTTCCAGGCCACCTTCACCCTCTCCAGCAGCGATACCGTCTATAATTTTACAGCCCATGAGGAACTGGACACCCTGCCCGGCATCTATACCACCTACAAGCAGGAGGGCGGCAAGCTCACCGTCTATGTCACCACCAAGTCCGGCGTGCTCACCGACAACGGCACCCTTACCCTGGGCACCATCTCCGCAAGCGACAGCACCCAATTCACCGTAGAGGAGGCCACCGGCGTAAAGGTGGTGGATTCCAGCCACGTGGAGACCACCTATGACACCGTGGATCAGGACGGCCCCTCCGACGGCTCCGACAACGGTGATGGTTCCGACAATGGCGGCGGCTCCGACAATGGCAGCACCCCCGACAACGGCGGCGGCTCCAACAATGGCGGTGGCTCCGACAGCGGCAATAACGGCTCCGGCACCACCAGCCGAACCATTACCATTCAGAGCTCCCTGGGCGGCAAGGTGATTTCCAGCGCCTCCCAGGCCGTTCCGGGCAAGGTGATCACCCTCACCGCCACCCCCAATTCCGGCTATGTGCTCCAGTCTCTGCGGGTGTCCGACGCCTCCGGCAAGTCGGTATCTCTCACCCACCAGGGGAACGGCAAGTATACCTTTACCATGCCCGTCTCCGCAGTTACCGTCTCCGCGGTCTTTGAGGCGGAGACCGTCAAGCCCCAGCTGCCCTTTACCGACGTGCCCGCCGGCAGCTGGTACTATGACGCGGTGCAGTATGTCTATGAGGAAGGTCTGATGGGCGGCACCGGCAATAACCGGTTCTCCCCCGACCTGACTACCAGCCGGGCCATGATCGTCACCATTCTCTACCGTCTGGAGGGCAGCCCCGCCGTTACCGGCGGCATGTCCTTCGCCGACGTCAGTGACGGTCAGTGGTACTCTGACTGCGTACGCCGCTCAAAAAGTGCAGCTTGACCGCAGATGATGGTGCATCACCACCGCTGGAATGGTGCACTGCTTCCGCGGAAATGGTGCATGGCGGCCGCGGGCGTG
>NZ_NFHG01000003.1 GCF_002159265.1 Flavonifractor sp. An82
AGTTGGCAGACCGCACTTCTATTATAGCAAAGGGAGTTTTTTTATCATTTTCATCGCCATAGGCTTTTTTGAACCACTCGCCTAGCGAGTGGTTTTCTTTATACAAAAACCGCCGGCCGCCCTGAGGCGGCCGGCGGCAGGTTCAGATGCCCTTGTTCTGAGGAATGTCCGGCAGGGAGTCAAAGCCCTTCTGCAAGTCCTCGTCGGTGGGGATATAGTCGGTCATCTTTCCGGTGAGATAGTTTTCGTATGCGGTCATATCGAAGTAGCCGGTACCGGTGAGGCCAAAGAGGATGGTCTTGGCCTCGCCGCTCTCCTTGCACTTGAGGGCCTCGTCAATGGCTCCACGGATGGCGTGGGCGGACTCGGGAGCGGGCAGGATGGTCTCCTGCTTGGCAAAGAGCACCGCCGCCTCAAAGACGCGGGTCTGCTCGTAGGCCACCGCCTCCATGTGCCCGTCGTGGTACAGCTTGGAGAGGACAGGGCTCATGCCGTGGTAGCGCAGGCCGCCGGCGTGGTTGGCGGAGGGGATGAAGCCGCAGCCCAGGGTGTACATCCGGGCCAGAGGGGTCACCCTGCCGGTGTCGCAGAAGTCGTAGGCATACTTGCCCCGGGTGAGGGAGGGACAGGAGGCGGGCTCCACCGCCACAATGCGGGGGTTCTTGACGCCCTTCAGCTTGTCGGCCATAAAGGGGGCGATGAGGCCGCCCAGGTTGGAGCCGCCGCCGGCGCAGCCCACCACCACGTCGGGGTACTCCCCCAGCTGCTCCATGGCAAGCTTGGACTCCAGGCCGATGATGGACTGGTGGAGGAGCACCTGGTTGAGCACGCTGCCCAGCACATACCGCTTGGTGCCGCCGCTGTTGAGTGCGGCCTCCACCGCCTCGGAGATGGCGCAGCCCAGGGAGCCGGTGGTGCCCGGATTGTCCGCCAGGATCTTGCGCCCCACCTCCGTGAGGCTGGAGGGGGACGGGGTGACGGCGGCGTCAAAGACCCCCATCACCGCCTTGCGGAAGGGCTTCTGCTCATAGGAGCACTTTACCATAAACACGTCGCAGGTCAGCCCGAAGTAGGAGCAGGCTTCGCTGAGGGCGGTGCCCCACTGGCCGGCCCCCGTCTCGGTGGTGACGCCGGTGAGGCCCTGCATTTTGGCGTAGTAGGCCTGAGCCACGGCGGAGTTGAGCTTGTGGGAGCCGGAGGTGTTGTTGCCCTCAAACTTGTAGTAGATCCTGGCGGGGGTGCCCAGGGCCTTCTCCAGGTTGTAGGCCCGGATCAGGGGGGAGGGCCGGTACATCTTGTAGACCTCCTGGATTTCCTCCGGGATGTCGATAAATTCGGTGGTGCCATCCAGCTCCTGGCGGGCCAGCTCGGTGCAGAAGATGGGAGACAGATCGTCCACCCCCAGGGGCTGGAGGGTGCCGGGGTGGAGCATGGGGTCGGGCTGCTCTGCCATGGCGGAGCGCAGGTTGAACCAACGCTGGGGCATCTGGTCTTCGGTGAGGTACAGGCGGTGAGGGATCTTGGTCATGTTCATGCACTCCTTCAAAATTGGTGTTGCGGGAGAGGGCATGAATTTCTGCAAGGCAGGCATGAAAAAACGCCCCCGTCCCAAAGATTCTCTGGGACAAAGGCGTAATAAAAACCTCTGCGGTGCCACCCGGATTGACGCATGGAAACCATGCGCCCGCTCACTTTCCCGTGCCTGCCAGCACGAGCTCCCCTGATAACGGGTGGAGTCCCCGTCGCGCTACTCGGTCGCCCTTTCGCTATGCCCTCAAAAGTCCATTCACCCGGACGCCGCCTGCCGCGATCCCACCACCCGCAGCTCTCTGTGAGGCCTTGATACCGGACTACTCCTCTTTCTCATCGGTTTATCAATTTAGTTTGGCATAGTATACCGCCCCGTTCTGTCTTTGTCAAGGGGTAATTTTTATTTTTTCAGGGCTGCCTTGGTATCACTCACCCGCTTGCCCGGCTTGTGGCTGCGGTGGAAGGCCTTGGTGATCTCGCACACCACCACCGGGGTAAGGGCCAGACCGGCCACCACTCCCCAGGCCCGGGGAGACAGGGACACGGTGGAGAACACCGTCTGGAGAGGGGGCACCAGCAGCACCCCCAGCTGCATGGCGATGCCGATGAGGAAGGCCTTGTTCATGGCCGGGTTGGAGGTCACCCCCAGCTTGAAGATGGAGGCCTCCTCGCTGCGGGCATCAAAGGCGTGGAAGAGCTGGCAGAGGGTCAGCGTGGCAAATGCCATGGTGTTGCCCGCCGCCAGGGAGCAGCCGGGCAGTACCCAGGCCCCCAGCACATAGGCCGCCAGGGTGAGCAACCCCACCATGACCCCCTGCCAGGCCAGCCGCAGGGCAAAGCCATGGGCAAAGAGGGACTCCCCCGCCTGCCGGGGCGGCTGGTCCATCACCCCCGGCTCCACCGGCTCCACCCCCAGGGCCAGGGCGGGCAGGGAGTCGGTGACCAGGTTGAGCCACAGCAGCTGCACCGGGGCCAGCGGCATCTCCGGGAACCGGAGCAGGGTGGCCAGGGCGATGGTCAGAATCTCTCCGATGTTGCAGGAGAGAAGGTAGTGGATGGCCTTTTTGATGTTGGCATAGATCCCTCTCCCCTCCTCCACCGCCGAGACGATGGTGGCGAAGTTGTCGTCGGTGAGGATCATGTCGGCCGCTCCCCGGGCCACGTCGGTGCCGCTCTTACCCATGGCGCAGCCGATGTCGGCGGCCTTCAGGGCCGGGGCGTCATTGGTGCCGTCGCCGGTCATGGCCACCACCTTCCCCCTGGCCTGCCAGGCCTTTACAATCCGCAATTTATGTTCCGGAGATACCCGGGCGTATACGGCGAATTTGTCCACTTCCTCCTCCAGGGCGGGCTGGGGCAGGAAATCCAGGTCTTCGCCGGTGAGGGCCCGGTCCCCCGCCCGGCAGATGCCCAGCTCCCGGGCCACCGCCACGGCGGTGAGCTTGTGGTCGCCGGTGATCATCACCGGCCGCACCCCCGCCCGGTAGCACTGCTCCACCGCCCGTTTCACCTCGGGCCGGGGCGGGTCCATCATGCCCAGCAGCCCCACAAAGGTGAGCCCCTTTTCCACACCGGCGCTGTCCAGATTGGGGGGCAGCATGTCCACATCCTTGTAGGCCACCCCCAGCACCCGCAAAGCCTTGCCCGCCATGGCCTCGTTCCGGCTGGTGATCCTCCGCAGGGCGCTCTCCTCCACCCGGCACCGCCGGGCCAGCACGTCGGGGGCTCCCTTCACCATCACCCGGTATCCGCCCCCCGGTTTGCTATGTACGGTAGTCATGAGCTTTCGTTCCGAATCGAAGGGGATTTCCCCCTTTCTGGGCCATTCCTCCTCCAATTTGTTGCGGTCCACTCCCGCCCGGGCGGCCACCTCCACCAGGGCGGCCTCGGTGGGATCACCGGTGCATACCGGGGTGTTCCCCTTCCAGCTCAGCTGGGCGTCGCCGCACAGGGCCCCGATGGTGAGAGCCAGATCCCGCTCCCCCTGCCGGGGCGTCCAGATGTCCACCACTGTCATTTTGTTCTGGGTCAGGGTGCCCGTCTTGTCGGAGCACACCACCCCGGCGCACCCCAAAGTCTCCACCGCGGGCAGCTTTTTCACGATGGCCCGCCGCTTTGCCATGCGGCTTACCCCCAGGGCCAGCACGATGGAGATGATGGCGGGCAGGCCCTCGGGAATGGCGGCCACCGCCAGGGACACGGCGGTGAGGAACATCTCCAGCAGGTCCCGTCCCTGGAGCAGCCCCACCCCAAACATCACCGCGCACACGCACAGGCACAGGAAAGAGAGGGTCTTGGAAATCTCCCCCATCTTTTCCTGTAAAGGTGTTTCACTTTCCACCTTATCCATCAACATTCCGGCAATGTGGCCCACCTCGGTGTCCATGCCGGTGGCGGCCACCACACAGGTGGCCCGGCCCCGGGTGACCACCGTGGCGGAGAGGAGCAGGTTGCGCCGCTCCGCCAGGGGGGTGTCGGCGGGGAGGGGGCCCAGGGCCCCCTTGTTCACCGGGGCGGACTCGCCGGTCATGGCGGACTCGTCAGCCTGGAGGCCGGCGGCCTCCAGGATGCGGCAGTCGGCGGGCACCAGGTCCCCCGCTTCCAGGCGGATCACGTCGCCGGGCACCAGCTTTTCCGCCTCCAGGCGTACCAGCACCCCATCCCGCAGGACGTGGGCCGCCGGGGCGGACATCTGGCTCAGAGCCTCCAGGGCCTTGCGGGCGCTGTCCTCCTGGGACAGGGAGATGATGGCGTTCACCGCCACGATGCCCAGGATAATGGCGGCGTCCAGCCAGTCCTCTCCCCCGCTGGCCCACAGGGACAGGGCGGCCGCCACCAGCAGCACCAGAATCATGGGGTCCTTCAGCTGGCCCAGCAGCCGGGCCGGGAAGGACTTGTCCTTTTTGCGGGCCAATCTGTTGGGCCCGTGGGCCACCAGCCGCCGGGCGGCCTCCGCCCCCGTCAGCCCCCCCGGCCCGCTTCTCAATTCCTCCAGCGCCTGCTTGGCGCTGCACGCATGCCACTGTATCATAGCTCCCCGCTCCTCGCTCTTTGGTTTCCAGCTTTTGGATACAGTATAGCAGGCCTGTCCCCCGGATTTGGGGGAAAGCTGGCGGCAAGCCCTCTCCATAAAAAAGAACCGGCTCCGGGGTACGGATGGCCCGGAGCCGGTTCTGTATATTCTTTATTTTGTGGCCTCCAGAATGGTATAGCCCAGCAGATTCCCCTCCTTGTCGCACACACCCACAAACAGAGGCTGGCTCCGCTGTGCACTGGTATAAAGGCCGTAACGGGCGCTGATCAGGTTGCCGTCCCGGTCCCAATGCTCATCGTAGGCATAAATGCTCTGGTATTCTTCGGACAACTCACCGTAGCTGTGCTCTCTGCCATTATCATCTGTCATGGTAATCATGGAGCCGCCCAGGAGCAGATTGGACATCATATACTCCAGGTAGGTATCAAAGCTGCCGCCGTTGTTTTGAATCCCATCCAGCTTCCACTGATAATCCAGATCCAGAGCCAGCCAATAGTCGCCAGCCAGTTCCTCCCCATCAATGTAAACCGGATAGTGGTACGCCATCCCGGTGCCGTCGTTCCAGCCGCCCTGGGGATCACTGGTGTCCACAGCCACCTCTACCTGATCCTTGCGGGCCAGGCGGGCGGCCACCTGAGCCAGGAACTCCTCCAGTAAGGAGACAGCCTGGATATTGGTGCGGGTAAAGACCACTGTATCCCCTCCGTCGTAGCTGTTGCACATACCCACTACATTGGAATTATGGTCCAGCAGCAGCAACAGGGGGCGATAATCCTCTTCGTCAACCGGATTAAAATACAGCGCACTGTCCGTCACAGGTTCCAGCGGGATGTCGCCAAAGTGGTCGTTCAGCATGGCCTCCAGCACCAGCAGCTCCTCCAGGGAGGTGCTGGGCGTCTTTGCCACCTCCATGACCTGTTCCTCCGTTTCCTGCCAGTAGTTACCGCGGTAGAACTGGCAGGCGGTGGGAAAAGCCCGCTTTATCTGGGCTGCATCCAAAATTGCCGCATCATACTCCTGCTTTACTACAGCAATGCTGACCTTTTGCCCCACTAGGCTGCTGCCGTCCACCGGGAAGCCTGCTGCCTGTGCGCTGGCGGCGGAAACCGCTCCATCCTCCACCAATGCCTGGATCAGCAGCCGCTCCGTGCCATAAAGCGGGAAGGAGAGGGCAGAAAGGGACACCTCCGCAATATCGCCCCGCAGGAACTGCCCCGCTGTATAGGCCCGGTCGGTGACGCCGATCTGGGCGGCAAATTCGGCCGCCGTGGCGTAGGTATAGGCCGCCTCTGCCCCGCTGTCCCGGTAGCCCAGCGCCCGGAGCACAAAGGCCAGATACATATTCCCCGTGGTCTCCAGATCGCTGCCGAACTGTCCTCCGCCGATGCCGTTGGTGAGCCCCTGCTCATAGGCGTAGGCCACATAGCGGTCCGCCCACTGGGGCACGTCCGTGAAGGGCTGGGCTGCGGTACAGGCCAGTGCCTCCTTCTCTCTGCCCATCAGCCGGATCAGCATAACCACAGCCTCGCTGCGCAGGGCAGGCCGCTCCAGGTCAAAGCGGGGCTGTCCCTGTTCATCGGTCCCCGTACCCCGAAACAGGCCCAGGGAATAGAGGGTATCCGCAGCCTGTCCCGCATCGCTGTCCGCCGCCCACACCGGCAGGCCCAGCGCCGTGGTCAGCAGCAGCGCCATCAAAAATAAACTGATCCTCCTCATGAAAACACTCCCTTTTCTGCTGGTCGGGGGGCACTCCCATACCCCCACTTTATATCCTCATTATGTATGCTTACGCATATATTGTCAATTCATTTCCCCGTCAGCCCCGAACAAAAACCGGCCTCCCTTTGGCGGGAAGGCCGGTCTGTCTTATTCTGTTTCCTCCTGGGGGCCGATCTTCCACCAGGCAAACTGGTAAAATACGTTCTGCTGGGTGGGGGTCAGGCCGGAGACGGTGTTCCACTGGGTGAGCACCGACCAGTTTTTGAAGCAGAGCACGGCGAAGGGAGGCTCCTCCGCCAGCCGCTCATAGAGCCGCTGGGCGCTCAGGTCCCGGGCCTGACCGGTGGCTGCCCGGTAGGACTGGAGGCGGGCGGCCGCCTCGGCGTCGCTGTAGCCCCCGTAATTGAGGGACCCGCCGCTGGTGATGAGGGCGGCGAGGTCAAAGTCGCCGGTGAGCCGTACCTCCCCCAGGTAGAGGTCGAAGTCCCCTTTCTGGAGGGCAGAGACATAGGCGTCCCAGTCCAGCTTGGTGAGGGTGGCATTGATGCCCAGATCGTTGAGGCCGTTCACCAGGTGCTGGGCCACCGCCACCCGGTCCTGGTTTTCGGCAGATACCACCAGCTCCAGGCTGAGGGTCTGCCGGCCGCTGACCCAGCCGCTGTCTGTTCTGGTCCATCCCGCCCCGGTGAGGGCATCGGCCACCCCCTGGGAGGAGTAGCTCAGCTCCTCGGCCAGCCTCTCCTTGTACAGGGAGTTGGCGGGGGACACGGGGAGGGCGGCGGGCTGGGCGTGGCGGGAGTAGAGGGCGGTGGACACGGAATCCCGGTCAAAGGCCCGCAGCAGGGCCCGCCGCACTCCGGCATCCCGGCAGGGTCCGCTGGCGGTGTTGAAGCCCACATACACCATGGTGGAGGTGGGATAGTCCACCGTGTCATAGGACCCGGAAAAGCCCAGGGCGTTGGTGGCGGTCAGGTCGGTGGCCACCAGGGAGATCTCCTTGGTGTCAAAGGCGTGGATCAGATCGTCGGCCTCCTGAATGGCCCGCAGGGGGATGGTGTCCAGGGGCAGGCTCTCCCCCTGCCACCAGCTCCCGTTGGCGGTGAGGGACCGCTCCTCCCCGGTTCCGGTGAGCACATAGGGGCCGGTACCCAGGGGGATGCCCCCGGTCTCCTTGACGATGGGGATGTCCAGCAGGGCGGGCAGGCTGCCGTTGGCCCGGGTGAGGACAATGGTGACCGTCCCTTCCCCCGCTGTAATGGTACCGATGTCGGTAAAGCGGGCGGAATAGAGGGTGCTGGTGCGGGCGCTCTCCAGGGAGGAGACCACCTCCGCCGAGGTAAGCGCACTGCCGTCGGAGAAGGTGACGCCGCTCCGCAGGGTAAAGGTCCAGGTCAGAGCGTCCTCCGAGGTGGTGTAGCCAGAGCACAGTACCTGCTGCACCTCAAACTGCTGGTCCAGGGCAAAGAGCCCTTCGTACATGAGCCCCGCCAGATTCAGGTTGGTGCGGTTGGAGCCGGTGATGGGGTGGAACCCGGCCTCGGGATAACAGGCCAGCACAAAGTTGGTTTGCTCTGCGGTGGGCGTACTGCTCTCCGCCGGAGTGGCAGTGGGGGTGATCTCGGGCTCCGGATCGCCGGCACACCCGGTCAGGGCCAGGCAGAGGGCCGCCCCCAGCGCCGCCAGCCGCAGTCGTGTTCGTTTCTTCAAGGACAGCCCCTCCTTGTCTGAATGGAAAAGGGCGGGCGGCTCATCACCGCCCGCCCCTTTGATTTGATTATACCAGCGCGATCATGGCCGCCTGACTTCCCCGCTCCCCGTGGGTAAAGCGATGGGACCAGTACTTGTCGTGGAGGCAGGCAGTACAGTCGGCAGACACGGCAATATGCGCGGGGTCCAGACCGGCGTTCTCCAGCCGCTTGGCGTTGAGGGCCTTCAGGTCCACATGGAACTTGCCGGTGGGCAGTACCTCAATGCAGTGGAGGGCGGAGGCCCCCATGGCCTCGGTCATGGCGTTGGGCACGTCCTCGTGGGTCTCAAAGCAGCACTTGGAGATGCCGGGGCCGATGGCGGCCAGAATGTCCAGCCGGTCGCAGCCGTAGCAGTCCACCATGCGCTCCACCGCCTTGGCGGCAATGCCCAGGGCGGTGCCCCGCCAGCCGGCGTGGACCGCCCCCACCACCCGGCGCACCGGGTCGTAGAGCAGAATGGGCAGGCAGTCGGCGGTAAAGACGGTGAGCACCACGCCGGGAATATCGGTAACCAGGCCGTCGGCCTGCCAGGGCTCCGGCTCGTCCAGGGCGATACCCACGTCGGCGGAGGTGACGGAGCGCACCGTGTCCCCGTGGACCTGGCTGGCACACACCACCTGCCGCACGTCGGCGCCGATGGCGGCACAGAACCGGCGGTAGTTTTCCGCCACCTTGTCCGGGTCGTCCCCCCGGGTCATGCTCAGGTTGAGGGAGTCGTAGATCCCCTGGGACACGCCCCCCAGCCGGGTGGAAAAGCCGTGGACCACTCCGCCGGCCTCCTCCATGCCTTCGGAGGCCAGGTACACCAGACCGTTTTTATTGTGCTCAATGATGTTCATATGGTCTCCTTCATGTGGAACGGGCAGCCCGCTTCCGGGGCCTGGGCCGCTTTTAGTCGTCCTCATGCATGCCGCAGCACTTCTTGTATTTCTTGCCGCTGCCGCAGGGGCAGGGATCGTTGCGGCCCACCTTCTGGCCCTTCTTGACGGGCTGCTTCTTCACGGTGCCGTCGCTGCCGGCGCTCTCGCCGGTGACCTTGGCCACCCGCTCGCGCTTGACGGTGGAGCCCACCTGCACCCGGGCCAGGAAGATCCGGCGGAGGGTCTCCTCCTGGATGGCGGCGATCATGCGCTCGAACATCTCATAGCCCTCGCGCTTGTACTCCACCACGGGGTCGTTCTGGCCGTAAGCACGCAGGCCGATGCCCTGGCGGAGCTCCTGCATGGCGTCGATGTTGTCCATCCAGTACTCGTCCACCACCCGGAGCATCATGACCCGCTCCAGCTCACGCATAAGGGGCTCGCCCAGCTCGGCTTCCTTCTTGCTGTAGACCTCGGTGGCCTTACCCAGCAGCAGCTTCTCCAGGCCGTCGGCGTCGTACTGCTCCAGCTCCTGGTCGGTGAACTTGTAGTCCTCGGGGGTGAGGAACAATCCCCGGTACTGGGCGCACACCTCCCGCCAGTTCTCGGCGTCCATGTGCTTGTGCTCGCCCATGTGGGCCGCCACCTCGTTGGAGATGACGGTGGACAGCATGGTCTGGACGGCCTCCTTCAGGTTCTCGCCGTCCAGCACCTTGCGGCGCTGTTCGTAGATGACCTGGCGCTGAGTGTTCATCACGTCGTCGTACTCCAGCACCGTCTTACGGGTCTGGAAGTTGCGGGACTCCACCTGCTTCTGGGCATTCTCGATGACGTTGGACAGCATCTTGGAGTCCAGGGGGGTGTCCTCGTCCACGCCCAGCTTATCCATCATGCCCATGACCCGCTCGGAGCCGAACAGGCGCATGATGTCGTCCTCCAGGGAGAGGAAGAAGCGGCTCTCGCCGGGGTCGCCCTGACGGCCGGCACGGCCGCGGAGCTGATTGTCGATGCGGCGGGACTCGTGGCGCTCGGTACCCAGGATGAAGAGGCCGCCCACAGCGCGGACCTTGTCGGCCTCCTCCTTGATCTCGTCCTTGTACTTGGCCTCGGCCTCGGCAAACATCCGCCGGGCCTCCAGGATCTCCTGGTTGTCGGTCTCGGCGTAGCCGGTGGACTCGGCGATGAGCTCGTCGGACAGGCCGGCCTTGCGCAGCTCGGCCTTGGCCAAAAACTCGGCGTTGCCGCCCAGCAGGATATCGGTACCACGGCCGGCCATGTTGGTGGCCACGGTGACGGCGCCGAACTTACCGGCCTGGGCCACGATCTCGGCTTCCTTCTCGTGGAACTTGGCGTTCAGCACGTTGTGGCGTATGCCCTTCTTCTTGAGCATATCGGAGATCTGCTCCGACTTCTCGATGGAGATGGTGCCCACCAGCACAGGCTGACCCTTGGCGTGGCACTCCTCGATCTGCTTCACAATGGCCTTGTACTTGCCCTTCTCGGTCTTGTACACCACGTCGGGCTGGTCAATACGGGCCAGGGGCTTGTTGGTGGGGATCTCCACGATGTCCAGGGCGTAGATGGTGCCGAACTCCTCCTCCTCGGTCATGGCGGTACCGGTCATACCGGACAGCTTGTTGTACAGGCGGAAGTAGTTCTGGAAGGTGATGGTGGCCAGAGTCTTGGACTCCCGGGCCACGGTGACCCCCTCCTTGGCCTCGATGGCCTGATGGAGGCCCTCGTTGTAGCGGCGGCCGTACATGAGGCGGCCGGTGAACTCGTCCACGATGATGACCTCGCCGTCCTTCACCACGTAGTCGATGTCCCGCTTCATCAGGCCCCGGGCCTTGATGGCCTGGTTGATGTGGTGGGACAGGGTGGTGTTCTCCGGGTCGGCCAGGTTCTCGATCTGGAACTGCTGCTCGGCCTTGGCGATGCCCCGGGCGGTGAGGGTGACGGTGCGGGCCTTCTCATCCACGATGTAGTCGGCGTCCACGTCGGGGTCCTCTTCCTCCTTGGTATCCACCTTGGCCACCCGCTGGCCCTTCAGGCGGGCCACAAAGGAATCCACGATGGTGTACAGCTGGGTGGACTTGTCACCCTGGCCGGAGATGATGAGGGGGGTACGGGCCTCGTCAATGAGGATGGAGTCCACCTCGTCCACGATGGCGAAGGCGTGGCCCCGCTGCACCATCTCGGTGGCGTAGATGCACATGTTGTCCCGCAGGTAGTCAAAGCCGAACTCGTTGTTGGTGCCGTAGGTGATGTCGGCGGCGTAGGAGGCCTTGCGGTCCTTGGGCTGCACGTCGTGGATCACCAGACCCACGGTGAGGCCCATGAAGCGGTAGACCTTGCCCATCCACTCGGAGTCACGCTTGGCCAGATAGTCGTTGACAGTGACGATGTGGACGCCCTCCCCGGCCAGGGCGTTCAGGTAGGCGGGCAGGGTGGCCACCAGGGTCTTACCTTCGCCGGTCTTCATCTCGGCAATACGGCCCTGATGGAGGATGATGCCGCCGATGAGCTGCACCCGGTAGGGCTTCATGCCCAGCACGCGCCAGGCCGCCTCCCGGCAGGCGGCGAAGGCCTCGGGCAGGATGTCGTCCAGGGTCTCGCCGTTACGGAGCCGCTCCTTGAATTCAGGGGTCTTAGCCTTGAGCTGCTCATCGGTGAGCTTGGAATACGCCTCGTCCAGGGCCTCGATCTTGTCCACGATGGGTTTGATGGCCTTGAGCTCCTTGGCGGAGCTGGTACCAAACAGCTTTTTCAACAGTCCCATGTGATAATTCACCTTTCTGATCTCACACCGCGCAAAGCGCGGCCAATTCGCATTGATTCAGTTTCTTAGTATAGCATAAGCGTGTGTAAGAAAAAAGAGGAAATTGTGAACAAATTGCCCCGACCCTTCCTCCCGCGGCGGGTCCGCAGAAAAATGTGCAAATTTGCACACCCGCATTTTCCCAAAGTATGGTACACTTTTTTTATTCCTATTTTCCCGGAAAGGAGAGGCCTTATGAGGACCACCGAAGAACTGCGCAGAGCCATCTGCTCCGCTCCCGACCCCGCTCTGCTGGGCGACGACGCCTTTACGCCCCCCGACAGCACCTTTTATTTATGCAATCTGTTGGAGCAGCGGGGCTGGCTGGTGAAGGACGCCATCCGGGCCTGCTATCTGGAGCGCTCCTACGGCTACCAGCTCTTCAACGGTACCCGTGCCCCCACCCGCACCTTTCTGCTGCGGCTGGCCCTGGCGGTGGACCTGGGAGAGGAGGAGACCCAGCGCCTGCTCACCCGGTGCGGCAGACCGGTCCTCTATCCCCGCAGCCGGTTTGACGCCGCGGTGCTCTACGGCCTGAGCCACCATCTCACCCTGGAGGAGACCGACGAACTGCTCCTCTCTCTGGGCGAGCCGGGGCTGCTGTGACCGACTCCCGCCGGTTTTGACACAAGTGTGCGCCTGCGCACACCACTTTCTTACAGTACTGTGGTATGCTGGACTCAACTCCCTGAACGGACCGTTCAGACCCGCAAACCATGAAAGGAAGTGTCTCTATGAAGAAGAAGACCCGCATCGCAGCCCTGGCGCTGGCGCTGGTCCTGGGCACCGGCACCGCCGCCCTGGCCGCCGGCAACCTGGTCAACATCTCCGTGCTCCCCGGCATGAAGCTGTCCATTGACGGCGAGGCCTTCGTGCCCAAGGACGTCAACGGCAAGGAGGTGGACGTGTTCGCCTACAACGGCACCACCTATGTACCCATCCGGGCCATCAGCGAGGCCTTCGGCAAGGAGGTCAGCTACGACGCCGCCACCCAGACCGCCGTCATCCAGTCCGCCAAGCCCCCCTATGATCCCCGCGAGGTGGAGTATGTGCTCTCCTACGCCCCCGAAACCATGGTGATGGAGGACGGCTCTGAGGAGACCTGGTACAACGATGTATACTATGAGTTCCGCTGGTGGCTGCCTGAGGAGCAGTGGAACAGCTTTACCGTCAACCAGATCTCCGGCCAGCTGCCCGACGGCATCAAGCTGGTGGGCGACCACCTGGAGGGCCAGTGCCAGGGCGTTGCCGAAACCGACGTGACCTTCACCGTTACCCCCAAGAAGGGCGACCCCATCACCCGCACCCTCCGCTTCCAGTTCGTGGCTCCCGGTGAACTTGCGGTGGCCCCCGTCGTCCTGTGGGGCACCGTGGGCGACACGGTGGAGTGGGCCGGCATCAACTCCTTCTTTGACGGCATTTTCTACACCGCCGACGATCTGAACGCCTCCAATACCCAGGTCAAATATGCCCATCTGGGCTCCTCCCCCATCGGCACCCAGGCGGGCCTGGACGCTCTGGCGGAGTATGGCCTGTCCCTGGACTATGAGGCCATGGAGAATGAGGACGGTTACCGCTGGGCCGACAAGTTCCTCACCGGTACCTTTACCAAGGCCACCGACGGCTGGGTGAAGATCTCCATCCCCGTCTATGCCTCTGTGGGCACCGGCGATCCCTCCTATCCCCTGGATCAGAACTTCTGGCTCTACACCGATGAAAACGGCGAACCCAAACTGACCTACGGCAGCGTGGAGGTATACCTCAATATCATTGATTTCTGATCGATGCCATCTTTCTTTCCAAAACACCCCGGGGGAGAAGAGCAGCCGTCCCTTGTACTTGTCCAGGGCGCACAGGGCGGACACCTGCCGCAGGTCAAAGCCGTCCAGATAGAACTGCAGGCCGCCCCCCTGCTGCTTGATCTGGGTGACGCCGTTCTGGGCGGCGTCGGAGCGCAGCAGGGCCACCGTGATCAGATTGTTCACCGGTCTGGGGGGATCGCCGTAGCGGTCGATGAGTTCATCCATCACATCGTCGGCATCCTCCTCGGTGCGGATGGCGGCGATGCGCCGGTACAGGTCCATCCGTTCCTCCGGGGAGGGCACATACCGGTCGGGGATGGAGGCCGCCACACTGAGGTCGGCGGCGCAGTCGGTGCGCTTGGGGATGGGCTCTCCCCGCTCCTCCAGCACCGCCTCCTCCAGCAGCCGCAGGTACATGTCGTAGCCCACACTGAGCATGAAGCCGGACTGCTCGGGGCCCAGCACGTTGCCCGCGCCCCGGATCTCCAGGTCCCGCATGGCGATCTTGAAGCCGGAGCCGAACTCGGCAAACTCCCGGATGGCCCCCAGCCGCTTGGAGGCCACCTCGCTCAGCACCTTGCCCTGCCGGTAGGTGAGGTAGGCGAAGGCCCGGCGGGTGGACCGGCCCACCCGGCCTCTGATCTGGTGGAGCTGGGCCAGACCCATCTTGTCCGCGTCCTCAATGATGAGGGTGTTCACGTTGGCGATGTCGATGCCGGTCTCGATGATGGTGGTGCACACCAGCACATCCACCTCGCCCTCGCTCATGCGGGTCATGACCTCGTTGAGCTCCTCCTGGCTCATCTTGCCGTGGGCCACCGCCACCTCCACGTCCTCCCCCAGCATCTCCCGGATGCGGGCGGCGGTGCGGGTGATGGTGTCCACCCGGTTGTGGAGGTAAAATACCTGGCCGCCCCGCTCCAGCTCCCGGCGTACCGCGTCCATCAGCACCCCCCAGTCGTGCTCCAGCACGTAGGTCTGCACCGGCTGGCGGTCCATGGGGGGCTCCTCCAGGGTACTCATGTCCCGGATGCCGGAGAGGGCCATGTTCAGAGTGCGGGGGATGGGGGTGGCGGACAGGGTGAGCACGTCCACCTGCCGGGACAGCTCCTTCAGCTTCTCCTTGTGCTGGACGCCGAAGCGCTGCTCCTCGTCAATGACCAGCAGGCCCAGGTCCTTGAAGGTCACGTCCTTCTGGAAGAGCCGGTGGGTGCCGATCAGAAGGTCGATCTGCCCCGCCGCCAGCCGCCGCAGGGTCTCCTTCATCTGGGCAGGGGTGCGGAAGCGGCTCACCACGTCGATCTCCACCGGGTACTTGGCAAAGCGCTGCTTGGCGGACAGGTAGTGCTGCCGGGCCAATACGGTGGTGGGCACCAGGATGGCGGCCTGCTTGCCGTCCAGCACGCACTTCATCACCGCCCGGAAGGCCACCTCGGTCTTGCCGTAGCCCACGTCGCCGCACAGCAGCCGGTCCATGGGCCGGGCGGTCTCCATATCCCGCTTGATCTCGGCAATGCACCGCAGCTGGTCGTCGGTCTCGGCATACTCGAACTGCTCCTCAAACTCATGCATCCACTCGGAGTCGGGGGAGAAGGCGAAGCCGGGCTGCCGCTGCCGCTGGGCGTAGAGCTGAATAAGCCCCTTGGCCAGGTCCTTTACCGCCTTCTTGGCCTTGGACTTGGCCCGCTCCCAGTCGCCGCCCCCCAGCCGGGACAGTTTTCTCGTCTCGTTGGCGTCCTCGCCGCCGCCGATATACTTGCTCACCAGGTCCAGCTGGGTGGCGGGGACATACAGGGTGTCGGTACCGGCGTAGGCGATCTTCACGTAGTCCTTCTCCACGCCGTCCACCACTTTTTTGGTCATCTCCACGAAGCGGCCCACCCCGTGGTGCTCGTGGACCACCAGGTCGCCGGGGGACAGGTCGGCGTAGGACTTCAGCTTCTGCCGGTTGGTGGCGGGCTTGGGACGGCGCTTTTTGCCCAGGGCGGACTGGCCCTCGGTGAGCACCGCCAGCCGTCCCACCGGGTACTCCATACCGGCGGTGACGCCCCCCACGGCAATGACCGCCTTGCCGTAGGCGGGCAGGTCGTGGAGCTGGAAGTCCACGGCGGTGGTCATCTTCTGCTCCCGCAGCAGGGCCTGGAGGTTGAGGGCCCGCTGCTCGCTGCCCACCAGCACCACGGTGCGGAAGCCCTCGGACACATAGTGGGCCAGGTCGGAGACGGCGGTCTCCAGGCTGGCGCCGTAGGAGGGCAGCTGCTTGGCCAGCAGGTTGAGCACCGTCCGGGGCCGCCGGGGATAGGATGAGGCGGCGAAGGCATCCAGGTAGCACACCGGCCACTCCTCCAGCACCCCCCACAGCTCCTCGGGGGTACGGGCGAAGTCGGCCAGATCACCGGCCAGCTCCCCCCGTTCCATCAGGGACTTGGCGTCCTCCCCCAGCTGCCACAGGTAGTTCTTCCCCCGCTCGGCCACCCGGCCGCTCTCGCTGAACAGTACCACGGCGTCCTCCGGCAGGTAGTCCGCCGCCGTGGCCATGCTGGGGTAGATGAGGCCCAGATACCGGTCCATGGCCGGGAAGGAGGTACCGGCGGCCAGCCGCTCCCGGTCCTCCTCCAGGGTCTCCACCAGCTTTTCGCTCCCCTTGCGCTTTCTTGCCCGGGCGATCAGCTTGTCCATGCCCTCCAGCAGTCCCGCCCAGCCTCCGGGGGTAAACTGGGGCAGCACCTCGGCGGCGGGCAGGATCTCCGCCTCGCTGATGTTCTGGATGCGCCGCTGGGTGTCCGGCTCAAAGAAGCCCATGGCGTCGATCTCGTCCCCGAAGAACTCCACCCGCACCGGCTTCTGGTGGGCGGGGGAGAAAAAGTCCAGAATGCCCCCTCGCAGGGCAAACTGGCCCACACCCTCCACCTGCTGGCACCGGGCGTACCCGGCGGCGGTGAGGGTCTCGGTCAGGTCGTTCAGATCATGGGCCTCCCCCATGCGGATCACCTGGGCGGCCTGGGTCAGCAGGGTCTTGGGGATGGTGCGCTGGAGGAGAGCCTCCACCGTGCACACCAGCAGGGGGCACTCCCCCGCCGCCAGCGCCCGCAGGACGGACAGACGCCGGTGCTCATACTGCCGGGACACCACCGCCGCGTTGTGGAAGGTGAACTCCCGGGCGGACAGGGTGGTTACCTTCTCTCCGGAGAGGGCGGCCAGGTCCTTTTCCATCCGCTGGGCCTCCCCCTCGTCGGCGCACACCACCACCACCGGCCGCTCCAGCCCCTGGTGAAGCCCGGCGGCAAAATGGGCCCGGTGGACCGCCGACAGGCCGGAAAAGGCCACGGGGCAGGCCCCGCCGTCGATGGCCGCCTCCAGGGCGCAATATTCCGGGATATCCTTCAGGGCCGACAGCAGTTGTTTCATGGTACACCTCAAAGATATAAAAAAATTTGGAAGTTAAAAGCGCACTTACTCCTGTTTCTCCGCCTGGCGGCAGAGGGTCAGGATGCCCTCCACCGTGCGGAAGGCATCCCTGGGCACCCGGGTGGGCTGGATCTGGATGCCCAGGTCCTCCAGCCCCTCCAGCAGGTCGATCATGGCCAGGGAGTCCAAAATGCCCTCCTCCAGCAGGTCGGCTCCGGGGCGGAGGGCCTCCCGGGTGCCGCAGACCTGCACCAGCAGGTCCCGGATCACATCGTCACCCATCATCATAGCATCTCCTCCAGCCGTTTCCGGTCGCATTTTCCGTTGTGGGTCAGGGGCATCCGGTCCAGCAGCCGCCACTGGCCGGGGATCTGGCTGGGGGGCAGCCGCTCCGCCAGGGCCTGGGCCAGCTTCTCCGGCTCCAGCCCGGTCCCCTCCACAAAGGCGGTCAGGCCCTTTACCTGCCCCGCCCCGTCCCACCGGGGGAGCACCGCCGCCCGCTCCACCTGGGGCAGGGCCTCCAGCGCCCCCTCAATGCGGGTGGGCTC
Organism: Flavonifractor sp. An82; assembly: GCF_002159265.1. Taxonomy (GTDB): domain Bacteria; phylum Bacillota; class Clostridia; order Oscillospirales; family Oscillospiraceae; genus Flavonifractor. The sequence continues at coordinate 17,468 of NZ_NFHG01000003.1, forward strand.
CAGCCGGTACCCTTTGTACTTCAGCTGTAAATCCCGCCGCCCCGCCCAGTAGAGCAGGCCCTTTTCCACATAACCCAGGTCCCCTGTGGAATACGTTCCCCCAAACCGGGGAGCCACACTGGCTCCGGTGAGCACGATCTCCCCCTCCTCCAGGGAGATATCCACAGCTCCCTCCCCAACGATGCCGATAGGCAGCGGCCCGGTGCACATCTCCCGGGAAATGGGGACGGCGCACACGGCGCAGGTGGCCTCGGTGGGACCGTAGGCGTTGAGGAGGGCCACACCGGGGAACCGGTCCAGCAGCCGCCGGGCGGCGGCGGGGGGCAATACCTCTCCGCAGGAGAAAACCGTCCGCAGCCGGGGCAGCCGGGCGGGACCAAAGGAGGGCTCCGTCAGGCACAGGCGCAAAAAGGAGGGGGTGACCACCAGCAGAGACGGGTCGCTGGCCTCCAACCGGCGGAACAGGGCGGCAAAATTCTGTTTTTCCTCTCCGGTGAGGGCCACGTGGGTGCCGCCCCCCAGCAGAGAGAGATAGAGGTCGGCCACCGACAGGTCAAAGGACCAGGAGGCCTGGCCCACCGCCGTCCCGCCCAGGACGGCGGCCACATCGGGCAGGGCGGAGGCCCACCGGAGGAAGTGCTCCAGATTGCCCAGGCTCACCGCCACTCCCTTGGGCGTTCCGGTACTGCCCGAGGTAAAGATCTCATAGGCAATGGAGTGAGAATCCTCGGGGAGCGGGCAGGACAGGCCGGAGGAAAAGCCCTCCTCCGCCGTCCGCCGGTCCAGCAGCACCGCCCCCGCCTGCTCCAGCAGCTCCCGCTGTCCCGCCGGGGGCAGCAGGGGGTCCAGGGGCAGATAGGGCCGCCCCGCCAGCAGGCAGGCCACAAAGGCCACCGGCACCCACACCTCACCCGGGTCCCCGATGAGGGCCACCGGGCCGGTGCCCTGCTCCCGCAGTTTGGCCGCCAGGCCCTGGGCCATGGGCCACAGCTCCCCCCAGCGGATCACCTCCTCCCCCGCCATCAGGGCGGGCCGGTCCCCCAGGGCGGCGCTATGGGCCTTGATTTGTTCCAGCAGCATAGGGCGCTCCTTTCAGCGGGGTAACATCTGATCCGCCGAAATGAGTGCGGGATCAAAGAGTACCTTGGAGTGGTTGTCCAGCAGCAGCTCCCGCCCCACTTCCGCGCCGGTGGCCCGGTCATAGGCAATGCGGTAGACCTGGCTCACCCGGTAGTATTCCGCTCCCTCCCGGACATAGCCGCTCCCCTCCTCCCGCAGCCGGTAGCGCAGGGGGAAAGGGGCCGTCCCCCGCAGCTCGCCGCACAGGTCGTCCCCGTCCAGCCACACCCGCAGCTGGACCGGCTGGTCGGTGTCGTTGCGGAAGCGGTAATCCACATGGGGATAGAAGATGGAGGTACCGGTACCGAAGGGCACCCGGCGGCGGTCGTCAGGAAAGAGGGCGTCCGAGTGGTGGTGCAGCTCGGTGACGGTGAGGGGGCTGTGGAGCACCAGGTAGTGGATCAGGTTGGCCAGCTGGCACAGCCCACCTCCCACCGCCCGGCCCAGGATGCCGCTGGCGATGGTGAGCCCGTCCTGGTAGCCCTTCCGGGCGGTGGGCTTGCCCACCAGACGCCAGAAGGAGAAGCTCTCCCCCGGCGCCACCACCACCCCGTCGATGCAGGGGGCGGCCAGGGCCAGATTGGTCCGCTTGCTGCGCTGCAGGTCCATATCCACCCCGCTCAAACGCCGGAGCACCGGGGAGCGGTGCCCCTTGAGGAGCACAGGCAGCTCCTCCTGCTGACGCCGGACCGCCCAGCGGGCTCCGGTCCGCCAGTCGGCCAGGGCCTTGCGTTTCCCCTCTTTCCACAGGGAGATCCGGTAGCACACCGGACCGTACTGGCAAAACAGCCTGCGTCCCGCCATGGAGACCACCTCCCAAATCCGGCGCGCCCCCTGCGAAAAAGGAGCGGGCGCGCCCGCTCCTTCTATCCTAGCATCCCCGTGGGGAATTGCAAGTTACGATTTGGCAACAGCCCCTCAGCCGTTGAACTGGTTCATGGCCTTGTCGGGGCCTTCAGCGATGAGGCACTCCACCGCCTTGGCGGCCTTCTCAATGGCGGCAGTGATGGTCTTCAGGTCCTCCCCCACAAACTTGGAGAGCACCCAGTCGGCCATGTCGTAATCGGGATGGGGCTTCTCCCCCACACCCACCTTCACCCGGGGAAACTGGTCGGTGCCCAGGTGCTGGATGATGTTCTTCAGGCCGTTGTGGCCCCCGGCGGAGCCCCCCTTGCGGATGCGCAGCTTGCCGATGGGCAGGGACACGTCGTCGGAGATGACCAGCACGTGGTCGGCGGGGATCTTGTAGAACCGGGCGGCCTCCCCCACCGCCTCGCCGGACAGGTTCATATAGGTCACCGGCTTCATGAGCAGCACCTTGGCGCCTCCCAGCTCCACCGTGTTGGTGAGTGAGCGGTACTTCAGCTTCTGTACCGGCACCCGCTGCTCCTCGGCGATGTGGTCGATGGTGAGGAAGCCCACATTGTGCCGGGTGTTCTCGTACTTGTCCCCGGGATTGCCCAGGCCCACCACCAGCCATTCCACGCCGGAGGCTCGATTCTTGTTGAAAAACATAGTTGCTCCTTGGACAGACAACGGCGGGGGCAAGCCCCCGCCCTAAATTTGTCAAACAAGTGGCCGCAGCCACTTGTTTGAGTGGGATGCAGCCCGCCGCGCGCAGGATCTGTCCGCCAAAGCGGACAGATCCCACACTTGCAGGCTGAGAAGTGTTTTCAGCCACGCACATGTCGCGGCTGAAAACAGATAAGATCTTTTTCGTGCCTGCGGGCACGAACTCTGCGAGGCTCTTTTACCGTGCCCTGTATCGGCGCGGTGGTTTCGTATCCAGGGTCGAACCTGCCGGGGGCAGGTTCGATGCCAATCAGGCGCAAGCCACCTTTTATGGCAGACAACGTCCCCCCTGGACGGTTCTTACACGAACAGCTTAGACACAGAGACCTCTTCGTAGATGCGCTCGATGGCCTCGGCAAACATGTGGGCCACGGACAGATACTTGATCTTGTCGCAGGTGACGCCCTGCTTGGCAGGGACGGTATCCAGGAAGTAGAGCTCCTTGATGACGCTCTTCTCGATGCGCTCCACAGCGGGGCCGGAGAGCACGCCGTGGCTGGCGCAGGCGATGACGTCGGTAGCGCCGCCCAGCTCCACCAGAGCCTGGGCTGCACCGCACAGGGAGCCGGCGGTGTCCACCATGTCGTCAAAGAGGATGACCTTCTTGCCACGGACGTCGCCGATGATGTTCATAACCTCGGAGGAGTTGGCCTTCTGGCGGCGCTTGTCCACGATGGCCAGACCCATACCCAGCTTCTGGGCGAAGGCGCGGGCGCGGGCCACGGAGCCCACGTCGGGGGACACCACGATCACGTCCTCCTCCTGGCCGGCGAAGCGGTCATGCAGGTAGTTGGTGAAGATGGGGTTGCCCAGCAGATTGTCCACGGGGATGTCGAAGAAGCCCTGGATCTGGTTGGCGTGCAGGTCCATGGTCAGCACCCGGTCGGCGCCGGCCCGGGTGATCAGATTGGCCACCAGCTTGGCGGAAATGGGATCACGGGGCTTGGTCTTGCGGTCCTGACGGGCGTAGCCGAAGTAGGGGATCACGGCGGTGATCCGGCCGGCGGAGGCCCGCTTCAGGGCATCGATCATAATGAGCAGTTCCATCAGGTTGTCGTTGACCGGGGAGCTGGTGGACTGGACCACGAACACGTCGGAGCCGCGGACGGTCTCGTAGATGGAGACAAAGTTTTCACCATCGGAGAAGGCGCCTACCTCGGCGTTGCCCAGCTCCATACCCATCTCCTTGCAGATGGCCTCAGCCAGAGCGCGGTTGGAAGTGCCGGAAAAGATCTTGATGTCCTTACCGTGTGCGATCATTTTTTTAAACATCCTCTCACAAATATAGTCGTTCTCTATTTCATGGTGCAGCTCGGAACTATCTTTACCCCTCCGGTGAGGGGCGGGTTCACTTTCTTCTGGAACGGCGGCGGGCGGCCCACTGCTTCTTCACCGTCTGGCGGGGCCGGGCGATGGCCAGGGAGTCGGCGGGCACCTCGTCGGTGATGGTGGAGCCGGCGGCGGTGTAGGCGCCGTCCCCCACCCGGACGGGGGCCACCAGATTGGTATTGCAGCCGATGAAGGCGTCGTCCCCGATGGTGGTACGGTACTTGCTGATGCCGTCATAGTTGACGGTGACGGTGCCGCAGCCGAAGTTGACCCGGCAGCCCACGTCGGAGTCGCCCACATAGGTCAGGTGGGAGATCTTGGTGCCGTCGCCGATGGTGGAGTTCTTCAGCTCCACGAAGTCGCCCACCTTCACGTTGGCGCCCACGTGGCAGTTGGGGCGGATGTAGGCAAAGGGGCCGATCTTGGTGCCGGCGTCCACGGTGCTCTCATTGATCTGGGATGCGTTGACCACCACGTTGTCCCCCACGGTGCAGTCCCGCACCATGGAATTGGGGCCCAGCTCGCAGCCGGCGCCGATGACGGTCTCCCCCCGCAGGATGGTGCCGGGGAGGATCACGGTGCCCTCCCCCACCTTCACCCGGGGTCCCACATAGCAGGTGTTGGGGTCCATGATGCGAACGCCGCTCTCCAGCAGCCGGTAGGCGCCGTAGTTGCGGGCGGTGAGCTCCGCCTCCACCCGGCCCTCGGGGCCGGCCTTGAGCACCGCCGCGCTCTGGTACCAGATGCTGCGGCCGCCCAGCTTGTCGGCGTTCTCCTTCAAAACCTCGTCCAGGCCGCTGCCGTCGGCCAGGGCCTGGGCCAGCAGGGCCGCGTCGATGCGGCACACGCCGGTGTCCTTATTGTCCAGCGGTCCGGAGCAGTTGTCGTCCACCAGCTGGCGGGCGCTCTGCCAGGAGAGGAGCACCGGCCGGGTAAAGACCAGCACCTTGCCCTCCAGCCGGGCCAGGAAGTCCATCAGCTGCTCCAGGGCGTCTCCGGTGCTGCCGGTGACAAACTCGGTGCCCTCGGGGAAGCAGGTCCGGGCCTTCTCCCGGTCATCGCTGTGGCAGACCACAAAAAACTGTTCCACACCGGCTGCCTCCAGCGCCTCGGTCAGCCAGAGAGCCGCCGGATCAAAGAGCAGCTCCTCCAGCATCCGTGACGGGCCGGTCCCCTCCCGGGGCAGGAACACTACCGCTCCAGTCGCGCTCATACTTGGGATCACCTCAAACACAATGGATTTGCCTGTCCGCCGGACAGGCCGTGATCAAGCCTATATTATGAATCATTATAATTATAGCAAAGGGGCAGAGAAAATGCATCGAAATTTTGAAAAAAAGCCCGTCATTTTTCCAACTTGGCACCCTTGCACAATTTCCCCGCCGTCCTTTACCTGTTCTTTACCAAATTTCAACGGAACGCCCGCGCCGGGGCCCAGGCCAGCCGGTACAATTCCAGCCGCCGCCAGATCCCCAGCACCTCCGCCGTGGCGCACAGCTTGTCGGCCAGGCACACCGCCGCCGCCGTCCGGCTGCGGGGCGCCCGGGGGGCCAGTGGCCACATGTGGGCCAGAATGCCGTTCTCCTCCTCCGGGCTCAGCTCCCCGCACAGGGCACGGGCATTGCGCTCGGCTGCCAGGGGATGGGCAAAGCACTGTTTATAGGAGGGCAGGCTCCGGGGATCGTAGAGATACAGGTCGTGGAGCAGCCCCGCCCGGGCCGCCGCCCGGCGGTCCCCCCGCCAGCGCCCGGCCAGCCGGAAGGCCACATAGGATACAAAGAGGCTGTGCTCAAAGCAGGACACCCCCGGATGGTGGCGGATCTCCTTCATGGCCTGCACCTGAGGCTGGGCCAGCAGCTCCCCCACGCAGTCCAGATAGGCGCTCCAATGTTCTTCCCGCATGGGTCCATCCCTCCTTTCCCGGTGTGTCCGGTCTCGTTTCTACTTATTATATCCCCCCGCCTTTCGGGCCGCAACCCCATCCTGCCCCCGTGCCTCTGGTATAAATTGGATACCCGCTGCCGGCAGCCGCTTCCACACTTTCCACAGTTGATTTTTACTAATGGCGGATGTATAATGAAACGAAGGGTTTATTAGGGGAGAAAACGAAAAAATCTGGAGGTCAAACACATGAAAGAAGTCTATGTTGTCAACTGTTGCCGCACCGCTGTGGGCTCCTTTGGCGGCAGCCTGAAGGACACCCCTGCCACTGATCTGGGCGCCGTGGTGGTCAAGGAAGTCCTTAACCGGGCCGGTCTGAAGCCCGAGCAGGTGGACGAGCTGATGTTCGGCTGCATCCTGACCGCTGCCCAGGGCCAGAACCCCGCCCGTCAGGTGGGCGTGAAGGCCGGTCTGCCCTACTCCGTGCCCGCCTACACCGTGGGTATGGTGTGCGGCTCCGGTATGAAGAGCGTTATTGAGGGCGCCCGCGCCATCATGGCCGGCGACGCCGACGTCATCGTGGCCGGCGGCACCGAGAATATGTCCGCCGCTCCCTACGCTCTGCCCGCTGAGCGCTGGGGCGCCCGCATGGGCGACAAGAAGGTCGTGGACACTATGATCAAGGACGGCCTGTGGGACGCTTACAACAACTATCACATGGGCACCACCGCTGAGAACATCGCCGACGTGTGGGGCATCACCCGCGAGGAGATGGACGCCTTCGCCGTGTCCTCTCAGAACAAGACCGAGGCCGCTCAGGCCGCTGGCAAGTTCGTGGACGAGATCGTGCCCGTTATGGTCAAGAAGAAGAAGGAAATGGTGGAGTTCAAGGTGGACGAGTTCCCCAAGGCCGGCGTGACCATGGAGTCCGTTGCCAAGCTGCGCGGCGCCTTCCCCGCCGGTCCCGAGGGCGTGGAGGACGAGATCGTCCATACCTTTGAGGTCACTCAGGTCCACGAGGCCGACGCCAAGAAGCACGTCCAGCGCGTCACCGCCGCCAACGCCTCCGGCATCAACGACGGCGCTGCCGCCATCGTGCTGGCTTCCGGCGAGGCTGTGGAGAAGTACGGCCTGAAGCCCATGGCCAAGCTGATCGGCTGGGGCCAGGGCGGCGTGGATCCCAAGATCATGGGCGTGGGCCCCGTGCCCGCCTCCCGCAACGCCATGGCCAAGGCCGGCGTGACCATCGAGGACATCGACCTGGTGGAGGCCAACGAGGCCTTTGCCGCTCAGTCCATCGCCGTGGCCCGTGAGCTGGGCTTCGATATGGACAAGGTCAACGTCAACGGCGGCGCCATCTCCATCGGTCACCCCGTGGGTGCTTCCGGCGCCCGCATCATTGTTACCCTGCTGCACGAGATGCAGAAGCGGCCCGAGGCCAAGAAGGGCCTGGCCACCCTGTGCATCGGCGGCGGCATGGGCGTTGCCACTGTCTTCGAGAAGTGCTGATCTGTCCGCGCCGGGGCGGCGCTGCCGCCCCGGCCGGCCCCTATATTATATTTAGGAGGGTAATAACGTGCGCAACAAGATTATTTCTGTTGAGGAAGCCGTGAACATGATCCCCGACGGCGCCACCATTATGTTCGGCGGCTTCCTGGGCTGCGGCAGCGCCCACAAGGTCATCGAGGCCCTGGCCAAGAAGGGCACCAAGGACCTGACCATCATCGGCAACGACTGCGGCATGGCCGTGGGTCCCAACGGTGAGGAGTTCTACGGCATGGCCAAGCTGGTCCACAACCATCAGGTCAAGCGCGTCATCGCCACCCACGTGGGCATGACCCCCGACGTGGGCACCCAGGGCATGGTGGAGAAGACCCTGCAGGTGGACCTGGTTCCCCAGGGCTCCCTGGCTGAGATGATCCGTGCCGGCGGCGCCGGCCTGGGCGGCGTGCTCACCCCCACCGGCGTGGGCACCATCGTGGAGGATTCCCCCCTGTGCCTGGGCAAGCAGACCATTAACGGCAAGGACTATCTGCTGATGCAGCCTGTCCGCGCCGACTTTGCCATCATCAACGGCCACACCATTGATAAGTTCGGCAACGTCTGGTACAAGGGCACCACCCGTAACTTCAACATCGTGATGGCCACCGCCGCTGACGTGGTCATCGCCGAGGCCGACCATCTGGTGGAGATCGGCGACATTGAGCCCGAGAACGTGGTCACCTCCGGCGCCTTTGTCAATTACATTGTGGATGGAGGGAATGCGTAATGGAAAAGTCTGAGATCAAGGGCTTTATCGCCAAGCGTGTGGCTCAGGAACTGAAGGACGGCGACGTGGTCAACCTCGGCATCGGCCTGCCCACCATGGTTCCCGCCTATCTGCCCGAGGGGGTCCACGTGATCCTCCAGTCCGAGAACGGCATCATCGGCACCGGCCCCAAGCCCACTCCCGAGGAGGCCGACCCCCGCTATAAGACCGACGCCGGCGGATCTCCCGCCCAGGCTGATACCTTCGGCTGCTACATCGACTCCGCCACCTCCTTCGGCTTCATCCGCGGCGGCCACGTCAACGCCACCATCCTGGGCGGCCTGGAAGTGGACGAGGAGGGCTCCCTGTCCAACTGGATCATCCCCGGCAAGAAGATGCCCGGCATGGGCGGCGCCATGGACCTGCTGGTGGGCGCCAAGGAAGTCATCGTTGCCATGGAGCACACCGCCAAGGGCAATCCCAAGATCCTGAAGAAGTGCCGTCTGCCCTACACCGCCGTGCACTGCATCACCAAGATCATCACCGAGATGGCCGTGATCAACGTGACCGACAAGGGTCTGGAGCTGGTGGAGTACAACCCCGAGTTCACCGTGGAGCAGATCCAGGCTGCCACCGAGGCTACCCTGATCGTCTCCCCCGACCTGAAGCCCATGTGCTGATCGGCTTTTGCCGTTTCCAACGCCCCGCGGAAAACCGCGGGGCGTTTTTTATGCCTCCTGAAAACCGGAAGAAAATCGTTATACTTTTTTAAGGATTTCTCCCCTCTGTCCCGTGTATACTGACTGTACTAAGATGTGTCATACACTTCCGGAAAGGAGATGCCAGGATGATCCAGCTCAATTACCGGGACGCCCGGCCCATCTACGAACAGGTAAAGGATGGGCTGCGGCACCTGGTGGTGACGGGCGCGCTCCAGGCGGGGGACAAACTGCCCTCGGTGCGGGCGCTGGCCACGTCGCTGGCCATCAACCCCAACACCATCCAGCGGGCCTACGAATCCCTGGAGCGTGAGGGCTATCTGTACACTGTGGCAGGCAAGGGCTCTTTTGCCGCCCCCCAGGCCGACGTAAACGCCGACCGGCGGGAGCGCCTGCTGAAGGACTTTGACTCCTCGGCGGCGGAGCTGCTGTTTCTGGGGATGACGGCGGGGGAACTGGCCCGCCGTCTGGACGAGGCCGCCGCCCGCCAGGCGGTGAGAGAGGAGAGGAAACCATGATCGAAGCCAAAAATGTGGTCAAGACCTTTGACGGCTTTAAAGCTCTGGACGGCCTGACCATGACGGTGCCCCAGGGCTCCATCTACGGCCTGGTGGGTCCCAACGGCGCGGGCAAGTCCACCCTGCTGCGCCATGTCACCGGCGTGTACCGGCAGGACTCGGGCTCGGTGCTGCTGGACGGCAACCCCATCTACGAAAATCCCGCCGCCAAGGCCCGCATTGCCGACATTCCCGATGAGCTGTACTACTTCCTGTCCGCCTCCACCCGGGACATGATGCGTTTTTACAAGGGGTTCTATCCCCGGTTCGATCACAAGCGCTATGAGGCTCTGAAGGACGTGTTCACCACTGTGGACGAGAAGCAGCCCATCCGCCGCCTGTCCAAGGGCATGCAGAAGCAGTCCGCCTTCTGGCTGGCCCTGTGCTGCCGGCCGGAGGTGCTGGTGCTGGATGAGCCGGTGGACGGTCTGGACCCGGTGATGCGCCGCCAGGTGTGGTCCCTGCTCATGGGCGACGTGGCCGAGCACGGCACCACCGTGCTGGTGTCCTCCCACAACCTGCGGGAGCTGGAGGACGTGTGCGACCACGTAGGCATCCTGTCCCACGGCAAGGTGCTCATCGAGCGTTCCCTGTCCGATCTGCAGGAGAACGTGGTCAAAATGCAGATCGTCTTCCAGGAGCGGGAGCTGCCCCAGCTGCCCGAGGACCTGGAGGTGCTCCATGTGTCCCATGTGGGCCGCATCCACACCCTCATCATCCGGGGCAACGCCACCGACGTGACCAACCGGCTGGCGGCCTACGCCCCCATTCTCATGGAGGCCCTGCCCCTGACCCTGGAGGAGATCTTTATTTACGAGCTGGGAGGTGAGGACTATGCGGTCCGGGACATCGTACTTTAACATGACCCTGCTGGGGAAGAATCTGGCCCGGTTCTGGCCCATCTGGGGTCTGTACACCCTGATCTGGGTGGTGCTCATGCCGGTGGGTATTCTGATCCAGAAGACCTACTGGACGGACTATGAGGCCCGCTCCTATCCCCTGCAGCACATCGGCGGCGGCAGCACCGCCCTGGCGCTGGCCTTCGTGTTCGGCATCCTGGCGGCCATGGCGGTCTTCTCCTACCTGTACTCCGCCCGCTCGGTGGGGATGCTCCACGCCCTGCCCATGCGCCGGGAGGGGCTCTTCCTCACCAACTACCTGTCGGGGCTGGTCTTCCTCATCGTCCCCAACTTCCTCGTGTTCCTGCTGGCTCTGGCGGCGGAGGCCCTCAACGGCGCGGTGGTGTTCAGCAGCCTGTTCACCTGGCTGGTGGTCACAAGCATGCTGTGCCTCTTCTTCTACTCCTTCGCCGTGTTCTGCGCCATGTTCACCGGCCACATCCTGGCCCTGCCCGCCTTCTATCTGATCCTCAGCTTTGTGGTGCCCGCTGTGACCTACCTGCTGGAGACCATCGCCCGGCAGTTCCTCTTCGGCTTCACCGGCGCGGTGTGGATGGAGGAAGCCTCCGAGTGGTTCTCCCCCGCCCTCAAGCTGACCCACGGCACCGCCAGCGGCCCCAGCGCCGCCGACGGAAACTACCAGTTCCACGGCCTGGGTCTGGTGACCCTCTACGCCCTCATCGGCCTGGCGCTGGCTGTGGTGGCCCTGATCCTCTACCGCCGCCGCCAGCTGGAGCGGGCGGGGGACGTGATCACCGTGGGCTGGATGCGCCCGGTGTTCCGGTACGGGGTTTCCCTGTGTGCCGCCGTGGCTCTGGGCACCTTCTTCTACTCCATTTTCTATGCCCTGCTCCCCACCAGTCCCTGGGTTCTGCTGGGCTGGATGGTACTGTGGGGCGCTGTGGGCTGCTTCATCGCCGAGATGCTGCTGCGCAAGCGGTTCTGGGTGTTCAAAACCAGCTGGAAGGGCTGCGTGGTCTTCCTGCTGTGCCTGTGCGCCGGCATGGGGGCCCTGGAGCTGGACCTGATGGGCTTTGAGAACGCGGTGCCCGACGCCTCCCAGGTGGAGAGCGTGCGCATCTACGGTCTGGATACCACCCCCCGGGACGGCGGCGACAGTCCCCTGTTCTCCGACGATCCCGAGGTGATCCAGGATGTGCTGGATCTCCACACCGCCATTACCCAGCAGAAGGCGGCTCTGGAGGACTGGCAGAGCCAGAGCGGCAGCTCCGAGGTGTGGACCACCGACGCCGACGGCGTGGACATCCAGGAGGGCACCTCCGAAAGCATCATCCTCACCTATTCCATAAAGGACGGCTCGGTGATGCAGCGCAAGTATGTCTTCCCGGTGACCTCTGCCGACCTGACCGACTCCACCACCCTCTCCGCCAGGCTCTCCGCCCTCCTCAACCGGCCCGATGTGGTGTACGACAGCTATTTCGGCAACGTAGAGCCGGAGGATCAGCTGGTGAGCGTGGCCATTGTCAACCTCTACAATCCCCAGGAGGACACCTACGGCTTTGAGTATCTGCCCTCTGAGCTGCTGGAGCCCCTGATGGAGGCCATTCAGACCGACATCGCCGAGGGCAACCTGGGCCGCCGCTACCTGCTGGAGGACCGGAACCGGATGGACAACTGCTGCTACGCCGATCTGGAGCTCACCTACCGGGTGCCTCTGGGCAGCACCTCCAACACTGCCAATACCGTGGCTGTGCAGGAATACGGCCCCACGGGCTCCGCTGTGCAGGAGGACACCTACACCATTACCATCACCCTGCAGAAGAGCGCCCTCCATACCCTGGAGGTGCTCAAGGACTACCCCAACGCCTTCCTGTCCCAGGTGGAGGTCCAGCAGGCCGACAACAACTGACTGATGTTCAGAAGGAGCGCGCCGCCCAAGGCGGCGCGCTCCTTTCGCTTCTTAAAAGCCTCGCAGAGTTCGCGCCCGCAGGCGTGAAATAAATTCAGATCTGTTTTTTCCGGGGACATGTGCCTCGGAAAAAACACTGCTCAGCCCACAAGCGTACGCGCTTTGCGCGTGCGACGCAGTGGGCTGCATCCTGATCCCCAAAATGGCTTTGCCATTTTGGGGACTGTCGCGCTCCTTTGTTGTCTCTCCACAAATCCGACAGGCTTTTTCCCAGTGGTGTGGGATACTTTTCCTTGATTTCTCAGCGGCATGTGCTATCATGTTGGTAAGTATCTCGGTAAGGAGGCCTGTGTATGATCGACCTGACCATCTGCCGCCAGGGCCTGGAGCATAACATCCGTATTGCCCGGGAAAATGGCGTTGTGATCCCCACCTTTGAGAATATGATCCATCCGGAGACGGTGCCCCAGCCCATTCAGGACCGGCTGACCCATGTGGGGCTGTGGGATGTGGACCCGGCCAACCTGTTCCGCATCACCTGGAAGAACCAGCCCGTGGCGTCCGGCGGCCTGTACCGCTCCGCCCCCAACTACATCGAGCTGCCCCCCGCCCTCACCGGCGTGCCCGCCCGCATTCTGTGCCTGCCGGGCAAGTGGTTCCCCACCGGCTGCCACAAGGTGGGCGCCTCCTTCGGCTGTCTGGCCCCCCGTCTGGTCACCGGCCAGTTTGACGCCGCCTCCCAGAAGGCGGTGTGGCCCTCCACCGGCAACTACTGCCGGGGCGGCGCCTTCAACTCCCGGCTGCTGGGGGTCCACGGCGTGGCCATCCTGCCCGCCGGCATGAGCCAGGAGCGGTTTGACTGGCTGGCCTCCATCGATGCGGAGGTCATCAAGACCCCGGGCTGCGAGTCCAACGTGAAGGAGATCTTTGACAAGACCAACGAGCTCAGCCGGGACCCCTCCTGCATGATCTTCAACCAGTTTGCCGAGATGGGCAACCACCTGTGGCACTACAAGGTCACCGGCGCGGCGGTGGCTCAGGCTTTCGAGGACGCCAAGCGCCCCGGCGACAAGCTGGCGGGCGCCTGCTTCACCTCGGGCTCGGCGGGCACCATCGGCTGCGGCGACTATCTGAAGGAGGTCTACCCCGCCATGAAGCTGGCGGTGGGCGAGGCCGTCCAGTGCCCCACCATCCTGAACAACGGCTTCGGCGACCACCGGGTGGAGGGCATCGGCGACAAGCACGTGCCCTGGATCCACGACGTGAAGAACACCGACATGGTCATCGACGTGGACGATAACGACGCCATGGCCCTGCTGCGGCTGTTCAACGAGCCGGCGGGCAAGGCCCGGCTGATCGAGGCCGGTGTTGACCCCCAGCTGGTGGAGCAGCTGTCCCTCATGGGCATCTCGGGCATTGCCAACGTGCTGTGCTGCATCAAGATGGCCAAGTACTACGAGCTCACCGAGCACGACGTGGTGTGTACCGTCCTCACCGACTCGGCGGATATGTACCGCTCCCGTCTGGCGGAGCTGGCCCAGCAGCTGGGCGAATACGACGCCAAAGCCGCCGCCTTCGACTACGCCCTCCATCTCATGGGGCTCAAGACCGACTGCATGGCGGAGCTGGGCTACTACGACCGCAAGCGGGTCCACAACCTGAAGTATTACACCTGGGTGGAGCAGCAGGGCAAGACCACCCAGGAGCTGGACGCTCTGTGGTATGGCACCGAGTGGGCCGACGTCCACAGCCAGGCCGACGCCCTGGATGAGCTGATCCGGGCCTTCAACGAGGAGACCGGGGTGCTGAAGGGCCTGTAAAAGGAGGTTCCTCCATGAAATACGTGCTGGGCGCCAAGTGCGTCAAATGCGGCAAAGAATATGAAGCCGTCCCCGATCTCACCACCTGCTCCTGCGGGGGCATTCTGGATATCCAATATGACTACGCCGCCCTTCGCCGGGATCTTTCCCGGGAAAAGCTGGCCCAAAACCCCGACCGGTCCATGTGGCGGTACCGGCCCCTGCTGCCCATCGAGGAAGAATCTGCACCCCCGCCCCTGCGGGTGGGCTGGTCTCCCCTGTACAAGGCCGACCGGCTGGGAGCAGAGCTGGGGCTGAAAAAGCTGTACATCAAGGATGACGGCCAGAACCCCACCGCCTCCCTGAAGGACCGTGCTTCCGCCCTGGCGGTGGTCAAGGCCAGAGAGGCGGGGGCGGACACCATCGCCTGCTCCTCCACCGGCAACGCCGCCTCCTCCCTGGCGGGCAACGCCGCGGCGGCGGGCCTGCGCACCTACATCTTCGTACCCAGCCGGGCCCCCAAGGGCAAGGTGGCCCAGCTGCGCATCTTCGGCTCCACCGTCATCAGCGTGGACGGCTCCTATGAGGACACCTTCGAGCTGTCCAAGGCCGCCATCGACAAGTGGGGCTGGTACAACCGCAACGCCGCCATCAACCCCTACCTGTCCGAGGGCAAAAAAACGGTGACCCTGGAGATCATGGAGCAGCTGAACTGGCAGGTGCCCGACTACATCGCCCTCTCCGTGGGGGACGGCTGCACCATCGCCGGGGCCTGGAAGGGCCTTGTGGACCTCTATGAGGTGGGGCTTATCGACAGGCTGCCCAGGCTCATCGCCGTCCAGGCGGAGGGCTGCTGCCCCCTGAACCGGGCCATCCAGACCGGACAGCCCTGGACCCCCATGGAGGAGAACACCCTGGCCGACTCCATCGCTGTGGGGGTGCCCCGCAATCCGGACAAGGCCCTCAACGCCATCCGGGCCTCCCATGGCGTGGCCGTCAACGTATCCGATGAGGAGATTTTGGCCGCCATGCGGCTGCTGGGCCGCACCCAGGGGGTGTTCGGCGAGCCCGCCGGGGTCACCGGCACCGCCGGAGTGAAAAAGGCCCTGGAGCTGGGTCTCATCTCTCCGGACAGCACGGTGGTGAGCATCGTCACCGGCAACGGCCTGAAGGACGTGCAGAACGGCATCAAAGCCGCCGGGGAGCCCATGCTGGTAAAACCGGACATGGACGCCCTCCTCTCCGCCTTTGACCAGGCGGGCATCCGCCCCTGAAATCCACCAAAGAAAGGAAATCCGCCATATGAACGAACGTGCCGCCAAGGTCGGCGTCTGGGCCTACCTGCTCTTTACCGTGGCCAGCTTTGCCCTGGCCCTCTTCTACCTGCTGAACGGAGGCTTCCGTTCCAATGTCTCCCTGATCGCCCTGCCTGTGTGGATGGGCTACACCGCCTTCACCACCATCAAGAGCGTGGCTGACCTCATCGGCGCCCAGAACCGTACCGCCAACTTCACCCGCATGCTGGACCGCTGGCAGGACACCTTCGGCAAGCGGGGCTCCGCCCTGGCGCTGCTGGCCTTCATGACCATCGTCACCGGCGCCATCAAGCTGGCCATGCCCTGCATTCTGTTCCAGCTGGGCATGCAGTTCGCCTGATCCAAAGAGAAAGGAGCCTTCCTCATGTCTATTCTCATTCAAAACGGTACCCTGATCTGCCCCGAGGGCCCGGTGCAGGCCGACCTGCGGGTGGAGGGGAACAAGATCGCCGAGATCGGCCCCAACCTCCCCGTGGGGGACAGCCAGGTTATCGACGCCGCCGGGAAGCTGGTCTTCCCCGGCTTTATCGACACCCACACTCACTTTGAGATGAACAAGGGCACCATCCGGGAGACCGCCGACAACTGGGAGAGCGGCACCCGGGCCGCCCTGGCCGGCGGCACCACCTGCGTGCTGGACTTTGCCGAGCCGGAGCGGGGGGCCTCCCTCCAGTCCGCCCTGGACGAGTGGCACGCCCGGGCCGACGGCCACGCCAGCTGCCACTACGGCTTCCACATGACCATCAAGGACTGGGACCCCCGCATCATTGCGGAGATCCCCCAGATGACCGCCCAGGGCGTCACCTCCTACAAGGTGTATCTGGCCTACGCCAACATCCGCATCTCCGACGGGGTGGCCTACGAGGTCATCAAGGCCGTGGGCAAGGAGGGCGGCGTGGTGGGCTGCCACTGTGAGAACGGCGACCTCATCGACCGGGCCATCGCCGAGCTCAAGGCCGCCGGCAAGCTCTCCCCCGCCAGCCATCCCCTGTCCCACACCGCCGTCATGGAGGCGGAGGCGGTGGACCGCTGGCTGGCCCTGGCCGAGCAGGCGGGCTATCCCGTCAATGTGGTCCACCTGTCCACCCAGCGGGGCCTGGAGGCCGCCCGTGCCGCCCGGAACCGGGGCCAGAAGGTGTACCTGGAGTCCTGCCCCCAGTATTTCACCCTCACCGAGGACAAGTACCACCTGCCCGGCTTCGAGAGCGCCAAGTATGTGTGCGCTCCTCCCGCCCGTCCCCAGTCCGACGTGGACGCCCTGTGGGAGGCCCTGGAGAACGGGGAGATCGACACCATCGGCACCGACCACTGCTCCTTCAACTTCCACCCCACCAAGGAGCTGGGCAAGGATGACTTCTCCGCCATCCCCGGCGGCATCCCCGGCACCGAGCACCGCCCCCCCATCATGTATACCTATGGCGTGAAGTCCGGCCGCATCACCCCCCATCAGATGATGCTGGCCCTGGCCCAGCACCCCGCCCAGCTCTTCGGCATGTTCCCCCAGAAGGGCGCTCTGGCGGTGGGCAGCGACGCCGATATTGTAATCTTTGATCCTGATTATACCTGGCGTATTACCGCCGAGGCCCAGTATCAGCGGGTGGACTACACCCCCTATGAGGGCATGGAGATGGCGGGCCGCACCGACACGGTGCTGCTGGACGGCCAGGTGGCGGTCCGGGAGGGCAAGGTGGTCCAGGAGGGTCTGGGCCGCTATGTGTCCCGGGGCCCCTCCCAGTTCTGGCGATGAAGCGCATCGGCGCCGTGCTGCTGGCCTCCGGTCTGGGCCGGCGGTTCGGCTCCAACAAGCTGCTGGCGGCGGTAGAGGGGGTACCCCTCTACCGCCGTGCCATGACCGCCCTGGCCGGGGCCGGTCTGGACCGGCTGGCGGTATGCTCCCCCTACCCGGAGGTGCTGGAGGCCGGGGAGGAACTGGGCTTTCTTCCCCTGTACAATCCCGACGGCGCCCAGGGCATTTCGGCCTCCATCCGCCTGGGGGTGTCCCGGATGGGGGGCATGGACGGGGTACTCTTCTCCGTGTGCGACCAGCCATTTTTGACCACAGACAGTATTATTCGTCTAAAACAGTCCTTCGAGGAATCAGATGGGGCCATCTGCGCTCTGTCCTGGGGAGGAAAGCGGGGCAATCCCGTCCTCTTCCCTGCCGATCTGCTGGACGAACTGGCCGCCCTCACCGGGGACACCGGCGGCGGCGCGGTGATCAAGCGCCATCCGGAGCGGCTGGTGCTGGTGGAGGCTTTTTCCCCAAAAGAGCTGGAGGATGTGGACAAACCGGAGGATTTGGGGTAAGGCAGGGGCGGCGACCGTACGTTCCTTTCACCTCGGTGATTTTTTTAAGATTTCTTTCAGATTGTCAAAGCCCCTTCCCCATGGTATAATCTTATTTACGAAATAAACGAATTTCGTATTATTTCCTATCATGCCCATCCGGCATCTGAATGAGAAAGGAAGGATACTATGAAGAAGCGCGCATTGACTCTCCTCCTGGCTCTGGCCATGATCGTCAGTCTGGCCGCCTGCGGCGGCGGTGGCGGCAGCAGCGCCGCCGGCTCTTATAAGCTGACTAAGATGGACGCCGCCGGCATCAGCATGGATCTGGATGAGCTGGCCTCCATGGCCGGTGTGGAGATGAACATCACCCTGGAGCTGAAGGAGGACGGCAACTTCTCCCTGGATATGTCCGCCCTGGGTCAGAGTGAGAGCGTATCCGGCACCTGGAAGGCCGACGGCAACAATCTGGTCCTGTCCGCCGAGGGCGACGATCTGCCTGTCACCTTTGACGGCAAGACCATCGTTCTGGAGCAGGACGGCCAGTCCCTCACCTTTGAGAAGCAGTAATCCCCTGCACAGGAAACCAACCGGGCTGCCGCGAAATGCGGCAGCCCGGTTTTTTGCGCACAACGGCAGGGGCCGGACGCCCGCTCCTGGCGTCCGGCCCCTGCCGAAGGAAAGAGGATACAATGAAATGAAAAGAAACTGTCTCTTGCGAGTATTATCATACTCAAAAGATGTTAACGAAAAAAACCGCAGGTGTTAAAAAAGCGTTAAATCTGCGGCCTCTTTTGAAAAGATTGTGTCAAGAAAAGCGAAGCGGACAGCATTGCGCTCGCTGTCCGCCTCATATGATTGGAGGATAGAATGAAAAGAAGCTTGTCTCTTGCAAGTGTTATGCTACCAGGGGGTTGTTACAAAAGGTAGGGATACTTGTTACAAATCAATTAAATGTGTACAAAAACCGCCACATTAACGCAAATTCTGGAAAAATTGCTGGAGCAGGTCGGTACATTCCGCCTCCATCAGGCCGCCGTAGATCCGGGGATGGTGGTTGAAGCGCTCCTCAAACAGGTTGAGCACCGAGCCGCAGCACCCGGCCTTGTCGTCCTTGGCCCCGTAATACAGGGCGGGGATGCGGGCGTTGACGATGGCTCCGGCGCACATGGGGCAGGGCTCCAGGGTGACGTAGAGGGTGCAGCCCGTCAGCCGCCAGCCCCCCAGGGTGCGGCAGGCCTGGTGGATGGCCTCGATCTCGGCGTGGCCCAGAGCGGTGCGGCAGGTCTCCCGCCGGTTGCGGCCCTCCCCCACCACCGTGCCGTCCCGCACGATGACGCAGCCCACAGGCACCTCCCCCTCGGCCATGGCCTGCCGGGCCAGCTCCAGGGCGCGGGCCATCCAGTCCCGGTGTTCCATCCGCTCTCCTCCTTCTCCCACACCGCTTTGGCGGTCATGTGTCCTTATATTTGTTATAGCATAATTCCGGCTCCTATGCTATACTATTTTAAGCAAGGCTAATTTTTTTGCAGGTGATTGCTTTGATTGAAATTTTTCTCATCGCTGTCAGTCTTGCCCTGGACGCCTTCGCGGTGTCGGTGTCCAGCGGCATCTCCATCCCCGGCTTCGGCGGCCGCCAGGCCGTGAAGATGGGCCTGTGGTTCGGCGGCTTCCAGTTCGGTATGCCCCTCATCGGCTGGCTGCTGGGCAGCAGCGTCAGCCAGTACATAGAGGCTATGGACCACTGGGTGGCCTTCGCCCTGCTGGCCATCATCGGCGGGCGGATGGTGTGGGGCGCCCTGCGCCAGGGGGCCGGTGAAGAGGAGGAGGCCCCCTCCGACCTCTCCGCCAAGCGGCTGTGCATGCTGGCCATCGCCACCAGCATTGACGCGCTGGCCGTGGGCGTGTCCATGGCCTTTATGAATGTGCCGGTCCTCCTCTCCGCCGTGGTCATCGGCGTGGTGGCCTTTGTGCTGTCGGTGGTGGGCGGCATGGTGGGCAAGCGGCTGGGGGCTCTGTTCCAGCGGCGGGCCGAGCTGGTGGGCGGTCTGGTACTCATCGGCATTGGACTGAAGATCGTCATTGAACATACGATGGGAGGTTAAAGCATGGGCATCTGGGAGACGCTGGGGCTGGACCCCAAGGTCCACCGGCTGACCGCCCTGGTGGGGGGCGGCGGCAAGTCCTCCACCATGTATGCCATGGCCCGGCAGGCCATGGACCTGGGGCTGCGTGTGGTGGTCACCACCACCACCCATATCCTGCCCCACCCCAAGTTGCCCCTGACCGGCGACCCGGCCGCCCTGCCCGCCCTGCTGGCGGAGCACCGGGTGGTCACCCTGGGGACCTACGATGCCCGGGGCAAGCTCACCGGCGCGGGAGATCCCGCCACCTGCCTGGCTGTGGCCGACGTGGTGCTCATTGAGGCCGACGGCGCCAAGCTGCGGCCCCTGAAGGCCCCGGCGGACCATGAGCCGGTGATCCCTCCCGCCTGTGACGCCGTCATCGCCTCAGCGGGCCTGGACTGCGTGGGCAAGCCGGTGGAAGAGATCTGCCACCGGCCGGAGCGGGTATGCGCTCTGCTGGGGGTCTCCCCCGACCATCGTATCACCCCCGCCGACGTGGCATCCATCCTGTCCAGCCCCCTGGGCGGGCGAAAGAGCGTGGGACAAGCCATGGCCTTCCGCTGTCTGCTGAACAAGGCGGACGACGATCAGCAGCGGGCCTGGGGAGAGGAGATCAAGACCCTGCTGGCACAGCAGGGCATTGACAGTACCATCACCTATTATACGGAAGAGGAGCGGGGTGGATTATGCTTATTCTAGTCAAAGGCGCGGGAGATCTGGCCACCGGCACGGCGGTGCGGCTGTACCGGGCGGGCTTTTCAGTGGTCATGACCGACATTGCCCAGCCCACGGCGGTGCGGCGGACCGTGGCTTTCTCCCAGTGTATGTACGACGGCCAGGTCACCGTGGAGGGGATCACCGCCCGGAAGGCGGCGGACAAGGCCCAGGCGGAGGCCATTCTGGCGGCGGGCGAGATCCCGGTGCTGGCCGACCCGGAGGCCCGTATCCGGACCGAATTGCCCTTTACCGTGGTGGTGGATGCCATTCTGGCCAAAAAGAATCTGGGCACCACCCTGGACGACGCCGCCATCGTGCTGGCTCTGGGCCCCGGCTTCACCGCCGGGGTGGACTGCCACGGCGTCATTGAGACCAAGCGGGGCCACGACCTGGGCCGGCTTATCCTGGAGGGGGCCGCCATCCCCAACACCGGCGTGCCCGGCGACGTGGGAGGCTACACCAAGGAGCGCATTATCCGTGCCCCCGCCGACGGTCCCTTTGAGCCGGTGGCTCAGATCGGCCAGCAGGTCAATTTGGGGGACGTGGTGGCCAGAGTCAACGGCATCCCCGTCACCGCCCAGCTCACCGGCATCGTCCGGGGCATGCTGCCTGCCGGTATCCCCGTCACCGCCGGCATGAAGTCGGGGGACATCGATCCCCGGTGTGAGGTGCGCCACTGCTTCACCGTGTCGGACAAGGCCCGGGCCATCGGCGGCGGCGTGCTGGAGGGTATTTTGTACTTTGGAAGGAGATTACGCCTGTGGAACGACTGATCCTGTGCGGCGGCGGCCATGTGTCGCTGGAGCTGGCCCACATTGCCGCCCGTCTGGAGTTTGAATTGGTAGTTATCGACGACCGGCCGGAGTTTGCCAATGAGGCCCGCTTCCCCATGGCCCATCAGGTACTGTGCATGCCCTTTGAGGAGGCCCTGGACGCTCTGGGCAGCCGGGACACCGACTTTTACGCCATTCTCACCCGGGGCCACGCCTTTGATAAGGAGTGTCTGGCCCACGTGCTGCGGGGACAGTACGCCTATGTGGGCATGATCGGCAGCCGCACCAAGGTGGCCGCCGTATACAAGGCCCTCCGGGAGGAGGGATTTTCCCAGGAAATGCTGGACGGGGTCCACTCCCCCATCGGCCTGTCCATCGGAGGCCAGACCCCGGCGGAGATCGCCGTGTCCATCGCCGCCCAGCTGGTGCAGGTGCGGGCTCAGCGGGGCCCCGGCGCGGTGCGTCCGCCTCAGGAGCCCGGTGTGCTGTGCACCATCGTGGAGAAGCACGGCTCCGCCCCCCGGGGGGTGGGCACCTGGATGCTGGTGCGGCCCGACGGCACCTGCGCCGGCACCATCGGCGGCGGCGCCGTGGAGTACGAGGCCAAGCTTCACGCCCAGGAGCTGTGGCAGTCCGGCGGACCGGAGGAGGTCGTGGAATACGACCTGTCCCACGCCGCCGCCGAGCTGGGCATGGTGTGCGGCGGCCGGGTGAAGGTCCGCTTTGAGCCCCGCCGCAACTGAATGACGTTTACCAAGGCCGCCGGGCAATGCCCGGCGGCCTTTTTCACCCATCTCCCATGAAAATTTCCCGGGAAATGAAACCGTTTGTCCGGCAAAACCGTGTATAGGGCAGAAAGGAGGGCGGCTCACTTGGAGGAAGGATGGAAGGAACCGGGTCAGCTGGCCCGGCAGTACGGCCCGGCGGTGTTTCGGCTGGCCTATGCCCGGACAGGCAGCCGGGCCGACGCGGAGGACGTGATGCAGGAGGTCTTTGTCCGCCTGCTGAAGGCCAGGCCGGACTTTGCCGACCGGGAGCACGCCAGGGCCTGGCTGCTGCGGGTGGCGGCCAACTGCGCCAACGACTGGTTCCGGGCCCCCTGGCGGCGGCGGGAGGAGCCCCTCTCCCCCGCTCTGCCCGCGCCGGACGGCCCGGAGGAGGGCGGACTGGTGGAGGCGGTGCTGGCCCTGCCCGCCAAATACCGGGTGGTGGTGCACCTGTACTACTATGAGGATATGAGCGTAGCGGAGATCGCCGCCCTTCTGGGCAAAAGCCAGGGCGGCATCAAGTCCCGGCTGTTCCGGGCCAGAGGGCTGCTGCGGGAATGGATGGAGGCGGATGAAGATGTTTCACAGGGACTATAAGCGGGAGATGGACGCCCTGGAGCCCAGCCGGGCCGCGCTGGACCGGCTGGAGGCATTGACAAAAGGAGAAACGCAAGTGAAGCAGGTAAGACGGTTGGGCCGCCGGGCGGTGGTGACGCTGGGCCTGTGCGCTGTGCTTATGGTTTCCGCCCTGGCGGCGGGGCCCGCTGTCTGGCAAGTCATCCAGGACCACTTGGGAAACCGGGCCCCCTATGCCTCCCAGGCCCTGGGCTCCTGTGAGGATCAGGGGATCCGGATCGAGGTGCAGGCCGCCCTGGCCGACACCAGGGTCACCCGGCTGTACTTCACCCTGCAGGACCTGACGGGAACCACGCTGGATGAGGACACCGTCAGCGATCTGATCCTCTCCCAGGAAACGGACGGACAGTTTGACTGGGGCAACGGCGGTAAGGGTCTGGAAGTGCTGGACTATGACCCGGAGCAGCATCTGGCCACCCTGGTATACAGCCGCGGCACCGCTGACCTGGCGGATGCTCCCCCCACTCAGGTCTGCCTGGAGGCCAGTTATTTTATTCCCGGTCACCGGCAGGCCCGGCTGGCCCTGGACCGGGAGGAACTTCCCACCGAGGACCTGGAAAGCACTGTAACCGATACCGGCGCCACCGTTCTTCTGCCGGACCAGAACCCTATGGCGCTGGATAACGACGGGGCTGTCTCCATCTCCTCCATGGGCTTTGCCTCCGACGGGTGCTATCATGTGCGCTTTGTTCAGGAAGAAGATATCGTTCCGCTGATGGACGACGGACACCCCTGCTATGTGGAGTATTACCTGTATGACCCGGAGGACCCGGACCGCTGGCCTCAGCAGGGCATGGGGGACGTGCTCTGCACTGCGGTGGAGGGCGGCCGGGACTATTGCCTGCCCGGTCTGACGCCGGATACCCTGAAATACCTGGATCTGATGCATTTGAGTACGGAATATTCGGCAGCGGGCGGCAAGATCGAAGGGAGCTGGGAGATCACCGTTCCCGTGGAGGTACTGGACCTGCGCACCGCCACTCCGGCGGAGCCCCTCATGCTCCCCTATACCATCGGCGGGGAAATGCCCTTTGGCCGCACCTGGGACGCCCAGTTGGACCAGATCACGGTCTCTCCCCTCAGCGTCTGCACCAACTTCAGTACCCCGGAGGGGCAGGAGTCTCCCTGCCAGCTCACCGGTACAGAGCTGTCCCTCTCCGTGACCCTGGCCGACGGCACGACCCTTACCCCCGCTTATTATGACGAGGTGTGGAGCCAGCGGGCAGGCTGGGTGATGTGGGAGTTTGAGGAGCCCATTGACCCGGACCAGGTGGTCTCGGTCACCCTGAACGGGGAAACCCTGCCCATAGATTGACGTATTTCCCCTCTCCAAGGCCGCCGGGCAATGCCCGGCGGCCCTTTTGCGCCCTTGACAGCCCCGCCCTTTGGCGCTATAATCTTCTACAGAAGAAGAAGTTCTACAATAGAAGAAGGAGGTGTAACCATGAAACAGGACATCCGCCGTCTGCCCGACAGCGAGCTGGAGCTGATGCAGATCATCTGGGACAAGGAGCCGCCGGTGACCCGGCCGGAGATCGAGGAGGCGCTGGCCAACACCCATCCTCTGGCCCCCACCACCATCCTTACCTTCCTCACCCGGCTGTGCGACAAGGGCTTTCTCCAGCTGGAGCGCCGAGGCAAGGTAAACTACTATACACCGATTATCACCAGAAAGGACTATCTGGCCCAGGCCAGCCGGGGGGTGCTGGACCAGCTCTTCGGGGGCTCGGTGGCCGCCCTGGTCACCTCCCTGGTGGACGCCGGGGTGAGCCGTGAGGACCTGGAGGAGCTGCGCCGCATGCTGGAGGAGGGACGGCTGTGAACAACTTTCTGATCGTCTGGTTCTACCGTGTATTTGTTGCCCTTGTACTGGGCATAGGGGTGGCTGTCTCCTTCTGGCTGGAGTGGAAGTATGAGCGGCAGGTGGCCGTCACCGGCTGTACCGTCCGGGTTAGCACCAAGCGGAACACCGTCATCTTCGTTATCCCCTGGGCGCTGCCCATTATGATGGCCGTCTACTGGCTGATCTACGCCCCTTTTTTTGGTCCGGCGCTGGCCACCGACTCCCTGGTGGAGTTTTCTCTCCAGCTGCTGGTGGTCCTCTCCCTGTACTTCGCCCTGCTGCTGCTCCTGCTCCCCCTGCTGCGGCGGACCATCTCCGCCCGGGCCTGCGCTACCCTGTGGCTGCTGCCCGTCTTTTTATACTACGATATCCTGCTCTGGCAGCTGTCCTTTGTGCCGCCCCTGGTGGTGCTCTCCATCCCCAACGGCCTGGGCCCTGTCCTCCTTGGGATCTGGCTGGCGGGGGCCGGGGCGGTGGTTCTGTGGTATCTGATTTCCCACCTCCGCTTCCGCCGCCGGCTTTTGAAGAACGCCCGGCCGGTGGAGGATACGGACGTCATCAACCTGTGGTGGGACGAGCATCGTCTGGCCCTGGTAAAGCAGCGCATTAGGCTGGTGACCAGCCCCGCTGTCTCTTCTCCTCTGACCATAGGGCTCTTCAACCGTACCATGTGTACGGTGCTGCCGGAGCGGAACTACACCCTGGAGCAGTACCAGCTCATCTTCCGCCATGAGCTCCGCCACGTCCAGCGGTGGGACATATCCACCAAGTGCTTTTATCTCTTCTGCAAGGCCCTGTGCTGGTTCAATCCCCTGATGTGGGCGGCCATCCGGAAGGCCTCCTCCGACCTGGAGCTGTCCTGTGACGAGATGGTGGTGTACGATGCGGAGGACCACACCCGACGGGAGTACGCCTCCCTCCTGCTGGAGACTGCAGGGGATGAGCGAGGCTTTACCACCTGTCTGTCCGCCTCGGCCTCCAGCCTGCGCCGCCGCCTGAAGGGGGTCATGGTCCCCCGGGAGCGGGGCTCCGGGGCCCTGGTTCTGGGGCTCATCATGGCAGTCCTGGTGCTGTGCTCCGGCCTGATTTGGGTGAGCACCGCCAACGGCACCGCCGGGGAGCTGCTCTTTCCCAATCAGGAGGAAGTGATCTTCCAATCCGTCAATGTGTACGTGGGCAGCGACAGCGTCGATGTGCGGGAGCCCTCCCCCACTATGAACCGGGCCCTGCTGGCGGAGCTGTCCGACCTGCCGGTGACCAAGCTGGCCGTGGGCCCCAACATCCCCGGCAGCGCAAAACCCCGTCTCTCCGCCTTCCTGTCCGACAGGGAGCACCTGCAATATCTGCGTCTCACCGACGGTCTGTGCTCTCTGACTATACTGGACGGCATAGATGAGGTATCTACTCTCTACCGGGTGGACGGCCCGGTGGACTGGGAGGGACTGTATGCCCTGGCAGAGGAGGAATCGTCATGACCAGCTTTGATGTGGGCTTCAGCCTCTTTTCTGGGGCTGTCATCGCCCTGCTCTTCCTGCTGCGGTGGTGGTATGAGCGGAAAATCGCTCTGCACGGCTGCCCCGATCCGGAGGCCTTTTCCCTGTATCAAGGCATCCTGGCCCAATACTCCCCCAGATTTTTTCCCATCTTTATCCTGGCTTTTGTTGTGGGGAAGGCCATCTTCACAGGCTGGGACATTGCCGCCGGTCTGCTGCTGGACACCACCCTCCAGCTGCTGGTGCTGCTGACGATCTATTTCGGGGTACTGCTGGTGCTGCTTCCCCTGCTGCGGCGGCGGATCTCCGCCCTGGCCTGCGCCACGCTGTGGCTGCTGCCCACCCTTCTCTACCTTCCCTTTCTCCCCGGCGTCCTCTCCTACACGTTCTACCGGCCTGCTCTGCTGGTACTCTCCGTCCCCCGGGATGTGCTGCTCCTGCTGGTAAAGCTCTGGGGCGTGGGAGCGGCGGCGGTGCTGGCGTGGCAGATCTTTTCCCACTACCGCTTCCGCCGGACCATTTTGAAGGATGCGGTGCCGGTGACCGCCCCGGAGGTGCTGGCTCTGTGGGACCATGCCCAGTCCATCCTCCGGCGGAAAAAGCCCATTCCCCTGCTCATCTCCCCCGCCGTCGCCTCCCCCCTGACGGTGGGCCTCTGCTCCATGGCAGCCCTGCTGCCCCAGCGGGACTTTACCCTGGAGCAGTACCGGCTCATCTTCCGCCATGAGCTGCTCCACATCCAGCGGTACGACGTGGACACCAAGTGCTTCTGCATGCTGTGCCGGGCCATCTGCTGGTTCAATCCCCTGGTGTGGCTGGCCACCCGGCGGGCCTCCGACGATCTGGAGCTGTCCTGCGACGAGCTGGTGGTCTACGGCACGGAGGAGCCGGTGCGGCAGACCTACGCCGCCCTCCTGCTGGAGACGGCGGGGGATCAGCGGGGGCTGTCCACCTGCCTGTCCGCCTCGGCCTCCAGCCTGCGCCGGCGGCTGCGGAGGGTGGTGGCTCCGGGAAAGCGCACCTCCGGCGCGGTGCTGCTGGGACTGACCATGGCTCTGCTGATACTTTGCTATGGTGTGGTGACGGTGGGCATAGAGGGCAGCGGCCGGGACCTGGTCCTGACCCCCTATGGAGCGGAGCAGGCGGTGGCCGCTGCCCTGGTGGAGGATGAGCAGGATCTGAGGCGGGAGTCCCTGGACGGGGACCGGGCCCAGGCGCTGGAGGCCTGCCTGTCCCAGCTGCCCCTCACCCGGCTGTCCGCCGCCCCCACCTACTATCCCAGGGTGGACGACTCGGAGCAGCGGTTCTACCTCACCCTCCGCTGTTCTAATGGCAGCCAGCTGGAGGTGCGGTGGGACGACCGGTTCTGCGTGGTCCGGAGGGAAAACCGGGATCTGGCTCTCTTCCGGATGGACGGGCCGGTGAACTGGGATGATCTCCGCACCCTGGCGGCATAGAACAAAAAGAGTGGCCCCGGCGCAGTTGCGCCGGGGCCGCGTTTCGTTTGGATGTTACCGCTCCTCGCGGAAGTAGGGCAATCCGAGGGAGTTCGGAGGCTGCTTGTCCTTGCTGTTGCGCAGGGAGGTAAAGATCAGCACGATGACGGTGACCACATAGGGCAGGATCTTGTACAGCTCGTCGGGAATGAAGCCCAGGTGGAGCCGCTGGTACAGGATCATCAACGCACCGAAGAGGACAGAGCCCCAGATGGCGTTGAGGGGCCGCCACAGGCAGAAGATGACCAGGGCAACCGCCAGCCAGCCCTCGCCGGACAGGGCCTCGTGGTTCCACACGCAGCTGGCGATGGTCATGATGTACACCATGCCGCCGATGGCCGAGATGCCGCCGCCGATGACGGTGGCCAGATACTTGTACAGGGTGACGTTGACGCCGGCGGCGTCGGCGGTGGCAGGAGACTCGCCCACCGCCCGCAGGGACAGGCCCGCCCGGCTCTTGTTGAGGAACAGGTGCATCCCCACCGTCAGCACCAGGCCCAGATAGAGGAAGATGCTGTGGCCAAAGAGCAGGGGCCCCACCACCGGCAGCTGTTGAATGGCCGCCGGGAAGGGGGAATTGAGGAAGACCGCCTTCAGGCTGTTGCTCACCGCCACGTAGCCGCCGGAGGTCACCCGCATGTACTCGCCGATGAACTGGCCTGCGCCGGTGCCGAAGATGGCCAGGGCCAGGCCGGTGACGTTCTGGTTGGCCCGCAGGGTGATGGTGAGGAAGGAATAGATAAGGGCTCCGATGGCGCCCCCCAGGAAGGAGAAGAACAGGGCCAGGATGACGGCCAGAATGCCGTTGGTGCCGCCGGCTCCCTCGAAGTAGAAGGCCGCGCCCAGGCCCATGGCGCCACCCATGAACATCATGCCCTCCACGCCCAGGTTCAGGTTGCCCGCCTTTTCCGACAGGATCTCACCCAGGGTGCCGTAGAGCAGGGGCACGCCGTTGAGGACGGCGGCCATGATGAGGAGCAGGACCGCGTTGCTGTTGATATCCATTACTTGGCCACCTCCTTATGACTGCCCCGGAAGATGAGGCGGTAGTTGATGAAGAACTCACAGCCCAGCATACAGAACAGGAAGATGCCGGTGATGATGTCCGAGATGGAGGCGGGGACGGCCAGCTGGGTCTGGAGGGTGTCGGCGCCCTTGTCCAGCACGCCCAGCAGCACCGAGATGCCCACCATGGCGAAGGGATTGAGCTGGGCCAGCCAGGCTACGGTAATGGCGGTGAAGCCCACCCCGGCAGCCACGCCGGAGTACAGGGTGTTGTCCGCGCCGGAGGCCACGATGAAGCCCACCAGACCGGCGATGGCGCCGGACAGGAACATGGTGCGCATGATGATCTTGCCCACGTTCATACCGGCGTACCGGGCGGTCTTCTCGCTCTCGCCGATGACGGCGATCTCATAGCCCTGCTTGGTGTACTTCATGTAGAAGAACATGGCCACCGTCAGGATGAGGACGATGATCCAGCCGCAGTGGACCCCCAGTACCTTGGGCAGCACGGCGGCGGAGTCGAACTGGGGAATGATCTGGGAGCCGGGACGGCCCTCCCAGGGGCCGCCCTGGAGCCACTTGACCACGCCGATCATGATGTAGTTCATCATCAGGGTGAACAGGGTCTCGTTGGTGCCCCACTTGGCCTTGAAGAAGGCGGGCACCAGGGCCCACAGGCCGCCGCAGATGGCGCCGGAAACCGCCATGACCACCAGCAGCACGGGACTGGGCAGCTTGTCCGCCCAGAAGAGGGCGAAGTAGCTGGCTCCCACGGCGCCGGCGGTGATCTGACCCTCGGCGCCGATGTTCCAGAAGCGCATTTTGAAGCAGGGGGCGATGGCCAGGGCCGTGCCCAGCAGGGGGATGGCGATCTTCACAGTCTGGCGGATGGCGGTCTTTTTGCCCAGGGAGCCCACGATCATGGTGCCGAAGGCCCCGAAGGGGTTGTGGCCCATCAGCAGGAAGATGAGGGCGCTGATGAGGATAGCCGCCAGGAAGGAGCAGGCCCGGATGGCCCACACCTGCCCCTTGGGCATCCCTTCCCGCTTGGCCAGGCGGATCAGGGGATTATTCGAGTCATGCATCCTGTGCTCCCTCCTTTCCGCCGCCCACGTGGGTCATGAGCAGGCCCAGCTGCTCCTTGGTGGCGGACGGCCCGTCCACCACGCCGGATACCTGGCCGCCGCACAGCACCAGAATACGGTCGCACAGCTCCAGCAGCACGTCCAGATCCTCGCCCACCAGCAGCACCGCCACCTCCTTCATCTTCTGCTCGTTGAGCAGACGGTAGATGGTGTAGGAGGAGTTGATATCCAGGCCCCGGACGGGGTAGGCGGTCATGAGCACCGTAGGGGCGGAGGCGATCTCACGGCCCACCAGCACCTTCTGCACATTGCCGCCGGACAGACGGCGCACCGGAGTGGCCACCCCGGGGGTGACGATCTCCAGCTCGTCGATGAGCTTTTCCGCCAAAGCTTTGGGGGCCTTCCGGTCCACCAGGGGGCCGGGGGTGTCCTTGTAGGTCTTGAGCATCATGTTGTCCACCATGCCCATGCCGCCCACCAGGCCCATGCCCAGCCGGTCCTCGGGCACGAAGGCCAGGGATACCCCCACCTTGCGGATCTGGCCGGGGGTCTTGCCCACCAGCTCCTCCCCCGCCTTGTCCACCGGCACATGGTTGCCGGCGATGTCGCTGTTGGGGTGGGGCGGATAGTAGAAGATGTGGCCGGACTCCGCCTTCTGCAGGCCGGCAATGGCCTCCAGCAGCTCCTTCTGGCCGGAGCCGGCAATGCCGGCAATGCCCAGGATCTCGCCGCCGTAGGCCTGGAAGGAGACGTCCTTGAGTACGCTGACCCCCTCGCCGTTGCGGCAGTTCAGGCCCTTGACCTCCAGCCGCAGGTCCTTGTACTGGGCCTGGGGCCGGTCAATGTTCAGGGTCACCGCATGGCCCACCATCATTTCGGTGAGCTTCTGGGGGTTGGTGTGGTTGGTGTTGACGGTGCCGATGTACTTGCCCTTGCGGAGCACCGACACCTTGTCGGACAGGGCCATCACCTCGTGGAGCTTGTGGGTGATGATGACGATGGCCTTGCCGTCGGCCTTCATGGCCCGCAGGATGTTGAAGAGCCGCTCGGTCTCCTGGGGGGTGAGGACGGCGGTGGGCTCGTCCAGAATGAGGATCTCGGCCCCCCGGTAGAGCACCTTGACGATCTCCACCGTCTGCTTTTCCGACACCGACATGTCATAGACCTTCTTGTTTGGGTCGATGCCGAAGCCGTACTTGTCGCTGATGGCCTGGACCTGGGCGGCCACCGCCTTACGGTCGTGCTCCTTCCCCTTCAGGCCCAGGGCGATGTTTTCGGCGGCGGTGAACACCTCCACCAGCTTGTAGTGCTGGTGGATCATGCCGATGCCGTGGGTAAAGGCGTCCTTGGGGGAGCGGATGGCCACCGGCTTGCCCTCCACCAGGATCTCTCCCTCGTCGGGGAGATAGATCCCGGCCAGCATGTTCATCAGGGTGGTCTTGCCGCTGCCGTTCTCCCCCAGCAGGGACAGAATCTCCCCCCGGTCGATGGTCAGGTCGATGTCGTCATTGGCCAACACCTTGGTGCCGAAACGCTTGGTGATGTGTCTGAGTTCGATTGCATGGACAGGTTCCAAGGCTGTCATCCTTCCTGTGATGAGACGTGGGTGAGTAATGGGTCACTGTCTTTCCCGGGAAAAGACAGAAAAGAGGGCTGCTGGTGCAGCCCTCTTTTGGGTCAGGTCATCAATAGGCGGAGTTGAGCCACTCGATGCCGTCGATCTGCACGGTAAAGTAAGGCGCAGACTGGAAGTAGGACTCATGGAAGGCGCCGTCAAACACGGCCTCCTCCGAGTCGGCCACGAAGTCGCCGTCGGTATCCAGAGCCATGCAGGTGGTGAGGGGCTGGCCCTCCACGGTGAAGGTGGTGGTGTCGAAGACCTGCAGCTCGCCGGAGCGGATGGCCTCCTCCACCTCAGCCAGCTTCTCGGCGGTGCCGGCAGCGGCGATCTCCTCGTTGAGAGGAGTCATGACCACGGCGCCCTCGTCCATGCCGTGGCACCAATCCTGCTCAAACTCCTCGCCGTTGGCAACGGCCTCGATGGCGTACTCAAAGTACACGGACCAGTCGATGCGGGTGCCGATGAGGGAGGCCTCGGGGGCCACGGAGATCATGTCGTTGTTGTAGCCGGTGTGGAACGCGCCGGCGTTCTGAGCGGCGGTGGCGGGGGTGGTGTTGTCGGAGTGCTGGGAGATCATGACGCAGCCGGCGTCGCACAGAGCCTGGGCGGCATTGCCCTCCTCAGTGGCGTCGGACCAGGAACCCACGAACTGGACCTTCATGGTCACGCTGGGGCACACGCTCTTGGCGCCCAGATAGTAAGCGGTGAAGCCGGAGATCACTTCGGCGAAGGAGTAGGCGCCCACGTAGCCGATGACGGCCTGGTCGGCGGTGATCTCGCCGTTGTCGATCATCTCCTGCAGCTTCATGCCGGCCACCACGCCGGCCAGGTAACGGCCCTCATAGATGTTGGCGAAGGCGTTGTGGGTGTTGGGCAGGTCGTCCACGGCGGAGGCCTGGTTGGTGCAGGCGATGAACTCGATCTCGGGATAATCGGGAGCCACCTTCAGCATGAAGGGCTCAAAGCCGTAGGAGTTGTTGATGATCAGGTCGCAGCCGGCCTCGGCCAGCTCGATATTGGCGTCCTCGCAGGAGGAGTCCTCACCGATGTTCCACTTGATCTGCCAATCAATGGTGATGCCCTTTTCCGCCAGGGCCTCGGTGACGGCCTCCTTGCCGCGGATGAAGTTGTAGGTGTAGCCCTGGTCGTTCTCGTCGCCGATGCAGATCAGGCCAACCTTGACGGTCTTGCCCTCGGTCTCGCCGCCGGAAACGGTCTCACCGCCGCCGGAGGGGCTCTCGCTGCCGCCCTGGGTGCCGCCGCCGCAGGCGGCCAGGCCCAGCATCATGGAACCAGCCAGGAGCAGTGCAAGCAGTTTTCTCTTCTTCATGTCCAGTGTTCCTCCTTTTAAATCCTGTTTGACTTCCAACTTTCCTTCAAAACAGCCCGCTTCCCGACGGGCTGGTCTGAACATACAAAGAGGGGCCAGGGGCGGGTCCTCAGCAGAACTCCACGCCGTCCTCCACGCTCATGGACTTGATTTTCGCCAGAGATTCCACTCTCACGCCCATGCCCCGGATCAAATCGCCGCCGGGCTGGAAGGCCTTTTCCACGGCGATACCGGCACCCACCAGGGTGGCCCCGGCGTCCCGCACCAGATTGATGAGGCCCTGGAGGGCGGAGCCGTTGGCCAGGAAATCATCAATGATGAGCACCCGATCCTCGGGCAGCAGGAACTGCTTGGCCACAATGATATCGTACACCTTGCCGTGGGTGAAGGACTCCACCTTGGAGGTGTACACGTCGCCGGCGATATTCTTGGTCTTGTTCTTCTTGGCAAAGATCACCGGGCAATCAAAAAACTGCGCGGCCACACACGCGATCCCGATCCCCGATGCCTCGATGGTCAAAATCTTGGTAACCCCGCAGTCCTTGTACAAGCGCAAAAATTCCTTGCCCATTTCCTGAAACAGCTTAACATCCATCTGGTGATTGAGGAAGCTGTCTACCTTCAGCACGCCGCCATCCCGAATGACGCCGTCGGTGCGGATGCGATCTTCCAGCAATTTCATATCGCCGTCTCCTTAACAAAAAATTCATATTTATTGTATCGAATTCTGCATCCTACTGCAACTGACCATATTCTATCAAAAAACCGCTCTCCCGTCATCTCTTTTTATAAATTTTGTCTGATATGTCAAGTTGATTTTTTACTCCCGCCGGTCTGCCCACCTCGGTTTTCCGTTGTACTTTGCCTTTTCCTTTGTTAAAATAGAGACGGCAGCCCAACTGACGCCATACTTTTATAAAAGGAGGGGTCCTTTTTATGCTCAAACGCCGGCTGTGCGCGGCGGCTGTTACCGCCGTTTTGTTACTGTCCGCCGCCCCCCTGTCCCCTCAGGCCCGGGCTTTTTCCGACACCAGCGGCCACTGGGCCCAGGCCGACATCCAGAAGGCCCAGACCTACGGCCTGATGGAGGGCTACCCCGACGGCCGCTTCGGCGTGGGGGACGAGATCACCCGGGCGGAATTTGTCACCATTCTGTGCCGGATGTTTGACTGGGAGATGATCTCCCCCGCCTCTCCCTCCTACATAGACTGCGGTACCGGAGAGTGGTACTACTCTGCCGTGGAGACCGCCCGGGCCCACGACGTGATGGAGGGCGCCGGGGCCTTCCGCCCCCTGGACTACATCAGCCGGGAGGAGATGGCGGTGATGCTGGTGCGGGCCCTGGGGTACGACACCCTGGCCGGGGACCTGTCCTCCCTGTCCCTCCCCTTCACCGACGTGAAAACCAACACGGGCTACATCGCCATCGCCTACGACATCGGCATGATCCGGGGTGTGGCCGGGCCCAATGGCCAGCTCAAGTTCCTGCCCACCCACTCGGCCACCCGGGAGGAAGCCGCCGCCATGCTGGTGCGGGTGTATGAGCGCTATACCTCCAAAACCGACTGGCTCCACGGCTTCTACGCCTTCTCCTCCTACTCCCAGATCAACCTGACCGCCCATATGGACGCCGTCAGCGTGGGCTGGGCCCGGCTGGAGTACGGCGAGAGCGGTCCCACCCTCAACTCCACCAGCGCCAACGGCAACGACTGGGTACGCCCCTCCGACCCCACCCCCGCCACCGACTACTTTACCAGCCACGGGGTAGACTATAACCTGTGCGTCTTCGGCTCGGCCACCGACGCGGTGACCCTGGCCGACGGCTCCACCACCTCCACAGTGGCAGCGGTGGTCAACGACTCCAATGCCCGCGCCCAGGCCATCTCTGCCCTGGTGGAGGCCGCCGGGTCCTACGCCGGGCTCACCATCGACTTCGAGGGTTTGAAAGGGGATACTATAAAGAAGAATTATGCCACCTTTATGGAGGAGCTGCGCTCCGCCCTGCCGGAGGATAAGACCCTGTATGTCTGCGTCCAGCCCGACACCTGGTACACCGGCTTTGACTACCGGGGCCTGGGCGAGGTGTGCGACAAGGTGATCCTCATGGCCCACGACTACCAGTGGACCTCCGTCCCCGGCTCCTATGTGGGCACCGGCAACACCGATTCCCCCGTCACCCCCTTTGCCAGCGTGTACGAGGCCCTGCGGGATATCACCGACCCGGACACCGGCGTACAGGATGTAAGCAAGGTAGCCCTGGCCATCTCCTTCGGCACGGCGGGGTTCCACATTGACGAGAACGGCCGCCTGCTGGACACCACCATCTACCACCCCGGTACCGACACCCTGGCCGGGCGGCTGGCCCAGCCGGACACGGTGGTGACCTACAGCGAGAAGTACCGCAACCCCTGCGCCGTCTACACCAATGAGGAGGGGGAGCGCTATAAGGTATGGTACGAGGACGCCCAAAGCGTGGCGGACAAGCTCCAGCTGGCCCGGCTCTTCGGCGTCACCGGCGTGTCCCTGTGGCGGGTGGGCACCATCCCCGCCTCCACCGGCTATGACGTGTGGAGCGCCGTCAATGCCGCCCGCTGACCGGCTGAATAAGGAGGGATTGCTGTGCACCCGGATAAAAAGCGTTTCCTGAAGGAATTTGTATGGATGAATGTGGCCGCCCTCATGATCTCGGTGGGGGTCTACTGCTTCAAATTCCCCAACAACTTCTCCATCGGCGGCGTGTCCGGCCTGTCCATCCTGCTGGGCAAGGTGCTGCCCATGCTGTCGGCCTCCACCTACAATACCATCATCAACGTGCTCTTCCTCATCCTGGGCTTCATCATGCTGGACAAGGGCTTCGGGTTCCGCACGGTGTACTGCTCCCTGCTGTCGGCGGGCCTCATCCAGGTATTCTCCTGGGTATGGCCTCTCACCGAGCCTCTCACCGACCAGCTGATGCTGGAGCTCTTCTTCGCCGTCATCCTGCCCGCCCTGGGGGCCGCCATCCTGTTCAACATCGACGCCTCCTCCGGCGGCACCGACATCGCCGCCATGATTTTGAAGAAGTACACCGGCCTGGACGTGGGCACCGCTCTGCTCATCTCCGACGTGGCCATCGCCGCCGCAGCTCTCTTTGTCTTTGACGCCACGGCGGGCCTGTGCTCCCTGCTGGGTCTGGCCCTCAAGTCGGTGCTGGTGGACTCGGCCATTGAGTCCCTCAACCGGCGGAAGGCCTTCTTCGTCATCACCTCCGACCCGGAGCATGTGTGCGACTACGTCACCCACACCCTGGTGCGGGGCGCCACCGTCTGGACCGCCCAGGGGGCCTACACCCACGACGTCCACCATGTGGTGCTCACCGTGCTCTCCCGGGGCCAGGCGGTGGCCCTGCGCCGCCACCTGAAGCAGGTGGACCCCCACGCCTTCATGATCGTGGCCAATTCCAGCGAGATCTTCGGCAAGGGCTTCCTGCGGGCCTGAGCCGCCGATTCAACTGCATACACCCCACACCGGGGCGGCGTTTGTGAATTTTCAGTGAACGCCGCCCCGGTTTTCTTGCCTGGGCGGGAAAAAAGGTGTACACTATCCCTGTTTCGCCGGTACTGTCCGGCGAGGCCTTGTTTGAAGATTGGCGATATGCCCAGCGGCGAGGGATTTTGGCTGCTGGCAAGCAATTTTTTTGCAGGAATCCTGACGGATTTCAAGAAAAAATTGGGCCGTCCAGCGGGCAAAAAACCTGCCGATTGGGCGTGTTGACAATTTTCAAGCAAGGCCTAAAACAAGGAGGAAAGAAGCATGAACTGGAAAAAACTCTTGTGCGCCGGACTGAGCGGCGCGCTTCTCATCGGCGCCATGGCCGGGTGCAGCACTGCCGACCCCCAGCCCACCCCCGCCGCCGATGACATCGCCTACCAGGCCACCGGCCTGGCCCGGGACACCGTTCTCTTCACCGTGGACGGCCGGGACGTCACCGCCGATCAGTACCTGTACTGGCTGCTGACCAGCATTTCCGAGGCCAAGAGCGCCGGCTACCTGGCCGACGACGAGGCCTGGGAGGAGACCATTGAGGACCAGCCCACCAACGATTATCTGAAGAACAAGGCCCTGGAGATCAGCAAGCTGTACGCCGTGGTGGCCAACCATGCCGAGGAGCAGGGCGCCAACGTCACCGAGGAGCAGCGTGCCGAGGCCGAGGAGCAGCTGGAGCAGGTGGGCGCCATGTATGAGCAGTACTACGGCCTCACCACCCAGGAGTGGCTGGACCAGCAGTGCATCTCCCGGGAGGGCTACCTCTCCCTCAACGACGCCTACTATCAGGTGCAGAACCTCCAGACCTCCATGGAGGAGGCCGGTGAGCTCACCCCCACCGACGAGGACATCCAGAACATGATCGACGCTGAGGGCATCTACAACTGCAAGCACATCCTCATCGCCTTCCCCGCCCATGACGACGGCTCCGACGTCACCGACGAGGAGAAGGCGGCCACCAAGGCTGAGGCCGACGCCCTCTACCAGGAGATCACCGCCGCCGCCGACCCCATCGCCGCCTTTGACGCCGCCATGAACGAGAAGAGCGACGACGGCCGGGACGAGACCAGCGGCGAGCTGCTCAAGCCTGAGGGCTACACCTTCCTGGCCTCCGGCGCCCTGCTGGACGGCTCCTCCTCCCTGGTGAGCGAGTTCGTCACCGCCGGCACCGCCCTGGCTGTGGATGAGATCAGCGCCCCCGTGGCCACCGACTACGGCTACCACATCCTGCTGCGGCAGAACGCCGACAACGAGGACACCCGGGCCGCCTATTCCAACTACGCCATGAACCAGATGCTGGACCAGTGGACCGCCGACGCCAAGGTGGAGACCACCGACGCCTACGACAAGCTGGACCCCAAGGCCTTCTACGACTTCATGATGAACATGGTGATGGAGTGGCAGGAGCAGAAGCAGGCCGAGGCTGAGGCCCAGGCCTCTGAGAGCCCGGCGGCAGAGACCGAATCCCCCGCCCCCGAGACCGAGACCCCCGCGGCGGAGCCCACCGCTTCCCCCGCGGCCTGAACCCAACCCCTGCAAAACAGCAGCGGCGGCAGTTGCCCCGCTGCTGCTTTTTTTGCGCTTTCATAAGCCGTATAATTTAAAGTTGATATTTTACAAACTATCGTTTCTTGTAAAAACATATAGTTGTGCCACCCTATATCTATAGTTGAGATCACAGGAGATGCGGGGTGGTTATCACGGAAAAGAAAGAGAGAAAGCAATGGCTGGCCCAGGTAGGGACACGGGTGTGGAACTGTCGGGCAGATTTGGGCATGAGCCGAGAGCATCTGGCAGAGCGTCTGGGGATCACCTCCCAGTACGTCAGCGACATTGAGCAGGGCAAAAAATGTATGTCCATGGCCATTTTTGTAGAACTGAGCCAGGTGCTGGGCGTCAGTCTGGAATACCTTGCCCACGGGACCCTGCCGGAGGACCCGGCGGTGGACCGGCTCACCCGCCATTTGCGCCAGACCACCCCTCTGAACCGGGAGCTGGCCACCCATATGCTTCAGTTGGCTCTGGAGGCGGCGGAGGCCATGGGACCGGAGCAATAAGATGGCAGACCAGATCCGGGTCCTGGTGGCGGAGGACGATCCCGCCGCCCGGCGGCTGCTGACGGCCGCCATCCCTCAGCTGCCCGGGCTGTCCCTGTGCGGTGCGGCAAAGGACGGTCTGGAGTGTCTGGAGCTCATTGACCAGCTGCGCCCCGATGTGGTGCTGCTGGACCTGGTGATGCCCGGTCTGGACGGCCTTGGGGTGCTGGAGGCTCTCCGCCGCAGGCGGGGCGGGCCGGTGGTGGTGGTTACCTCCCAGGTGTCCCACCAGGGGGTGGTGAAGTGCGCCCTCTCCCTGGGGGCCAGCTACTATCTGGTGAAGCCGGTGAACTGCCAGGCCCTGCCCGAGCTGCTCCAATTCCTCTGTCTGGCCCCTCTGAAGCGGGCCGCCCTGGCCCTGCTGGAGGAGATGGGGGCCGCCGGTATGGGAGTGGAGGCCGCCGCCCGGGCGGCGGCGGTGCTCTGTCAGGACCCCTCCGCCCTGCTGAAGGAGGCCTACGCCCCCACCATCTCCGACCAGCACACCAGCTACGCCAGCGTGGAAAAGAACATCCGGGCCATGGTGGACAAGCTCCACGCCAACCCCACTCCCGCCTATCTGGCCCTGACGGAGGGCCTGCCGCCCCAGCGGCCCAGCAACCTGGTGTTCCTCCGCCGCCTGGCCGCCGCCCTGGACCCCTCCGGTTGGTAAATGGAAAATATTTCCCATTCGACACCCTTAGGCCTCTTTTGCGGAAAAATATGGTAATCTATAGTCAGATCAACCATTTACGCCCGCGAAGGAGGCGCTTTTTATGCCGCTGTTACGTCGAAAGGGCCTGTTTGAAAGCAATCGGGTCCAGTTTTTACCCATCCATACCATTGCCCCCAATCCGGGACAGCCCCGGAAGTTTTTTGCCCAGGACGGCCTGGAGGAGCTGGCCGCCAGCATCAAGGAGCACGGCGTGCTCCAGCCCCTGTCGGTGCGCCGTACCGTGGCTGGATATGAGCTGGTGTCCGGGGAGCGCCGTCTGAGGGCCTCCAAGCTGGCGGGGCTGGCCGAAGTGCCCTGCATCATCGTCAGCGTGGACGGCCAGGAGTCCTCCCTGCTGGCCCTGGTGGAAAACCTCCAGCGCCGGGACCTGGACTTTGTGGAGGAGGCCGCCGCCCT
This sequence comes from Flavonifractor sp. An82, assembly GCF_002159265.1. Lineage (GTDB taxonomy): Bacteria > Bacillota > Clostridia > Oscillospirales > Oscillospiraceae > Flavonifractor. The sequence continues at coordinate 56,687 of NZ_NFHG01000003.1, forward strand.
GTCCTCTCTGATCCAGACCTACCACCTGTCCCAGGAGGAGGCCGCCAAGCGCATCGGCAAGTCCCAGTCCGCCGTGGCCAACAAGCTGCGGCTGCTCCGCCTCCCCCCTGCCGCCCTGTCCGTTCTGCGGCAGCACGGCTGCACCGAGCGCCACGCCCGGGCCCTGCTCAAGCTGGACGACCCTGCCCTCCAGGAGGAGGCCGCCCGCCATGTGGCGGAGGAGGGGCTGACGGTAGCCAGAACGGAGCAGTATGTGGAGGAGCTGCTCCACCCCGCCCCCGGCAAGTCACCCAGGAAGAAGCCCGCCTTTATTATTAAGGATGTGCGGCTCTTCCTCAACACCGTTACCCGAGGGCTGTCCATGATGAAGAGCGCCGGTGTCAACGCCAACTGCAAGCGGCAGGAGACCGCCGACGCCATCCAGCTGACCATTACCATTCCCAAAGGCTGATCCCCTCTCTTTTGGAGTGTTTCACTGTTTCACGTGAAACACTCCCCTTTTTTATTACCTGCCTTGTTTCACGTGAAACAACGCAACAGTGAAACATCCAATCTTTTTCAAATTCAGTTGAATTGCGTTTTATAACGGGATATAATAAGACTCGAACCGTTAAGAGAAAAAAGGCAGGTGCGCTATGGCAAAGACCATTGCTATTGTAAATCAGAAGGGCGGGGTCGGAAAAACGACCACCTGCGTCAACCTGGCCGCCGCCCTGAAAAAGCTGGACCAGCGGGTGCTGGTCTGTGATTTTGACCCCCAGGCCAACACCACTTCCGGGTTTGGCGTGGACAAGACCATCTCCCCCAACATCTACGATGTACTGCTCAACGGTGTGGAGGTGAGCAAGGCGGTGGTAAACACTCCCTATGCGGACGTGATCCCCGCCAACAAGTCCCTCACCGGCGCCACGGTGGAGATGATCACCGCTCCCGACCGGGAGTATCTGCTGAAGAACGCCCTGGCCCAGCTGGACGATCAGTACGACTACATCTTCATTGACTGTCCCCCCTCCCTGGAGCTGCTCACCCTCAACGCCCTGTGCGCCGCCGACTCGGTGCTGGTGCCGGTGCAGTGTGAGTATTACGCTCTGGAGGGCCTCAGCGACCTTCTGTCCACCATCCGCATCGTCAAGCGCTCCCTCAACCCCAAAATCGGGCTGGAGGGCGTGGTGCTCACCATGTACGACGGGCGGACCAACCTGTCCATGCAGGTGGCGGAGGAGGTCAAGCGCCACTTCCCCGGCCAGGTGTACGCCACGGTGATCCCCCGCAACGTCCGTCTGTCCGAGGCCCCCAGCTTTGGCAAGCCGGTACAGGCCTACGACCCCTATTCCCGGGGGGCCGAGGCCTATGCCGCCCTGGCTTCCGAGCTGCTGGAGCATAATCAGTACGCCATCACCCGGGAAGAAAGGAGCGAATAAGTATGGCATTGGAACGCGGCCTGGGCAAGGGCCTGGGCGCGCTGCTGGGCGACGCCGCCCTCCAGGCCCAGGAGGGCGGTTCCCTCTCCCTCCCCATCTCCCAGGTGGAGCCCGGGCTGAAGCAGCCCCGGAAGCGGTTTGACGAGGAGTCCCTCCACGATCTTGCCGACTCCATCCGCACTCACGGGGTCATCCAGCCCCTCACCGTGCGGCGGTTGTCCTCCGGCTACTACCAGATCATCGCCGGGGAGCGGCGGTGGCGGGCGGCCAAGCTGGCCGGTCTCACCGAGATCCCCGCTGTCATTATCGAGGCCGACGACCGGAAGGTCATGGAGCTGGGCCTCATCGAAAACCTCCAGCGGGAGGACCTGAACCCGGTGGAAGAAGCCAACGGCTACAAGGTGCTGATGGAGGAGTACGGCCTCACCCAGGAGGAAGTGGCCCAGCGGGTGGGCAAGTCCCGGCCTGCGGTGGCCAACGCCCTGCGGCTGCTGGCCCTGCCCGACGCCGTCCATCAGCTGCTGGAGGAGGGCAGGCTGTCCGCCGGACATGCCCGCGCCATTCTCTCCGTGCCCAGCGGCGAGCTGCAGAAGAAGCTGGCCCAGAAGGTCATTGCCGAGGATCTCAGCGTCCGTCAGACCGAGGCTCTGGCCAAGCGGCTGGCCGCCGGAGAGAAGGAGCCCCCCTCCCCCACCCCCGGTCCCGACCTGTCCATCTATCTGCGGGAGGCGGAAAAGACCCTGGCCACCCGCTTTGGCCGCAAGGTCCACATTGTCAACGGCAAGAAAAAAGGCAAGGTGGAGCTGGAATACTATAACCCGGAGGATCTGAACGTTTTGCTGGACCTGCTGGAGCAGCTGCCCTCCGCCCATCAAGGAGGTGCCGACCTTTGAGCAAGCCCGATTCCGACAAGCAGGAGCGGGGCCAGCTCCAGCATGAGGCGGAGCACGAGAAGCCCGACAAGCGCAACCCGGTCCTGTTCTATCTGATGATCCTCTTCGCGGCAGCCTTTCTGCTGCTGCTCATGTCCTTTTTGATGCAGCGCCGGGCCAACCAGGAGGCCATCAACAACCTGCAGGAGACCTCCAACTCGGCCTCCCAGTCCCTCCAGAACACCATTGAGCAGAACGAGGAGCTGTCCAAGCAGGTGGCCGATCTGGAGCAGGCCTTCTCCGAAAACCAGCAGACCATCCGGGACCAGGAGAATCAGCTGGAGGATCTGGAGGAGCAGGTGGCCGACCTGACCAAGAGCAGCCAGGCCATGGACTGGTTCTGGCAGATCAACGAGGCCTATGTCCGGGGCCGCTACAGCCAGGCCCGCAGCCTCATCCAGGAGATGGGCGAGGAGCTGCCCGAATACCTGCCCCGTGAGAGCGTCACCGACAACGACCGCTTCTCCCCCTACGACCGCTATCAGGAGATCTACGACGCTCTTTATTAAAAGGAATTGTTTCACGTGGAACAGCAGGCGGCGGAACGCCGCCTGCCCCCCCTCCCCTATCAAATATCAGAAAGGTTGAATACACCATGCTGGATATCAAGTTTATCCGGGAGAATCCCGAGGCCGTCAAGGAAAACATCAAGAAGAAGTTCCAGGAGGAGAAGCTCCCCCTGGTGGATCAGGTCATCGCCCTGGACGCTGAGAACCGCAAGACCATCCAGGAGGCCCAGGATCTGCGCACCGCCCGCAACGCCAAGAGCAAGCAGGTGGGCGTGCTCATGGGCCAGTCCAAGAAGGACCCCTCCAAGCTGGCGGAGGCCGAGGCCCTGAAGGCCGAGGTCAAGGCGGACGCCGACCGTCTGGCTTACCTGGAGAACCGGGAGACCGAGCTGGCCGAGGAGATCCGCAAGATCATGCTGGTCATCCCCAACATCATCGACCCCTCCGTGCCCATCGGTCCCGACGACTCCTGCAACGTGGAGGTCCAGCGCTTCGGCGAGCCCGTGACCCCCGACTTTGAGATTCCCTACCACACCCAGATCATGGAGTCCTTCGACGGCATCGACATGGATTCCGCCGGCCGTGTGTCCGGCAATGGCTTCTACTACCTGATGGGCGACATCGCCCGCCTCCACGAGGCGGTGCTGGCCTACGCCCGTGACTTTATGATCGACAAGGGCTTTACCTTCTGCGTGCCCCCCTTCATGATCCACGGCAACGTGGTGGAGGGCGTCATGTCCCAGACTGAGATGGACGCCATGATGTACAAGATCGAGGGCGAGGACCTCTACCTCATCGGCACCTCCGAGCACTCCATGATCGGCAAGTTCATCGACCAGATCATCCCCGAGGACAAGCTGCCCCAGACCCTCACCTCCTACTCCCCCTGCTTCCGCAAGGAGAAGGGTGCCCACGGCATCGAGGAGCGGGGCGTGTACCGCATCCACCAGTTCGAGAAGCAGGAGATGGTGGTGGTGTGCAAGCCCGAGGACTCCATGAAGTGGTACGAGCAGATGTGGCGCTACTCCGTGGAGCTCTTCCGCTCCATGGACATCCCCGTCCGTCAGCTGGAGTGCTGCTCCGGCGACCTGGCCGACCTGAAGGTCAAGTCCTGCGACATTGAGGCCTGGTCCCCCCGCCAGCAGAAGTACTTCGAGGTGTGCTCCTGCTCCAACCTGGGCGACGCTCAGGCCCGCCGCCTGAAGATGCGTGTCAAGGGCGAGAAGGGCACCTATCTGCCCCACACCCTGAACAACACCGTGGTGGCGCCTCCCCGTATGCTCATCGCCTTCCTGGAGAACAACCTCCAGGCCGACGGCTCCGTAAAGATCCCCGCTCCCCTGCGTCCCTACATGGGCGGCAAGGAAGTGCTCACCCCCAAGGCGTAATGGAACGGGGGGACGGCCGGTGACCGCCTCCCCCCTCCCCTATTTGATTTTTACCCCATACAAAGGAGTATCTATGTCCGCAAAAGAAAAAACCAAAGGCTTTCTGGCCGAGTTCCGCAAATTCATCGCCCGGGGCAATGTGATGGACCTGGCGGTGGGCGTGATCATCGGCGGAGCCTTCAAGACCATCGTGGACTCCCTGACCAATGATATTCTGATGCCCTTTGTGGGCATCTTCATCGGGGAATCCACCTTTGCTGCCCTGTCCTTCCAGGTGGGAGGCGCCACCATCGCCTTCGGCAGCTTCATCCAGGCGGTGGTCAACTTCCTCATCATGGCCTTCGTCATCTTCTGCCTGGTGAAAGGGATCAACCGCTTCCACCGCAAGAAGGAGGAGGCCGCCGAGACCGCCCCGGCCCAGCCGGTGCTCACCACCCAGGAGCAGCTGCTCACGGAGATTCGGGACCTGCTGAAGGAGCAACATCATGAGTGACAGACCGGAAAACAACCCGTCCCCTGAGGAGAAGGAGCCCTACACCCCCGCCTCCCCCGTCAAGCGCATCATGGCCTGGGTGGGCATCGTCTATATGCTGGGCTTTGTTGCGCTCAACATCTACCCCTTCTTTACCCAGGGCACCTATCTCACCGGCATCGCCCCCCTCTTCGCCTGCCCCGGCATCGCCGGTATCTTCGCCATTTCCCTCTATCTGGCCCGCCACCCGGACAGCACCTACTCCCGCAAGGTGTCCATGACCATTCTGGCGGTGGTCTGCGCCGTGGGCTTCATCATCAGTCTGGTGCTGGGCATCCCTCCCCTGCTGGCCAATTTCGGAGGTGGACAATGAAAGAACGCATTGAACGGGGCCTTGCCGCCCTGGGCCTGACCCCGCCGCCGGAGGCCGCCGGACAGCTGGCGGAGTACGGCCGCCTGCTGCTGGAGCAGAATCAGGTGATGAACCTCACCGCCATTACCGACCCCGACCAGGTGGTGGACCTCCACTTCCTGGACTGCGCTGCCCTGCTCACCATCGGCCAGGACTTCAAAAACAAGACCCTCATCGACGTGGGCACCGGTGCCGGTTTCCCCGGCATGCCCCTGAAGATTCTGGAGCCCTCCCTTACCGTCACCCTGCTGGACAGCCTGGGGAAACGGGTCGATTGGTTGGGAACCGTGTGTGAAGCGCTTTCCCTTGACAAGGTCACCTGTCTTCACGCCCGTGGTGAGGAGCAATCCCATCAGGAGGGCTTCCGGGACAGCTTTGACTTTGCCGTATCCCGGGCGGTGGCCTCCCTGGAGCTCTTGAGCGAGCTCTGCCTGCCCTACGTCAAGGTGGGGGGCAAGTTCCTGGCCATGAAGAGCGTGGACAGCGGCGACGAGGTGGACAAGGCTGCCCGGGCCATTGCCAAGCTGGGGGGCCGCCTGCTCCCCCGGGTGGACTATGAGATCCCGGGTGCCGGGGTGACCCACCGTGTCGTGGTGGTGGAAAAGGTCTCCCCCACCCCCCAGGGTTATCCCCGCCGGTGGGCCAGAATGCAAAAATCCCCCCTCTAAAGTGAGAATTTGTGAATCAATAACTCAGTTACGCATTGCGTCCCACGAAATAATGTGTTATTCTAATCTTGTATGTCGGGAGTGAGCCTATGTCCACAGCAATCGTCATAACCTCCGGCAAGGGGGGCACGGGAAAGACCTCCCTCACCGGCGGCGTCGGCTCCTGTCTGGCCGCCCTGGGACACCAGGTCCTGTGCATCGACATGGACATCGGCCTGCGCAACCTGGACCTGAACCTGGGCCTCAGCGACCGGGCCCTGATGGACTTTACCGATGTGCTCTGCGGGCGCTGTCCGCTGGAGCGGGCGGCAGTCCCCCACCCGGTGATCCAGGGGCTCAGCCTCATCACCGCGCCGGTGACCCTGCCGGATGAGCCCCTCAGCGAGTACGCCATGCGGGATCTGGTACGTCAGGCCAAGCAGAAGTACGACTATATCCTCATGGACTCCCCCGCGGGACTGGGACTGGGCTTCCGCCTGGCCTGCTGCGCGGCGGACCGGGCCATCGTGGTCTCCACCACCGACGCCTCCGCCCTGCGGGACGCCCAGCGCACCGTGTCCGAGCTGCGCCACAGCCTGCCCCAGCTCCATCTGGTGGTCAACCGGGTGCAGCCCAAGCTGCTGCGGCGGCTCCACACCACCATTGACGACGCCATGGATACCGCCGGCCTGCCCCTGCTGGGCATCGTGCCGGAGGACCCCCAGGTCATCCTCAGCGGCAACCGGGGCGAACCCCTGATTTTGTGCGCCAGCCGGGGCGCCGCTGTTGCTTACTTAAATATCGCCAAGCGGCTGACGGGCCAGCGGGTCCCGCTGATGAAGCTGCGGGCTTGAAAGGAAGAGAAGGTGTACTATGAATATCGCGTTGATGAGCCATGATCGGAAAAAAGAGCTGATGGTGCAATTCTGCATTGCGTACTGCGGTATCCTGTCCAAGCACACGATCTGCGCCACCAACACGACGGGCCGCCTGGTGGCCGAAGCCACCGGTCTGCCGGTACAGCTTTTCCTGTCCCACGAGCACGGCGGCAGCCAGCAGATCGGCGCCCGCATCGCCTATAACGAGATCGACATGGTGCTGTTCTTCTCCGATCCCCAGTCCAGCGACCTGGACGCGGACCTGAAGTATATCACCCGTCTGTGCGACCAGTACAACATCCCCGTGGCCACCAACGTGGCTACCGCCGAGATGCTCATCCACGGCCTGGAGCGGGGGGACTTGGACTGGCGCGACATCATCAATCCCAAGACCAAGCCTTTTACCGCATAATCCATCTGCCCCAAATTTGATACCGCAACGACGGAGCAAGTACCGCTCACACCGCCGCACCAGAGAAGGGTCCCCTGGCTGGAAGGACCTGCGGCAGGCGGCCGGGAGACGGCTCCACCAGCGGGCCCGGAGACGGGCGCGGTCCCCTTCCCGCACCAGAAGGAAAGAGGGCGCTTTTTGCGCCGAACATGGGTGGCACCACGAAAGCAGGCGCTTTCGTCCCGTGACAAGGGACGAGAGCGCCTTTTTGCGGATATCCGCTCCCCCACCAAACCAAAATTCCAAATGTAACGATACAAAGGAGCATCACTATGGCCCAGATCAAACCCCGTACCCTGTCCGGCTTTATGGAGCTGCTGCCTGCCCGTCAGGTACAGTTTGACCGGATGGTGGACATCCTCCGCAAGAGCTATTCTCTCTACGGCTTTACCCCCCTGGACACCCCGGCCATTGAAGCCAGCGAGGTGCTGCTGGCCAAGGGCGGCGGCGAGACCGAGAAGCAGATTTACCGCTTCACCAAGGGCGACAGCGACCTGTCCCTCCGCTTTGACCTGACCGTCCCCCTGGCCAAGTATGTGGCCCTCCACCAGAATGAGCTCACCTTCCCCTTCCGCCGGTTCCAGATCGGCAAGGTGTACCGGGGTGAGCGGGCCCAGAAGGGCCGCTACCGGGAGTTCTATCAGGCCGACATCGACGTCATCGGCGACGGCGCCCTGGACATCACCAACGAGGCCGAGATCCCCTCCATCATCTACAAGACCTTCACCGCCCTGGGCCTGCGCCGCTTCAAGATCCGGGTGAACAACCGCAAGGTACTCAACGGTCTCTTTGCCCTGCTGGGCCTGGAGGAGCAGGCAGGCGACGTGATGCGCACCATCGACAAGCTGGAGAAGATCGGCCCCGAGAAGGTAAAGGCCATCCTGGTGGACGACTTCAACGTGGCCCCCGACACCGCCGACACCCTGCTGGGCCTGCTGGCGGCGGAGGACCCCATGGCCGCCCTGGAGCCCTTCAAGGGCAAGAACGAGCTCTTCGACCTGGGCGTGTCCGAGCTGGAGACCGTGGTCAAGTATATGGCGGCCTACGGCGTGCCGGAGGACCACTTCATGGTGGACCTGACCATTGCCCGGGGCCTGGACTACTACACCGGCACCGTGTATGAGACCGTCATGCTGGACCACCCCGAGGTGGGCTCCATCTGCTCCGGCGGCCGGTACGACAACCTGGCCGAGTACTACACCGACAAGCAGCTGCCCGGCGTGGGCATCTCCATCGGCCTGACCCGGCTGTTCTCCGTGCTGGAGGCCCAGGGCTACCTGAACGAGGACCTGCTCACCGCCCCCGCCGACGTGCTCATCCTGCCCATGACCGAGGATCTGTCCGCCGCCATCTCCTTCGCCACCACCCTGCGGGACGCCGGTGTGCGCTGCCAGCTCCACTGCGAGAAGAAGAAGTTCAAGCAGAAGCTGTCCTACGCCGACAAGCTGTCCATCCCCTACGCCGCCTTCCTGGGCGAGGATGAGATCGCCCAGGGCAAGGTGACCGTGAAGGATCTGACCACCGGTGGGCAGCAGACCGTCACCCCCGCCGAGGCGGTGGCCCTGGTCCAGGCCGGTCTGGCCGCCCGGGCCTGCGGCGCTCCCATCCGGGACAAGGACTGAATGGAACTTTCCCCCTTTCAAGCCGTCTATAAAAGGCGACCCAACGAGATTTGACAAGGAGGAACCCTTTGATGAAAAAGCTTGCCGCTCTGGTCCTGTCCGCCGCCCTTCTGGTGGGCTCCGCCGCCGCCCTCTCCCCCGAGGAGGCCTTCCCCAAGGTCAACGACTACCCCGGCTATACCGATGTGCAGGCCGGCTCCTGGTACGCCGCCCCTGTCCAGGTGTGCTATGAGGTGGGCCTGATGACGGGTACCAACACCGGCTTTGCCCCCAATCAGGTGCTCACCGCAGGCGAGGTGGCCGCCATTGCCGCCCGCATGAACGAGGCCATCACCGGGGAGCCTATCCCCATGGCCACCCCCAAGCCCGGCGAGACCCTGCCCTGGTATTTCTCCTATGTGGAGTATCTTGAGAGCCTGGGCATCGACGTGCCCGACCCCACCAAGCAGGCCACCCGGCAGGAGTTTGTCACCCTGCTGTCCGCCGTGGTGCCTGAGGACATGCTCTCCCCCATCAACACCATCACCGCCCTGCCCGACAGCACCGACCCCGACGTACTGCGCTTCTACAACGCGGGCATCCTCACCGGCGTGGACAGCTGGGGCACCTTTGCCGCTGACAAGTCCCTGACCCGGATGGAGACCGCCGCCATGGTGGCCCGGGTGGCCCGTACCGAGCTGCGGCAGTCCTTCACCCCCGCCGACTACACCCCCTTTACCGCCGCCGGGCTGAATCCCTCTGACGTGCTCTTTACGGGCGGCACCACTGCCGGGGCCTACCTGCCCTATGTCCAGGAGCTGATTGACGGCCTGGAGGCCGACTGCGCCGCCCAGGGCATGGAGTTCAACTGGTTCAACACCGTGGACGGAATTTCCTTCCTGGACTATGTGAAGAACACCGCCCTGACTCACTTCGGCGTCACCGCCAAGGAGGGCACCGACCTCTACAAGAACTTCGACGTGCAGGTGTATTACAGCCGGTACCTGGATCTGAAATAAGGATTTCCAGTCCCTATTGTATTTTTAATATTGTATATTACAATTTGGAGTTGATTTAACATGGCAAACGTGAAAACTGCCTACCGCACCCACAGCTGTGGGGAGCTCCGCATGGAGCAGGTGGGCCAGACCGTCACCCTGGCGGGCTTTCTGGAGAACTTCCGTGAGGTAGGCGCCAGCCTGGGCTTCGCCGTCCTGCGGGACTTCTACGGCACCACCCAGGTGGTGGCCGAGACCGAGGAGATGGTCAAGACCATCAAGGCCCTGAACAAGGAGTCCACCATCGCCGTCACCGGCGTGGTGCGGGAGCGGGATTCCAAGAACCCCAAGCTGCCCACCGGCGACATCGAGGTGGTGCCCCAGAAGATCGAGGTGCTGGGCCGCTGCCGCCACAACGAGCTGCCCTTCCAGATCAACCGCAGCCGGGAGGCCGACGAGACCCAGCGTCTGAAGTACCGCTATCTGGACCTGCGCAACCCGGAGGTCAAGAACAACATCATCCTCCGCTCCCAGGTGGTGGCCGCCCTGCGCTCCTCCATGATCGACCACGGCTTCATGGAGATCACCACCCCCATCCTGACCGCCTCCTCCCCCGAGGGCGCCCGTGACTATCTGGTGCCCAGCAGAAAGCATCCCGGCAAGTTCTATGCCCTGCCCCAGGCTCCCCAGCAGTTTAAGCAGCTGCTGATGGCCTCCGGCTTCGACAAGTACTTCCAGATCGCCCCCTGCTTCCGGGACGAGGACGCCCGCGGCGACCGCTCCCCCGGCGAGTTCTACCAGCTGGACATGGAGATGGCCTTTGCCGGTCAGGAGGACGTGTTCGCCGTGCTGGAGGACGTGCTGCCCCCCATCTTTGCCAAGTACGGCGCCTACAACGTGGCCTCTGAGGCCCCCTTTAAGCGCATCTCCTACCTGGAGGCCATGGACAAGTACGGCTCCGACAAGCCCGACCTGCGCATCGACCTGACTGTCACCGACGCCACCGAAGTGCTGGCAAACTGCGGCTTCGGTCCCTTCGAGGGCAACACCGTCAAGGCGGTGGTGGTGTCCGGCTTCGAGGGCACCCGCAAGCAGATTGACGGCATCTGCAATGAGGTGGAGGTCCAGTCCGGCAACAAGGCCTACTGGTTCCGCCTGGATGAGAAGGGCGAGATCGTAGGCGGCATCGCCAAGTTTGTCCAGCCCATCAAGGACGCCGTGGTGTCCGCCCTGAGCCTGGAGCCCGGCTGCTTCGTGGGCCTGACCGCCGGCAAGCTGCTGGCCGCCCAGAAGACCGCCGGTGTGCTCCGCTCCAAGCTGGGCGCCTTCTGCCCCAACCACATGGACAAGGAGCGCTATGAGTTCTGCTGGATCGTGGACTTCCCCATGTACGAGATCGGCGAGGAGTCCGGGCTTTTGGAGTTCTGCCACAATCCCTTCTCCATGCCCAACGGCGGCCTGGAGATCCTGAAGAAGGCGGCTGCCGGCGAGGTGGACCCCCTGAGCATCACCGCCTTCCAGTACGACCTGGTGTGCAACGGCGTGGAGCTGTCCTCCGGCGCCGTCCGGAACCACGACCCCGAGATCATGATCGAGGCCTTCCAGCTGGTGCGGCTGGGCGAGGACGACGTGAAGTCCAAGTTCCCCGCCATGTACAACGCCTTCACCTACGGCGCGCCCCCTCACGCGGGCATCGCCCCCGGCGTGGACCGTATGGTCATGCTGCTGGCCGGTGAGGAGTCCATCCGTGAGATCATCCCCTTCCCCATGAACAAGAACGCCCAGGACCTGATGATGGGCGCTCCCAGCTTCGTGACCGACGCCCAGCTCAACGAGCTGAACATCGTGTGCACCAAAAAGGAAGACGAGGAATAACAGCGCCCATCATCAGGACCCCGCAGCGCGGGGCGCGCTTTGCGCGTACAAGCGTTTTCGCCGTCGGCGAAAACCTTGGCGCAGGCGGAATTCACTTCCGCCGAGCATGTAAAATCATCCCCGGGTCCCCGGACAGCCCAGGCTGTCCGGGATCTGGGCGCTCCCAGCTTCGTGACCGACGCCCAGCTCAACGAGCTGAACATCGTGTGCACCAAGAAGGAAGACGAGGAATAACAGCAAAGAGAACGGCCCCCATCGGAGCGCTCCGATGGGGGCCGTTTTTCGTTTTATCCTCTGCCCAACAATTCCAGGCCCACCTGTCGGCCCAGCTCCTCGGCCTGGGTGGTGACGGTATCCACAATGTCGTGGACATAGTCGCAGTTACCGCACAGGGAGGCCCATCCGGGCACCTTGTCCCCCAGCCCGGCCAGCAGCTCCCGCTCGGGAATGAGGCCCAAGGCGGTGACCAGGGTGTCGCAGGCAACCCGCTCCTCCTTCCCGCTGTCCAGGCGGCGCAGGGTGACGCCGGTGAGCCGCCCCTCCCCGTGGAGCCGGGTGACGGTGGCCTTGGTGATGAGGGGGATGTTCTGCTCCATCAGGCAGGAGCGGTAGTTGCGTACCATGCCGCCGCAGCTTCCCTTCTGCTCCACCACCCCCACCACCTGACAGCCCTCCAGGGCCAGGCGGCGGGCCACGATGAGCCCCAGATCCCCGCTGCCCAGCACCAGGGCGCGGCGGCCGGGCTTCCAATGGCGGAGGTTCAGCATCCGCTGCACCAGACCGGCGGTGTACACCCCGGCGGGCCGGGTGCCGGTGACCGGCAGAGAGCCGATGGTCCTTTCCCGGCAGCCCGCAGCCAGGATAAGCCGCCGGAAGGAAATGGTCTCATACCCGGTGGGGCCGGACAGCTCCGCCGTCCGCCGCTGGGACAGGGAGAGCACCGTGGTGTTCAGCCGCACACTGACCGCCGCCCCCTCCATCTGAGCGATGATGCGCCCGGCGTACTCCGGGCCGGTCAGGTCCCGGCGGAAATAGCCCAGCCCAAAGCCGTGGTGGATGCACTGGGGCAGGATGCCCCCCAGCCGGGTCTCCCGGTCGGCCAGCAGTACCGACACCGGTCCGGCGCTTGCGGCGGCCAGAGCGGCGGACATGCCTGCCGCGCCGCCTCCCACCACCAGCAGATCAACCTTCTCCATACCGTCCTCCTGTCAGCAGCCGGGAACCCGGCCCGTCCTTCCACAGGTCCTCCGGAGGCGCACCCAGCATGCGGGAGAGCAGCTCCATCACCCGGTCGGTGCAGAAGGAGCCCTGGCACCGGCCCAGGCCGGTGCCCACCCGCCGCTTCACCCCGTCCAGGGTGACCGCACCCCGGCGGATGGCGTCCCGCACCTCCCCCTCGGTGATCCCGCCGCACCGGCACAGAATGCGGCCGTAGGCCGGGTCCCGGGCCACCAGGGCGGCCCGCTCCTCCCGGCTCATGGTCCGGGGGCGTACCGGAGCCTTCCGCTCGGGGCGGAAGGTGGGGTCGGGCTCCCTCCTGCCCAGGGTCTCAGCCACCTGGGGGGCCAGCCAGGCCCCCAGGGCCTGGGCGCAGGTGAGACCGGGGGTCTTGATGCCGATGAGGCTCCACAGTCCCCGGGCAGGATTGGTAATGGTAAAGTCGTGGATGCTGCGGGCGCTCACCACGCTGTAGGGCCGGGGCCGCACCCCGGCAAAGGAGCGGATGGTAAGATTCAGGTCCAGCTGGGGGGCCACCTGGGCCGCCAGCTGCCGCAGCCTGCCCAGCCCTGCCGTGGTGGTGGCGGAAGCCGGCCCGGCGGCCCCCTCCTCCGTGGGCCCCAGCAGCAGCTTGCCCTCCAGGGTGGGCACCAGGGTCAGGCCCTTGCCCTTCTCCTCCGGCTCGTGGAAGATGACGTGGCCCACATAGTTCCCCGCTCCCTCGTCCAGCATGAGGTAGTCCGCCTTTTCCGGAGAGATGCGTACCGATGGCGGGGCGGCCAGCTCCTGGACCTGGTCGGCGTGGAGACCGCAGCAGTTGACCACCGCCGCCGCCCACAGCTCCCCCCGGAGGGTAACCACCCGCCAGCCCCCGTGCTCGGGGAGCAGGTCGGTGACCGGGGCCCCCAGCCAGGGGGCCACCCCGTTGGCCAGGGCGTTCTCCCAGGCGGCGTAGCACAGCCCCCAGGGGTCGGCCACCCCCGTGCCCGGGGCATAGAGGGCGGAGGACACGCCGGGGGCCAGCCCCCGCTCCTGTTCTTCTGCCTCCCGGCCGGAGAGCAGGCGTAATCCCTCCACCCCGTTCTCCATCCCCTGGAGCAGCTTGTTCTGCAAAACCCGGTCGGCCCGGGGGCCATAGCTCACCATCAGGGAACCTCGGCGGGAAAAGGGCACCCCCAGCTCCCGGCACAGGGTATCAAAGCCCCGGTTGGCCTCCACGCACAGCCGGGTCTTCAACGTGCCCGGCCTGGTGTCGCAGCCGGTATATACAATGGCGGTGTTTGCCCGGGAAATGCCGGTACACACGTCCTCCCGGGCCTCCGCCAGGACCACCTTCAGGGGGTAGCGGCGCAGCTCCCGGGCCATAAAGCAGCCCAGCAGCCCCCCGCCCAGTACCGCCACGTCATAGCGCTCCATGGAAGGTCCTCCTCTCGTGATTGCCGCCGCACCCGGCGCTGACCGCCTGGATTTTCAGTGAAACACATGGTTTACTAACTTCTATTATATGGCTTTTTCCATGGGATTGCAACGGGCGGCAAACGCAAAAAACCCCGGCGCATCTGGGATGCGCCGGGGCTTTGTTTCACAGGAATCGGCTCAACCCAGGTAAGCCAGAGGGTTGACCGAGGTGCCGTTGATCTTGATCTCAAAGTGGCAGTGGTTGCCGGTGGAACGGCCGGTGGAGCCCACCCGGGCGATGGCCTGTCCCTGATAGACCTTGTCGCCGGTGGAGACCAGCAGGCTGGAACAGTGGGCGTAATAGGTCTGCACGCCGTTGCCGTGGTCGATGATGACGTACTTGCCATAGCTCCAGTTGCTGCCGGTGCCGGTGCCCGACCAGATGACGGTGCCGCCGTCGGAGGCCTTGATGGTGGTGCCGTAAGCGGTGGCGATATCCAGGCCGCTGTGGTAGCTGTAGGAGCCGAAGATGGAGCGATAGCCGAAGCTGGAGGTGATATGACCGTAGACCGGCCAGATGTAGGAGCCGGTGGGCAGCCAGGAGGGCCGCACCTTGGTACCCACAGCGATGACCTTGTTGGTGGCCTCACGGGTAACCTCGGTGGAGAGCACTTCCCGCTCCTGCTCCACGCCGTTGAGGTAGGCCACATCGGCGGTGACCACCTGCTCGCCGGGGGTACCGGCGTCCAGCACCTTGGACTGACCCTGATACATGGAGCTGTCCTCCACCTCCACCACAGGGCACTCAATGGCCTCGGTGTAGGTCACATGGTCCACGGTCTTGACGGACAGGAAGGGGACCTCTTCCTTCACGTTGACGATCTGACCGATGTAGATGCGGCTGCTGTCCACGTCGGGGTTGAGGGCCTCCAGCTCGGACAGGGTCATACCGTTGGCAAAGGCGATGTCCACGAAGGTGTCGCCCTTCTGCACCTCGTAGGTGGTCTGGCCGTTCTGGTTGGCGGTGAGGGCAGCCAGCATGGCGTCGGTGTCCTGCTCCACGTCGGAGGCGGTGTATTCGTGGGTGATGTACACGCCGGAGGTAAACTCGGCAGAGATGGTGTTCTCATTGATGTAGGCGGACTTGACCTGATCCAGCACAGAGGTGATGGTCTCCCGGTCCTGAGCGGCGCCGATGAACTGCCCGTTGACGGTGAGCACATAATTCTGCATCACGTCCCCGATCTGCTCAAAGAGATAGGTCTCAAACTGGGCGGTGGGGGTGATGTTCTCCGGCTCAGCCAGGGCCAGGGAGTAGGTGACCTCGCCATCCAGGGTGTAGTCGTGACCCAGGATCTCGGTGGCCCGTGCCTCCACCCGGTCCACGGTCTGCTCAAAGACCTGCTTGGAGGTGACGGTGCCCAGGGCCACGCCGTCCACCTCCACCACGTAGGCGGGGGTGTACACGGTGGTCACCACGGCGGCCACGCCCAGCACAGCGGCAGCCGCCAGGAAGTGCAGAGGGCTGATGATGCGCCCGCCGCCGGCGGTGGCGGCGTCCGACCAGTGCTGGAACCGCTTCACGCCGGCCTGAATGGCGGCGCCGGCGGCCTGGGCTCGGCTGCGGAGACGGAGGGCCAGGCTCTCGCCGTTGGGCTCCTGCGGAATATGAAGGATCTCGTCCATGGGGGGATTCCCCTCCTATATCATGAAATAAGAATGCCCCTGTTTCCGATCTGTATCCGATCGGTAACAGGTGGAAACGAAAAGGTTACAAATGGTTACAGTCGTAATGATACACGCATTTACGCAAAAAGTCAAGGGTTTCCGGGGAAAAGCGACCATTCCTCTCCTTACGGCGGAATAAATTTTCATACCACGATATCTGGTAGGCGCCTTCCCAAACCGGCGGCCCCACCCCCAAGACCGGCGGCTTTTTTGTTCCGCCCCGCCAAAATTTTTTGGCAATTTGCCGGGGCACCCCCGGACACAAAAAACCGGAGCGCCCTTGCGGGCGCTCCGGTTTCCGGTAAGTAGTTGATCAGGCCAGCGCAGCAGTAATAATAGCCATGGAGTAGACCTCCTGGGCGTTGCAGCCGCGGGACAGGTCGTTGATGGGGGCGTTCAGGCCCAGCAGCACGGGGCCGTAGGCGTCGAAGCCGCCCAGACGCTGGGCGATCTTGTAGCCGATGTTGCCGGCGTTGATATTGGGGAAGATAAAGGTGTTGGCATAGCCGGCCACGGCGGAGCCGGGGCTCTTCAGCTGGCCCACCTTGGGGGACACGGCGGCGTCAAACTGCAGCTCGCCGTCCACGGCGAAATCGGGGTTGGTGGCCATCACCTTCTCGTAGGCATGACGCATCTTGTCCACGGTCTCGCCCTTGCCGGAGCCCTTGGTGGAGTAGCTCAGCATGGCCACCTTGGGGTCGATGCCGAAGGTGCGGGCACAGTGGGCCACCTCGGTGGTGATCTCCACCAGCTCGTCCTCGGTGGGGTCGATGTTGATGGCGCAGTCGCCCATGGCCAGCACGGTGTTCTCGCCCACGCCCTCACGGACCAGGATGAAGCAGGAGGACACGATCTTGTTGCCCGGCTTGGTCTTGATCAGCTGCAGGGCGGGACGGACGGTGTCGGCGGTGGAGTAGGTGGCGCCGCCCAGCAGGCAGTCGGCCACGCCCATCTTCACCAGCATGGTGCCGAAGTAGTTGCCCTTCTGCAGGGCGGCCCGGCACTCATCGGCGGTCATCTTGCCGCGGCGCAGCTCCACCATGGCCTCCACCATCTTGTCCATGTCGGCGTAGGTGGCGGGATCGATGATCTCGGCGCCCCGGATGTTGTAGCCGGCCTCCTCGGCGGCGGCCTTGACCTCCTCCTCCTTGCCGATGAGCACGGGGGTCAGGAAGGTACCGGCCAGCAGACGGGCGCTGGCCTCCAGGATGCGGGCGTCGGTGCCCTCGGTGAAGACGATGCGCTTGGGGCTCTTCTTCAGGGTGTCGATCAGAGTCTGGAACATATGAATAGCCATTGGAAACTCCTCCGTTTCAAAGATCCGTACTTTTGCCAAATACTTGGCGGTACAACCATTATACACCCGTCTTTACGACAATCACAAGGACCAGGGTGAAAAATATTGTGAAAAAAATCGCTTTACTTTTTGTATTTTTGAAATTATACTATACACACTGTTTTTGAGGAGAGGTGCACTATGACTTCAGATTTTTCCCGCTGCCTGTCCCTGCTGCGGCAGGAGAAGGGAGCGTCCCAGCGGGCGGTGGCCAAGGACCTGGGCATCAGCCAGGCGCTGCTGTCCCACTATGAAAACGGGGTCCGGGAGCCGGGCCTGGCCTTTGTCATCAAAGCCTGCAATTATTATAATGTGTCCGCCGACTTCCTGCTGGGCCGCACCCTGAGCCGGGACGGCACCACCATTGCCGCCGAGGAGCTGTACGACTACTCCACCGAGAAGGACAACGTGCTCCACGGCTCCATTCTGGCCACCCTGAACAAGAAGCTGCTGGTCAACTCCACCGGCGTGCTCTTCGACCTGCTGGGCAAGACCGGCAAGAAGGAGGCCATCAACGCCGCCGCCGACTACCTGGGTACCGCCATCTACAAGCTGTTCCGCCACCTGTACCGGGCCGACGGCACCCAGAACGAGGACTTTTTCTCTGTCTCCGCCCGGCAGTTCACCGCCGGCGTGCCCTTTGCCGACATGATCTGCGCCGAGGCCGACTATACCGAGGCCCTGGCCGCCCACGTCAAGGACAAGGGCACCTTCCCCCCCATGAACAACGACGCCCTGATGGAGAACTACCCCGGCCTGTACCAGTCCCTGCTCCAGATCATCCACAACACCGGCGAGCGCATCAACCGCCGGATGGCGGAGCGCCGGGAGAAATAAGGGACGGACGCCGCCCCACCACCAAAATCACATCAAAACGGGAGGTATGACCTTGACCGACCAATCCAAGATTCGTAACTTTTCTATCATTGCGCACATCGACCACGGAAAGTCTACCCTTTCCGATCGGCTGATCGAGCAGTGCAACGCCGTCACCGCCCGGGAGATGGAGTCCCAGCTGCTGGACAACATGGACCTGGAGAAGGAGCGGGGCATCACCATCAAGGCCCGTGCCGTCAAGCTCAACTACGCCGCCGAGGACGGCAACACCTACGAGCTCAACCTCATCGACACCCCCGGCCACGTGGACTTCAACTACGAGGTGTCCCGGTCCCTGGCCGCCTGCGAGGGCGCCATCCTGGTGGTGGACGCCGCCCAGGGCATCGAGGCCCAGACCCTGGCCAATACCTTCCTGGCCATGGAGCACGACCTGGAGATCCTGCCGGTGGTCAACAAGATCGACCTGCCCGCCGCCGATCCCCAGCGGGTGAAGGACGAGATCGAGAACATCATCGGCATCCCCGCCCAGGACGCCCCCGAGATCTCCGCCAAGGTGGGCATCAACATCCCCGCCGTGCTGGAGGACATCGTGAAAAAGGTCCCCGCCCCCAAGGGGGACCCCAAGGCCCCCCTGAAGGCCCTCATCTTTGACAGCCAGTACGACGCCTACCGGGGCGTCATCGTCTACTTCCGTGTGATGGAAGGCACCATCAAAACCGGCATGAACGTGAAGCTCATGGCCTCCGGGGCCACCTATCAGGTGCTGGAGTGCGGCCACCTGCTCCCCCTGGGCATGGAGCCCTGCGACGAGCTCATCGCCGGTGAGGTGGGCTACTTCACCGCCTCCATCAAGAACGTGAAGGACACCCAGGTGGGCGACACCATCACCGGAGCGGACACTCCGGCGGCGGAGCCCCTGCC
Organism: Flavonifractor sp. An82; assembly: GCF_002159265.1. Taxonomy (GTDB): domain Bacteria; phylum Bacillota; class Clostridia; order Oscillospirales; family Oscillospiraceae; genus Flavonifractor. The sequence goes on from NZ_NFHG01000003.1 coordinate 75,709, forward strand.
CGGCTACCGCCCCGCCCGGGCCATGGTGTACTGCGGCATCTACACCGAGGACGGCAGTAAGTACCCCGACCTGCGGGACGCCCTGGAGAAGCTCCAGCTCAACGACGCCTCCCTGTCCTTCGAGCCGGAATCCTCCGCCGCCCTGGGCTTCGGCTTCCGCTGCGGCTTTTTGGGCATGCTCCACATGGAGATCATCCAGGAGCGGCTGGAGCGGGAATTTGACCTGGACCTCATCACCACCCTGCCCTCGGTGATCTACCGCATCACCAAGACCGACGGCTCCGTGGTCATGGTGGACAACCCCCACAACTACCCCGACCCCGCCCACATCGAGATGGCGGAGGAGCCCTACGCCAAGGTGTCCATCGTCTCTCCCCCCGACTACGTGGGCAACATCATGCCCATGTGCCAGGAGCGCCGGGGCGAGTACAAGGACATGCAGTACCTGGACACCAATCTGGTGGAGCTCCACTACTCCATGCCCCTGGGCGAGATCATCTACGACTTTTTCGACACCCTGAAGGCCCGCACCAAGGGCTACGCCTCCCTGGACTACGAGATGGACCGGTACGAGGTGTCCGAGCTGGTGAAGGTGGATATGCTGCTCAACGGCGACCAGGTGGACGCCCTGAGCTTTATCGCCCACAAGGACAAGGCCTATCCCCGTGCCCGCCGTCTGTGCGAGAAGCTGAAGGAGAACATCCCCCGTCAGCTCTTTGAGATCCCGGTGCAGGCCGCCATCGGCGGCAAGGTCATTGCCCGTGAGACCGTCAAGGCCATGCGCAAGGACGTGCTGGCCAAGTGCTACGGCGGCGATATCACCCGGAAAAAGAAGCTGCTGGAGAAGCAGAAAGAGGGCAAGAAAAAGATGCGCTCTCTGGGTACGGTGCAGATCCCCACCGAAGCATTTATGGCTGTATTGAAGCTGGACGAGGAATAAACGGAACGCATCTTTTCTTGCCCTCTGGGGCCCCGCAAAGCGGGGCGGCGCTGTGCGCCGTACAAGCGTTTTGGGGTACCGCCCCAAAACCTTGGCGCAGGCGGAATTCACTTCCGCCGAGCATGTCAAATAAACTGGGGTCCCCGCAAAGGGCTTGCCCTTTGTGGGGCAGGCAAGAAGAAGATGCGGAGCCTTGGTACGGTTCAGATCCCCACCGAGGCGTTTATGGCAGTATTGAAACTCGACGAAGAATAAGACAAAAGACCTGCTGCACATGCAGCAGGTCTTTTTTTGCACCCGTCTTCTCAGCTGAGAAAGAGCTCCACATCCTCCACCGTCAGGCCGGTCTGGAGGGCCAGGTTGATGCCGAACCCCACCACCTTGGCCAGGTCGGTCACCTTGGCGTCGATGTCCCTGGGGGTGACCAGCACCCCCTCCCCCGCCCCCCGGAGGGCCTGGGGGTCCAGGTCGGCCTGGCCCGCCTCGGCCAGCAGGTCGGCGGCCAGGGTGGCCCCGTCCACCACCGTGGGCACCCCCACGGCAATGACAGGCACCCCCAGGCTCCGCCGGTCCAGGGCCGCCCGGGCATTGCCCACCCCCGAGCCGGGGGTGATGCCGGTGTCCGCCAGCTGGATGGTGTTGCACACCCGGCTCAGGCTGCGGGAGGCCAGGGCGTCCACGGCGATGACGCAGGAGGGACGGATCTTCTCGGTCACCGCCCGCACCAGCTCCCCGCTCTCCACCCCGGTGGTACCCAGCACCCCCGCCGCCAGGGCGGCCACCGGCCGGAAGGAGCCGAAGTGCTCGGGCACCTGCTCCACCAGATGGCGGGTGACCATGGTGTGATCGGCGGCGGCGGGGCCGATGTTGTCGGGGGTGATGGCCCGGTTGCCCAGCCCCACCACCAGGGCGGGAGCACCCTCCGGCAGCTTCAGCAAGGCAGTCAGCTCGGCGGCCACCGCCCGGGCCGCCCGGCCGAAGGCGTCCTCCTCCCGGCGGGCCAGGCCGTCCAGGGTGATGGTCACATAGGTGCCCACCGGCTTGCCGATGGCTTTTGCCCCCTCATCGTCCAGGATGCGCACCGTGGTCACCGGGTAGCCCTCCCGGGTGGATTCGGTCTGCTCCACCCCACGGAGCTCCCCGGCGCCACCTTCCCGCCACAGCTGGGCGGCCTCCACCGCCAGATCGGTCCGTCTTTTTTCCATGTTGACCCTCCTGATACCCCCAAGATATGGTGTTTGGTTTGCTGCTTTCCTCTATTTTTTGCGGAGAGAGCCCCCATATACAAAAAAAGTGAAAAAATCTGAAAAAAACTGTTGCAATTTCTTTGCTCACCTGCTAGAATGTAAAAATGCACAGGGCAAACTATGTGTATTACTATCGTCATCGGAGGAGGTGTTTGGTTTGCCGAATATTAAGTCTGCCAAGAAGCGTGTCCTGGTGAACAAGACCAAGGCCATGCAGAACAAGGCCGCTAAGTCCGCCCTCAAGACCGAACTCAAGAAGTTTGAGGCCGCGGTGGTCGAAGGCAACCGCAGCGAGGCCGAGGGCGCTTACAAGGTGGCCGTTAAGGCGGTCGACAAGGCCGTGGTTCATGGTCTGCTGCACCGGAACAACGCTGCGCACAAGAAGAGCGCCATGACCATCAAGCTGAACAAGCTGGCCTAATCTGTGGTCAACATGAAACCGCCTGCCGCGCAGGCGGTTTTTTGCTGCCCAAAACTGGGCCTTTCTCTTGCATCACCTTCCATTTTATGGTATATTGACTGAGAGCCTGTATGGGGAGGTGGGTCCATGCCCAAGGCGCTGCTGCAAAAGAAGCCGGTGAAATTCATTCTGGAGATGGTGGAGCTCTACTTCTCCAAGCACATCTCCCGCTCGGCCGCCGAGCTGGCCTACTTCCTCATCCTGTCCTTCTTCCCTCTGCTCATCTGCATCAATGCCTTTATCAGTCTGCTGCCGGTGGATCTGGAGGAGCTGATTGCCGCCGCCGCTCCCCTGCTGCCCGGGGCTATTCTGGGGGTACTGCGGGAGTATGTGGGTTACATCACCACCAACCAGTCCCCCGGCCTGCTGGTGGCGGGCATCTTCATGACGGTGTTTTTTGCCTCGGCGGCCTTCCGGGCCCTGATGCATATTATGGAGGAGATCTATGGCCGCAAGGGCTACCGGGGCTTCCGGCAGGTGATCGCCAGCGTACTCTTCGCTCTGCTGCTGCTGGTCACCATCTTCCTGTCCCTGGTGGTGCTTCTCACCGGCGGGTGGCTCTTCCAGGCGGTGGAGAGGCTGCTCCACCTGGACTCCCATACCCTGCCCTGGGACTGGCAGTGGATGCGCTTTCTGCTCCTCTTTCTGTTTGTCTTCCTCTTTGTGCTGCTGGTGTATCGGGTGGCGGCCCCCCGGAGCAAGCCCCGTCCCCCGGTGCTCACCGGTGCCTTTCTGGCCTCGGTGGCCCTGTCCGCCTTCTCCATGCTCTTCTCCCTGTTCATCGGTCTGTCCTCCCGGTACTCCCTGGTGTACGGGTCACTGGCCTCCATCATCATCATGCTGGTGTGGCTCTATCTGTGCGGCAACATCCTTATCATCGGCAACATCTTCAACTGCGTGTGGTACCGCCATCGAAAGCTGAGGCTGCTGAAGGAACTGAAAAAAGAGGACCGGTGACAGCCCCCCGGGGGCCGTCACCGTTCTTTTTGTCCCTATTTACAGCAGGCAGAAGCGGTCCACATCGAACAGCCCCCGATCGGTGAGCCGCAGCTGGGGGATCACCGGCAGGGCCAGGAAGGACAGGGTGGTGAAGGGGTCCACATGGCTGGGTATGCCCATGCCGTAGGCCTTGCGCAGAATGGCCGCCGTTTCGTCCCGCACCCTTTCCCAGGGCGCGTCGCTCATAAGCCCGGCGATGGGCAGGGGCACCTGGCCCAAAATCTTTCCCCCGGCGGCCAGCACATAGCCGCCCCCCATCTCCCGCAGATGGTTGACCGCCGTCACAATGTCCCGGTCGTTGTCCCCCGCCGCGATGATGTTGTGGCTGTCGTGGGCCACCGTGGTGGCGATGGCCCCCCCTGTGATGCCGTAGCCCTTCAGGGGGCACACCGCAAGGTTGCCGTTTCTGCCGTGGCGCTCCACCACGCACAGCTTGGTATAGACGGCGTCGGGGGCAAAGAAGCCCTCCCGGCAGGGCACCTCCTCCACCAGATGGCGGGTGACGATCTGATGGGGCACCAGCTGGATGCAGTGGGCCTTTCCCCGTACCGGCAGCGCCACGTCGTCCTCCGTCAGGGGGCGGCAGCGCACCGAGTCGGTGAGGATCGCCGGGACAGGCACGGGGGCCAGCCCCCCAAAGGCCCGGGACAGCTCCACGCCGTCCTTGTACACCGTGTGCACCGATACGTCCTCCAGCCGGTCCAGCACCACCAGGTCGGCCCGGTAGCCGGGGGCCACGGCACCCAGCTCCCGCAGCCCGTATACCCGGGCGGCGTTGATGGTGGCCATCCGGATGGCGGTCAACGGGTCCACCCCCATCTGGATGGCCAGGTGCACGTTGTGGCGCACGTTGCCCGTTTCACTCACATCGTCGATGTGCTTGTCGTCGGTACACAGCAGCAGCCGGTCGTCGGGATACCCGGACTTGAGCCAGCCGCCCAGGATGGCGGCAGTGTTTTTGGCCGCGCTGCCCTCCCGTACCAGCACCGCCAGCCCCGCCCGCAGCTTCTCCGCCGCCTCCTCAAAGGTGGTGCACTCGTGCTCCGTGGCAATGCCCAGGGAGGCGTAGGCCTGCAAATCCCTCCCTGTGATCCCCGGGGCGTGGCCGTCGGCCAGCCTGCCGAAGCGCCGGGCCAGGGCGATTTTCTCCACCACCTCAGGGTCGCCCCCGATGGCCGCCGGATAGTTCATCACCTCACCCAGCCCCAGCACCCGGGGGTGGGACAGATAGGGCTCCATCTCCGCCGCCCCAAACGCCGCGCCGTTGGTCTCAAAGGGGGTGGCGGGCACGCTGGAGGGCAGCATCAGGTATACGTTCAGGGGCAGCTCCTCGGTGGCCTCCAGCAGGTAGTCCACCGCCGCCGTGCCGCACACGTTGACGATCTCATGGGGGTCGGCGATGACGGTGGTGGTGCCTGCGGGCACAATGGCCCGGGCCAGCTCAAAGGGGGAGGCCATTACCGACTCCATGTGTATGTGGGCGTCAATGAACCCCGGGCAGACGATCTTGCCGGTGCAGTCGTGCTCCTCCAGGCCCTGGTAGCTGCCCAGACCCGCGATATATCCGCCCTCAATGGCCACGTCGCACAGGGTCATCTCCCCTGTAAATACATGGACCACAAGGGCGTTTTTCAGCACCAGCTCCGCCGGTCTGCGCCCTGCGGCCACGTCAGCCAACCTGCGTCTGTCCATCTTCTCCGCTCCTTTTCCCGGTTTGTGCTTAGTATATCTCAAACTGCCCCAAAAGTAAAACCGGCCCCCAAACGGGGCCGGTTTTTTCACATCATATGCTATGGTTGTCTGCGCCGCCAGATCTCTCCCAGACCCAGAAAGGTCAGGTGGGGCTCCCAGGCGGTGGAGATGCGCAGCAGAGGGCGCACCAGGGTGCTGTTGCCACCGGTGAGCACCACCGTCAGAGGGCCCAGCTCCTGCTCCAGCCGGGCCACAATGCCCTCGATGGCCCCGGCGGCCCCGTAGAGGGCGCCGTACCCCATACAGGACACGGTGTCGGTGCCCAGCAGGCCCTGGGGGGCGGACAGGGTGATGGGGGGCAGCTGGGCGGCCCGGGCGGACAGGGCCTCCAGGCCCAGGGCCAGGCCGGGCAGGATCATGCCGCCCCGGAACACACCCCCACGATCCACCACCGACAGGGTGGTGGCGGTGCCCATGTCAAAGACAGCCGCCGGGGGGTTGTACCGGGCCAGGGCGGCCACGCAGTCCACCACCCGGTCCATGCCCAGGTTGGCGGTGTCGTACCCTCTGAGATCCAGGCCGGTGTCGGTGCTTTTGTCCACCACCAGGACTGGCTTTCCGGTGAGGGCTTTCAATCCCTCCCCCACCGGGCCGGTAAGGGCAGGCACCACCGAGGAGAGGACAGCCCCCTGGGCCTCCACACCCTCCAGCAGCCCTTTGAGAGCGGCGGTCCAGTCCAGGGCGGGGTCGCTGGGCAGCTTTTTCACAAAGGCCACCTCTTCCCCCCGCAGACCGGCAATGGCAACGGTGGTGTTGCCGATGTCAACGGTGAGCAGCATCTCAGGCGGGCTGAACGGCGGCGGGGGCCTTCTTCTCCAGCTTGAGGGCCCGCACCAGGGGCACGCACACGGCGGGAGTGACCACGGCGGCCACAATGGCCTCGGGCACGCCATTGGCGGCCACGATGCCCAGGATAAAGCCCAGCACCGCGTCGGCGGGGATGCCCTGGGCGGCGGCATAGGCCTCGGTGAAGATAATTCCGATGGAGCCCATGACCAGGGCGGTGTTGGTGAGGGCGCCCACGATACCGGCGATCACCATGCCCACGGTCTGAACACCGGCGTTGGACTTCCGGAACAGGAACTTAATGAAGGTGTACACCAGCCAGGGGGTAACGCCCACCAGGATACGGGGTACAAAGCAGATGAACAGAGCCCAGGGGCTGCCCCGGTCCAGACCGGGCACGGGGATGAAGGGGGTAAACACAAAGGAGGAAAGACCGGGCACCAGCGTATTCTTGATCAGGCTGGACAGACCGAACATTCCTCCCAGGAACGCGCCCTTCTTGGGCCCCAGCAGGATGGAGCCGATGATAACCGGTACGTGGAGAATGGTGGCCTTGATCACGGGCAGGTCGATGAGACCCAGGGGGGTGAAGGTGAGCAGGAAGATGATGCCGGTAAACATGGCCAGAATGGCCATGCCCTGCACCTGCTTGCTCCGTTGGGACCGGGTGAGCGCTTGTTTCATATTCAATTACCTCCAGCTGCCGTTCCTCCTGAGCGGATACAGCGCGTATTTTGGGTGACCGCCCCCCTGTCCTGTACGGCCTGCCGTCTCCTGAGAGTACAGCGGCCCCGGATGGGGACAGCCGGAGTTATTATAGCGGTTTTATCCCCAAAATGCAATGGGAATGTGGAAAACCTACTTTCTGTCTGCTATAATTGAGGCACTTACAGATCATAAGGAGCATTTTGCTATGCAGTTAAAAGGAAAAACCGTGCTGCTGGGGGTCACCGGCGGCATTGCCTGCTACAAATCCGCCAATCTGGCCTCCGCCCTGGTGAAGCAGGGGGCCAACGTCCAGGTGGTCATGACCCGCAACGCCACCGAGTTCATCGGTCCCCACACCTTTGAGTCCCTGACGGGCAACCGGGTGAGCGTAGACACCTTCGACCGCAACTACCAGTTCCAGGTGGAGCACATTGCCCTGGCTGACCAGGCCGACCTGGTGCTGGTGGCCCCCGCCACCGCCAACGTGCTGGCCAAGCTGGCCCACGGCCTGGCCGACGATATGCTCACCACCACCATTCTGGCCTGCAACTGCCCCAAGATCGCCGCCCCCGCCATGAATACCAAGATGTACGAAAACCCCGTCACCCAGGACAACCTGGACATTTTGCGGAAGTACGGCTGGGAGATCGTGGAGCCCGCCAGCGGACGGCTGGCCTGCGGGGCGGTGGGCAAGGGCAAGATGCCCGAGCCGGAGGACCTGCTGGAGTGCGTCCTCCACGCCCTCAGCCATGAGAAGGACATGGCAGGGCTCAGGGTGCTGGTCACCGCCGGTCCCACCCGGGAGGCTCTGGACCCGGTGCGCTATCTGACCAACCACTCCACCGGCAAGATGGGGTATGCCATTGCCAAAGCCGCCGCCGCCCGGGGCGCCTCCGTCACCCTGGTGTCCGGGCCGGTGAACCTGAAAAAGCCCCCTTACATGGAGGTGGTGGACATCCTGTCCGCTCAGGACATGTTTGAGGCGGTGACCAGCCGGGCGCCGGACCAGGACATCATCATCAAGGCCGCCGCCGTGGCCGACTACCGCCCGGCCTGTGTGGCGGAGGACAAGATCAAGAAGAGCGGCACTGATGCCGACCTCTCCCTTCCCCTCTCCCGCACCAGCGATATTCTGGGCTGGCTGGGGGAACACCGTGTCCCCGGACAGTTTTTGTGCGGCTTCTCCATGGAGACCCGTGACATGGTGGAAAACTCCAAAAAGAAGCTGGAGAAGAAGCACATCGACCTCATTGCCGCCAACAACCTGAAGCAGGCGGGGGCAGGCTTCGGGGTGGACACCAATGTGCTCACCCTCATCTCCGCCGACGGAGCCAGGGAGCTCCCCCTCATGAGCAAGGAGGAGGCCGCCCATTCCCTGCTGGACGAAATTATGTCCCGCCGGTAAGGATTAGCCCCTTTTTGCCTTGACGGGTGGGGGAAAAAATGATAGAATGGCCCACGATAAGGCAGTGATCGGGAAGAGTACCCCCAAATTTCCGCCCCAGAGAAGAGCCGGACGGTGCAAGGCTCCGGCGGAGGTGGAGGGAAGGCGCCCGTGAGCCGCGGGGAGGCAATGCCCCGCCGGTCCCCCGCCGTTACCGGGAACGAAGAGCGTACCAGCCAGGTACGAATTCAGGTGGAACCACGGACATTTTGTTCGCCCTGAGCCGAAAAACGGCTCAGGGCTTTCTATTTTGTTCTGGGCCAGATAAAGGAGTATGTACCATGAAAAACACCGAAAAGACCATGGAGCAGATCGTCACCCTGTGTAAGGGCCGGGGCTTCATCTTCTCCGGCTCCGAGATCTACGGCGGCCTGGCCAACACCTGGGACTACGGCCCCCTGGGTGTGGAGCTGAAGAACAACGTCAAAAAGGCCTGGTGGAAGAAGTTCGTCCAGGAGAATCCCTACAACGTGGGTCTGGACGCCGCCATCCTCATGAATCCCCAGGTGTGGGTGGCCTCCGGCCACGTGGGCGGCTTCTCCGATCCTCTGATGGACTGTAAGGAGTGCAAGGAGCGCTTCCGCGCCGACAAGGTCATCGAGGACTGGTGCGCCGAGACCGGCTTCACCCTGCCTAAGCCTGTGGACGCCCTGTCCCAGGAGGAGATGAAGAATTTTGTGGAGGAGCACAACATCCCCTGCCCCTCCTGCGGCAAGCACAACTGGACCGACATCCGTCAGTTCAACCTGATGTTCAAGACCTTCCAGGGCGTCACCGAGGACGCCAAGAACACCGTGTACCTGCGGCCTGAGACCGCCCAGGGCATCTTTGTCAACTTCCAGAACGTGCAGCGCACCACCCGTCGGAAGCTGCCCTTCGGCGTGTGCCAGATCGGCAAGTCCTTCCGCAACGAGATCACCCCCGGCAACTTCACCTTCCGCACCCGTGAGTTTGAACAGATGGAGCTGGAGTTCTTCTGCCAGCCGGGCACCGAGCTGGACTGGTTCAAGTACTGGAAGGAGTTCTGCCACCAGTGGCTGCTGGACCTGGGCATGAAGGACGAGAACCTGCGGCTCCGCGACCACGATCCTGAGGAGCTCTCCCACTACTCCAACGCCACCACCGACTTTGAGTTCGTCTTCCCCTTCGGCTGGGGCGAGCTGTGGGGCGTGGCCTCCCGCACCAACTTCGACCTGAACGCCCATCAGACCACCTCCGGCAAGGACATGACCTACTTCGACCAGGAGAAGAACGAGCACTATATCCCCTACGTCATCGAGCCCTCCCTGGGCGCCGACCGCGTGACCCTGGCCTTCCTGGTGGACGCCTTCGATCAGGAGGTTGTGGGCCAGGACAAGAAGGGCAACGACGATGTGCGCACCGTGCTGCGCCTCCACCCCGCTCTGGCTCCCTTCAAGTGCGCCGTGCTGCCCCTGAGCAAGAAGGAGGTCCTGTCCGGCCCCGCCCAGCAGCTGCGGGACGAGCTGGCCCGCGACTTCATGGTGGACTACGACGACGCCGGCTCCATCGGCAAGCGCTATCGCCGCCAGGACGAGATCGGCACTCCCTTCTGCATCACCCTGGACTTCCAGACCGTGGGCGACGAAAACACCCCCGCCGACCACTGCGTTACCATCCGTGAGCGCGACTCCATGGAGCAGGTGCGTATTCCCATGTCTGAGGTCAAGAATTATATCGCTGAGCGCATCAAGTTCTAATCTTTTTCCAAACTATAACGCACCTGCTCCATCCCGCCGGTCACGGCGTCACAAGCGTTTTGGCCACAGGCCAAAACCTTGGTGCGGACGAATTCACTTCGGCCGCACAGAATCCAATTGGGGACCCCAAAAAATAAGATTTTTTGGGGCGCAGGTGCGTATTCCCATGTCTGAGGTCAAGAATTATATCGCTGAGCGCGTCAAGTTCTAAAAAGAGCAAAAAAACGCCCTGTTGCACAGCAACAGGGCGTTTTTTCATACTTTCATGGCCTCCCGGGCAAAGTTGGCGGCCTGGTCCAGGTCGCTCTGGTCCGGGTGGGTGAGGGCCAGGTCATAGGCCTGGATCATGGACTTCAGCTTGGCGTTGTCCGGGTCGGCTTTCAGCTGTTCCTCATACCGGTCCCGTACCGCCTGGGGCATCTTGCCAGTGCAGAAGAAGCTGCTCACCACCTGGTTGCCCTTGGGAACCTCCCCCTTGAAGCGGTCGGACAGGGAGGCAAAGTACAGCTCGGAGATGCCGAACCCGGCGGTGCCGAAGAGGGCCACCCGCTTGCCGTACAGGCTATGTAAAAATTCCTGCATGGCGGGGGTGAGGCTCCCTTTATCCGTCCAGGACCCGGCAAAGACCAGCTCCGCCTGATCCACGTTCTGGGGCGGCGGGCCGAAGGCCACAATATCGTGGCCCTCACAGGCGGCCCGGATGGCTTGGGCCACCTGGGCGGTGTTGCCGGTCTGACTGTCAAATACGATGGCGATTTTCATAGGTCCTCCTTTGGACAATGGGCGGGTCGATGTTTATTTATACTTCCGGCTCTCCGCTACCGCCAGCTCGTCGCAGCGGTTGTTAAACGGGTTATCGGCGTGGCCTTTGACCCAGTGCAGGTTGACGGTGTGGTAGTCGCACAGCTCCAGCAGCTTCTCCCACAGGTCGGGGTTGAGGGCGGGCTTCTTGTCGCTCTTCACCCAGCCTCTGGCCTTCCAGCCGCGGGCCCAGCCCTTTTCCAGGGCGTCAATGACGTATTTGGAGTCGGAGTAGAGCTCCACGATACAGGGCTCCTTCAGGGCCTGCAGGGCGGTAATGACCCCGGTGAGCTCCATACGGTTGTTGGTGGTGTGGGCCTCCCCGCCGGACAGTTCTTTCTTGAACTGTCCGTATTGCAGGATGGCCCCCCACCCGCCGGGGCCCGGGTTGCCGGAGCAGGCCCCGTCAGTGTAGATGGTGACTGTTTTCATAGATCTCCTATCACAGTTCCTTCAAAATCTCCTGCCGCTTCTGCTCATACTCCTCTTTGGTAATGAGCCGGCGGTCATAGAGGGACTGGAGCTGCTCCAGCCGCTGCTGAGGGTCGCCCTTGGGGGCGTCCACCGACGCCCCCTCCTCCTCAATATGGATTTCGGGGCCCATATACTTTTTGCCAAAGGCCTGGTAGAAACTCATAACCGCACCGCCTGCGGCGATGAGGGTCCACAGAATGCCGAAGGCGCCGAAGGTGGGAATGACTACAAAAAGGCCGATCCCCACAAAGATGCAGCTCGCCACGCCGCCGAACACGGAGCCGGTTTTACTGGGACGATAGGTCACTCTTTTTCTCGCCATGGCTTATTCCTCCCCTTCGGTCGCGCCGGTGTCCTCCTCTTCCTCCTCATGGTCGGTGCGTGCGAAGGAGATCACCTTGACCCCCTCCTCCAGATTCATGATCTTGACGCCCTGGGCGGTGCGGCCGTAGGTCGAGATTCCGGCCACCGCCATGCGGATGATGACGCCGGCGTCGTTGATGACCAGCACGTCGTCGTTGTCGTTGACCACCTTGACGCCCACCACAGGTCCGGTCTTCTCGGTGACGTTGTAGCCCTTCAGGCCGAAGCCGCCCCGCTTCTGGGGTCCGTCGGCACGGATATACTCGTCCATTTCAGTGCGCTTGCCGTAGCCGTTCTCGGTGATCATCAGCACCTGATGGTCATACTTGGCCCGGGCGGCGCCCACCACGTAGTCGCCCTCCCGCAGGCTGATGCCCCGGACGCCGCAGGCGTCACGGCCCATGCACCGCACGTCGGTCTCCTTGAAGCAGATGGCCATACCGTCGTGGGTGACAATCAGAATGGCCTGGTCGCCGTCGGTCTCCCGGACGGTGATGAGCTCGTCTCCCTCCTCCAGGGTGATGGCCCGGATGCCCGCCTTGCGGGCGGTGAAGATGGAGGAGAGCTGGATGCGCTTGACGGTACCGCTGCGGGTGACCATCACCAGATACCGGTCCTCGGGGAACTGGCGCAGGTGGATCATGGCGGTGACCTTCTCCTCCTGCTCGATGGGCAGCACGTTGACCAGATTGGTGCCCTTGGCGGTGCGGCCCGCCTCGGGGATCTGGTAGCCCTTCTTCCGGTGGACCCGGCCCTTATTGGTGAAGAAGAGGATATAGTCGTGGGTGGAGGCGGTGAACACCGTATCCACATAGTCCTCCTCCTTGGTGGCCATGGCAGTGATGCCCTTGCCGCCCCGGCGCTGGGTGCGGTAGGTAGAGGCGGGGGTGCGCTTGATGTAGCCCCCGGCGGTGAGGGTGAAGACGCACTCCTCCTCCTCGATCAGATCCTCGATGTCGATCTCGTCCTCCACGTCCTGGATCTCGGTGACACGGTCGTCGCCGTACTTGTCCCGGATGGCGGTGAGCTCGTCCTTCAGCACGCCCCGGATCTTCTCCTCGCTGGCCAGCAGCTCGTTGAAGTAGGCGATGCGCTCCTCCAGCTCCTTGTACTCGGCCTCCAGCTTCTCCCGGTTCAGGCCCTGGAGGGCGATGAGGCGCATATCACAGATGGCCTGGGCCTGGACATCGTCCAGCCCGAAGCGGCTCATCAGGTTCTCCTTGGCGTCGTCGTAGCTGGAGCGGATGATGCGGATGACCTCGTCGATGTTGTCCTGAGCGATGAGCAGGCCCTCCAGCAGATGGGCCCGCTCCTGGGCCTTCTTCAGGTCATATCTGGTGCGGCGGACGATGATCTCCTCCTGGAAGGCGATGTACTCGTCCAGGATGTGCCGCAGGGAGAGGATCTTGGGCTGGGACTGGTCGTCCACCAGGGCCAGCATGTTGATGGCGAAGGTGGTCTGCAGCTGGGTCTGGGCAAACAGACGGTTGAGGACCACCTGGGGGTTGGCATCCCGCTTCAGCTCAATGACCACCCGCATACCGTTGCGGTCGGACTCGTCCCGGATGTCGGAGATGCCCTCCAGCCGCTTGTCCTCCACCTGGTCGGCCATGTTCTTGATGAGCATGCGCTTGTTGACCTGATAGGGGATCTCGGTGACGATGATGCGGGTACGGTTCTGGCCGAACTCCTCAAACTCGGTGCGGGCCCGGACGCACACCCGGCCCCGGCCGGTGGCGTAGGCGGCCCGGATACCGGAGCGGCCCATGATGATGCCCCGGGTGGGGAAATCAGGACCCTTCACGTGCTCCATCAGGTCGGCCAGGGTGGCCTCCGGGTTGTCCAGCACGCAGATGGCGGCGTCAATGACCTCCCGCAGGTTGTGGGGCGGGATGTTGGTGGCCATGCCCACGGCGATGCCTGCCGAGCCGTTGACCAGCAGGTTGGGGAAACGGCTGGGGAGCACCCGGGGCTCCTTGCGGGTCTCGTCGAAGTTGGGGTCCCAGTTCACCGTGTCCTTCTCGATGTCCCGCAGCATCTCATTGGAGATCTTGGACATGCGGGCCTCGGTGTAACGGTAGGCGGCCGGGGGATCGCCGTCGATGGAGCCGAAGTTGCCGTGGCCGTCCACCAGGGGATAGCGCATGGAGAAGTCCTGGGCCAGGCGGACCAGGGCGTCATACACGCTGGCGTCGCCGTGGGGGTGGTAGCGGCCCAGCACGTCGCCCACGCAGGTGGCGGACTTCTTGAAGGGCTTGTCGGCGGTGAGGTTGTCCTCGTACATGGCGTACAGGATGCGCCGGTGGACCGGCTTCAGGCCGTCCCGCACATCGGGCAGGGCGCGGCCCTTGATGACGCTCATGGCATATTCGATATAGGACTGCTCCATCTCCTTCACCAGCGGTGAGGTAACGATGGTCTGGTCCGGGTACCGGATCTCCTCCGGGTCGTACTGTGGCTTTTTGCTCATGCTGTTGCCTCTCAATCTTCAGGATAGGGTGGTTCACGGCGGGCGGCCTTTTTACGGTCGCCCCACCTCCCTTAATAATCCAAATTCACCGCGTACTTGGCGTTGCGCTCGATGAACTCCTTGCGGGGCTCCACCTTCTCGCCCATGAGGATGGTGAAGGTCTGGTCGGCGGCCACGGCGTCATCCAGCTCGATGCGCTTGAGGGTGCGCCGCTCCGGGTCCATGGTGGTCTCCCACAGCTCGTGGGGGTTCATCTCGCCCAGGCCCTTATACCGGGAGATATCCACCTTGGCGTTGGGGTTGTCCCCCCGCAGTTCGGCGGCGATCTTTTCCCGCTCGATATCGTCAAAGGCCACCCGGGTGGTCTTGCCCCGGGTCAGCTTGTACAGCGGCGGCACGGCGGCATAGACGTAGCCGTGCTCGATGAGGGGCCGCATGAACCGGAAGAAGAAGGTGAGCAGCAGGGTGCGGATGTGGGAGCCGTCCACATCGGCATCGGCCATGATGATGATCTTGTGATAGCGCAGTTTATCCAGGTCGAAGTCGTCCCCGATGCCCGCCCCCAGGGCGGTGATGACGGGGGTGAGCTTGTCGTTGCCGTACACCTTGTCGGCCCGGGCCTTCTCCACGTTGAGCATCTTGCCCCACAGGGGAAGGATGGCCTGGAAGCGGGAGTCCCGGCCCTGGGTGGCCGAGCCGCCTGCGGAGTCGCCCTCCACGATGTAGATCTCGGTGAGCTCAGGGTTGACCTCGTTGCAGTCCCGCAGCTTGTCGGGCATGGCGGCGCCGCCCAGAGCGGTCTTGCGGCGGATGGACTCACGGGCCTTCCGGGCGGCCTCACGGGCCCGGTTGGCCATGAGGGCCTTGTCCAGGATGGCCTTGCCCACAGCGGGGTTCTCCTCCAGATACTCGGTCAGCTTCTCGGTAACGATGGAGTTGACCAGGGTACGGATCTCGCTGTTGCCCAGCTTGGCCTTGGTCTGGCCCTCAAACTGGGCCTCGGTGAGCTTGACCGAGATGACGCAGGCGATGCCCTCCCGGCAGTCCTCGCCGGACACCTTGTCGTCGTCCTTGAGGATCTTCATCTTTTTGCCGTAGTTGTTGAGCACTGTGGTGAGGGCACGCTTGAAGCCCTCCTCGTGCATGCCGCCCTCGGGGGTGTGAACGTTGTTGGCGAAGGAGACGATGGTCTCGTTGTAGCCGTCGTTGTACTGGAAGGCCACCTCCGCCATGGAGTCGTCCTTCATGCCGGACATGTAGATCACGTCCGGGTGGATGGGGTCCTTGGAGCGGTTGATGAAGGACACGAACTCCCGGATGCCGCCGGCGTAGTGCATGGTGTCCCGCTGCTCCTTACCGGAGCGGTTGTCAATGGTGTGGATGCGCAGACCGGCATTGAGGAAGGCCTCCTCCCGCATGCGGGTGTGGAGGGTGTCGTAGTTGTACTCGGTGATCTCAAACATCTCGGGGTCGGGCTTGAACACCACCTCGGTGCCGTGGCGGTCGGTGTCTCCCACGATCTGCATGGGCTGGGTCACCTTGCCCCGGGAGAACTTCATCTCGTAGATCTTGCCCTCCTTGTGGACCCGGACCTCCAGCCACTCAGACAGGGCGTTGACCACGCTGGCGCCCACGCCGTGGAGGCCGCCGGACACCTTGTAGCCGCCGCCGCCGAACTTGCCGCCGGCGTGGAGGATGGTGAAGACCACCTCCAGGGCGGGCAGACCGGTCTGGGGCTGGATGTCCACGGGGATGCCGCGGCCGTTGTCCACCACGGTGATGATATCCCCATCCCCGATGGAGACGGTGATCTCGTCGCAGTAGCCCGCCAGTGCCTCGTCGATGGAGTTGTCCACAATTTCGTACACCAGGTGGTGCAGGCCGGACTCACTGGTGGAGCCGATATACATGCCCGGGCGCTTGCGGACGGCCTCCAGGCCCTCCAGCACCTGGATCTCGGAGCCGCCGTATTCGTGCTCCACCTGGGTGGTGCTGTTCAATTCTTCAGACATTTGAAAACCTCCGTTGCCGTAACGGGCGGCCAAAGGCCGCCCCTACACACCTTGTAGGGGCCGCCTTTGGCGGCCCGACTTACTGTTTATTCGAAACTGTTGTTCTCCGCCCGCCGCAGCAGGGTGGCGGCGGAGAGCTGAGACAGATAGACGGTGGGCGCCTCCCTGCTGTTGCTGCACAGCACGAAGGACCGGGGCAGATCGTCGGACACGTTAACCAGCCGCCCCTCCTTCTCCGCCCGCTCCAGAAAGGACCGGGTCAGGCGGGAGGAGCTGGTGTTGTCCAGATCAAAGAGCCCCACCACGTCCCGGAAGGGGACCACCACATTCTGGCCCAGATGCAGATACATCTACTTGTCCTCCCTTCTGTCCCGAACGATTTTGGGCTTCCACAGCCACCGGTACAGCCTCCATCCCAGAAAGAGCCCCACAAAGAACCCCAGGGCGGGCACACCGGGAATGAAAAGCAGCTGGGTCACCGGGGAGCTGTCCGACTCCCACAGGTTGAGCCGGTGGAACACCACGTACCCCGTCACCAGGGCGGCGGCCACCGGGGGGATGAGCTTCCACAGCTTACTTCCCTGCCGGGTGAACTGGCATACCAGAAACTCCAGCAGGAAGCCCCCCGCCAGCGGGAGCAGAGCAAGGATCAAAAGTATCATAGGCTTCTCCTGAATCTTATCCACATAAGGGGTGCGTTTTGTGGAAAACCGGTCACCCCACCAGGGTCCCATGGTCGATGTGGAAGGTCTTTCCCTCCCCCAATCTAACCGGGTCCATGGGCTCGCAGCAGGTGATGAACACCTGGCCGCCCGTAATGCGCTTCAACACAAACTCCTGCCGGCGCTGGTCCAGCTCGGAGAGCACGTCGTCCAGCAGCAGCACCGGCCACTCCCCGGTCTCCTGAAAGAAGATTTCCCGGGAAGCCAGCTTGAGAGATAAAGCCGCCGTCCGGGTCTGGCCCTGGGAGGCAAAGGTTTTGGCGCTTACCCCGTCCAGCTCCACCGTCAGATCATCCTTGTGAGGGCCCGACAGACACTGCCGCACCTCCAGCTCCGCCTTCCGGTGGGATTGCTGGTGCTGCAAAAGCTGATCCAATATGGTACGGGTGGGAGCCAGGGGATCTTCGATGGTGCTCACCGTCTGGTAGCGCAGCCCCAGCTCCTCCCTTCCCCCGGAAAAATCCCGGTGGATGGGGGGCGTCACCTCCTGGAGCCGCTTCACAAAGTAGGCCCGGTAGTGGATGAGCATGGCCCCGGTCTGCGCCATCCGCAGATTGAACTCGTCCAGGGTGTCCAGCAGAGAGGGGTGTTCCTCCCAGTCCCGCAGAATGCGGGTCTTGTGGTCGTAAAGACGCCGGTACTCCGCCAAAGCCTCAGCATATCGGGGCCGCAGCTGACAGATGCAGCTGTCCAAAAACTTCCGGCGCACCGCGGCCCCCTCCCGAATGAGCCACAGATCCTCCGGGCAGAAGAGCACGGTGTTGAGCACACCCGCCAGCTCCCCGGCGGTTTTCAATTTCACGCCGTTGGAAAAGAGCTGCCGCCGCACCCCCCGGCCCAGCCGGGCCTCCAGGGTGAAGTCCCGCCCCCGGGAGAAGACCTCCGCCTTCACAAAGCCGTGGTCCACCCCCATCTGAATGAGCTCCTTGTCGTACCGGGCCCGGTGGGAGGAGGCGGTGGACAGGTAGGCGATGCCCTCCAGCAGATTGGTCTTACCCTGGGCGTTCTCCCCCCAGATCACATTGACGTTGGGAGAAAAGCTCCCCTCAAAGTGGAGATAATTGCGAAAAAAGTCCAGGCAGACCGACTTTACGATCATAAAACTTCCACGCGCAGGTCATCCAGGGTGACCACGTCGCCGGGGCGCAGCTTCTTGCCCCGCATGGTGCACACTTCCCCGTTGACCTGAACCTCGCCGTCCTGGATGCGCTCCTTGGCCTCCCCGCCGGTCTCCACCAGACCCTCAAACTTCAGCAGGGATTCCAGCTTGATAAATTCCGTTGTGATTTTGGACTGAATGGTCTTCATACTTCCCCATTTCTCCCTTCTTCGTGCAGGGATTGCAGCAGCTGCCACAGATCGGGCAGCGCTTTTTTCAGGGCCACCGGCCGGGCCTTGGCCCGGTCATAGAAGAAGTGGCCGGAGGTGCCTTCCGCCCGCAGCTCCCCGGTGTCGGCGTTGACCATTTTGTAGGATAGCTGCATTTTGGCGGGAGACAGGGACTCCACCGCCATGTGGATGGCCACCGTCTCCCCGAACCGGGTCATGGAGCGGTACTTGCAGCTGACGTCGGTGACGGCAAAGTCGATGCCCGCGTTCACCGCTCTGTGGTAGCTCCAGCCGATCTGATCCATAAAGTCGGTACGGGCCTCCTCCATCCAAAGGATATAATTTCCATGGTGGACGATGCTCATGCCGTCGGTCTCATAAAATTGCACTTTGTGCAGATAAGGATGCAATTCCAAGGTCTTTTTCCTTTCTTTTGTAACAGGCGGCAGATTACTCCCCGGCCTTCAGGCGGACGGGCAGAACCATATACAGGAAATTCTCCTCCCCCTCGGTGGGCAGGATGACACAGGGGGACACGCTGGTGGACAGCTCCAGCCGCACCTTGTCGGCAGGGGCGGCCTTGAGGGCGTCCATCAGATACTTGTTGTTAAAGCCGATCTCCAGACCCTGGCCGTCGCCGGACACGGGGCACTGATCGTAGGCGTCGCCGATGGCGGTTTTGGTGGAGATCTTCATCAAACCGTCCTCAAACACGCACCGCAGGGGACATTTCAGCTTCTCAGTGATGATCAAAGATACGCGCTCGATGGAGGAGAGCAGGGCCCGGGTCTCACCCTCCAGGCAGATGCCGTTGTTGCGGGGGATGGCCTGGCGGTAAGCCAAAAACTCACCCTCCAGCCGCCGGGTCACCAGCATGGTGGACCCCGCCTTGAACATGATGTGCCGGGCGCCCTGGGTCACCGACACCGGCTCGTCACAGTCGCTGCAAATTTTTTCCACTTCCGACAGGGCGGAGCCGGGCACCACGAAGGAGAATTCCGGGGCGCCGTCCTTCTGGTCAATGGCCTCATGGCGGAGGGCCAGCCGGAAGCCGTCCACCGAGACGATGGTCAGACCCTTGTCGTCAGCCTCAAAGAGGGAGCCGGTGTGGACCGGGCGGCTTTCGTTGTCGCTGACGGCAAAAATGGTCTGGGAAATCATGGCTTTCAGCTTGGACTGGGGCAGGGTGAGGGAATTCTGGTACTCCACCGTGGGCAGCTCGGGAAATTCCTCGGGATCGGTGCCTAGAATGTTGAATTCACTGGGGCCGCAGGTGATGTGCACCATATAATTGTCGGTCTGGAAGGTAACGATGTCGTCGGGCAGCTTCCGGATGATCTCACCGAACAGCCGGGCGGCCAGCACCAGGGTGCCGGTTTCGCTGATGTCGGCAGGGACAATGGTGCGGATACCGGTGTCCAGATTGTAGCCGGTGAGCCGCAGCTCCTGTCCGGCCTCCAGCAGGATGCCCTCCAGAGCGGGAATGGAGCTCTTGGGAGAGACAGCCCGGGAGGCGGTGGAGATGGCCGACTGTAAAAGAGCCTTTTCGCAGGAAAATTTCATAATGGTGTATCCTCCGTTTCATCAGGAGCGGAGACGCTCCGCTTGGATTTCGCGCGCTCCTCCGGAGAGAGGAGGGATAAAGGTCGTAATAGTAAGCCGTAGGGGAAAACATTGTGGAAAAGTGGCGAAACTCCTTGTGGGCCATGGGCTGGCACTTCCACAGGGGGTGTGGACGAAAAAAGGGCACTTTCCACAGGCAAAATCAGGACCAAAAGTTATCCACAGCCCCTTTTCCACATATCCATACTTTTCGGTGGAAATGTGGAAAGAGGTCGCATGGATAAACTGGAAGGACTTATCCATATCCATTCATATTTATGCATGAATATGCAGACAGCATCCAGCCCTATTCATACCGGGCGTTGATGTTGGCGTTGATGTCCTTGATGACCTCGGCGATCTCGGGGGACTGCTTGGTCAGCTTCTCGATGCGGTCGATGGAGTGCATGACGGTGGTGTGGTCCCGGTTGTCAAACTCCTTGCCGATCTCCTTCAGGGACAGGTTGGTCATGCGGCGGATCTGATACATGGCGATCTGCCGGGCCAGGGCGGTGTCCTTGGTGCGCCCCTGTCCCCGGAGGGCCTCCACGTCGATGTTGTAGAACTTGCTCACCTCGTCGATGATGATCTCCGGCGAGGGGAGGAACTCCGCCTTGTCCTTGAACATGTCCCGCACCGCCCGGGTGACGGTGTCCACGTCCACACTCTCCCCCATCAGCTCCTGGAAGGCCAGGATCTTGTTGACGGTGCCCTCGATCTGCCGCACATTGGAGGTGATGTTTTCGGCGATATACTGGAGGACAGGGTCGGGCAGGTTCATGCCCCGGCGGATGGCCTTGGTTTTGATGATGGCCACTCTCGTCTCGTAGTCGGGGGGCTGGATGTCCACAGGCAGGCCCCACTCGAACCGGGTGCGCAGCCGGTCGTCCAGCCGCAGCATCTCCTTGGGGGGGCGGTCGGCGGTGAACACGATCTGCCGCTTGGCCTCATACAGGGTGTTGAAGGTGTGGAACATCTCCTCCTGAGTGGACTCACGGCCGGCGATAAACTGCACGTCGTCCATGAGGAACACGTCGGCGGAGCGGTATTTCTCCCGGAACTCCGGGTTGCGGCCCTCCCGGATGGCCTGGATCAGCTCGTTGGTGAAGGAGTCCCCCTTGATATACACGATGCGGTAATCGGGGTGGGCTTGGTGGATCTTGTGGGCGATGGCGTAGAGCAGGTGAGTTTTGCCCAGGCCGGACTCGCCGTAGATGAACAGGGGGTTGTAGGTCTGGGCGGGCTGCTCAGCCACCGCCAGAGCGGCGGCGTGGGCAAACTTGTTGGAGGCGCCCACCACGAAGCGCTCGAAGGTGTACTCCTCGGTGCCGGGGAGGAAGACGTCATCCACCTTCTTTTTGCCGTAGCCCTCCAGCTCCCCCTCCCCCAGCACCACGATCTCAAAGTCGGAGGAAAAGAGCTCGTGGAGCGCCTTCTGGATGGCGGGCAGGTAGCGGGAGTTGATGATGTCCCGCTTGAAGTTGGAGGGAGTGTGGAGCACGAACCGGTTGGACTCCAGGGCCACGGGGGTGGCGTCGTCAAACCAGGTGTTGATGGTGGTGGCAGTCATCTCCCCCTCCATCAGGGAGAGGACCTTGGCCCAGAGATCGGCCGGTAAATTCACGGAAAGACCACCTCTTTCGTCAAAATGGATGGCCGCTGCCGGCGCAGCAAAACAAGACCTTGAAAGCGAAGGCTTTCAAGACCTGGCTCATGGGTGCTGCCGCCGGCGGCGGGAGTACAGATAATTTAACGAATAACATTATAATGCGTACGGAACAAAGCCGAAATCCTTGGTTTTCAAGGTTTTCGGCTTTGTTCCAGCGCAAGGAGTTTGGAACGTATGATCCAAACTCCTTGCGCCTTTCATTGGAACACAGGATGTTCCAATGAAAATACGCATTGTAACAATGTCTGAATTTCATAAAACGGCCCCCCTGAGCCGTTTTATGAAATTGCGCGGCGACAGCCGCGCAAATAAACCGATTTACGGTTTATTCAGCAGACATTATTATATCAAATCGGTATGTGGAAAGCAACGATACAATTATAAAAAAGAAACCACTTTTCCACACAGCTTTCCACACAGTCTGACAAAGGGCGCCCGGCGGGGACAGGCCCCCGCCCGCCCTGTTTTTGCAGAAGAAAGAGTCTCACGCATAGGGTCTTCTCTCTTTCGGGCCACAACATATGGTATTTCTCTCCCATCTCCATAAAAAAACCAAAAAAGAAAGCAAAATAGTGGTTGACATGCCATTTTGAAATAGGCTATAATACCATGTGCATCGTGTAAATCCATGCGGTGTAAAGCAGTTTTGTTTGACGACCGCAGCCGAAAGGCTGTTGTGGTGGGCGGGGCAACCCGCTTGATTTTTGTACAGGAGGTGTCCCAACATGGTTCGTACCTATCAGCCCAAGAAGCGCCAGCGCTCCAAGGAGCACGGGTTCCGTAAGCGTATGCGTACCGCCAACGGCCGCAAGGTCCTGGCCCGCCGCCGCGCGAAGGGCCGCGCCCGTCTGACCCACTGATGGGTCCGCAAATGGAATAGGGCATTTCATAGGGGCGGGGGAGCTTTTCCCACCGCCCCTGCGCAGCATACGGAAGTTTTGACCGGGAAAGGAGGACCGCCGTGGAACACACCGTATCCCTGAAGCAGAACCACGTGTTCCGCCGCCTGTACAATAAGGGCAAAAGCGCGGTCAATCCCTGTCTTGCACTCTATTGCCGGAAGAACAACTCCCCCCGCAGCCGCCTGGGGATCACCGTAGGCGTGAAGGTGGGCAAGGCGGTGGTGCGCAACCGTACCCGCCGCCGCATCCGGGAGGCCTACCGCATCCATGAGGACCGCTTCCTGCCGGGCTATGACCTGGTGGTGGTGGCCCGGGTACGGGCCGGCCACTGCCGGTACCGGGAGGTGGAGCGCAGCCTGCTCTCCCTGGCGGACAAGCTGGGCCTGCTCCGGAAGGAGGGGGCCTGATTTGAAGCGCCTGCTGCTCTTTTTCATCCGGTTTTACCGCAAGCACATCTCTCCTGCCCGGCCCCCCTGCTGCCGTTTTATCCCCACCTGCTCCCAGTATGCCTTGGAGGCGGTGGAGAAATACGGTGCGCTCAAGGGGGGCTTTTTGGCCATCCGCCGTATTCTGAAATGCCAGCCCTTCCATAAGCAGAAATCCATCGAGTACGACCCCGTGCCGTGACCGCAAGGAAGCGGCAAACAATGTAACTTGGAGGCGCACAAATGGAAATCATCCTCACCCCTTTTGCGTGGCTGCTGCGGTTCTTCTATAGTCTCTGCGGCAGCTACGGTCTGACCCTGGTCCTGTTCGCTCTGGTGGTCAAGGTGGTGCTCTTCCCCCTCTCTCTGAAGGGCAAGCGCAGCATGATCCAGATGAACATCCTGCAGGGCCAGATGCAGAAGCTGCAGAAGCAGTACGGCAAGGACCGGCAGCGCTATAATCTGGAGGTCCAGAAGCTCTACGAGAAGGAGAAGGTCAACCCCATGGGCGGCTGCCTGTGGTCCTTCATCCCCCTGATCATCCTGATGGTCCTCTATCCCATCATCCGCGCGCCCATCCACTACATGATGGGCATTACCGACCCGAATTCCCTCAACGCCATTGCCGAGGCCGTCAACTGGAGCACCCAGGCCGTAGACATGGGCTGGATCAAGCAGGCCGCCGCCAGCTTCACTGAGACTGCCGGCTACTACAATGAGCTCTATCTGGCCTCCCTCATCAACGCCGACAACCTGGCTGCCGTCCAGCAGGCGGTCACCGCCGCCGGCGGCGTGGGAGCCAACGTGTTCTCCATCAACTTCAGCCTCTTTGGTCTGGTGGACCTGTCCCAGATCCCCCAGCTCCAGTTCTGGACCATTACCGGCGGCCTGGGCCTGTTCCTGCTGCCGGTGATCTCCGCCGTGACCGGCGTGTTCTTCTCCTTCATCTCCATGAAGACCAACGCCATCAACAAGCAGAGCGCCCAGAACAACAGCTCCGCCAAGACCATGATGATCGTCTCCCCCCTGATCTCCCTGTGGATCGGCTTTACCCTGCCCGCCGCCCTGTGCGTGTACTGGATCGCCAACAACCTGCTGAGCATGCTGCAGGAGTTTTTGTGCAGCCGTATTCTGAAGAAGGACTACGAGGAGGCCGCCCGCAAGCAGGCCGAGCGTGAGCTCCAGGAGAAGGAAGAGGAGAAGGAGGAGCGCCGCCGCAAAGCCGAGGAGCGGGCCCGCCGCATCGAGGAAGAGAAGCTCAACCGCGGCAAGAAAAAGAAGGCCGAGAAAAAGCACGAGGACGAGGAGAAGATCCCCGGCATCGTGAAGGAGTACAGCCGGGTGGGTATCCGGCAGTACGCCCGCGGCCGTGCCTACGATCCCTACCGCTACAGCGAGGACGGCCCCACCTGCTACCCCGGCGAGGAGCCCATTTTCGGCAGAAAGCAGGACAAGGCCGCTCCCGTGGAGGAGGAGGTCGTGACCGACGCTCCCGCTGTGTGCATCGCACCTGAGACCGGTGAGTCCGCCGATGGGGCGGCCCCTGCCGACACCGCCGTGGACAACGGCGAGACCAAGGAATAACGGCTCTGCCGTGGATTCATAAGGAGAGATACCCAAATGCTGAAATGGATCGAGAGCACCGGCAAGAGCGAGGAGGCCGCCATCGAGGCCGCCCTGCAGAAGCTGGGCATGGATCGGGACGAGGTATCTGTGGAGGTCCTGGAGCGGGCCAAGTCCGGCTTCCTGGGGATCGGCAGCTGCCCCGCCAAAGTGAAAGTGACCTACGAGGCTCCCGACGAGCCGGAGGAGACCCCCGCCCCTGTGGAGGAGGCCCCCGCCGCTCCCGTGGTGGAGCCTGTGAAGGAGGAGACTCCCGCTCCCGCCGTGGAGGCTGAGGCCCCCGCGGCTCAGCCTGTCGCCGCCCCCGCCCAGGGGGAGAAGGCCGAGCAGATCGATGCCTTCCTCACCGGCCTGCTGTCCCACATGGGCGCCCAGGCCAAGCCTGTGATCAAGGTGGACGAGAACGGCACCTACCAGGTGGAGCTGGTGGGCCAGGACCTGGGCGGCCTCATCGGCCGCCGGGGCGAGACCCTGGACGCCATCCAGCAGCTCACCGGCTACGCTGTCAACCACGGCCAGTCCAAGCGTGTCCGCATCCACGTGGACGCCGAGGGCTACCGGGCCAAGCGGGAGGAGTCCCTCATCCGTCTGGCCCACAAGGTGGCGGGCAAGGTGGTCAAGTACCGCCGGAACGTGACCCTGGAGCCCATGAACGCCTATGAGCGCCATGTGATCCACACCGCCCTGCAGGACACCCCCGATGTGACTACCTACTCCATCGGCACCGAGCCCAACCGCCGGACCGTGGTGGCCTACAGCCGGGGCGAGCACCGGTAAAACAGAGATAAAAAGACCCTGAGCCAACGGCTCAGGGTCTTTTTATCTCTTTACGGCTGGTTCTCAATGGCTCGGATCACCTTGCAGGGGTTGCCCACCGCCACCACGTTGGGGGGAATGTCGTGGGTGACCACGCTGCCCGCGCCGATCACCGACCCGCTGCCGATCTTTACTCCGGGCAGCACCGTCACGTTGCCGCCGATCCACACGTTGTCCCCCACGGTGATGGGCTTGGCAAATTCCAGTCTGCTGTTGCGGGTGGGGGCGTCCAGGGGGTGGCCGGCGGTATAAAAGCCGCAGTTGGGGGCGATGAACACATTTTCCCCAAAGACCACCGGGGCGCAGTCCAGCACCACCAGGTTGTAGTTGGCGTAAAAATGCTCCCCCACCGTGATGTTGCAGCCGTAGTCGCATTTGAAACCGTGGTTGATGGTTAAGTGCTCCCCGGTGGAGCCCAGCAGCTCCTTCAGCAGGGCCAGCCGCTCTTTCTCTTCCCCAGGGGGCAGCAGATCCAGCTGATGGCACAGACCGGCCGCCCGGGCCCGCATGGCCTGCAGCTCGGGCACCTCCGTGTTGTATAGCTCACAGTTTACCATTTTTTCAAATTCCGTGTTCATAGCGTCCTCTCTTTCTCTGTAACCGTACAGATTTCCGTTGTCTTTTCCCCGAAAATAAGGTAAGATACCTTTCAGACTGCTGATATCAGAAAGGTGGATACATAGCCGTGTCGTTTGATTCCCTGCTGTGGCTCTTTTTCTGCTACGGCCTGCTGGGCTGGGTACTGGAGACTGCCTACGCCGCCCTGCGGCAGAAGAAGTATGTGGACCGCAGCGTGCTCTTTGGCCCCCTGTGCCTCTCCTATGGCCTGACGGGGGCCATCTTGACCTGGGGCCTCAGCGAGCTGCGGGGCAGCTGGTTCTTCCTCTTCCTGGGCTGCGCCGTGGGTGCCACCCTGGTGGAGTGGGTGGCCGGCCACCTGCTGGAGCGGGCCACCCATACCCGCTGGTGGGACTACAGCGGCAGCCGCTTCCACCTGGACGGCTATATTTGTCTGACGGCCTCGGCCCTGTGGGGCCTGCTGGGCCTGATCGCGGTGGAATGGGTCAGCCCCCTGCTCCTGTCCCTCTATCATCTGCTGCCTCCCCTGCTGGCGGTCATCCTGGTGTGGGTGCTGGTGGGCCTGCTGGCGGTGGACAGCGTGGGTACCATCCTCACCCTCATGGGCATCCGCGGGGCCCTGCCCCGGGTGGAGGCGGTGAACAGCCGCCTGGCCACCCTGTCCATCCGCATGGGAGAATGGATCCTCCGCCGCACCGAGGGCCGGATCCAGCGGACCTATCCCCAGGCGAAATTTGTCCGCCGGAAGGAGAAGGACAAAAGCAATCCCTTTGCCCG
Organism: Flavonifractor sp. An82; assembly: GCF_002159265.1. Classification (GTDB taxonomy): domain Bacteria; phylum Bacillota; class Clostridia; order Oscillospirales; family Oscillospiraceae; genus Flavonifractor. The sequence continues at coordinate 102,327 of NZ_NFHG01000003.1, forward strand.
GGGCAACAGCTTTTACAGCATCATGCTCCTCTTCCTGGTGGGAGGGGTATGCGGCGATCTGGCCGAGACCATCTTCTGCCGGCTGCGGCTGGGTTGGTGGATGAGCCGGAGCAGTGTGGTGTGGGGCCCCTTCAGCATCGTGTGGGGCCTGGCTCTGGCGGCGGCCACCCTGATGTTTTACCGCTACCGGGACCGGTCGTCCAGCTTCTTCTTTGTGGCGGGCACCCTGCTGGGAGGCCTGTATGAATACCTGTGCAGCGTGTTTACCGAGCTGGTGTTCGGCACCGTATTCTGGGACTACAGCGCCATCCCATTCAACCTGGGGGGCCGCATCAACCTGCTCTACTGCTTCTTCTGGGGCTTTGCCGCCGTGGCCTGGTTCAAGGGCCTTTTCCCCGTTCTGTCCAAGGGGATGGCCAAAATCCCCAAAAAGCCGGGAAAGATCGTGGTGTGGCTGCTGCTGGCCTTCATGACGGTGAATATGGGGGTAAGCGCCCTGGCCCTGGCCCGCTACAGCGCCCGGGCCGCCGGACAGCCTGCCCAGCAGGCCTGGGAGGTCTACATGGATGAGCACTACGGCGATGAGGTGATGAAGCGCATCTATCCCTACGCCGAGATGACGAATTGATATATGAAACCGCAGTATAGACTGTCGAAAAGGCAGACATAACGCAAGGGAGCTCAGTTCTTGCGTAGGAAAAAGCCCTCGGCAGAGTTCCGCCGCCCGCAGGCGGCGGAATAGAATGAAAATCTGTTTTTTCCGGGGACATGTGCCTCGGAAAAAACACTGCTCAGTCCGCAAGCGTACGCACTTTGTGCGTGCGACGCAGCGGGCTGCATCCCCCTCGAAAAAATGCTTGCATTTTTGAGAAGCGTGTCGAGCTTTCTCGACACGCTAAAAGCGGGCGGCCATCGGCCGCCCGCTTTTGGTGTTATTGGGGATTGGGATTCTGGGGCTTGTCCCCACGGGGACGGCGGTGATACCGGCGGCGGGGCCGCTTCTTCTCGCCGGAGGGGGCCTGTCCTTCGGCGGCAGGCTTCTCGGCGGCGGGCTTGGCGCTCTCCTGAGCCTTGGGCTTGCTCTCCGGCCGGGGCTTGTCCCCCTTGGGGGGACGGCTCTGGGCCTTCTGGGGGGCCTGCTTGGCCTCCTCCTTCTTCCCCTGCTGTCCGGCTGCCTGGGGCTGCTCCCCGCTCCCTCTGCGGCGGCGGCTGCGGGTCCGGCGGGTCTCGGCGGCGGCAGGAGCGCTCTCCTCCTCCGCCACACCCAGCCCGGCCAGGGCGGCATTCATATTGTCTCTCAGGGTGCGGGGCTCCTCCACGGGAGTCACCTTCCGCAGCTTGGCCAGCTCCTCCATGGGCGGGGCCACATAGTCCTCCGGCCGCTTGCCCTTGCCGCTGCGGATCACCCGCAGCTCGCAGTTGTGAAAGCACTTGGGGGTCTCGGGCTGGTCCTCCAGGCACACCTTCACGGTCTCCCGCAGCAGGTCCACCTGGCACACGTTGCCCGCCCCCTCGGGGGTCTCCACAAAGGACTCGTTTTTGGGCATCCGGTGGACGGCGTCCTCATAGGCCTCCTGCTCGTACTTCAGGCAGCACATGAGCCGCCCGCAGGTGCCCGAGATCTTGGTGGGGTTGAGGGACAGGTTCTGGGTCTTGGCCATCTTGATGGATACAGGCTGGAACTCGTCCAGGAAGGAGGCGCAGCACAGGGGCCGGCCGCAGATGCCCAGGCCGCCCAGCATTTTGGCCTCGTCCCGGACGCCGATCTGCCGCAGTTCGATGCGGGCGTGGAACACGCTGGCCAGGTCCTTCACCAGGGCCCGGAAGTCCACCCGGCCCTCGGAGGTGAAGAAGAAGAGGATCTTGTTGCCCTCAAAGTTGTACTCCACCTCTACCAGCTTCATGTCCAGCCCGTGGGCGGCGATCTTCTCCTGGCAGATGGTGAAGGCCTTCTTCTCCTTCTCGTGGTTTTTCTGGACCGTCTCCAGGTCCTTGTCGGTGGCGATGCGCACCATGGGGCGCAGAGGCTGCACCACCTCTTCATCCTCCACCATGGTGTTGCCCTGGGCGCACTCGCCGTACTCCAGGCCACGGGAGGTCTCGATGATGACCCCCTGACCGGGAGCAACCTGCTGGCCCTGGGGGTCGAAATAGTATTGCTTGCCCCCGCTTTTGAAGCGGACGCCGATGATTTCGGTCATGATTACCTCCGATATCAGATCAAAAATGAAAAAAGAAGACGGAAGATATGGTAGGGGCCGATGCCCACATCGGCCCGTGTCCCGCCTCTATTTCAGGCTGTTTGTCAGTCCGGCCCCCAGCCAGCCGGCGATGTGCCCCGGGCCCACGTAGAAGCCGCAGGCGGTGCGCAGCTGCTCGGTCAGGGCGGCGGCGCCGGTGAGCACCTTGGGGGACAGGGCCTTGGCCCCCTGCTCCGCCAGCGCCTTCCGGCGGGGGTCACTCTCATGGAGGGCCCCGGCGGCGCACACCAGGCAGTCCCGCACCAGCAGGAGAAATTCATCCAGCAGGGCGCTGAGGGAGTCCCGGTCCCACTTGTCCCGCTCCAGTCCGGCGCAGAAGTCCAGGATGGCCAGCTCGTCCCTGGAGCACAGCCGCTCCAGCAGGGCAGCCGCCCCCTCCAGGGCCTTTCCGTCGGCGGCCTTGCCCTCCAGCTGGTCCACCGCCCGGCCTAAAATGCCCTCGCACCGGGCGGCGGCGTTGGAGATCTCCGCCTGGGAGCGGTCGGGATAGCGGGCGGCCAAAAAGGCTTCCGCCTCCTGGACGGTCACCGGGGAGAGGGTGAGCACCTCGCACCGGGAGCGCACCGTGGACAGCAGGGCGGCGGCGTTGTCGGTGAGCAGCAGGAAGGCGGCGTAGGCCGGTCCCTCCTCCAGCAGCTTGAGCAGCGCGTTCTGGCTGGGGTCGTTCATGTTCTGGGCCCCCTCCAGGACGTACACCTTCCTGGGGGCCTCGTTGGGCTTGATGTAGGCGTCGTTGCGGATGGCCCGCACCCGGGCCACATTGAGCTCGTCCCCCTCGCCGCCGGCGTGGATCACGTCGGGGTGGATGTTCCCCAGGGCCTTTTTGCAGCCGGAGCAGCACAGGCAGGGGATCTCCCCCCCGCCGGTGCACACCAGGGCGGCGGAAAGCAGGCCGGCCAGGGTGCGCTTGCCCGACCCCGCCGGCCCGCTGATGATATAGGCGTGGGACAGCCCCCGCCGGGCGGTCTCCAGGGAGAGCTGCCGCTTCAGGGGAAGGTTCCCCACCAGCCGGGACAGCTCCATCTTACACCCGCTCGAAGCGCTCGATGTCCACCACGAAGATGGTGGCGCCGCCCACCACCACCTCCACAGGCATGGAGGGGTAGTAGCCGTAGCTCATCTCGGTGGTGGTGGGGATCATCTGCTTGCGGGAGTGGGAGTGCTCCTTGATGATGTCAATGACGTTCTGCACCTTCTCCTCGTCCACGCCGATGAGGATGGTCACGTTGCCCGCCATCAGGAAGCCGCCGGTGGTGGCCAGCTTGGTGGAAGAAAAGCCCTTCTTGGTGAGGGCCTGGGTAACGGTGTTGGCGTCGTCATGATTGATAATCGCAAGAACCAGTTTCATGGGGTATCCCTCCTGCTTAAAGATGCCGGGATTCCGGCGCTGGGGCCGCGTCACACAGTACGGCCACAGAAACATCTTCCAGTGTATTATAACCTATTTGTTTCAAATATGCGATACTTTTTTTGTCCAGGCGCTCCCCGGGGGCCACTACAGGCACACCGGGGGGATAAGGGGCCACCTGACAGGCGGCCACCAGCCCCTCCGCCTGCTCCAGGGGCAGGGTGCGCCGGGGGGCAAACAGGGCCTGCCGGGGGGTGAGCACCCGCTCCGGCGGCTCCGGTGGGGCCGGGTAGCCGGGACAGGGCCCCAGCGCCACTTCCTTCAATGCCGTTTCCAGCCGGGCAAAGTCGTCCAGGCTGTCGGCGCAGGTGGGGATGAATACCACATGGCCCCCGTCGGCCATCTCGGGCCAGACGTTTTGTTCCTCCAAAGCCTCCTGCACGGCATAGCCGTCAGAGGCGCACACCACCAGCCGAGTGGGGTCCAGGGGGGCGTCCTTGTCAGTCAGGGCGGGGAAGATCTGCCGCAGCCGGGCCACCTCCTCCGCCGTTTTGCGGTAGGCCGCCCCCCCATGCTCCAGCATATGGGCCCGGCACAGATCCAGTGCGGCCATCATGGGATAGGAGGGGCTGGAGGAGCCGTAGATGGAGGCCGCCCGCCGCAGGTCGGCGTGGGAGAAGGTGCCGTTTGAGAACAGCAGGGCACTTTGCCCCGGGGCAGGCAGGGTCTTGTGGGCGGATACCACCAGCAGGTCGGCGGCGGACAGGCCGTAGTCCCCCAAAAAGGGCAGATGGGCCCCGTGGGCTCCGTCCACCACCAAAACGCCCCCGTGGCGGTGCATGATCTCCGCCAGGGCGGGCAAATCCGACAACACACCGTAATAAGTAGGAGAAGTAATACAGAGCGTCCTGATCTCCGGGTGGGCCTCCAGCTGCTGTTCCACCTCTTCCGGGGAAATGAGCCCGGTGACCCCGGCCTGCTCCATCCAGGGCCGCTGCAAGTACACCGGCTTCAGATCCAGCAGGGCCAGGGCGTTGTAGGCCGAGCGGTGGCTTCCCCGGTCCAGCAGAATGGTGTCCCCCGGCTGGCAGGCCAGGGTAAGGGCAGTCAGCACCCCCTGGGTGGAGCCGCCGGTGAGAAAGAGGCAGCTGTCCATGTGGAATACCTCCGCCCACAGCCCCTCCGCCTCCCCGATGGCCCCGCCTCCGTCAAAGAGGTTGCCGGTGGGAGGCAGCTCAGTGAAGTCGATGGCAGACAGATTGTCCAGCCCCGGCAGGGGCTTGCCCTTGTGGCCGGGCATGTGCATCCGCAGGGGATGTTGGGCGGCAAAGGATGTCAGAGCGTCATACAGCGGTGTGTGTTCCACATGGGTTCCCTCCTTTGTGGATAACATCAGACGGCCCCCTCGATCCAGGCGGAGCCCGCCACGGTGTCCCCTAAATAGAACACCGCCAGCTGGCCTGGGGTTGGGGCCCGAGCGGGGGTCTTCATCTCAATGCGCACGCCCTTTTCATGGGGATAGACCGTGCCCTTCGCCTGGGTGCGGGAGTGGCGCAAACGAATGGTGACCTCCAGAGGGCCGTCCAGCCCCTCCACCCCGATCCAGTTGGGGGAAGAGCAGAATACGGTGGACTTGCCCAGGTCGGAGCCGTCGGAGAGCACCACCTCATGGGTATCCGGCCGCAGGGCGGTGACGAAATACCGGTGGGGGCCGGAGACCCCCAGCCCTCTCCCCTGGCCCAGGGTGTAGTGGTGGACCCCCTTGTGGCGGCCCAGCACCTTGCCCTCCCTGTCCACAAAATTGCCCGCCGGTGTGGAAAAGCCCCGGCGGTCCAGCCAGGCGGCGTAGTCCCCGTCGGGGATGAAGCAGATCTCCATGGAGTCCGGCTTGTCCGCCACGGGAATACCGAAGTTGTGAGCCAGGGCCCTCACCTCGACCTTTTCGTAATTTCCCAGGGGGAAAATCACTCTCTGTAATTGCTCCTTGGTGAGCCGGGCCAGCATATAGGACTGATCGTTGGCGGGACGGCCCTTTTTCAGCACCCCGTTTTCCACATTGGCGTAGTGGCCGGTGGAAACATATCGTGCCCCGATCTGGTCGGCCAGCCGGAAGAGGGCGGGAAATTTCACCGTGGGGTTGCACAGGGCGCAGGGCAGGGGCGTGCGGCCGCACTGATAGGAGGCGGCAAAGGGGGCGCACACCTGCGCCTCCAGCTGGTCCCGGATGTCGGCCACCGCAAAGGGGATGGACAGACGCTGAGCCACCGCGGCGGCGTCGGCCGCCCCGGTGCCTCCCAGGCCGATGTCCAGGTAGAGGCCGGTGACGGCGAAGCCCTGCTCCTTCAGCAGGGTGGCCGCCACGGCGGAGTCCACCCCGCCGGACAGGCCCAGAACGATTTTTTCCATATAAACTCCTTATTTCTCCAAAAAGACCATCAGCACCGCGATGTCCGCCGGGCTGACCCCGGAAATACGGCTGGCCTGGCCCAGGTTCAGGGGCTTGATCTGGTCCAGCTTCTGCCGGGCCTCCAGCCGCAGGCCCTCCATGGACAGGTAGTCCAGATCGGCGGGCAGGGGCCGGTCCTCCATCTTCCGCTGCTCGGCCACCTGCCGCAGCTGCCGGTCGATGTACCCCTGGTATTTCACCGAGATTTCCACCGCCTCGGTGATCTCGGTGGACAACTCCGGCCGGTCCTTATCCACCGCGGCCAGGCTGTCATAGCTGTTTTCCGGCCGGCGCAGCAGGTCCACCAGCCGTCCCTCCGCCGTGCCGGTGTGGGTGAGCCGTTTGATCTCCTTGTCCACGGCGGCGTATTTTGCTTCCACCGCCGCCATTCTCTCGTCGCTGACCAGCCCGATGGCGTGGCCGATGGGGCACAGCCGCCGGTCGGCGTTGTCCTGCCGGTGGAGCAGCCGGTACTCGGTGCGGGAGGTCATCATCCGGTAGGGCTCGTTGGTGCCCTTGGTCACCAGATCGTCAATGAGTACCCCGATGTACCCCTGATCCCGCCGGAGGATCAGGGGGTCCCGGCCCAGCAGCTTCAAAGCGGCATTCACCCCCGCCACAAAGCCCTGAACGGCGGCCTCCTCATAGCCGGAGGAGCCGTTGAACTGGCCCGCGCCGTAGAGGCCCTTTACCTTCTTGTGCTCCAGGGTGGGCAGCAGCTCGGTGGGGTCCACACAGTCGTACTCGATGGCGTAGGCGGGCCGGGTCATCTCGGCCCGCTCCAGACCGGGAATGGTGTGGAGCATCTGGATCTGCACGTCCTCCGGCAGGGAGGAGGAAAAGCCCTGAAGGTAGAGCTCCTCGGTGTTGAGCCCCATGGGCTCCAGAAAGAGCTGGTGGCGCTCCTTGTCGGGGAAGCGGACGATCTTGGTCTCAATGGAGGGGCAGTACCGGGGCCCCACCCCCTCGATGGTGCCGTCATACAGGGGGGAGCGGTCCAGATTGGCCCGGATGATGGCGTGGGTCTGCTCATTGGTGTAGGTCAGCCAGCAGATGGCCTTGTTTTCCGGGGGAACTTTGGTCTCAAAGGAGAAGGGCAGCACCTCCTGGTCCCCCGGCTGGACCTCCAGCTGGGAGAAATCCACGCTGCGGGCGTGGATGCGGGGGGGCGTGCCCGTCTTGAACCGGCGGAGGGTGATTCCCAGCCCTTTCAGGCTGTCGGTGAGGGGGAGGGCGGCGGCCAGCCCGTCGGGGCCGGAGTCCCTTGTCACCTCGCCGATGATGGTGCGGCCCCCCAGGAAGGTGCCCGAGGCCACCACCACCGCACGGACCTTGTACTCCGCGCCGTATACCGTGCGCACGCCGGACACCCGGCCCTCTTGGGTGAGAATGTCGGTGACCTCCGCCTGCTTGACCCACAGGTTAGTCTGCCCCTCCAGGGTGTGTTTCATGACCTCCTGGTAGCGGCGGCGGTCGGCCTGGGCCCGGAGGGACCACACAGCCGGGCCCTTGCCCCGGTTAAGCAGCCGGTACTGGATGCAGGCCTGGTCGGCGGCTCTGGCCATCTCGCCCCCCAGGGCGTCCAGCTCCCGGACCAGATGGCCCTTGCCGGTGCCGCCGATGGCGGGGTTGCAGGGCATATTGCCCACCGCGTCCAGATTGACGGTGAAGCACAGGGTTTTCAATCCCAGCCGGGCGGCGGCCAGGGCGGCCTCAATGCCCGCGTGGCCCGCGCCGATGACGGCAATATCAAAGGTTCCAGCGTCGTAAGTAGTCATAACCGGTCCAAGTCCTTTTATCTAAAATGAAATCATGGGGGGACGGGCGCTACGCCCGTCACGCCCCGTATACGATGGTGATGGCCTGGTGGCAGTTGGACACCTCCACCTCCCGATGGTCGCCGCCGAACTCCCCGTCCAGGGTCCAGGCCAGATCCTGTTCACTGCGGATCTTTGCCCGGCTGGTGCGCAGGCAGGTCACCAGACCCTCCTCGTCGTCGCTGAAGTTGGTCAGGGCCTTTAGGATCCCCTGGAGCTGGAGGATGCTCTGGGGCTGGCGCACCAGCATCACCTCAAAAAGCCCGTCGTCCAGGGCAATGGGCTGGGCGGGGGTGCTCTTGATGCCCGCCACCGACAGGGTGTTGGACACCAGGCCCAGGCAGAAGCTGTCGGTGAGGGTGCCGCCGTCGTATTCCACCGTCATCAGGTGGGGCTGAATGGTGCCCAGCCGGGTCACCGACGGCAGCACATAGGCCATATGGCCCAGCAGGTTCTTGGCCTGCTGGGAGGTGGTGTAGGCCAGGTCGGTGAAGGCCCCAAAGGCGGCCACATAGATAAAATCGGTGTCGTTGAACTTGCCCACATCCACCGGCCGGGGTACCCCCGCCGCCGCCACCGCCGCCAGCTCCTCCAGGGTGCGGGGGAGCTCCAGGTTCTTGGCGAAGTCGTTGGTGGTGCCCGCCGGGATATATCCCACCGTGGGCCGCCCCTCTTTCGGCAGCTCCATCAGGCCGGACACCACCTCGTGGAGGGTGCCGTCCCCGCCGGAGCACACGATACGGTCAAACTCCCCCGCCCGGTCCCGGGCCACCGCCGTGGCGTCCCCCGGTCCCCGGGTGGGGTGGACGGTCACATCCCACTCCCTGGTCAGCTCGTCCAGAATGGGAGACAGACGGCCCCGCAGAGTGCCCTTGCCCGCGTGCAGATTGTAAATGAACAGCAGCTTTTTCATGATCTTCTCTCCTGGTCAAATCAAGCGGTCCACCGGACCTTGTCAAAATACAGTAACCCTTATTATATACCGGTATGGTGGGAAAACACAACTCTTTTGCGCACAATGGGCCCCATTCCCCGGGAAAAAGGAAAATCCCAGCGCCCTCTTGCTTTTCTGCGCTAACGTGTGTAAAATATGGATTTGATTTCAGCACAAAGGAAGTGCGCGCTATGAACCGAAAAGCCCTGTCCGCCGCCTTTCCGGTGACGGTACCGGTGCTGATGGGCTACCTGGCTATCGGCATGGCCTTTGGCTTTATGCTCCAGGCCATCGGCTACAACTTCATCTGGGCCTTTTTCATGTCCCTCACCATCTACGCCGGGTCGGGCCAGTACCTGGGGGTGACATTGCTGTCCACCGCCGCCTCCCTGGGTACGGTGGCCTTCATGACCCTGCTCATCAACTTCCGCCACCTGGTGTACGGCCTGTCCATGCTGGAGAAATTCCGGGGCATGGGCTGGCGGAAGTTTTACATGATCTTCTCCCTCACCGATGAGACCTATGCCCTGCTCTCCTCCGCCCAGGCACCGGTGGGGGTGGACCCCAAAAGCTTCTATTTCGCCATCGCCCTGCTGGACCAGAGCTACTGGATCATCGGGTCGGTGATCGGCGCGGTGGCGGGTGCCCTTATCCCGGTGGACACCACCGGCATCGACTTTGCAATGACCGCTCTCTTTGTGGTCATCGCCGTGGACCAGTGGAAGGCCTACCGCAATCACCTGCCCGCCCTGCTGGGCTTTGGGGTGACCATCGTATTTCTCATCATTCTGGGCCAGATCTTCGGCCAGCAGCAGATGCTTATCGTCTCCCTGGGTGTGATCGTGCTGCTGCTGCTCATTCTGCGGGACAAGCTGGAGGAAAAGGAGGGGAAGGAACCATGCTGACCACTGCCGGAGCCATCGCGGCCATTGCCGTCATGGCCATTGTGACCTTTTTGACCCGTGCCCTTCCCTTCCTGCTCTTTGACCGGGGGAGCGCGCCCCCCAAGCTGATCCTGTATCTGGGCCGGGTGCTTCCCCCCGCCGTCATCGCCATGCTCATCGTCTACTGCCTGCGGGGGGTCTCCTTCGCCCAGGTGGGGGGCTGGGTCCCCCAGCTCATCTCGGTGGCGGCGGTGGTGGTCCTCCACCTGTGGAAGCACAACAACCTGCTGAGCATCTTCGGCGGCACCATTTTGTACATGGTGCTGGTGCAGGCCGTTTTTGTGTAGGACCCTCCCCTGCGGGGCGGTTTTCCACCGGCGGGCCTGCCGGGGGCCAGTCCCGGCTCATGTTTCCGTCTGTCACACCCTTGCTGCCTGAAACCGTTGGGGCACAAGGGATGGAACGAAATACAGAAAGAAGGGGCGCCCCATTGGGGCGCCCCTTCTATTTACCTAAGAAAAGAGTTTTGCACATTATCCACATGGTTTTCCACAATGGTCAGTTCAGCAGGGCCTGGTACTCCTCCGCCTTGCCTACCCGGCCCACGGCGGACAGAGAGGCCTGGGACAGGTCCATCAGCTCCCCGGCCAGGGTGCGCACGTCCTCCCGGGTGACGGCGTCGTAGGCGGCGATGATCTCCTCCTCGTCCAGCACCCGGCCCACCAGCATCTCCCCACGGCCCAGACTGCTCATGTGGGCCTGGGTGGACTCCAGCCCCATAAGGACGTTGGCCTTGGACTGCTCCCGGGCCCGGTCCAGCTCCTCCTGGGTGACCCCGTGGTCGTTGAAGTCCTGGATGACGGACAGAATGGTGTCCAGGGCCTGCCCCTCGGTCTCCCGGCCCAGGGCGGTGTAGATGCCGAAGTAGCCTGTATCTTCATGGCAGGTGCCGTAGGAGTAGATGGAGTAGCACAGCCCCTTGCGCTCCCGCACCTGCTGGAACAGGCGGGAGGACATGCCGCCCCCCAGAATGGAGGAGAGCAGCTGCAGGGTGAACCGCCGGGGGTCGGAGAAGGGCAGCCCCGGGAAGGCCAGGGTCAGGTGATTCTGCTCGATGGCCTTTTTCTTCACCACAATGCCGCTGCGGTAGGCGGCGGGCTTGCTCTTTGCCGCCGGGCGGGGCTCCAGCACCGCAAACCGGGCGGCCAGATCGTCCACGTCGGCCTGGGTGAACCGGCCCGCCAGGGTGACCACAATGGAGTGGGGGCCGTAATGGGTGTCCTTGTACCGGCGCAGCCAGGCCCCGTCCATCCCCTCCAGGGTGGACTTTTTGCCCAGAATGGGCCGGGCCAGGGGGGAGCCCTTGAAGACCGCACCGGCCAGCCGCTCGGCGCACAGGTCCTCCGGGTTGTCCTCGTACATGCCGATCTCCTCTAAAATGACCCCCCGCTCGGTCTCCACGTCGCCGTCGTCAAACCTGGAGTGGAAGAACATATCGCACAGGATGTCGGTTGCTCTGGGCAGGTGGGTGTCCAGCACCCGGGCGTGGAAGCAGGTGCACTCCTTGGTGGTGAAGGCGTTGACCTGCCCGCCGATGGCGTCCATCTCCTCCGCCAGCTGGGCGGCGGTGCGGGTGGCGGTGCCCTTGAAGAGCATGTGCTCAATAAAGTGGGCGGCGCCGTTTTCACCGGCCGCCTCGTGGCGGGAGCCGGTGCCCACCCAGATGCCCAGGCAGGCGGACCGCACGCCGGGCACCTCTTCCGTCAGGATACGCACCCCGTTGGGGAGCGTCCGTTTTTCATAGTTCAAACAGAAGGACCTCACAATCTTTCACATCGGGCGCTCAGCCCCGCAGGGCGATCAGGAGCAGTACCACCCCGGTGATCGCCAGGATCAGCGCCAGGTATCCAATCACTTTCATCTTCATGCCGTGCCGCTCCTCTCCTCAGATTGCCCTATGCAGCATTATATTATAACAACAAGCGGTAAAACCGCTTGTCCGCCGGATATCCGGCGGAAGCCGGCTCTGCCGGCTTTGTCATAGTGTAACAAGCGCAATCTGCCCTTTGCAGTGCAAAGGGCAGGTGCATGAAGTGCACAGCCGCATATCTGCGGCATTTGCGCTTATTATATCATACCTGAAATCGCTTGTCAGCCGAAAAACGAAGGGCCCGGGGGGCGGCCGGAAAATCTGTGAAAAACGCCTGCTTTACGCCGGAGCGGGAAACGGGTATACTGGAATGAGAACGTGCCTGTAAGGCGGAAAGGAAGTTGGAAGTATGAATCAGGAAGCGCTGAAGATGCTGGAGGAGCGCCGCAGCTGCCGGGCCTACAAGCCGGAGCAGATCACCGAGGAGGAGCTGCAGGCTGTGCTCAAGGCGGGCGTCTACGCCCCCACTGCCGGCGGCCGTCAGTCCCCCATCATTGTGGCCGTGCAGGACAAGGAGACGGTGGATACCCTGCGCAAGATGAATGCCGCCATCATGGGCAAGCCGGAGGCCGACCCCTTCTACGGCGCCCCCACGGTGCTGGTGGTGCTGGCGCCTGTGGACAACGCCAACCGGGTGTATGACGGCAGCTGCGTCATGGACAACCTGCTCAACGCCGCCGAGGCCGCCGGTCTGGGCTCCTGCTGGATCCACCGGGCCAGGGAGGAGTTTGAGTCCGCCGAGGGCAAGGCCCTGCTGGAAAAGTGGGGGGTCCACGGGGAGTACGAGGGCGTGGGCCACTGCGTGCTGGGCTACTGGGAGGGCGACAAGCCCGCTCCCGCCCCCCGCAAGGAGAGCTACGTCTATTATGTGCGGTAATTGCCGCGGATAAGCAAAAAGCGCGCCGAAAGGCGCGCTTTTTGTATTTCAGCGGGGATCAGGTCAGGGGGATCTCCACCCCGCAGACCGAGATGGAGGCCAGGTTTTCCACGTCCAGGGGGGTGTCTGGACGGCGGACCAGATGAATCCAGCCGTCCTCCGAGGGGTCGGTGCCGCCGCTGCACCCGCTACAGGCCTGGTCGTCCATCATAGGAATGGCGGTGCCGTCCTTGGTGTAGAGGGTGATTTCCTGACCATCAATGCAGGCCGGATTACCGGCCTCGTCTTTGGGCACCCAGCTGTGGTGGCCCTTAAGGGCCTCCCCCTCAATGCACACATACACACTGAGGGGAGACACAACTACTTCTGTCATGGTGGCGTCCACGTCCAGGGTGTGGACAGGCAGATCGGGCTCCAGCCGAATGGTGTGGTCCGGGTAGTTCAGTGTGGTGCGGAAGGTCCAGGTCGCGCCACAGTCATAGGATCGCTCCCACTCCTTCTCCGTCTCATTCCAAACGGTATTGTGGTAGAGCTTCCCCAAGGTGATCTCCATGGTGCTGCCATTGAAGGATTGCCCTTCTGAGATATAATAAGCAGTAAAGATAAAACTCAGCTGGTTGTCCGTAGGGTCGTGATCCTCCAGCTGCTCATAGCCTCCCGAGCCGCCCATATCCAGGTCCGGGAAGGTGGGAGAACCCCATTCCTCAAAGTGATACCCGTCCGCCCAGTCCAGCACCGTCCCCTCCGGGGCGGTGAGGGTGACCCCCAGGTAGATGGTGTAGTCGTCGGCCATGCAGTCGGTGAGGGTCATGGTCCAGCCGCTTAAGGTGCGCCCGTCGGTCAGCAGCTTGAGCAGCACCTCCTGGCAGATGTCCTTGGCGTCGTCCAGGTCTCCCAGCCAGGTGTAGCCCAGGCGGATGATGGCGTCGGCGTAGCGGTCCACCAGCTCCCTGGCCCGCTGTTCCTCCATGGCCCTCCCTCCTTTCACCCTTATAACAACACAGAAGGGCTCAATCTGTCAAAAAACCCGGCGCGGCCATTGGCCGCGCCGGGTTGCTATATATGGTTGCCGGTCAATCCAGCGTCAAATCTCCCTCTTTGATCCATCCGATTTTCCGGAAGAACAGGCCGAACAGCCAGGTGAGCACCGCCGGGAGCACAAAGCAGATGAGCACCAGCCCCACCCAGTCAAAGGCGGTAATGGCGGCTTTGGCTCCGGTGGCCACGTCGTTGACCCAGCCGGTGTACACCCCGATGGGGCCCACCATGCCGCAGGTGCCCATGCCCGAGGCCACGCCGGAGGCGGGGTCGTTCATTTGCAGGCCGAACAGGCAGGTGGCCATGGGCCCGGTAATGGCGGAGGTGAGGATGGCAGGCAGCCAGATCCTGGGGTTCTTCACGATGTTGCCCATCTGGAGCATGGAGGTGCCCAGACCCTGGCTCACCAGCCCGCCCCACTTGTTTTCCCGGAAGGAGAGCACGGCGAAGCCCACCATGTTGGCGCAGCAGCCCGCCACGGCGGCTCCCCCCGCCAGACCGGTGAGGCCGATGGCGGCGCAGATGGCCGCCGACGAGATGGGCAGGGTGAGGGCAATGCCGATGACCACCGACACCAGCATGCCCATCCAGAAGGGCTGGAGGACGGTGGCCCACTTCACAAAGTCCCCCACAGCGGAGGCCGCCGTGCCGATGGCGGGTGCCCACAGGGCGGACAGCCCCACACCCGCCAGAATGGTCACCAGGGGGGTGACCAGGATGTCAATTTTGGTCTCCTTGGACACCGCCTTGCCCAGCTCAGCGGCGATGACGGCGATGAAGAGCACCGCCAAAGGCCCGCCGGCGCCGCTGGTACCGCTGAGGGTGGTGGAGCCCAGAGCATTGGCGGCGTAGCCCACCGTAGCCAGGGAGAAGAGCACCAGGGGGGGCGCCTGGAGGGCGAAGCCGATGGCCACCGCCATGGCCGCCCCGCTCATGGCGGAGCAGTAGCCCCCCACCTCCACCAGGAAGGCCAGCCCCAGCTGGTCCCCCAGGGTGTCCAGAATGGTGCCGATGAGCAGGGAGCAGAACAGACCCTGAGCCATGGCCCCCAGGGCGTCCACCCCGTACCGCTTGGCGGATATCACAATGTTTTTCCGCTTGAGAAATGTCGATAACTGTCCCATAACCGTTTCCTCTGTTATTAAAGTCATAACAGGTGTCTTGACACCTTAATGCACTATTATACCGGCACAGGAAATTTTGTCAAGGAAAAGATGCCCGGGTTCCGGGAATGTGGTACAATGAAAAAAACGCCAGATCAAAAGGGAGAACGCATATGACAGTATCAGAACGTCTTGGTTCCCGGGCGGACATTACCGCCGGGGTGGTTACTACCTTCCGCACCCTGTCCCGCCATCCCCACCCCTCCTATCACGAGGAGCAGGTGGGAGAGGACTATATGGAGTTCCTTCGAGGCCTGGGCCTCTCCCCTGTCCGGGATGAGGCGGGCAATGTGATGGCGGACTGCCCCGCCACCCCCGGCCGGGAGGGGGAGCCCCTGCTCATCCTCCAGGGCCATATGGACATGGTGTGTGCCGTGGCCCCCGGCAGCGGCTTTGATCCTCTCATCGACCCGGTGACCGTGCTGGAACAGGACGGATTTCTGTGTACCGACCGCCGCTCCTCCCTGGGGGCGGACAACAACCTGGGCAACGCCGCCGCCCTGTGGGTGCTGGAGAGAGGGGTGAGCCACGGCCCCCTGCGGCTGATCTTCACCGTGGGGGAGGAAATGGGCCTGGAGGGGGCCAAGGTGGTGGACCCGGCCTGGCTGGCGGGGGCGGCCTGGCTGCTGAATACCGACGGCTTCCACCTGGGCCGGGCCATCGTGGGCTCCGCCGGAGGACGGCGGGAGTGCTGGACCCGTCCCCTGGATACCTGCCCCGCTCCGGAGGTTGAGGCCTGGAACATCTCCCTCACCGGCGGCACCGGCGGCCACTCGGGGGATGACATCCACCTGGGACGGATCAACCCCATAAAGGTACTGGCCGCCTGGCTGAAAAACCAGCCCACCCTGGCGGTGGCCGATTTTTCCGGCGGCTCCGCCTTCAACGCCATTCCCGCGGCGGCGGAGGCGGTGGTGATGGGCCGGAAGCCCGACCTGAGTGAGCTGGAGCAGGCCCTTCTCCCCTACCGGACCACCGACCCCAACCTGAAGCTGGACCTGTCCCCTGCCGATCGCCCGGAGACGGTATGGACGGCTCACTTCCGCCGGGAGGTGCTGGACCTGCTCACCGCCCTCCGCCACGGGGTGTATGCCATGGACCCCCAGTTCCCCGGTGTGGTGGGGGCCTCGGCCAACCTGGGCGTGGCCCGTCGTGAGGGGGACTGCTTTGCCGTCCGCCTCTTCCTCCGGGCCGCCCGGGAGGAGGACGAGGGGGCCATGGCGGCAGACAACCGGACCCTGGCGGAGGGGGCGGGCTTCGCCCTCACCGTCACCGGCTACCCCGGCTGGCCGGGGGACAAAAACAACCCCCTGGCCCTGGCGCTGGACCGGGTATACCGGGCCCAGACCGGGCGGGGGCTGGAGATCAATATGGTCCATGTGGGGCTGGAGCCCTCGGTGTTCCGGGCCAAGGCCCCGGGGCTGGTGATGGCCTCCACGGGGCCGGATATTCTGGACGCCCACTCGGTGGACGAGCGGGCGCCCCTGGCGGGACTGGCGGATTACGCCCTGTTGCTGGCGGGGCTGCTGGAGGAGCCCCTCAGCTGAGCAGCTCCTTGTACAGGGCGGGGGCGTCGGCCTTGCCCACGTGCTCGGCCACCGACAGTACCTCCACCTTTACGGTGCGCTCGCCGAAGCGCAGCTCCAGCACGTCACCCACCTTCACGTCGTAGCTGGCCTTCACCGGCCGGCCGTTGGCGGTCACCCGCTGGTTGTCGCAGGCCTCGTTGGCTACCGTCCGGCGCTTGATGAGCCGGGAGACTTTCAGCCATTTATCCAGGCGCATAATGAATCCTCCTTGTTATATCTAAAGGAAATATTACAAAAATGCCCGTCCTTCCGGACGGGCATTTTTTATGGGTCAATTACTGAGCCACAGCGTCCTTCAGGGCCTTGCCGGGCTTGAACACGGGCACCTTGGAGGCGGGGATCTTGATGCTCTCCTTGGTCTTGGGGTTACGGCCGGTGCGCTCGGCACGGCACTTCACCTCAAAGGCGCCAAAGCCTACCAGCTGGACCTTGTCGCCCTCGGCCAGGCACTGGGAAATGACTTCGATGGCGGCGTTGAGAGCGGTCTCGGTATCCTTCTTGGACAGGCCGGCCTTCTCGGCGGCCGCGTTGATCAGTTCAGCCTTGTTCATGTTGCTGCTTTCCTCCTGTTTGCTCTGTAGTACTTGTTATTACTTAAGGCGTACCGCCTTTAAGTTTCCTTGGCGTGCTCCCATAGCTTGTCCAGTTCTTCCAGAGTCATGCCCTCCATGGACTGATTCTGGGCGGCGGCCTGGGCCTCCACCTTGCGGAACCGGTCGATGAACTTGTCGGTGGCCTTGCCCAGCGCCACCTCCGGGTCCACCTTCAGGAAGCGGGAGACATTGACGGCGGAGAAGAGCAGGTCCCCCAGCTCCTCCTCCACGTTGGTACCCTGGGCCACGGCGTCCTTCAGCTCGCCCAGCTCCTCGGACAGCTTGTCCAGTGCGCCGGAGATATCCGGCCAGTCGAAGCCCGCCTTTTTGGCCTTCTTCTGCACCTTCTCTGCCCGCCACAGGGCGGGCAGAGAGCGGGCCACGGCGTCCAGGGCGTCGGTGTTGGTGGCCTGGCCCTTTTCCTTGCGCTTGAGCTCCTCCCAGTTGGTGAGCACCTCACCGGTGCCCGATACGCTCACGTCCCCAAACACATGGGGGTGGCGGTAGATGAGCTTTTTGCATACGCCGTCGGCCACGTCGTCCAGATCGAACCGGCCGGCCTCCTGCTCCATGCGGGCGTGGAAGAGCACCTGCAGCAGCACGTCCCCCAGCTCCTCCTTCAGGTGGTCGGGGCTGCGCTCGTCGATGGCCTCCACGGCCTCATAGGCCTCCTCCAGGAAGTTGCGGCGGATAGACTCATGGGTCTGCTCCGCGTCCCAGGGGCAGCCGCCGGGGGCGCGGAGGATGCGTACGATCTCCTCCAGGTCCCGGACGTCATAGGAATCCTTATATTGAAAATCTACCATATTTCAAGGCCTCCTGCAACCTCTTTTTCCAAAAAACTCAGCGAACGCGCAAGAGTTTCGCAATTTTGTCACCCTTGGGCATCATCTCCAGGTCCTCCCTGGACAGCACCCGCAGAGCCACGATGAGGATGACGTAGACCACCACGCCGGCCAGGATGCCGCCGGCGGTAGCCACGGCGTTCATCAGGAAGGAGCCATGGAAGACCTTGGCCAGCAGACCCTGGCAGCCCCAGGCTGCCGCCGCCATGATGAGGGAGGCAATGAGGGGCTTGAAGAACACCACGGTGAGCCGGGGAGGATGGGGCACCATCCGCTTGATGATGAGCAGGTTGAGTACCGACACTACCACAAAGCAGGTCAGGGTGCCGATGGGGGCGCCGTAGATCATAAACTTGGGGTTGCCCACCAGGGTATAGCTGACGATGACCTTGGCTATGCCGCCGATGACCATGGTGATGATGGGCAGGTTGATAATACCGTTGGCCTGGAGGATGGCGGAAGCCACCACCTGGATGCACACAAAGAGGGAGGCGATGCCCAGGATGGACAGCAGGGGTCCGGCGATGCTCTCATCCACGTTGCCCACGGTGAGCAGCTGGATGATGGGGGTGCCCAGGGCGAACAGGCCGAAGCCGCAGGGCAGGGCGATGAGGGCGGATACCCGCATGGCGGACTCGGTGGTGCGCTGGGCGCCCAGACCGTCCCGCCGGGCGATGCAGGCGGACACGCCGGGCACGATGCAGGCGGTCAGGGGAACCATGAGGTTAAAGGGCAGGTTGTAGATGCTCATGGTCTTGCCGTAGATGCCGTACAGTCCCCGGGCGGAGTCCAGAATGGGGTTGAGCTTGGTGTCAGGATTGACCAGCACCTCCGCCTGGAAAGCAGCCAGGTTGTCCTGGAAGATTTCCACTGCCTTGGGGAAGATGTCCAGCACGCTGTTGTTGATGCCGGTGAGCCCGTCCTGAATGGCGGTGAACACACTCTGCAGCTGGCTCTGCACCAGGTTGGTGTCAATAATATTGACGATGGACAGGGTGCAGGAGCTGAGGGTGATGGGGATGGCCAGCTTGAGCAGCCGGGACAGGATCTCCCCCGACCGATCGGGCCTGTCGGAGGTGGGCTTGTAATCCCGCTTGTTGGTGCGGATGTGGTTGATGGCCAGGAAGATCACCGACAGAATGGAGCCGATGGACACGCCCAGCAGAGCGCCGGAGGCGGACAGACGGTTTTTCAGGTCCTCGTCGGGAATGGCGGAATTGAGGATGAGGAAGGCCAGAACCAGGCCCAGGAAGAGCTTGCACAGGGCCTCGATGACCTGGGAAATGCCGGTGGGCACCATGTTCATGTGGCCCTGGGCGTAGCCCCGGAAGGCGGAGCACAGGCAGGTACACAGCACCGCCGGGGACAGGGCCAGCACGGCGAAGACGGCCTTCTCATTCTGCAGCACATACTTGGCCACGATGGGAGAGAACAACGACATGCACACAAAGCTGAGCACGCCCATAAACAAAAAGGCAAAGAAGGCAACCCGGAAGACCCGGGCCTTCTGGTTCTGGCGGCCCAGAGTGTTGCATTCGCTCACCGTCTTGGACAGGGCCACAGGCAGACCCGCCGTGGAGATAGTAAGGAAGAAGGTATAGATGTTATAGGCCCCGTTGAAGTCGCCGTAGGCCTCGTCGGACAGCAGGGCGGTCAGCGGGATCTTGTAGATGGCGCCGATGACCTTGACGATGATGGTGGTCATGGCCAAAAAAGCCGCGGCCCCATAAAAGGTATTTTTTTTCTGCTGGTTTGACAACGGTAGTCCCCCTTAGTTTTTCTGGAACAGCAGGGGCAGGGCGTAGTCCGCGACTTCCCGGCGTACCCGTTCCAGGTCGATGGTGAAAAACTCCCCATCCTTGTATATGACCTTGCCCCGGGCCATATTCATCACCACGTCGGAGCCGTGGGCGGCGTAGGCCAGGTTGGAGATCACGCTGTGGCAGGGGGTGAGGTTGAGATGGGAGAAGTCCACCAGGATCAGGTCGGCATCATAGCCACCCTGGATCACGCCGGTCTGACGGCCCAGGGCGATGCCGCCGTCCCGGGTGGCCATTTTCAGAGCGTCCAGAGGCAGCAGGGCCAGGGGGTCGCAGTTGGCGCCGTTATGGAGAATGGCGGCAAACTTCAGATCGCTGAACAGGTCGGTGCAGTTGTTGGAGGACACGCCGTCGGTGCCCAGGCACACGTTGACCCCCGCCTTCTTCATGGCGGGGATGGGGGCGATGCCGCTGCCCAGCTTCAGGTTGGAGATGGGGTTGTGGATGGCGGAGATCCCCTTCTCGGCCATAATGGCCCAGTCCTCCGGGGTGGTCCACACGCAGTGGGCGGCAATGGCCCGGCCATCCCACACGCCGTAGTCGTTGAGGGTCTGGATGGGGGTCTTGCCGTGGCGGGCGATGCAGGCCTCATGCTCCGCCTTTGTCTCGGAGATGTGGACGTGCATGCCCAGATTGTGCTCCCGGGCATAGTCGGCCATCCACTGCCACAGCTCCTTCCGGGAGGTGTACTCCCCGTGGATGGAGGCGTCGATGCGGATCTGGCCGTCGTTGTAGTTGTGCCACTTCTCGGTGAGCTCCCGCTGGGCCACGCAGTCGCCGTGGGTGGCGGGATCGAAGGTGTCTCCAAAGAGCACGCCGCCGCAGCACAGGTTGGCGCTGATGCCGGCGGAGGCCACCTCCTGGGCGATGATGTCGGTGTGCATATACATGTCGGCAATGGAGGTAACGCCGGAGGAGATCATCTCCGCCAGGCCCAGGGCGGTGCAGGCCCGGACGGCCCGGTCGTCCCAGCGGGCCTCCACCGGGAAGATGTAGTTGTTCAGCCAGTCCTGGAGGTTGTTGCCGTCGCCGTAGCCCCGCATGGCGGTCATGGGCACATGGGTGTGGGCGTTGACAAAGCCGGGCATCAGCACGTTGCCGTGGCCGTCGATCTCCTGGTCAAAGGGGCCCCAGGGCCGCTCGGTGCCCACCGAGCGGATCTTGGTCCCCTCCACCACCACATAGGCGCCCGGCATCACGGTGCCTGCCTCGTCCATCAGCACGGCGGTGCAGTTGTGAATGAGAATGGACATATCTCTTGTCTCCTTTAATTGTTGTAAGAAGGTTTGGATGGCCCGTTTCTCTTACCCGATCTGCTTCAGGCAGGCCAGCACCAGTCTGGAGAACTTGTCCTTGCAGGCCTCGGCGGCATCCAGCACCTCCTGCTCGGAGAGGGGCTGGTTCAAAATACCGGCGGCCATGTTGCTCAGCAGGGTGAAGCCCAGCACCTGCATGCCGCAGTGGCCGGCGGTGATGACCTCGGGGGCGGTGGACATGCCCACCGCGTCCGCCCCGGCGATGCGGGCGAAGCGCACCTCGGCGGGAGTCTCGTACTGGGGGCCGGGGAAGTACATATACACACCCTCCTTCAGGGGGATGCGCAGCTCCTTGGCGGTCTTGCGGGCCAGTTCCTGGAGGGCGGGGGTGTACAGATGGGAGGCGTCGGGGAAGCGGACGCCGAACTCGGGCAGGTTCTCGCCCCGCAGGGGGGACTCCATGAAGAGCTTGATGTGGTCGGTGATGAGCATCAGGTCACCGGCCTTCCAGTTCATGTTGACGCAGCCGGCGGCGTTGGTGACGATGAGGGTGTCGCAGCCCAGCAGCCGCAGCACCCGGACGGCGTAGGCCACCTCCTCATAGGAGTAGCCCTCATAGTGGTGCATCCGGCCCTGCATGACGGCCACGCTCTGGCCCTCCAGGGTGCCGAACACCAGCCGGCCCTTGTGGCCGGGGGCGGTGGAGGCCTTGAAGTGGGGGATCTCCCCGTAGGGCACGGCGATGGCGTTCTCCACAATATCACCCATGTAGCCCAGGCCGGAGCCCAGGATCATGGCCACCTTGGGGGCAAAGGCGCCGATCTTGCTGCGGATGTAGTCGGCGCTCTCCTGATACTGTGCAAAGGTATAGTTCATAAATGATCCTCCTTAACAGCGGATAAACATGAATGGTTTTGTCCTATTAAAGGTTAATCTATTCAATTATACACCTTGTAATAGGAAAAAGCAATGTAGATTGCAGGCCGGTTGGGGGGAACGGAAGTTCCAGAAGCCCCCTCTTGACTGGTACGTTTGTTCGAGTTATAATGGGGCCAAAGGGGGGAGCACGGTGGAGCTGATGGACAAGCTGACCATTCTGGCCGACGGGGCCAAGTATGACGCCGCCTGCACCTCCAGCGGTGTGGACCGGCGGGGCGGCAAGGGTATGGGGAGCACCATGGCCGCCGGGTGCTGCCACTCCTTCTCCGCCGACGGCCGGTGCATCTCCCTGCTGAAGGTGCTCTACACCAACCGCTGTATCTACGACTGCGCCTACTGCGTCAACCGCCGGTCCAACGACCTGCCCAGGACGGCCTTCACCCCCCGGGAGCTGGCCGAGCTCACCATGGGCTTTTACCGGCGCAACTATATTGAGGGTCTGTTTCTCTCTTCGGCGGTATGGGTGAGCCCCGACCGCACCACCGAGGAGATGATAGCCGCCCTCACTCTCCTGCGGCAGGAGTACGGCTTTCACGGCTATATCCATGCCAAGGCCATCCCGGGGGCCGATCCCGCCCTCACCCGGCGGCTGGGGCTGCTGGCCGACCGTCTGTCCGTCAATATCGAGCTGCCCAGCGAGGGGAGCCTGCATAAATTATGCCCCGATAAGGAGAAAAAGGCCATCCTCTCCCCCATGGCCCAGATCCGGGACGGCATCACCCACTCCAAGGGGGAGCTGGTGAAGTACAGGCACGCCCCCCGGTTTGCCCCCGCGGGCCAGTCCACCCAGATGATCATCGGGGCCACCCCCGAGAGCGACAAGCACATTTTGACCCTGACTCAGGCGTTATATGACCAATACAAGCTGAAGCGGGTGTTTTTCTCCGCCTATATGCCGGTGGCCGACAGCCCCCTCCTCCCTGCCCGGCGGGACTTTCAGCCCCCTCTGCTGCGGGAGCACCGGCTGTACCAGGCCGACTGGCTGCTGCGGTTCTACCACTTCCGGGCGGAGGAGCTGCTGGACGATTCCTCCCCCAATTTCGATACCCGGGTGGACCCCAAGTGCGCCTGGGCCCTGGGGCACATGGAGCAGTTTCCGGTGGAGGTGAACCGGGCCGACTACGAGACCCTGCTGCGGGTGCCCGGCATCGGGGTGGTGTCCGCCCGGCGCATCCTCACCGCCCGGCGGGTGGGGCCCCTCACCTTCTCCGGCTTGAAGACGTTGGGGGTGGTGCTGAAACGGGCCCAGTATTTCATCACCTGCGGGGGCAAGATGCTGGAGGGCCTGCGGGTGAGCCCAGACGGGGTGCTCCGCCACCTGGTGGCCCTGGAGAAGCCCGCCCTGGCGGGCTATGAGCCGGAGCAGTTATCGTTATTTTGAAGGTTGAGTCCCCTGGAAAGGAGGTCCCCATGGACTGGCCCAGGTTTTCCTATTCCTATGACGGCAGCTTTGCCGGTTTTCTCACCTGCGTCTTTACCGCCTACGCCAACAAGGAGGAGCCCGCCTGCTTCCTTGGCCCGGAGGAGGACCAGGCCGCCCTGTGGCCCCAGCGGACGGTGGATACCGACCAGCAGAAGGCCCGCCGGGTGTACCGATCTCTGGACAAAAAGCTGGGCTCCCAGGGCAAGCGGCTGGTGACCTACGGCTTTCTCACCTGCCTGCCCCAGCGGGAGCTCTGCCTGTGGGACTTTCTCAAGCTGGGGTATGAGCGGGGGCCGGCGGTGGTGCGGGATTTGACCGATCCCCGGGTGGCCGTGCTGGGCAAGGCGGTCCAGCATCTGACCCGGGAGGCCCACCTTTTGAAAGGCTTTACCCGCTTTTCCGACCAGGGCGGGGCCCTGGCCGGGGAGATTGCGCCCAAAAACCGGGTGCTCCCCCTGCTGCGGCCCCACTTTGCCGCCCGCTACCCCGGGGAGACCCTGATCCTCTACGACCGCACCCATCACGAGGCCCTCTTCTGCCAGAAGGGCCAGTGGGCCATCGTCCCCCTGGAGGAGTTTTCCCTGGGCAGGCCGGCACAGGGCGAGCTGGACTACCGGGAGCTGTGGCGACGGTTTTACGATACCATATCCATCGAGGGCCGCTATAACCCCAAATGCCGCATGACCCACATGCCCAAGCGGTACTGGGGCACCATGACGGAGTTTCAGCGGGAGGAGCCCCCCGCCCCCGGCGGCCACCTCCGGCCATTTTGAAGGACGCGCTGCATTTTGCGGCGCGTCCGCCCTTTTTCCCGGGAAATATGGCGGGGAAGGATTCTTCCGGAGACGAATTTCCTTGACAGAAGGGGCTTGCAGCCTTAAAATAGTTTCGGTGCATATTTTGAAGGGCAAGGGGTACGCTCTTCAAATTTTTGTGCGGGTCGGACAAATCCGGCCCCTCTGCCCATATGGAAATTTGAACAAAACGATTGAACGAAAAAATCCAAACAGATGGAGGTGTAGACCCGACTCATGTGGCAAGTGATATTAGCAGCCGTCATCGCCTTCGTGGTTGCGGCTGTGCTGTTTTTTGCCCTTGGCATCCAGTACCGCCGGAAGGTAGCCGAAAAGGAGATCTCCAGCGCGGAGGAGGAGGCCAAGCGCATCATCAACGAATCCATCAAGAGCGCTGAGAGCAAGAAGCGCGAGGCCCTGGTGGAGGCCAAGGAGGAGATCCTCCAGGCCCGCAACGAGTACGAGCGTGAGGTCAAGGAGCGCCGGGCCGACCTGCAGAAGCAGGAGCGGCGGCTCCAGCAGAAGGAAGAGAACCTGGACCGCAAGACCGAGAACATTGAGAAGAAGGAGGACACCCTGCAGCGCAAGCTGACCGAGCTGGAAGCGGCCCGGGAAGAGGTGGCCACCGTCAAAAAGACCCAGATGGAGGTGCTGGAGCGCATCTCCGGCTTTACCGCCGAGGAGGCCAAGGACTACCTGATCAGCCAGCTGGCTGACGAAGTGACCCACGAGTCTGCCATGAAGGTGCGGGAGATCGAGGCCCAGTTCAAGGAAGAAGCCGACCAGCGGGCCAAGGAGATCCTGTCCCTGGCCATTCAGCGCTGCGCCGCGGACCATGTGGCGGAAGCCACCGTCTCTGTGGTACCCCTGCCCAACGACGAGATGAAGGGCCGCATCATCGGCCGCGAGGGCCGCAACATCCGCACCCTGGAGACCCTGACCGGCGTGGATCTCAACATCGACGACACCCCCGAGGTGATCACCGTCTCCTGCTTCGACCCCGTCCGCCGGGAGATCGCCCGGCTGGCCCTGGAGAAGCTGATCCAGGACGGCCGTATCCACCCCACCCGCATCGAGGAGATGGTGGAGAAGGCCAAGCGGGAGGTGGACGCCACCATCAAGGCCGAGGGCGAGCGCGCCGTCTTCGAGACCAACGTCCACGGCCTGCACCCCGAGCTTATCAAGCTGCTGGGCCGGATGCGCTACCGCACCAGCTACGGCCAGAACGTGCTCAACCACTCCATCGAGGTGTCCCACCTGGCGGGCCTGCTGGCCGCCGAGATCGGCGCCGACATCACCGAGGCCAAGCGGGCCGGCCTGCTCCACGACCTGGGCAAGGCCATTGACCACGAGGTGGAGGGCTCCCACGTCCAGATCGGCGTGGAGCTGGCCCGGAAGTACCGGGAGAGCGAGAATGTGATCCACGCCATCGAGGCCCACCACAACGATGTGGAGCCCAAGACGGTGGTGGCCTGCCTGGTGCAGGCGGCCGACGCCGTCTCTGCCGCCCGGCCCGGCGCCCGGCGGGAGAACCTGGAGAACTACATCAAGCGTCTGGAGAAGCTGGAGGAGGTCACCTCCTCCTTCCCCGGTGTGGAGAAGTCCTACGCCATCCAGGCGGGCCGGGAGGTCCGCATCATGGTGGCCCCCGACAAGGTCAGCGAGGACCAGATGGTGCTGCTGGCCCGGGACATCGCCAAGAAGATCGAGGAAGAGCTGGAGTACCCCGGCCAGATCAAGGTGAACATGATCCGGGAGACCAAAGTGGTGGATTACGCCAAGTAATCAAAGAACAGACAACGAACCCCCGGCGGACACGGCCCGCCGGGGGTTTGTTATAAAGGAGATAATGAGGTGAGTACAATAAACACTGTATTTGAACCACTGAAATTTCCTGGAATGGAGAACTGCCCAAGGCAGATCAGTCAGGTGAAGGTAAAGGATATCGATCTTTACTTGTCAGACGCACAAAATGCCCAGCAGTTTGCCTATGCGAATGGAATCCATCATGATCCCTCAAAGAAAGACGATCCCAGCGGAAGGAAGTCGTCCATTGATATCATTGTTTATTGCTGCTGCTACGCCGATGAGTCGGCACAAGAAAATTATGCTGGGGCAAGATGGGCCAAAGAAAGCGGAAACTACAACCAATCTCTTAAAAAACTGTTTGGCAGCAAAAATATAGCGACTTCTTATCTGAAGGCACATGATGTCTCTGGCGAGATGACGCTAAAGCAGCTGTATGAGATATTACCTCGCACACAGGATCAAAAACAAATGGAATATATCCAAAAAATAGCTCAGTTAATTGGGCTTGATGATAAGGGAGAGGATGAGATGAATACGACCACCGGTAGCACAACCAATACGGAAGAGCGTCTCATTGACCTGATTCAGAACGGCCAGTACCAGATCATTCTTACCGGTGCGCCGGGCACAGGCAAGACCTATATGTCCAACCGGGTGGCCCGGCAGTTTGTGCGAGAGCAGGTAGAGGATCGATTTATTGCTCTAGGTATGGAGGCAGACAGCCTGGAGGAGGAGATTGCCGCCGCCCTCAAAGAGCGCATCAAAATGGTGCAGTTCCACCCCTCCTACGACTATACCGACTTTGTGGAGGGCCTGCGCCCGATCTCGGACAAGGACGACGGCAAGGACGACGGCAGGAACAACAGTATGCGGTTTGAAAAAATGGACGGTACCTTCAAGGCCTTCTGCCGCATGGTGGCGGAGAACAACGATGAAATGGATCAGGAGGACTGGCCCCTCTACTTCTTCCTCATCGACGAGATCAACCGGGCCGACCTGTCCAAGGTGTTCGGCGAGCTGATGTTCTGCATGGAGAAAGACAAGCGTGGTACGACCATCTACACTCAGTACCACAACCTGCCTACCTACGGTATTGAGGGGAAAGACGTCTTCGAAGATGGCTTTTTTATCCCCCCCAATGTGGTCATCATCGGCACCATGAACGACATTGACCGCTCAGTGGAGAGCATGGACTTCGCCCTGCGCCGCCGCTTTGTATGGGAGGAAGTACGGGTGGATGAAACCCTGCTTACCACCGTATTCCGGACCAAAAAGTTTTTTGAGGACAGAGACTATATCGAGGATCTGTCCGGGTGGATCATAGCATTTAACGACGCCATGAAGAGGGAAGTTACTTATCTCAACAGCGGCTACGACATCAGCCAGGGCCAGTTCAGCGACCTGCCGGAGTCGGCCAAGGGGTCCCTGGACGAGGTGCTGCAATGGGTGTGGACCTACCGGGTGGAGTCCCTGCTGAAGGAGTATCTGCGGGGTGACGGGCAGCTGAAGAATCACCTGGAGCATCTGAAGGCTGCCTGGTTTCCGCCGTCCTCCAAGGGCCAGGCCAACGGCCAGCCGGCTGGGGGCGGAGAGGCATGAGCGGCGGTACCGCAGGCGCGGGACCGGTGCGCTTGTTTGACTACTCCCCTGTCTCCGAGCCGGAGGTGCGCGATCTGTGCCGGCAGCTCCAGGCGGAGCTGGACGACGGACGGATTTCCGTGCTCTCCCCCTGGGCGGCGGAGGAGGAAAAGCGGCCTGTGCTCTTTGGCTCCTTCAACGGTGGTTACTACACCAAAAAATATGTGGGTTTTCTGTCCTATCAGGGCCGGGAGATCCAGATCGGCTCCCGGTTTGACCAGGACGGCGGAGGCTTTTTTCTCACCTATGTGTTGTCCAGGGCCCTGGATATCCCGCTGAAGGCATTTCCGGACCAGAAGACAGGCGCGGACGCCGGTATGAACTGGGATCTGCTGCTGGCGCTGCTCTTTATCGAGCAGCTGAAGGCGGCCTTTGTCCGGGGACTGTACCGCCAGTACCGCACCTTCCACTACAATGACGCCTCCCCCAAGGGGCGGCTGGACATTGCCCGGCACATCCGGCTTAACGGGATGCTCAACAACGGGAAATGCGCCTATGACGCCCGTGAGTATACCCTGGACAACCCGGTGAACCGGATCATCCTGCTGGCCTGGGACTGTCTGCTGCACAGGGGCGAAATGGTGCGCCGGGTGGTGGAGGAGCAGGCGGCTATCCACGGGGACCTGCGCATTGCGCTGCAGCAGCTGCGCTACTCCATTTCGGCCTTTGGGCAGCCATCGGTCCAGACCGTTTTGCAGCAGGCCTCCCGGCGGGTGACCCACACGGTGTACAGCCAGTATGAGCCCCTACGGCAGACCGCCCTGCTCATTGTGCGCCGGATGGGGCTGGAGGCCTTTCAAAAGGACACCCATCAGATGGCGGGGCTGGTCTTCCCCATGGACTGGATGTGGGAGCTCTTCCTGCAAAAGGCGGTGCTGTGTTCAAATGAGGGATGGACCGCCACCGCTCAGCATAAAGTCAAACTGCTGAAAAATGGACTGGGAAAGTGGGAATATACTGCCAGGCCGGACTTTTTGCTGAAAAAGGGTCCGGAGACGGTAGTGCTGGACGCCAAGTACAAGGTAGGCTGGGAGGAGCTTTACCTCGAAACCCCCGATTGGAACCGGGTAAGGGACGACCTGTACCAGGTCATCAGCTATCTGCATATCTTCGGCGCGTCCAGAGGGGGCGTGATCTTCCCGCTGCGTGAGGAGAGCGGGGAAATCCGTGCATATTCCCTCTGTGAGCGCTTGCCCGATCAGCTGGCTCTGGTCCCCCTCCCCATTCCTCAGCGAGGCCGATACGAAAGCTATGACCAGTATAGGGAGCTGTTTGACGAAAACTGCGCCAAAACAAGAGAGTATATTTTCCAAAGTATCTCGTCCTAAAAAGGAGCTGTGCGGCCATGACCGCACAGCTCCTCTTCATACCCCCTTATACTTACGCCGGGTGGCGATGCCCCCCCGGATATGGCGCTCCGCCTTGTTTTCCTCCAGCACCCCCTTTACCTGGAGGTAGAGGGGCCGGTTGAAGGCGGGCAGACGCTCGGACAGGTCCTTATGTTTCGTCGTGACGAATTAGAACGGTTCCATCCAAGCCCAAATCACCGAACAGGCGCAGATAGATATCCACATTCCCGTCCTTGTCCACCTCGATCTTCTGAATGATCCGCTTCAGCTGGGCATTGGTCATCTGCCGTACATCGGCAATGTCCTCGATCTCCTGGAAGGTCTGGTGCAGGATGGTTTCCAGCTGCTCCCCCTTGGTGAGGTGGTAAGACACCATTTTCAGCTCGTTTTCCAGCCGCTCGATCTCTTTGCGCATTCCACCGATCTTGTCGTTGAGTTCCTCCCGGCTAATAAGGTCATCGGCGTACATATCCATATATTTCTGCCGGGTCTTTTGCAGCTTGGCAAGCTGGGAAGTCAGTTCCTTTTCATAGTTCAGGTTTTCATCCTTTGCCCTGTAGACCCGCTGGAATTCCCCTACCACATAGCGGATGACATTCTTCTTTGCTTTCAGCAGCCCGGCGAAGTATTCCTGCAAAACCTCAATGAGTTCCTCCTCGTCTACCGTCACAGCGTTGGGGCAGTTGTCCGCCCCTTTGCCGTTGTGGCCGGAGCAGACCCAGCGGACGTAGGTATTCTTGTAAGTGCGGACAGTCCGCCGGAAGGACCAACCGCATTCTTTACATCGAATCAGAGTGGAGAACAGATACTTATTACTTTGTCTCATTTTTTCCACTTTGAACTGACGTCCTCGCTCCTCCATCATACGTTGCGCCTGTTCAAAGGACTCGGGGTCAATAATACACAGTTCCGGACGTTCTACGACCATCCATTCCGAGACATCCTTGTCTGCCCGTTGGCCGGTCAAAAAGTCAGTGACCTCCTGTTTGCCGTTGATGATCTTCCCCGTATAGAGTTCATTGGTCAGGATACGGCAGACGCCAGCCTGGCTCCATTGGCAATTTCTCTTGGTACGCAACCCCCGCTCGTTGAGCAGGATAGAGATTTTAGCTGCACCGTAGCCATCTTTGAGGTACCACTGGTAAATTTGGCGGATCACCGCAGCCTCTTTCTCATTGATAGCAAGATTGAAGTAGTCACCAATGGTCTTATCGTACCCGTAGACAATGTTGGGGACGCGGCCTTTTTCCGCGTTCATCTTCTTGCCGAATTTCACGCGCTTGGAGGTGTTGGCGCTCTCCTCCTGGGCCAGAGCCCCGAAGATGGTCAGCACAAATTCGCTGTTGCCCATGCTGGTCATGTTGGCGGTCAGGAACTGCGTTTCAATTCCTAGTGCCTTTAATTTACGAACATTTTGTAAGAGGTCAACGGTATTTCTAGCAAAGCGTGAAATGTCTTTGACTACCACCATCTCAAAAAGCCCATGCTCTGCATCCGCCATCATCCGCAGGAACTCCTTGCGGTTCTTTATTTTTGTCCCGGAAATACCCTCGTCGGCATAGAGGCGCACAAGATTATCTCCAGTGCGTTTGGTATATTCGGAAAAGAACTCTTTCTGCGCTTCCAGGCTGTTGAGTTGATCTTCCTTGTCGGTAGAAACGCGGCAGTAAGCAGCGATGTTCATAGCAAAACCTCTCAGTCACGATAAAACAGTTCGATTATGTCTGTATATTATCATGTGTAGTTTAAGATTTCAATAGAATAAGGGGTGTCCCACTTATGCAGGACACCCCTTATTCTCCCCTTTTCCGGTAGCATTCGCCATATCTGCAGCAGCCTGTATAGCCTGCTGCACCTTATTTTGATTGGCCTCTATCAGGATATTTAATATGTAGCCAGCGGTGGCTACCGCTGGATTTGGGTCATGAAACCGATAAGTAAGCTTGCGCTTTTTCACAACAGTAGCTCACCTCCTTGTGGCCTATTATATGTAAGCGGTTGTAAAAAATATCCTATCTTTTTTATCAAACATCTGCTATGCTGAGTACATAGCAGATTCATCGTCTTAACATAGGGGCAAGCTCTTGCTCCATCTGAAGCTGTCGCGCATACTCTTGGTTCCTGGCCGCCAAAGCGCGCCTGCGTACTCCGGCAGGTGTGACTTCTCCTCGCTGTTCCTTTTGCCAATCTACTAACGAGAGGTGGTTGACTGGCTCGCGGCCATAACAGCCCTGTACCAGAAGACTTTCGTGGCTGACCCGGATACTCAAGTCATTGCGCTCATAAGCTCGGTTCTGCACGAGGGCCCAATGTGCCCTCCAAATGGAGATGTGTTTCCTCTTGTCGCGTTCACGATCCTTCTTTTTGCTGAACCCACTGGGCTCTACAGTACGGGTGGGAACGATGATATGAACGTGGGGATTATTCCTTGAAGGATCCTGATTGTTGCGTCCTTCGTGTATTGCAGCGATTGCACACAGCCCCTGATCTAAGAAGTTTGCCTCTATGAATTCACTGGTGATCTGAATCAACTCCTGCTGGGGGAGTTCATTTGGGAGTGAACCCTTGAACTCCCTTGCGGTTCTGGCATCATAGCGGCGCTCTGCCCCTTCAATGGCATTACAGAGAGACTGGAGGTCGTGGAATGCAGGCGGTGCATTTGTGGGCTGGAAGATATTGTAATATAGTACATCCTGTCGCTGCTTGTAGTAGGTTGTACCCTGATAGGGGTCGTGCAGTCGTTTACCGCTGATATAGTTTGCCAGACGAGTAACAGAGCGGCCCTTGCCGCGGCTAATGACTTGCACCTCAAGGTGGTAGTTAGCCATGGATACCAATCCTTCCTCTTGATTTTTTCTGCCTGTCCACTTACACATCGATGCCCTGGGAGATAGATGTAGCACTGCTGCTGGCATCAGCTTGAAGCTGCTGAACTAGATCACGCCTGTTTGAAAGGTAGGACAAGAGGACTTCTATATGTTGGAATTGCTCCTTCGTTTCGGCCTGTGTTCGCCCTGGAACGATTTCGCTCAGTTCCGGGAAGTATTTCAAGACCAAGCCGCCAAGGATATACTTAAGGCGATCCTCCTGTCTGCGCTTATTATCGTTGGCCTGTTTTTGGGCAGTTCGACGCTGATGTTCCGCAGCTTGAGCTCGCTCGCTGGCGTTCTTTGTGCGCTCTTCAGTCATAAGAATCTTTGCTCCTTCGTTGCTACATATAGAGCTGCCTGACAGCTTGTTTGGAAGTTGCTTTGGACGGATACTCTCATTTTTGGGATATTTCTGCACTCGCAGGAAGCCGTGTGGAGTCAGCAGCAGAACCTCTTCCAGGGTGGCAAGTTCGTGTGGACAGACCATCCAGTCTCTTACTTCATTGACCTGCACACCGTACCCGATAATATTTTTCATAGAATCATCTAGCTGATAGCTGATGCCGTAATGCTGTTGGATACGGGTTCCAATTAGCTTACAAATAAATTCTTGTGTTTCCGGATCATTGGCCCGCAAAATAGCCTGATACTGGCAATTGTCAAGTATGATCCGCCTCTCTGAGACACCATAGATGGCATCAATTTGGGCGATGCTCTGAATGAAAATACAAATATTTACTTTTTTGCTCCGCAGGGTTGCCATTGCTGCCGGGAGCATATTCAGCTTTCCAAAGCGTGCAAATTCATCTAAAAGAAGCAACGCTTGCGGCACTTGCTCTGCCATAGGGCTGTATGCTTCAGGGCGCCGTTCCAGATAGTGGAGAAGCTGAGTTAGCATCAGATTAATTGCCCCGCCCCACTGCTCCACTTTATCTGCCGGTATACGCAAGAAGATATTGGTACCTTCCAGATCATCCCAAGTAAAGCATTTGGCTCCCTCCCGTGTTCCGCGGAAGGAATGACTGATATGTGGGTCGCTTGCGAAGAGCATGAGTTTGTTCCGCAGCCCACGATCAATGGCGGACAGCACATCGGCCTTTAAATGATCAGGATTGCCTAGGATCATCTTTACTTGAGGATCCTCGGAGGAGGAAAGCCTTTGACATAGCGAGGAACTAGCCGAACTCAAAATTTCGCAGATCGCTTCACTGAAGCTCAGTCCAAGCTTGAAGAAATAAAGTAGTCCAATGCCCTGAACTCCTGATTTTGTTCAATCACATAGCGGTTCAGATCATAGTCGGACTTGTTGTAAAGCAGAATACAACGGGCCTTGCCTCCATCCCTGCCTGCTCGTCCTGCCTGCTGGTAGTAGTCGATGAGGGATAGCGGGAGATTGTAGTGGATAATTAGGCGTACATCCGATTTATTGATGCCCATGCCGAAAGCCGAGGTTGCTACCATAATGCGGCGCTCTCCACGCATGAACGCCTTCTCATTACGTTTACGCTCTTTATTGGGCAGGTTGGAGCGGCAGATGGCAACTTGGTCGGGATACCACGTCTTGATCAGATCATAAACGGTATCGGCGTGCTTTTTGGTATTGCAGTAGATGATGCAGGAACCATCACCGGATTTCATGTGCCGCTTGAGCAGGTGCTTCAGTTTCTTCTGACGTGCCTCCTCCGAGACAAAGGAATAGGAGGAGAAGGTGAGCTTGGGGCGATAGAGGCTGACCACGTGCTCCTTTACGTGTTTCATATGCAGGAGCTGCTTAATCTGTTCACGATCTGCCATGGGAGCAGTGGCGGTCAGTGCAATCAACTGTGGGCGGCGGGATAAGGAATCCACAAAATCGCCGATTTCCAGATATGCCTTGCGGAATCCATAGCCCCAGGAGGTCACACAGTGGCACTCATCCACCACCAGCAGAGAAACAGGGATGTCCGACAATTCCAGCTTCCATAGAGATTCCGGTGTGGTATAGAGCAGGAGATAGCCGTATTGATCAAGGGCACTTTGCATGTCGGATTCATCCCACGATAGAACATCAGACGAACAAAACCCCACGGAAATATCGGACTGTTGCAGCTGCTCTACCTGGTCATGGAGCAGAGATAATGTGGGAACCACAACGATGGTCAATCCCCTCTTGATAAGGGCAATCACCTGGAAGATAGCGGACTTGCCGAAGGATGTGGGTGCGATTACAAGAAGATCATGACCATCCAACCCATCGTTGATAGCCCTGGCTTGGTCTTTCTTCAACTTGCCCTTGATCCCCAGTGTATTTGCCGCTTCTTTGACTGACTGTTTGAGATCCATAGAAAACACTTCCTTTCAGAATGGTTCTATAGATCTGTTGGTGGGTGATCAAAAGATAATGAGGTTTGGACTGCAAACATACCTCAATGGAATGATAAACAGCCACGCGCGGTATAACCGGAATATTCCAAGATATTCCGGTTATACCGCGCGTGGCTATGTCTATTTAATATTCCACGTCAGTTTATAAAAACTGTATCACCCAGTTCTCAAGATAAACAGAGGAATATCTGGCTGCTACACTTTTTATAAACTGCCATAAGATATGTGTATTTGGTTTGAGTTTACGCTGGTTCACTCAATTTTATAAAAATGTGGATAACTGCCTTAAGAGAGGGGATCAGAGGGGAAAGAAAAAGAAAATGGGTGAGAGAGGCTATGTGTATTATTAAGTGTATGATCATGGACAGCTTGAAAGGATCTTTACTTGCTAACCACATGAAATTGTGATAAACTGCAGATGAAAAGAGGTGGAGCTGTTGTTAGAGAACCTGTTTGTCTGGAATACTGATCTTTCAGAAAAAATTTCGGCAACAATTACTCCAGCAACCTCTGATGACCTGAAACAGACTATGGATTGGCAGACACAGTGGACTTCGCGTGCGGCCCGGGAAATGCCCAACAAGGTTGCTCTGCGCCGGAGGGACAATGCGGAGCTGCTTGGCCTGATGTCGTACGAGCTTGATGAAAAGGGACTGGCCGTTGAGATCATCTATCTGGAGAGCGCAGGCCATAGCAATGCGAATCTGCTGCACACCAAAGGTGGGCAGAAAAAATATATTGGGATTGCTAAAGCTCTCTTTGCCTATGCGGCGTCAGTATCTGTTGAGGCTGGTTTTGGAGGTGTCCTGTTTTTCAAGGCAAAAACCTCTGAGCTGCGGGAATACTATATACGGGAGTTTGGCGCGATGCCACTGGGCTCTTATGACCCGTTCCGCCTGATCATATGGGAGGATGCGGCAGAGCGTATTATTTCAGAATATCAGTAAGGAGGCGTATCCAAATATGCTGGAACAGAGACGTTCTTATCTTCAGAATATGGAGGAGCATGGTGCGGTTCACGGCTGGGTTGCGCCGCTGAACAGAGAAGATCGTGAATTTCTTGCCTACTTTCGATCTGTTTGTAAACGGTATAACATCGTGCCCTCTAAAGCCACGAAGCTGGAATATGATTTTGTGACCAGAGTTGCAGAGAGTGAGTTCTACCTGCAACGGGCAAACGGGTAATCGAGAAAAACTACCGCCATAAAGTCAACTTATTCGGAGAGATATCTGTACCCAATTCCCATTTAATTTCATTAAGGGCTGGAACCCTAGGCAGGAGTATGGGCTGACTACTATTTGACTACTAAAGCTACAGCACACTATGAAAAGCAAGAAAGAATACGAAAAGAAAATAAGCGTTTGTAGTATGTTTTAAGAACTTTCTTTGGATAAAAGAAAGAAAAAAGACCTCATAGTTACCATTGG
This sequence comes from Flavonifractor sp. An82, assembly GCF_002159265.1. Classification (GTDB taxonomy): domain Bacteria; phylum Bacillota; class Clostridia; order Oscillospirales; family Oscillospiraceae; genus Flavonifractor. The sequence goes on from NZ_NFHG01000003.1 coordinate 137,742, forward strand.
TAAGGATGAGGTCTCCGGTTCAAATCCGGATAGCAGCTCCAACATTAAGCACTTGAAACCGTTGGTTTTGAGTGCTTTTTGTTTTATATTTACAACTTTTTGCGAAAAATAGAATCTTACTGAAATTCTTATTTTTCAAAAAGGATTGAGCAAAGGATTGAGCTGCCCCTGAAATTGTGTAGCTGATACAACAAAGAATACCCCCGGCCCGGTGAAGGGGTCGGGGGTTTCCTGTGTGTTAGGGGTCGATATAGTAGACTTGTCCCGTGGCCTTGTCGGTCACCACGATCAGCGCCCCGGCCAGCTCGATTTTCACGGTGTCAGTGTTGGCGGAAGTCCGGGCAATGCAGCGGGCTTGCATCTGCTCCAGCGTGGGCTGCTGGGTGGTGAGTTTTCTGGTGGTGGTGTAGCCGTATTCGGTGCCGGTGGTCTTGTCTGTTATAGTGGTTTCTGCGCCCTCCAGGACGATTTTCAAGGTGGCGGTGTCGAACAGTGTCACAGCCTCCGGCGTGGCTTGCGCGGCCTCTACGGGGCTACTGGTGGGTATTTCAGGGGTTGCGGCACATCCAGCCAGCATGACAGCGAACACAAGGCAGAAAGCGACAATCAGTTTTTTCATACCGCCGCCCCCTCTCCACTGGTGGCTCCATCTGCGGCCACGCTTGCGGCCACAGCCTCCAGGTCTGCAAGGTTGGGATTTGCTTCAATCTTTGCCTGCAAGAGTTTAGTTTGACCGGCTCCCCTGTGTGGGGATGGTGGCCCGGAAGGGTACCACAATCAGCCGCCGCCAGGTGCCGGGGTCGGTGCTGCCCACACGGGGCAAGTGGTTGGTGAACAGGCACAAGGTATGGGAAGGGGTGAAGGTTTCCGGCATCCGGTATTTTTCCTCTGCGGTGATCCGGTCGGTGGAGCATACCCTTTTCAGCGTGGCAACGGACAGCCGCCGCCCTTCCTCCAGCTCTCCGGCAATCACAAGGCGCTTGCCTCGCAGGGTCGCCAGGGCTGCGCCTCTGTTCTGCCGGTCGGTGGTAAAGGTGTCGATGTCGATACTCCCGGCATAGTCGCCCAGGACAGCGGCCAGGGCATTAAAGAAGGTGCTTTTGCCGTTCCGCCCCGCTCCGTGGGCCAGAATCAGCCCTTCATGGTAGACTTTGCCGTGGAGGGCCATACCCGCCACAAGCTGGAGGAATCCCCGCAAGCTGCCGTCCCCCCGGGTGATGGTGTCCAGGAAGTCCGTCCACATCTGCGCCCCCTGTTCTCCGGGGGAGGCGGTGGTGATCTGGCTGCATCGTGCCGCCCGGTCATGGGGCCGTAGTGCCCCGGTATTCAGGTCAACGATACCGGCGGGGGTGTTCAGGTCTGCCGGGTTTGCGTCCAGGGTATCAGCCTTGACTACAAAGGCGGGTTTTGACAGCTCCAGCATATTTTTTAGCCGTCCGGCGCTGCGGGTCTGCTTTGCATGGGTGAGGTATGCTTTTGCACTTGCGGCCCGGTTGGTGGCCCGCTCCATGTCCTCCGGCTTGCTTGTACCCTCCGCCTCTGCCGCCTTTGCCTCTGCCATAGCCACAAGAGCGGCCCGGTTCTCCCGCTGTGCATCTGCCAGCATTCCCCCGGATAGTTCGGTTGCCAGGGTGAGGGCTTTGTGGTCGCTGCGTTCCCAGCGTTGACTGTTCCACACCATCCAGCCCAGGGCATCGGAAAAGAGAAGGGTGTCCCGATACTTCCGGGTAAATGCCTCAGCGTTGCCAGCGTCCGAAAAATCCGGCGGTCTGACTTGCTCCGGCGGGCATTTTGAGGGCATTTTGAGGACATTTTCGGGTGATTTTAGGGGGTATGTATGCGGCTTATAGGAGGCGCTGCAAGTGCGGATAGCCTCCGCAATGGTCAAGGCCCCATAGGTGCTGCCGCTCTGCCGCCTGTCCCATTTCTCCCTCATAAGGCCGGACGATCTAAAGAGCCTATCCATCTGTCCGGCGTTGCATCCTGTCCAAAAGGCCAGGGCGTTACAGAGGGCCATGTCTGCCTCTGAATGACTGCCATAGCCGGAAGTATCACCATTCCATATCAGAAGCACAGGTCCCTGACCAATTACGAGAACATCCCCCTGCTGATGATTCCCTCGGCGGAGCCGCTGATCCGGGACGCCAACGACTGGGAGGCCCGGTTTGAGACGGTGCGCAGCACCTTTTCCTCCCGGGTGGGACAGATCTGCAACGCGGCCCTGGATCGGAGCATCATCGCCTACAACGAGAACTCCGACGACGAGGAGCGGCGGCGCTGCCGGGAGGAAACGGAGGTGCTGGCCATCCTGACAGGGCTGGACAGGGACATTCTGAACCGGGTGGCCGCACTGTTGAAGGACTACGAGTCCTGCCTGTCCCGGATCCGGGCCTGCCGGGCAGAGATCAAGCAGAAGCGCAGGAGGAGTGACGTGGAGCGGATTTTATTCTCCAGGGGTCAGGAGGACAGCTGGGATACCGACGAGCTGTACGCCCAGCTGAGTGCGCTGCCACCGGAACGGGTATCCGAAATACTGGAGGCCCTGCGGCAGGAGAAGTGGCAGTTCTTGGGTGAGGAGGCCCGGGAGCAGTTCCTGCTTGCCTGGCTCCCGGAGTTCCAGCCGCTGTTTGACCTGTTCTCTGACTTCCGTTGCGGCGGCTGCCGGGTGCTGGGGAACCTCCTTTGCGACATCAACGAGGAGCACGAGGCCCAGGCCCGCAAGCAGCTGAGCCGCCCCGAAGATTCCCCGGCCTTTGCCGATATGATGGGGGCCTATCTGCAAAAAAGCGGCTCCCAGGGCTGGCGGGAGGCGGTGTCCGCCCGGTGCCGGAAGCAACTGGATCAGATCGTGAAGCCGGCCATTGCCGTGCGTTATGTGGCGGCGCTGGGGAAGCGGAATCTGCTGTGGGATCTGCTGCTGGACGCCCTGGAGCCCAATATCCTGGAGGTGCGCCATGCTGAATGAGTGGCAGGAATTTTTGGACTATACGGGGCCAGTCTGTTACCAGGCCGTGGGCAAGAGGGACACAACCTGGCTGGGGCGGTTCACCTTCGAGGCCCTGCGGGATTTCAGCGGTCTGGCCCGGATTCTGACTATCTTGGCCCGGGGGGTTTTGTTCCACGCGCCGGATGGGGCGGAGCTCCCCGGCGACCCTCGCAGCCGGCTGGAGAAGGCCCGCCGAGGCCTCTGTGCCTGGTGCAGCATTCCGGAGAAGCCAAACAGCCGGAAGGAGTGGCAGTACCATACGGAATTCCCTGAGCTCCATGGGGAGTTCCCTAAGCTGGTGGACGAGGCGGGGCTGGGCTGGTTTGCCCGCCACTTCCACAGCGCCATGGGCTTTGCGAAGAAACATCCCGACCTGGTGCGGAAGAACTATGCGGAGGCGGCAGAAGACCTGGACAAAAAGTTTGACCGGGTGTGGCGGGACAAGGTCCGGCAGTTCCAGACACTGCTGTTCTCCCCCGCCACGGAGGGTGCCTGGGTACTGCGGTTCGACGACGTGATTGCCGACGCCCTGGAGCTGGGGCCCCTGCGCCGGACGGAGGCTGGCCTGCCGGCGGAGCTGGCGGAGCGGCTCGACCGGGCCTGCCCGGAAACGGTGCCGCCCCAGGTGCTCCGCACCCTGGTCGCCTACTACATCGCCAACCGGCCGGAGGACAGTGACTGGGTGGTGCTCCCTGTCATGAACTTCGACTGTTACTTTGGGGACACCAAGTTCGGCCGGAAATACCTGGCCATGCTCCCGGACGAGATCATCCAGCGGAGCAGCAGCTTCGGCGTCAGCCGCTATCGAGTGCGAGAGGAATATTTGCCCAAATAAGTGACGGGGCTGGCCGTACGGTCAGCCCCGTACTCTTTGTCAACAGTGTATCAAATGATAATTCAAGCAGGAATGCCTCGGTAGCTTTGCCGCTTCATTGTATCTCAGCAAATTTTTTGGTATACTGAGGGCACAAGACTGCATAATGGGTGGTGGGCTTCATGCACATTGAGATGACGGAGCAGCAGATGCGTACACGGGGCGGGGTGCTGGATGAGCTGCTGGAAAAAGCTTTTGACGCTGCGGTGATCGTGAACTGGGAGGGGCGCTTTGTATACAACACAAAGGGCTCCCTGAGCTATGCCGCCTTGTGATAGTTATTTACTTCCTTATCACTGCCCCGGACATGATAGAGCTCCTCGGTTGTTTCATTGATGAGTAGGCCCATGAATCGTAGCTCAGACAGGTTTTGCGTGTCAGGGCAAAGCGCATTTACGCATCCTTTCCGCTGCGCTGAAGCGCAGTGCCCAGGCTGTCAATGATGGTGATGACCAGACCCCGGATGGAGTTTTCCGTGGTGCGGTAGGGCGCGATGCGCAGCGTGTAGAAGCGCCCGTTCATGGCAGTGATCTCCCGGTCGATGGAGGTCAGGGTCTTCAGGACAGCGCGGCAGTCCTGCTCAATCTCCTCGTCGGGAAAGCTGTGGGCGAAGATCTGGATGGGCCGCCCAATGTCGTGCTCCATGAGATTGAACTCACGGCCCACATACTCCGTGAACTTGCGGATATTCAGGTTGCTGTCCACAAAGAGGATGCCGATCATGGTGGAGGACAGGAAGTTGGACAGGTCATCGGTCATCATGGTCAGTTCGTCCAGCTTCAGCTGGTGCTCCGTATTGACGGTATACAGCTCCTCGTTGACGGACTGCAGTTCCTCTGTGGAACTTTGAAGTTCCTCGTTGGCGGTGAGCAGCTCCTCATTGGCGGCCTGCAGTTCCCCATTCACGGTCTCCAGCCGCTGGATGGTGGCCCGCAGATCGTTCTGGGACTCTTGGAACTCCCGCTCCAGGTCGGTGATGCGCCGGGCTGCTGTGGCATCCAGATCAAATTTTTCTACCTTACCTTCGACCGCGGCGCCAGAGTGCTCCTGGAAGAGAACGGCAATCAGGCCGTCATCCTCGTCTGTCTCGCCGGGAACCGGTTCCACCGTCAGGCTGATCACCCTCCGCCCGGAGGGACAGTCGACCACGATATCGGTATAGGTGATAGCGGTATGTTCGTTCCGGCAGCGGCTGATGGCGGTAGCCGACACCAGGGACAGATCCTCGCTGAGCATGTGGAAGAAATTGAGGGAAGCACGCCCGGGGGCCAGGGACAGATAGTCGCTGTAATTGCCGAAGAAATGGAGAACCGTATTCTCCGCATTGAGAACCACCGAAGCAGGCAGATGGCGCTCCAGGAACCGGACATAGCGGCTCTCCATCGCGGTCTCCTCGCTCTGGGACATACCTGCCCGGATGCTCTTCAGGGATATGGCCTGGACGTTGGGGATATTGAAGGCGGGCGGAGTCAGATCCTCAACTTTGCCCTCCGCCTTGTGGACATAGATCTTCTCCGCGTTGCATACAGGCTTAAAGAGATTCACATACTCTCCGGCGGTCTCACTCTTGCCCAGGAACAGGAAGCCGCCGTTTTTCAGCGCCTGGTGGAAGATGGCGAACAGTCCCCGCCGCATCACCGGCTGGAAATAGATCATCACGTTCCGGCAGCAGATCAGATCCAGCTTGCCAAAGGGGGGATCAGAGAACATGTTGTGGGTGGCAAAGACGATCATCCGCCGGATCTCTTTGGAAATCTGGTACTGGTCGCCCACCTTCAGGAAATACTTGGCCAGACGGGTGGGGGTGACATCGTCGATAATATTTTCCGAAAAGCCCCCCTTGCCTGCCTGCTCGATGGCCCGGCTGTCCACATCCGTGGCGAAGATCTTCACATCCCGCTTGACGTTCAGCTCCTCCATGACCTCCTGGAACAGGATGGCGATGGAGTAGGCCTCCTCTCCGGTGGAGCAGCCGGCGGACCAGACGCGGATGGGTTCTTCCTCCTTGGCCCGCTCCACGATCTTGTAGATGGCGTTGTACTTGAGCTTTTCAAAAAACGCCGGCTCCCGGAAGAAGTTGGTCACCCCGATCAGAATCTCCTTGGCCAGAATCTGAACCTCTTCAGCGTTGTCCCCCAGCAGATGGGCAAACTCCGTCAGACTGGGCGTGTGGGTGACCAGCATCCGCCGCTCAATGCGCCGGAGGATGGTAGAGCGCTTATAGTATGTAAAGTCGATACCGCTGGCGTTTTTCAGAATGGTGTAGATGTGAGACAGGGTCTCCTCCTCGGAGAAGGGGGATTCCTCTTCGGACAGAAGGCTGTCGCTCCGCAGCGGGCGCAACAGGGTTGGTGTGTTGGAAAAATTCAAAATTTCCTCGGCGATCTCCTCCGGGGAGAGGACAAAGTCCGCCAGACCCGTACTGATGACGCTCTTGGGCATCCCGTCGAACTTGGCGCTCTCCGGGGCCTGGGCGATGACAAGTCCGCCGTGTTCCTTTACGAACTTGACGCCGTTGGTGCCGTCGGTGCCGGTGCCGGAGAGAACCACTGCGATGGAGTGCTCCTTTTTGTCCTCCGCCAGGGAGGAGAAGAAGATGTCAATGGGGTGGTTCAGGGTCACCGGCGCGTAGTCCGTCAGCTCCAGCTTGCCGCCCTTGATGGTCATGAACTTCTTGGGCGGGATCAGGTAGACGTTGTCCGGTTCCACAACCATGTTGTTCTCTGCCTGATAGACCGGCATCTCGGTGTGCTTGCTCAGGATGTCGGCCATCAGGCTCTTATAGTCCGGGGACAGATGCTGTACCACCACAAAGCTCAGCCCGCTGTTGGGCGGCATACAGCTGAAGAACTGCTGCAGCGCCTCCAGGCCGCCGGCGGATGCGCCGATGCCAATGACCAGGGGCGCCGGTGTGGGATTCATGCCCGCTGGCTTTTCCAGATTCTTGCCGGTGTTGCTCATTTCCGCTCCTCCTCGTTTTCGCCCTTCTGTTCTGCGGGTACCCTGTTGCGAAGATATCTTTCTTCAAATACGCCTGCCGGCAGAGGCTGATCGTAATAGTAGCCCTGGGCATAGGGACAGCCTATCTTCCGCAGGGTATCCAGCTGCCCCTGGGTCTCCACACCCTCTGCCACACAGTTCATATGATGCGTGCTGCAGATCTGAACAATATCCTGAACCAGAGTCTGCCCGATGGGGTTTTCTGCCACGTCTGCAATGAGGCTGCGGTCGATCTTGATGGTGTCAAACTTCACATTGGTGAAGAGCGGCAGATTGGCGTACTGTGACCCGAAATCGTCCAGGCTCAGACGCAGGCCGCAGGCGTGGAACCGCTCCACGATCGCCCGGAACTCGGATGTTTCGATCCCGCCGCCCCGTTCTGTGATTTCCAGTTCCAGCGCCGACGCGGGAAGAGCCGGATAGCGGCTCTGGATCGCCAGCACAGACGCCAGCGTAGAGGGGTGTACCAATGTCATCCGGGAGAGGTTCACAGCTACCGGGACAGTGCCCAGGCCGGCGGCACGCCACTGCTCTGCCTGCGCAAGGCTCTGCTCCAGGACGAAGAGATCCAGCACCCGGATCACGCCGGACTCCTCCAGATATTCAATGAACTGGGCGGGCGGAATGAGCGTTCCGTCCTCATCAATCCCGCGCACCAGGGCCTCCGCACCGGAAAGCGCGCCGGTTCGGATGTCGAACTGGGGTTGGAAGTAGACGGTGAAGCGGCCATCGTGCATTGCCTCGTCCACGGTGGAGGGGTTCTCCGCTTCAGCAGCCAGGGGCGGGATCTCAGCCGTGAGCTCGGCGTGTTCCACGCGCATGGCTTTTTTGGCCTCCAGGGTCAGACGCTGCCCGGTAAAGACACCGTCCGCCCAGGCGCGTCCAATACGTACCTGCTTGGGATAACGGCGCTGAAGGATAGACCGCAGACGGCCGCACCGGCCCAGAAATACCTCGCGGGTGGTGTTGGGGTAGAAGACGACAAATTCCGCCTCCCGTGTGCGAAACAGCAGCGTCGGGCCGAAAAGCTCCGCTAGTGTTTTGGAAATATACCAGAGCATCCGGCTCCCATACTCAAAGCCGTGCCGGCTTTTGACGGCAGAGAGGCCCGGGATATCCAGGGAGACCGCGCCCATGGAGCTGTAGTGCTCCGAGTTAAGGACATAGAGGGTCTCCATATAGGCACGCATATCCGGGAGCCCCATCAGCCGCTCAGTGGCTGCGGACGGCCGCTCCTCTCCGCTGAACCGCTCCCGCTGCTGCAGCATGAAGGGGATCAGCTTACTGAACAGCGCCGCGTCCGCCGGATGCTTTCGCGCATTTTCAATGCACAGGAATCCCAGCACCTCCTGTTGTGTATCCCGGATCAGCGGAAAGACGGTAAAATGCCAGGGCCGCTCCCGCGCTCCCTCCGTGCCGGGCTCAACAGGGAGCGTCCGCGTGAGGAAGAGGGGCGCCCGTTTATCCATGCACTGCCTCAGCAGGGGGAACCGTTCCAGCTGCATGCCGGAGACCACCTGCTGGATGCTGCGCTTCCCGCCGCCCGTCCACTCGAAGGTCATGATGACCGCATGGCGGTTCTCTACCAGCATCAGGGTGTAGACCCGGTCGGCCCGGTAATAGGCACCGATGGTCTGCAGCACGCCCATGAGGGAGGCGTCCAGCGTTTTTGCCGTCAGCATGGCAGACACGCAGTCCAGAGCCACATCCTTTTCCCGCTCCGACAGCGGACGGTCCATCTCCGAGGTGTGGACGGAGATCCGATCCTCGCCGGTATCGGACTGCAGCTGAGTCCAGTTCCAGTCCTCCCGCTCCTGCGCAAAGGCAACCGTGTCCGTTGCGGCACTCCACCAGAAGGCGCATACCCGGGCGGCCTGTGCCAGCATGGAGGGGTAATTCGCAGTCGCCGCAGGCATCAGGTCAATGCCGATGATAAAGCGGAGGCCGTTGTAGGCCGGGTCGGGGGACAGCATCCGGCGCAGCGCGGCGACCGCCTCCTCCAGACGGCGGCGCAGCGCCTCCTTTTCCACCACGTCGGGGAATACGGCGATTATCTGGTTGGGGGTGTACTGTCCCAGGAGACAGCTTCCGCCCAGCACCAGGGACAGGCCTGCGGCGATGCTGTAGCGTGTCCGGTCGGCACCTGCGGCAGGAAGCTGTTTTTCCAGGCCGCTGATCTGAAGAACCGCCACGGCGCGATTGCCGTTTTTCCGGTGGGAAAACAGGATTTCCGCCATCTGCTGCACGGTATCCCGCCTGAACAGCCGGCTGACCGGATCCCGCCGGGCGCCGCTGCGGATCACCTGGTCGAAGTGCCGGGCGGAATCCAGCCGGATCAGGTAGACGAAGAGGTAGACATGGTGGGACACAGGCTCCTCAGCCAAGTAGAGAATATGGCGGATCCAGCGGATACTGCCGCCCCGGTCGGCCCGCCGGTATTCCGCACAGAGCCAGCGCTGTCCCGCATGGTAGAGCTGCAGCAGCCTGTCCCGGTCAAAATTGTCCAGGAAATCCTGCTGCTCTCCCTTACAAAAGATGTTCTGCTTTTCGGCCCGCAGGGCCTCGGAACAGGGAGTATCCTGCATCTGCCCGCTGAGATCGGCCCCCTCCAGCCACAGTGCCTCGATCTGATCCAGATCCAGGTTGGCCCTCATCCGCATCATGAGATCCGCCATCAGGCATTCCGGAAGCTGCTGCTGATCCGGGCACCAGCCCCCTGCCCCGGTGAAGGCCTGGGGCAAGTCCTCCAGCACGCCCACGGCCCGCACAGCCCGGCCCACATCATCGAACAGCATCCGATAGGAGATCGAGACCCAGCTGAAGCAGCCGGTATTCCGGCGGCGGACGGCAAAATTGCCGAAGCCCTGAACGCATCCGCCCAGCAGTTCCTGCGCAAACACCTGAAACTGGGCCACGGAATTGGGATGGATCCAGCCCCCCTCAATCAGATCATCCGGGAAAAGGCGGGAGCCGTCGCCGAGGGGATCTTCCTTCCCGTCCTGCTGGTATCGCCGAAATACCTTGCGGGAGACATCCACCTCCCAGAGCTGCGTGGCCGTCTGCTCAAAGGCCGTCTGAAGCCGCTGGATCTGTTCCTCCTGACGCAGCTGGGTTTCCTTGAACTGGGAGATGTCTGTGGTCGTGACCAGCATGACCGGGGAGCCGCTGTCATAATCGATCTGAGCGGCCCGGACATGCCACCAGAGCCAGCCTTTTCCATCCCCCGCTGAGACGCGGTGGGTGTGCTTTACCACCGCCCCCTGCCGCAGTCCTTCCCGCAGGGCTTTGATCAGAGAGTTATAGTCGTCCGGGTGAATGAGATCCGTCAGCGGTTTGGGAAGTGGATAAGTGCCCGGTTCGCCGCCGATGATCCGGCAAAAACTGGGGCTGACGTAAATCAAACGGGGGGCATCCCCCATCTCCAGCAGCGCCACGCCGCTGTCGATATTTTCCAGCAGGCCGCTGAGCGTGAGGGCATTGACAGGGCGGACATCCTGCGCCTTCTGATATTTTCCTTGGCTTTTCAGACAATATTGGTGCTTGCCGGCCTTCTTTGCCTTATAGAGGGCCAGATCCGCTGACTGATACAGGCTGTCAAATTCCTGTCCATGTCCCGCAAAGTGGACGCCTACACTGGCTGTTACATTGACGATCTTCTGATCGCCCAGAACCAGATGCAGCTTGTCACAGATCATGGCGGCCTTTGTGCGGATCAGCTCCTCGGTCAGCTGGCCGCACAGGAATACCGCAAACTCGTCCCCGCCCAGGCGTCCTACAATATCGCTTGCCCGGGAAAGGCCGGAGAGGATCCGCCCTGCCTGCCGGATGGCCTGGTCGCCTGCCCGGTGGCCCAGCGTGTCGTTGATCTGCTTGAAGTTGTCCAAATCCACAATGAACAGCGCGCAGGTCTCTTCCGGTGTCATTGCCTGCAGACGCTCCTGGATGGACTGCTCCATGGTCGCCCGGTTCAAAAGCCCTGAAAGCGCGTCTCTGGACGCACGCCGCTGCAGATCCTCCAGAAGAAGATCCTGGCTGGGGGCTTTATCCGATGTCCCCAAGTTTTTCCCTCTCATAGGCGCTTCCTCACTTCTTCGTCGATCCGGCCGCGCTGCCGGGCCTGCGGAGTTGTATGCCAATCCGGTGGCTCCGCAGGAACTGCAATGGTTGGAACCGCTACAAAATACAAATTATGTAAATACAATCTTGAAATAAAAACGCCCGGGGCTGCGCAGCAGGGAGGGGCGTGTGCGGATCACGGACTGCCAAACGGCATACGATGATGCCGGGGCGCCCGATCTGATACCAGTATGTTTCCAGCCGTTTGTCATGCCTTCCAAAAGCCCTGCATCGAAGACCCGGAACGATTCCGACTTTGGAGTATAGTACTAGTTTACTTCCACTTGCCGCTTTTTGCAACATTTTTGTGGATGAGCGTCAGAGAAATCCCAACTGCGTGGGGCGGCGGCCCTGGCAGGGAAAAATCCCGGATGGGCAGTGCCCATCCGGGACATGAGAAGGCAATCAATTCATCTCCAGCCCTTGCAGCATATCACTGAAAGTTCCAATCTGACAGAGATTGCCTGATCCATGAAGCCTGCCACAGTGGCTGCTCATTGGACGCCTCGATATCCCGCTGCGTTATCGGTTGATTATCACAGGGATCTGACAGCCTTCCTGGTCAAATACCAATAGCTGAAAACGCACCTCATGGTCAGTATTGCCTTACTCGTAGAACACCGCCGGGGCGATCCGCTTTGTCAGGTATAGCATTTTTTGTGCTCTCTGCGGTAAACCTTAAAGATCTCATTTTCACTCTTGTTTTTGTTCCAGAGGGCGATAACACCCATCTCCTTGCAAGTGCTGTCTTTGTGGTTCCGAGTCACCTCATATTACTCGGCGCTTGCCCACCCGGTGAGGGCAAACCAATCTCTTGAAAATAATGGGTAATATGCCCCGTTGAGACTTGTAAAAATACAAGAAACCTAGTATACTGAATTATAAATATCTCTCTTAACTGACACGATTTTCCTGTGAGTGGTCACAAGAATCACAATAGAGTCTTTTTGATCTGTCCGCGGCAGATTACTAATGGATGCAAGCACAGGCCATTCTTCCGGCTGTATAATTCCGCTCTGGTAGGAGTCCTTGATCCGCCCGCAGAATTCAGGAACCTGTCCCGCTTTCCTCATATGCGGCCCTGCCTGGTATATGAAAAATTCCTCTCTTGAAAATCCTTCCTTGCGCCCGTAAACGCTAATAAGTTTGACCCAGGTCTGACACATAACGCGGTCTCCTTTCTCCGCAGTCCTACACCCGTTATTTCTATCAAAACGTCTTTCCCGCTACAAGGTCTCTTCTGGAGCCATCTCCGAACCGAATGCAATACGGCGGAGCAGCGGGGCCAGAGGCCTACGCAGCACTGCGATAATTTTTCCCACCAGGATGGCGGTGAGGATGGTGCCCTCCCGGATACCCACCAGACGGCCGGTGCAGAGGAAGGAGAGCAGAATGCCGGAGCCCACCACCACACAGTCCACCATGATTTTTGTGTTGTGGAAGGGAACGCCGGACTTGCTGGCAACAGCCAGAGCCAGCCCCTCCATGGGCATGGGCATCAGCTCCATGCTGACGTAGATGAGTACGCCCAAGGCGATCAACACCATACTGATGGCCAGCATGACCAGCTTACCTGCGTAGGTGGGAATGGAGAAATCACCGATGACCAGCGCGGCCAGATCCAGGAAATATCCGAACACAACCGAGAACAGGATCTGTGTCAGACTGATCAGCCGGAACTGTCTGCGCAGGATGAGGATCTGAAGCAGGACATAGATGCTGTAAATGGCAATGACACAGCCGCTCAGGGGGAGGCCGGCGATCAAACTGATCACATATGGGAGAGAGCTGACGGGGGATATGCCCAAATTGGAGTTAATCGAGATACAAGATCCCAATGCGATCAAAAATAAGCCCGCAATATATAGTAGAAAACGAAATAGAAATCTCCATCGGTTTGATATCTCCATGGATCTACCTCCTCGAGATTTGATTTGCAGCCTGATGAAACATATCGCTCATATAGGTTTCCAGATGGATGTTTCCGGTTTCCCCTTTGTTAGGGCATTCGTCATGCTTAGCTGCTCTCAGAGAGCTGCGTTGGAGCAGCTAACCGGGTTTTGGCCCATTTTTTTGAGTAGAGGAAGTAAACGCAATGGGGAATAGGAGCGACGTGCCCAATGATAAAGCTAATATTTACTCCCTGGTAACCGACAAAGTGGTTGAGCAAAAAGCCGCTGACAATCTGCACCAGGCAGATGAACAAAAAGCCGTTGAGAAGAACAAAGCCCGCATGTCCGGAGCCGGTGGCCAGGCCGTGTATTGGAGTAAAGAAGCAGTACCCCCACATGCCCAGCAGTTCGATGCGGATCATGACTGCAGCCAGCTGGATGGTCTGCGGCTCACCGGAAAACAGGGAGCAAAACAGCGGGGCCTGCGTCTCAAAAAGCAACAACACCAAGGCGGTGATAGCCAGGTCAAAGGCAACTGTGCTATATACCACCTTTTTGGCCCGCTCCACCAGACCAGAACCCAGGCACTGGGCCACCATGGCCGAACAGGTGCCCTGTGTGCTGGAGAGAAACAGTACTCCCAGATCCCTCAGCTTGGTACTGACGCCATAGGCGGCGGAAATCTCCACTGCCGCATACTGGTTCATTAGCTTGTTTAGCACCAGGAAAGAGAGACCGTTGAGTACAAACTGCAGGGCTGATGGGACACCAATCTTGACCATTGCACGTCCATCCTCGGCGGAGAACTTCATGGTATGCATCTTCACACCATACAGGTCGTGGTTGGCCAGAATGTAGGCCAACGCCCCCAGGCAGGAAGCTGCCTGGGCACAAACAGTGGCGATGGCGACACCCTCCACCCCCATACGGAAAACCACCACCAAGAGCAGATCCAGCAGCACATTGGTGATGGCTGCCATGAGGATAAACAGTAAAGGCACCCGAGAGTTGCCCAGGGCCTTGATAATGGAGGTCAGGCCGTTATAACCAAAGATAAAGACCAGGCCCAGGGCGCAGATGCGGAAATAGGTCACCGCCTCGGCAAAAGCGGGAGGTCGGAGCAAGAGCATGATGGGGTTTGCCAGAACTGCCAGCACCAGGGAGAGCAGCAAACCGACAGCAAGGTTCAAGATCACTGTGGTTTCGCTGGCCCGCACCCGCTCCTCTGTACAGCCCGCCCCGTAATACTGGGCAATCAGCGTGTTGCTCCCAAAGGAGAGGCCCATGGCCAGGAACGTGAGCAGGGTCATGATCATCCCACCGTTTGTGATGCCGGACAGAGCGTTGTCCCCGATGTACTGTCCGGCGACGGACATATCCACGATGCCATACAGCGCCTGGAGCAGGCCGCCCACGATGACGGGGATGGAGAAACGAACCAGCCCCCAAGTAACACGTCCTTGGGTCAGATTCACTTGTCGATTGTCCGCTTGTTTCATGCGATGCATGCGTTCTGGACCTCCTTACTTCTTGTACCGGTAGCAAGATATCCAAAAAGACGGCCTGTGGCAAGGCATCGACCGTCTTCTTTATTTTCCGAGCGCGTTTATATGTCGTCATATCCGATAGGAAATCTCCAACTATGCTGTGGCCCAGTAGCCCATGCCAGGCTACTGGGCCACTTATGATGAGAGAGAGGAAGCGAATGGGTATGGCGCCGCAGTTTAACCTTCCGATTTTTCAGCGGACGCCAATGCCTCGGGTGCGAGCTTGTCCCCTGCAGCAATAATCAAGATCAATCCAACGACCATTGCTGCCAGGAAAATCAGATAGGCCAGCTCGTATCCGCCGGTGGAGCTCAGAGAGTAGGAGGACGCATAGGAGGCAAATGCTTTGGTAAAGTTGTGAATAAAGGTGAAGCCGGCAAAGGCAGTCACATAGTTCTTCGGCCCTGCCAAGCTCAGGATATGGGAGCTGAACATGTTGTTGGTGGCGCCAAAGACGCCCAGAACCAGCAGGTAACTCAGAACCACGATGGCACTGCTGCCTCCACCGTAGAAGCAAATGATTAAAAATCCGATGATCTGGCACCCGTTGACCAGCAGACTTGTCTTGACCGGGCCGATCTTCTGATCAATCACACCGGAGATGTTGCTGGCAACGAATTGAACGACGCCGCAGGCGGAAACGGCCGCCATAGCCATGGGCTCGGGTACGCCTCTGGAGAGCATATAAGTGACAGCAATTGTGATGAAACCAATTATGGCAAACATCGTCGCGCTCCAGCCCAGGGAGCCAAGCCACCACTTCTTGCAGCGCAGCATCTCTCGGGAGGTCCAGCCGCCCTTCTGGGTAGCCATGATCTTTTCCAGCTCTGCATCAACAGGCTTGTTGTCTGGCAGCAGGCCTACCTCCTGCGGCGTCTCACGCAGCCAGAAAATGCTGGAGACGCCGTATGCCACTAATAGCAGACCAGTGACAAGAGAAGCGGCCTTAACGTCAAAACTGCTGTTAAAAATATTAAATAGCGGTACCAAGACCAACGACGCTCCCAAACCACCGGAGGTAATGATACCCATAACAGTGCCCTTCTTCCGGGGAAACCACTTGGAGACCAGAATCATGGTTCCGCTCAGGGAAAACATATTACAGGTTACATTGACAATACCCACGCAAACGGCAATCAGGATGGGATCGCTGAACATAGGGCCCAACAACCAGGCCAGGCCGCAGATGATGGCCGAAATAACCAGCAGCCATTTGGCGCCAATTTTACGGGTGACTCCAGGGATTGCAAGGAAAAGGAACGCTCCGATGATACCAGCGATGGTGGAACCGTTCAAAATAGGTACAGGGCTGATCTGATAGTAATCACAGATGGCATTGCGGTAGATATTTAAGCCGGACGAATTTACAAACCCAAGGAACACCCACGCAAGGAACCAGTTCACAACCTGGGAATATCCGAACAAAAAGCTTTTTTTAGCACCAGGCATATCCAACTCTCCAGTCCTCCCTGTTGAGATCACAGGGTGTAATGTATGGGGGCGGTTTAGCACCGCCCCCACGGGGATTAGTGCTGCACTACCTTCTCAGAAGCGCCGTAGTAGTAGGTGGTGTGATCCGGCTCTCCGGGATCCTGGAAGTTCTTGACCTTCTCAATCAGAGCGTCAGTGGTGGTTGCACGGGCCACGTCCTGGAGCATCACACGGATCACGGCCTCGGTGACCACCTCGTCGATGTTCTCATGCCAGCCCTCTTTCTGGGTCTGCACGCAGACGTAGGAGGCATCCACGGGGACGATGGGGTTCAGCCAGTAGTCCTGCGCCACCAGGCAGGAGGTGTAGACCACGGAGTTCTGGGCGAAGCCGCAGAACACCACTGTGTTGCAGCCCAGCACACGCAGGAGCTGATCCAGGCCGGAGCAGGTGAAGGGATGCACGTGCCAGTTGTAGACAATGTAATCCCGCTTCTCGTCATAACCCATCTCAGGCATGACCTCGCAGCCCTTGCGGGTGAACTCGTTGGTGACAGGGTTCCACATTTTGGCATCCGGGAAGGCCGCATTCTGCTCCTTGGGCAGGTCGCCATAGGAGGGCATGTAGGGCAGGGGCTTGGGGATGGCGTTGCAGAAGATGACGGGCAGGCCAGCCTCGTGGAAAGCGTCCACCAGCTTACGGCAGTTGTCCACCATGCCGCAGGCCTTGATGCCGTCGGCGGCGTGGGGGCCCCAGTTGGGGATGAACATACCCTCGCCGGCCAGGCCGCGCTGCATGTGGTTCAGTACCAGAGCAGGTCTGCCGACGATCTCAAAATTGGCATGCTCCTTGCGCAGATACTTTACGGAAGGATGCTCGATTTTCTTGACTTCACTCATGGGTAATTCCTCCTAATAATAATGATTTTTATTAAGCGAAAGCTTCGCCAATAAACTGGTTAAGTTTTGTCCGGGCTTACATATATTTTGGCCTGCTCCTCACCCCGGAGAACACGCAGGCCGCCCAGGGCCAGGGATTTCATCTCATCCTCCCCCGCGTAAACCACTACAGGGGCAATAAAGGAGACATATCGTTCAATCCGGCTGGTAACATACTTGGAATATGCAATACCTCCCGTAAGCAAAATGGCGTCCACCTTGCCGCACACATCGGGGGCAATCTTGCCGATATTTTTAGCGATGTTGAGAATCATAGCATCATAAACAAGCTTGGCATGTTCATCGCCGCGCTCTATCATCTTCTCTACATCGCGGCTGTCTGTAGTGCCCAGGTGGGCTATGAGGCCTCCCCGACTTTTTACAATCTTCATCATCGCTTTCTGGGTCATCCCATCCTGAAAGCAGTCAGCGATAACGTCGAACATGGGCAGGCCACCAGACCGCTCGGGAGAAAAGGGCCCCTCCTCATCGGGGATACAATCAACAATTTTTCCATCTTGATGTAGGTTGACTGTAATACCACCTCCCAGATGGGCCACAATGACGGTGATATCCCGATAACCTTTACCCTGCTCCCGCGCGTAACGCATAGCGGCAGCCCGAGTGTTCAAGTTGTGCCCCATTCCCTTGCGGCGGTGGACAGGCAGGCCGGTGATCCTATTGATAGGCAACATTTCGTCCACAGTAACACCGTCGTAGATATAGGCGGGAATGCCCAGCTGGAGGCTGATGGAGCGGGCGATCATGGCACCCACATTGGAAGCGTGCTCGTTCTGAGGTTTGTGCTCCAACTGCCACACCATGTCGTCATTGACCTCATAGGCACCAGCCTCAATGGGTGTCAGCAGTCCGCCTCGGGAGACGATAGCGGTGAGGGAGTCCAGGGGGATATTGTGCTTTTTCAAGCACTCCAGCACCAGATCCCGGCGGAACTTATACTGGTCGGCCACGTGCTCGAAGGGCGCCAGCTCCTCCAACGTGTGAACGATTGATTCGTTAAAAATCGGATTCTCCCCATCAAACACGGCGATTTTGGTGGAGGTGGATCCAGGGTTCAAAATAAGCAGTCTTTCCATCCAATTCTCCTCTTACTTTTGGGCGGCAACGGCACTGATCACAATGGACAGATACTTTTCCTCGGGAGAGGATCCCCGGCTGGTCATCACGATGGGGCACTTGGCACCCACGATAAACCCGGCCATCTTGGCCCCGCAGGTGACGGTGAGCATCTTGCCCATGATGTTGCCGGCGTGGATGTTGGGGGCCACCAGCACGTCACAGTCGCCGGCACAGGGGCTCTGGAAGCCCTTGAAGTCAGCAATCTCCTTACTCATGGCACAGTCGTAGGAGATTGGGCCCTCCACGATGCAGCCGGTGATCTCCCCCCGCTGGTTCATCTGCTTGAGGGCGTCGCCCTCCACGGTCTCGGGCATCTTGGGGTTGAGCTTCTCCACGCAGGCCAGCACCCCCACCTTGGGGC
The DNA here is from genome assembly GCF_002159265.1 of Flavonifractor sp. An82. GTDB lineage: Bacteria > Bacillota > Clostridia > Oscillospirales > Oscillospiraceae > Flavonifractor. The sequence goes on from NZ_NFHG01000003.1 coordinate 156,027, forward strand.
AGTCGTAGCCCATGGCCCGCAGGGCGCCCACCGTGTTCTCGATGATGGCCTTCTTCTGCTCCAGGGTGGGGTAGGTCACCATGCCGCCGTCCACGGGGACAATGAGCTTGTGATAGGAGGGCACCTCAAAGGCGGTAAAGTGGCTCATAACGCCGCCGCCGCCCAGGCCGCTCTCCTTGTTGACCACGGCCTTGAGGAGGACAGAGGTGTCCAGTTTCCCCTTCATCAGGAAGTGGGCCTTTCCCTCCCGGACCAGGGAGACCGCCTTGCGGGCGGATTCCGCCAGATCGGGCACGTCGTAAATATCCTCCTCGGGGACAGTGGCGCCAAACTCCTTCAGCGCCTCGTCAATGACGGCCTTGTCCCCCACCAGGACGGGGGTGCAGATCCCCTCCTTCCGGGCCTTTAGTACGGCCTCAATCGTGTGGGAGTCCCCGGCGGCTGCCACCGCCATGCGGGCGGCGGCATACTTGCTTTTGGCTGCGGCAATCAGTTCGTCAAAGGTCTTATAAACCATGGGTCTGTTCTCCTTTTCCTCTGATTTACTCCTTTACCAAGTCGTAAACCACAATCTTGAAGCCATCCCGGGGGAAAATGGATGCTTGCACAGGGAGGGGCAGACTCTTCCTGGCCTCATCGGCCATTTCCGGAGTGATCCCCCGGACGATTGCGCACAGCTCCGCCCCCTCTTCGGTGGTCACGTTGCCCATCACATAGGGCTTGAATACCTCATTTTGGGCGCCGGTCATCCCGGACGGCTCGATGAATGAGGTGACCTGCCCTCTGCCGCTCATCTCGATCCACTCCATTTCAAAGTGGCCGCAGGCAGTGCAGGCAATCCTGGGGGGAAACTCCACCGAGCCGCACTTCGGGCATTTACGGCCCATGATCCTGCCTGCCTCCAGTTCATCATAGAAACGCTTGACAATCGATTCCATTTTTCTCATGGCGCACACCCCTCACTCCGCTGTTCTCAGAATCTCTACACAGATGTTTTGACCGCCGCCGAAGCCCCGCAGCATGGTAGTCTTTGGGATCTTCTTCATCTGGTTCGTCCCCGCCTGGCCCCGCATCTGTTTGACGGCCTCATACACATCCGCAAGGCCGGAGGCGGCATGGGCGTGGCCAAAGTGGCAGCGTCCGCCGTTGGTATTCAGGGGCTTGTCCCCGTTAATCTCCACCCGGCCATCCAGAATGTATTTCCACCCCTGGCCCTCGGGGATATAGCCGCTCACCTCTGCGCCCAGCAGCGCCGAGGAGAGGAAGAAATCCTGGCAGAGGAGCAGATCAACGTCCTCCGCCGTGATCCCAGCGAAGGCGTAAGCCTGATCCACAGCGATCTTAGTGGCCCGGGTCTCCATATGGGGGTGGATGGCATCCAGCACACAGTTGCCCACACCGATGACCTCGATGGGGGTCTGCTTGAACTGATAGGCCAGCTCCGTGGGACAGACCACGCAGGCGGCGGCGCCGTCGGCCCGGGCCTCCATGCTCTGCTTTCTCAAATACTGGGACAGCATGGGGTTATAGTCCGGGGACTTCATGTAGTCCAGCACATTATCGAAGCCCGCCTTTTCCGCCAGTGTCTCAAAGGTTTCCCGGCGGTAACCCAAGGGGTTGTTTGCGGCGTTGCGGCGGAAGGTGACCGCCAGCACGTTGAGCACCTCGTCAATCTGCTCCGGTGTGAGGCCGTTCTCCTTGATGTACTGGTCGATATAGTCGTCATACTGCATAAACGGGCCGGCGGCGAAGTGCCTGGTGTAGGCCCGGTCATACACAGTGCTCACGCGGGCGGCAAACTCAGCGGTGGTAAAAGGTTTGCGGAAGTGGGCGGGCATACCGGGGACGAAGTTGTCCAGGCCCATCTCCACGCCCCCCGTCAGCACAAAGTCGTACTTTCCCGAAGCTACCGCCTGCACCGCCAGATCCAGGGCGGCGTAACCCGTACAGCAGGCCTCTGAATGGGCATAGGAGCCCAACCCCCTGGTGCCGAACCAGTCATTGACCTGTACATTGGCTGAGGAGTGGTCAGAGGATTGGACGGCATTCCCCTGGCCGTGGAAATAGGCCTGGATCATGCCGGGGTTGATCCCCGCATCCTCCATGGACTCGATGGCCGCATAGCCAAAGAGCTCCGACTCAGTCAGCCCCATCGTCTCCGGGTTTTTCAGCGTATTGGTAAACGGCGTGCAGCCCACGCCAATGATTGATACGCCGCGGCTATATTTTCCGACTTTGCTCATACAGCACCTCCAAAAATTCAACGTGGAAAGCATCGTGTTTCATGTCTGCTGCCCCGTATAAACGCAAAGGGTATGCCAAACTGCGGTTTGACCCATTTGTTTGGCTGTTTACACAATCGGCGCCTCACTCTATTATGCATTGTGCCTATAACTTTATAAAAAAGCGGGAGCCCAGGGATTTTCTGTCACCCTGGACTCCCGAAAAAGGGATCGGCGTCGTGTATATTTTTTTACACTTTTTATACATGTAAAGTTTACGCTTTACAGTTCTTTCGCTTTTTCAGCCGGTTGTATATGGTAGCACGGCTCACCCCCAGTTCCCTGGCGGTTTTCGCCACATTGTGACCGTTCTGCTCCAGCAAGGCATCCATGCGGGCATAGGCATCTGTCTGCTTCCCGGGCATTGTCGTCTGCGGCGTTTGGGCAGCGGGAGGCTCATAGTCGATGGACTGCTCCAGTTCCCGCTGCACGGCACTGGCACTGACCTGCTGGCCGCGGTACTTAATATCCAAGCGGCTGAGGATGTTGCGCAGCTCCCGCACATTCCCCGGCCAGCGGTACTGCATAAGAACCCTTAGGGCATCCTCCCCCAGTGTAAACTCCAGTTGCTCACGCTGCTTTAGATTCTCTACCAACAGAGGTATGTCTGTGGCCCGGTCTCGGAGGGGTGGTACATGGATTTCAAAGGCCGCCAAGCGGTAGTAGAGATCTGAGCGGAACTTGCCCTCACGGCAAAGCTGCCGTAAGTCGGCGTTGGTGGAGGATATAAGCCTGGCCTTGAGAGGTACAAGCCTGGTTCCGCCGATGCGCTCGAATTCCTTTTCCTCCAGCACCCGAAGCAGCTTGCTTTGTAGCCGCAGATCCATCTCTCCAATTTCGTCCAGTAGTATGGATCCATTACTGGCCAGCTCAAATTTGCCAATTTTCGTGGCCTGAGCCCCTGTGAACGCCCCTTTTTCATGGCCGAAAAGCTCAGATTCCAGCAAATTATCAGGGATGGCAGAGCAGTTGATTTTAATGCAGGGGGTCCAGACATGGCGGTTCACCTCCGCATGGATGGCATTAGCCAGGATTTCTTTACCCGTTCCCGTCTCCCCGATGAGCAGCACCGGGCGCATGGATTGGGCGGCCAGCCGGCACTGCTGAATCACATCCTTAGCCGCTTGGCTTTCCCCGATGTAATCGGCAAACGTGTAGCTGGTGGCAAGCCGGGAGACGGTATTATAGTTATCTACCTCGGCGCCGTGAGTCTCTGGCAGCTTGGCAATAATCTGTTTCAGGTTCGTCAGATTTTTGAACAGGACAGTAGATAGCGCCCCAATTACCTGAGAGTCACAGCAGATGGGGAAAATGTTCACCAGACATTTGCGCCCCTCCACCACATCGATCACGCCCAGCTGTGCCCGCCCGCTCTCCAGAGTGGTGTGGAACTTTGCGCCCGGATTGATCTCCCAGTAATATTTGCCTGCAATCTCCTCCAGGGCTAAACCCCGCAGGGCCAGAGAGCCCTTTGTGTTGTACACAAAGCGCCCATCCCGATCCACGATTACTGCGGCGTCAAAGGCCTTTTCCAACAGCTCATCCATCAAACCGCCCCGCGTACGCATCTGCTGCTCCGTCATCTCAATGTGCATGAAGCCCACCACCCATTATGCAGTCTTGTGCCCTCAATATACCAAAAAAATTTGCTGAGATACAATGAAGCGGCAAAGCTACCGAGGCATTCCTGCTTGAATTATCATTTGATACACTGTTGACAAAGAGTACGGGGCTGACCGCACGGCCAGCCCCGTCACTTATTTGGGCAAATATTCCTCTCGCACTCGATAGCGGCTGACGCCGAAGCTGCTGCTCCGCTGGATAACCTCGTCCGGGAGCATGGCCAGGTATTTCCGGCCGAACTTGGTGTCCCCAAAGTAACAGTCGAAGTTCATGACAGGGAGCACCACCCAGTCACTGTCCTCCGGCCGGTTGGCGATGTAGTAGGCCACCAGGGTGCGGAGCACCTGGGGCGGCACCGTTTCCGGGCAGGCCCGGTCGAGCCGCTCCGCCGCCAGCATGTCGGCACTCACCATCACCACATCGGTGAGATGTCCAAAGTAGTGGCGGCGCATCTGCCTGCGCTCCTCTTTGGCGTCGAAGAAGGAGAGCTGGAGCTCCTCGTTCCGGGCGATATGGGGGTTGCGCAGGAGGGTGCACACATCCCCGTGCGCGTAGGCGGCACCAGGGGCGTAGAAGGAGCCGGATGGGAAGCGGTCCAGCATGGCCGCCAGATAGTAGTTCTTCTGCCGCTTGGTGTCCGGAATCCGGTCCTCTACCAGAAAAGCCAGAAAGTCCAGCAGGTCGCCGGACAGGTATCGGTTGTCCCCCGCTACAATGAGCCGTCCCAGGGCGTAGTTCTTCAGGATCTGCTTTGCCTTCCCGTCCAGCACATCCCGGGTCTGGTTGCCGGTCCGGTATGTCTGGTCGTAAATCTGGATCAGGGACTTGATCTCCTTCTCCTCGTCGTTGGTCAGGGACAGGTGGTAGTCCTCCAGCTTGTGCCGGATGTCGTGGCACTTCATGTTGATCAGCTCGATGGTGTCCTTCCGCTCGGCCAGCTGCTTGCTGTCCTCCTTCCACAGCATGCGCACCATCTCCATCTCCTTGGTCAGCTTGGCCCGCCGATTGAGCTCAAACAGCATGGTCAGGCACAGCAGGCAGCAAATGATGGCGTACAAGCTCTTCGCAATAACAGCACTCTCAGGGCGATCTGCGCCGCTTTTCACCAGTCGTGTAATGCCCACGCAGACGCACCATTACCGCGCTGAGCAGGCCCGCCCGCATGTGGAACTCACCCTTCTCATAGTCGAAGTCAAAGGCGCCGATCTTCCGGGCAAAAAGCATATAGACGGCCACGCAGAACGGCACATAGGACAGGAGCGCCCCCAGGATGTATCCCCAGGAGTTGACAACCACAGTCACACCCCGGTCAATCTGCCGGAGGGCCTTCGCCGCCTCCATGCCGGACATCAGCGGCATCTCAATGTCCATGAAGATCAGGTCGTAGTTGGACTTGTAGGCGTTGATGAACTTGAGGGCGCTGGAAAAGTGCGCGACCTGGAACTGGAGATGGTTCTGTGTGGCATATCGTGTCAGGCATTGCTCCAGTATTTTTGCATCCCGGTCGTTGTCCTCAATGACGCAATATTGAGCATCCCTTTCACCCACCTCGTGTATGATTTCCGGAAAAGACACTGTCTGATGCTTTTGATTTCATTATAGTAACATACCCATCTGCATAGGGCAATGAATTATTTTTAGTACCGGAAAGGAGAGCGAAGTCTCTCTAAAATTGCGCCGCATAGAATCAATAGAGCCCGGGGCTGACCGTTTGGGTCAGCCCCGGCTCCCTGCTTCTCACGACTGCTTCAGCCACGCCTGGAACTCCGCCAGGGTCAGTTCCCCTTGCTCACAGGCGTCCTTCTTCTTCCGAGCCTTAGCGCTCCACTCGTAGAACACAGCCGGGTCGATCCGCTTTGCCTTGATCCAGGCAAAGCGTTTTTGTACTCTCTGCGGTAAATCTTGAAGATCTCGTCCTAGCTCTTGTTTTTGTTCCACGGGGCAATGGCGCCGATCTCCTTGCAGGTGCGGCCTTTGCTGTCCCGGGTCACCTCACAGTACTCGGCGTTCGTCCGCCCAGTGAGGGCGAACCAATGGCCGCAGTTCTTACACACCCGCATTTTGATCTCCCGCTTGACGCATTCCCGCACGCTGAAGTCAATGAGGTCGTAGATGCTCCTAGGGTGCAGAACCTCCACAAAGCCATGGCCCTCCACCCGCTCAAAATCCATGAGCTGGGGGTGGAAGCGGAACACCTTCAGCGGGTCCCGCTCCTCCCGGGCGTAGTAGTCCTCCAGCTTTTTCTCCAAAGAGTCCTTGCGTCCGTCCATGTCCAGCGCCTTCTGGATCAAACCCAGCACCTGATTCTGTATGGTGTGGATGCTGCTGGGGATGTGGATGATCTCCTTGTGGGGCAGCAGATCAAGGATATTCTCGTAGTTCTTCATCCGGGCTTCCTTGAGCCGCGCCCGCCAGTCAAGGCGGAGCAGCCGGAAGTAGATATGGAGCTCTGCCAGTTTGTTCAACAGTGGAAAGAGCTGTCGGGCACATTTCTCCTCCCTGGTACGGTACAGTTCCATCAATAGTTTGTCAAACTGTTTGATCTGGCCGTCATAGGCCCAGATGTCCAGATACAGCAGCCGCAGCAAGATCAGGAGAAGAGATTCGATGATCGGGCCGGTGAAGGTGCTGTCAGACCTTCCGGCATCCAAGAGCCTCCTTTTACCGGCCTGTGTACCATCACAGCTTCTTCCTGCTTGTGGCAGCGCCCTGTTAAAATAGCGCACTGACCTACCGTAGCTTGAATACCGGCCCTCTGGGTGGAAAGGGCAAACGATTGCCCCAGGGGATCAGATAGGCGTGCTCCCTTCCGTGGAGCTGGAGCCGGTCACAGGCCCCGTCTGTGATAATCAGCAGGGGCGCGTCTTTGGGAAAGGCGGGGTCATGTTCCAGTAGGTCGATGCCCGGCTGGAGTTTGGTGCCGCCCCGGCCCCGCACCTGTACCGCCCCGGCGATGTCCTCCGGGTGCAGTACCCCCTGGTCATACGGGGCGGCGTCACAGAACACCACCCGCACATGGTGGACATCCCTGGCCTGGCTGTAGCTGGCGATGGAACCCAGGGCGGCGGCCAGCAGCTGCCGGTCCATGGAGCCGGAGGTGTCCAGCACCACGCCGAAGATCCGCTGATGCTCCACATCTGGCTCCGTTCTCCAGGCGGGGCGGGGAATGTCCGGGGTGGCGCTCTGCCTCCGGCTGAGGCGGGCATAACTCCGGTGCTTCTCCATAGGCGCGAACTGCTCATCGAACCACCTAGCCAGCTCCACATCCCAAGGGATGGGCGGTCGGCTGACGGCGCGGATCTCCTCAACCAGACCGGCGGGCAGGAAGCCGCGTCCCTGTCTGGTGTGGTACTCCAGGCCTTGATAGATGGCGGAGCGGTAATACTCGTCCACCTCGCTGCCCTCCAAGGTGTCCCACCACGCCTCGTCCCCGTAGAGCAGGTCTTTGGGATCTCGCCCGGTGTAGAAGCGGACATCCTGACAGACCTGATCATAGACGCCCTCCACTGACATTCCCCGGAAGGCTGGATCGTGAAGGGCGAAGTCGGGCATAGCGCCCACGTTCATCTCCAGCAGCCAGTCGTTGACCACAAAATCACAGGCCACATTCCACAGAACGGGGTCACGATCCTGGCAACGCACATCGTGGCGGAGCGCGGCGTGGAGGAACTCGTGGGCCAGGATGAATTTCCACCCCTCCAGATGCAGGCGGCAATCCGGGTTAAGATAGAGCTCCCGGAGCTGACAGTTCACCGCCGCCACAGAGATCCCCATACGACGTACCGTGTCCCGATCATCCACAATGGTGAAGGAGGACGCCAGAGCCCCCAGGAGTGGGTAGCTGGACAGGAACCAATCCCGGGCCTGGAGGTAATCCGGCCTCCAACGGCCCATCCCCTCTCCCAGCCGGCTGGAGCTTCTCAGTGCGTCCTGGATGGCATTCTGGAGAGACTGGGCAAAGAGCTTCTGGAAGGAAGTCCTATGGGGCAGCTCCCCTGTCCACACCATGTCCGGGCGGCCGTGGGTCGTGGTACTGAAACCGCACTCTGCCAGCAGCTCCGGATGCTCTTTCAGGTAGCTGTATGCCTGTTCTTCGCTCCTGGCCGGGAAGGGCGGCGTCCGCTGGAACTCCGGCGGAAGGGTGCCGGTGTGGCTGCTCCGAAGGAAGTCGGTGACAAGCAGATCACAAGCTGTCAGCCAGGCGGGGTCATCCATCCGCTCCCGCCGGAAGTGATCCATCCCCAGGTGGAGCAGGCAGTGGGTGAGCACGTACTCCCACTCCCCCACCGTACCCGAGCGGGCAGAGTTCAGGACAAGCTCCCCCTGGCTGGTCACACAGGCCCAGTCATCCCGCGCCATCTGTCCCGGTTTTCCAAGCTGCGGGTAGACACTCCAGGCCAGATCTCTCAGCATCCCACTCCGTATCTTCTCCCAGGCGGTCTCGTATGCCGGGCGTTCCGGCTGCTTCCTATTTTGCTTTTCAGCCATGGCTCACCCCTGCCTCTTAGCCAAAGCGGGCAGCTCCCGCACCACCTCCGCCAGGAACCATGCGGGCAGGGTTTCCTCCCCCTCCGGCGTCACCGCCATCTGGGCGATCTCCAGGCTGATGTTGGACAGCTCCAGCAGCAGCTCCTTGGCCCGGGCAGCCAGCTGCCGGGCCTCCCCGCTCAACTGCCCGCGGTTACGGGGCAGTTCCTTCAACAGCTGCGCCCGGAGGCTCTGGGCCAGGAAGTAGAGGATATCCCGCTCCTCCGGCTTATCCGGCCAGCCCTGCTCCCCACCGAGAATCTTACTGAGCGAATACTGGCCTCTCACCTGACGGACGTAGGCGCAGAACTGGGCGGCGTGGGCCGCCGTTAGGCAGCCGTTGGACAGGATGGACAGCTCCCGGTCTGTGAGCTGCTCCCCATAGCTGTAGATGGCGTCGCTGAGCATGTGCCAGCTCCGGGGCGTGGAGAAGGGCTCCTCCGTCTTGGGCGCCGGGCTCCAGAGCTGATCCGGCCGGGCGCAGATGTAGTCGTAGATCCAGGGGTGGATGCCATTCTGGGCCGCCCACTCCAGCCAGAGACGGACATCCGCCCGCAGCTCCACATGGAACATGCGGTTGAGCAGGGCGGAGGACATGGGCCGGGTGATGGCGTTGTCCTGGGCCCGATTGCCCGCTCCCACCACGATGGAGCCCTCGGGGAGATGGTACTCCCCCACCCGGCGCTCCAGGATCAGGGAGTAGAAGGCCTTCTGCACCTCCTGAGAGCAGGCGTTGAGCTCGTCCAGGAACAGGCAGTAGGGCTCATCCCTGGCGATCATCCTGGGCGGGCAGAACACGCTCCGTCCGTCTGCGATCTGGGGCACGCCGATGATATCCTCTGGAGCCAACTGGCTGCCCAGCATGGACACACAGGGCAATCCCACTTGCTCTGCAAACTGTTCCACGATAAGGACAAAGAGAGGGAGCGCCGATATAACAAGCACTACATCCGCTTTGCCTGCGGCAGCTATGAACTGGTCATGTATGACAAGACATATCAGATCACCGAAGAGGGCCTGGAGTTAAGCTATGAAAAGCTGCCAAAGGGTATTTTGCGCTACGAACTGCGTATGGAGCGAAACTTGATTCATAAATTTGAAAATAAGCTGCAAACGGACGTGAATGTAGAGCTTCTCAACTGCTTTATTGATAACGCAGGTATTTTACTCTGCGATGCATTCTTGGATCACTTCCCACCGGCCTGTTATATCAGAGAACCGGAACTGATGAAGCGCATCTGGCATGGCCCTTATCAAGATTATGTACGCTATGAAATGCAGTCGCTTGTCAAAAATATTGTAAAATATGGTTCTGTTGACAAGGCACTTGCAAAAACAAAATGGGATAAAGACGAACAGAAGGTCTATTTGAAACGCTTTGAAGATTGTGGCTTCAGCCCCATTCCTTTGCGCAAAAACTTTTCGGCGTGGGTAATGCCAAACCCATCCTTAATTTTGCGCAAGCTATATTTGGAGAAGCCCGTAAATGTCGAGTATATCCGAAGTAAATAGAGCAAGGGTACAGAACAAGAAGGCTGTTGTTTTAAGGAGAAAACCCCACAACGGCTTTGATTTGCAGCCGTTGTGGGGTTTACTGTATGCGCTATGAAATACTCCAGATAAACCGTTCTATTTTGTATTGTCTATATGTACGGTGGATTTGCTGATGCCGAACTGCCGGGCGGCGGCACGCACCGTGGCACGGTTCTCTATGATGTAAAGCGCCAGCCGGCAGGCGCGTTCCTCGATATTCCCTTTCAAACAGCAACACTCCCCGCATTGATTCTCACGGGGGATGTATATGCGCCCAAGGGCCCGGATATGTGGTGGGAACCCCTGAGGCAAAATAGTTCGAAGGAGAACTTTCCTGAAATTAACCTGGGATAATGTAGAAACCAGGGAAAATATGATAAAATAAACCACCAATATTCCGCAGGGAGGGGGGATGGGAAATGAGTTTGGAAAAGCTCTACCAAGACCTGTTCGGTCTGTCGGATGAGCGGCTCATCCGGCGGCTCACGGAATTGGGAGAGGTGCGGCACGTGAAAAAGGGACACCTGCTGTACCGGGAGGGGGAAGTGCCCTCCAAGCTGACCTTTCTGCTTCAGGGCCTGCTGCGGGGGTACTTCCTGGACGCCGGCGGCAGGGACATCAGTGATTGCTTCGCGTTCAAGCCCGGGGCGCCGGCCACCGCCTGCATTGCCCTGGGGGAACCGGCCACCATCAGCATCGAGGCCCTGGAGGACAGCCAGGTGCTGGAGCTGCCCATGGGGCCGGTGCTGGAGCTGCTGGAGGAATATCCCCAGCTCTACCGTCTGTACACCGCCTTTCTGCTGGAGGCACTCAAGTGCCACTGGGAGGTCAAGGCGGCCATGTATCAGTACACCGCCATGGAGCGCTACCAGTGGTTTCTCCGGTCCTATCCCGGTCTGTGCCACCAGGTCAGCGGCAAGCATATCGCTTCCTTCCTGGGCATGACCCAGGTGACCCTCAGCCGTCTGCGCCGGGCCATGCGGGAGGCGGGCCAGCTTCAGGCCGCAGAAGGCGAATCATAGGAGAAAAAGGACGTGCTGCTTTTTGCAGCACGTCCTTTTTGTAGGTTATGCGGGTTTTCCCTCCAGCTCTTTCTGACGGCGCTTCAGGATGCGGGGGAAGCGCCACAGGAACATGAGCCCGGTGGTGAGGGCGGCCAGCACGTCGGCCACCGGCTCGGCCAGGAAGACCGCCATCACCTGATGGCCGGGGATCAGCCGGGGCAGGATGAGGATCAGGGGGAGCAGCAGGATGATCTTCCGCAGCAGGGCCAGGAAGAGGGAGATCTTGGCCTGACCCAGAGCCACGAAGGTCTGCTGGCAGGAGGTCTGGACACCCAGCATGAACATGCCTGCCACATAGATCCGCAGGGCCCACACCGCCAGATCTACCAGCTCCGGTTTGTCGTTGAAGAGGAGCACGAAGGCATGGGGGAAGAGCTCCAGGGCCAGGCAGGCGGTGCAACTGAAGGAGAAGGCGCTGATGAACAGCAGCTTGTAGGCCTTGCGTACCCGGTCCAGCTTCCCGGCGCCGTAGTTGAAGCCGATGATGGGCTGGGCGCCCTGAGCAATGCCCTGGAGCAGCAGGAAGAAGATCTGCAGCACACTGGAGCAGATGGTCATGGCACCCACGGCGGGGTCGCCGCCGTAGGCCTTCAGGGAGGCGTTGAAGGCCACGTTCACCAGGCTCTCGGTGGCGTTCATGATGAAGGGGGAGACGCCCAGTGCCACCACCGGGGCCAGCACCCTGGGATTGATGCGGAAGTAGCGCCGCTGGAGGCGCAGCTTGGTGCGCTTGCCGGTAAGGAACCGGAGGACCCACACCGCCGACACCGCCTGGGCGGTGATGGTGGCCAGGGCGGCGCCCTTGACGCCCATGTGCAGGCCAAAGATGAAGATGGGGTCCAGCACGATGTTGGTCACTGCGCCGATGAGCACCGTGGCCATGGAGATGGTGGAGAAGCCCTGGGCGGTAATGAAGAAGTTGAGCCCCAGGGAGATCTCCACAAAGATGGTGCCCACCAGGTAGATGGTCAGGTAGTCACTGGCAAAGCCGATGGTGTTCTCCGTGGCACCGAAGAGGAGGAGCATAGGCTCCTTGATGGCCAGGAAAATGCCGGTCACCAGCACCGACAGGGCGATGAGCAGGGCGGTACAGTTGCCCAGAATGGCGTTGGCCTGCTCCTCCTTGCCCTCCCCCATGCGCACCACCGCACGGGAGCCGCCCCCCATGCCCACCAGGGCGGAGATGGCGGAGACAAACATCAGTACCGGGAAGCAGACCCCCAGACCGGTGAGGGCCAGATCGCCCACCCCCTCGATGCGGCCGATGTAGATGCGGTCCACAATGTTGTACAGAGCGTTGACCAGCTGAGCGGTCACCGACGGCAGGGCCAGCCGGAGCAGCAGCTTGCCTACCGGGTCCCGTCCCAGATCGTTTTCTCGTTTTGCCACGATGATTACGCCTCGTCCTTCTCCAGAAAATAAGTGGCCTCCATGTCGGCCACGCTGAGGGCAAAGGCCAGGGGATACTGCTGGAAGGCCTGACCCACCAGCCGCTTGTCCTCGTCGCCGGAGAAGCCCATGTGCCAGCGGATGGCCATGGCCTCCTCCCGGGTAAGCCGCAGGAATCCGGAGAGGATGTACACGCTCTTTTCCCCGTGGCCGTAGGGCAGGCTGTCCTCGTAGAAGAAGGTGGGCACGGTCTGCCACTTGCCGTCAGGGCCCTTCACATTGCGGGTGCCCGCCTTGTAGCACCCCGTCTTGCACACGTCGTGGAGGAGGGACACCAGAGCCACGCTCTCAGGGGAATAGTCCAGGCCGTACAGCTCCCGTACCCGCTCCCGCTCCAGATAGGCCTCCAGGCAGCGGTAGACGTTGACGCTGTGCTCACACAGGCCGCCGGGGTAGGAGCCGTGGAACCGGGCGGAGGCGGGGGCGGTGAAAAAGTCGCTCTTGTGCTCCAGGTAGTCCAGCAGGGCGTCGGACCCCTCCCGGTGAATGTTTTCCCGAAAAATCTGCAAAAATACTTCCTTACTGTCCATAGGACTCTCCTTCTCTGTCGTCAGTACAGCAAAGTATAGCACAGCCGCCCTGAAAAAACCACCCCGGGCACCGCCAATTCGTATCCCGAATAGAATGGGCGGAACGGAGGTGTCCCATGGAGTGGTTTTCCATGCTGGCGGCGGCCCTGCTCTTTTCCGCCGCCTGTAATTTTGATACGGTCATTCTGGCCATGGGCTGGGCAGTGCGGGGGGTGCGCCCCTCCCCCGCCCACACCCTGGTCATCGCCGGGCTGACCACCCTTATCACCTGGCTGTCCCTGGTGCTGGGCCGGGGGGCGGCGGTCTCTCTGGGCAGCAGCTTTGCCGGGGCTCTGGGGGGCCTGGTGCTGGCGGGTATCGGGCTGTGGTTCGTGCTGGACTGGCTGCGGAGCCTGGGGGGCGCCCGGCAGGAGGAGGCCCCCCAGGCGGGCAATAACCTGCTGGGCTGGGTGGCTTTGGCCGCTGCCCTGGCGGTGAACAATGCCGGGGTAGGGGTGGCTGCCGGAGCCTCCGGCGTGGGCCCCGGCCTGGCCTCCCTGGCCAATTTCGTACTTACCCTGGCGGCCCTCCCCCTGGGCCGGGCCCTGGGGGACCGGGTGGCCGGCCGGCTGCTGGGGAAATACGCCCTCCCCCTCTCCGGTCTTATCCTGGTGGGCCTGGGGGTGTGGCAGGTGCTGGGAGGATGACAAAAAAGACCTGCTGCAGGTGCAGCAGGTCTTTTGTTATGTACGGATGGAATTACTTCCGGCCGCCCCGACGGGAGCTGCGGCGCTCGGCCTGGCGCAGCTCGGAGAGCTTGCTGTCCGAGGAGGCCATGAACTGCTTCAGGCGGTCCTCAAAGGTGGTGGGCTCCGCGGGAGCGGGCTTGCCCCGGAAGCCGCCGTTGAAGCCGCCGGGCCGACCGCCGGGCCGACCCTGACCGCCGTGACCGGCGGGACGGGGGGGCGGATCCATAGCCTTCTTGATGGAGAGGTTGATACGGCCGTTCTCGTCGATGCCGATGACCTTGACCTTGACCTCCTGCCCTTCCTTCAGATGATCCTTTACATCGTTGACATAGGAATAGGCGATCTCAGAGATATGCACCAGCCCCGACTTGCCCTCGGGCAGTGAGACGAAAGCGCCGAACTTCGTGATGCCTGTGACCTTTCCTTCCACAATCGTACCAACACCAAACTCCATTTGCCTGAAAAATCCTCTCTTTCAAAATTCAATCGGTGAACCGGAACACATACTCACCCGGCTCCACCAGGCCCAGTTTGTCGCGGGCCAGATCGGCCTGCCGGTCAGGATCGCCGCTGTTTTCCACGGCGTCGGCCAGATCGGCGTTGACCTGCTTCTGCTCCTCCACCTGCTTCTGGGCGTCGGCCAGATCGGCCTGGGCGGCCTGCAGCTGGCTGCGCATGGTCAGCAGACCGGTGGCGGTGGCGATGAGCAGGGCCAGAACGACCAGCTTGGTCAGAAGGGATGCTTTCTTGAGTTTCATGGGTGTCTCCTTCCCCGTCTGCCCGGTGGGTATCTTCCGTTTCATCGGATATTGGATTTATTTTATACCACTTCGGCTCATAATGGAAGCGTTTTTTTGCGGATTTTCCGATTTTTTTACACAGCTTTCCCAACACCACAACCGGTAGTGTAACCACATGCCACACCACCCCCAAAAGATCGGCCACCCGGTAGCCCAGCCACAGGGCCCACCGGCTGAGCAGCCGGAAATAGGCCATGCCCCCCAGCACGATGGCCGCCAGCAGGTAGAGCCGCACCTCCCCCCGGCCCGCCACCGTGGAGTAGACGAAGATGGCCGCCGTCACCACCAGCCAGAACAGCAGGTCCAGGCATCCCCCCACCAGAGGCAGGGGGATGCGGACCCGCAGAATGCGCAGCAGGTCGTACACCAGCCCAATGGCCGCCCCCAGCACCAGGGCCCCGCCCAGGTAGAGGGCCTGCTCCGAGACCCAGATCTCCATCTCAGCGGAAGAGCCGGGCAAAGAGGCCGCCCGACTGCCGGTCCCTGCTGTCCTCATAGGTCAGGGAATCCACGTCCCCCTCCACCTTCAGGTCCCCCCCGTCCAGACTCAGCTTTTCAATGTGCAGATTCTCCCCCCGGATCACCAGGGTGCCCCGGTTGGTGTGCATGACGATGGTATTTTCGTCAAAGCTCTCCACCTCCTCCACCCCGGACACCGACAGGCGCTCCCGGTCCTCCAGGATCAGATGGTGGGCCGTCTCCGGCCGGCCCCGCTCACTTTCATACGGCATAACAATGCCCCTTTCCCATAGAGTCTCATTGCTACTATATGGGACAGGGGCATGGGATATGAGTCAGGCCCGGGCCAGAGCGGGGGCCAGCCGCCGGCTGAGGGCCAGGGCCAGCACCAGCTTGACGGCGTCGGGCAGCAGGAAGGGGATCACGCAGGTCCACAGGGCGGACATGACTCCCATGGGGCCGGTGGTGGCGGCGTACATGAGCACGAACCAGGCGGTGCCGAAGCCGTAGCACACCGCCAGACCGACAATGCCGGAGAGCACAAAGACCGCCGGGCCTCTGCCAAAGAGGGCCTCGGCCCCCCACATCACCAGGGCGATGAGGAGAAAGCCCATGAGGTAGCCGCCGGTGACCCCGGCGAAGGAGCCCAGCCCGCCGGAGAAGCCGGAGAACACCGGCAGGCCCACCGCCCCCATCAGCAGGTATACCCCCACCGCCAGGGAGCCCAGCTTTCCCCCCAGCACCCCCACAGCCAGGAAGATGGCAAAGGTCTGTAGGGTAAAGGGCACCACCGTGGGAATGGTGATCCAGGCGCATACTGTAATCAGGGCCGCCATGACGGCGGCATATACCAGGGACTTGGCTTTCATTGGATACCTCCATATTGTAAACTTGAAATCAAGTATAGTTTACAATTTGGAAATTGTCAACTATAAATACAGATCGGTTGACAAAAAGGCTTGAGGCAGGATACAATAGAAAAAACGTAGAGCGGAAAGGACGGATGACCATGCTGCGGGACGAGGTGCTGGCCCTGCTGAGGGCCCAGAAGGGGGTCCCCCTGTCGGGGGAGGCCATGAGTCAGAAGCTGGGGGTGAGCCGGGCGGCGGTGTGGAAGGCCATGGAGGCCCTGCGGCAGGAGGGGTATGTGATCTCCTCCGCCCCCCGCCGGGGCTACGCCCTGGAGGACTCCCCCGACCGCCTCTCCCCCGGGGAGCTGATGGCTCCCGGCCGGAAGATCGGCTCCAACCTGGTGTGCCTGGACACGGTGGACTCCACCAACAACGAGGTCAAGCGGCGGGCGGTGGATACCGTGCCCCAGGGGCTGGTGGTGGTGTCCGCCCAGCAGACCGGAGGCCGGGGCCGCCGGGGCCGCAGCTTTGTGTCCCCGCCGGGGGGACTCTACCTGTCCGCCCTGCTGAAGCCGGACTGCCCCCTGGAGCAGGTCAGCGCCCTCACCGCCTGGTCGGCGGTGGCGGTGTGCGACGCGGTAGAGCAGGTGTGCAGCATCCGCCCCTCCATCAAGTGGCCCAACGACGTGATCCTGGAGGGCCGCAAGCTGTGCGGCATCCTCACCGAGCTGGAGCTGGAGGGGGAGACCGCCGCCCTGCGCTATGTGGTGGCGGGCATCGGGGTAAATCTGAGCCAAAGTGCAGAGGATTTCGGCCCCGAGGTGGCCCCTGTGGCCATCTCCCTGGCCCAGGCTTTGGGGAAGGCCCCCCGCCGGGCGGCCATGGCCTCCGCCCTGCTGGACGCCCTGGACAGGCTGGACCGGGACTTTCCCGAGCAATGGGATCGCTGGCTGGAGCGATACCGGGCGGACTGCATCACTGTGGGCCGCCAGATCAAGGTGCTCCGGGGGAGCACCGAGCGCACCGGCACCGCCGTGGGGGTGGACGAGACCTTCGCCCTGGTGGTGGAGTGGGAGGACGGCACCCGAGAAGCCCTGTCCTCCGGGGAGGTCTCCGTCCGGGGCCTGCTGGGCTATGTGTAAACAAAAAGGAACCGCACCTTTTGGTGCGGTTCCTTTTTGCGTTTTAATAAATGGAGTCCAAAATCTCCACGATCTGGGCCACGCAGCCCTCCTCGCAGGAGCACAGGATGCGGGCCCCCCAGTCCTTCACCTCCTGGGCGCAGTTGGAGGGGGCGAAGGGGATGGCCGAGATAGCCAGCATGGGGATGTCGTTCTGGTTGTCCCCCACGCAGTAGATCTTTTTGGGGTCGATGCCCAGATAGTTGGCCAGATAGGCCACCATGCCTCCCTTGTTGCTTCCCTTCCGGGTGAGCTCCAGCAGGTAGGCGTTGGAGAAGATGACCTCGTAGTGCTCCCCCCACCGGTCCAGCATGTACCGCTGGGTCTCCAGCAGCACCTCGTTGCGCTGCTGCAAAATCACCTTGCTCCAGGGCAGGGGCATCCGGGCGATGGGCACTTGGTCGGCGGTGGCGCCCGCCCGGGTCAGGTGCCGCTGGGTGACCTCGTTGGGCTGATACACATAGATATCGTCGTGGTGGTAGGCCTCAAAGCCGATCTCCGGGATGTCCCGGGCCACCTGCTGCAAATCCTCCTGCACCCGCAGGGGCAGGAAGGTCTCGTACACCATCCGGTCCTCGTCAAAGTCGTACAGCGCCGAGCCGTTGGACAGCACCACCGGGGCGTTGATGGGGGCGCAGCGGGCGTGAGGGGCAAAGGTGGGGTGGGCCCGGCCGGTGGCCACGGTGAAGATTCCCCCTTCCCGGGTAAAGTAGTCCAGGGCGGTGAGATTGGCGGGCGCCACCTGCATGTTCTCCCCGTAAAGGGTATCGTCAAAGTCGCTGACCAGCAGAACGCCGTCGAATTTTCCCATGATGGCCACCTTCTTTCTGTACTAAACTGATATGATAAAGTTTATACCATAGAGCGCAGCTTTGTCAACACTGCCTCAAACCAGTCAGGCAGGGGACATTCCAGCATGACCCGCTCCCCGGTGCGGGGGTGGATGAAGGACAGCCGCCGGGCGTGGAGACACTGGCCCGCCAGCCCCGGCCAGGGCTTTTTGGCCCCGTACACCGTGTCCCCCAGCAGGGGGTGGCCGATATAAGCCATGTGGACCCGGATCTGGTGGGTGCGTCCCGTCTCCAGGCGGCACTGGATGTGGGTGTAGCCCCCCAGGTGCTCCAGCACCGACCAGTGGGTCACCGCCCGCCGGCCCTGGAGCTTGTTTACCGCCATCTTCTTCCGGTCGGTGGGGTGGCGGAAGATGGGGGCGTCCACGGTGCCCGACTCGTCCTTTAAATTGCCCACGCACACCGCCTCGTATTCCCGGTACAGGGAGTGGTCCTGAAGCTGCTCCGCCAGGGACAGGTGGGCAAAGTCGTTCTTGGCGGCGATGATGAGCCCCGAGGTGTCCCGGTCAATGCGGTGGACGATGCCGGGGCGCAGCTCTCCGTTGATTCCGGAGAGTGAATCACCGCAGTGATATAACAGAGCGTTGACCAATGTGCCGTCGGGATGGCCGGCGGCGGGGTGGACCACCAGGCCCACCGGCTTGTTGACGGCGATCACGTCGTCGTCCTCATAGACGATATCCAGGGGGATGTCCTGGGGGAGAACGTCAATGGGGGCGGGGTCCGGGAGAGCCAGCACCAGCTCATCCCCGGGACTGGTCTTATAGTTCTTCTTCACCGGCTGGCCGCCCAGGGTGACGGCTCCCTCCTCCATCAGCTTTTGGGCCGCCGAGCGGGTGAGCTCGGGGAGCATCCGGGCCAGAAACTGGTCGGCCCGCTCCCCCGCCCGGTCGGCGGTAAGATGCAGGGGGGTCATGCCTTGTCCTCCTCTTTGCAGAACAGCAGGAAGTAGACGCAGAAGGCGATGCCGCCGCACACGATGCAGATATCCGCCACGTTGAAGATGGGGAAATTCATGAACAGGGTCTGGAACATGTCGGTGACATAGCCCAGGAAGAGCCGGTCGATGAGGTTGCCCACCGCGCCTGCCAGCACCAGGGCCAGGGAGACCATGGCGAAGGGGTGGTTAAAGGTCCGCTTGGCCAGCAGCACGATGAGCAGCACCGAGGCGACCGCCGAGATCAGGGTGAGTACCCAGGTGTGCTGTTCAAAGATGGAGAAGGCCGCGCCGGTATTCTGGTAATAGGTCAGCTGGAGAATGTGGGGGATAAAGGGGACCCCCTCCCCCAGTGGGATGTTGGCCCGGACCAGGAATTTTACCAGCTGGTCCACGACCACCAGAGCGGCGGCCAGGAGGAAATAGAGCATGGTTTTCAGGCTCCTTTGATGGAAAGTTCCTTTCATTGTAACACGGACGGCCTGGGGGGGTCAATCCTTGTCCGCCAGGGGGATCTCCCCGTGCTCTTTTTCGTATTGTTCCAGATAGGACTCCACGGCAATGCACAGCTGCATGTTGATGGAGCGGCGCTCCTTGGCGGCCAGGACGCGGATTTTCTGCATGACCTCGTGGTCCAACCGCAGAGAGTAGGGGGCTTCCTGAATGCCCATAACCATTCCCTCCTCGTTGTATCTATTTGTATCTTAATGATATCAATGAGAGTGATATTTCACAAAGAATTATATAGAGTTGACTAGAGTGATTAAGAATGATATTATGGGCAAAAGGGGGTCGTTATATGGAGCATACCGAAAAAATGCGTACCATTTCCATTCAGGTCACCCCAGAGACAAAGGAAAAAGCGGCCTGGCTGGCCCGGCAGTCCTGCCGCAGCCTGTCCGCCTATGTCCGCCACTTGCCCCTGGTACAGATCAGGGATTATGAGGCGGAAAATGTGCCTGTTCCAAAGTGATTGGGCTGTGGCACCCAGGCGGGCATGCCTCCGGCGGTCCACTTTCGACTGGCCGAAAGTGGACAAAGGCCAATTAAGGCGGGGGATTTCGATTTCCCCCGCCTTAATAATCCACCCCTTGAAACGACCAAAGAGAGGGAACTGCGGTTCCCCCTCTTTGGAATCTTCCCCAGGCTGTTCTACTGTAAGCTTACCGGCGGCGGGGCCTTACTTTGTAACGGCCCCGCCGCACCGGTCGGGTGCCGCAAGCGCCCCTCCGGGGGGTACATCCAATAGGGGGGCCGCCGCCCCCCTGATTGGTCGTTTTAAGGGGAGGGGTGTCGGGGCGGGGGAAATCGAAATCCCCCGCCCTGACTGGCTCTTTCGCCCCTTTCTGGCCACGCAGAAAGGGGCCCGCCGGAGGCACTTACCGCAAATTTAGAGAAAAAGGACGCCGCTTCTGCGGCGTCCTTTTTTGACAATATAGGTTACTCGCCCACCACGGCGGCGCAGCGGGGGCACAGCTGGTTGTGATGGCCGTCGGTGCCGATGGCGTCGTTGTGGTTCCAGCAGCGGGGGCACTTGGGGGCCTCGGACAGCTTGACGGCGATGGTGCAGGGGATGAGGGACTCTTCGTTCTTCTCTCCTTCCACAGCCTCGGTGGTGACGGTGACCTTGGACACGATGCACAGGGAGGCCAGGTCCACGTCCTTCAGGAAGTCGGCGTCCTCAGCGGACACGGAGATGGTGACCTCGGTATCCTGAGCCTTCTTGAACACACCGGCGCTGCGGGCGTTCTCCAGGGCCTTGTTGACGGCATCCCGGAGGCCCACCAGCTTGGCCCAGCGGTCCTTGGCGGCGTCGTCCAGGGTGAAGGCGGCGTTGTCCTCGGGCATGTCATTGAGCAGCACGCTCTCGGCGTCCACGCCGGAGGCGTGCTTCATGGCGTGCCAAATCTCGTCGGAGGTGAAGGCCAGGATGGGGGCCACCAGACGGGTCATGCCGTCCAGGATATAGTAGAGGGCGGTCTGGGCGGAGCGGCGCTCGGCCTCGCTGCCGCAGTACAGACGGTCCTTGATGATGTCCAGGTAGAAGTTGGACATATCCACCACGCAGAAGTTGTAGATGGCCCGGTACACACCGTGGAACTCGTAGCGGTCGTAGGCGGCCCGGACGTTCTTCACCAGCTCGTTGAGGCAGTGGAGGGCGTAGCGGTCCAGGTCCATCAGCTTCTCCACCGGCACCAGATTGGCGTCGGGATCGAAGTCGCACAGGTTGCCCAGCATGTAGCGGGCGGTGTTGCGGATCTTCAGATAAGCCTGGGAGAGCTGCTTCATGATGTCCTTGGAGATGCGCATGTCCTGGGTGTAGTCGGCGGAGGCCACCCACAGGCGGAGCATGTCGGCGCCGTATTCCTTGATGACCTCATCGGGGGACACGGCGTTGCCCAGGGACTTGTGCATGGCCTTGCCCTCGCCGTCCACGGTCCAGCCGTGGGTGGCGATCTGGTGGTAGGGGGCCACGCCGTTGACGGCGATGGAGGTCAGCATGGAGGACTGGAACCAGCCGCGGTACTGGTCGCCGCCCTCCAGGTAGAGGTCGGCGGGATACTTCAGGTAGGGGCGTTCAGCAGCCACGGCAGCCCAGGTGGAGCCGGAGTCGAACCACACGTCCATGATGTCGGACTCCTTGGAGAAGTGGGTCTTGCCGCACTTGGGGCACACGAAGCCCTCGGGCAGCAGATCGCGGGGCTCCCGGTCGAACCACACGTTGGAGCCGTGCTCCCGGAAGAGCTCGGCCACATGGGCGATGGTCTCGGGGGTGACGATGTCGGCGCCGCAGTCGTCGCAGTAGAAAATGGGAATGGGCACGCCCCACACGCGCTGGCGGCTGATGCACCAGTCGTTGCGCTCGGAGATCATGGAGATCATGCGCTCCTTGCCCCAGCCGGGGTGCCACTGGATGTCGTCGCAGGACTTGACGGCGGTGTCCTTGATGGCGTCCACGGAGCAGAACCACTGCTCGGTGGCACGGTAGATGATGGGGTTCTTGCAGCGCCAGCAGTGGGGGTAGGAGTGGGTGATCTGCTCCTTGGCCACCAGGAAGCCTTCCTTCTCCAGGTCCTCCACCACCAGGTCGTTGCCCTTGGCGTAGAACTGGCCGTTGTAGCGCTCGTCGGTCATGACGCCCTTGGCGTTGACGGGCACGGGCACGCCGATGTGGGTGAGACCGGCCTTGTCGTACTGCTGGCAGATCTGGAAGTCCTCGGCGCCGAAGCCGGGGGCGGTGTGGACGCAGCCGGAGCCGGCGTCCAGGGTGACGTGCTCGCCGTTGAGGATGACGGACTCCCGGTCAAACAGGGGGTGAGTGGCGGTCATCAGCTCAAACTCAGAGCCCTTCAGCTCGGCCAGCACCTTGCAGGCGTCATAGTCGATGTGGGCGGCCTTGCACACGCTCTCGGCCAGGTCCTTGGCCAGGATATACACGTCGCCGCCGGGCACCTGGAGCAGCACGTAGTCGAAGTCGGCGTTGAGGCAGATGGCGAAGTTGCCGGGGATGGTCCAGGGGGTGGTGGTCCAGATCACGAAGTAGGTCTTGCTGAGGTCGGTGTACTGGCCCAGCTTGCCCTTGTCGTCCCGGACGGGGAACTTCACAAAAATGGTGGTACAGGGGTCGTCGGCGTACTCGATCTCGGCCTCGGCCAGAGCGGTCTGGTCGGCGGGGCACCAGTACACAGGCTTCATGCCCTTGTAGATCAGGCCCTTCTCGGCCATCTTGCCAAAGACCTCGATCTGCTTGGCCTCAAACTCAGGCAGCAGGGTGATATAGGGGTTGTCCCACTCGCCCAGCACGCCCAGGCGCTGGAACTGCTCGGTCATCTTGGCGATGTAGCCCTCGGCGTACTCCCGGCACTTGGTGCGGAACTGAGCGGTGGTCATCTCGTCCCGCTTCACCTTCTTGTCCTTGAGGACGGCGGACTCGATGGGCAGACCGTGGGTGTCCCAGCCGGGCACATAGGGGGCGTAGTGGCCGGTCATGTTCTTGTGCTTGACGATGATGTCCTTGAGGATCTTGTTCAGGGCGGTGCCGATGTGGATGTTGCCGTTGGCGTAGGGGGGGCCGTCGTGGAGGACGAAGGAGGGCTTGCCCTCGTTGCGCTTGACCATCTTGTTATAGAGGTCGTGGTCGTACATCTCCTTGAGCATGTCGGGCTCACGCTTGGGCAGACCTGCCCGCATGGGGAAGTCGGTCTGGGGCAGGTGGACGGTCTGGTTGTAGTCCATGATGGTTCTCCTTTTGTATTGAAAATAAAAATTAAAAACAGGATTGGAGGCAAACAAAAAGCGCCCCTGTCTCACAAGAGACAAAGGCGCACACCTCTGCGGTACCACTCTCATTGTTCCGGGCATACCGGAACCACTCGACAGCCTGTAACGGGGCCAGCCGGGGCCGCTTACTGTAGTTCTTCGGCGGCCATGCTCGGAGGTGATTTTCCCGGCCCGTCCTGTCCGCCTTGCACCGAAACGGCGGCTCTCTGCGCAGGGTTGGGGGCGGTACTCGTCCTCGTCACAGCATGTTTCCTGATGAAAATGACTGGGAGACGCCCTTTTTCGGCGTCTCCCAGTATCTTACCCGTTTGCAGGGCTTCTGTCAAGGGGTTCAGCGGATTTCGTAATCCTTGCCGAACTGCAGGTTGTCAAAGTCGATGCGGCGGGTGGGCTCCTCCACCACGTCGTCCTCGTTCTCCTCGGCCTGCTTGGGGGCAGCCTGCTGGGCCGCCTTGCGGCCGCTGAGCTCCATCAGCTCGTCATACAGGCTGGTGCTCTCGCTCTTGGGGGCGGCGGGGGCGGCCTGCGCGGCGCTCTCCTCCTGCTCCTTCTGGATGAGCCGCTCCACATTGGCCTCGATATCGTGGACGGTGTCCTCTACCGGGTCCACGGCGGCGGGAGCGGCGGCGGTGAGATGGGACAGGCCGTCCAGGAAGTCCATCTCATGCTGATAGAGCTCCTTCAGCTTGGACACATAGGAGGCGGTGGACTGCTGGGCGGCGGCCAGACGCATCTGCTCGTCCCGGATGGACTGCTGCAGCTCGGCCATGCGGGCCTTGGCGTCGGCCTCGGCGTTCTGCATCAGCTGGCTGCGCTTGCTCTCGGCCTCGGCCACCAGATCGTCCGCCATCTTCTGGGCGGTCATCAGGGCCTTGCGCATGGCGTCCTCGGTGGAGCGGTACTCCTCCACCTTCTCCACCAGCACCTTCATCTTGGCCTTCAGGGTGGCGTTTTCCTTGTAGAGGGTGGTGTAGTCCGCCGTCAGGATATCCAGGAATTCATCCACCATGGTCATATTGTAGCCGTTAAAGGATTTGGTAAAGGCGTGTTCAGAGACTTCCTGCGGCGTCAGCATAAGTCAATTCCCCCTGATCTATTTGTGTCTTATGGGTCCCGCGGACGGGACGACATGGCACATAGGGCGTGACGGCACGTCGCGCCCTATGGCAGATTGGTTTGGTTGATGAGAGCTGCTTAGAAATACAGCCCGTTGTTCTCCAGCTCGTCGATGAGGTCGCCCAGGATGTCCACGTTGTAGGGCGTGATGATGTAAGTGGAGATGGCCACCTTCTTGATCTTGCCCTCGTTGGCGTAGGCCACGCCGGACAGGAAGTCCAGCAGACGGCGGGCGATATCCTTGTTGGTGGACTCCAGGTTGAGGACCACGGTGCGCTTCTCACGCAGGTGGTCGGCGATCTCGCTGGCGTTCTCGAAGCGCTCGGGCTTTACCAGCACCACCTGGAGCTGGGTGGTGGTGTGGATGTTGACCACCTTGTTGCTGCGGCGCTCAGTATCAACGGAATAGAGGCTGCCGGTGGACTCGGTAACGGCCTGGCTCTTGGCGCTCTTGCGCTCCAGCCGGTCGCCGCCGGTGCGGTCCATCCGCTCACTGCGGGAGACGGGCTCAAAGTCGTCCTCGTACTCGTCCTCCGGCTCGTCCTCGTAGGGGCGGGCCAGCCGCCGCAGTTCATCAAACAATCCCATATTCGGTTACCTCCTGAATCCTATCAAGCTTTGTGCATGGGAGGGCGGGGACCGAACAGGGCGGTGCCTACGCGCACCAGGGTGGCCCCTTCCCGGACGGCATCCTCATAATCGCCGCTCATCCCCATGGAAAGACAGTCGATTGTGGTTCCATTATCCGACATCTTGCCTCTTATGTCAACAAAAAGCTGACGCATTTTTGCAAAAAAGGGCCGGTTTCCGTCCGGTCCCTCCGCCACGGGGGGGATGGCCATGAGACCCCGCAGGTTCACATGGGGGCAGGCGGCGGCTTTTTCCGCCAGGGCGGGCAGCTCCTCCGGGGAGATGCCGCTCTTGGACTCCTCCCCGCCGATGTTGATCTCCAGGAGGATATCCTGCACCAGATCCAGCTTGGCGGCCTGGGCCTCGATGGCGTCCAGCAGATGCTCCGAGCCCACCGACTCGATGAGATCCACCCGGCCCACCACCTGCTTGACCTTGTTGGTCTGCAAATGGCCGATGAAGTGGAGGGCGGCCCCGGCGTAGGCGTCGTCGTCCAGGTGGGCGGTCATCTCCTGTACCCGGTTCTCTCCGCAGATGGTCACGCCGGCGGCGATGGCCTGCCGGATGGTATCCGAGGTCTGGACCTTGGTGGCGGCCACCAGGGTGATCTCCGAGGGGTCCCGGCCCACCTCACGGGCCGCGGCGGCGATGTTGGCCTTGACCTGCGCTACTTTCTCTTCCAGGGACATAACAAGCACCTCCAAATAAAATACACACAAAAAATGAGGCAAAACCGCCTGCCCGAAGGCAGGGGGATGGTCTGAAATCATTCAATGACCTTACCGTCGTAGAGCTCGCCGGAGGAAATGATGATCTTGTCCCCCGCCCGCAGGGCCTTTTTCTCCTGGGTGGGAGTCTCTGTGGAGGCGGCGGTCACCAGGATGTAGTCGTCCTCCTCCGACAGCACGGTGACCTCCTTGAACTCGGCCCGCTGGCCCACCAGGGCGTATACGCCGGTGACCGACACCTGATATTCCTCTTCGGTGTCCGGGTCGGTGGCGGTCTGCTGCTCTACCCGCAGGGCCTCCTTGGGCAGACGGATGCCGGAGACGGTGTTAAAGACCAACTCCACCGTCTGGCGGCGCAGCAGGGTGGTGTCGGACAGGAACTTGTCGGCGGAGAGCACCACCACCATCTTTCCGTCCTCCGCATCGCCCAGCCGCTCCACCTCCATGTCCACCTCGCCGGACCAGTCCCGGGAGAAGCGGACCGTGATGGTGCGCCCCTCCACCAGCCGCTCCGCCTCCTCCTGAGGCAGGGTGCAGGCAAAGTACCAGGTGGAATTGGTGATGAGCTTGCCGATGGCGGAGGGGTCCTCCGCCGGGGTCTGGCGGGAGAGCTCATTGAGCTGGGAGGGGGTGATGGTGTCCAGCATATCCGGGGTGATGAGGCTCTCATACCCATCCACCAGGCCGGAAAACACCCCCGGCTGGGAGGCGGTCACCCGGCTGGTGCTATGGGAGGCCTGGGCGGTCAGAGACTGGATCTGGGCGTTGACCTCATCCAGAGAGGCCTGGAGGGCGGCGGTGGAGTCCCCCTCCTGGTCAAAGGTGTAGCTGTGCTTATAAATCAGGCTCTTGAGCTCCATGGTCTGGCTCTCCAGACCGGTCAGGTCGCCGGAGGCGGCGGCCCCCCGCAGATCGGCCACGGCGTCGGCCACCCGGGTGCTGAGCTGGGCGGAGTCGCTGCTCCCCCCCGCCTGGGCCAGGGCGTATTCCAGCTGCTCCTGCTCCAGCATCAGCTGCTGGAGGGTCTGCCGCTGGGTGAGGCCGTCGTCGCTCTGGTAAAACAGGGCCACGGTCTCCCCACGGCTCACCTTCTCCCCCTCCTCGGGGAGCAGCTCCACCGTGCCCCCCTGGCCGGTGAGGACAGTCTCCTGCCGGACCAGAAAGCCGGTGGCCTCCATGCTGTCGCTGACGGTGTAGGTGTAGGCCATGACCGTGGGGTAGATCTCCCGCAGACTGTTCCATGCCGACACACCGATGGTGAGCAGAATGGCCCCCAGCACCAGCAGCATGATGATGCGGGCGTTCAAAGAACCTTGCTTCATTGGGTACTCCTTTTGTCAGTCGCCGCGCTCCTCCCGCTCCAGAGGAATGGCCCGCTCGGGCACGATGGTGGAGATAGCGTGCTTGTAGATCACCTGCTGCTTGTCCCCCGTCATAAGTACCACCACAAAGGCGTCATAGCCCACGATCTGGCCTTTCAGCTGATAGCCGTTCATGAGAAAGGCAGTGACGTTGGCGTGGGTCCGCCGGGCGCGGAGGAGGAACAGGTCTTGCAGGTTGGGTGTCTTTTGCATATGGATGCACTCCTTTTTTCTCTGAGATGCATCCAATATATACCAATTATAGGGCGAGTTTGGTCGAAGTTGGGGGAAGGAATTACATTTCCTGGGACATGGCTACGCCCTGCCGAACCGCTTCTCGATCTGGCTCCGGGTCAGCTCGATGGCCACGGGTCTGCCATGGGGACAATATTTGACCTCCCCGGCCATGACGGCCTGGGCCACCTTGAGCAGCTCGGCCTGGCCGTTTTTCTGGCCTCCCTTGATGGCCGCCTTGCAGGCCATGGTGTGGAGAAGGGCGTCCCGGGCGCTGTCCGTGTCGGCGGTGCCGCAGGTGATGAGCCTGCCCGCCAGCTCCAGCAGTACATCGGGGATGGAAGCTGCGTCCACGTCGTCGGGGGCGGTGCGCACGATGATGGCTCCGCCGCCGAAGTCCTCCGCCTCAAAGCCGAAGCGCTCCAGCAGGGGCAGCTGGGCCAGCAGGGCCGCTCCCTCCTCTGCCGGAGGGGTAAAGACCACCGGGGTGAGCAGGGTCTGGACCATGGGGGTGTACCCCGCTGCCTTCAGGCGGTCGAAGTTCATCCGCTCATGGGCGGCGTGCTTGTCGATGAGGAGCACCTTGTCCCCCTGCTCCACAATGATGTAGGTGTTCAAAACCTCCCCCGCCATGCGCCAGGGAATCTCGTCGGCGCAAGCTGCGTATCCCTCGCTTTGCCGCTCACGGCAAAGCTCGCTCTCTTCGCTGCGCCTCCTCTCCCCACCGGACCCGCTGGCGCTGGGCTCCGGCGGGGACCCCGTTTCTGGCTCGGGCTGGATGGGAGTCTGGGGTTCCACCGGCGGGACGGTGGGAGTGGGTTCCTTTTCCACCGTAGGGGCCACCTCCATGGGCGGGGTGGTTTTGGCAGGCTCCTCCCGGGGAACCGGGGTAATTGGGGCGGGGGCCGGTTTGGGTTCCGGCCGTACAGGCTGGGCCGGAACCGTAGGGGTGACCCTTGCGGCCGCCCGCGGCACAGGCTGGCTGGTCTGGATGCTCCGGGCGGTAAAATCATGGAGGGGCAGAGACGATGCGGGCTTGTCCGCCGTTTTGCGGAACTGTTCCGCCGTCATGGTGCGGAAGGTGGTCTGATGGGGGGTCACCGTGTCCTGGGCGGCCTTGGGGGCCAGCCGGGGGGTGTCCCCCAGGGCGGAGGGCCGGGACCGGTCGGCCTCCAGGGTGGATTTCACGGCGTAATACACCGCGTCAAATACCTTTTTCTCGCTGCCGAACTTGACCTCCTGCTTGGTGGGGTGGACGTTCACGTCCACGGCGTTGAGCCTGGTCTTGAGGTGGAGGACGCAGCCGGGGAACTTGCCCACCATCTTCTGGTTGGCGTAGGCCTCCTCCAGAGCGGCCATCATGGTGCGGCTTTTCACATACCGGCCGTTGACGAAGAAGTGCTGATAGCCCCGGGTGCCCCGGCAGCAGGTGGGCAGGGACACGAAGCCGGTCACCGTCATGTCCTCCCCGGAGCCCTTCACCGGGGTGAAGCCCAGGGCCAGATCCCGGCCCAGCACGGCGTACAGGGCGGACTTCAGCTGGCTGTCGCCGGGGGTGAGCAGGTCCTGCTTGCCGTCCCGGAGGAACTTGATGCTCACCTCCGGGTGGGACAGGGCCAGCCGCTGCACCATGGCGAAGCAGGCCGCTCCCTCGGCGGAGTCCTTCTTCATGAACTTGAGCCGGGCGGGGGTGTTGTAGAACAGGTCCCGCACCACCATGGTGGTGCCCTGAGGGCAGCCCGCCTCTTCATGGCTCACCACTACCCCCGCATCCAGGGAGAGGGCGGCTCCCAGGGGGGCATCGGCAGTGCGGGTGAGCAGCTCCATCCGGGACACAGCGGAGATGGCGGCCAGAGCCTCCCCCCGGAAGCCCAGGGTGCCGATGGCCTCCAGGTCGTACTCGGTGCGCAGCTTGCTGGTGGCGTGGCGGAGGAAGGCGGTCTCGGCCTCGTCGGCGGCGATGCCGCAGCCGTTGTCGGTGACCCGGATCAGGGTCATGCCCCCGTGCTGGATCTCCACCGTCAGCTTGTCCGCTCCGGCG
Organism: Flavonifractor sp. An82; assembly: GCF_002159265.1. GTDB lineage: Bacteria > Bacillota > Clostridia > Oscillospirales > Oscillospiraceae > Flavonifractor. The sequence continues at coordinate 185,233 of NZ_NFHG01000003.1, forward strand.
TCGATGGCGTTTTCCATCAGCTCCTTCACCACGGAGGCGGGCCGCTCCACCACCTCACCGGCGGCGATCAGGTCGGCCACATGGGAATCAAGTTGTTGAATGTGGGGCATAGGGGTCACCGGCTTTCTAAACGGAAAATGGGAACGGGCCGATGTAGGCATCGGCCCCTACGGATCGAACGGGGTTTGTAGGGGCGGGCACCCCAGGGTGGCCTCTCTTGCCCCTTTGGGGCAATTCACCTTCTGCCCACACCCGCCCGCAATTATCTCAGGGCGGACAGCAGCGTAAACCCATTAAAGACCATATGCAGGGCGATGGCGCTCCAGATGGAGCCTCCCCGGTCGTAGCACCAGGTGAGGGCCAGGGCCATGGGCACATACTGGATCATCAGCAGCAGATACCGCAGGTCCAGCATACCGTAGGCGTACACGAACTGGGCGGCGCAGTAGAGGGCGTATACCCCTACCGACAGCACATAGCCCAGCACCTTGCTGTAGCTGCGGGCGGTGGTGAAGAGCACCCCACGGAACAGGGGCTCCTCCACCAGAGGCATGAGCACCACCAGGATCAGGATGGTGGCGGCGGGAGCGAAGTAGTACTGCTCCGGGTAGCTCATAAGGTTGGGGTTCTGTACCGGCAGGGGGATGAGGCTGACCAGGAAGGTGAGGACCTCCCCGCCCGCAAGGCCGGTGACAAAGGCGAACAGGTTTTCCGGCAGCCAGTCCAGCAGCAGCCGGAAGCCGTGTTTCAGATAGGACCACAGCACCAGAAAGGTGAGGGCGGCAATGATGAGGTAGTACACCACGTTGGCCTCGGCCACCGGGAACTCCCCCTGATAGGACCGCTGGACCCAGCCCATGAGCCAGGGAAAGAGGAACACATACAGGGCGAAAAAGACCCACCCCCGGCCCAGTTCGGCCCGGGTGAGCTGGGGCCGCCAGGGGCGGCGCCGTCCGGTCAGCATGGTGTGTTCCTCCTTTCTGTTATACCAGCTGCTTCAATTCAAAGAGCAGATTCATGGCCTCGATGGGGGTGAGGGTGTTCAGGTCCACCCCCTGGAGCCGCCGGGCCACCTCTCCCCCGCCCATATCCAGCAGGGACACCTGGTCGGTGGCCTGGGCCGCCGGGGCGGCCTGGGGGGTCTGGACCCCGCCCGCCTCCAGCTCCTTGAGGATGTGGCGGGCCCGGGTGATGACCCGGTCGGGCACCCCGGCCAGCTTGGCCACCTCGATGCCGTAGCTCTGGTCGGCCCCGCCGGGGACGATCTTCCGCAGGAAGAGAATGTCGTCCCCCTTCTTCTTGGCGGCGATGTTGTAGTTCTTCACCCCGGGGATGACCCCCTCCAGGGCGGTGATCTCGTGGTAGTGGGTGGCAAAGAGGGTCTTGGCCCCCAGCCGGCGTTTGTCGGCGCAGTACTCCAGCACCGAGCGGGCAATGGACATGCCGTCGTAGGTGGAGGTGCCCCGGCCGATCTCGTCCAGGATGAGCAGGCTTTTGCTGGTGGCGTTTTTCAGCAGTTCCGCCACCTCGGTCATCTCCACCATAAAGGTGGACTGACCGGCGGACAGGTCGTCGCTGGCCCCGATGCGGGTGAATACCCGGTCCACGATGCCGATGCGGGCCGACCTGGCGGGCACGAAGGAGCCCATCTGGGCCATGAGGACGATGAGGGCCACCTGCCGCATGTAGGTGGATTTGCCCGCCATGTTGGGGCCGGTGATGATGGCCACCGTGTTGTCACGCCCGTCCATCCGGGTGTCGTTGGGGACAAAGAGGGCGTTTTTCAGCATCTTTTCCACCACCGGGTGGCGGCCCTCGGAGATGTCGATGACGTCGGACAGGTCCACCTCCGGGCGGCAGTAGCCGTTCTCGGCGGCCACGGCGGCGAAGGAGACCAGCACGTCCACCTGAGCCACGGCGGCGGCGGAGCGCTGGATGTCCCCCACCCGGGCGGCGGCCTGCTGCCGCAGGTCGCAGAACAGCTGGTACTCCAGGGCGCAGATCCGGTCCTGGGCGGACAGGATCTCGTGCTCCAGGTCCTTCAGCTCCTGGGTGATGAAGCGCTCGCAGTTCACCAGGGTCTGCTTGCGGATGTAGTCCTCGGGCACCTGGTCGTAGTAGGACTTGGATACCTCGATGTAGTAGCCGAATACTTTATTGAAGCCCACCTTCAGGCTCTTGATGCCGGTCTTTTCCTTCTCCCGGGCCTCCACGGCGGCCACCAGGTCCTTGCCGCCCGTGAGGATGTTCCGCAGCCGGTCCACCTCGGGGTTGTAGCCCTCCCGGATGAAGCCGCCCTCCCGCACGGAGAAGGGGGGCTCGTCCACAATGGCCGAGCAGATCAGCGCACGCAGGTCGGGCACATCGTCCAGGGCGGCGGACAGGAAGGTGAGCAGGGCCCTGGAGTAGGGGGAGAGCAGCTCCCGCAGCCGGGGCAGCTTGCCCAGACCGGCGGCCAGGGCCATCAGGTCCCGGCCCCCCGCGGTGCCGTACACGATGCGGCCGATGAGCCGCTCCAGGTCGGTGACCTCCCGCAGGGTGCGCACCAGCTCGTCCCGGCCGATGGGGTCGCCCACCAGTTCCTCCACCGCGCCCAGCCGGCGGCTGATGGCGCCGGGGGACAGCAGGGGCCGCTCCATCCAGGTGCGGATGAGCCGGTGACCCATGGCGGTGCGGGTCTTGTCCAGCACCCACAGAAGGCTGCCCTTCTTCTCCTTGGAGCGGAGGGTCTCGGTAAGCTCCAGGTTGCGCCGGGCGGTGAGGTCCAGCTCCATGAACTGACCAGAGGTGTACCAGGTGAGGCTGGTGATGTGGGAGAGGTCGGTCTTCTGGGTCTCGTAGAGGTAGCTCAAAAGGCCCCCCACCGCCTGGAGGGCGTGGTCGTCCCCCTGGGGCAGCTGGTCCAGACCGCTGGTAAACTGCTCCTCCACCAGGGAGCGGGCGGCGTCGGGCCGGAAGCGGGCCTCCCCGCCATTTTCGCAGCGGCAGTCCAGCTTGTTGGTGAGAAAGTCCAGCAGGGCGGCGTCGCTGTAGGCCCCGTCGGACAGCATGGCCTCCCGGGGGGAGAAGCGGCCCAGCTCGTTGCACAGGTGCTCCTCGGCGTCGGGGCCGGTAAAGGAGGTGACGGAGATCTCGCCGGTGGAGATGTCGCAGAAGCACAGCCCCGCCCCGGCGGAGTCGGCATAGATGGCGCAGATAAAGTTGTTGCGGCCCTCCTCCAGCATGGAGGAGGCGATGACGGTGCCGGGGGTGACGATGCGGATGATGTCCCGGTCCACCAGCCCCTTGGCGGTGGCGGGGTCCTCCATCTGCTCACAGATGGCCACCTTGTAGCCCTTGGCGATGAGCCGGGCGATGTAGGCGTCGGCACTGTGGTAGGGCACGCCGCACATGGGGGTGCGCTGGTCCTCCGGCTTGCCCCGGTCCCGGGTGGTGAGGGTGAGGTCCAGCTCCTTGGAGGCCAGCTTGGCGTCGTCCTGGAACATCTCGTAAAAGTCCCCCAGCCGGAAGAAGAGAATGCAGTCCGGGTGGAGCTGTTTCATTTTGAGATATTGTTTCATCATGGGGGTCAGCTCGGACGGCATGGCGGGCGCTCCTTTTCTGTGTAAATATAGTTCAGGTCAAAATGATTTTAAAATAGTAAATGCTGTGGATAAGGTGGGCATCGAAGGCTCAGGCCCTCTCCCCCATCAGGGACCACTTGTTGGCCCCGGTGATCTTCACGTCCACAAACTGGCCGATGAGGGACTCCTCTCCCGTCAGCCGCACCAGCCGGTTGCCGGGGGTGCGGGCGGTAAGGCCCTTATCGTCCTGCCCGTCCACCAGGCAGCGCACCGTCTTGCCGATGTAGGCGGCGTGCTTTTCCTCGGAAATCTGGTCCTGCCGCTCCACCAGCCGCTGGAACCAGGCCGCCTTCTCCTCCTTGGAGATGGGGTCCTCCATCTTGGCGGCGGGGGTGCCCACCCGGGGGGAGTAGATAAAGGTAAAGAGGGCGTCAAACCGCACCTCGTCCAGCAAGGTCATGGTCTGCTCGAACTCCTCGGCGGTTTCCCCGGGAAATCCCACGATGACGTCGGAGGTGATGACCACGTCGGGAATAGCCTGACGCAGCCGGCGCACCTTGTCCAGGTAGCCCGCCCGGTCGTACACCCGGTTCATGGCCTTGAGTACCCGGTCGCTGCCCGCCTGGAAGGGCAGGTGGAAGCAGGGGGCGATCTTGGGGGAGGACGCCATGGTGTCAAAGAGCTTCTGGGAGGCGTCCTTGGGGTGGCTGGTCATGAAGCGCAGCAGGAAGTCCCCGGGGATCTCAGAGGCCGCCTTCAACAGGTCGGCGAAGTCCATGGGGCTCTCCAGGTCCTTGCCGTAGGAGTTGACGTTCTGGCCCAGCAGAGTGATGTCCTTGTACCCCTCGGTCACCAGACCCCGGATCTCCTCCAGCACCACCTCCGGCTGGCGGGAGCGCTCCCGGCCCCGGACGTAGGGCACGATGCAGTAGGTGCAGAAGTTGTTGCAGCCGTACATGATGGACACCCAGGCCTTCACCTTGTCCTGGCGCACCACCGGGATGCCCTCGGCGATGGAGCCGGGCTCGTCGGCGATGTCAAAGATGCGGCCCCGGCGGGTCACCAGCCGGTAGAGCAGTTCGGGGAACCGCCACAGGGCGTGGGGCCCGAACACCAGGTCCACCTGCCGGTAGCTCTCCTTGATCTTCTGGGCCCGGTGGGGCTCCTGGGCCATGCAGCCGCACACGCAGATGAGCTGGCCGGGCTTGGCCCGCTTGGTGTGGACCAGGGCCCCCACGTTGCCCAGCACCCGCATCTCGGCGTGCTCCCGGATGGCGCAGGTGTTGATGAGGATCAGGTCGGCTTCGGCCTCGCTGTCGGTAAAGTCGTAGCCCATCTCCCGCAGGTAGCCCCGCAGCCGCTCGGAATCGGCCTCATTCTGCTGGCAGCCGTAGGTGTCCACAAAGGCCAGGGGGGCGGTGGGACGGGCGGCGTTGCGCTCGTGGAGCTTGTGGCAGAATTCCCGCTGACGCTCCACGTCGGCGGGGGAAATTTTGGTGGTCTGTCGGTTCAAAGCGGTTCCTCCCAAAAATGTAGGTATCAATACTCAATCATAGCACTTTTCAGCGCCGAACACAAGGCCCGTACCCTTTCCATTGACGGCAATCAGAGGGCAGTATATAATGGAAGGGACTATCCCCGGAAAGGCGGCGGAGGTATGAAAACCCTGGTGATCGAGCGGGATGCGCTGAAGAATAATATCTCTGTGGTGAAGGAACGGGCGGGGAGCGCCGTGATCTACGGCGTGGTCACCGGAGACGGCCAGGGAGCCGGTCTGGTGGAGCTGGCCCGGGTGCTGCGGGCCGAGGGCATCGGCCGCTTTGCCGTGTCCGAGGTGGCGGAGGCCGCCGCCCTGCGGAAGGCGGGCTTTGTGGAGGAGGAGATCCTCATGCTCCGCTGCACCACCGACCGGGAGGAGCTGGAGCAGCTGCTGGATCTGAACGTGATCTGCACCGTGGGCTCCCACGACAGCGGTCTGGCCCTCAACGGGGTGGCGGAGGCCCGCTCCACCGTGGCCGAGGCCCACATCCAGATCGACACCGGCATGGGCTTTGGGGGCTTTTTCTCCAGCGAGCCGGAGAAGATTTTGTCCACCTTCCGGGACCTGCCGGGCATCGCCGTCACCGGCGTATGTACCCAGTTGTACACCAAGAGCAAAAAGGGCCGCACCCTGGCCGCCCAGATCGGGGAGTTCACCCACACGGTGGAGGCCATCCACGCCGCCGGGTTTGAGACGGGCACCGTCCACGCCGCCGGGTCCTATGTGCTGATGCACTTCCCCGAAGCACGGCTGGGGGGCGTCCGGGCGGGCACCGTGCTCATGGGCCGGTGCCGCCGGGCCAGAGGGGACGGCCTGCGCCGGGTGGGCTACGGTGAGGTGCAGGTGGAGGAGACCCGCTGGGTGCCCAAGGGCCACATCGTGGGAGGCAACACCCCCGGCCCCCTGAAGAAGGATACCCGGGTGGCGGTGCTCCCCGTGGGCTATCAGAACGGCTTCGGCATGGGCCGCCCCTGGGCGGGGGGCCTGCTGGACGCCATCCGCCGCTGGCTCACCCGGCGGCAGATCACCGTCCGCATCAACGGCCAGAAGGCCAGGGTCATCGGGGGCATCGGCGCCATCGAGACCATTGTGGACGTCACCGAGCTGAAATGCGCCGCCGGAGACAAGGCGGTATTTGATATTGACCCGGTGTTTGCCAAGGGCTTTGTGAGGGAATACCGGTAAAACAGAAAGGAATTTGTGCTATGCGTGCAGTTGTGACCCGCGTCAAGAATGCCTCCGTCACCATTGACGGCAAGGTGAACGGCGAAATCGGCCAGGGCTTCCTGGTGCTGCTGGGGGTGGCCCCCACCGATACCGAGGCCCAGGCCGTCAAGCTGGCCGACAAGGTGTGCGGCCTGCGTATCTTTGAGGACGAGAACGAGAAGATGAACCTGAACCTGGAGGCGGTGGGGGGCTCCCTGCTGGTGGTGAGCCAGTTCACCCTGTACGCCGACACCAAGTCCCGCCGTCCCGGCTTTTCCGGGGCCGCCAAGCCGGACATCGCCATCCCTCTGTATGAGAAGTTCATGGCCGAGTGCGCCGGACGGGGCTTTGAGGTCCAGCATGGCGAATTCGGCGCCGATATGCAGGTCTATTCTCAGAACGACGGACCTGTTACCATTCTGCTGGATACCGACCAGATGTAACGCCGAATTCGCCCCCGCGCTTTGCGCGTCCAAGCGTTTTGCCAAAGGCAAAACCTTGATGCCGGGCGGATTCATTCCGCCCGAGCAGATGAAAAGATACGGGGTCCCCGCAGGGCCGTGGCCCTGTGGGGCAACACCGACACCATGTAAAGAAAGGGGCAGATTTCCCATGAAAATCCGTGTGATGCAGGTGGGGCCCATCGGCACCAACTGCTATTTGCTGGAGGATGAGAACACAAACACCGCCGCCGTGGTGGACCCCGGCGACGAGGCCGACCGCATCCTGGCCCAGGCCAAGGCGGACGGGGTGGAGATCGTCTCCATTTTCCTGACCCACGCCCACTACGACCACACCACCGGCGTGGCGGGGGTGCATAAGGCCCTCCCCAATGTGCTGGTATACCTCCATCCCGGTGATATTGCCCGGCTGGGCAATCCGGTGTTCCCCGCCCTGGGCACCGACCCCACCCCCTATGACGATGGGGACGTGGTGAAGGTGGGGGGCATCGACGTGCAGGTGCTCCACACCCCCGGCCACACCCCCGGCGGGGTGTGCCTGATGGCGGGGGATGTGCTCTTCACCGGCGACACCCTGTTCCAGGGCTCCATGGGCCGCACCGACCTGCCCGGCGGCAGCTATGATGAGATCATGGCCTCCCTGGCCCGGCTGGCCAAACTGCCCGGGGACTTTCAGGTGCTGCCCGGCCACATGGGCATGTCCACCCTGTCCGCCGAGCGGAAGAGCAACTACTATATGCAGGAGGCCATGGGGTAATATCATTTCCCCGGAAAGGATTCTCCCTTCATGAAACTGTATTACAAGGGCCACGACTACAAATACGCCGCCGAACAGATGCTGCTGACCCTGTTCCCCGACCAGCGGCCGGAATATTCAGACCAGCCCCCCGCCCCCGGTGAGGACTTTTTGGTGCTCTCCCTCAGCCGGGGGGAGCTGTGGGCCACCGCCACCGCCAGGCTGACTTACCACGGCCAGTCATATGGGGCAAGCCGCCGGTGTAAACTGGAAGAGCTCACCGACGAGCTCTCCACCGGCCGGGCTTTGCAGCGCATTTTGAAGCTGGCCTTCTACGACGCCGGAGTGGCCGCCCGTGGAAACGAGCCCCCCTGGGGTGCATTGACCGGCGTGCGGCCGGTGAAGATCCCCACCCGCGCCATGCTGGCGGGGGCCACCCCCGCCCAGGCGGAGCGGGTGCTGCGGGACACCTACCGGGTGTCCCCTCTGCGGCGGCAGCTGGCCATGGACTGTGCCCAGGCCTCCCTGGCCGCCAAGGCCAGTCTGGGGCCGGAGGAGGTGTCCCTCTATGTGGGCATCCCCTTCTGCCCCACCCGGTGCGCCTACTGCTCCTTTGTGTCCGCCGACGTGGGCCGGGCCCTCAAGCTCATCGACCCCTTCCTGGACTGCCTTTCCCGGGAAATCAGGGCCACCGGTGAGATGCTGACGGGGGCGGGGCTGAAGGTGCGCACTGTCTACTTCGGCGGCGGCACCCCCACCACCCTGTCCGCCCCCCAGCTGGACCGGCTCATGGGGGAGCTGGCGGAGTATATCGACCTGTCCGCCTGCACGGAGTACACCGTGGAGGCCGGGCGGCCCGACACCATTACCCAGGAAAAGCTGGATGTGCTGGCCCGCCGGGGCTGCGGCCGGGTGTCGGTGAATCCCCAGACCATGGCCGACCATGTGCTCACCGCCATGGGCCGTGCCCACCGGGCGGACGACATCCGGAGGGCCTATGCTCTGGCCCGGGACAGCGGCATCCCCTGCGTCAACATGGACCTCATCGCCGGCCTCCCCGCCGACAGCGTGGACGGCTTCCGGTCCTCCCTGGATCAGGTGCTGGCCATGGCGCCGGAGAACATCACCGTCCACACCCTGGCCATGAAGAAGGGCTCCCGGCTGATGGAAGAGGGGGCCGACGTCCCCTCGGACGACGACGTGGCCGCCATGCTGGAGTATGCCTGGTCCGCCCTGCGCACGGCGGGGCAGATCCCCTACTACCTCTACCGTCAGAAATATATGTCCGGCTCCTTTGAGAATGTGGGCTGGTGCCTGCCGGGCACCGAGAGCCTGTACAACATCTGCATGATGGAGGAGCTGCACACCATCGTCTCCCTGGGGGGCGGCGGGGTGACCAAGCTGGTCAATCCGGCCACCGGCTACATTGAGCGGATCGCCAACCCCAAGTACCCCAAGGAGTATCTGGAGAAGATCGACGCCGTCTGCGCCGGAAAGGAGCGGGTGGCCCGTTTCCACAGCGCCCTGTAAGGAGGTCATTATGCCCTATCAGCTCAAGGAGATCAACGAGAGTGTCCGCACCGATCCCAAAGGCTATCTGGAGGCCTGCGACGCCGCCTACCAGAGCCGCATCGACTCCGCGGTGGACCAGATCCTGGACCGCATGAAGGAGAGCCCCATTGTGCTGCTGTCCGGCCCCTCCGGCTCGGGCAAGACCACCACCGCCCTCAAGCTGGAGCAGGAGCTGGAGCGCCGGGGTGTGAACACCCACACCATCTCCATGGACAACTACTATAAAACCCTCAACCGCAGGACCGCCCCCCGCACCCCCGAGGGGGACATCGACTACGAGTCTCCCGTCCTGCTGGACCTGGACCTGCTGGACGAGACCTTCTCCAAGCTGTCCCGGGGAGAGTGGGTGGTGGTGCCCAAGTACGAGTTTGCCCGCCAGATGCGCAACGACAGCCGGGGCACCTTCCTCAAGCTGGACAAAAACGAGATCGCCATTTTTGAGGGCATCCACGCCCTCAACAGCGACATCTTCGGCCGCCACCCGGAGGCCACCGGCCTGTACATCTCCGCCCGCTCCAACGTGCTGGAGGGGGAGGAGCTGCGGTTCAAGGGCACCTGGATGCGCATTTCCCGCCGGGCGGTACGGGATTATAATTTCCGGGGCACAGACCTTTTAGAAACGCTCCTGATGTGGTATAATGTGCGCCGGGGCGAGAAGAAGTACATCTCCCCCTTCAAAAACCGGGCCAACGTGATCATCGACTCCTCCCTGCCCTACGAGGTGTCGGTGTTCGCCAACTACGCCCATGCCCTGAAAGAGGCGGTGGACCAGATCCCCGCCGACAATCCCCGCTGTCAGGAGTTCCACGACCTGGTGGAGGCCTTCCGGCAGTTTGAACCGGTGGACCCGGCCCTGGTGTCCCCCGAGTCCCTCATCCGGGAGTTCATCGGCGGGGGCAGCTATCACTATTAAATAACCAACAGGCGGGGGCCTGTCCCCCGCCGCTCTTCCCATCGTAATCTCTGGTAAAAACATAGGAAAGAAGGAAAACAACCATGTCAGAATGTACCCATAACTGTTCCTCCTGCGGCGAGAGCTGCGGCGAGCGCACCGCGCCCCAGGACCTCCACGTCCCCGCCAACGGCCTGTCCCACATCGGCAAGGTCATCGCCGTGGTCAGCGGCAAGGGCGGCGTGGGCAAGAGCCTGGTGACCTCCTCCCTGGCGGTGGCTATGCGCCGCATGGGCAAGAAGGTGGCCATCCTGGACGCCGACATCACCGGCCCCTCCATCCCCGCCGCCTTCGGCATCCACACCCGGGCCGAGGGCAGCGAGCTGGGCATCTACCCCGCCGAGACCAAGACCGGCATCGGCATCATGAGCCTCAACCTGCTCACCGAGCATGAGACCGACCCTGTGGTGTGGCGCGGCCCCGTCATTGCCGGTACCGTCAAGCAGTTCTGGACCGACGTGATCTGGGGGGACGTGGACTACATGTTCGTGGACATGCCTCCCGGAACCGGCGACGTGCCCCTGACCGTGTTCCAGTCCCTGCCCATCGACGGCATCGTGGTGGTCACCTCTCCCCAGGATCTGGTGAGCATGATCGTCACCAAGGCCGTCAAGATGGCCGAGATGATGCACATCCCCGTGCTGGGCCTGGTGGAGAACTACTCCTACTTCCAGTGCCCCGACTGCGGCAAGCGCCACGCCATCTTCGGCGAGAGCCACATCGACCAGGTGGCCGCCGGTCTGGGCCTGAAGGTGCTGGCCCGGCTGCCCATGGACCCCGCTGTTGCCGCCGCCTGCGACGCCGGCAAGATCGAGGACCTGGAGCAGAACTATCTCACCGACGTGGCCAAGTCCCTGGCGGAATAAAAATCAGCCTTAACAAAACGTTCACATCCGGTTCAAAACGGGTTCACAGGGAGAGGATAGGATAAGACCGTGGTTGAGACATACCACTCCTCTCTTTCCTCTCTTTTTCAGATCTTGGAAACACAGGCCCGCAACAGGCGGCGGGCCTGTGTTTCTGCTTTATGGCAAAAAAAGGAGGGACAGGCCCATGGCCACCCGAGTCAAAAAACGCCGCCGCAGCCCTCTGCTCCCCGTCCTGCTGGTGCTGGTTCTGCTGGGGGGCGCTTTTCTGGTCTGGCGGGGCTTTTTCTCCGCCCCCCAGCCCTCCGGCAACCTGCCCGACTGGATCAGGGAGGAGCTGCTCCCCATCAATCCCTACTCCCGGCCCGGGGAGACCCTGGAGCAGGTCAACGGCGTGGTGGTCCACTATGTGGGCAACCCGGGCACCACGGCGGAGCAGAACCACAGCTACTTCAAAAACCTGGCCACCACCGGGGAGACCTACGCCTCCAGCCATTTCCTTATTGGCATGGAGGGGGAGATCATCTGCAACGTCCCTCTGGATGAGATCGCCTACTGCACCGGGCCGAGAAACGTAGATACCATCTCCATCGAGTGCTGCCACCCTGACGACACCGGGGTCTTTACCCAGGCTACTTACGACTCCCTGGTACGCCTGGTCCGCTGGCTGATGGAGGAGTACCACCTGGATACCGACCAGGTCATCCGCCACTACGACGTCACCGGCAAGGAGTGCCCCCTCTATTACGTACGCAACCCCCAGGCCTGGGAGGACTTTCTCGCGGACCTGAAAGAATAGTCCGATTTATAGGACAGCAGCTCTGGTATCCTGTATCCAACGATACAGGAAAGGAGCGCTGACCCATGGAATTTGAACTTCGCTATGTATATGGACATGTTGAGGTATACGACGCTGCGGGCCGCTTCCGGTTCTCCGCCGATTCCGAGCGGGAGGCGCTGGCGGAACTGGAAGAGGACGCGGCATAAATACAAGCGGAAAGGCCCTTGCTAAGGATTCGTCAAGTATAATGTGGGTGTAAAAATTTGGCTTGCGGCTGCGCCACAGCAGGACGTCCTGCTGTTTGCTCTTTCGTCAGAAAGAGCAAAAGAAACCTTAATGGACCGAGTGCGGCCGGACGGGCGCGGGCCAAAATATAAGGGAGGAATCAAAGCTATGAGGAAAATACGAACACGCGCGTTCAGTATTTTGCTGACTTGCGCCATGCTCCTGAGCCTTCTGCCGGTAACAGCGCTGGCGACCAGCACTACCGACTGCCCAAGTGATGAGACCTGCAGCCACGAGGCGGCCATCGGCAGCACTCACTATGACACCATAGGGGAGGCCATCGATGCGGCCAACAGGACCGGCGACTGTACAGTTAAGCTATTGAAAAATGCCACCCTGAAACGAGACTACACAAGGCAGAAAGCAATCTTGAAAGATATGATACTCGATCTGGGTGGGTATACCTTGACGTATGCTGGAGAGTATGGATTCGTTGTAAATTATAATGTTGAATTTAAAATTCAAAACGGCACATATAAAAACACAGCTGCTAAGGGTGCCGGCATTCAGGCATTTAAGGAAACTGAAAAGGGCCCCGGCTGTACTATCATTATTGCCGAAGACGCAACCGTTAATGCCGAAGACGGTATCGTGACTGTTGGCTATACCGATCTCAAAGTTTACGGTACAATCATTTCAAAAAATATTGCTGTCTTTGGCATGGGCCCCAAGAACAACGTCACTCTGGATAGAGCTAAGATCCAAGCCGGTACCTATGGCGTTTACCAGCAGGGAAAGGACGGCGGATCGATTTATACGATCAAGAACAGCACAATTACTACACCCAGTGATACAGATTCCTGCGCTGTTTTCATTTCTAATAACAAGGCCAGCGCTGGGGCGCAAGACCAGGGCCGGCAGACCCTTATTGTAGAAAATAGTGTTATCTCCGGCCAGGATGGTATTGAGGTGCAATATACCGACGTGACCATCTCGGGAGATGGCACCCAGGTTACTGCGGCCGAAGATGGCCATGCCCTGGGTGTTACGTACAAAGCTGGTGAAGAAGCCGAGGGCACGGTTCATGTCACAGGCGGCACCTTTACCGGTACCGTCGGGGCTATGGAGGATAAAGGCGCCCTTAACATCACCATCACCGGCGGCAAGTTTACCGACGACGTAAACAGCTATGTTGCCCCCGGCATGATGTGGGATAGTAAGACTGGCCAGATTATGATCAACACTAAGACCGCTGTGGCGCAAATCGGTAATATGGGCTATGACACCCTGGAGGCGGCTATCTCCGATGCCAAGGCGGGTGATACCATCACACTGCTGCAGAGCATTATTCTGAGCAGCGCGGTTACCCTGAATCAGAATGTTACCCTGACTGCTAATGAGGGCGTCACTGTAACTGCGAATTCTGCGGCCGCGTCCTTCGTCCTCTCCAACGGAGCTAAGCTGGAGGGCTTGACGATTGATCTGCCTGTCAAAGCCATGGATCATGTGATCCTGATGAAGTCCGGCAGCACGGTCAAGGATTGCACGGTCACCGGGCGGTATGTGCAGGGGGACAGCGAAACCAGCCGGGCCATCGTGGGCGAGGCGGGTGCCACCAACCTGAGCATTACCGGCAATACCTTTAAGAATCTGCGTCAGCCTGCCTATATCAACAACTGTACCGGCACCATTTCCAATAACTATGTGGACAATACCCGGGGCTGGGTCATCTGCGGTGACTCCAATATGACCATCACCGGCAACACCTTCGGCGAAAACGCTGTGGATATTGCCATCGTGGTCAATACTCCCAACACTGCCAACAACTATGCCAAACAGACGGTTGAGCTGAGCAAAAACAATCATGGAGCCTATGTTCAGAACCAGCCCGCCATGGTTGAGGCCGAAGACGGATGCCTGATTGTTGGCAAGACCGAAGGATATACGCTGGGAACGGCCGTTGCCGCTGCCAAGGACGGCGACACTATCGTTTTGGCTGCCGGTACTTATGACGTAGCTACGCTCAATCTCAGCAATAAGAAGAACATTACCCTGATCGGTGCGGGCATGGATGAAACCATCCTGAAAGGAACCGATAATTATCTGCTGAATCTGAATACAGGGGATTGCAGCAATATCAAGGTCAAAGATCTAACGCTGGACGGAAATGGAGCCGCCTCCACTATTCTCAAGGTTGGGAGCAACGCGACCTGTTCCGGCCTGACGTTGGAAAACGTGAAATTTACCAATGCTACAAGCAATGCGCTGTATGTGGCCGCTGCAAGTCCGGATACCAAAGCTTCCGATATTGTTATCAGAGGCTGTGTGTTTGAAAATATTATTAATAATGATGAGGGCAATACAAGCAAAGCCAATGGCATTTATCTTCCCGGCGGTCAGAATGTGGTGGTAGACAACTGCCAGTTTAAGAATATCTCTGCAAATTATGAGGCCGTTGCTGTTAATTTTGCTCCCCGTACACCCGGCACTCCTTCTGAAAACTGGAGCATCACCAACTGTACTTTTGAAAATGTAAAGGGTGTAGAGGGTATTTCTGCCGCTGTTGCTGTTCATCCCATGAATAATGCTGCAATGAAGCACGTGACGATTACCGGCAATACCTTTACCGGCAATGCTCCGGTGGACATCAAGATCAAATCCGAGAGTGGAGCGGAGCAGTGGATCTCCGACCTGGTGATCGCCAATAACGGAAATGCTACCATAGATACCGGCGCAGACGAATCTTTGGTCTGCAAGATTACAATTAACGCAGATGGTACCATCACCACCAGTGCTGTGGCAAAGGGTGAAACCTATACCCTTCCCAATCTAAACAAGCCTGGCTACCGCTTCAACGGCTGGCTCAGCAGCGTGGATAACAAGGTGTACACAGGTACCGTCACCATCTCTGCTGATACCACCTTCACCGCTCGGTGGAGCTATATTGACCAGGGCGGCGGCTCCTCTTCCTCCACCACCTACCAGGTCAGTGTGGACAAGGCCGAGGGCGGCAAGATCACCGTGTCCCCCACCCGTGCCGAGAAGGGTGAGACCGTCACCATCACCGTCAAGCCCGACGAGGGCTATGAGCTGGGCAAGCTGACCGTCACCGACAAGGACGGCGACAAGGTCACCCTGACCCAGAAGGACGACAACAAGTATACCTTCAAGATGCCCGCAGGCAAGGTGACCGTGAAGGCCACCTTCACCGAGATCGAGGTGGAGCCTGAGCAGCCCGAGCTGCCCTTCAGCGACGTGGCTGAGCAGGACTGGTTCTACGACGCTGTGGTGTACGTCTATGAGAACGAGCTCATGAACGGCACCTCCGCCACCACCTTCTCCCCCTCCGTCACCACCAGCCGTGCCATGATGCTCACCATGCTGGCCCGCTATGACGGGGTGGACACCTCCACCGGTTCCACCTGGTACGAGGCGGGCGCCGCCTGGGCGGTAGCCGAGGGCGTGTCCGACGGCACCAACCTGGAGGCCGATCTGACCCGTGAGCAGCTGGTGACCATGCTGTGGCGTTACGCCGGCAGCCCCATGGTGGAGAAGGATCTGCCCGACTATCCCGACCGGGATGAGGTCAGCGACTGGGCGGTCCGTGCCATGGTGTGGGCCGTGGACAACGGCATCATCACCGGCAACGGCGCCGGGGAGCTGAATCCTCAGGGCTCCGCCTCCCGCGCCGAGGTGGCCACCATCCTCATGCGGTTCATCCAGCTGTAAATCCCATGGTTCCAAAGGCCTGACGCGGGCCTGTCATTGCCGCGCCGGTGTTTTCACCGGCGCGGCAATTTCGTTCCCACCGGCAGGTGTGCCGCTGCGTTTTCTTGACACTTCCGGCGGAGATGGGGTAATATAATACCGTATGCGCACATTTGGCGCCGGCCCGAAAGGGTCGGCAGTTTTATGATATGAGGAGAGGCCCATGGCAAGAAGTTCTTCCCCCAAAAGTTACGGCAACGACTCCATTTCCTCCCTGAAGGGGGCGGACCGGGTCCGCAAGCGCCCGGCGGTCATCTTCGGCTCCGACGGGCTGGAGGGCTGCGAGCACGCGGTGTTTGAGATCCTGTCCAACGCCATTGACGAGGCCCGGGAGGGCCACGGCAATCTCATCACCCTCACCCGGTATGAGGACAAGTCCATTGAGGTGGAGGACTTCGGCCGGGGCTGCCCGGTGGACTGGAACGAGAAGGAGCAGAAGTACAACTGGGAGCTGGTGTTCTGTGAGCTGTACGCCGGCGGCAAGTACAACAACAACTCCGGCGACAACTACGAGTATTCCCTGGGCCTCAACGGCCTGGGCTCCTGCGCCACCCAGTATGCCAGCGCCTATTTTGACGCGGTGATCCACCGGGACGGATACGAGTACACCCTCCACTTTGAGAAGGGCGAGAACGTGGGTGGCCTGAAAAAGGAGCCCTACAGCGGCAAAAAGACGGGCTCCAAGTTCCGCTGGCTGCCCGACCTGGACGTGTTCACCGACATCGACATTCCGGTGGAATACTACCTGGACGTGCTCAAACGGCAGGCGGTGGTCAACGCCGGCATCACCTTCCGGTTCCGCAACCAGGTGGGGGGCAGGTTCGAGACCACCGACTTCAAGTATGAAAACGGCATCGAGGACTATGTGAAGGAGCTGGCGGGGGACAACCCCCTGACCCAGCCGGTGTTCTGGCAGACCGAGCGGCGGGGTCGGGACCGGGCGGACAAGGACGAGTACAAGGTGAAGCTGTCGGTCTCCTTCTGCTTCTCCAACACGGTGCAGGTCATCGAGCACTACCACAACTCCTCCTGGCTGGAGCACGGCGGCTCCCCGGAGAAGGCGGTGAAGTCGGCCTTTGTCAACGGCATTGACGCCTATCTCAAGGCCCAGGGCAAGTACCAGAAGAACGAGAGCAAGCTGACCTGGGCCGACGTGGAGGACTGTCTGGTGCTGGTGAGCAACAACTTCTCCACCCAGACCTCCTACGAGAACCAGACCAAGAAGGCCATCACCAACAAGTTCGTCCAGGAGGCCATGACCGAGTTCCTCCGCTCCCAGCTGGAGGTCTATTTCATCGAAAACCCCTTTGACGCAGCCAAGATCGCCGAGCAGGTGCTTATCAACAAGCGCTCCCGTGAGAACGCCGAGCGCACCCGGCTGAATATCAAAAAGAAGCTGTCGGGCAATGTGGATATCTCCAACCGGGTGCAGAAGTTTGTGGACTGCCGCACCAAGGACACCACCCGCCGGGAGCTCTATATCGTGGAGGGCGATTCCGCTCTGGGCAGCGTCAAGCTGAGCCGGGACGCCGAGTTCCAGGGCATCATGCCCGTCCGGGGCAAGATTTTGAACTGCCTGAAGGCCGACTACGCCAAGATCTTCAAAAGCGAGATCATCACCGACCTTTTGAAGGTGCTGGGCTGCGGCGTGGAGGTCCACGACAAGCACGCCAAGGACCTGGCCGCCTTTGACCTCATGAACCTGCGGTGGAACAAGATCGTCATCTGTACCGATGCCGACGTGGACGGCTTCCAGATCCGCACCCTGATCTTGACCATGCTCTACCGCCTGACCCCCACCCTGATCCAGCGGGGCTATGTGTATATCGCGGAATCCCCCCTGTATGAGATCAACTACAAGGAAAAGACCTGGTTCGCCTACTCCGACGCCGAGAAGAACGAGATCGTAAACGGGGAGCTCTCGGGCAAGAAGTGCTCCATCAACCGCTCCAAGGGCCTGGGCGAGAACGAGCCCGACATGATGTGGCTCACCACCATGAACCCCGCCACACGGCGGCTCATCAAGGTCATGCCCGAGGACGTGGAGCGTACCGCCCAGGTCTTCGACCTGCTGCTGGGGGACAACCTCCAGGGCCGCAAGGACCACATCGCCGAGAACGGGTATAAATATCTGGAGCTGGCGGATATTTCGTAAAAGGATGAAACTGAATGGCTAAGAAAAGGACCCCCGAGGAGGGGGCGAAGAAGGTCAATAACCCCAACGTCATGGGCCTGCGGCCCGAGGTGCTGGAGCAGCCCATCACCGAGACCCTGGAGCTCAACTACATGCCCTACGCCATGAGCGTCATCGTCTCCCGGGCCATCCCCGAGATCGACGGCTTCAAGCCCTCCCACCGCAAGCTGCTGTACACCATGTACCAGATGCATCTGCTGGGTGGCAACCGCACCAAGAGCGCCAACGTGGTGGGCCAGACCATGAAATTGAATCCCCATGGCGACGCCGCCATCTACGACACCATGGTGCGCCTCTCCCGGGGCTACGGCGCCCTGCTCCACCCCCTGGTGGACTCCAAGGGCAACTTCGGCAAGGTGTACTCCCGGGATATGGCCTGGGCGGCCAGCCGTTACACCGAGGTGCGGCTGGACCCCATCTGCGCCGAGCTCTTCCGGGACATCGACCAGGACACGGTGGACTTTGTGGACAACTACGACGGCTCCATGAAAGAGCCCACCCTGCTGCCCACCACCTTCCCCAACGTGCTGGTGAGCGCCAACCAGGGCATCGCCGTGGGTATGGCCTCCAACCTGTGCGGCTTCAACCTGGCGGAGGTGTGCGACGCCGCGGCCGCTTTCCTGAAAAACCCCAAGGTCAACCTGATGGAGTACCTGAAGGCCCCCGACTTCCCCACCGGCGGCGAGCTGTTGTACGACGAAGCCGCTCTGCGGCAGATCTACGACACCGGCCGGGGCTCCTTCCAGGTGCGGGCCCGGTGGCGCTACCTCAAGAGCGAGAACCTCATCGAGGTGTACGAGATCCCCTACACCACCACGGTGGAGGCCATTATGGACAAGGTGGCCGAGCTCATCAAGGCGGGCAAGATCAAAGAAATTGCCGACATGCGGGATGAGACCGACCTGAACGGCCTGAAGATTACCATCGACCTGAAGCGGGGCACCGACCCGGACAAGCTGATGGCCAAGCTCTTCAAGTCCACCACCCTGCAGGACGCCTGCTCCTGCAACTTCAACATCCTCATCGCCGGTATGCCCCGGGTCATGGGGGTGGGCGAGATCCTGGAGGAGTGGACCGCCTGGCGGATGGACGGCGTGCGCCGCCGGACCTACCACGTGATGAAGAAAAAGCAGGAGAAGCTCCACCTGCTCAAGGGCCTGAAAAAGATCCTGCTGGACATCGACCGGGCCATCAAGATCATCCGGGAGACCGAGGAGGACGCCGAGGTGGTGCCCAACCTGATGATCGGCTTCGGCATCGACAACATCCAGGCGGAATATGTGGCCGACATCAAGCTGCGCAACATCAACAAGGAGTATATCCTCAAGCGGATTGAGGAGGTGGCCGGCCTGGAGGAGGAGATCGCCGACCTCCAGGACATCGTCAACAACCCCGGCCGCATCAAGAAGATCATTTCCCAGGAACTGGCGGCTGTGAAAAAGAAGTATGCCGCACCCCGGCGCACCGAGATCGTCTACGACTATCAGGCTGCCGGCGGGGTGGAGGAGGAGGACGAGACCCCCGACTACCCGGTCCACGTCTTCTGCTCCAAAGAGGGCTACTTCAAGAAGATCACCCACCAGTCCCTGCGCATGAGCAGCGAGCAGAAGTACAAGGAGGGGGACGGTCCCTACCTGTACTGGGAGGGGAACAACCGGAACATGCTGCTGGTGTTCACCGACAAGCAGCAGTGCTACAAGGCCCCCCTCAGCGAGTTCGACGACGCCAAGGCCAGCGTGCTGGGCGACTTTTTGCCCACCAAGCTGGGCATGGACCCGGAGGAGAGCTTTGTGTGGGCCTGCCTCACCAGCGACTACTCCGGCCACATCCTCTTCTTCTTTGAAAACGGCAAGGTGGCCCGGGTGGAGGTGGCCGCCTACCAGACCCAGACCAAGCGGCGGAAGCTCACCGGCGCCTACTCCGATAAGTCCCCCCTGGCCGCCGCCCTCCACATCAAGGAGGATCTGGAGGTGGCTGTAACCTCCACCGAGGGCCGCTGCCTGGTGTTCCACACCGCCGCCCTCACCCCCAAGACCACCCGGTCCACCCAGGGTGTCAACGTCATGACCCTCAAGCCCAAGTGGAAGGTGGAAAAGGCCCAGCCCCTGAGCGAGACCACTATCGTCAACGCCGCCCGGTACCGGGCACGGTCCCTGCCGGTGGCGGGTGCCCTGCTGAAGGAGGAGGACCGGGGCGAGGAACAGATCAGCCTGCTGTGATCCAGCCAGAGAAATGAGGTATCACCGTTGAAACACACTGTGCGCCATTATGTAAAAAGTTATGCCGTCATCACACTGGGCTCCATCCTGTACGCCCTGGCCTATAATATCTTTTACGCCCCCAACCTGGTGGCCATGGGCGGCCTTACCGGCCTGGGCCAGGTGCTCAACGCCATTATTCCCGTCCTGCCGGTGGGCACCACCGTCTTTGTGATGAACGTCCCCCTGTTTTTCCTGGGCTGGAAGTATATCGGCGGCCATCTGCTGGTGTCCTCCCTGTACGCCATGACCTTCAGCTCCTTTGCCATCGATGTGATGGATATGATCTACCGGTTCCCCCCCATGGACACCATGCTGGCCGCCATCTTCGGCGGAGCCCTGCTGGGCCTGGGCATCGGCCTGGTGTTCTCCAAGGGGGCCACCACCGGCGGCACCGACCTGATCGCCCGGCTGCTCAAGCTGAAATTTGCCTGGCTGCCCATGGGCACCCTGGTGCTCATCCCCGACTTTATCGTCATCGCCCTGGCGGCCATGGCCTTCGGCAAGGTGGAGACCGCCCTGTACGGCATTGTCTCCCTCTTTATCACCACCAAGGTGATGGACATGGTGCTCTATGGCCTGGACAGCTCCAAGGTGGCTTATATCATCAGCGACTCCTGCAAGGAGATCACCGACGCGGTGATGGCCATGGACCGGGGCGCCACCATCCTCCACGGGGAGGGGGCCTACTCCGGCGACGAGAAGAAGGTGCTGATGGTGGCCTTCAAGCAGAAGGAGATCGTGCCCCTGAAGGAGAAGGTCAACGAGATCGATCCCCACGCCTTCCTCATCGTGTGCGACGCCCACGACGTACTGGGCGAGGGCTTCCGCACCTACAGCAAGGACGAGATCTGATCCCGTCCAAAGAGAAAGGAAGGGTTTTTATGACGGATTTTACCAAGGTAAAGGCCAATCTGGAGCAACGGGGCTATGCCGTCACCTGTTTTGCCACCGCGGCGGAGGCCGTGGACTATCTGGACGGCAAGCTGGACGGCAGGACCATCGGTGTGGGCGGCTCGGTGAGCGTCCGGGAGACCGGGCTCTTTGACCGGCTCAAGACCCACAACACCATCCACGCCCACTGGGAGGGGGGCAGCAAGGAGGCTGCCGCCACGGCCCAGGTCTACCTGTCCTCGGTGAACGGCCTGGCGGAGACCGGCGAGATCGTCAACATCGACGGGGTGGGCAACCGCATCGCCTCCACCGTCTTCGGCCATGAGGAGGTCTACTTCCTGGTGGGCCGCAACAAGCTCTCTCCCGACTATGACGGGGCGGTGTGGCGGGCCCGCAACGTGGCCTCCCCCAAAAACGCCATCCGGCTCCAGCGGAAAACCCCCTGCGCCGTCAAGGGGGACAAATGCTATGATTGCAAAAGTCCGGACCGGCTGTGCCGGGGCATGATGGTACTGTGGGAGGCCTCCAGCGGCATCGGCCGCACCGAAGTGGTGCTGGTGGACGAGGACCTGGGCTTTTAAGAGAAAGGAGGGGCAGCCTGTGAACAAGCGGATACCGGCCCTGGCGCTGTGCCTGAGCCTGCTGTTGTCGGGCTGCGTCTCCCTCAACGGCTCGACCTACACCGTGGTGGAGCCCCATGTGGAGCAGCCGGTGCTGGGGGAGGACTCCTCCACCGTCAAGGCCAGCACCTACTCCGAGCTGGTCAACGGCGTGCTTTTCTTCGTCACTCAGGGCATGGAGACAGGGATCATCCAGCTCACCGACTACAACGGCGATGTGGAGGAGGACCTGAACCGGGCCTGCCTGGAGGTGGCCAAAGATGACCCCCTGGGGGCCTACGCGGTGGACTTCATCAAAAACGACTACACCACCATCCTCACCACCTATGAGGCCACCATCACCATCTCCTACAAGCGCACCCTGGACCAAATCAGCTCCCTGGTGAACATCACCGGCACCAGCGCCATCCGGGAGGAGACGGTCCAGGCCCTGTCCTCCTTCAAGACCGAGCTGGCCCTGCGGGTGGGCTACTTCACCGGCGACGCCGACACGGTGAAGGAGCAGGTACGCCAGGCCTATTACGATACCCCGGCCGCCGCTCTGGGTATGCCGGAGTGTACCGTCACCCTCTACCCGGAAACGGGTACCCAGCGCATTGTGGAGATTTTGCTGGACTACCCCCAGGAGTCCACTGCCCTCAAGCGGCAGAGCCAGGAGCTCATGGAGCAGGCGGAGACCATCCTCTCCCCCATCCGCTATCAGATCGAGACCCGCCGGCTGGACCTGCTGATGGAGGCCCTGCCCGGCGCGGTAAAGGTGAGCGCCCAGGGCGGTTCCACCGCCTGGGACGCCCTGGTGGGCAAGGGGGCCAACCACGAGGGCCTGGCCCTGGCCTTCCAGCTGCTGTGCGACGGCCTGGGACTAGAGAGCGACATCGTGGAGGGCACCTTCCAGGGGGAGCCCCGGTTTTTCAACCGGGTGGTGCGCAACGGGGCCGCCGTATGGGTGGACCTGAGCCGCAGCACCGGCCAGACCTATACCGCCGCCCAGATGGCTGAGATGGGCTATCAGTGGGAGGGCCAGGAGGCCTGAACAGAAAAAATAAAAAAATCGAAAATTTCCCTTGACATTGGCGACATGGATTGCTATAATAACATCCGTCGCTTGCAGGTGTAGCTCATCTGGTAGAGCGCCACCTTGCCAAGGTGGAGGTAGCGAGTTCGAGCCTCGTCACCTGCTCCAGAAAAAGAAAAAGACAGGACGTATGTCCTGTCTCTTTCTTTTTCTGGACTCTGTAATAAAACGCAGGGCATCCCACAAAGGATGTCCTGCGTTTTGTTTTATGCAGCAAGGTCTTACCCCAGGAAAAAGCGCACGGCCACGGCGGCCACCAGGAGCAGCACGCCCACCGACGCCGCGATGTCCGCCGCCAGCGCCAGGTCCAGACGGCGGCGGGGCTCCTCCTCCTGTTCCGGGGCGGGGCGCTCCATACGGGGGGCCTTCTCTTCCGTTTCCTCCTCCAGGGCGCGGCGGCAGGCCTCAAAGTCCAGCACCTTCCCTGTCCGGGCCTGCTCCTTCCGCCGGGGCAGAACGGTATAGCATACCGTCTCCTGACCCACGCAGGCCTTCTGATCCATTTCACATCCGCTGATGGTGACCCGTCGGGCGTCCAGATTGATAAACATGGTCTTCATACCGCTTTCCCTCCTGTTGTTCCGGCGTTTGACCCCAGTATAGCGGACTCATTGTCCCATAAAACGTACTATCTGCGGATCAGGTTGTCCTTCTGACGGAGCAGAGGGGCAAAAAGTTCCCGGTTGATGTGATAGAACTTTCGTTCGAGTTGAGTATACAACATATGTTCGAGAAAAGCAAGCACAATTTTTTCTTTTTCATGGAAACCTTTTGGTTTTCCTTTCGTCTAACCGGGTAGGAAGATTTGTGCAAAGGAGGAAACCAAATGAAACGGACTGCGCGCGCCCTGCTGGCGGCGGTGCTGGCGGTGGCTCTGGCCCTGCCTGCGGCGGCTGCCGACCCCACGGACCAACGGATGACCCAGGTGACCCAGGCGGTGAAGGAGCAGCTGAACATCGGAGACTCCTACACCACATTCTACGGCGATCTCACCGAAAACGAGTTCCGCACCTGCTGGACCCTGAACTGGGAGAAGGAGGGGGAGACCCTCCGGGTGATGGCCGGGGAGGACGGCACCATCTACTCCTATGACCGGCAGCGGGATGAGGATTACGCCGGCCCGGCGGACAGCGGCGGCTCCAGCGCCTTCCCTGCCCTGAGCCGGGCCCAGGCCCTGCCCTACGCCCAGTCCTTTGCGGACCAGGTGCTCCACGCCCCTGAGAGCGTCAAGCTGACGGCCGGGGAACAGGGCGGTCAGGTGGGGGCCCGGACCTACGGCTTCCAGTCTGAGCTGCTGTTCTACGGCCTGCCCTCCCCCATCGGTGTGTGGGTGGAGGTGGATACCCGGGACGGCACGGTGGTGAGCTACCAGCGGGACGACCTGTACCAGACCTATCTGAACGATCCCGCCGACCCCGCCCCCTACGGCGATCTGGCGGACAAGGCGGCGTCCCTGCTGAAGGGCACCCTGGAGCTGAAGCTGGAGTATGTGCCCCATGAGGACGACCCCGGCCGGGCGGTGCTGCGCTATGTGCCGGAGTACGGCGACGACTACTATGTGGATGCCGCCACCGGGGAGCTGGTCAACCTGACCCAGCTGTACCATGAGCTGGAGAAGGACCAGGGGGCCGACGGGACCCCCGGCGCCGGGGCCGAGAGCGGGGAATCCAACGGCTCCCTTACCGACGCCGAGCAGGAGGGCATTGCCCAGATGAACGGTGTGTGGTCCAGGGAGGACCTGGACCGGCAGGCCCGCACCTTTGGGGCCCTGAAGCTGGAGGACTGGAAGCTGTCCAGCTGCGCCTATCAGCTGGACCGGGAGAGCGGCCAGGTGAGCGCTGTCCTGCGCTATACCCGGGACCAGGAGGGAAGCTCCAGCCGCACCGTCACCCTGGATGGCAAGACCGGGGCCCTGCTGAAGGCCTCGGGCTACGCCTGGGCGGAGGAGGGCTTTACCCCCACCGTCAGTCAGCAGGCCGCCCAGAAGACGGCGGAGACCTTCCTGGCCCAGCTGTGGGGGGAGCAGTGGAAGAGCTGCGCCCTCTATGAGAGCACCGCCGCCGGGGAGGGCAGCCGTGTCCATGTATTTACCTTCGCCCAGAAGGTCAACGGCTACTTCTACCCCACCAACTCCATTACCGTGGGGGTGGACAGCGCCGACGGCACCATCCTGCGGCTGTCCCGCAGCTTTGACAGCGACCCTGTCTTTGACGATCCTGCCGGGGCCATCTCCGCCCAGGATGCCCTGGACGCCTGGTTTGCCACCTACACGGTGACGGAGGGTTACACCGCCGTGCCCCGGCGGCTGGACCGCTGGGGGGACCAGTATCAGGAGCTCATTGACCGGGGCTATACCTACCTGATGGGCCTGGAGCTGGGCTGCACCCTGGAGCGGGAGAAATCCCTGCTGGGCATTGACGCCAAGACCGGCCAGCCGGTGGCGGCTGAACAGGGCGACAACGGCCTGCCCACCTACTCCGATCTGGCGGGCAGCTGGGGCAAGACCCAGGCCGAGACCCTGGCCTCCTACGGCATCGGCTGGCTGGGAGGCAAGCTGGAGCCGGACAAGGCCTTGACCCAGCTGGACCTGATGGCCCTGATGGTGAGCACCCAGGGCTACCTGCCCGACCTGAGCCAGGAGGAGGCCGCCGACCGGGTGTATGACCGGGCGGTGTCCATGGGGCTCATCACCCGCAGCCAGCGGCAGGACGACAAGCCCGTGACCCGGGCGGAGCTGACCCGGGTGCTGCTGGACTGGGGGGGCTACGGCAATGCCGCTATGATCCCCGGCATCTTCCAGTGCAGCTTTACCGACCGGGGGGACATCCCGGCGGAGTACTACGGCTACGCCGCCATTGCCCAGGGTCTGGGCATGGTACAGGGGGACGGAGCCGGCCGCTTCCTCCCCAACCGCACCGCCACCCGGCTGGAGGCGGTGGTCATGCTCTATCAGCTGATGGACCGATAAAAAGCTTCAAAAAAGTGGCACAGCCACTTTTTTGATGGGGGCTGCAGCCCGCTGCGTCGCACGCGCAGAGCGCGTACGCTTGCGGGCTGAGAAGTGTTTTTTCCGAGGCACATTTCCCCGGAAAAAACAGATTTTCATTTGATTCCACCGCCTGCGGGCGGCGGAACTCTGCCGAGGGCTTTTCCCTGTGCAAGAACTGTGTTCTCTTTTGCGTTGGGTCTGCCTTTTTCAACAGATCCCTGCCCCCGCGCAAGCGCGTGGGGGCAGGTTTTTCTTGCGCGGCGGGGCCCGGTCTGGTATACTGAGCCAAACTGTTTTTTCGAGAGGGGACCTGCTGCTGTGGAGAGGAAGAATATTACGCTGATCGGAATGCCGGGCTCGGGTAAGAGCACCGTGGGGGTGCTGCTGGCCAAGACCCTGGGCTATCGCTTTCTGGACGCCGATCTGCTCATCCAGCAGCGGGAGGGCGCCCTCCTCCAGGATATCCTGGACCAGCGGGGGGTGGAGGGCTTCCTGGACGTGGAGGAGGCCGTCATCCGGGACCTGGACTGCACCGGCACCGTCATCGCCCCCGGCGGCAGCGCAATTTGCCGGGAGGAGGCCGCCCGCCATCTGAAGGACCTGGGGCTGGTGGTCTACCTCCACGTGCCTCTGGAGGAGCTGGAGCGGCGTATCCGCAACATCACCACCCGGGGCATCGCCATGGAACCCGGCCAGACTCTGGCCGACGTGTACGCCGTCCGGGAGCCCCTCTACCGCAAGTACGCCGACCTGACGGTGGATGTGACGGGGGGCAACAGCCTGGAGCAGACGGTGGCGGCGGTGGTGGCCCGGCTGGGCTGACCGCCCCTTGTATTTTTCAGAAATCATGATATACTATAGTATAGCGAAATATCACGTACGAAATGCCCGCCGGCTGGCCGGCGGGCTTCGTCGTGTTTTTTCTGCCTCCGCGCGGCAGTTTTATTTTTCGGTGCCCCCGGCGCGGAAGGGGCATACGCAAGGAAAGGAAAGAACCACATGACATTCCAGGACCTCGGCCTGAAAGCGCCCATCCTGAAGGCGCTGGCCGAACAGGGGTATGAAAGCCCCTCCCCCATTCAGGAAAAGGCCATCCCCCCCGCTCTGGCGGGCCGGGACGTACTGGGCTGCGCCCAGACCGGTACCGGCAAGACCTGTGCCTTCGCCACCCCCATTCTCCAGCGGCTCAACAGCCGCAGAGGCAAGGGCATTCGGGCCCTTATCCTCACCCCCACCCGGGAGCTGGCCCTCCAGATCCAGGAGAGCTTTGCCGCCTACGGCCGCCACCTGCCCCTCCGCTCCGCCGTCATCTTCGGCGGCGTGGGCCAGAACCCCCAGGTGGAGCAGCTGAAAAAGGGCGTGGACATCCTGGTGGCCACCCCCGGCCGCCTGGGCGACCTGTATAACCAGAAGTTTGTGGACCTGTCCAGGCTGGAGATCTTCGTGCTGGACGAGGCCGACCGGATGCTGGACATGGGCTTCATCCACGACGTGCGCCGCATCCTGGGCTGGCTGCCCAAGAAGAAGCAGACCCTCTTCTTCTCCGCCACCATGCCTCCGGAGGTCCAGGGGCTGGTGGACTCCCTGCTGGTGGACCCGGTGAAGGTGGCGGTGAACCCCGTCTCCTCCCCGGTGGAGGTCATCGACCAGCGGCTGTACTACGTGGACCGGGGCAACAAGACCAAG
This sequence comes from Flavonifractor sp. An82, assembly GCF_002159265.1. GTDB lineage: Bacteria > Bacillota > Clostridia > Oscillospirales > Oscillospiraceae > Flavonifractor. The sequence goes on from NZ_NFHG01000003.1 coordinate 212,619, forward strand.
CTGCTGGCCACCCTGATCCTGGAGCCCGACGTGAAGAACGCCCTGGTGTTCACCCGCACCAAGCACGGCGCCAATAAGGTGGCCGGGGACCTGGTGAAGGCGGGCATCGCCGCCGCCGCCATCCACGGCAACAAGAGCCAGACCGCCCGGCAGCAGGCCCTGGCCGACTTCAAGAACGGCAAGATCACCGCCCTGGTGGCCACCGACATCGCCGCCCGTGGCCTGGACATTGAGGAGCTGAGCCACGTCTTTAACTACAACCTGCCCGACGTGCCCGAGACCTACGTCCACCGCATCGGCCGTACCGGCCGGGCGGGCCACGGCGGCACCGCCATCTCCTTCTGCGACATCAACGAGAAGGGGGAGCTGAAGGAGATCCAGAAGCTGCTGGGCCGGGACATCCCGGTGGTGGAGGACCACCCCTGGCCCATGGAGGTCTTCGACCCCCTGCCCAAGGACAAGAAGGGCCGCGTTGTCAACCCGGAGGACGCCGAGGCCAGAGCCGCCGCCAAGGAGCGTAAGGCGCGGAGACTTTCTGCGGAAAGTCAGTCGCTCCGCTCCAAAGCCGCGCCTTCCGGGCGGGAACCAGTTCCCCCCGGATGCCCCCCTCCGCTCTCCGAGGGGGATAAGGCCACTCAGAAAAAGCGCAAGCGCGGCCAGCGCAACAGCGCCACTCTGGAGGAGGCCCTGGTGGCCACCGCGCCCGCCCATCCCTCCGTCCCCGAGCCTCACTTTGACGATTTCCGCCGGCCGGACCCCCTGGCCAGCGATATCATTATGGACGCCACCGCCCGGCTGCTGGCCCCCCGGAAGCTGCCCCGGCAGCCCGAGAAGCCCCGCCGCAAGGAGAAGGGGGAGCAGCAGCCTGCCAAGGAGGCTAGGCAGAGCCCCAAGGGCAAGCAGGCTGCCAGGAAGGAGCAGCAGCCCTCCCGGGAAAAGACCCCCAGGAAGCAGGCCGCGGCTCAGGACAAGCAGCCTCAGCCCGCCCCCGCCCCCAAGAGCCGCAGAAAGCGGGGGGGCCGGCCGGGCCGTCCGCCCGAGATCGTTCTGCGCACCAACGGCCAGAAGGATTCCACCGAGCAGCCCAGCCTGATGAAGCCCTACTACCTCAGCGACGACTGACGGACCGCTTTTCAACGGCGCCGCCGCGACTTTCGCGGCGGCGCCGTTTTTTTGCCCAGTTCCATGGGGGCACAAAAAAGCAAAAGGAAAAAATATGTACAAAAAAATTTTTGTGTTAATTTATTAACGAAGAAATATTAGGGAAAAAAAGGAGGCATATCAGGCATTATTGATAAATGAGGTGGAAATATGGGGAGAAAAACTATGTAAAAGAAGCTAAAAAAAAGAAAGGGAAAAAACTAAACTCACTATTTTAAACTTGCAATCTTGGTCAGATTGAAGTATCATTATTAACAACATCGGGAAAATTGTCCCAAGGGACAACAGATGCGGAAAGGCGGTGAAAGTATGTCTCTGGAAGCGATCAAGCAGGTCACCGAGGCAGAGCAGCTCCACAAGCAGCGCAGGGCGGAAGCCCAGGCGGAGGCCAAGCGCACCGTGGCGGAGGCTGAGCGGGCAGGCAAGGCCCGGCTGGCGGAGGCACGTGCTCAGGCCGAGGCCCAGGCCCGTGAGTTCATGAAGGCGGCCGAGGAAACGGCGGCCAAGCACGCGGCGGAGGTGAACGCTCAGACCCAGAAAACCTGCGACGCCCTGCGTGCCAAGGCGGAGGGCCGCCTGGCCGACGCCGCTGCCAGCATCGTGAGAAGGGTAGTGAAGAACTGATGTCCATTGTGAAAATGAAGCGGCTGCGGCTCATCGGCATGCGGGATCAGCGCCCGTCCATGCTGCGGCTGCTTCAGCATTTGGGCTGCGTGGAGATTGACGAGCCGGGGGACCGCTCCGCGGACCCCGACTGGGCCAGCCTGACGCGGCCGGACACCGGGGCGCTGAACGAGGCCAGGGACGCCCGTTCCAGCGTGGAGAACGCCCTCAAGACGCTGAAAAAGTACGGACCCAAGCAGAAGGGCGGGCTTCTCACCCCACGGCCGGTGATCACCGAGGGGGAGCTCTTCGACGATGAGTCCTACCGGACCGGCCTGGCGGACGCCGGGCAGCTGGTGGCTCTGGAGCGGAAGATCTCCAGCCTCTATGCCGAGCAGAACAAGCTGAGGACCCAAAAACTGGCGCTGGCGCCCTGGCTGGCGCTGGATATCCCCCTGGAGACCGCCTCCACCCCCGAGGTGGCGGTGCAGTTCGGTACGGTGGCCGCGTCCACCGATCTGGACGAGCTGGAAGGGGCTCTGGGGGCTGTCACCGACCTGTATGAGCTCATGCGGGCCGGATCGGACAACGAGCTGAGCTATCTGGTCTTCCTCTGCCACCGCAGCGCGGAGGAGGGGTGCCAGGAGGTGCTCAAGGAGTACGGCTTCTCCCGCTCCGCCCTGCGGGGCTGGACGGGCACCGCGGCGGAGAACGACAGGCAGCTGGACCAGAAGCTGGCCGCCGCCGCCAAGGAGCTGGAGGCCACCATCGCCCAGGTGGGGGAATACGCCTCCAAAAAGGGCGCTCTGGAGCAGTGCCTGGACCGGGCCGATCAGGAGATCGCCCGGGAGGAGGCCCGCTGCCGCCTGCTGGACAGCAGCTCCGCCTTCTTCCTGGAGGGCTGGGTGCCCGTTCCCGACGAGAAAAAGCTGCTGGAGGCCCTGGGCCAGTACGACTGCTGCTGGGAGACCCAGGACCCCGCCCCGGAGGACTACCCGGTGGTGCCGGTGAAGCTGAAGAACAACCGCTTTACCGAGCCTCTGACCACCATCACCGAGATGTACTCCCTGCCCGCCTATGACGGCGTGGACCCCAACGGGCTCATGGCTCCCTTCTATATCTTCTTCTTTGGATTTATGTTCGCCGATCTGGGCTACGGCCTGATCCTGGCGGGGGCCTGCGCCTTCATCAACTGGAAGGCACGGCCCAAGGGAGGCTTCGGACAGCTGATCCGGCTGATGATCATGTGCGGCATCTCTTCCGCCGTCATCGGTTTCTTCACCGGCGGCTTCTTCTCCGATTTCCTGTATCAGTTTACCAACATGCTGGGCCTGTCCCAGCCGGTGATCCCCTTCCTGTCGGTGCCCGACGGGGTGACCGGGGTGCCCGGCCCCCTGCTCAACGTGATGGGCGACCCCATGACCGTGCTGGTCTTCGCGCTGGCGGTGGGCTTCGTCCAGATCATCGTGGGTATGATCGTGAAGTTCTGGATGCTCTGCCGGGACGGCCAGGTGGTGGACGCCATCCTGGATATCGGTACCTGGTGGGTCATCTTCATCGGCATCGGCCTCTTCGCCGCCGGGATCGGCAACGTGGCGGGCTACCCGGTGGTGCTCATCATCGGCTGCCTGATGCTGCTGGGCCAGGGCCGCTCCGCCAAGGGCTTCGGAAAGGTGACCGCCATCATCGGCGCGGTGTACAACGGCGTGACGGGCTACTTTGGAGACATCCTCTCCTACTCCCGTCTGATGGTCATGATGCTGGCCGGTTCCGTTATCGGTCAGGTGTTCAACATTCTGGGCGCCATGCCCGGCGGCGGCCTGCCTCCGGCCATCGGCATCCCCATCTTCTTCGTGATCTTTATCATCGGCCACGCCTTCAACATCGGCCTGAACGTGATCGGCACCTATGTCCACACATCCCGTCTGCAATACCTGGAATTCTTCAAGCAGTTCTATAAAGAGGGCGGACGCCCCTGGCGGCCCCTGAACATCGCGACGAAATATGTCGACATTAAGGAGGAACAGTAACATGACATTCGGTGAATTTCTGACTCAGTACGCAGGTGCATTTTTCGGCTTCCTGGGCGCCGCTCTGGCCGCAGGCCTGGCCTGCGTTGGTTCCGCAAAGGGTACCGGCCTGGCCGGTGAGGCCAGCGCCGGTCTGCTGGCCGAGGACCCCTCTCAGTTCTCCAAGTGTATGATCCTGCAGGTTATCCCCGGCACCCAGGGCCTGTACGGCCTGGTTATCGGCTTCCTGGCCCTGATGAAGATGGGCCTGTTCAGCGGCACCGTGGGCGATCTGACCATTGCCCAGGGCCTCATCGTTCTGGCTGCCTGTATCCCCATGGCTCTCGGCGGTCTGCTCTCCGGTATCGCTCAGGGCCGCGTGGCCGCCGCCTCCGTGGGCATCGTGGCCAAGAACCCCAACGACTGGTCCAAGGGCATGGTGCTGTGTATTATCGTTGAGTTCTACGCCATCCTGTCCCTGCTCATCTCCTTCCTGATGATCATGTTTGGCTTCTAAGCAAGAGGTAGACTATGGACGGAATTGAAAAAATCACCGGGCGCATCGCGGCCGACGCCGGACGGGAGATCGACGACATCAACGCCGAAGCCCGCCGCCAGGCCGACGAGATCACCGCACGGTATGAGGCCCAGGCCCAGCGGGAGAGCGAGGAGATCCTGACCCGGGGCCGCCGCAACGCCGACGAGCGTGTGGAGCGGCTGGCCAGCGTGGCCCAGCTGGACGCCCGCAAGCTGGAGCTGGCCGCCAAGCAGGAGATGCTCTCCAAGGCCTACGACCTGGCGCTGGAGCAGCTGGTGAACCTGCCCGACAAGGAGTATGTGGATCTGCTGGCCGACCTGGCGGTACGCGCCTCCTCCACCGGCCGGGAGGCGGTCATCTTCTCCCAGAAGGACCGCGCCCGCTACGGCAAGGCGGTGGTCACCCAGGCCAACGAGCGCCTGAAGGACGGACGCCTGACCATGTCCGAGCAGTCCCGCCCCATCAAGGGGGGCCTCATCCTCAGCGACGGGGACGTGGAGGTCAACTGCACCTTTGAGACTCTGGTGCGCCTCCAGCGGGGCGAGATGGACCGCGAGGTGGCCAAGGTGCTCTTTGACTGATGCGCTCCTTGCAAGTAAGGAGGCAACATTTTGGCTAAGATCAAAGATACCGACTATCTGACCATATCCGCCCGCATCCGGGCCATGGAGAACCGTCTCCTGACCCGGGAGCGGATGGAGCGGATGCTGGACGCCCGCACCGACGACGAGGCCGTGAAGGTCCTGGGCGAGTGCGGCTACGGCGAAATGCCCGCCCTCACCCACGCCGCGCTGGACGAGATGCTCTCCGCCGCCCGGGGCGCCCTGTACAAGGAGCTCAAGGGCGCGGTGCCCGACAAGCGGCTGGTGGACGTGTTCCAGATGAAGTACGACTACCACAACGCCAAGACCCTCATCAAGGCGGCCGCCGTGGGAGCCGATCCCGACCGGCTGCTGATGGAGGGGGGCCGCTGGACCGCCGCCCAGATCAAGGAGGCCTACCAGCGGGACAATCTGCGGGACTTTACCGACCCCTTCCGCCAGGCCATCGTCCAGGCCCGGGAGCTGCTGGGCGCCGGCGGAGATCCCCAGCTGGCCGACTTCGTGCTGGACCGGGCCTATTTCGCAGAGATGCGTGAGGCCGCCGGGGCGGTGGGCAGTCCCTTCCTGGAGGGGTACGTCCGCCTGCTCATCGACGCCACCAACCTGCGCTCCGCCGTCCGGTGCGCCCGCATGGGCAAGGGCTCCGATTTCCTCAGCCAGGTGCTGCTGCCCGGCGGCAGCGTGGAGGTACACACCCTGACCTCGGGCAAGGGCAGCGATCTGGCCGCCCTGTTCCGGGCGGGCCCCCTCAGCGAGGCGGCCGCCGCCGGCGCCGCCCTCACCTCCCCCGGCAGCGGGGAGCTCACCGCCTTTGAGCGCCTGTGCGACAACGCGGTGATGAGCTATCTGGCCCAGGCCCGCCGCATCCCCTTCGGGGAGCAGGCGGTGATCGGCTACCTGTACGCCAGGGAGACCGAGTTCACCGCCATCCGCACCATTCTGTCCGGCCGCATGGCGGGGCTGGACGGGGACACCATCCGGGAAAGGCTGCGTGAAGCCTATGTCTAAGTATCGCATTGCAGTGCTGGGAGACAAGGACAGCGTCCTGGGCTTCAAGGCCCTGGGGCTGGACGTGTTCCCCGCTGAAACGGTGGAGGAGGCCAAGCAGACCCTCCACCAGCTGGCCAAGGAGAATTACGCGGTGATCTACCTGACCGAGCAGTACGCCGCCGGCATGACGGCGGAGGTGGCCCGGTACAAGGATGAGCTCACCCCGGCCATTATCCTCATCCCCGGCAAGGACGGCTCTCTGGGCATCGGTATGGCCAACGTCAAGAGCGCCGTGGAACGGGCCGTGGGCGCGGATATCCTGTAACAGAACCATATTTCAAATCCAAACCTGAAAGAAGGTTAGAGTGTTTTGAGCGGAAAAATCGTCAAAGTCTCCGGCCCGCTGGTGGTGGCCACCGGACTGACCGACGCCAACATGGCCGACGTGGTCCGTGTGGGCGAGCAGCGCCTCATCGGTGAGATCCTCACCATGAACGGCGACTCCGCCTCCATCCAGGTCTACGAGGAGACCTCCGGCCTGGGCCCCGGCGCCGTGGTGGAGACCACCGGCGCCCCCATGTCCGTGGAGCTGGGCCCCGGCATCATTGAGAATATCTACGACGGCATCCAGCGCCCCCTGGAGGGCATCATGAAGAAGGCGGGCTCCAACAACCTGCCCCGCGGCGTGGAGGTCCCCGCCCTGGACCGGGAGAAGAAGTGGCAGTTCAACGCCACCGTCCAGCCCGGCGCCAAGGTCATCGGCGGCGACGTCATTGGCACCGTCCAGGAGACCAGCGTGGTGCTCCACAAGATCATGATCCCCCCCACCATGAGCGGTACCATCCAGTCCATCCAGTCCGGCGAGTTCACCGTACTGGACACCGTGGCCGTGCTGGTGGACGACAAGGGCGAAAAGCATAATCTCACCATGGTGCAGAAGTGGCCCGTCCGTGTGGGCCGCCCCTACAAGCACAAATATCCCCCGAAAACCCCGCTGCTGTCCGGTCAGCGCATCGTGGACGCCATGTTCCCCGTGGCCAAGGGCGGCACCGCCGCCATCCCCGGCCCCTTCGGCTCGGGCAAGACCGTCATGCAGCACCAGCTGGCCAAGTGGTCCGACGTGGACATCGTGGTCTACATCGGCTGCGGCGAGCGCGGCAACGAGATGACCGACGTTCTGCGGGAGTTCCCCGAGCTGGTGGACCCCCGTACCGGCGAGTCCCTGATGAAGCGGACCGTCCTCATCGCCAACACCTCCGATATGCCCGTGGCCGCCCGTGAGGCCTCCATCTACACCGGCATCACCATCGCCGAGTACTTCCGCGACATGGGCTACCATGTGGCCGTCATCGCCGACTCCACCTCCCGCTGGGCCGAGGCCCTGCGTGAGATGTCCGGCCGTCTGGAAGAGATGCCCGGCGAGGAAGGCTACCCCGCCTACCTGTCCTCCCGTCTGGCCCAGTTCTACGAGCGGGCCGGCATGGTGGAGTGCATCGGCTCCGACGAGGACCGCCGGGGCTCCCTCACCGCCGTGGGCGCGGTCTCCCCGCCCGGCGGCGACCTGTCCGAGCCCGTGAGCCAGGCCACCATGCGTATCGTCAAGGTGTTCTGGGCCCTGGACGCCTCCCTGGCCTACCGCCGTCACTTCCCCGCCATCAACTGGCTGAACTCCTACTCCCTGTACCTGGACTCCCTGAAGCCCTGGTATGACGAGCATCTGGGTCCCCAGTTCATGGTCAACCGCGACAAGTCCATGTCCATCCTCCAGGAGGAGGCCAGCCTGAACGAGATCGTCCAGCTGGTTGGTAAGGACTCCCTGTCCGCCGGCGACCAGCTGACCCTGGAGACCGCCAAGATGCTGCGTGAGGACTTCCTGCAGCAGAACGGCTTTATGGAAGTGGACTGGTACTCCAGCTACGAGCGCCAGGACAAGATGATCCAGATGATTTTGGACTATGACAAGCTGTGCCGGGCCGCCATCGAGAAGGGCGCCCCTGTGGCAGAGCTGTTTGCCATTCCTTTCCGGGAGAAGATGGGCCGCGCCAAGAGTGTGCCCGACGACCAGTACAAGGCGGTCTACGCCCAGATGGCCCGGGAAATGGAAGAGCAGATCGAGGCCATTGCCGCCAAGGGAGGTGCTGAGGAATGATCCGTGAATATCGTACCATTCAGGAGATCAACGGCCCCCTGATGGTGGTGCGCAAGGTCGACCGCGTCACCTACGACGAGCTGGCCGAGATCGAGCTCAGCGACGGCTCCATCCGCCGCTGCAAGGTGCTGGAGGTCAACGGCGACAACGCGGTGGTGCAGCTCTTCGAGTCCTCCGCCGGCATCAACCTGGCCCAGTCCAAGGTCCGTTTCCTGGGTCACCCCCTGCAGCTCCCTGTGTCCGGCGATATGCTGGGCCGGGTGTTCAACGGCATGGGCCGTCCCATCGACGGCGGCCCCGACATCATGGCCGAGGAGTACCGTGACATCAACGGCCTGCCCATGAATCCCGCCGCCCGTGACTACCCCAACGAGTTCATCCAGACCGGCATCTCCACCATCGACGGTCTGAACACCCTGGTCCGCGGCCAGAAGCTGCCCATTTTCTCCGGCTCCGGTCTGCCCCACGCCGCCCTGGCCGCCCAGATCGCCCGTCAGGCCAAGGTGCTGGGTGACGACGCCGGCAACTTCGCCGTGGTCTTCGCCGCCATCGGCATCACCTTCGAGGAGTCCGACTTCTTCGTGCAGGAGTTCCGCCGCACCGGCGCCATCGACCGTACCGTGCTCTTCACCAACCTGGCCAACGACCCCGCCGTCGAGCGTATCGCCACCCCCCGTATGGCCCTCACCGCCGCGGAGTACCTGGCCTTTGAGAAGGATATGCACGTGCTGGTCATCCTGACCGACATCACCAACTACGCCGAGGCCCTCCGTGAGGTGTCCGCGGCCAAGAAGGAGGTCCCCGGCCGCCGCGGCTACCCCGGCTATCTGTACACCGACCTGGCCACCATGTACGAGCGTGCCGGCCGCCAGCTGGGCAAGAAGGGCTCCATCACCATGATCCCCATTCTGACCATGCCCGAGGACGACAAGACCCACCCCATTCCCGACCTGACCGGCTATATCACCGAGGGCCAGATCATCCTGTCCCGCGAGCTCTACCGCAAGGGCGTGAATCCCCCGGTGGACGTGCTGCCCTCCCTGTCCCGTCTGAAGGATAAGGGCGTGGGCCCCGGCAAGACCCGTGAGGACCATGCCGGCACCATGAACCAGCTGTTCGCCGCCTACTCCACCGGTAAGGAGAACAAGGAGCTCATGAGCATCCTGGGCGAGGCCGCCCTCTCCCCCACCGACCTGCAGTACGCCAAGTTTGCCGACGAGTTTGAGAAGCGCTATGTCTCCCAGGGCACCGATGAGAACCGCTCCATCATCGAGACCCTGGACCTGGGCTGGGACCTGCTGAGCCTGCTGCCCAAGGCGGAGCTGAAGCGTATCAAGCCGGAGTATATCGAGAAATACCTCCCGAAAAAGGAGGGATAAATCATGCCGGCCATTAACGTAAACCCCACCCGGCAGGAGCTGACCCGGCTGAAGACCCGGCTCAAGACCTCCATCCGGGGCCACAAGCTGCTGAAGGATAAGCGGGATGAGCTGATGAAGCAGTTCATGGACGTGGTGCGGGAAAACCGGGCTTTGAGAAAAAAGGTGGAGGACGGGCTCATGCGTGCCCACGGCTCCTTCACCGTGGCCTCCGCCCTCATGTCCTCCGAGATGCTGGAGCAGTCCCTCCTGTACCCCAAGCAGAGCGTGGAGCTGGACATGACCTTCCAGAACATCATGAGCGTCAACGTGCCCGTCTACCAGTTCCGGACCAAGAGCGATGACGCCGGGGAGATCTACCCCTACGGCTTCGCCAACACCTCCGGTGAGCTGGACGGCGCGGTGGACGCCCTGTCCGGGGTCTTTCAGGATATGCTCAAGCTGGCCGAGATCGAAAAGACCTCCCAGCTGCTGGCGGAGGAGATCGAAAAGACCCGCCGCCGGGTCAACGCCCTGGAGTATGTGAAGATCCCCCAGATGGAAGAGGCCATCAAGTATATCACCATGAAATTGGACGAGAATGAGCGCTCCAACACCATCCGTCTGATGAAGGTAAAGGATATGCTTTTGAAGGAAGCCATCGAGGAGAAGCGGGAGGCCGACGCCCGCGCCATGGAAGCCTTTGCCGGAAAAGAGGAAGAGGTATAACCTATCAAAAAGACGGCCCGAGTTTCGGGCCGTCTTTTTCTGCGTTTGGGGGCTTTCCCAAAATGGAAGCGTTTAGAAAGGAAAACGTAAGAAAGGACAGATCTTGCCACCGCTTCTTCTGCCGCAAAAGGATGGGCCTGTTTTGAATCAAAAAGTAACAGATTATGAGATAATAGTATAAATATGAGCTGATTTTAAACTATTTTATTTGACACGCAGTTTGGACGGGGCCGGGGGCGGCACCTTTGACAGAATGAACTTTTTGGCGTATAATCACGGACTATCCGCTGATGATTTAGGAGAAACGCCTATGCAGATCAAAGAAATCTTACGAAAGGACCGCCTGTGGCAGGCCGCCTTCCTGCTGCTTACCCCCTTTACCGCCGTGTGGCTCATGCAGCTGGCCTATGGGACCAACCCCTTTGCCATGGCCTTCCCCGTCCTGCTGGCCAACGCCCTGTGCGTGGCCCTGCTGTTCTGGCTGCTGTGCGCCCTGGTGGGCCGCATCGCCCCCTGCACCATCGCCGTCCATATCGCCGCCGGAGCCTGGGGTGCGGCAAACTTTTATGTCAACTCTTTCCGGGGCACCCCCGTCCAGCCCTGGGACTTCTCTGCCCTGGCCACCGCCGCCGACGTGGCGGGCAACTACCACCTGTTCCTCACCTGGCAGATCGGCCTGGCCATCGCTTTGGCCGCCGCCCTGGTGATCTTCCTCCACCCCCAGCGGCGGAAGGCCCGGCTGCGGCTCACCGGCCGGAGGGGCATCCCCCTGCGGCTGGCCTGTCTGGCGGCGGGGCTGGCCTGTCTCCTGTTCCTGCTGCCCACCGAGAAGCTGGGGGTCAAGACCGACGTGTGGGACCCCACGGGGGCCTACCGGCAGTGGGGCTGCCTGGCGGTATTTCTGCGCAACACCGAGTTTCTGGAGGTGGAGGTGCCCGAAAACTACTCCCCCGAGACGGTGGACGAGATTTTGGACGAGACGGAACCGGCCCAGCCCGCTGAGGTATCGGTGGAGAAGCCCAACATCATCGCCATCATGAATGAATCCTGGGCAGATTTTGAAAGTTACGGCAACCTTTCGCTCAGTGAGAGCGTCATAGACTATGTCCAGTCTCTGGACAACACCATCTTCGGCCACGCCTACACCTCGGTATTCGGGGCCGGCACCAGCGCCAGCGAGTTCGAGTTCCTCACCGGCAACTCCATGGCCTTCCTGCCCTCGGGCAGCATCCCCTACCAGCAGTATGTGCTGGGTCCCACCGCCTCCCTGGCCTCCATCCTGAAGGCCCAGGGATACGACACCCTGGCCTTCCACCCCGGCGAGCGCAATTCCTGGCAGCGGGACCGGGCCTACCCCCACCTGGGCTTTGATACCTTCAAGTGCGGGGAGGACATGGACGTGCCCCAGACCATGGAGCACGGCTACGTCAGCGACCAGTCGGACTTTGAGCAGCTCATCTGGGAGTTTGAGCACAAGGAGGAGGGCAAGCCCCTCTTTCTGTTCAACGTCACCATCCAGAGCCACGGCAGCTACACCGACCCGGCCTACCAGGCGGAGGTCACCATCACCGACGAGCCGGGCAAGTACCCCATGGCGGAGCAGTACCTCACCCTGGCCAACAAGACCGACCAGGCCTTCCGTACCCTGGTGGAGTACTTCCAGAACCAGGAGGAGCCCACCATCATCCTCATGTTCGGCGACCATCAGCCCTCGGTGGAGCAGGGTTTCCTGGACAAGGCCTACGGTGTGACCCAGGACCAGATGACCATGGAGCAGTATATGGGCAAGTACCAGGTGCCCTATGTGATCTGGGCCAATTACCCCCTGCCGGAGGAGGGCCCGGAGGTGACCAGCCTGAACTTTTTGAGCCTCTACCTGCTGCGGTACGCCGGCATCCCCTTCACCGGGTATCAGGACTACCTGTGGCAGCTTCAGCAGACTCTGCCCGCTCTTACCTTCGTGGGCTATGTGGACGCTGACGGCGAGGCCCACAGCCACCTGGAGACCAACGACTACACCGGTCTGATCCGGGAGTACCAATGTGTGCAGTACAACAACCTCTTCGGGGGGAAGGAGCGGCGCAGCGCAGCCTTCGATCCCTGAATCCGCAAAAAAAGTGCGCGCTGTGTGAAGCAGCGCGCACTTTTTGGGTTTATCCGTTGAGGTTCCAGGCGAAGTGCTCCAGGTCCTCCTCCAGGATGAGCTCCCGCTTGCTGTCTGCCGCCGTGATGGGGCGGATGGGGCGGCAGGGATTGCCGAAGGCCAGCCACCCGGCGGGGATGTCCTTGGTGACCACGCTGCCTGCGCCGATCACCGCCCCGTCCCCGATGGTGACGCCGTCCAGCACCACCACGTTGCAGGCCAGCCACACCCCGTTGCCAATGTGGATTTCCCGGGCAAATTCCGCCATGGTGGTGCGGCCCTCTGAATCCAGGCCGGTGCGCTCCTGGGCGGGGAGGGGATGGTTGGTGGCCATGAGGGACACGTTGGGGCCAAAGCACACGTTGTCCCCGATCCAGATGCGGGCGTCGTCCATCACCATCAGGTTGAAGTTGGCGAAAAAGTTCTCCCCGATGAAGGTGTGACAGCCGTAGTTGAACTGGACCGGGCCCTGGAAGTAGCACACCTTGCCCACGCCTCCCAGGATGTTCCGCAGCACGTCGGCCCGGGCGGGGTCGTACTCGTCCATGGAGTTGTACTTCCGGCAGGCCTCATGGGCGATGTGCTTCAGGTCCTTCAGCTCCTGCCGCCGGGGGTCGAACATCTTCCCGGCAAAAATCTTCTCTTCCTCCGTCATGGTTCACTCACCTGATTTGTCTCAATTTGGGCCGCTCCCGGCAGGGAGCAGTTGCGGAAGGCGGTCTTAATCAGCCGGATGCAGTCGGCCAGCAGCCCATCCAGGTCGGAAAAAACGGTCTGGGCCAGCTTGTTGTAGTAGGTATTGAGCAGGCCGTTGAGAAATACGATGATGGAGAAGGCGGCCACGTCCTTGGACAGAGGGAGGGCGTAGCCCTTCTCCCGCAGGTAGTCCTCCATCACCGACCGGGTGAGGGTAAACACATCCATGCCTGCCTCGTACTTCTGGCGGGCCACCGCCTCCATGGGGGTGCCGGCGTAGTCGGCCTGCATGGGGATCTGCTTGAGGGCCATCACCTCGTAGAAGGCGGGGTGGGCCCAGGCAAACTCCAGATAGGTCCGCAGGAAGGTGTCGAAGCGGGCCTCCCCGCCGGAAACGCCGTCCATGGCCTGGCGCAGGGCGTCGCACAGCTGCCGGTAACCCTCGATGACCACCGACAGGTAGACCTCGTCCTTGTTGACAAAATAGAGGTAGATCTTGGTGGCCGAGGCGCCGATTTTCTGCCCCAGCCTGCGCATGGTGAGACCCTCGTAGCCGTCGGTTGCCAGAATATCCAGAGCGGCCTCCAGGATACGGGCCTTTTCCGCGGATTTCTCCGCCGGCGTCTTCTCTCTGGGCGGCATGAGACCACCTCTCTTTCCCAGTTTATTTGGTAGATATTATTGTACCAAATCCCATTTTTACAATCAATACCTGCCTTTTTTCACAGGCTCGGAATATTTCCGAGAAAGGTATGGATATCCCGCGGGAAATGTGATAAGCTGTAAACCGATGCCAAAGAAAATCATCGGATTTTCAGGCCAGAGAGAGGAGGTCTCCCCGTTGAAGCTGGACTACAACGAACTGCTGGAAATGGTCAGTGAGATGGGCTTCCGGCTCATGTTCAGCGGCGCGGAGATCTACCGGGTGGAGGAGTCCATCAGCCGCCTGCTCCAGGCCTACGGGGCCGAGCGGGGGGAGGTCTTTGCCATCCCCAACTGCATCATCGTCAGCCTCACCTCCCCCATGGGGGAGCCCATGACTCAGATCCGCCGGATGCCCAACCACGGCACCGACATCTACCTGCTGGAGCGGTACAACGACCTGTGCCGCCGGCTGTGCCGGGAGACCCCTCCCTTCGAGGTGGCCCTGGACAGTATGCGTGAGATCGAGCGCACCCACAAGGTCTACTCCCTGCCCACCCAGCTGGCGGCCCACTTTCTGGGCTGCGGCATGTTCTCTCTCTTTTACGGCGGGTCGGTGTGGGACGGCCTGTGCGGCGGCCTGTGCAGCATGGTGATCTGCCTGTGCCTGGCCCTCACCTCCAGGCTGGGAGCCAACCTGTTCTTCAAGACCATCGCCGGCGCGGCGGCCTCCGCCTTTGTGGCCCTGGCCCTCACCGCCGTGGGGGTGGGTCAGAACTCGGACAGCATCATCATCGGCGCCCTCATGGCCCTGGTGCCCGGCATCGCCTTTACCAACGCCATGCGGGACATCATGGCGGGCGACATGGTGGCGGGCATCAGCAAGGCCGCCGAGGCCCTGCTGATCGGTGCGGCCATCGCCCTGGGCACCGCCCTGGCCCTGGGTCTCATCCGACCGCTGATGGGAGGCTGACATGGATACCTTCACCTATTATCTGCCCTGTTTTTACGCCTTTTTCGCCTGCATCGGCTTTTCCATGCTGTTCAACATCCACGGCGCTGCCGGTATGCTCATCTGCGCCGGCGGCGGCGGTCTGGGGTGGCTGGTTTATCTGCTCACCGCGCCGCTGGTCCACAGCGACATCATCCAGGCCTTTTTCGCCGCCCTGGCCATCTCCGCCTGGTCGGAGATCATGGCCCGGCTGCGCCGGTGCCCGGTGACCAGCTACCTGCTGGTGGCCCTCTTTCCCCTGGTGCCCGGCGGCGGCATCTACTACACCATGGAGCACGCCATGAGCGGGGAGACCTCCCTCTTTCTGGAGTCCCTGCTCCATACCCTGGGTATGGCGGGTGCTCTGGCGGTGGGTGTGCTGATGATTTCCTCCCTGGCCCGCCTCATCACCACCTATCAAAACCGCCGCCATGGCCGGATCGGAGGGACCCACCCATGAGCCGCTATGACTTTGTCCTCTTTGACGCGGACAATACCCTGTTTGACTTTGACCGGGCCGAGCACGAGGCCCTTGCCCTGGCCCTGAAGGCCTTTTCCATCCCCTGCACGCCGGAGACCGAGGCCCTCTATGTGTCCATCAACAGCGCCCTGTGGGCCATGCTGGACCGGGGAGAGGCCAGCCGGGAGTGGCTGGTGGTGGAGCGCTTTGCCCGCCTTATCGCCGCCCTGGGGGTTGAGGCCGACCCCGCCGCCCTCAACCGCACCTACCTGGACCAGCTGGGGCAGCAGCCCTTCCTGCTGCCCGGCGCGGAGGCGGTGTGTCGGGCGCTTGGTGGGCACTGCACGCTGGCCATCCTTACCAACGGCGTGGCCCGGGCCCAGCGGGGCCGGTTTGAGCGCTCCGCCCTGGCGGGCCTCATCCCCCACCTCTTCATCTCGGAGGAGGTGGGCGCCTCCAAGCCCAGCCCCGACTTCTTCCGCCCGGTGCTCTCGGCCCTGGGCGTCACCGACTCCCGCCGGGCCCTGATGGTGGGGGACAACCTGACCACCGACATCGGCGGCGCTGCCGCCATGGGGCTGGATACCGCCTGGTACCGCCCCGCTGCTCCGTCCCATTCCCCTCAAACCGTGGCCCCCACCTGGGAGATCGGCCGCCTGGAGGAGCTCATTCCCCTGGTGCTGGAGGCCCATGAACAATGACATAAATGAGGTGCATCCAGCTTGTCCCGCTCTCTGTATTATAAGATCACCGACGATCCTCCGCCCCGCCGTCGGCGGCTGCCCCTGATCCTGGCGGCCGTTGTGGTGGGAGCCGTCCTGGTGACCGTGCCGGTGCTGAGCCGCTCCCCCGCGGAGGGAGCCGACCCCGCTCCCACCGCCACTGTCGCGCCTACCCCCACGCCGGAACCCACCCCTACCCCTACCCCTGTCTTTGACTTTTCCCAGCCGGTGCCCCACGGGGTGTCGGTGGATATGGATTACTTTTCCGACGCCCTGTTCATCGGCGACTCCCGCACCCAGGGACTGAGACTGTACAGCGGCGTCAAGGGCGCCACCTTCTACGACTACACCGGCCTGAGCGTCTTCGGCGTAAACAAGCCCGGCCTGGTGACGGTGAACGGCCAGTCCTGTTCCATTGTGGAGGCCCTGCAGAAGGGGCCCCAGTTCGGAAAGATCTACATCGCCTTCGGCATGAATGAGCTGGGCTACTATAACACGGAAAACTATCTGGCTACCTTTGGCAAGTTCCTGGACCAGGTGAAGGAAGCCCAGCCCAACGCCGTGGTCTATCTGCAGAATCTGGCCCCGGTGGACGAGGCCAAGTGCGCCAAGTACGGCCAGGCCTCCTGCATTACCAACGCCCGGGTGGCCGTGTTCAACGAGCTGTTCGCCCAGCTGGCCCGGGAGCACCGGGTCTGCCTGGTGGACGTATACAGCGCCCTGTCCGACGAGAACGACAGCCTGCCCAGTGAGGCCACGTCGGACGGCATCCATTTTCAGCGTCCCTGGTATGAAACATGGCTGGCCTGTCTGATGAGCCATACGGTGGACCCGGAGGCCTATCGGGCGGGACAGACCGCGATGGAAGGAGATAGAGAAACATGAAAAACCTGCTGATCCGTCTGGTGCCCGGAGTTCTGGCCCTGTGTCTGTGCCTGTCCGCCTGCGGCGGCGGAGGCGAGACCGCCAAGAGCTACGATCCCGCCGCCACTGCCCAGGCCCTGCTGGACTCCACGGCCTTCACCGATACCCTGGACACCCTGGACAAGGACACCGCCGCCGCCATGTACGGCATTGACGCGTCTACCATCGCCGACTGCGCGGTATACACCTCCCTGTCCATGGGGGCGGAGGAGATCGCCGTGCTCACCCTTACCGACGAGGCTGCCGCCAAGACCGCCAAGGAGGCCCTGGACAAGCGGGTGAGCGACCAGATCGAAGCCCTGAAGAGCTATATGCCCGCCGAGGTGGACAAGCTCAACCACGCCATCGTGGAGCAGTCCGGCACCACCGCCCTGCTGGTGGTGGCCGCCGATGCCGATGCTGCCCAGAAGGTGCTGGACGGCCTGAACTGAATCGGTCCCCCCACAAAAAACGCCGGGTATTTCCCGGCGTTTTTTCAGCAAAAATAAAATCCGCGCCTTCAACTTTTTGCGCCGCGCTGCCGTCTAAGAATCAGAACGCTGTAACTGACAGCCGGATTCAGATTAAAAGAACGAGGTGTCTCCTGTGTCCCAGTCCTATCGTCCCAAACGTGTGCAAAAAAAGCGGGGAAAAGGCCCCGGCGTAACTCTGCCCCTGCTGGTGGCCGCCGCCGTGGTGTGTGTGTGCCTGCTGCTCATCCCCTCCGCGGGCAAGAGCGCGCCCTCTGCCGCCGACGTGACCCCCAATACCGCCCCCACCGTTACCC